>NZ_CP102929.1:5312500-7238275 GCF_024734645.1 Pseudomonas sp. CBS | reverse complement strand
CTGATCTACCGCCTTCGCGAGCAAGCCCGCTCCCACATTTTTGATCTGCTGCGCCTGGGTTACTTGCGCGCCGCCTCCCACGACTTCAGCAACTCGTTATAGCTGACGGTTTCGCCCTGTGGCTTCTCATTCGCCAACTTAGGTTTCGGCGCACCCGGCTGGTCGAACCAGTACTGCGCGTCCCGCTCCTCGTTCATTTCGGCCCGCAAATCGACTGCACCTTGGAGCGTTCCAGGCGCGTCATGATCGCGTCCTGATCCTTGGCCAAGCCATCCAGCGCCTGCTGCGGCGTCTTCTCTCCGCTGGCCGCTTCAGAAAAACCGTGCACCTCATCGAGATGGCCCGAACCTTGGCTGATCAGGCGCTGGATTGTCTGAAACCACACTAAATTCGAAAACACCGCAAACCCAATGTGGGAGCGGGCTTGCTCGCGAAAGCGGTCTGTCAGTCACATAGCTGCTGACTGATCTACCGCCTTCGCGAGCAAGCCCGCTCCCACATTTCTGATCTGCTGCGTCTGGGTTACTTGCGCGCCGCCTCCCACGACTTCAGCAACTCGTTATAGCTGACGGTTTCGCCCTGTGGCTTCTCATTCGCCAACTTAGGCTTCGGCGCACCCGGCTGGTCGAACCAGTACTGCGCGTCCCGCTCTTCGTTCATTTTCGGTCCGCAAATCGGCTGCACCTTGGAGCGTTCCAGGCGCGTCATGATCGCGTCCTGATCCTTGGCCAACCCGTCCAGCGCCTGCTGCGGCGTCTTCTCTCCGCTGGCCGCTTCAGAAAAACCGTGCACCTCATCGAGATGGCCCGAACCTTGGCTGATCAGGCGCTGGATTGTCTGAAACCACACTAAATTCGAAAACACCGCAAACCCAATGTGGGAGCGGGCTTGCTCGCGAAAGCGGTCTGTCAGTCACATATCTACTGACTGATCTACCGCCTTCGCGAGCAAGCCCGCTCCCACATTTTTGATCTGCTGCGCCTGGGTTACTTGCGCGCCGCCTCCCACGACTTCAGCAACTCGTTATAGCTGACGGTTTCACCCTGTGGCTTCTCATTCGCCAACTTAGGCTTCGGCGCACCCGGCTGGTCGAACCAGTACTGCGCGTCCCGCTCTTCGTTCATTTTCGGCCCGCAAATCGGCTGCACCTTGGAGCGCTCCAGGCGCGTCATGATCGCGTCCTGATCCTTGGCCAACCCGTCCAGCGCCTGCTGCGGCGTCTTCTCTCCGCTGGCCGCTTCAGAAAAACCGTGCACCTCATCGAGATGGCCCGAACCTTGGCTGATCAGGCGCTGGATTGTCTGAAACCACACTAAATTCGAAAACACCGCAAACCCAATGTGGGAGCGGGCTTGCTCGCGAAAGCGGTCTGTCAGTCACATATCTACTGACTGATCTACCGCCTTCGCGAGCAAGCCCGCTCCCACATTTTTGATCTGCTGCGCCTGGGTTACTTGCGCGCCGCCTCCCACGACTTCAGCAACTCGTTATAGCTGACGGTTTCGCCCTGTGGCTTCTCATTCGCCAACTTAGGCTTCGGCGCGCCCGGCTGGTCGAACCAGTACTGCGCATCCCGTTCTTCGTTCATTTTCGGCCCGCAAATCGGCTGCACCTTGGAGCGTTCCAGGCGCGTCATGATCGCGTCCTGATCCTTGGCCAACCCGTCCAGCGCCTGCTGCGGCGTCTTCTCTCCGCTGGCCGCTTCCGAAATATGGCTCCACCACAATTGCGCCAACCGTGGATAGTCCGGCACGTTGGTGCCGGTCGGGGTCCACTCCACGCGGGCCGGGCTGCGGTAGAACTCCACCAACCCGCCGAGTTTCGGCGCCAGGTCGGTCATGGCCTGGGAGTTGATGTCGGACTCACGAATCGGCGTCAGGCCCACGATGGTTTTCTTCAGCGAGACGGTTTTCGAGGTCACGAACTGCGCGTACAGCCAGGCCGCCAGTTTTTGCTTCTCGGGCGTCGACTTGAGGAAGGTCCAGGAACCCACGTCCTGATACCCCTTCTTCATGCCCTTTTCCCAATAAGGCCCGACAGGTGATGGCGCCATGCGCCACTTCGGCGTGCCGTCGGCGTTCACCACTGGCAGGCCCGGCTTGGTCATGTCGGCGGTAAACGCGGTGTACCAGAAGATTTGCTGGGCGATGTTGCCCTGGGATGGCACCGGGCCGGATTCGGAGAAGGTCATGCCTGCCGCTTCCGGTGGCGCGTAGGCCTTCATCCAGTCCACGTATTTCTGCGTGGCAAAGACCGCCGCCGGGCCGTTGGTGTCGCCGCCACGGGTCACACTGGAGCCCACCGGGTGGCAGTCCTCCACGCGAATGCCCCATTCGTCCACCGGCAAACCGTTGGGCAGGCCTTTGTCGCCGCCACCGGCCATGGAGAACCAGGCATCGGTGAAACGCCAGCCGAGGGACGGGTCTTTTTTGCCGTAGTCCATGTGCCCGTAGACGCGCTTGCCGTCGATTTCCTTGACGTCCTCGCTGAAGAATTTGGCGATGTCTTCATAGGCTGACCAGTTCACCGGCACGCCGAGTTCATAGCCGTACTTTTCCTTGAACTTGGCTTTCAGGTCCGCCCGTTCGAACCAGTCGGCGCGGAACCAGTACAGGTTGGCGAACTGCTGGTCGGGCAATTGGTAGATCTTGCCGTCCGGCGCGGTGGTGAACGAGATACCGATGAAGTCCTTGATGTCCAGGGTCGGCGAAGTGAAGTTCTTGCCTTCGTTGGCCATCAGGTCGGTGATGGATTCTGTCTTGCCATAGCGAAAGTGCGTACCGATCAAGTCGGAATCGTTGACCCAACCGTCATAGATATTCTTGTCGGACTGCATCTGGGTTTGCAGCTTCTCCACCACGTCGCCTTCCTGCAGCAGGTCGTGGGTCAGCTTGATCCCGGTGATTTCGCTGAAGGCCTTGGCCAGCACCTTGGATTCGTACTCGTGGGTGGTGAGGGTTTCCGACACCACGTTGATCTTCATCCCGCGAAACGGCTCCGCAGCCTTGATAAACCACTTCAGCTCTTCGAGTTGCTGGGCTTCGGTGAGGGTCGACGGTTTGAACTCACTGCCGATCCATTTTTTCGCAGCGTCTTCATAAGCATCCGCCCAGGCCGCAGCACTGAGCCCGCTGAGCGCCAGCACGGCCGCCAATGAAATGCTATGTCGCAGCTTATTGTTTTTATCGAACATAGAGACCTCCTGGTTTTGGGGTTCAAAAGGGGCAGCTAGCCCCAACGCATCACAGACAACAGCCACACCAGAGACAGCGCGGACGCCACCCAGATGCTCCAGCCGGTTACGCCGATCACCAACAAATGCAGGTAGGCGCTGCCGAGAAGACCGATAAACAAGCGATCACCACGGGTGGTGCTGATCGGTAACAAACCGCGCCGGGGGATACTCGGCGAGCGCAATTCCCAGGTCGTCATGCCCACCAGCAGCAGGCCGATTGCGGCAAAGAACAGTGCAGTCGGGGTGGTCCAGGCCATCCATTCCATCATCGACTCCTCAGACCCGGCCCAGGGCAAAGCCCTTGGCCACGTGGTTGCGAACAAACCAGATCACCAGCATGCCCGGCAGGATGGTCAACACCCCCGCCGCCGCCAGTACGCCCCAGTCGATGCCGGAGGCCGACACCGTGCGCGTCATCACCGCCGCGATCGGCTTGGCGTTCACCGATGTCAGCGTGCGCGCCAGCAGGAGTTCGACCCAGGAAAACATGAAGCAGAAAAACGCGGTGACGCCGATCCCCGAGCCAATCAGCGGGATGAAGATCTTCACGAAAAACTTGGGGAAGCTGTACCCATCGATGTAGGCCGTTTCGTCGATTTCCTTCGGTACGCCGGACATGAAGCCTTCGAGAATCCACACCGCCAGCGGCACGTTGAACAGGCAATGAGCCAGGGCCACCGCGATATGCGTATCGAACAAGCCAATGGAGGAATACAGCTGGAAGAACGGCAGTAGAAACACCGCCGGCGGCGCCATACGGTTGGTCAGCAGCCAGAAGAACAGGTGCTTGTCGCCGAGGAAGCGGTAGCGCGAAAACGCGTAGGCCGCCGGCAGCGCCACACTCAGGGAAATCACCGTGTTGAGGCTGACGTAGTACAGCGAGTTGAGGTAGCCGGTGTACCAGCTCGGGTCAGTGAAAATCACCTTGTAGTTGGCAAAGGTAAAGTCCTGGGGAAACAGGGTCAGGCCGCCGAGGATTTCGGTGTTGCTCTTGAAGGACATGTTCAGCAGCCAGTAGATCGGCACCAGCAGGAACAGGATGTAGACCAGCAGCGGGATCAGCTTGCGCTTGCTCATGTTGGCGGCCTCAGCGGTTGGCGTCGGAGTGGGTCATGGCGGTATAGAACAGCCAGGACACCAACAGGATGATCAGGAAGTACACCAGCGAAAACGCCGCCGCCGGGCCCAGGTCGAATTGGCCTACGGCCATCTGGGTAAGCGTCTGGCTGAGGAAGGTGGTGGCATTCCCCGGCCCGCCGCCCGTCAGCACAAACGGCTCGGTGTAGATCATGAAGCTGTCCATGAAGCGCAGCATCACCGCGATCAGCAGCACGCTTTTCAGCTTTGGCAGCTGGATATGTCGGAATACCGCCCAGCTCGACGCCCGATCAATCCGCGCCGCCTGGTAGTACACATCGGGGATCGCCCGCAGCCCCGAGAAACATAGCAACGCTACCAGGGACGTCCAGTGCCACACGTCCATCACCAGCACCGTGACCCAGGCGTCCATGGTGTTGGCCGCGTAGTTGTAGCTGATGCCCATGGCGTTGAGCGTTGAACCCATCAGGCCAATGTCGGCGCGGCCGAAAATCTGCCAGATGGTGCCGACCACGTTCCACGGAATCAGCAGCGGAATCGCCATCACGATCAACACCAGCGACGACCAGCGACCCTTGGTGGGCATGGTCAGGGCGATGGCGATGCCGAGCGGTATCTCGATCAGCAACACACAGGCGGAATAGATGAACTGGCGCAGCAGCGAGTCATGCAGGCGCGGGTCCAGCAGCACCTGTTTGTACCAGTCGGCGCCGACGAAGTAGCGGCTGGACTGGTCGAAGATGTCCTGCACCGAATAGTTGACCACGGTCATCATCGGGATCACCGCGCTGAAGGCCACCAGCAGGAACACCGGCAATACCAGCCACCAGGCCTTGTTGTTCTGCACCTTGTTCATGGCTGCACCTCCAGCAAGTAGTCGTCGGCATACACCATCAGCCACTGCCCCGGAAAGCTGATGGACGCCTGGCCTTCGGGCACTGGTTTGTCTTCGGCCAGGCGCACTTTCAACGGGGCGCCGTCGAGGTTGAGGGTCATGATCTTGTAGGTGCCGAGGTCTTCGACATGGGTGACTTGCGCCTGTAGCGCGTCGGGATTGTGCTCATCCCACACATGAATAAATTCCGGACGGATGCCGACCTGCAGCTTCTTGTAGGGCGTTTCGTCAATGCGCTGCTGCAACGCCTCGGGCAACGCCAGGTGTGTCCCGGCAAAGCGCACGCCACCCGCCTCTGCCTGCACTTCAATCAGATTCATCCCCGGGCTTCCGATGAAATAGCCGACAAAGGTGTGGCTCGGCCGCTCGAACAACTCCCGGGGCGTACCGAACTGCACGATCTGGCCGCCGTACATCACCGCGATCTTGTCGGCGAAGGTTGAGGCTTCCAGTTGGTCGTGGGTCACGTAGACCATGGTGATGTTGAACTGCTCGTGGATCTGCTTGAGCTTGCGCCGCAGCTTCCACTTCAGGTGCGGGTCGATCACCGTCAGCGGTTCGTCGAACAGGATCGCCGACACGTCATCCCGCACCAGCCCGCGGCCCATGGAGACTTTCTGCTTTTCATCGGCGGTGAGGTTGCGGGCCTTTTTGCCCAGCAGGTTTTGCAGGTCAAGTACCTCGGCAATTTCCTGCACCTTGCTGTGAATCTTCGCCTCGGCCATGCCCTGGTTTCGCAGGGGAAAGGCCAGGTTGTCGAACACGGTCATGGTGTCGTACACCACCGGGAACTGAAACACCTGGGCGATGTTGCGTTTTTCCGGGGTCAGCTCGTTGACCACCTTGGTGTCGAACAGCACCTGGCCTTCGGACGGGCTGAGCAGGCCGGAGATGATGTTGAGCAAGGTCGACTTGCCGCAGCCCGACGGCCCGAGCAAGGCGTAGGCGCCGCCCTGCTCCCAGACGTGGTTCATCTCGCGAATCGCGTAGTCCTCGGGGCCGTTTGGCTTTGAACTGTAGCTGTGGGCCAGGTTCTGCAAATGGATCTCGGCCATCAGGCAACCCTCGCGACACGCCGGCCCGGAGCCTGGACCAGACGTCCCTGGCCATCGAACACAAACAATTTGTGGGTAGGGATATAGATGCGGATCGGCGCGTCGACGTCGTACTCGTGCACCCCGGGCAAGTGCAGCACCAGCAGGAAGTGTTCGCTGCGCACGTGCAGGAAGGTTTCCGAGCCACTGATCTCGGCGACCTCCACGGTCACCGCCAGCTCCAAGTCATCGTCGTTGCTCGGCACCAGGCTGATATGGCTGGGACGCACGCCAAAGCGAAACTCGCCTTCACCGATGGGTCGCAAGTCGACGTTCAGCGGGAAGTGCACGAAGTTGGCGAAGCTCACTTCGTTGCCACTGATACGCCCGGGCATCAGGTTGATCGGCGGCTCGGAAAACAGCTCGGCCGCCAGCACAGTTTGCGGCTGGTGATAGACCTCGGCCGCCTTGCCGCTCTGGATCACCCGGCCCTCATGCAGAATCGTGGTGGTGCCGCCCAGGGCCAGGGCTTCGTTGGGTTCGGTGGTGGCGTAGATCGCGATGGTATGGCGTGCCTTGAACAGCTCGCGCATTTCCTGGCGCAGTTCTTCCCGCAGCTTGTAGTCCAGGTTCACCAGGGGCTCATCGAACAGGATCAGCTCGGCGTCCTTGACCAGCGCCCGGGCCATGGCGGTGCGTTGCTGCTGGCCGCCGGAGAGTTCCAGGGGATGACGCTGGAGAAATTTCTCGATGCGCAGCATTTTCGCGGTTTCGAGAACCTTGCTCTGAATCTGCTCGGCCGACACACCGGCCTGGCGCAGCGGCGAGGCGATATTCTCGAACACGGTCATGGTCGGGTAGTTGATGAACTGCTGATAGACCATCGACACGTTGCGCAAACGCACCGGTTTCTGCGTGACATCGACGCCGTTCATCAGGATGCGCCCGCTGTCGGGCTTGTCCAGGCCGGCCATCAGGCGCATCAGGCTGGTCTTGCCGGAGAGCGTGCGGCCCAGCAATACATTGAAGGAACCGGCTTCGAAACGCAGGTTGGCGTCGTCGATCCAGGTCTGGCCTTCGACAACGCGAGTGACGTGCTCCAGGGTCAATGACATGACACGACCTTTTTATTATTGGAATGGTTCTGGCAGGAACAACACAGAGCGAGTTCCGTGCCAAAAATCCAAAACCCAGGCCGGTCAACGGGTTAGGTAAAAAGCCGATTCGTCTCTGAACAGAAATGAACAGGTCAGGCTGAACAACTGAACAATCAGCGGGTTGACAATGAACAGTTCTGAACAACACTTTGTGTAGGAGCGAGCTTGCTCGCGAAGAACGTCAACGATAACGCGCTCATCCAGCATGAACGCGGCGCCCTGAAGTTTTTCGCGAGCAAGCTCGCTCCTACGTAGATAGAGATAGAGCCCAGAACAACAATAAGACAGGGTCACCGCCATGAGCACACCGCTGGCGCACGATGCCATCATCCAGGACTCCTGGCGCCGCTGCCGAGCCTATGGCCTGGATCATCAGAGCACGCCAAGCTTCGATCAACTGCCCGCCGACGGTGTCAGCCAGTTGCTGGAAAGCCAGCATTCCCTCGTGCAGACCACCCATCAGGAAGTGCTGCCCTACTACGAGAACATCCTCAGCAATTCTAACTGCCTGATCATGCTCGCCGACAACCAGGGCCAGGTGCTCACCTCCTGGGGCACCCAACGCTTCATCGAACCCAAGCTGGCCCGTGGCTTCAGCGCCGGCGCCAGCTGGATGGAGCGTTCCAGCGGCACCAACGCCATCGGCACCGCCCTGGCCTGCGCCCAGGCGGTGCATATCGAACACGACGAACACTTCCTCAAGGCCAACCGTTTCATGACCGGCTCGGCAGCGCCGATCTTTGATGCGCAGCGGGAAATCATCGCGGTGCTGGATGTGTCCAGCGACAGCTACCTGCCGCCTTCCCACACCCTCGGCATGGTCAAGATGATGAGCCAGACCGTGGAGAACCGGCTGATCCTCAACCTGTTTCGCGGTGAGCATTTCCAGCTGACGTTCAACACCGGGCTGAACAACCTCGATAGCCAGTGGGCCGGGCTGCTGATTTTTGATGAAAGCGGTCAGGTACTGTCAGCCAACCGCCGGGCGGACAACCTGCTGGGCATCAGCCTGTCGCGGGTGCTGATCGACAGCCTGTTCAAGGTCTCGCTGCTGGAACTGCTCAACCAGCCGGAAGGCCTGCCCTTCTCGTTGCAAGCCGCCGGGCGCAATCGTTTCCAATGCCTGTTGAAACGGCCCAGGCAGGCGCCGGTCCAGGCCCGTGTGTTTGTGGAACCCAAAAAAGCCAGCGAACCCGCCACCACCGCCATCAGCCTCAAGACCCTGCACTTCGGCGACGCCCGGGTGGAAAAGGCGGTGCGCCAGGCCGAGCGCCTGCTGGAAAAAGACATCCCGTTGCTGATTCACGGTGAAACCGGCGTCGGCAAGGAAGTGTTCGTCAAAGCCCTGCACCGGGCCAGTTCCCGCAGCCAACAAGCGTTTATCGCCGTCAACTGCGCAGCAATCCCCGCCGAACTGGTGGAGTCGGAACTGTTCGGCTACGAAAAAGGCGCGTTCACCGGCGCCAACCAGAAAGGCAGCATCGGGCTGATCCGCAAGGCAGACAAAGGCACGCTGTTCCTCGACGAGATCGGCGACATGCCGCTGCCGACCCAGGCCCGTCTGTTGCGGGTGTTGCAGGAACGGTGTGTGCAGCCCGTAGGCAGCAGCGAATTGTACCCGGTGGATTTGCGGATCATCTCCGCCACCAACCGCTCGCTGCGGGAGCAGGTACAGCTCGGGCGTTTTCGCGAAGACCTGTATTACCGCATCGGCGGCCTGACCCTGGAGCTCCCGCCGCTACGGGAGCGCACAGATAAACAGGCGCTGTTCAAGCAACTGTGGCAACAGCATCGCGAACCGACCCAGTGGGCAGGGTTGAGTCATGAGGTGCTGGCCTTGTTTGAACAGCATCCGTGGCCAGGGAACCTGCGCCAAGTGAGTAGCGTGTTGCAGGTGGCGCTGGCCATGGCGGAAGAGCAGCCGATTCGGGTGGAACATTTGCCGGATGATTTTTTTGTGGATTTGAATGGGGTGGTGCCGGTGTGTGATGCAGTGGATGACAGTCTGGACCTGAATGAGCGACTGAAGGCGGTGGGCGGGAATATCTCTCACCTGGCCAGAGAGCTTGGCGTCAGCCGCAATACCCTCTACAAACGCCTGCGACAAAACGGGAATTCTGTGTAGAAACACAATCAAAAGTGTGGGAGCGGGCTTGCTCGCGAATGCGCTGTATCAGTCGCTGATGCTTTAACTGACCGTCTGCATTCGCGAGCAAGCCCGCTCCCACATTGGAACTACATTGGGTTTGAGAGGTGGGTTCAGTTCAGGACCGGCGTCACCCCCATCGGCACTTTGCGACCCGGCGCCGCCATCTCAAACAACTGCTCCACCCGCGCACTCTCCTGCGCACTCGGCTTGATCGCCAACGCACACACCACAAAAATCCCGGCATTGACCACCAATCCGACGATCCCGCTGGTCAACGAGCCCAGCCCGGGAATGTCGTCCGGGTACAGCGTCGTCAGCACAATCGCCACCACAATCCCCGCCAGCATCCCGGCAATCGCGCCTTCCTTGTTGCCGCGGCGGCTGAAGATCCCGAAGAACAGCGGCACCGCCAACTGGATAATCCCCTGGTAGGAAATCTGCGCCAGCAACTGCAACCGCGCGTAATCAAAGGTCAGGTACGCCAGCACCGAGGCGGCGACGATAAACACCACCATCCCGGACTTGGCCAGCAGCGTCAGTTGCCGGTCGGTACGCGGGGTGTTCCAGGTGGCCAGGTCGTTGGCGAACTGGGTGCCGCATACCTGCACGCAACCGTCGACGTGGCCGATGCTCGCCGCCAGCACGATGACGATCGCCAGCGCCAGCAGCCACGGCCCGCCGATATCGAACAGTGACAGGAACCAGCCTTGTTGCGGGTGCGCGATGACGTTCGGGTCCTGGCTGATGGCTGCGGCAAACAGCATCAGAATCCCGTAGAAACCACCCACCAGCAGGATCGTATACAGCGTGCCTTTCTTCACCGCCTTGACGCCGCTGGCGGTGTAGATGCGCTGGAAGCTCATGGGCCAGCACATCGAGCCAATCACCCCGGTGAAAATCAGGCTGAACATATACAGCGGGCCATAGCCGGTGCCGCTGGCGCCGGGAATCAGCAGCATCTTCGCCGGCAGGTGCGCCAGGTTGGAGAACGACGCCTGATCGCCGAACAGCAGGAACACACACAGCGCCGCACACACGACATAGGCGATCAGGCCCTGGAACATGTCGGTCATGATCAGCCCGCGCATGCCCATGCTCACGGTCCAGTACTGACGCACCAGTACCACCACCACGCCGGCGATCAGGCAGGTGGTGACGCCCCAGCGGCCGAAGCTGGCGAACTGGAACAGCATCGCCAAGGCCTGGATGCCCATCACCACCCACGGGAACACCGAGATGATGCCGATGATCGAGGCGACGCGCTTGACCACCGGACTGTTGAAACGCATGCCGAGCAGGTCCGGCTGGGTGCGCAGGTTGAAACGCTGGCCCCAGGTCCAGGCGCGGCGGGCCATCAGGTACATCGCCGTCACGCCAAGGGTGGCGTAGACCATGCCGTAGAAACCCAGCGCGCCACCGATGGTCAGGGCGAAAAACGCGGTAAAGGTCGAGCCCGGCCACCAGGAGTTGGTGTAACACATGGCGATGTACCACGGCCCATAGGAGCGCCCGCCGACGGCGTAATCGGAAAAGCTCGTGCTCTCGCGGTTGGTGGCGTACAGCACGGCGATCATCCCGGCCAGAAACAGGCCGATGACGCCGAAGGTGATAAAGAGGTTGGCATCGCTGGTGGTGCTGATCATTGCGCATCCCCCTCTTCGGGTATTTCGCCAGCCTTCAGCTCGGCGACGTACAACGCCCACAGGCCCAGGCCGGCGAGGACTGCAATGGCGACCCAGTAGAAGATCGGCAACGGAATGCCCAGTACCAACGCGGTACTGCCGCTCACGCTCAAATAGAACGGCGGGAATAAGGCGAGCATCAGCAACAGGAAAAAGTACACACCGAAAATTTGGCTTTTCAGGCGTCCGGGTAGCGCGCTATCGGATTTCATGAGTCGGGTGCTCCTTGAATTTGTGGATCGTTTTTTGTGTGATCAAACAAAAATCAAGCAGTGAAAACGCAGGCACCAATCAGCGCCCAAGTGACTTCATTCAATGCATTATTGTTGTACGGCGCAGGCTCAAGCCTGTCTTAGCCAGGTTTCCCATTGCGAATCGTTGATGATGCTGCGGGCCCGCATGTGCTTCCAGGTGCCGTATTTGTAGAAGTCGAAATCCAGCTGCGACACCGCGTGCTGCACCATCGCCCAGGTCGACCATTTGATGTCCGCCAGGGCCTTGTGCAACTTGATGCGCGCGAGGTTCTGCGGGGTGACCTGGCCGAAGTAGTCTTCGATCAGGGCCAGCTCCATTTCATCGGTGAAAAACATTTCGCCGAACCACAGCGCCAGTTCGTAATGCCGGTCGTTGTTGGAGGCGTATTCGAAGTCCACCAGGCGAATCTGCCGACGGTCATTGAGCATGAAATTACCCGCCAGGGTGTCGTTCATGCAGGGTGCCAGATCCATGCCGGAGGCTTGCAGCACGCCTCGGGCGCGGTCGCATTGACGGCGCAGCCAGGCATCGTCGGCGGGTTTGCAGCCGTTGAGTTGCTCCACTTGGCGCTGGTGCTCGGCGATCATGTCGAACACGGTTTTGGTCTGCACCAACGGTGGCTGGTCGTTGAAGGCCTTGAGGGCATGCAGCGCGTTATGGCGCACGTCGCGGTCGAGAAAGTCGTGGTTGGACGAGGCGCGCCAGCCTTCCATGAACTCGAAGACTTCCACGCCGAACTCTTCAAGGAAGGCAAACACCGGCGCGCCATAACCGGTTTGCGCGGCCTTGAGGCTGGCGTCGTGGGCCGTGCGGCGGTCGATAAACATCTCGGTGCCCACCCCCGGCACCTTGAAGAAATACGCGGTGTCGACCCCGGCCACTTCCACCCGCCAGTTGGTGTTGGAGATCCCGCCGCTGACCGGCTCATAACGAATGCCGCTGCCGCCCCAACTGGCAACCCCACGCACCGCCGCTTCCAGCTGACACTCTTGTGGCGTACACGCCTCACCTAACGCTTTCATGCCTGCCCCTCCTGTACCTGACGTAGCCAACCTTCAAACCGTGGGTCTTGCAGACCCTGGCGGCAGCGCAACAGCGTCCACTGCCCGACCTTGGAGAACTCCAGCGGCCGCGCCGAAGTAGCGCCCACCCACAGCCCCCAGAGGGTCCAGTACCAATCGTTGATCAAGGCGTACAAGCGGCAGCGGGCGTAGTCGCTTTCGTGGCATTCGCCGGCCCAAGCGACAATGCCTTCGCGCCAATCGCTTTCAAAGACATACAGCTCGTTAAGGCTGATGGCCACGTCGTACCAGGGATCGCCGCAGCCAGCGTAGTCGAAGTCGATCAGTTGCAAGGCGCCGTCCGGGCCGATCATCACGTTGCTCGCCACGCCGTCGCCGTGCAGCGGCACCGAGTCGCTGGCGCTCAGTTGCAGGGAGGTCCAGGCCAGGTCAATGCAGGTGCTGATCCAGGCGTGGTCGATGGGCAAGGCCACGCTGTAGCGCACGCACAGCTCGCGCAGGTGCTGGATGTCTTGCAGCGGCGAACGAGTGAAGCCCGGCGAGGTGCCGGCGTGTAGTTGTTTCTTCAGGGCCCAGAGCGCCTGCAGGCGCTGGGGTGGCATCAATTCGTCGAGGCGGGCCCAGCGCCATTCGTTGGCGGGCAAGGCATCCAGCAGCAGCACACCGGCCGCCGCATCCACCAGGCGCACGCCGGGCGTCACGTCGCAATCCGCCGCCAGTTGGGTGGCGCGGGCGGTGCGTTCGATGTCGATCAGCGCGCGCATGTCGTCATGCAAGACTTTGGCGTAACACTGGCCCCATGGCGCGGTGACGGTATAGCCGGTCCACTCGGTGGCCAGGCGCACCGGCGAGGCAATCCCGACGGTGCCCTCTTCGACCACCACGTGGGCAGACAAGCCGGCCGCCTCCAGGGCGCCCAACAGCCGTGACTTTGCGTGCAAACGACTCGACATGGCAGACCTCAGCGGTAGGCGTTGGGGGTGGAACAGGCGCGGTGCAACAACGCGGTCAGCATGTGCAAACCGTTGCGCATGTCCTGCTCGTTGGTGAACTCCGCTTCGTTATGGGACACGCCATTGCTGCTCGGGATAAACAGCAGGCAGACCGGGTAGTGCCGGCTCAGGCTGATGGCGTCGTGGCCTGAGACGGTGACGCTATTGCCGATGGGCAAGCCCAGTTGCTGGCCGACGCTGTAGGCCAGTTCGGAAAAACCGTGGTGCAGGTGCGTTGGCTCACGCAGGGCGCGGCTTTCGATGCTGTAGTCCGTCGACGTGGCGCTGGCGGTGGCCTTGAGGCTGGCGTCCAGGCGTTCACCCGCGGCGGCCAGCAACTCGGTGTCTGGCGACCGGTATTCCACATGCAACGTCACGCTGGACGGCACCACGTTGGGCGAGTTGGGATAGATCTCCAGGCGCCCCACCGAGCTGTGCAGTTGCGCGCCATGCAGGTCGGCCTCGGCCCGCACAGCGGTGATCGCGTGGGCGGCGGCCAGCAAGGCATCCTTGCGTGCAGCCATGGGTGTAGGACCGGTGTGGTTCTGTTCGCCGATAAAACGAATCCGTTGCTTGAGGGCAGCCCAGGTGTCGCGGACCACACCAATGGCCAGGCCGTCGCGCTCAAGGCCGCTGCCTTGCTCGACGTGGATTTCCACATAACCGGCAACGTCCAGCGCGACCTTGCCTTCCCCCAGATACCCAATCTGTTGCAGCGCATGCTTGAGGCTGATGCCATTGCCATCGCGGCAGGCCCAGGCGTCTTGCAGGGCCAGGTCACCAGTGAACACGCTGCTGCCGATCAGGCTGGGCTGGAAGCGTGCGCCCTCCTCGTTGGTCCAGTTCACCACCGCCAGGTTGCACGCCGGCACTTCGCCGCGCTCGCACAACTGCCGGGCCACGCTGGCCACCGCGACCGCGCCGGCCAGCACGCCGTAGACGCCATCAAAGCGCCCGGCACTCGGCTGGCTGTCAAGATGTGAGCCACACAGCACATAGGGCGCGTCTGGATTAAAGGTGATCAACCCGAACATGTTACCCACTGCATCCACGCGCACTTCAAAGCCGCGTTCAGTCAGCCAGCCCGCGAACACGTCGCGCACGGCGCCGTCTTCGGCCGAGGCGGCCAGGCGATGCAGGCCACCGGCCTGGGTTGCGCCGATGGCTGACGTGTCGCGGAACAGCGCCTCGAAGGTTGCAAGGTCCTGTTCACTGGGCGACAGCAAATCAGGGGTAAAGGATGTCGACATGGGCTTGCTCCAGGCGGCTCGCAAAATCGTCTGACGGCGCACGATTGGTGACCAGGGTCGTGACGGCGCTGAACGGCAGCGTATTGATGAAGGTGCGGTGGCCGAACTTGGCGTCGTCGGCCAGGATCACGCTGCGCAGGCTGTGTTTGGTCAACTCCCGGCGCAGTAGCGCCTCGGGTTCCTGGTAGTCCATGAACCCCAGCTCCAGGTCGACAGCGCCGATGCCCATGAAGGCAATGTCGTAGTGGAACTGTCGGACGAATTCCAGGGTGTGGGCGCCAATCAGCGCGTTGTCGTTGCGGCGCACATCGCCAGGCACCACCAGCACCTGGTTGGCGCTTTGTTCGGTGATCAGGCGGGCGATGTCCAGGGAGTTGGTGATGATGCGCAACTGGCTGAAAGCGGTCAGTTGCTGGGCCAGGGCCAGGGTCGAGGTGCCGGTGTCGAGAAACAGCACCATACCTTCGCTCACCAGCTTCGCCGCACACACTGCGATGCGCGTCTTGGCCTGGGGCTTGATGCGGCTGCGCACTTGCAGCGGTTGTTCTTCGTTGAGCCGCGGCAGGATCGCGCCACCGTGGATGCGCCGCAGCTTGCCGGCTTCTTCCAGGTACTTGAAGTCGCGGCGGATGGTTTCTTCGGAGACAAACAGCGCCTGCGCCAGGTCCGACGCCTTGACGCGCTGGTGTTGGGTGAGCAGGAGCATGATTTCGTCGAGACGTGGCTGGTTGAGCATAAAAGAGGTATTCCAGGGCAGGTTCAGGCGGGCGGTATTGCGCGACCCACGGCGAGACGCGGCGCAAGCCGGTCCAGCAGGGAGCATAGAGCGTAATACGGCCATGGACAGGGTCACGGGGTACCTCTCACTCGTCAGGGTGTGAAAGGGCAGGACAACACAAAGCGTTTATCACGGGCGGGCTTCTGTTGAGCTCACTCCGGGTGCAATCAATCAGGGACTCAGCATCGGGGGGAGGTGCTGATCCCAAGGGGCGATGGCTTCCACGGCTGCGCAGAATTGCAACACCTGGGCATCGGCAAAACGTGGGCCGATCACCTGCAGGCCAATCGGCAAACCGCTCGGGCTGAAGCCGCAGGGCAGGCTGGCAGCGGGGTTGCCGGTGATATTGAACGGATAGGTAAACGGCGTCCACCGGGCCCAGGGCACAGCGCCCTCCTCGCCTGGCCAGCCTTCTGGCGCAACCCGGTCGGCGGCGAACGGCAGGATCGGCATCGTCGGCATCAACAACACGTCGTAGTCGTTAAACAGCGCGTGTACCTGATTGGCGAACAGTGCACGTTGCTGCACGGCCTTGAGGTAGGCCGCCAAGTCGTAATCGGCGGAACGTTTGATCAGTGCGGCGAAGCCTGGGTCCAGTTGGTCAAGGCGATCGGCCAGGGATTTGCCGTAGGCGATCCCGCGCCCGCCAACCCACAGGGTTTCGAAGGTGGCCAGCGGATCTTGCCAGTCCAGGGTCAGGGTGGTGACGGTGACCGGCAGCTCATCTGCGAGGTAATGCACCGCCGCTTCCACGGTGGCGGCGATGACCGGGTCCACGGGCGTATCGAACAAGGTCGGGCAGTACGCCACGCGCAAGGGGCCCAGCGGCTGGTCGCAGCGCGCCAGGTAGGACTCGGTGGGCGCGGGCAAAGCCTGGTGATCCAATGGGTCGGGGCCGGAAAGAATATCGAAGAGCAACGCGCTGTCGCGCACGGTGCGGGTGATCGGGCCGGCGTGGCTGAGCATTTCAGTAGCGGACCAGGGCCAGGTGGGGATGCGCCCGAGGGAGCCTTTAAGAGCGAATGCACCGCAGAAGGCACCGGGAATCCGCACCGAACCGCCGCCATCGGAGCCCAGCGTGGCCGGGACCATGCGTGCCGCCACGGCGATGGCCGAGCCGGAGCTGGAGCCGCCGCTGGTGAGTTGGGGATTCCACGGGTTGCGACCATTGCCGAAGACCCGGGAGGTGCTGGCGCCGGTCCAGCCGAATTCGGTGGTAGCGGTCTTGCCAAGGATGATCGCGCCGGCCTCTTTGAGGCGGCGGATGATCGGAGCGTCCTGGATGGGAACGTTGTCCAGGCCCGTGAGCGAACCGCGAGTGGTGCGCAGGTTGGCTGTGGAGAACAGGTCTTTGATGCCGAAGGGGATGCCGTGGAGCGGGCCGCGAAACCGGTTGGCCTGTGCTTCTGCGGTCAGGATTTCGGCTTGTTCCAGCGCAGACTCGGTGTAGACATCGCCAAAGGCATTCAGTGTGGAATTGTGGGTTTTGATGGCTTCGAGGCTTTGCTCGACCAATTGCACGGGGGTGAGTGTGCCTTGGCGGATACGGTCGGCCGCGTCTAGCACGCTGGGCATAATGGACCACGAGGCTTCTGTGTTCATCGAGTATCCTGGGACGTATGCGAAAAGGTCCGATGGGTACGTCAATAAACGCCTCGAGGCGGGCGAGTGTCAAGTTGGATTTGTTGTTTATGTGGCTTTTGTGGATTTATTTTTCACCCGGTCAACTCCACGCCACCACCAGCAACCCCGCCCCCAACACCAAACACAGCGGCGAGTAGAAAAACGTATCCAGCCGCGCAAACCGCGACCCGCCGACCTTCTTGAAAAAACCCACCAGCTCCGAATCCCCAATCGCCCGGGCAAACATCACCAGTGCCACTGCACTGATCCCCCACTGCAACGCATGATTGGACACCGGCTCGAAATACAGCCCGGCCCGCAAACATACCAACACCGCAATCGCCACCAACCCCACGCCCACCAGCAGCGTCCCGAGTGCCGACGGCTTGAACGCCGGACGTGATCCGCTGGCGAATTCACCCGGCAGCTGCGGAATAGCCGCCGTCACACCCAATTTGCCTCCGGCCGCCCAGTACAAATGCACCAGGCTGATACAACCAAAAACCCCGACAATCCATCGCGCGACTAAAAAGCTCATGGCTGGATATCCTTGGAAAAGTCCGGAAGAGGATAGACCTCTTGAGATTTTTTGCAGGCAATTCGTCGGCGGCTGATGATAAAGTGCCGCCCCATGAAACTCGCCCGTACCGACCGCTCGCTCATTGCCTGGATGCTCTACTGCTGCGTCCTGTTCAATGTGTTCGCCTGCAGCATTGGTCATGGGCAAATGGTCGGGATGCAGCTCAACGGCATCGGCGGCCAGTTCTGTACGGTGGACCCGCGCACCCAGGTGCCGGCGCCTTACAAGTCCACCGATGAATCCCTGCCCACGCTCTCGAAGGCCTTCGGTTGCCCGCTGTGCTCCACCGGCGGCATGGGCCCGGCGCTCAACTCCAGCCTCAATGTGGCGGTGCTGCCACAACCCCACGCGCCGCCGCCGGCCATCGTCGCCAGCGCTGACATTCCTGCCCGCTTCACCTGGCCTGCGGCTAATCCGCGCGCCCCGCCCGCCTTCGCCTGATACCTGCGCTTTTCTGATTGGCCCATGCGGCTGCCTCCCTCGGGAGTGCGGACGGCTGTGGGTTGTTTTCAAGCCATGTTTTTCAGGATTCAACCATGAAACATTTACCCCTTTTGGCGGGCCTGTTCGGCTGCCTGCCTGTCAGCACCTGGGCGATTGAGCTGGCACCGACCACCATTGATGGCGAGCAAACCGGCGAGGCCGGCCTGGCCCTGGATCAATCCAGCGGCATGGCCTCGCGTCTGGGGCTGAGCGTGCGGGAAACCCCGGCGTCCATCAGCATTGCCAATCGCAACGACATCGAGCGCCGAGGCGCCAAGACGTTTCAGGACGCGGCCAATACCCTGCCCGGGGTCAATGCCAGCGCGCCGCCGGGGTTTGGCGGTTTTATCTCTTATCGGGGTTTTACCAGCAGCCAGATTACCCAGATGTTCAATGGCGTCGCGGTGTCCGGCGGCCTGGCTCGCCCGGTGGATGCGTGGATTTATGACCGGGTCGAATTGGTCGGCGGCCCCTCCTCGTTGATCAACGGCGCCGGTTCCGTCGGTGGCTCGCTGAATTACGTGACCAAGCTGGCCACCCGTGAGGAACAAGCCGCCGAAGGGCAACTGACGTATGGCAGCTACGACACCGCCGGGATGGCCTTCGGCCTGAACCACGCCCTGACCGAGCCGGGCGCCGACGTCCAGCATTACGCGCGCCTGGACGTAAGCCGCAACACCAACCACACCTATATCGATCGCCAACAGCGCGATGCCTGGAGCGTGGCGTTTTCCCTGCTGAGTGACTTCACCCCGAACCTGTCCCACACCCTGGCCCTGGAATACCAGGACGAACACGAAGACAGTCCCTACTGGGGCACGCCGGTGCTCAACCCGAAGTCCGGCGAGTTGAAGATCGACAAGCACAACCGCTTCAATAACTACAACGTGGCCGACGGTCGTTATGAGCAACGCACAATCTGGGTCCGGTCGATCATCGACTACCGGATCAACGACAGCACCACCCTGAAAAATACCCTCTATCACCTCGACAGCCAGCGCGACTATCGCAACCTGGAAACCTACCAGTACAACGCCGATAACAGCGCGGTGAATCGCTCCACGGCCTATCAGGTGCGACATCAGGGTGAGCAGAACGGCAACCAGTTCGAGCTGCGCCATGACGACACATTCTTCGGCTTGAGCACGACCTGGTCGGGCGGCTTTGAGTACAAGGTCAACAACACCACCAACAACCCGTTGAACGTATCCGCCAAAAACACGGTGGACCCGAACAACTACGATCCGGGGCATTTCTATGATCTTCCCGGCACCAAGCCCGGCTTCGACCCGGACAAGACCAACGCCGTCACCACCAAGGCGTTGTTTGTCGAAAACCGCCTGGGCCTGACCGACAAACTGTCGCTGCTCACTGGGCTGCGCTACGACGCGATTGACCTTGAGGTCACCAACCACCGGGACATCACCGCCAGCAATCCACGGCACGTCAAGCGCAGTTGGGAACCGGTGACCGGGCGCATCGGCCTGACGTATCAGTTCATTCCACAAGCCAATGTCTACGTGCAATACAGCACCGCCGCCGAACAGCCGAGCAGCACCACCCAGGTGTTCGACGTGTCCACCGGCAAACAGTGGGAAGTGGGCAGCAAGTTCGACTACCTGGACGGTCGCGGTTCGGCCACCGTCGCTGCCTACAGGATCGAGCGCAAAGACTTCGCCGTGACCGACCCGCAGGACCCGACCAGCAGCATTCCGGTGGGTGCGCAGTCGTCCAAGGGTATCGAGCTGGCCAGTTCGTTGCGGGTCACGCCCAAGCTATTGGTGGAGGGCAACTACGCCTGGGTCGATGCCGAGTACGAGGACTTCAACGAGAAAACTGCCAGCGGCGCCGTGGTGTCGCGCAAGGGCAATACGCCGACCAATGTGCCCAGGCAGGTGGGCAATGTGTGGCTGACTTATGACTTTGCGGAGGATTGGCAAGGGGGTGTGGATGCGCGGTATGTGGCGTCGGTGTATGCCGACAACGCCAACACCCTGACGGTGCCGGCGTATACCTTGTTTGGGACGTTTTTGACTTACAAGGTGGATCAACACACCTCCGTGACGGGCCGGGTGCGTAACCTGACCAATGAGGTGTATGCCGAATTTGCCCATGTGTCGCCGGCGTATTACCTGGGGTCGCCGAGGACGTTTGAGCTGGCGGTGCAGACCAAGTTCTAAAGCCCGGCAAGTTCCAAGGCAAGAATGAGGTCAGTGTGGGAGCGGGCTTGCTCGCGAATGCGGTGTGCCAGTCACTGCATCTGGCGACTGATACACCGCGTTCGCGAGCAAGCCCGCTCCCACATTTTTGATCTCAATCGGGCTGTTATATCGGTGTTATTTCAGGCTGGCTTCGACCTTCTGGGCCACGTCCTCAGTCAGCCACGCCTTCCAGACTTCCGGATGATCCTTGAGAAACGCCTGGGCAACTTCACGTGGCTGGCTATGCTTCTCGCTCATCTCGGCCAGCGCCTTGTTCAAGGGTTCGATCGGAAAGTCGACCTTGGCAAAGAACTCGGCGATCTGCGGATGCTCTTTCTGGAACGGTGTGGACACACCAATGCTCAGCTTGGAAGCCAGTGAACGGGTGGGTTTCGGATCGGGATTGTCCGCATCCGTCAGTGTCTTCCACGCCTCGGCATCAAATGGCGGCTCTTCCAGCTGGATCAGTTTGTAGCGCCCCATCAGCGGCGTAGGTGACCAGTAATAGAACAGCACCGGTTTGCCCCGGCGGATCGACGAGGCAATCTCGGCGTCCAGCGCAGCACCCGAGCCACTGCGGAAATTCACGTAGCTGTCATCAAGCCCATAGGCCTTGAGCTTTTGCTTGTTGACCACTTCCGAGGTCCAGCCAATCGGGCTGTTGAGGAAACGCCCTTTGCTCGGCGCTTCAGGGTCCTTGAACACGTCCTTGTAACGCGCCAGGTCCTTCACGCTGCGCAGGTCCGGCGCCAGGGGCTTGATGCCTTTGGCCGGGTCGCCCTTGACCACGTACTCCGGCACCCACCAGCCTTCAGTGGCGCCCTTGACGATATCCCCAAGGCCCACCACTTTGCCTTCAGCCTCGGCCTTGACCCACACCGGGCTGCGGCCGGCCCACTCTTCGCCGATCACCTGAATGTCGTTTTTCGCCAGGGCCGTTTCCAGGGTAATGGTGGTGCCGGGCAAGGTGTCGGTGGGCAGGTCATAACCCTTTTCGACAATCACCCGCAGCACCTCGGTGATCAGGCTGCCGCTTTCCCAGTTAAGGTCTGCAAAATGAATCGGCGCCTGGGCGGCCGACACCGGCAGCGACGCCGACAGACTCAGGGTCGTCAACGAGGCCGCCAACAGCGCTCGAATTCCTTTCATGCTTTGCACCTCATGCCTACAGCCATAGCGAACGGCTTTGCTGTAACACCGCGAAGCCTCTGAATACTTAAGTCAACTCAACTGTAGTAGAGGTTCCGGCGAACATGGCATGTCGCATGCTTTTACGGCGGATTGGTCAGCCGCTGCAACTCGCGGCGCACCATGCTGGCGAATTCGGCGGGCTTGAGTTCATACAACTGGCCGGCGACCCAGTTCAACCAGGCGCCCTGCAACTCGGACTTGCGGGCAAACAATTGCGCCGCCCTGGCTTGCGCATCGAGCAGGTGCTGCTCGTGGAACTGCGCCCTACCCTGGCTCATTACTCGCTGGCCTTGAAGGTCACGAGTTCACCCTTGCGCCATTTGGCGGCCTTGCCGGTGACGGCCTTCAGGGTTTTGGTCAAGCCTTCTACCAGTTGCTCATTGGCGGCGAACACCAACATCACACTGTGGCCTTCCTTGAACACGATGCCCTGGCCTTCGGCCGAAGAGACAAAGGCGTAATCGCCCAGGCCATACACCGTCAACTTGATATCGCGAAACTTCAACTCGAACTTGCCGCCTTCGCGACTGGGCAATACGGCGGCCCGGAAATGATCGCCGACCTTGAGTTCCAGGCGTGGCTTGTCGTCCACCACCAGCGCCGCTTCGGTATCGATCTCGGCGATGTAGATGCCTTCAGGCGTCTGCTCAGTGATGTAGACGAAACGGGATTGAAACTGCTTGACCAACTTTGCGCGCAAATCACCCAGCACGAATAACGCGTGCATATCCAGATTACTGACTGCCAAGGAAACGCCCCCACATCAAAAAGGTGCTGCCCACCCAAGCGGGCAGCACAAAAAAACGGCCGAAACGGCACGATCACACAACACATCCACTGAAAAAAACTGAAGAAGACCACGCTGCCAAGCCATAAGACTAGTACAGGCGTGCCCGACGCACCTTACGCAGGTCGCCAGGCGTTGCAGGAAATCACAGGTTTAACGACCAGAGAACACTGGCCGACCTACTTCAGACAATAACCTTTTAAAAATGCAGTTTTCCGACATCCAACACAGAAACTAATGCCTTGGATGGAACCGGACGCCGGTTGCTGACAACAATACTAAAACAGCACCACGGGTTAAAACCACCCGAAATACTGCAAACGGGTCCGCAAGTTCAATCGACAGGAGCTGATTATGCAACGACATCAAGCGATTGCCACCCCCTCGAACACGGGTTCATCTTTTCTGGATGACGGCCAATTCTACTCCCTATGCGCCCACGACGGTGGCCTGCATTCGGCGCTCTATCGGGTGTTGCCCGCCGGCAGGAACTTCTTCCATATTCTTGAAGTGCCCAGTGGGCGTGTCAAAGGCTTTCGCAGTGGCCATAGCGAGGCTTGCGAACTGGCCAGGCAATTGGAAGCCATCCTCTGCGCAACCCAAGGTTGAACGCCTGGGTTGTCGTTTCGTCATCTGGTTGACTTTACTGCGCCGCCGGTGCGTAACAACTGCCATACTGGTCCGTCCATTGAGATTTGTCCCCTTGCGGTTCAGGTTTCATCAGCGCAATTACCTCCAAGGGAAGGCTATACGTGACGGAATTTGATATTGGCGAGTTTTTCATCCATGGCGAAGCCAGAGAAGTAGACGGTGAGTTCCAGGCCGTGATTGTGATGCGGGCCAAGGCTCCCCTGACCACCGTGACGACCCACCAGGTAGAAAAGGACCGCTGGTTCAAAACCGTAGACGCCGCCAACACGGCTGCCAAGGATGCCGCCAAAGCCCTTAAGGCCGCCGTCGATTCAGGCGCGCTGACTTCCTGATTAACCGGCGCGAAAATCCGATCGAACTCTGCCCTGCCACAACCCTCCCATGCATACGATGATCAGCCCGCATGGAGAACGATATGGAAGCGCAGACCTACACCCTCGAAGACCTGTTTGAACAACTTGGAGAAGATTCGTCACCCGAAGGGATTGACGATTTTATCGGCAAACACACCCTGCCCAATGACGTAAAGCTGATTGACGCGGATTTCTGGTCACCGCAACAAGCCCAATTTCTTAAAGATGAACTGCGTGAAGACGCTGTTTGGGCAATTGCGGTCGATGAGCTGAACCAGCGCCTGCACCAGCAACCCTGACCTTTCAATGCAGGCTGTCTGACTGCTCCAGGTGCAACAGCGCCTCCCAGGCAGCCCTGCACTCTTCGGCTTCGTCGCGGCTGGCAAACGCCGTGCCGCGCTGCTCACCGTTAAGCAACACCACCCAACAGGCCTTCTGCCCCAACGCACGCAGGGTGGGCGGTACGCCACTGCCAATCATCACAGCCACATCGACTTTGGTTTGCATGGAACGCCTCCAGAGAATTAGTTAGCTGGCTAACAATGTTCGCCATGCTACGGTTTTCCTCCAGTTGGAAAAAGCTATCCCCGGAATAGCTCCCTTGCATAACCTGCAACAATCCCCCCCTGATCAGCGCCCCTCGGGTTTGTAGCCCAGGCGCAAGCCGCCCCAATGCCGGCCATTGACCGTGATCGGCACCGACAGGTCGTGCATCAACTCACCGGTATCGCGAGTGTAGGTCTGCAACAACACCGCCTGCTGGTGGCTGCCACAGCGGATCCCGGTGCGGTCTTCAAACTTGCGCTTGGTGCGGTTTTGCACCGCGTCCACCTGGGCATCGCCGGTCAGCGTTTGGGAAAACACGTTGTTGTGGGTCGGCACATAACCCTGTGGCGTGCAGGCAATCGCGAACACCAGTCCTTCATGCCGAGGCAACAAGGCTTCCTGGATCGCCGGCAGTACCTGGTCGGTATAGCCATCAAAACGCGTGTAGTACTTGCTGGGCTGAGTATTGGGAATGGGGGTGTAGTTGCGGTCGAACAGGTCATCGAGGCTGATGCGATTTTGCAGCACGTCAGCTTCAAACTGCGCGGCAATCCGGCTGGCCCCTTCGCGGGCCAGGTCATAGATACGCTGGTGATAGTCGTCCAGGCCAACCTCGGCGAGGCGCTCGCTGATGGTTTCAGCCTGCCCTTCCATTTGTACGGCAGCAGCGGCCAGCTGTTGGGTCTGTTGGTCGCTGACGGTCAAATCGCTGCGCATCTGCTCCACCGCATGGAACAGGCTGTCGAGTTGGTCGCGGTTGGTATCGGTGCCCTGGGCGATCTCGTTGACCTGGCCCTCCACGTTCGCCGCCAGGGTAGCGATGCTGTCCAGTTGGTCCCCGGCGTGCTCTACCTGCTCTACGCCGGATTGCAAATCCGCCGACAACTGCCGGATCTGCTCCACCACCTGGGCGGTGCGCTGCTGGATATCCGCCACCATCAACCCGACTTCATCGGTCGCCGTGGCGGTTCGCCCGGCCAGGCCACGCACCTCGTCGGCGACGACCGCAAACCCGCGACCATGCTCACCCGCCCGCGCGGCTTCAATCGCCGCGTTCAAGGCCAGCAGGTTGGTCTGGCTGGCAATCGACTGAATCACCAGGGTGACACGCTGGATTTCTTCGCTGCGCTGGCTTAACGCCTCAATCAATTGGCGACTGTCGTTGGCACGCTGGCTGAGCTGGTGCATGCGGGTGATGGATTGCGCCAGCACCTCACGCCCTTCGGTACTGCGTTGATGGGCCTGGCTGGCAGCGCCGAGGGCCTGGCGACTCAGTTCGGAGGTGACTTTCTCGGTGTCGATCATCACTTCGGCACTGCTGACGATCTGCTGCGCCGCGCTTAACTGTGATTGCAGCCTGGCCGCCAGTTGCTTGACCGAATAGGCCACGCCGGCAGCAGACAATGCGTTATGACTGGTGGTGTAGGAAAGGTCGCGGGTCAGCTCGCCGATGGCATCGGTGGCTTCGGAAGGCGCGGCGCGGGGGGGCGCTGCGTCAGGCGAGGTAGCCAGATCAGTAGCAGGGCTACCGGCAGGCACAAGTAAATCGACAGTTGGGCGAACGCCAGGCCCAGCAGCAACAGCACCAAGGCGGTACTTTGCAGGAGCGGCGTCAACCAGCCGGGCAACTGTCGCGTCACCGGAGGGGGTGACACTGCTGCGCCCATGAGAGATCCGTCTCCAGCCATGTTCGTTACCCCGCTGCTTGTCGTTATTGTGACTGCATTAGACGCCACTACGTAGCCATTATCCATGGGCCTTTAGTGGGGGGCTTGCAGCAGATCAATAGACAGCGGTAATACGGGCGAAATCTATGTAGGAGCGAGCTTGCTCGCGAAGAACCTGAGAGCACCGTTGGGTATCAGGTTTCCCGCGTTATCGTGAACGACCTTCGCGAGCAAGCTCGCTCCTACACGGGGGCATCAGGCTTGGCGCTGGTGCTTGTCGATTTGCTCGTGGCGCTCTTGCGCTTCGATGCAGTACTTGGTGGTCGGGCTGATCAGCAGGCGCTTGAGGCCAATAGGCTCGCCGCTGTCATCGCACCAGCCGAAGGAGTCTTCCTTGATACGGCCCAGGGCCTGCTCAAGTTGCGGCAGCATGCGCTGGTCGCGGTCGATGGCATTCACCAGCCAGGTGCGCTCTTCTTCGACAGACGCGGCGTCCGCCGGGTCAGCCGGGGTGTCCAGGCTTTCAATGGCGATGCGGTTCTGCTCGATGCGCTCGTGGTGTTCCACTTTCATGTCTTGCAACAACTTCTCGAAAAAAGCGTGCTGCTCGGCATTCATGTAGTCATCCGCCGGCATGGCCAGCAACTTTTCCTTTGTCATTGATTTCTCTATAAAAAATACGTGCATTAAGGCGAATAAGGGAGCGTTCCGGCCGACCTCTGCAGGTCTCGGAAAGGCGCCGTCCATTTCAAGCGCCACCCGGCACTCAATTTACGAGGGGCGGCAGTCTAAGGCCGACTTGAGGGCTCAGCAACTGAAATGACAGGCATTTTTTCCAAGATAACCCGCAAAGGCACCAGGACGGGCTCGGCGAACGGTCATCGGAGTGCGTTTATAGCAAGAAATTCAGTGTTGTGGAGCTATATAGAAGACAAACGGTTAAATGTGGGAGCGGGCTTGCTCGCGAAGGCAGTGTGTCAGTCACTGAATGTTTAACTGATACACCGTCTTCGCGAGCAAGCCCGCTCCCACATTTCGACCGATGCGGCCGTGAGGACCGCGTTAGCGCTTGAGTTTGCGCTTGTTGCGATACTGGTCGATCACCACCGCCACCACGATGATCAGGCCCTTGATGATGTCCTGGATGTACGCGTCCACGCCGACGAAGGTAAACCCGCTGGCCATCACCCCGAGGATCAGCGCGCCGATCACGGTGCCGGTGATGCGCCCTACCCCGCCCGCCAGGCTGGTGCCGCCGATCACTGCGGCGGCAATCGCGTCCAGCTCATAGGACATGCCCATGCCCGCCTGCCCGGTGGCGGCCCGTGCCGACGCCACTACACCGGCCAGGCCGGCCAGCAAGCCGGCGATGCTGTAGACGATGATCAGGTGGCGCTTGACGTTGATCCCCGAGGTACGCGCCGCCTGCATGTTGCCGCCGATGGCGTAGGTGTATTTGCCATACTTGGTGTAGCGCAGGGCGATATGGAAGATCACCGCCACCACCAGGAAGATCACCACCGGCATCGCGCCGTGGCCGATGGCCGTGTAGGAGTCCGAGAGCATGCTCACCGGCTGGCCTTCGGTGTAGTAACGCGCCAGGCCACGGGCCGAGACCATCATGCCGAGGGTCGCAATAAACGGTGGAATCCCGGTGACCGCAATAATGCTGCCGTTGATGGCCCCCGCCAGCAGCCCCACACCCAGCCCCATCGCCACCGGTATCCACACCGGCAGGTCAGTCAGGGACGGAAACACCGCACGGGAAAAGTCAGAAGTCTGCGCCAGACTGGCGGCGATCATCGCCGACAAGGCCAGCACCGAGCCCGAGGACAAATCAATCCCGGTGGTGATGATCACCTGAGTCACGCCAATTGCCAGCAGGCCGATGATCGACACTTGCAGGATCATCAACACCAGGCGCTGGGAGTTCATCAGAAAGCTCTGGTCGCGCACGATCCAGCCGAACAACTCAAACACCAGGCCGATGCCAATCAGCACCAGCAGGATGCTCAGCTCGGTGGGCATGCGTCGACGGTGCTTGACCGGCGCAGTGGCGGGCTTCTTTTCCTCGGGTTTGCTTTCCAGTATCGCGTTCATAACCACTCACCTTTTTTTATCGCGTTGCGCCGGCCGCAACGGGCCGGCGCCGTCTGTTCGTTAGTGGACCGCCGTCATACCGGAAGCCAGTTGCATGACTTTTTCCTGGGTCGCGTCGGCGCGGTCCAGGGTGCCCATCAGTTCGCCTTCGTGCATCACCATCACCCGGTCGCTCATGCCCAGCACCTCCGGCAGCTCCGAGGAAATCATGATCACGGCCATGCCTTCGCTGGCCAGGTAGGAAATCAGTCGGTAGATCTCGGCCTTGGCCCCCACGTCGATACCGCGGGTGGGTTCGTCGAGGATCAGCAGCCGCGGGTTGGTCATCAGCCAGCGGGCCAACAGGGCTTTTTGCTGGTTGCCACCGGACAAGGTGTCGATGCACTGCTCCAGGGACGGCGTTTTCACCCGCAGCTTGGTGCACATGTCTTCGCACAGGGCGCGCAGGGCTTTTTGCTGGATAAAGCCATTGCCGGAGTAATGCGGCAGCACGGCCATTTCCATGTTTTCCAGCACCGACAGGCAGGGGAACAGGCCGCTGAGCTTGCGGTCTTCGGTCAGCAGCGCGAAGCCCTTCTCGATGGCCATGTGCGGGTCGGTGATGCGCACGGTCTTGCCGTCCAGCTGGATCTCGCCGCCGGAGCTTGGGGTGATGCCAAAAATGGTTTCGGCCACATTGGTACGACCGGAGCCCATCAACCCGGCGATGCCGAGAATCTCCCCGGCGTGCAGGTCAAACGACACGCCCTGGAATACCCCGTCCAGGCGCAGGTCGCGCACCGACAGCAACAGATCGCCAATGGGCTTGTCGCGCACCGGGAACAGCTGGCTCAGCTCACGCCCCACCATCATCGAGATCAGGCTGTCGCTGTCCATGCTGTCGGCCCGTTGCAAGCCGATATAGGCACCATCGCGGAACACTGCGACTTCATCGGCAATGGCGAACACTTCGTTCATTTTATGGGTGATGTAGATGATGCCTTTGCCCTGGGACTTCAGGTCGGCAATGATCGAAAACAGGTGGGCCACTTCCTTGTCGGTAATGGCCGAGGTCGGTTCATCCATGATCAGGATGTCGGAGTCGTAGGACACTGCCTTGGCAATCTCGACCATCTGCCGCTCGGCGATGCTCAGGTTGCCGACGTGCTCTTCCGGGTCGAGGTTGATCCGCAGCCGCGCCAGCAGTTCGGCGGTGCAGCGGTGCATTTCCCGGTGGTTGACCATGTGCAGGCCGTTGAGCTGTTCGCGGCCGATCCAGATGTTCTCGGCGATGCTCATGTGCGGCATCAGGTTGAGTTCCTGGTGGATCATCGCGATCCCGGCCTTCTGCGCCGCCAACGGCGTTTCGAATTTGATCGGCTTGCCACGCAAGCGGATTTCACCGGCGTCGGGCTGATAGATGCCGGCGATGATCTTCATCAGCGTCGACTTGCCCGCACCGTTCTCGCCCATCAGCGCCAGCACCGAGCCGGGGCGCACCCGCAGCTGCACATCGGCCAGGGCCACGACGCCGGGAAAGCCTTTGCTGATGTTGGAGATTTCCAGCAGGTAGGGCTCGATCAGCCCGTCGGGTTGAGGGCCCGGCAGCGGGGCTTGCGAAGCAGTCGCTTGAGCAAACATATCGGGTACTCCGTCAGCAGGGCCGCCGAGGCTGCCCTGCCGGTTTATTGTTGTTATTAAGGGCTACTTGAAGTCTTTGACGTTGTCCGGGGTGATGAGCTTGAACGGGATCACCACGTTCTGCTCGACCGGCTCGTGCCTGGCCATCTTGCGCGCCGCTTCCACCGAACCTACGGCCTGGCCATTGGCGTCCTGGAACGCCGACGCGGCCATGTCGCCCTTGGTAATCGCGTTCAAACCGTCCGGTGTGCCATCCACCCCGGCGATCAACACGGTGCCCGGCTTGGTGCCCGCCGACTTCAACGCCATGGACGCACCGATGGCCATCTCGTCGTTGTTGGCCAGCACCGCGTTGAATTCACGGCCTTGGGTCAGCCAGTCGTTGACCAGGGTCATGCCCTTGTCACGCAGCCAGATGCCGGTCTGTTCCTGCTCGATCTTGATGTCCGGGTATTTGGCCAGGACTTCCTTGACACCTTTGGTGCGGTTGGTGGTGGAGTTGTTCGCCAGGTCACCCAGCAGGATCACGATCTTGCCCTTGCCGCCGAGCTTTTCGGCGATGTACTGCATTTGCAGGCGACCCGCCTCAACGTCATCGGAGGTCACCGCCACCACGCCCTTGGGTAATTCTTTCTGGTCGGGACGCCGGTTGACGAACACCAGCGGAATCCCCGCCTTGGTAGCTTCGGTGATAATGTTCTTGGTCGATGCGGTATCGACCGGATTGACGATGATGGCATCGACTTTCTGGCTGATGAAGCTCTCGACCTGGCTCAGTTGCTTGACCACATCGGCGCGGGCGTCTTCGAACTGCAGCTGCACGCCGTCACCCTTGGGGTAGGACTTGGCTTGCTTGTCCATGTCCTCACGCAGGTAAGTCAGGAAGGTGTCATCGAACGCCGACATGCTCACGCCCACCTTGATATCGGCTGCCGTAGCGAAACCACTGGCGAGCATCATGGACAGGGCCAGCGCGGTAAAACGGATCGGGGTCTTCATGAACGGTCTGTCTCCAATTTCTTGTTGGTTTTGTGGACGTTGCGTTTTTCAGAGCGAAGCGGTCGGCAGTCGAACGATCGGCGCCCCCGGAATGCAGCACACCAGGGAGCCCTTGCTTTCGACGCACAGGACATTCAGGAGGGAGAAGTAAAACGGCCGGGCGCGGGGCAGACCGCGAGGCTTGAGGGCAGGACGTAAAACTCGCAGTACAGCGTTGAAGATTTTCATCTGACGGTACCTGGTTGTTTTGATCTTGTTTTTGTCGAGTCGCCCGAATCGAGTCCGAACGTACTTTATGCAACCTGGAAAAGACTTTATTGGAAAATAATTTCCATATCAACCTGTTTTAGAATTTTATTCTATTTTTCATCTGTGCGACTCCACAGCCGCCATTTCCACCACCTGCTGACGCTCGGCGCTCAGGCGCGCCGCGTCCAGTACACGGGTGGTTGCCAAGGCATCCAGGACGTTCACCGGCAACTCGCCATGGCCTTCCACGGCGTTTTGCAGCTGACTGTAGAACTGATTCCAACGGCCCTTTTCCGACGGCACCCGCTCACGGTCCGGACCTTGTTCAAACCAGCCCCAGCGTCGGTGCTCTTCGGCGCCCCAGTGCTCGCCTTCGGTTTTCGGGGTCTTGCCGGCCAGCAGCGCGTCTTCCTGGCCGTCCAGCCCTTCGACGGTGTAGCAACCGGCCGTGCCATTTACCCGAAAACGCGGGGCCTGGCTGTTTTGCAGGGCATTGCCCCACAGGTGCGAAATCACCCCGTTGGCGTGGGTCAGCGATACAAAGAAGCCGTGATCCACGTTGGGCTCATCGGCGGTGTAGTACAACTGGGCGAACACCCGGTCCACCGGGCCGAACAGCTGCATGGCCTGGTCTACCAGATGGCTGCCCAGGTCCCGCAGGAATCCGCCGCCGCTGGCATTGCCCACGGAGTCTGGGTTGTAGCGCTCCACCCGGGATTCAAAGCGGGTGACGGTGCCGAGGGCGCCGGCATCGATCAGTTTGCGCAGGGTCAGGAAATCCGAATCCCAGCGCCGGTTCTGGTAGACGCTGAGCAGCACGCCCTGGCGCTCGGCGGCGGTAATCAAGGCCTGGGCCTGTTCGGCGTTGCTGGCGAAGGGTTTGTCGCTGACCACCGCCACACCGTGCTCAATGGCCTCCAGCACCAGGGCCGGACGGCCCTTGAGGGTGGTGGAGATCACCAGCACGTCGACACCGGCTTCGGTGATCTGCCCGATACTGTCGAAGGCCTTCACACCGGGGTGATCCGTCGCCAGTTGCTGGCGACGTTCGGGTGACCGTGTTACCACGCCGACAAAGGTCGCCCCCGGCAGGCTGGCTATCAGGGGTGCATGAAATACACGGCCACCTTTGCCGTATCCAACCAGTCCGATTCGCATACAAATACTCCTTGGTTAATTGTGGCGAGGGAGCTTGCTCCCGCTCGACTGCGTAGCAGTCGCAAGCTTTTGGGGGCGCTTCGCACCCCAGCGGGAGCAAGCTCCCTCGCCACAGGGCAAGCCACAACGGTCTAACAGCAAAGTTCGCGGGTCACCCGCTCCAGCATCATCCGGTTGGACTCATCCGGCCGGTCTTCCCAGGCAAACACCGACACCGTGGCGATGCCGTCGAACTTGATTTCCCGCAGGGTGCCGAAAAACGCCTCCCAGTTCACCTCGCCCTGGCCGATGTCCAGGTGCTGGTGCACGGTGGCGGTGACGCCCGGCGGGTTGACGATGTAGCGCAGGTTGGACGAAGCGCGGTGGTTGTAGGTGTCGGCGATGATCAAGTGGCTGAGTTTGGTGCCTGCGTACTTGAGCATCGAGGCGATATCGCCCTTGCCGTCGTCATAGAAGAACGTGTGCGGCGCGGCGTAGAGGTAGTTGATCCAGTCGCGGTCGAGGCCGCGAATGATGTCCACCGACTCGTTGTTACGCTCGCAGAAGTCGTACGGGTGCGCCTGGATATCCAGCTTGACGCCTTCGCGTTCGAACTCCGGCATCAGCTCGTCCATGGAGCGCATGAACTGGTTCTCGCACACCAGCGGGTTGTCGGACTGGCCGGTGAATTCGGTGTTGACCAGCTCGCAGTCCATTTCCACGGCGATCTGGATCGCGCGTTTCCAGTTGCGTACGGCGGCAACCCGCAGGCCTTCGTCGGCGGCGGCCCAGTGGTACATGGGCAGCAGGGATGAGAGTTGCACGCCGGCATCGCTCAAGGCCTTGCGAAACTCCTTGATGCGCGCCCGGTCGACCCGGGCCGCCTTGTAGAACGGCAGGAAGTCTTCACGGGGTGAGAGTTCGATGTGCTGGTAGCCGAGCTCGGCGGCCTTGTCGACCATTTGGCCGAGGGGCAGGTGGCGGTACATGTAGGGGTCTAATGCGATGCGCATAATATGAAGTCTCCCGGATCGCCTTATGTGGGAGCGGGCTTGCTCGCGAATGCGGTGTGTCAGTTAATGAATTTGGATACTGATCCACCGCATTCGCGAGCAAGCCCGCTCCCACACTGACTGCGTTACATCAGTGAGGGTTGTGGTTAGCCGTAGAAATGCGGACGTTCTGGCAGGCCCACTTTCACAATCTGCCCACTGTTCTGCGCCTCAATGCACGCATCCGCCGCCACCGCCGCCGCAAAACCATCCCACGCCGACGGCCCACCCACTTGCCCTGCCCTCACACCGTCGATAAACGCCTGCAATTCGACGTCATACGCCGCGATAAACCGGTCTTTCCAATCCATCAGAATCGCATTCGACAGCTTGGCCTCGCTGCGCATCTGCACCTGGGATGGCTCCGGCAATTTCGCAATACCGGTCTCCCCCACCACTTCGCACTGAATGTCGTAGCCGTACTGGCAGTTCACAAACACTTCCACATCGATGCGCGTGCCCTTGGCGGTTTCCAGCAGCACGATCTGTGGGTCGCGCAAGTGCGCCAGCGCCTTGCTCGATTTACGCGGGAACACTACTTGCACCGACACATAGTCATCGGCCAGCAACCAGCGCAACACATCCAGCTCGTGGATCAGCGTGTCAGTGATCGCCATGTCGGTCTTGTAGTTTTCACCCACCCTCGGGTTGCGGTGCGCGCAGTGCAGCATCAACGGCTCGCCGATCTGGCCGCTGTCGATCACGGCTTTCAAGGCGCGATAACCCTGGTCATACGGACGCATGAAGCCCACCTGCACCAGGCGCTTGCCGTGGGCCACTTCGGCCTCGACGATCTTGCGGCAGCCTTCGGCAGTCACCGCCAGCGGCTTCTCGCAGAACACCGGTTTGCCGGCGGCAATCGCCGCCAGGACGAACTCTTCGTGGCTCGGGCCCCAGGAGGTGACGAGGATCGCCTCGACTTGCGGCGAGTTGATCAGCGCGTGGCCGTCCGGGTAGACCTCGGCGGTAAGTTTCAGGTCCGAGACAACCTTGGCAGCCTGCTCGAGGTTGATGTCGGTCACGGCCACCACCTGGCTGTTGAGCAGGGTCTGGCTGCAACGACGAATATGATCCTGGCCAATGGCGCCAGTACCGATAACTCCAAGCTTCAACGACATGAAAACACTCCTCTTGTTATTAGTACTGCCGAGCCTTGGCCAGGCGTTCATTGAGTTGTTTGGCCACCGCGTCGGTGCGTTCGCTGGTGGACACCTGCGCCACACCGACGCGCCACCACGACAGGTATTTGTGGATCATGGTTTTCGGCAGCACCTTGATATCAATCAGCGTCGACACCGTTTGCGTGCGCGCATCGGCCAGCGCCGCCTTTAGCTGCTCCACGGTGTTGACCTTGTAGGTCTTGCAGCCATAGGCCGCCGCGCTCATGGCGAAATCCACCGGGACGAAACCGCCGTCGAGCTTGCCGGTCTCGGGATTGCGGAAGCGGAACTCGGTGCCGAAGCTGTCCATGCCGTGTTCCATCTGCAAATTGTTGATGCAGCCAAAGGTCATGTTGTCCAGCAGCACCACGTTGATCTTGCGCCGCTCCTGGATAGAGGTGGCCAGCTCCGAGTGCAGCATCATGTAGGAGCCGTCGCCCACCAGTGCGTACACCTCGCGCTCGGGCTCTGCCAGCTTCACGCCCAATGCGGCGTTGACCTCGTAGCCCATGCACGAATAACCGTATTCGACGTGGTAGGTGTTCACGCCCTTGCTGCGCCAGCTGCGCTGCAAGTCACCCGGCAGGCTGCCGGCGGCGGCGACGATGATTGCGTCGTCGGCCAGGGCTTCGTTGAGCACACCGAGTACGCGGCTTTGGGTCAGGCAGGAGCCGGTCAGTTCGATGAATTCGCGCAGCACCGCCGGGTCCATATGGTCGTTGATTTCCGGGACGAAGTTTTCAGTCTGGTATTCCGCCTGGTAGATGCGGTCGACCTCGACGTCCAGCTGCGCCTTGGCATCCCGTGGTTGATCGCCCCAGCTGGAACGATAGTCGCCCAGGGCTTCAGCCAGAGCTTCCAGGCCGACCTTGGCATCCGCCAGCAGCTGCACGCCATCGAGTTTCAGTGCATCGCAAGGGCTGATATTGAGGTTGAGAAACTGCACCTCGGGATGCTTGAACAGTGACTTCGACGAGGTGGTGAAATCGGTATAGCGCGTGCCGATACCAATGATCAGGTCGGCCTCCGGTGCCAGCAGGTTCGCCGCCAGGCAGCCGGTTTCACCGAGGCCGCCGAGGTTCAGCGGATGGCTTGAAACCACCGCACTCTTGCCCGCCTGGGTTTCCGCGAACGGAATATCGAAGCGCTCGGCAAAGGCTTGCAGCGCGGCATTCGCGCCTGAGTATTTGACCCCGCCGCCACACACGATCAGCGGTTTGCGCTTGCCCTTGAACGCCGCCACAGCATCCCCCAGCATCGCTTCGGTCGCCGGGCGCCGGTCGATCCGGTGCACGCGCTTTTGCAGGAAGTAGTCCGGGTAATCCCAGGCTTCACCCTGTACATCCTGCGGCAGGGCCAGGGTCACGGCGCCGGTTTCCGCCGGGTCGGTGAGCACGCGCATGGCGTGAATCGCCGCCGTCATCAGCTGTTCCGGGCGGTTGATGCGGTCCCAGTATTTGCTGACGGCACGAAACGCGTCGTTGGTGCTGATGCTCAAGTCGTGGAACTGCTCGATCTGTTGCAGTACCGGATCGGGCTGGCGGCTGGCGTAGACATCACCGGGCAACAGCAGCAGCGGAATCCGGTTGGCGGTCGCGGTCGCCGCAGCGGTCAACATATTCGCCGCGCCCGGCCCTACCGAAGAGGAACACGCATAGATCTTGCGGCGCAGGTGCTGCTTGGCAAAACCAATCGCCGCGTGGGCCATGCCTTGCTCGTTGCGGCCCTGATGCACCACCAGGTCGCCGCTGTCCTGTTCCAGGGCCTGGCCCAGGCCCAGCACATTGCCGTGGCCGAAAATCGTGAAGATGCCGGCGACAAATTTGCTTTGAACACCGTCGACTTCGATGTACTGGTTATCCAGAAACTTCACCAGGGCCTGGGCCATGGTCAATCGGGTTGTGGTCATGAGGTGCCCCTTATCGTTTCTGCAGGTGGGCGATACTCGCCCCCAACGCCTGCTTGATATCTGCCAGGCCGTGCACGCTTGCGGCGAACGGTTCGAACGACAGGTAACCGCTGTAGCCGGTGCTGAGCAAGGTGTCGATCTGCGCGGTATTGCCCAGGATATCGCCCTCGCCCACCAGCACACGGTGACCGTCGCGGATCGAGTTCAGCGGTACGTCGGCATCTTCCACACCGGAGATGTGCACCAGCCCGGTCAGCTCGGGAAAGAACTCATGTTCGCTGGCCAGGTGGTGGTGGAAGGTGTCGTGCACCACGCGAAACACATCCAGCCCGCCGATGGCCTTGATCGCATCCACTGCCACGCGCTTGCGGCGCAGGGCGCATTCTTCAAACCCCAGGGGTTCGACAAAACCGAGAATCCCGTATTCCCGCAGGATCGGCGCCAGTTCACTCAAGGCTGTGCGCAAACCAGCGGCGCGCTGGGCTTCGTTGCGCGGGTCGGCGCGGTCGTTCAACGGGCACATCACCAACGCCTGCGCACCGCTCTCGCGGGCATAGGCCGCCAACTTGATGGCCTGGGCGCGGCGCTCGTCATTCCATACATCAAACGGGTACAACGCGTTGATCGACAGCACGGTGATGCCGTGCACCGCGCACAGTTCGCGCACGCGGCTGGCGGGAGTGCCGTCTTCAATCTCGATGCCCTTGAGGTCGTTACGGATCTCGATGGCGTCGCATTTCAGGGTCACCGCCAGCTGGATAAAGTCCGGCAGGGAAAGGCTGGGGGCGACCATGCGGTTCAGGGCAAAACGTAGAGGCGACTTCATTATTGTTGTGCTCCACACTCGAAAACATTTACTTGGCGGTTGGCATGCTGAATTCAGGGCCCTTGGCGATGCTGTCGGGCCAGCGTTGCATCACGCTTTTGTAGCGGCTGTAGAAACGAATGCCTTCTTCACCGTAGGCATGGTGGTCGCCGAACAGCGAGCGCTTCCAGCCACCAAACGAATGCCAGGCCATCGGCACCGGAATCGGCACGTTGATGCCGACCATGCCGACCTTGATGGTGCGGGCAAAGGCACGGGCGATGCCGCCGTCGCTGGTGAAACACGACACGCCGTTGCCGAACTCGTGGGCGTTGATCAAGGCCACGGCGCTGGCAAAATCCGCCACCCGTACGATGCCCAGCACCGGCCCGAAGATCTCTTGCTGGTAGATGCTCATCTCGGTGGTGACGTTATCGAACAAGGTCGCACCCACGAAGAAACCACCCTCCGCGCCCGGCACCTTGAAGCCCCGACCGTCGACGATCAATTTCGCGCCCTGGGCCACGCCCTGGTCGATAAAACCTTCGACCTTGGCCTTGTGTTCAGCGGTGACCAACGGGCCCATCTCGCTGTCTTTCTTCAAGCCGTTGCCGACCTTCAACTGGTCGATACGCGGCAGCAGTTTTTCGATCAGCTTGTCGCCGACATCGCCCACCACCACGGCAATCGAGATCGCCATGCAGCGCTCGCCGGCCGAGCCGTAAGCCGCGCCGATCAAGGCATCAGCTGCTTGATCCAGGTCGGCGTCCGGCATCACGATCATATGGTTCTTCGCCCCGCCCAATGCCTGCACACGCTTGCCGCGCTGAGTGGCCTGCTGGTGGATGTACTCGGCAATCGGCGTGGAGCCAACAAACGAAATCGCCTCGATATCCGGGTGCTGCAACAGCCCGTCAACCGCGCTCTTGTCGCCCTGCACCACGTTGAACACGCCGTCGGGCAGCCCGGCTTCGGTCAGCAGGCGGGCCATCAGCAAACTGGCGGATGGGTCGCGCTCGGACGGCTTGAGGATGAAGCAGTTACCGGTGGCCAACGCCAGCGGGATCATCCACAGCGGCACCATCACCGGGAAGTTGAACGGGGTAATGCCGGCGCACACCCCCAGTGGCTGGCGCAGGTTCCAGTTGTCGATGCCGCCGCCGATGTTGTCGCTGAAATCGGTTTTCAACAGATTCGGCGCGCCACAGGCGTACTCGACGATCTCGATGCCGCGAGTGACTTCGCCCTTGGCGTCGGAGAACACCTTGCCGTGTTCGCGACTGATGATTTCGGCCAGCTCGTCATGGTGCTGGTCGAGCAATTCCTTGAATTTGAACAGCACCCGCGAACGGCGCAGGGACGATTGTTCGGACCACGCCGGGAAGGCTTTGAGTGCCGACGCGACAGCTTCATCGACGGTCTTCTGGCTGGCCAACCCGACGCGGGCCTGGACTTCGCCGGTGGCCGGGTTGAACACATTGCTGAAGCGCTCGCTACTGCTGTCCTGCACCTGGCCGTTGATGTAATGGCCGATTATCGGGGCATTGCTCATTGTTCTTGTTCTCCGTCGAAAGTGCTTAAAGATCCAGCAGCCAGCTGTGCTGCGGGTCGTTATGGAAGTGCCAGGCGCGCTTGGGGCCGGCCATCACGTTCAGGTAGTAGGACTCGTAGCCATACGGCACGCTGACCGGGTGATACCCCTTGGGCACCACCACCAGATCGCTGTTTTCCACGGCCATGGCCTGGTCGATGCTGCGGTCGTCGGTGTAGACCCGCTGGAACACAAAGCCCTGGGGCGGGTTGATCTGGTGGTAATAGGTTTCTTCAAGAAAGCTCTGGTGCGGCAGATCGTCGGTGTCGTGCTTGTGGGGCGGGTAGCTCGACGAGTGACCGGAGGGCGTGCGCACTTCCACCACCAGCAGCGAATGGGCGGGTTCGCTGTCAGGCAGGATGTCGCACACATAGCGGGTGTTGGCGCCCTTGCCGCGTACGCTGCGCTTGCATTGTTCGGGGCGGATCAGGCGTGGCACCAGGCCTGCGTCGGTGGAACCGGGAGCGGCGCAGACGGCGATTTGTACGTCGCTCAACGCGGTGACCTGGGCGTCGGTGCCCGGTGGCAGGTAGGCGGCGTAGGGAGATTTGTCTTCGAAGACCGAGTGGCGGTCACCGAGGTTTTCCCAGTTGAAGCCTTCGCCCTGAATCGTCACCCGGCCGCTGAGCAGCACCAGGCACAGCTCTTTATCACCGGCCGTCACCGGCAGGGTTTCGCCCAGGCTCAGGCGGTAGGCGGCAAACCCTACATATTCCAGGCGCCCTTCTTCCAGGGCGACCATGGTTTGCCCGCGTTTGCTGCTTTTGACCAACAGGCTCATTGTCCAATCCTCTCGCTGAGAAGCGCGCGCAGCGTGTCGTAGCCTTTCTTCGCATAGATGTAGCTCGGCGCCACGGCAGGATCCTGTTCCGCCTCCACCACCAGCCAGCCCTTGTAATTGGCGGCCAGCAGCACGTCCAGCAATGCGGCGAAGTCGATATCACCGTCGCCGGGCACGGTGAAGGTGCCGTTGACGATGCAGTCCGGGAAGCTCCACATCTGGTTGCGCGCCAGTTGCACCACCGGCTTGCGCACGTCCTTGAAGTGCACGTGGCAGATGCGGTCGATGTGTTTGCGCAGCACCTCGATGGGTTCGCCGCCGCCCATGTAGCAGTGGCCCGAGTCGAACAGCAGACCGACTTCCGGGCCGGTGCGGCGCATCAGTTGGTCGATGTCGTCCGGGGATTCGACGTAGGCGCCCATATGGTGGTGGTACGCCAGGCGCACGCCCTGGGACAGGGTGAAGCGCGCCAGTTCGGTGAGTTTGTCGGCGTACTCCTGCCAGGCCTGTTCGCTGTGGAAACGCGGGCGTTCCATCAGGCGTACCGGTGAACCCTGGATCGAGTCGGCGACTTCGCCGTACACCAACACGCTGGCGCCGTTTTCGCGCAGCAGTTCCACATGGCTGGCGATGGCTTCGATTTCTTCCGCCACCGAGCGCCGGGCCAGGCGGCTGGAGTACCAGCCGGAGACCAGTGCCAGGTCATAGGGGCGCAAGACATCGCCAACGCCCTTGGCGTCCTTGGGGAATTTACCGTTGAGTTCGAAACCTTCGTAGCCGATGTCCTTGCCTTCGCTGAGGGCCGTGCTCAACGGCGTTTCGCCGCCCAGGGCCGGCAGGTCGTCGTTGCTCCAGGAGATCGGGTTGATGCCAATTCGGATAGCGGGCATGGCTGCACCTATTATTGTTTTTCAGAGTTGCCTGAGATCTGCTTTATGTGGGAGCGGGCTTGCTCGCGAAGGCGGTGGTTCAGTTGGTGTATCAGTCGACTGACACTCCGCTTTCGCGAGCAAGCCCGCTCCCACATTTGACCGTGTTTAACTTCGAGAACTGCGCCAAGCATTAATCAACTGCTCAAAGATGCACTGCACCTGCTCAATCAAGGTTTGATCGTCAATCTCCCCCGCCAGCCAGGCGCGGCTTGGCTCCTGGAAAATCGTGCGGCCCACGGCGAAACCGCGGCAGGTCTGGCTCTGGCTGGCTTGCTGGAAGCCATCGGCCAGGCATTCGGCGGAAGCGTTCAGGCCCAGCAGCACCACGCCCCGGCAATAGGGATCGCGTTCCTGGATCAGTTCGTCGAGCTTTTTCCAGTCCGCCGCCGACTGCGCCTCGATCTTCCACCACGCCGGGTAGATACCCAGGTTGTACAGGCGCTTGAGGCTGCGGTAGAGCACGTCGGGATAGGTGGACGGATGGTCCTTGGGCGGCACGATTTCCAGCAGCAATTCATGGCCGCTGACCAGGGATGCCTGGTACAGGCTCTTGAGTTGAGCTTCCTGCTCCAGGCGCAGCAGCGGCTCGTCGTCAGGATGGAACTGCACCAGGCACTTGATGATTTGCTCCTGGGGCCAGGCAATCAGGTTGCTGCCCACCGAGCGGCCGTGTTCAAAGGCCAGCGGCCGTGAGTTCTGGACTTCCACCGGACGGGCGATCCACCAGCCGCGACCGCTGGCGGCGTTCAGCGCGTCCTGGCCGAAGCGTTGATCGGCCAGAATCCCGACGTCAGCCTCGACGCCCTGCTCCGCCAGTTTGCTTTCAACCCGTTCCACGGCCTGGATAAACAGTTGCTTGAGGGCGCTGATGCGCGCCGGGTCCTGGCCGCCTTTCTGGGCCAGTTCCACCAACTGCCAGCGATGATCGAAGGCAAACACGAACAGCTGCTTCCAGGCTTTGCGCGGTACGCTGACCCGGTGCAGGCGTTGCAGCACCGCGTCCTGGTCCGGGCGGGTTATCGGCACCGGGCTGTTGAACAGGTAATCGAGTTCGGCACGGGTCGGCATCGCCGGTGCGCAGGCATGGCGCGACACCACCAGGCCGCCGCAGGCATTGGCCAGCTGGCAGCAGCGCTCGTCGCTGGCGTCTTCAAGCCAGCCACTGAGGAAGCCGGACATAAAGGCATCACCGGCGCCCAGGACGTTGAGCACTTCCACCCGTACGCCAGGGTAGATGGCGCCGTCTTCGAGGCGGGCCGGGATGTCGCCGTGGATCACCGTGCAGCCCTGCGGGCCAAGCTTGACCACCAGGGTTGCGCAAGTCAGGCCGCGCACGGTACGCAAAGCTGTCAGCAAATCTTCGCTGCCACCGGCAATCAGGAATTCTTCTTCGGTGCCGACGATCAGGTCGAAGCGCGGGAGGATCTTCTGCACGTGCTGGCTGACATTCTGGTCGGCCACAAACCGGGTTTCACCGTCGGCCTTGCCGGCCAGGCCCCAGAGTACCGGGCGGTAGTCGATGTCGAGCACGCGTTTGACGTTGTGCTGCTCGGCGTAGTCCAGGGCCTGGATGCTGGCCTTGTACACGCCGTCGGTGGAGAAGTGAGTGCCGGTGATCAGCAGCGCCTTGCTGGAAGCAATGAAGGCTTCGCTGATGTCTTCGGCGCGCAGGGCCATGTCGGCGCAGTTCTCGCGGTAGAACACCAGGGGAAAGGTTTCGCGATCCTTGAGACCCAGCAGCACCAGGGCGGTGAGGCGTTCCGGATCGACCTTGATGCCGCTGACATCGCAACCTTCACGAGCCAGGGACTCCAGCAGGAAACGCCCCATATGGTCGTCCCCTACCCGGCTCAACATCGCCGACTTGAGCCCCAGCCGTGCGGTGCCGAACGCGATGTTGGCGGAGGAACCGCCGAGGTACTTGGCGAAGCTTGAGACATCCTCCAGCCGTGCACCCACTTGTTGTGCGTAAAGGTCGACGCCCAGGCGTCCCAGGCAAATCAGATCCAATTGACGCCCACTGGCAAAACGAGTCTGGCCCATGCTGGCTCCTGTTATTTTTATCAGCCTGCGTGTGCCGTCGTGGTGGCGGCATACGCTCTTGGTGCAAGCAGACTAGAACGTCTGGCGGCGCCAATCAATATTTATTCTATAAATATTTTTCGTGGAATATATTTTCCAATAAGCCATCATCGGCGTGTTCCAGCCACGGTGCATCGTTTCAGCTGCACCGTGGGGCGGGATGCCGAGGTATTTTTTTGCGCCTACCCTGTAGACTTGCGCACATCGACTTATTGTCAGGGGCGACTGAACGCGCCCTAGTAAGAACAAGCCAGAAGGATTCCCTATGTCCCAGAGCGCCCCGGAAGACGCACTCGCCAGCCCGCCGCTGAACGCCGAGCGGCTGTTGCAGCTGATCACCGATGAATACGAGAGCCTGCCGCGCCAGCTCAAGCGCATCGCCAGCTACATGAGCCAGCAGAGCGACCGGATCATGGTCGACCGCATCAGCGACATCGCCCGTGAATGCGAAGTGCACCCGTCGGCCATCGTGCGGTTTTCCCAGCGTTTCGGGTTCAGTGGTTTCAGTGAGATGCAGGCGTTGTTCCGCGAGGCCTACACCCACAAGACCACGCCGGTGCAGAACTACCAGCAACGCATCCGCAGCATGATCGCCAACAAGTCGCAGAAAGCCAGCGGCGGCGACCTGGCGCGTGAGTGCGTGAATGCCACCCTGTCGGGGATCGAGCGCCTGGGGCTGGAGCTGGATGACGCGGCCTTTGAAAAGGCCGTGGACCTGGTGGTGAATGCCGACAATATCTACGTGGTGGGCGTGCGCCGTTCGTTCGCCGTGGCGGATTACCTGGTGTACAACCTGCAGCACACCAACAAGCGGATTCATTTGGTGTCGGGGTTGGGCGGCAGTTATCGCGAGCAGATGCGCAGCGTACGGGCGAATGACCTGGTGATTGCCATCAGCTTTACGCCGTACGGCAAGGAAACCCAGCACTGCCTGCGGATTGCCCAGCACCATCAGGCCAAGACGCTGATTATTACGGACAGCAACCTGTCGCCCCTGGCCAAGCGGGCGAGCACGGTGTTGCTGGTGAATGAGGGCTCGTCGTTTGCGTTCAGGTCACTGAGTGCGACGCTGTGCCTGTGCCAGGCGTTGTTTATTGCCGTGGCGTATCGGCTGGAATTGAAGGTCGATGAGATTCATGAGCAGGTGGGGTTCGACGACTGACGATCGTTCCCACGCTCCGCGTGGGAATGCAGCCCCGGACGCTCCGCGTCCAAAGCGTGACGCAGAGCGTCACAAGAGGCGTTCCCACGCAGAGCGTGGGAACGATCGTACTGACTAATAATTTTCAGCCATCAGATATCCAATGTGGGAGCTGGCCGCGTTCACTCAGGCTTAGCGCAGTGCCCGGCGCAGCACCTTGCCCACCGTCGTCTTGGGCAACTCCTGCGTACGAAACTCCACGAACCGCGGCACCTTGTACCCCGTCAAATACTCCCGGCAATGCGCCAGAATCTGTTCCTGGGTCAAGCTTTGGTCCTTGCGCACCACGATGATTTTCACCCGTTCGCCGGTCACGCCATCCTCCACCCCAATCGCCGCCACTTCCGCCACACCGGGATGCAACGCCACCACGTCTTCGATTTCGTTGGGGTACACGTTAAACCCGGACACCAGGATCAGGTCTTTCTTGCGGTCCACCAGGCGGATGAAGCCCTGCTCATTCATCACCCCGATATCCCCGGTGGACAGCCACCCGTCAGCATCCAGCACCTCGGCGGTTTCCGCCGGGCGCTTCCAGTATCCCTGCATCACCTGCGGCCCGCGCACTTGCAGTTCGCCAGGCTCACCCATCTCCGCCAGTTCACCGTCCTCACGAACAAACCGCACCCAGGTCGACGGCAACGGCACGCCGATGCTGCCGGTGAATTCCATCTCGCGCATGCGTGAGATGTCGATGGGGCTGATGCTCACCACCGGCGAGCACTCGGTGAGGCCGTAGCCTTCGATGATCGGCAAGCCGGTGACTTCCTTCCAGCGCTTGGCCACGGCGGTGTGGGTGGCCATGCCGCCGGCAATCACCATGCGCAGGTCGGAAAAGTCCCGGGCGCAGAACTCCTTGTTTTCCAGCAGGCCATTGAACAGCGTGTTCACCCCGGCAATCCCGTTGAAACGCTCCTTGCGCAGGATCATCTGCACCCGTTTCACGTCCCGTGGGTTGGCGATCAGGATGTTGCGCCCGCCCAGGCACATGAACATCAGGCAGTTCACCGTCAGGGAAAAGATGTGGTACAGCGGCAGCAGCGTGACGTTGGTTTCCTGCTGGTTCTGGTCCAGTTGATCACCCACCCACGCCTTGGCCTGCAACAGGTTGGCGATGATGTTGCGATGGCTGAGCATCACGCCCTTGGCGTCGCCGGTGGTGCCGCCGGTGTATTGCAGGAAGGCCAGGTCTTCGCGGTTCATCGGCACGGCCAAATGGGTCTGGCCGCGCCCCTGTTTCAATACCTGGTTGAAGCGAACGGCGCCCGGCAGGTTGAAGCGCGGGACCTGCTTCTGCACGCTGCGCAGGATGAAGTTCATCGCCGCGCCCTTGAAGGTGCCGAGCAGATCGCCGATGGCGGCAATCACCACGCGTTTGACGGTGCTGGCGGCCACCACCTTCTCCAGGGTGTGGGCGAAGTTTTCGAAGATAACGAGGGTCTCCGCTCCGCTGTCCTTGAGCAAATGCTGCAGCTCCCGGGCGGTGTACAGCGGGTTAACGTTGACCACCACGGCGCCCGCGAGGATCGTGCCCAGCAGGCAGATCGGGTACTGCAAGCAGTTGGGCATCATCAGCGCCACACGGTCGCCCTTCTTCACACCCTGGGCTTGCAGCCACGCAGCAAAGGCGATGCCCTGCACTTCCCAGTCGGCGTAGGTCATCTCGGTGCCGATGCTGACGTAGGCGACGCGTTCACTGAATTTGTGCAGGTGCTCCAGGAACACCTCGCGCAACGACGGGTAGTCCTCGATGCCGGCGTCGATGTCTGCCGGTACGCCGGGCAGGTAAGCGTTCAACCAGAGGCGTTCGGTCTGTTCCAGGCTTACAGCGTTCATGGCAGTCTCCTTGTTGTTTTTATGGTGGGAACTACTTTTCGACGATAGCGGTAATGCCCAGCCCGCCCGCGGCGCAGATCGAAATCAAGCCTCGGCCGCCGCCCCGCTGGTGAATAGCCTTAGCCAGTGCTGCGAGCTGCCGGCCGCCAGTGGCAGCGAACGGGTGACCGCAGCCGAGGGAGCCGCCGTTGACGTTCATTTTGGCGCGGTCGATGCTGCCCAGCGGCGCATCGAGGCCCAGGCGGTCGCGGCAATAGTCCGGGTCTTCCCAGGCCTTGAGGGTGCACAGCACCTGGGCGGCGAAGGCTTCGTGGATCTCGAACAGGTCGAAGTCGGCAAACGTCAGGCCTTCACGCTTGAGCATGCGTGGCACGGCGTAGGCCGGGGCCATCAGCAGGCCTTCGGTGCCGTCGACGAAATTCACCGCTGCGGTTTCGCCGGTTCGCAAATAAGCCAACACCGGCAAGCCACGTTCGGCGGCCCATTCCTCGCTGGCCAGCAGCACCACTGAGGCGCCATCGGTCAGGGCCGTGGAGTTGCCGGCGGTGAGCGTGCCGTTCTGGCGGTCGTAGGCCGGGGACAGGCCGGCGAGTTTTTCCAGGCTGGCGTCGGCCCGCAGGTTGTTGTCCCGGGCCAGGCCGCGATACGGGCTGATCAAATCATCGAAGAAACCCTGCTTGTAGGCCGCGTCCAACCGTTGGTGACTGGTGAGGGTCAGTTCGTCCTGGGCCAGGCGCTTGATCTGCCAACGCCTGGCCATTTCTTCGCAGTGCTCGCCCATGGACAGGCCAGTGCGCGGTTCGCCATTGCGCGGCAGCAGCGGCTTGAAGAACATCGACGGGCGCACACTCATCAGTGCCTTCAACTTGGCGCCGGTACCCTTGGCGCGGTTGGCTGAAAGCAAGGTGCGGCGCAGGGACTCGTTGATGCCGATCGGCGCGTCGGAGGTGGTGTCGGAACCGCCGGCAATGCCCACTTCGATCTGCCCGAGGGCGATCTTGTTCGCCACCAGCAACGCCGCTTCCAGGCCCGTGCCGCAGGCTTGTTGCAGGTCGTAGGCCGGGGTTTCGGGAGAGAGCGTGGTGGACAGCAGGCTTTCCCGGGCCAGGTTGAAATCCCGGGAATGCTTGATCACCGCACCGGCAGCAAACTCGCCCAGGCGCAGGCCGTGAAGGTTGTAGCGGTCCACCAGGCCTTGCAGGGCGGCGACCAGCAAATCCTGGTTGCTGTCATGGGCATACACCGTATTGGAACGGGCGAACGGAATGCGGTTGCCGCCGAGAATCGCCACGCGGCGGGTCGGGGCCGGGTTGAAGCTGTAGTCACTCATCGAGGGTTCTCATTCCAGATAAACAGCCCACGCATATGGGGTTTGTCACCGGCGAAACTGCGCACTTCAAACTCACGACGCGCGCCGGTTGGCGGGACGTTCCACAAGGCGACCTGGCCGGGCAGGAAGATCGGCAACTTGAAGTCGCAGTGGGCTTCGGCCTGCGCCAGTCCACCCGGCGGTTGCTGCGCGGCCAATGCGCGGCCCAGCGTCCACATGCCGTGGGCGATGGCCCGGCGAAAGCCGAAGAGTTTGGCGCCAATCACCGAGGTGTGAATCGGATTGAAATCCCCCGAGACCTTGGCGAAACGCCGCCCGAGGTCGGCCGGCAGCACCCAGCGTTGGGTACGCAGCAAACCTTCTTCCTGCAACGGCAGCACGTCGTCCCACGGTTCGCCGACCGGGTCTTTTACGTCACGCCGCAGGTACAGGCTGTCGCTCTCCCACACCAGGGTGCCCGCACTGTAGGCACGGGTGGCGATGCTCAAGGCCTGGCCCTTGGGATGGGCGACCCAGCGCTCGCAATACACCTCCAGCCGCAGGGCCTGGCCCTCCTCCAGCCGTTGATGCTGACGGATGCGATTGGCCAAATGCACCATGCCGCTGGCCGGGTACGGGAAGCTCGGCCGGGTCAGCAGCATCAGGTGCAGCGGGAACGCCAGCACATGGGGATAGGACAGCGGCACGCCTTGCTCGCGGCGGAAACCACAGGCCCGACCGTAGGCCGCGATCCCCTGGGCAGACAGCTCAACGGCCGAACGCACCAGGCGTTCTGTCGGCAACGTCGGCGTACCTTCCACTTTGGGTTTGCGCAAGGCCAGGACACCGTCCAGCAACAGCCGCGAACGTGAGGGCGGTGGGTCAATAATCTGCGTTACATAGTCCATAGGTCAGGCTCCCAACAGGCTTTGGCCGCAGACCCGCACCACCTGGCCATTGACCCCGCCGGAAGCCGGATGCGCCAGCCAGGCAATGGTTTCCGCGACGTCGATGGGTTGCCCACCCTGGGACATGGAATTCATCCGTCGCCCTGCTTCGCGAATCATCAGCGGGATCTTCGCGGTCATCTGGGTTTCGATAAAACCGGGAGCCACGGCATTCACCGTCACCTGCTGCGCCGCCGCCCGGGGTGCCAGACCTTGCACCAGGCCGATCACACCGGCTTTGGACGTGGCGTAGTTGCTTTGCCCGAGGTTGCCGGCAATGCCGGAAATCGACGAGACACACACGATCCGCCCACCCGGGTTCAGGCCCTGGCTTTCCAGCAATGCGGTGCTCAGGTGCAGCGGCGCTTCCAGGTTGACCGCCAGTACGCTGCGCCACGCCGCTTCGGTCATCTTGGCGATGGTCTTGTCGCGGGTGATCCCGGCGTTGTGCACCACCACGTCGAATGCGCCGTGTTGGCTGATATGGGCTTGCAGCTGCTGCGCGGCGTCGGTGGCGGTGATGTCCAGCGCCAGTGCGCTGCCACCGACACTGCTGGCCGCCTGTTGCAGGGATTCCTGGGCCTGGGGCACATCCACGCAGACCACCTGCGCGCCGTCACGGGCCAGCACCTGAGCGATTGCCAGGCCGATGCCACGGGATGCGCCGGTGACCAGGGCACGGCGGCCGCCGAGGGGTTTGTCCCAATTGATTTCGGCTTGGGTGTCGACCGGTTTCTCAAGGCGTACCACCTGCCCCGAGACATAGGCCGAGCGCCGCGACAGGAAGAACCGCAGGCTGCTTTCCAGCGCACCTTCGGCACCCGGGGCGACGTAGATCAACTGCACGGTGATTGCCCGGCGCAGCTCCTTGGCCAGTGAGCGCACCAGGCCTTCGAGGGCGCGCTGAGCAATGGCCTGCGGCAAGTCCTTGCACAGCTCCGGCGCAGTGCCGAGCACCACCACCCGGGCGTGTTGGCCCAGGCGCTTGGCGTTGGCGTGGAAGAATGCGTAGAGCTCGTCCAGTTGCTTGAGGTCGGCGATGGTGCTGGCGTCGAACACCGCGCCCTGGACTTTGACCGTAGAGGGCGCCTTGAGGGTCGCGGCGGTAGCGGGCACCGTGTCGGTGGCACTGAAGATGCGCTGGATCTCGGCAGCCAGGCGCCCTGCCCCGGCGACGATCACCGGGTTGGCCAGGCCTTGTTGGCCGCTGCGATGACGTTGCAGCGCCAGGGGTTGCGGCAGCCCGGCAGTCTGCGCCAGCCAGCGGCCCCAAGGGGAATTGACGAACGAGAGGTAGCTGTCACTCATGGATAAATTCACTCACAACACTGTCTTTCCATGGAAACCCGATCCCTGTGGGAGCTGGCTTGCCTGCGATTGCGGTGTGTCAGCCAACACTTCTGGCCCTGAACCAACGCTATCGCAGGCAAGCCAGCTCTCACATTGACCGTGTCCCCCCAGTTCCAATCAGTTGACCGGCGCGTTTTCGCTTTGGTTGGCGCGGCGCCTGGCGGTCGGTTTGGCGGCCTGTTCCAGCGCCTGCTGGCGCTGTTGCAAGGCTTCCAGCAAGCCGAAGTCCTGCGGGAAGTCGTCCACCTGGATCGCGTGATCGCCGTATTCCACATAGCGCGCCAGCAAGCTGTCTTCGTCGTCGCTGATCAGGTCCAGCGCCCGTGCCTTGACCCGCCACGGGGTAAACGCAGTGCCGGAAATCGGCATCGGTTCGATCAGGCCTTGCTTGATCGCACCCTTGAGCCGCGCCTCGATCAGTTCCACTTGTGGCAACAGACGGAAGCCCAGTTCGCCATATGCAAGCTTGTCGATTTCAGGCCGCGGGATATAGGAGTTGCCCAGCAAGCGGTCACGGCTTTCCCCCGGTACCTGCACCAGATCCGCCACTTGCGCCAGCAGGCGATCCGAGGGTTTGCGCAGGGGAATGCCAAACGGGAAGGTCAAGCCACGCACCACCGCCGCCGCTGCTTTTGACGGATAGTTGTCGAGCACTTCAGCCAGGGCTTCATGGGCCCGCAGCAAGGCGTCCTGAGCCGCCCAATGCACCAGCGGCAGATCTGCCTGGGGCCGGCCATCATCTTCAAAGCGCTTGAGCACGCAGGACAGGATGTACAGCTGGGACAGAATGTCTCCCAACCGCCCGGTGATACTTTCCTTGCGCTTGAGGGCACCGCCCAGCACGCCCATGGAAATGTCCGAGATCAACGCCAACACCACCGACAGCCGATTGGCCTGGCGGTAGTAGGACGCCAGCGCCGGATCAGTCTTGCCCGGCACCGAAATCAAGCGCCCGCCCGTCAGCGAATGCACTGCGGCACGTACGGTATTGGCCAGCACAAAGCTCAGATGGCCGAACATCGCGCTGTCGAAATCCACCAGGGCCTTGCGCCGGTCGGTGTTGCGCGCCGCTTCCATCTCGCGGAACACATAGGGATGGCAACGAATCAGGCCCTGGCCGTAGATGATCAGGCAGCGGGTCATGATGTTCGCGCCTTCCACCGTGATGGCGATGGGGCTTTGCTGGTAGGCCCGGGCGAGGAAGTTATTGGGGCCCATGCAGATGCCCTTGCCGGCGACGATGTCCATGCCGTCGTTGACGATGATCCGCGCGCGCTCGGTAACGTGGTATTTAGCGATGGCCGAGATCACCGACGGCTTTTCACCGGCATCCAGTGACGCCACTGAAACCTTGCGCACCGCATCGCAGGCATACAGATGCCCGGCCATACGTGCCAATGGTGCTTGTACGCCTTCGAACTTGCCGATGGGCAGGCCGAATTGTTTGCGCATCGCCGCATAAGCGGTGGTGCCACGCACGGCCACCTTGCCCAGGCCGACGTTGGCCGACGGCAGGGAAATCGCCCGGCCAGCCGCCAGGCATTCCATCAACATACGCCAGCCGTTGCCGACTTGTTCGCGGCCACCGATCACCCATTCCAGCGGGATAAACACATCCTTACCGGTGGTTGGGCCGTTCTGGAATACCGCGTTGAGTGGCCAGTGACGCCGGCCGCTGTTCACGCCTGGGTGGGAAGTCGGGATCAGCGCACAGGTGATGCCCAGGGAGCCGGGCTGGCCGAGCAAACCGTCCGGGTCTTCGGCGCGGAATGCCAGGCCGAGTAAGGTGGCGATTGGGCCGAGGGTGATGTAGCGCTTGTCCCAGGTCACGCGGAAACCCAGCACTTCCTCACCTTCGTGCAGGCCTTTGCAGACGACGCCCAGGTCTGGAATGGCCCCGGCGTCGGAGCCGGCATACGGGCTGGTCAGGGCGAAGCACGGGATGTCTTCACCACGGGCCAGGCGTGGCAGGTAATAGTTGCGCTGGGCGTCGGTGCCGTAGTGCAGCAGCAGTTCTGCCGGGCCCAGGGAGTTGGGCACCATCACCGAAATCGCCGCTGCCGAGCAACGGGTCGAGAGCTTCATCACCACTTGCGAATGCGCATAGTGGGAGAAGCCCTTGCCGCCGTACTGCTTGGGAATGATCATGCCGAGGAAGCCGGCATCCTTGGTGTACTGCCAGCCTTCGGGGGACATGTCTTGCCAGACCTGGGTGGTTTCCCAGTCGTTGGACATGTCGCACAGGGTCTCTACTTCGTTGTCGAGGAAAGCCTGTTCTTCAGCGCTGAGGCTGGCCGGTGCGGCTTGCAGCAGACGCTCCCAGCGCGGTTTGCCGCTGAACAGCTCGGCGTCCCACCACACGGTGCCGGATTCGATGGCAGCGCGCTCGGTGTCGGACATCGCCGGCATGATGCTGCGGAAAAGGCCCAGGGCCTTGCTGGTCAACAGCGCGCGGCGCAGGGGTTTGATCGTCAGCAGCAGCGCGGGCAATAGCACCAGCACCGCCACCACACTGGCGCCGAAACCGGCGACCACGTTGAACAGGTAACCGACCGCCAGCCAGACCAGGCCGGCACCCAGCCAGAGGGTGGCAGCGGCTTGTCGATACGCCAGGGCAATCGCTGCTGCGAGTCCCGCCAATAACCAGATAACCATGGGGATACCTCTACTCAATTCAGGGTACGGCCAACGCTCAAGCAGATCGGAATGACCTGTGACGTAAAGCCACACTACAAACTTGAAAAGATAAATTCAAATTTTGTTTTGAAATTTTTATTTAATGCTTGGGCAAAAAAGCAGCGGCTGAATGGATCAGCCGGTCAGGTCAATGGAAAAGGGATCGGAACGGGTCGCGTGGGCGACCCGTCGATGCAATATCAGTGTGAGATTTGCAGAAAGATGCGCTGACTGCAGGCTGACACCGACACACGCCACAACGGTGGATCAGAACTCGTAGGAGATCGCCATACTGACTACGTCCCCATAGGCGTCCGCCTTGCCATCCAGGGTGGCTGCCCCCAGACGATCCTGGTTGTGGGTTTGCAGCTTGGCTTTTTCCACGAATTGGTGGGAGTAGGAACCGTCGATACCCAACCCCGGAATTGCACGAACTTTGTAGCCAAAGCCCAGGGAGGTGAAGATCCGGTCACCATCGGGGATGCGTGGGTCACGGGTGGAGTTACGGGTCGGCGTCTGGTCCGTGGCTACACCGGCGCGCACAGTGAGATCGTTGGTGAGTTTATAGTCACCGCCGAGGGAGACCATCCAGGCGTCCTTGTAGTTATAAGGAATCGACACAATCTGGTTGCCGTCAGACTTCAAGGTCAGCGCCTTGAATGACGACCATTGGGTCCACATGACACTGGCACCCAGGCTGAAACGATCACTGAACTGGTGGACCCAGTCGATGGTGGCGTTGGCCGGGACATCAAGTTGTGTGCTGGCGTTGGCACCGTTGAGCTTCAGGTCCAGACCCGGGTAGGCAAGGCCTGGGAGACCGCCCTCGATCAGCGACTGGCTCAAGGGGTCAGCGTAGATATTGTATTTGCCCTCCAGCTTGTTCTTGATCTTGGCGTGGTAGGCAAGGCCCAAGGTATCTTTGTCTGTAGGCTTCCAGGCCAGGCCGCCAAACCAGCCGACGGAGGTATTGTCCACCTTGACGCGAATCAGCGAGTGGCCTACGCCGGAAGGAAACTGAAGTCCGATCGGAGACACGGCCGCCGCGGAATACAGGTCTATGTTCTGGCTGACGAAGCCTTTGGTGTGCTGAACAATTGCACCGCCGCCAATGGAAAACTGATCATTCACCTTGAACGACAGTGCGCCCGTCAGACCAACGGTTTCAATGCGCGTGTCGACGGCAAAATCTCGTCCAATCCAGTCGGAATCCCATGTCGTACGTGCCCCCATGGGAACGACCTGGCTCAGACCAAAGGCGAAGCGATCGCCAATCGGCATCACCGCAAATCCGGTCGGTACCCAAGCGGTGAAGCCGCCCTGCCCGCCTTTGTTGTCATTGGGCGTGCCGGCCAGCGTATCCGGGTCTACCAGCTGCGGCGCATTGCCGGCGTAGTCCTTTTCGGTGCCTTTGTATTTGATGTTGATCCGCGCATAGTTGACGGTGAGCTCGGCGACGTTACGATCGATAAAGGCCATGGCCGCCGGGTTGTTGAACGCCGCAGATGGATCGTTCTGAAACAGCGAGCCACCCCCGAAGGCACGACCCCAGCCTTGGGCACCATAGGTCGGAGTCGCGAAGCCGCCGGCCTGGACCGACCCTGCCGCGGCCATGAGCCCGCCCAACAATGCCAGGCCGAGAAACGCTTGAGCCTGTTGTTTCTTATTATTCATGCTCCACTCCTTATTATTTTTTCCATCACGGGCGTTAACCCCGATCGGGCTTACCTCGACAGGTGCCTCTGACGAGGCACCTGTTTATTTCAACGTGTGATCATCACGTTTTGCGCGGAGCGGTACTTATGGCGAAATGACGAATGCTGGGTTCGGCGTTGCAGTCAGCGCGGTGATGGTGCAAGAACCGACGGCCTGTTGTGTTGCAATACTCAGGAGGTTGGAGCCGTTGTTCCAGGTCACGGCGATTGGCACGGCAGCCGACGCACAGTTAGAGACAACCGAGAAGTTCACCGCCACGGTACCGGTGTAGCTTGGGTTGGCACCGGCAGTCACTTGCAGTTTCCATGGCAGGTTCAGCAGTTTTGGAACACCGCACAGAGGGTTGCTGCCATTGACGGTGGCACTGTTGATCTGAGCGTAGGAACCGTCAGCCGCCACTTGGCCGGAAAAAGCAATGTTGCACGTTACGGGCTGCTGCAGCGACGCCGGCGACTTCACCGTAATGCTGCCGGTCGTTGCGAAGGGCGAACCCGCCGGAGCAATGGTATAGGCCGCATTGGCCATCGAAGCTGCGCCGAAGCACAACGCAAACGAACCTACACAAACGAGGGTTTTCAAGCTTTTCATTGTTTTTCCTCACATGTTATGGCGAGTCAATTCGCCAGGGGTAATGGCCATGATCGAGAGGTCACGGTGAATCTGCAGAACTTCCCTTTCCAGCCAAATTTCAATTCAATTACCGCTGCAACACTTAAACGTTACTCAACAACTTTGAAAGTCGGCGGCATCTTGATCGACACCGTTTTAATCGTGCAGTCTTCGCCGATCGGCACGTTGGCAGCCTCTAACTTGCCCGTGGCGTTATCCCACGTGCCATCGGCAGTAGAAGGCCCGCATTTGCCGCCCAAACCAAAGGCGTGCACATCGACGGCGATCTTCGACATCGAGCCGCTCTTGGTATCTTTAGCCACCAATACCCACGGCAAGTTGATCGCTTCCACCCGGCTGCACTTGAGCCCGCCGTCGAATTCAACTTTGTCGACATTCACCGACGAGCCATCCGCTGCCACTTTGCCGGCGACCTTGATGGTGCAATCCGCGCTGATCAGCGCGCCCTTGGAAAAGCTGATGGGCCCCTGGGCAGTAAACGCGCTGCCGGCGGGTTCGATACGGGCGGCCTGGGCCTGGTGGTAAACGATCAGGCCCAGGGCGGCCAATATAATATGCGTGGTGAACTTGGCAGGGTTTTGCATGGTGTACGTCCTTCCCTTAATTTTATTTTTGTTCGGGTCAAACAACTGTCTTGCAACTAAGCCGTACTCGAAACCGGTAAAGACTGGGCGATGAAAACCTGCGCGATACACAGATCCCGAGTACGTCCTACGACTGACGGCTTTACGTTAGAAGGGTTTGGTAGTGTTGCTGTACTTCTCCATGTACTTCAAACGTTGTGAAGGTTGAAGATTGGTCAGGGTAATATCCCCGGCATAATGATTAAGAACTCGGTGGTCCATGCGTCGTCGCCACAAGTACGGCACATAAGCCCAGACAATCATGCTGGCATAACCGTATGGCAGTTGCGGCGACTCATCAAAGTGACGCAGAGATTGATAACTTCTGGTTGGATTGGCGTGATGGTCGGAGTGCCGCTGTAGTTGGAACAGAAAGATATTGGTCACAATCCGATTGCTGTTCCACGAGTGCCGGGGCGAGCAGCGCTCATAACGACCGTTGGGCAACTTCTGGCGTTTCAGGCCGTAGTGTTCGACGTAGTTCACCACTTCCAGCAGCGAGAAACCGTAGATGCCCTGGATGATCAGGAACGGAATCACGGCCGCGCCCAGCCACGCAATCATCGCGCCCCACAACACCACGCTGTACATCCAGGCGCTGAGTACACCGTTCTTCCAGTGCCAGGCCGGCAGGCCGAGTTTGCGCAGGCGTTCACGTTCCAGGTTCCATGCCGAGCGGGCGCTGAACCACACCGAGCGTGGCAGGAAAGCCCAGAAGCTCTCCCCCAACCGCGAACTGGCCGGATCTTCCGGAGTGGCGACACGTACGTGGTGGCCACGGTTGTGTTCAGTGTAGAAGTGCCCGTAGAAGGTCGGCGCCAGGGTGATCTTGGCCAGGAAGACTTCCAGCAGGCGCGGCTTGTGCCCCAGTTCGTGGGCGGTGTTGATGGCGATGCCGGTGGCGGCGCCGGTGGACATCGCCATGCCCAGGTAGGTGAACCAACTGATTTCACCATGCAGTTGGGTGCGAGCGGTGATGAACGCGGCAGTCTTGGCCAGCCAACTCGATGGGTCCAGGCTGGCGGTAGCCTGCAGCAGACCGCCGCTGATGATCCAGTCGATCCCGCCTGCCGCCAGCCAACCGGTGATCACCACCGAGGCGATGACAAACAGCACGCCGGTGTAGACGATCCAGCGGTAGTAGCTTTGGGATTCGAGGTTGCTGACGGCGGATTCCGGCGGATTGCTGACGTCTTCACCCAGCAGGCCGTCGATCAATGGGATCAGGCCGAAGATCACCAGTACGCCGACCCACCACAGTTGTTGCACACCGGTGGTGATGGCGAGGGCGCCTGAGAGCAACGGGGTTGCCAGGGGCATGATGCCGAGCCACCACAGGTGGCGCTTGGCGTCGGTCCAGACGTTCGGGGCAGCCAGGGTCTGATTCATGGCAACCTCCGTGCGAGGCAGGTGGGCAGGGAGCAAAAATCAACACTGGACAGGTACACGGAGCGATGACTGCTCCGAGAATTCAACCATGCGATAAAAGGCGTTTTTTTCATTATTTTATTCGCTCTTAGGCATTTCAAAAATTATTTCAAATTAGACATTGAAATATTTTTTTAAATAAATAGCGCGGAATCGTTAGGTCGTCAACTAAATTCTTGAACCCTTTTGAGCGTGACCAGGCAGTCTCTTTTTCAGCCGATTGGTCAGGTGTCTAGGGCAAGCATTGACGGGGGGCGAACCGCGAGTTCAGTCGCATAATTATTTACTCACCACGGCAAACGACGGATGCAACACCGTGGCGTTTTCCGGTGGCCGGACACGCTTGGCCACCTGCTCGACGACGGCCGCCACACGCTCTGTAGCGGTGATCGGCAACATATGCCCGCGCCCTTCCACTAGCTGCAGTTTCAGGCCCGGCACCAGGCTGGCCAGGGCCTGGCCGTGTTTGCGGAAGTCCAGCACCTTGTCTTGCGCGCCATAGATCAGCCCGATGGGCAAGGTCAGTTGCGGGTAGCGCTTGACCATGTCCGGCAGGAAATCGTTGACCAGGTTGATCTCGGTGGAGGCCGCATAGAAGTTGTCGGGCCGCATGCCCAGCAATCCCCCGCCGCGGGTGGCGAAGTCTTCCGGGGCGGGGTCGGGGGCGAACACGCCCTTGACCACCGAGCCTTTGGTCAGCAGGCCGATGGGCATGGTCAGGGTGTGGGCCATGTAGCGTCGCAGCCATCCCGGGCGTATCGCCAACGACATAAACACCAGCGGCAGCAGGCGCTGGGGATGGGTGAGCGGCGCCACCAGGATCAATCCGGAGACCGCGTGGGGATGGTCCAGCGCCAGGGCCAGGGAAATTGCCCCGCCGAGGGAATGCCCCAGCACCAGCGGTTTATCCAGGTCCAGGGTCTTGATAAAGCTGGCGACTTGCCGGGCCTGGCCCGGCAGGTCGGCGGCCGTTTCGGCACGCCGGGTGGAATAACCCGACCCCGGACGATCCAGGGTGATCACCCGAAAGTGCTCACGCAACCGGGCAGACAAGGCATACGTCAGGTTGCGACTGCTGCCCATCAGCCCGTGGATCATCACCAGCGGCGGGCCCTTGCCCTCGTCTACATAATGAAAGCGCTCGCCATTGATCTCCAGAAAGCGCCCGTTGATCGGAACAGCGGCTTCTATACGCCGTGTCATCCGGGCACTGAAGCCCCACAACACTACGCTTAACCCTACAAACACACCCGCAGCGACAACCCACTCGACAGCCATAGCTCGGTCCTCTGCATCCCTGTGTTGCTGGCGGCCCGACCGGTATTGGTCAAGACCTCAGCCATCGTCCACCCCTGGACCTGACTGCGTGCGTAAAAGCTCTCGTCCGTCGGATAAGTCGCACTTGAGGAACTGGGTCGTAGCCTAGACGAAATTTTCAGGTAGATTATTTAAAATCTTTTTTAAAATAAATAATTCAATTTTTCTTTGCAATGGTGTTCTATCTAAAAAGCCAAAACAAAAACAAGGAGCACATCCGATGTCGAAACCCGTAAGGCGCCACCGGCCCACGAGGGACAGCCTATGAATGCCCATGACACCGTCGACATCGCCATCATCGGTTCCGGATTTGCCGGGCTGTGCATGGCGATCAAACTCAAGGAAGCCGGGTTCAACGACTTCTTTATCGCCGAGCAGGCCGATGCCCTTGGCGGCACCTGGCGCGATAACCACTACCCCGGCTGCGCCTGCGACGTGCAATCCCATATCTATTCATTTTCCTTTGCGCCCAACCCAGACTGGACGCGGCAATTTGCGCCCCAGGCGGAGATTCGCGCCTACCTGGAACAGTGCGCCCAACGCTTCGAGCTGGCGCCGTTCCTGCGCTTTGGCATGGGGCTGGAGCAGGCGGTGTTTGATGAGGTGCAACAGCGTTGGAGCCTGAGTTTCAGCAATGGCCGCCAGGTCAGCGCGCGAGTGCTGGTATCCGGGATGGGTGGCTTGTCGCGCCCGGCGCTGCCGGACATTCCCGGCCTGGACAGCTTCAAGGGCAAGCGCTTCCACTCCCAGCAGTGGGACCACGAGTATTCGTTGAAGGGCAAACGCGTGGCGGTGATCGGCACCGGCGCCAGTGCCATTCAGTTCGTGCCGCAGATTGCGCCGCAGGTGGCCCACCTGGACCTGTTCCAGCGCACCCCGCCGTGGATCATGCCCAAGCCCGACCGGCCGATTTCACGCGTCGAACGCTGGGCCTTCAAGCATCTGCCCTTCACCCAGCGCCTGGTGCGCGGTGCTTACTATTGGGCGCTGGAAGGCCGCGTCGTGGGCTTTGCCCTCCACCCGCGCCTGATGAAAATGGTGCAGAAAATCGCCGTGCGCCACCTGCACAAACAAGTGGCCCGCCCTTCCCTGCGCAAGACCCTGACGCCGGACTACACCATCGGCTGCAAGCGCGTGTTGATCTCCAACGATTACTACCCGGCGCTGTCGCGCAGCAATGTGCAGGTGGTGACCGACAACGTGCTGCGCATCGAGGCCGACGGGGTGATCACCGCCGACGGCATCAAGCACCCGGCCGATTGCATCATCTTCGGCACCGGCTTCCAGGCCACCGATCCCCTGCCTCGCAACTGCATCATCGGCCGCCACGGCATCGACCTGATGGACACCTGGCAAGACGGTGCCCACGCGTACCTGGGTACCACAGTGCCGGGCTATCCGAACCTGTTCCTGATCGTCGGCCCCAACACCGGGCTGGGGCATAACTCGATGATTTTGATGATCGAGGCCCAGGTCACTTACATCCTCGATGCCTTGCGCCAAATGCAGCGCCATCGCATCGCCACGGTGGACGTCAAGCCCGTGGTCGAACTCGCCTACAACGCCAGGCTGCAGGACCGACTCAACGGCACCATCTGGACCACCGGCGGTTGCAAGAGCTGGTACCTGGACCCGCGCACCGGCAAGAACACCACGCTGTGGCCCGGCTCTACCTGGCGTTTCAAGCAGGTCACCCGGCATTTCGCCCTCAAGGACTACGTTGCCAATCTGGTGCCGGTGCCGCCCACCCCGCGCCCGGCCGCGAATCCTCACACCACCGCAGAAGGGAGCCTGTCATGAAGTCATTCAACGGCCGCGTGGCGGCCATCACTGGCGCGGCGTCAGGCATGGGCCGCGCGTTGGCCCTGGCGCTGGCGCGTGAAGGCTGCCACCTGGCGCTGGCGGATAAAAACAGCCAGGGCCTGGAGCAGACCGTCGCACTGATCAAGGCCCAGGTGCTTGCGCCGGTGCTGGTGACCTCGCAGGTGCTGGACGTTTCCGATCGCCAGGCGGTGGAGGACTGGGCGGCCCGCTGCGCCGCGGAGCATGGCCAGATCAATATGATCTTCAACAACGCCGGCGTCGCGCTGTCCAGCACCGTGGAAGGCGTGGACTATACCGACCTGGAGTGGATCGTCGGGATCAACTTCTGGGGCGTGGTCTACGGCACCAAGGCGTTCCTGCCTTACCTCAAGGCCAGCGGCGACGGCCATGTGATCAACACCTCCAGCGTGTTTGGCCTGTTCGCCCAGCCGGGCATGAGCGGCTACAACGCCACCAAGTTCGCCGTGCGTGGCTTTACCGAAGCCCTGCGCCAGGAACTCGACCTGCAGAAAAGCGGGGTCTCGGCCACCTGCGTGCATCCCGGCGGGATCCGCACCGACATCTGCCGCAGCAGCCGGATCGACGCCAACATGACCGGCTTCCTGATCCACAGCGAACAGCAGGCCCGGGCCGACTTCGAAAAGCTGTTCATCACCGACGCCGACCAGGCTGCCAAAGTGATCCTCAACGGCGTCCGCAAAAACAAACGTCGCGTGCTGATTGGCCGCGACGCCTACTTCCTGGACCTGCTGGCCCGCTGCCTGCCGTCCGCCTATCAAGCGCTGGTGGTGTTCGCCAGCAAACGCATGGCGCCGAAACAACGCAGTGCGCCCTCGCCCGTCCTTGAAACCAACGAAGAGCACCGTCTCTGAACTGGAGTACCGACCATGCTGCCGATTCGCCGCGACCTCCGTTTTGCCCTGCCGGCCGAACGCATCAAGAACTGGCATGAACAAGGCCCGTTCATCACACACTTTTTCAACGCGCTGTCGTTGCTGTTTCCCCAGGGCGAACTGTTCTTCATGGACAGCGTGCGCCACTATCGCCAGCGCATCCAAGACCCGGAACTGAAGAAGGAAATCCAGGGTTTCATCGGCCAGGAAGCCATGCACAGCCGCGAACACGTGGCCTATAACGACCTGCTGCAAGCCGCCGGGCTGCCGGCGCATACCCTGGATCGCCGACTGAAGATGATCCTCGACGCACAAAAGAAATACATGCCCGCCTCGTTCAACCTGGCGGTGACCATTGCCCTGGAGCACTACACCGCGATGCTCGCGGAAATCCTCCTCAGCGACCCGTCGCGGTTCGGTGATTCGGTCAAGGGTTATCAGCAGATGTGGTACTGGCATGCCCTGGAAGAAACCGAGCACAAGGCGGTGGCCTTTGATGTGTGGAACAGCGTGATCAAGCCCGGGCCCAAGCGATATTTACTGCGCACCACAACCATGCTGGCCACCACGGCGCTGTTCTGGCTGACGATTCTTGATTTCCACCTGCGCCTGCTGTTTGCCGACCGGCGTTCAGGCGGGCATTTGAAGGGCTTCTGGCGGATGCTCAAGTTTCTCTACGGGCCCAAGGGTGTGTTCCCGCGCATGGCGTTGCCCTGGCTGCAATACTTCAAGCCCGGGTTTCATCCCTGGGACCACGACAACCGGGCGCGCCTGGCGGGTATTGACCAATTGGTGGAAGAGATCGAGCAGACCCATAAAAATTATGGGCCCGCCTGAGTCGGCTTAACGCTGGGTCGGGATACGAATGTCGCCATCCCGGCACTGGCTCTTGACGCTGCGCGGGCAGCCGGCGAATGCCAGGTCTTTGGTCAGGCACACCCGCACTTCGGTCAACACTGCGCCCTTGCAGATCACTGCAAGGCCGTGGTTGCCCATGGCCGGGTTACTCTCGCGAAACAGCGCTTCAATGTCCCGCGCAGCGAGGCCGCCGGGGACATTGAAGGGTTCCAGCTGCTGCGGGATCTTGACCACGCCCAGCGCTGCGTCGGTCTTGTCCAGATAGGCTGATGCCTCAAGCCCGCTGCAGGTGCCGTGCTTGGCCCATTCGTGCTTGAGCAGCTTGGGCGACGGGAACAGCGTCTTGCCCCGGGCGTAGTCGGCATCCGACAACCGCGACTGCGGCGCACAGGACGCCGGCCAGCCACCCTTCGCGTATTGCGGCCACAGCCCATGCAGGACAAACCCGTAACCCTTGCCCGAACACTGCTGGTCGTCCGGGTGCGTCAGGCAGAAGGTCGGCGACCAGGACAACGACAACACATAAAAATCAAACTCCCCGGCCTGACCCTGGGCTCGCGGCGCCGCCGTCACGACACTGGCCAACGCCAGCCAAAGCAAAAGCCAGGCTGCTTTCATTTTCATCCGTTCATTCCTTAAAAACAGAAAATTGAAGCACTGCTAGACCGCCAGGTTGGGGTTACGTTGTAGCACCCGGTCCATGACCCGATCGGTCTTCAACGCCTCAATTGCCAGCGCCGGGTGTTTGCTCTCGCCGCGAATATGCGCGTTCATTCCCAGCACGTGATGCCACTGGATATGCGCATGATTGGGCACCTCCAGCGCTTCGCTGGTCTCGCCCTCAAGCCGCAACGGCGCCTCATCGAACACCGAGAACGTGATGCGGCCCTTGCTGCCGATCAACTCCACCAAGTCCTCGCGACGGTCGGCGACAAAGTTCCAGCAGCCCATGCCCAACGCGCCCGAGGCGAAGGTCCAGCAGGCGGTGACGGCATCTTCGGCGGCATAACGCCCGGCCTGGCGCGCGGTGAACCCGGCCACATCGACGATATCCCCGACCAGGTACTGGAACAGGTCAAAACCGTGGCTGGCCAGGTCGGCAAAATAGCCGCCGCCGGCAATCAGCGGGTCGGTGCGCCAGTTGGCACTGCTGGCATCGTCTTCAGAGGGCGGCTTGCACAAGGTCCAGGTCAGATGGCGCAACTCGCCGATGCGCCCGTCCTGCAGCCAGTCCCGCACCTGCTGGAAGCGCGGCAGGGAACGCCGGTAATAGGAGACAAACAGGTGCAGTCCGGCCTGTTCGAAGGTGCGTTGCATCAGCGCGCTTTGCTCGGCATTCAGCGACATCGGCTTTTCGACGCAACAATGCTTGCCTGCGGCGGCCACCATCAGGCTGTATTCGAGGTGGCTGTCGGGCGGCGTGGCGATATAGACCGCGTCCACTTCCGGGTCGTCAATCAGCGCCTGGGCGTCGGTGTAGAACCGGGCAATGCCATGGCGTGCCGCATAATCGCGCACGGCTTCCTCGCGTCGCCCCATCACGGCCACCAGCGCCGAACCTGGCGCTTTGTAGAAGGCGGGTCCACTCTTGAGTTCAGTGACACTGCCACAGCCGATCATGCCCCAGCGTACGGTGTTCATCTGCATCTCCTTCAGGTGAGGTTTTTTCGATGGGGCAGTATCGGTGTTTTCCGGCCCCCTCTCCACCCTGCCGGAGAAAGACTCAGCATGACAATTGCATTACACTTTTATGACAATCATCCAGCTGCGGGGGCACAGACGATGAAAATAAGGGCCACGGTGATTTGCGAGCACGACGGGCACATCCTGTTCGTGCGTAAAGCCCGATCGAAATGGGCACTGCCCGGCGGCAAGGTCGAGCGCGACGAGCGGCCAGTGGGCGCGGCCGCGCGGGAGCTGGAAGAGGAAACCGGGCTGAACGTGGACGGTTTGCTGTTATTGCAGGAACTGAAGGCCAGCGACACGCTGCACCATGTGTTCGAGGCGTCGGTGGTGAATATCGACGAAGCCCGGCCCCTGAGTGAAATCAAGGAATGCCAGTGGCATCCCTACAGTCGCCTGGATGACCTGGACACCACCCAGGCCACCCAGAAAATCGTCAAATCCTTCCTGCGCCGCCTCTAGTCGGGAACGAACGGCAGCGCACGCTTGTGAGCCGTCTTGAGGTAAGCGTTCTCGACAATCGTCCTCACCCGCTCACTCACCGCCTCGCCCATCAGATAGCGGTCGATCTCGTCATAGCTGCAACCATAGGCCAGCTCATCCAGCTTGCCCGGGGCCAGCTCTTCCAGGTCGGCGGTCGGCGCTTTCGTCACCAAGTGCGGTGGCCCGCCGAGGGCGCCGGCCAGCAGGCGCACCTGGGTCTTGGTCAACCCGGACAGCGGTGCCAGGTCGCAGGCACCGTCACCGAACTTGGTGAAAAACCCCATCAACGCCTCTGCGCCGTGGTCGGTGCCCACCACCAGACCATTGTGCAAATTCGCTACGGCGTACTGCGCCATCATCCGCGCCCGGGCCTTGACGTTGCCCTTGATAAAGTCGATGCGTTCAGCACTGGCCTGCCCGGCAGACAGGCTGCCCATCAGCCCGTCGACGCAGGCGGCAATGTTCAGCGTCTCGATCTGGTCCGGCGCGATAAAGTCCAGGGAGGCCTGGGCGTCGCGTTCGTCCGCCTGGGTTTTATAGGGCAGGCGCATCGCGATGAAGCGCGCCTCGTAATCCTCATTGCGCAGTTGCTCCGCCGCCAGTTGGCACAGGCGCCCGGCGGTGAGTGAGTCGACGCCGCCGCTGATGCCCAGCACCAACGCGTGGCAGCCGGACTGGCGCAACGTGCCCTTGATGAAGTCGATGCGCCGTTGCAGCTCAGCGCCCTCGCCCCCCTTGCCGAGCAGCCGGTTGATATTCAGTGCGTGTGCGATACGTGCCTGAGTGTCCATGTCACACCCCCAATTGTGGATTGACGTTGCTGACGTTGAACACCTGCGCCGCGTACTGCAGGAACGAGGCGTCTTCGCAGACATTCTTGATCGGGTCATCGGAGAATTTCACCACCGGCTCGTCATGCACCCGCACCAGTTTCATCACGATGCTCAGCGGTTCTACGCCGTCCACATCGCAGGCCAGGCTGGTGCCCATGCCGAAACCGAATTTGGCCTTGCCCCGCACGTGCCGGAGGATCGGCAGGCATTTTTCGAAGTTCAGGCCGTCGGAGAACATCAGGTCCTTGGTCATCGGGTCGATGCCCAGTGCCTTGTAGCGGGCCAGGACCTTGTCGGCCCACACGATCGGATCACCGGAGTCCTGGCGCAAACCGTCGTACAGCTTGGCGAAGTACAGGTCGAAATCCTTGAGGAAAAAGTCGGTGCTGATGCAGTCAGTGAGGGCGATGCCCAACCGGCCACGGTATTCGCGCACCCAGTTTTCCAGCGCGGCATTCTGGCTTTCCCGCAGCCGGCCCAGTTGTTGGTGCACCATCAGCCATTGGTGGGCCATGGTGCCGATCAGCGGCAAGTCGAATTCGTAGGCCAGGTGCGCGTTGCTGGTGCCGGTGAACTGGCCGGGAAAGTCACGGCGCATGATGTCCACCACTTCGCGCTGAGCCTTGAACGACAACCGGCGGCGGGTGGAAAAGTCCGAGACGCGCAGGTCCGCCAACTCGTCGCGGGTGAGGTTTTTCTCCAGCCAGTCGAACTTCTGGTAGAGCTTGCGGGTGACGTCTTCGAGGGTCACGTCGGGGTATTTGTCGCGGTTGCGCAGTTCGCTGACCAGGGCCAATACCGGCTGTTCGAACATGATGCAGTGCAGCATCGGGCCAACCACGCGGATGTTCAGTTGGCCGTCGACTTCGCTGACGTGGATATAGCGCAGGTTGAAGCGGAACAGGCCCAGGAAACGCTCGAAATCCGGGGTCAGGTATTCACGGCGCTGGTTGAACAGAAAGCGCAGTTCGCCTTCGCGCATGTTGAGGCCGGCGAGTTTTTCCAGCTCGGCCCGCAGCTCGGGAATCAGGTGCCCGAGTTTCTCTTTGGAGCGGACGATGAACTGGTATTCCACATCGACATTCGGGTGCTGGTGCAGCACGGCCTGCATCATGGTGAAGGTGTAGTAGTCGGTGTCCAGCAAGCCCTGGATCACACTGGTTTCGTAGTCGTATGCACTTTCCATGAGGTACTCCTTAACGCGCGGCCATCGCGGCCAGTTCTTCCCGATTGCGGGTAATCACAACACCGACTTGTTGCAGATGGTTGACCGCCTGCACGCCGCCCTCCTCGCTGATGCCACGGCACGCCGGCAGGTGCAGGATCACTTCGAAACCCGCCTGCAGCAATTGCAAGGCGGTGATCTTGACGCAGTAGTCCAGCGCCAGGCCGCCGACGATCACGCGCCGGATGCCCTGGGAGTAGAGGTATTCGATGACGCCGGTGGAGAGTTTGTCGTGGAGGTCGTGGTAGCAGGCGCCGTAGGGGTGCAGGTCGGGCTCGACGCCTTTCCAGATGAAGTAGTCGTAGTCATAGGGCGTGGGCAGTTCGTCCAGCAAGGTGAAGCCCTCGGTGCCCGGTACGCAGTGGGCGACCCAGGTGACGTCGGCATGCACCAGCCCGGTGGGTTGCAGCATCTCGCTGTGTTGCTGCACGACCCAGGGTGCGTGTGGGGTGTGGGCATCCTTGCTGCCAACACGGCGCCCGGCGAGGCTGGCCATGTAATTGAGCTCGGCGCCGATCTCGTCACCGCCCGCTACCGGCAATTCATTGGGGCACAGTGGCGTGAAGCTCTTCTGGGCGTCGACGTCGAATGAGGCAATAGCGTTTTTAGAGACGGTCATGGTCGTGTTCTCCTGTGGCCTGGACACAAAAGTACACGTCATGTACTTTCATAGCAAGAAACATTTATTTACCTATGCTGGATCGAGTACACGACATCGCCGTTTGATCCGTTAGACTGTGCCCCACCGCTGCCCACAGGACCCGACATGCCAGACCACGCCCCAACCCTTAGCGCTTACCTGCACACCGTGGACTTGTGCGTGCTGTTCTATTGCCGTGCCTCCGGGGAGTTGAAGATCCTGCTCAACCAGCGCGAAGCCGAGCCCTTCGCCGGGCACTGGGCGTTACCGGGGGTGGTAGTGAATGGCGGCGTGCAAGATCTGAGCCTTCAGGATGCCGTGGAACGGTTGCGGGCCAGTGACAAGGTCGGCCTGGCGCTGGCCTGGTATGAGCAAGTGGGGACGGTGGGTGATGCGTTTCGCGATCCGCGCTGCTGGTCGTCGTCGACCTATTACCTGGCGATTGTGGCTGACGATGTGACGCTGGCCGGGCATCAGCGCTGGTTCTCGCTGGATGCGGTGGCCGCTGGCGCGGTCAAGTTGCCGTTCGATCACAACGGGATTGTGGCGGCGGTGCAGGAAAGGCTGTTTTCCAAGTCGCTGTACAGCAGCTTGCCGTTGATGTTTTTAGGCAATGAGTTCAGTGCACCGGAGGCGACGACGATCTTTTCGCTGGTGCTGGCGCGGCCGGTGCTGAAGACCAGTATTCGCCAGCGGTTGCTGAAGTTGACTGAGGCCGGCTTTTTGCGGGAGACGGGGCGCAAGAAGCATGGCGAGGGCGGACGGCCGCAGGCGACAGTGGAAAACCTGAAGCCTGGGGCGGTGTACTTCTTTGATCGCAGCTTTGCCGAATAAGACCAAGCCCCCTTCCCAGAGCAATGAAGATCAAACTGTGGGAGCGGGCTTGCTCGCGAATGCGGTGTATCAGTCAGCATATCCGGCGACTGACACTCCGCATTCGCGAGCAAGCCCGCTCCCACATTTTTTTGATCTGCGGTGGTTCGAGGAGCTGCGTCCCGCTCAATTCATCCAGTTGCCGCCGTCGACGTTGTAGGTCTGGGCAACCACGTAGTCGGCCTCTTTGGACGCGAGGAAAATCGCCATCCCGGTCAAATCCTCCGCCGTGCCCATCCGCCCAAACGGCACCTCGGCCCCCACGCGCTTTTTCTTCTCGCCCAGCGGCAGCCCTTCGTGTTTGGCAAACATCGCGTCTACCCCGTCCCAATGCTCACCGTCCACCACGCCCGGTGCGATGGCGTTCACATTGATCCCCTGCTTGATCAGATTCAGCCCCGCCGACTGCGTGAGGCTGATCACCGCCGCCTTGGTCGCGCAGTACACCGCCACCAGCGCTTCACCCCGGCGCCCGGCCTGGCTGGCCATGTTGATGATCTTGCCGCCATGGCCCTGTTTGATCATCTGCTTGGCCGCCGCTTGCAAGGTGAACAGCGTACCGGCGACGTTGATCGAGAACAGCCGGTCGAAGCTTTCGCGGGTGATGTCGGTGATGGGGGCTAGGTCGAACAAGGCGGCGTTGTTGATCAGGATGTCGAGCTTGCCGGCCTGCGCCACCACGGCGGCAATCGCGGCGTCGATGGACGCCTGGTCGGTGACGTCCATGGCCACCGCGTAGGCCTTCGGGCCCAGCTCCGTGGCGGTAGCCCGGGCCCGTTCCAGGTTGATATCGGCGATGGCGACGGTGGCGCCTTCGTTGATGTAGGCCTGGGCAAACGCCCGGCCAATGCCTCGGGCGCTGCCGGTGACCAGCGCGCTTTTACCTTCCAGTCGCTTCATGAATGCAGTGTCCCTGAGGTGGTTATTTCGGGTAGCCGGCGCGTTTCATTTCGCGCTCGGTGGTGGACTGCGCCTCGGCCAGTGCCTTGTCGACCGTCATGCCGCCGGTGAGCGCTGCCGAAAACAGCTTGCCCACCGAGGTGCCGATGGCCTGGAATTCGGGAATCGTCACGTATTGGATGCCCACGTACGGCACGGGTTTGGCCGACGGGTGCGCCGGGTCGGCGTGTTGCATCATCTGCAAGGTCACCTTGGCAAAAGGCGCCGCGGCCAGGTACGCCGCGTTGTAGGTGGACTGGCGCGTGCCCGGCGGGACGTTGGTGATGCCCTCCTTGTCTGCCACCAGCTGGATGTATTCCTTGGAAGTGGCCCAGGTGATAAAGGCTTTGGCGGCGTCCTTGTGCTTGGAGGTGGCCGGGATCGCCAGGGACCAGGCGTACAGCCACGACGAGCCCTTGTCGGTGACCTCGGTCGGCGCGGCAGCAAAGCCCACGCTGTCGGCGACCTTGCTTTGGGTTTTGTCGGTGGTGAAGGAGCCCGCGACGCTGGCGTCGACCCAGATCGCGCATTTGCCGCTGTTGAACAGCGCCAGGGTTTCGTTGAAACCGTTGCTGGAGACGCCCGGCGGGCCGTAGTTCTTCAGGGTGTTGACGTAGAAGTTTGCCGCCGCAGTCCATTCCGGGCTGGTCAGTTCGGGTTTCCATTGCTCGTCAAACCAGCGCGCACCAAAGGCGTTGGCCATGGTGCTCAGCAGCGCGACGTTTTCACCCCAGCCGGCCTTGCCCCGCAGGCACATGCCGTATTGGTCCTTGGCGGGCTGGTGTAGCTTGGCGGCGAACTCGCCCAGTTGGGTCCAGGTTGGATGTTCCGGCATCGTCAGACCGGCCTGCTTGAACAGGTCGGTGCGGTAATAAGTCACGGTGCTTTCGCCATAGAACGGCAAGGCGTAGAGGGTGTCGTTCACCGACAGGCCCTGGCGCACGGCGGGGAAGATGTCTTCCACGTCGTAATCGGCAGGCAGTGGCGTGATCGGCTCCAGCCAGTGTTTGGCGCCCCACAGCGGGGTTTCGTAGGTGCCGATGGTCAGCACGTCGAATTGGCCGCCCTGGGTCGCGATGTCGGTGGTGAGGCGTTGGCGCAGCACATTTTCTTCGAGCACCACCCAGTTGAGCTTCACCTCGGGGTGCTGCTGTTCGAACACCTTGGACAGGCGTTGCATGCGGATCATGTCACTGTTGTTGACCGTGGCGATGGTCACGGTTTCGGCAGCATGGGCGGCCATCGCGAGTGTGAGGCCGGAGAGCAGGAACAGCGCTTTCGGAATCTTGAACATGGCGGTTTCCACTTATTGTTTTTGTTGTTGACGGCCCGATTACAGCAGCTTGCCCAAGGCCGGACAAACGACTGGCGGATGCCCGGCTGATACTTTTTTAACCGCATCGCCAAGATCAAAAAAGTATCAGTGGCGGGCAAAACCCGGGGTAGCGGCTACTTGGACAAAGGGCGTATTTTGGTGCCATTCCAAAAAGCCCAGAAGGGCCAAGCCCATGCCTGCAAGCCGATCCGCCCTTTTCGAGCAGCGCCCCGCCGAGCTGGAAGTGATTCTTGCCGAGCCCGAGCATGGCTTTCGCTGGTACGAACATGACTATCCGTTCGAGCTCGCCCGCTGGAACCATCACCCCGAATTCGAAATCCACCTGATCCGCCACGGCAGCGGCAAGCTGGTGGCGGGCGACTACATCGGTGCATTTGGCGCCGGCCATGTGGCGCTGATCGGCCCCGACCTGCCCCACGACTGGATCGGCGACCTGGCCCCGGGCGAATACCTGACGGGGCGCGATGTGGTGTTGCAGTTCGACGGTGCCGCGCTGCTGGCCCTGCGCACCACGCTGCCTGAGCTGGGCGACCTGCAAGGCCTGTTTGACCGTGCCCGGCGCGGCCTGGAGTTCACCGGCGAGACGGCACTGAAGGCCGCGCAACTGCTGGAATCCATCGGCCCAGCACAGGGGCTGGCGCGCCTGATTCTGTTCATCCAATTGCTGCACACCTTGATGCAGGCGCCGTCGGGGGAAGCCCATTGCCTGGCCAGCGCCTGCTACACGCCAAGCCTGGATGCCCGCAGCTCGGAGCGCATTCACAAGGCTTTCGACTACCTGATGACGGAATTGACCGGCGACCTGCGGTTGTCGGTGATCGCCCAACGGCTGGACATGAGCGAGCCAGGCTTCTCGCGGTTCTTCAAGCGCGTCACCGGCCACGGTTTTATCGACCTGATGCGCAAGTTCCGGGTGCAGCGCGCCTGCCGCCTGTTGCTGCAAAGCGAAATGTCGGTGGCCGATATCTGCTTTGAAGTGGGCTACGCCAACCTCTCCAACTTCAACCGGCACTTTCGCATCGAGATGAACCAGACGCCCAGCGAGTATCGCAGGGAAACCGCGATGTACCTGTTCAACCGCAACGGTGATCAGGCGCTGCCGTTTACCAAGGCGCACTGAGCCAGACGCGCCACTTCCAGCTCCCTATCGGCGCGGTGTCGCTGGTCATCCTCCAGAAACCACGCCGCCGACAAACCGGCGTGCGCCACCACCCATTGCAACAGGCGCTGGCGCTCCAGGCCCGCAGCCCCGGCGATGATCTCGACCTGGCGTGCAAATCGCGCCGGATCGGTGCAAGTGGGCAAATCCGGATTGCAGATCAAATTCGCGTAGTCATAGCCGCGCTCGCCGGTCACCCGCTTGGGATCAATCGCCAGCCAGCCCCGGGGGCCGAAGTCGAGGATGTTGTCGTGGTGCACATCACCGTGCAGCACCACCGGTTCCTGAGGTGAAGCCAGTAGGCTGCGGGCCGTGGCGGCACACTCGCGTATCCGCCCGCCTTTACCCTCAGCGGCGAGCCACAGGGAGCGGAACCAGAGCTCCAATGAGTGCAAGCCCGCCGGTGGCGACGGGCGCGGCGCATGCAACAACGCCACGGTGGCGCAGGCAATGCGGCTGGCTTCATCATCCTGGCCATTGAGGGCCATGTGCATCAGCGAACCCGGGCCGGTTGCGCGCTCCATCACCACGGCAACGCCGTCATGCAAAAACACTCGGGCAGCGCCCTCGCCGGCCCACCAGGTCATCAACTCGCCGCCGAGCTTTTCCTCAGGCTCGCGGGCGATCTTGAGCATCGCCGGCTGTCCGTCCCAGCGCACCGGCAGCAGGTCGCTGCCGGGGGTGATGATGGCGTCACCCTCGGGGGTCAGGTTCCAGCGTTTCAAATAGTGATCGAACATCGGGCGACTCCCAGTGCGAGGTCCTGCAGGATGCCACACACGCCTTTACCCATTCCGTTACGTTTCTGACCAAAAGGCCGACTAAATCGCACTTTTCTCAATTCCTTCATGCAATTGACACAAATTGGTACAACCTGTGCAAACGTTTGCGGAACGAACTTGGCCACCAGGTTCACCTCAACCCGAGGAATCGGGCCACAACCGCGTAAGAACAGGGATTTTCAATGCAACCCACTTCCAGACGGCCCGCGTCGGCCACCCCTTTTGCTGTTTCCCTGCTACTGGCTGCCGTTACGGGAGTACTCAGCGCACCCATTTTGGCGCAGGAAAAACCCTCCGATGACTCAGCACAGGGCGAAACCCTGGCCCCGGAAGCCAGCCCTTCCAAAAAAGGCGTGTACCTGTCGGACTGGTTCAACCAGGACCTGACGGTAATCGGCAGCAAAGACATCAGCTTCGGCCCCAAACCCGCCGATGACGTGTACCTGGAGTACGAATACTTCGGCCGCAAGGGCCCGTTCGAACTGTATGGCTACGTCGACATCCCGAAGATCTTCGGCATCGGCAACAGCAATGACAAAGGCGCGTGGGACCACGGTTCCCCAGTGTTCATGGAGCACGAACCGCGTATCTCCATTGACTACCTGGCGGGCCGCAGTCTGGCTATCGGGCCGTTTAAAGAGTGGTATGTGGCGTTTGACTGGATCTACGACCACGGCAGCAACAAGGACAACCGCGCCAACACCTTGTACAGCGGCCTGGGCACCGACATCGAGACCCACTCGCGGGTCAACCTGTCGGCCAACTTCTATGGCCGTTACCAGTGGGAAAACTATGGCGCCAGCAACGAGTATTCGTGGGACGGCTACCGGGCGCAGATGAAATACATCGTGCCCATTGGCAGCTTCGACAATGGTGCGTCGCTGACCTATATCGGCTTCACCAACTACGATTTCGGCTCGGACCTGCATAAAGACAACCCTGCGCGCACCGCCAACTCCCTGGTTGCAACAAACGTGCTGTTGTATTCGTTCACTCACCTGCGTTTCACCCTGGTCGGCCGCTACTTCCACAACGGCGGCAACTGGGAAGACGGCAGCGAGCTGAACTTTGGCGACGGTAATTTCCGCGCCCGCTCCAACGGCTGGGGTTACTACGCCGGCGTGGGCTATCAATTCTGAGTGTGAACAAGGAGCAGTAGATGAAGACCTTTACCCGCCTTTCAATCGCCATCGGCCTGGCCGCCGGGGCGCTGTTGCCGCAGGTCGTGCTGGCCGATGCACCGGCCCCGATCAAGCCCAAGGTGATGCTGATCACCATGTTCGCCCCCGAGGCGCAGAACTGGATCGACCGTCTGGAACTCAAGCAGGAAGTGCGCGTGCCGGGCTTGTCGGCCGAGTATCCGGTGATCCGCTGCAACACCCAGGACGTGTGCCTGCTGGTGACCGGCATGGGCCAGACCAACGCCGCCGCCTCGACCCTGGCACTGGCGTTGTCGCCCAAGTTCGACCTGCGTCAGAGCTACTTCCTGATCGCCGGGATTGCCGGGATCAACCCGCACCACGGCACCATCGGCACCGCCGCGTGGGCACATTACCTGGTGGAATTCGGTACCCAGTGGGAGCTGGATTCACGGGACGCGCCGAAGGACTGGCCGACCGGCTACATCGGCATCAATACCAAGGGGCCGAACGAGAAGCCGCCACTGGACTACAAGACCGAGGTGTTCGAGCTCAATCCCAAGTTGCAAGCCAAGGCGTTTGCGCTGTCGCAGAAAGTCGAACTCAGTGAAAGCAAGGAGTCCACGGCCTGGCGCAAACACTATCCCTACGCACCGGCCAATCAGCCGCCGCAGGTCACCCAGTGCGACACCCTGGCGGGCAATACCTGGTTCTCCGGGACGCGCCTGAGTGAGCGCGCCGAAGTCTGGACCAAGTTGCTGACGGACAATAAAGGCGTGTACTGCACCACCCAGCAGGAAGACAACTCCACCTATGAGGCGTTGCTGCGAGCCAGTCGTGAAGGGTTGGTGGACATCAATCGCCTGGCGGTGGTGCGGGCCGGTTCCGACTTTGATCGGCCGTACCCGGGCTACAGTGAAGTGGACAACCTGTTGAAGTACGCAGACCAGGGCGGTTTCGTGCCGGCGCTGGAGAACCTGTATCGCACCGGCAATCCGCTGGTACAGGCGATTCTGAAGAACTGGTCGGCGTGGGAAAAAGGCGTTCCCGAAGCCTGAATAAAGATCAAATGTGGGAGCGGGCTTGCTCGCGAAAGCGGTGGATCAGTGCCGAATGTATTGGCTGACACACCGTATTCGCGAGCAAGCCCGCTCCCACACAAGCCCGCGCCCACAATGAGCGGGTCAGGGCAGGAAGATAATCTTGTCTGCACTGCCCTGGTTCACTTCCTCAAAGCACTGCACGCCTTCAGCCAGCGACACTTCCCGCAAACCCGTCGGCAGCGGCAGCAAATCCTCATCGAAGAACCGCCCGAATTGCTCCAGCATCACCGCGCACTGTTCGCAGTTGTAGAGCAACGAATTGATCCCCACCACCGAACCACCCTTGCGGTACAACGCCAGTGCCGGCAGTTGCACGTGCCCGTCAACCGGCGCGGCGATGATTGCGATACGGCCAAAAGGTGCGAGTGCCGCCACCGCTGCCGGCAACCAGAACCCGGTGGTGTCAAAGATCACATCGGCGCCCGTACCGAACAGCGCATTAACCTGCCCTCCCAGCGCTTCCGGCTGGCCCAGTAACAGCCCCTCGAAACCCTGCTCGCGCAAGGCCTCGACCTGTTCCGGCCGACGCACGGCCCCGAGCACCTGGGCCCCACGAATCTTCGCCAGGGCCAACGCCGCGCTGCCTACCGCTCCATTGGCACCAATCACCAATAAGCGACTGCCTTTGCCGACACCGCTGCGCTCAAGGGCATCCCACGCCGTGGTGTACGGCACGCCGAGACTGGCGGCCTGGGCAAAGCTCAGATGGCTGGGCTTATGCGCCACGCCCTTGGCCGACACGGTGAGGTACTGGGCGTGGGAACCGTCAGCGAAAAAACCCAGGTCGCGACCGGTGCCCCAGACTTCCTGGCCGACCAGTTCCTGCGGACCTTCCACCACCACCCCGGCAAAGTCCCGCCCGGGAATGCGTGGCAAGGTGGTGTAGGGAAAACGCCCGAGCACGTTCTTCACATCGCTGGGGTTCAACCCGGCGGCCTTGATCTGCACCAGGACTTCACCGGCCGCCGGCACCGGGGTGGCGACGTCGACGTAAGCGAGGGCAGCGAGATCGCCAGTGGCGGAAAATTGCAGTGCTTTCATGGCCAATATCCATCGAGGTTAAAAAGGGTTTCAGGAGAGCCAGGCGCTGACCATCTGCCGGCCCATGGGCCAGAGCTTCTCGCCCATCAACATGCCCATCAGCCCGACCAGGGCGATGGCGGGAGGCGCGGGCGAGCGAAAGTCCAGGGCACCGTAAATCACGCCGACCAACAGGCCGATGGCCAAGGAAATCAGGTAATTCATGGAACACTCCGCAGCAAGGGTTGATGCGGGCAGTGTAGGGAAGCCAAATCCGAAGCATCGGCCAACTGCTTCAGAATTTCGGCCAAGCCTCAGACGGGATACTGCGACGGCGCCATCCCCAGTTCGCGGCGAAACATGTCGCTGAAACTGCTCGGCGAATACCCCAGGGAACGGGCGATAGCGCTGACCGGCTGGCCCTGGATCAACTCGGCCACGGCGGTGGCCAACTGCACCTGGCGGCGCCACTCGGCAAAGCCCATGCCCAGACTGTTCTGAAACAGCCGGGCCAGGGTACGTACGCTGGCACCGGCCGCTTCGGCGTGCTGTTCGAAGGGAATGTCCAGGGAAGGCGACGCCATCACCGCCTGGCAGGCACTCGTCAGGCGCCGATCGGCGCCCACAGGCAAGGCAATGCGGATCGGCGAGCGCCGGGCCCGTTGCAGTTCCAGCAGGGCCAGGCCGACCACGGCCTCGTAGTAGGCCTGGTCCCCCTGATCGCCCTGCTCCACCAGCGCCACGATCAGTTCGCGCAGCAGCCCGCCGACCTCGATCACTTGCACCTGGCTGTCCAGGGTCACCGCCAGCGCCGGGCGCAGGTAGATGTTGCGCATCTGCAAGTCCGACACCACACGAATCCCGTGCTCGACACCCGGCGGCAGCCACACCGCGCGCTGGGGCGGCACCACCAGCGCTTCCCGGGGTGTGTCGACCCACATCACGCCGCTCATGGCGTAAAGCAACTGGCCCCAATCGTGCTGATGGGGCTCGACGTACAACCCGCGTGGGTAGGTACGCGCCAAGGGTTGCACGGGGACGGCGTGATTGCTGAGGTCGGGCGGCGCGGCTAGGGCCATGGAGGGCACATCATTCAGGGCTGGAGAGGCATGATAAGACCTGCGGCGGATAATCCGAGTGAATTTTTACCGCGTCAGGAGGGTCACTTAAAGACACAGGGAGGGTTAACGGATCCATGACTAACGCAAAACTTTTCGTGATCGACTACACGCTGCATGGCCAGCCCAAGTCGTTCATCATCCGCCTGGAAAAACTCGACAACGCCGAAGCCTGGCATTGGGCAAGCTGCGATGCCGGTGTAGGCCGCATCGGGCGCTTTGCCCGGGAGCAGGTGAAGAAAACGAGCCAGCCCCAGGCCGAGAAATTCGGCATCGAAAACGTGCAGTGGCGCCGCTCGGATGCGCGCCCCAACGCGTGAAAACCGCTTGAAACCTGTAGGAGCGAGCTTGCTCGCGAAGGTCGTTAACGATAACGCGGGGCATCTGGTGCCCCGCGCCGTTCTCAGGTTTTTCGCGAGCAAGCTCGCTCCTACAGGTCGTTCGCGTTAGCCGTGGGCGGACTTGGCGCATTCGCACCCGGTCGCCGAAGCACAAGGCTCACCATGGGCATGATGCTCGGCGCAGCCTTGGCAGCAATACCCCTTGCCATCCTTCATCACCGCGGTTGTACCCAACTGGCACTTACAGTGGGGGCAGGCGCATGTTTTCTCTTGCATGGTCAGACTCCTTTTGATGGTCGTCCAGGTGTGGCGAACGCCAGCACCTCAAGCAGTGACTATCGGCAATGATTCAAGGTTCAAAGGCCCGTCAGTCAGCCCGACGAGCGTTGCTGCGATACATGAAAACCAGGGCCAACGCCAGGCAGAGCATCGCCACGATCCGGCTGCCGGACAGTTCGATGGCCGGGTTGCCGAGCCAGCCAAAGTTGTCGATCAACATGCCCATGCCCAACTGCCCGACAATCACCGCCACCGTCGCTACCGCCGTGCCGACAATCGGTACCGCGCCAACCATCACCATCATGTACACCACCCCGAACAACGCCCCGGTCAGCTGCCACTTCGGCACATCCAGCAGGCTGACGGCATGGGCTGGCTCGAAGAACAGAATCAGCAACCCGGTGCTGACCGCACCCACCACGAAGGTCAGCAGACTGCTGCGCAATACGCCCACCGCCTGCCCCAGGCGGCCGTTGATGGCGGCCTGCACACTCAATACCGCACCGGCGGCCACCACCAACACCAACAATAGAATCAGGTTCATCTGACTTAACCTCGCGCAATCAGAACAAGTGCCACCACAATCAACGCCAGTGCAATCCAGCGCTCAACGTTGACCCGCTTGCGGGCGGTGCCGAACCAGCCGAAGTGGTCGATCAACACGCTCTTGCCCACCTGCCCCGACAAGATTGCAATCATGGTCATCGCGATGCCGATATGTGGCGTAGCCAGGGTCAACACCACCACGTACATCGGCCCCAGAAAGCCGCCGATCAGCTGCCAGCGCGGCAGGTCGGTCAACGCCGGGCCTTTTTGCGGGCCGCTGAACAGCAACAGCAAAAACAGGATCGCCGAGCCGACCCCGAAGATACTCAAGGTCGCCCACAAGTGGCCGACCTGCACACCCAGCGGGCCCAGCAAGCCGGCCTCCACCGACAAACCCATGCCGGCGAAAATCACCAGCGGCAACAGCAACAACCGAAGAAACGTCTTGGGCCTGGCCTGAGCCACACCCGCCACTGAAGAAGCCTGCATACATCACCTGCGCGTTAGAGAGAGGAACAATGGCGCGCATTATCCGGTGGCACTGCTGTGCGATAAATGGGAGCATGCCGACAACACCTTTGCGCAAATCGCACAGCACGGAGTCATGATGCAGGGCTTGAACGAACTGAGTTTCAAGGCGCTTCGCCTGTTTGTCGCAGTATTGGACTACGGCAGTTTCTCCGAAGTCGCACGCCGTGAAGGGCTGGCACCCTCCTCCATTTCCCGGCAAATCCAGTTGATGGAGCAGGCCCTTGGCCAACAGTTGCTGTACCGCCATACCCGTGCGGTCAGCCCTACCGAAGCCGGGCGCCTGCTTGGGCATCATGCGCGGTTGATGCTGGAGCAACTGGAAGTCGCCGGCCAGGCATTGCAGGAACAGGAAAGCGAACCCAGCGGCCTGGTGCGCATCAATGCGCCGATGGTGTTTGGCCAGCGCCACCTCTCGCCGTGGCTCGGGGAGTTGTGCCGGCGCTACCCGAAGCTGCAACTGGATATCCAGCAAACCGACACCTACGTCGACCCGCTGCAAGACGGCACCGACCTGCTGTTCCGCATTGGCGTACTGAGCGATTCCGGCATGCAGGCGCGAATCTTCGCCCCGCAGCGCTTCCGCCTTGCAGCCAGCCCTGGCTACCTGGAGCGTTTCGGCACGCCCCGGCATCCGGACGAACTGGTGAACCACCAGTGCCTGGCCTACAAGGGCGTCACCGGCCAACAACGCTGGTTCTTCCGCCACGACCAGGACGACTGGACGTCCTACAGCGTCAAGGGCCCGATCACCGGCAACCACGCCGACACCCTGACCCACGCCGCCGAGCAGGGCCTGGGGCTGGTGGTGTTTCCATCCTGGTTGATCGGCGAAGGGCTGCGTGCCGGCACGCTGCAGGCGGTGCTGACCGACTATGAAGTGGCGACGACCCTGGAACCGCAACAGATTGCGGCGCTGTGGCCGGGCAGTCGGCGGCTGTCGTTGAAGGTGCGGACGGTGATTGACTACTTCGTCGAGTGTTTTGGGGCCGTGCCGTACTGGGACCGTTGAGTAACCGTGGGAAACTATTCGGCCCGCACTGTCGGGAAAAGTCCCCCCTTAAGTAAGTCCGATCTGATTTTCCAAAACATGGGTCAAAAACCTCTTGCATTCGGGCAGACTTCGACGAATTCCTTCAGGAGAGACGTCATGGATGCCAGTCATTACCCGTTCGGAAACCTACAATCGTCCCCGCAAAAATCACCTTCCACCAGCAGTCGGTTGATCTTTGCCTGCTTACGAAATTTTGGCTATATTTGGCCAAAACCTCGGGAAGACCAAATGATTACCGTACCGTTGGGTGAAGCAAAAAATAATTTATCAAAACTGGTCGATGATGCCGCCGCCGGCCAAATCATCACCATAGCCAAGCATGGGCGCGCGATGGCTCGCCTTGTTCCTGTCGGGAAACCGACAGGCCGGCGAATCGGCGCAATGAAGGGCAAACTGGTGGTGCCGGATGACTTTGATGCGCCATTGCCAGACGACATGCTGGATGCGTTTGAGGGAAACCATCCATGAGAATACTGCTGGATACCCACATCCTGCTTTGGGCCCTGAGCGATGATCCAAAACTGTCAGCGAAGGCCAGAAAGCTGATCGAGAACGCGGCTGAAATTTACGTCAGTGCCGCCACATTCTGGGAGCTGGCGATAAAGGTCGGGCTCGGGAAGCTCAACGTCAACCTGGACGAAATTCGCGAATACTGCCTGGAAAGCGGCTACGTGGAACTGCCCATAACCTCGGAGCACGCCATCGCGGTCAAGGACCTTGAACACCATCACAGAGACCCGTTTGATCGGCTCATCATTGCGACGGCTATCATTGAGCCGATGAAGTTAGTGACCGCCGACCCGATAGTGGCGAAATACACATCATTGGCCGTCTTGACGTAAATCACTTCGCTCAAAACAACCACTGCCCGATCAGCCAGGCATTCGCCCCGCTGATCACCACAAACAAACTCCAAGCCAACAGCCGCGTCGGCACACTGTTCACGAACGGCCCCATCAGGCGCTTGTCCCCCGTCATGCGGATCAGCGGGTACAACGCAAATGGCAACTGCAGGCTCAATACCACCTGGCTGAGGATCAACAGCTTGCCGATGGCATCGTCGCCCATCAGCCACACACCGAGGAACGCCGGGATCAGCGCCAGGCCACGGGTAATCAGGCGTCGCTGCCAGCAGGGAATGCGCAGGTTGAGATAGCCTTCCATGATCACCTGCCCGGCGATGGTGCCGGTGAACGTGGAGCTCTGGCCAGAAGCCAACAGCGCAATACCAAACAGCACACTGGCGAAGGCACCACCCACCAACGGGTCGAGCAGGTGATAGGCGTCCTGGATTTCCACCACGTCGGTGTGGCCGGTCTGGTGGAAAGCCGCAGCAGCCAGTACCAGGATCGCGGCATTCACCAGCAGCGCCAGCGCCAGTGAGCCAATGGTGTCGATACGCGCCAGCTTGACCGCATCCTGGCGGCTGGCCAGGTCCTTGCCGAATAACCGGGTTTGCACGATGGAGCTGTGCAAGTACAGGTTATGGGGCATCACCGTGGCGCCCAATATGCCAATGGCCAGGTACAAGGGTGCGGCATCACTGATGGCCGACAGCGACGGGGTGAAACCACGGAACACGTCGGGCCAATAAGGCTTGATCAGCACCAGCTCGATAAAGAAACACACGCCGATGGTCGCCACCAACGCCAGCATGATCGCTTCCAGACGGCGGAAACCGCGATTTTGCAGGGCCAGGATCAGCAACGTATCGAAGGCAGTGATGACAATCCCGGTGGTCAGCGACACCCCCAGCAACAGGTGAAACGCCAGGGCGCAGCCGAGGACTTCGGCGAGGTCGGTGGCGATGATCGAGATTTCCGCGAGGATCCACTGCACGAACGACGAACGCCGGCTGTAGCGCTCGCGGCTCAGCTGCGCGAGGTCTTTGCCGGTGGCGATGCCCAGCCGCGAGCACAGGCACTGCACCGCCATCCCCGCCAGGCTGGCCAGCAGCACCACGAACAACAGGCTGTAGCCGTAGCGGGAACCGGCCTCGATGGCGGTGGCCCAGTTGCCCGGGTCCATGTAGCCGATGGAGATCAGCAAGCCGGGGCCGGCGAACTTCAGCACGCGCTTGAAAAACGACGCACGGGGATCAACGACGATGGAACCGGCGACTTCCGGCGGGCAGAACGGTGCAGTAGCGATTTTTGGCAGGCTGAATTTCACGCGGGGTACCAGGCTTTCACACAAGACGTGAACGCAGCTTATCAGTCAGACGCGACGGTACGCATCACCGTCTCCCGGGGCAGATCAAATGCCTCTACCACCTGGACCACCAGATCCATCTCCTGGTTCAGTGCCTCACGCTCCAGACGCTCGCGAATCACCCCGATCACCAGCACCGCCAGGGTGGTGATGGAATACGCCGGCCCGGAAAACGCCCGCACGCCGGAGACCAGCAGCATCGCCGCCGCCAGCGCCTGCCCTACCACAGGAATGGCCGTGGCCGCGCCCCGGCGCAGGATAAACCCGGTCAACCCGGCCAACGCAGTGCCGCTCAGGGCGGTGGTGGCTGAACGCCCGACATCGAAACGATTGAAAAAGCCCTGCTCCTTTTGCGCCGCAGCCTTCAGTTCCGCCTCGAACACCTGGCGATCGGCCTGGCTGAGTTTGTCCTTGTATTGCTCGATCAGCCGCTCGGCGATCTGCAGTTCCAGATCCGCCAGGGCCACTTTCTCGATCGGTTCATCAAACTTGATGCCGACCCGCTGCGCGACGTCCTGGGCGATTTCGCGATAGCTCACGCCATACCCTCGGGCCAGGTTCATAAAGGTGTCGCCGCCCATGCGCTGCAACTCGATGGCCAGCTTCAAGGGCTCGCGCACTGTGGCGTCGATCGAGGCACTGCGCTTTTGCGCCATCAGCTCGGCGAAGAACTTCAACTCCTCCGGCCGCGCCTGCACCAGCAGCGGGAACAGGTCGACATCCTCTTCGGCAAAGCGCACTTCAGGGCTGCGCTGATCGGCGCGGATCATGCCCCGGCGCTCCTGCAACAGGTCGGTGTACTGCACCACCGTTTTCAATTGAGGCCAGTAAGCGGCATGGTCGAAAGTGGCCAGGTGCACATTGGCGACCTTGGCCTTGAGCGCAGGCGTCAGCGGGATGGCATAACGGCCGATGCAACGCTCGGTGTCGGGCTTGAGCGCCAGCGCCCAATCCTTGCTCGAATGGCAGTTGATCACCCGTCCCTTGAGCGGCGCCGACACCAGGTCCCAAGGGCTGGAGGTACAAATCGCGCCGCCCATCAGCAACAGGTTGTTCAGCGGTAATTCACGCGCCACTTCGGGGCTGGCCAGCAGGCTCTTGACCAGAAGCCGCGCGCCCAGGGAATGGCCGATCAGGTTGATTTGCCGCACCTTGATCGACTCGCCGTGCAGGTAATTGGCTAACTCGGGCAGCAGACTTTTGGCGACCTCATCCACCCGCGCCTCGACGCTTTTGTAGTGGTCGAGGAAATAGGCAATCGCCTTGCCCACCCCGATGGTCGCCGCACCCAGGGCGCCACCGCCGAGCATCGAAGCGATCACATCCTTGAACGGTGCAAACAGGTTTTCCAGGAAGTGCCCCGCCGGCCAGAACAGCATCAGGTTGGTCGAGCCTTCGATGGTTGCCAGTTGCTGCGAGAAGTTGCCCAGTTGCTGTTGGCTGAAGAATGCCGAATAGCCATGGACATAGAGATTGAGCACATCCCCCTGGGGCTCGCCACACAACACAAACGTGGGCTTGCGGGTACGGTGCATTTCATCCCACTGGTGTTGCATGTGGCGGTGACTCCTGGTGACGACGGAGAGCGATAGTATCAAAGCACTGCCGGGGTAAATGTGAAAAACTGCCCGCCCGGGCAGCCAGCGCCCTCAATCCACCATGGAGTGGTTCCTTTGAAACGCTACGTTTTCTATGCTCTGCTGGCCCTTCTGGCCGGATGCAGCACCGGCCCCTATTTGCACCCCGAATCCAGCGTTGGTCAAAACGCCGTGCTCTATCGCACCTGCCCGGGCCCAAAGGCGGCTATCAGCTTCGCTCCACTCTCTGCCGAACTCAACGGTGTGCACGTATTAGTGTATGTCGCCTCGCCGACCGCGAAAGACGGCTCAACCAGCACCGAATTGCGCCTGTTCGGCCGGCTTTATCCCTCGGCGAGGGAAGCTGACACGCCGTTGTGGGTCAGCGCCGCGTCGCCACTGGTCACCGTGCAACTGGCGTCGGGCAAAACCTATCAGCTCAGCATCAAACCACTTGAAACCGGCTTTGATCCCCGGTCGCGTTACAGCAGCGAGGAACCGGGTACCGCTTTGGGGCAAGGCGATATGGACGATTTCACCCTGACATTTCCCGATATCTTCGTGAACGGTGAAAAAGTCCCCATGGCACCCATCCACTTCAAAAAACGTGAAGAGCGCTACGCACCGGTCTTTAACTGTTAGGTGTAGATTGTGCACAGCGATGGACAGTGATGACATAAACCAGGGATTTTGTTCACCGATTCAGTCCACTACAGTCACCGGGTAGTCAATTGAAGACGAGGAACACCATGAGCAAGCCCGAATTTTTCATCACACCCGGTTACGGCGACATCGCACGGGAAACCCTGCATTACGCCCAAGCGGTAAAAGTGGGTAACCGCGTCGAAACCTCGGGCCAGGGCGGCTGGGATGACCAGTTTCAGATTCCCGAATCCCTCACTGACGAGATCGCCCTGGCCTTTCACAACCTGGATCGCACCCTGGCAGAAGCGGGTGCCGGCTGGGAGCATGTGATCCACGTCAACTCCTACCACGTGGGCGGTTTTCCTCCCGAGGTGAACGAGCAGATGGTCAAGTGGTACCGCCACTACATGCCCAATCACGCGCCGATCTGGACCGAATTGGGGGTGGAAGCCCTGGGACTGCCAGCGATGCGTATTGAAATCCGCGTGACGGCGATTATTGCCTGACGCCGAACCGCTCGATCACCCAGTCGATAAACACCTTCAGCCGGGCGTTCTGATGTCGATTGGGTGGGTAGATGATGTGCAACGGGGTGGCGGGCCGAGTCCAGTCCGCCAACACCGGGACGAGTTGGCCAGTCTCGACGTAGTAGTCAACGATAGACTTGAAATGCTGCCCGACGCCCAGGCCAGCGAGCAGCATTTCCTTGAGGCCATTGCCTTCGTTGGTCGAAAAGGCGCACTGGCCTACCTCGTATCGAGTTGTGCCTTGCTCGAAAATCAACGGTTCCGGCTTGCCCGATCCGGCAAAAAAATAGCCGGCCTTGAGGTGATTCTTTTCGAGGTCTTCAGGAGATGTGGGCGTGCCCATGCGTTCAAGGTAGCCGGGCGCGGCGCAAGTGACGTACTCCAGGTCCGCAACCTTGCGGCCGATCATGGCCATATCATCCAGTTTGCCAACCCGCAGCACGCAATCCACACCCTCCCCCACGATATTCACGGCGCGGTCGCTGATGCCCAGGGCGATGGTGATGTCGGGGTACTCGCGATGAAAATCCACCAGCGCAGGTATCAACAGGCAATTGGCAAAGGACGCCGGCGCATCCACCTTCAGGTGACCACTGGGCTTAAGCTTCTGCCCGCGCAGAGCATTGTCCAGTTCATCCAGTTCTGCCACCAGGCACAGCGCATGGTTGTAGTACTCCAACCCTTCCGGCGTCGCCGCCAGCGCACGGGTGGTGCGATGCATCAGCTTGACGCCAAGGTGCTTCTCCAGGTCGGTGATGAGTTTGCTGACGGTGGAGCGCGGCAGCGCCAACTGGTCGGAGGCGCGACTGAAGGAGCCGGTTTCGACGACGCGGACGAAGGCACGCATGGCGAGGAGTTGGTTCATGGTGATGGCCGATAGGGCGAGAATGCCAAGTATTGTCTATAAAGCTGCACAATGGCGACAGGTATTCAGATAACAAAACCCCCGGCACAGGGCCGGGCGTTGACGCAAAGAATGACTCACTTGGCAAAGTTTTCGATCTTTACCTGGCCATCAGGAAACGTGGCGACAATCTCCAGCTCCCCTCCCATGGCGCGAATGTAGTTACGCAGCGTGCTGATATACATGTCGGTGCGACGCTCCATTTTGGACACTGCCGCCTGGTTGATATTCAGCGCCTTGGCCAACGTGTCCTGACTCATCTGTTGCGCCTTGCGCAGTTCATGCAGAGGCATTTCTTTAAGGTGCTGCTGGAGGATGCGCTCTGCATCGGCCCGAGCTTGCGGTGTCATGCGAGCCTGAAGCTCACTGAATTTTTTAGCCATGGTGACGGCCCTCTTTACGCAGTGTTTCCAAATGTTCGTCATACAAGGTCTCAGCCAGCGGGACGAATTCGTCATACCAGCGGCCTCGTCCTGTTTTGTCCCCGCCTATCAGCAATAAGGCACACCGGCGCGGATCAAATGCGTACAGCACCCGATAAGGTCGCCCCGCGTGCTGTATCCGCAGTTCTCGCAGGTTGCCATGCCGCGACCCCTTGATATCACTGCTGTGGGGAAACCCCAGGCCTGGCCCCAGAAAGCCCAGCAAATCCACGCTGGCCGATACCGAGGACTGCTCCTTCGTATCCAGTTCGCCCCACCAGCCGCCAAACTCATCCGTATATTCAACGTCCCAACTCATGCAAATATGCCATCCATGGAATATAAACTCAAGTGCATAACTGTAGAAGCCTGAGGGGCGCACAGCCTCCCGTTTTCCCCGGAAAAATGTTTGCAGGTTTTTCCCGCACGATTATCCGCCCATAAAAAAACCGCCCTTACGGGCGGTTGAAGAGACTCGGCCTTGATCAGAAACCGAGGGAGAAACTGAGGGTCATCGCATGGTCCTTGTCGTTGCGCGAGACCTGGCCGGAGTAACCCAGGCCCAGCTTGCCGTTGGGGCTGATCTGATAGTCGATGCCGGCTTCCAGCACGGCGCTGTCCTTGGCAATCGGCACACCTTGGGTGCTGAATGAAGTTCCACCGCCGTTGATAAAGCTCAGGTCGGCATCCGGCTTGGTATCACCAAAGGTATGACGCCAGCCGATGCTGCCCCGCGGGGTGATTTTCGAGCCGTTGCCCAGGGTGATGGTCTGGCCGGCACGCAGGCCCAGGGTGGAGAAGGTGACGTCTTGATCGGCATCACCGCGCAGGGCTGCCGAGCCGCCTTTCTCCTTGATGGTGTCGCTGTCGTAGTTGACGTAGGCCAGGCCGGCGAACGGTTCCAGGGCGACGCTGCCGGTTTGAATGGTGTAGCCGACTTCACCGAACACTTGCGCGCTGCGGGCTTTGTAGTCAGCCTTCAGGCGTTGACCCACACCACCCACTGCCACATCACGCTTGCTCTCGATGTCGTGCCAGCTGTAGGCCACGCCCATCCGTGCGGCGAATGCTTCCTGCTGGTACGCGGTGTAGGCCATCAGGTGATAGCTGTCGACGTCGGCGCTGGAGTTGCGGTGCTTGGCGTCGAGGTCGCTGCGGGTGTAGCCGGCGGCAACACCGGCGCGCCAGGCGTCATCCAGTTGTTTGTCGGTACCCAGCAGGAAGCCACTGAGGTTGCGGTCCAGGCTGGCGGTGTTGCTGTCGCCGCCCATATGCCCCCAAGTGCCCAGCACACGTGCCCAGCCGACCATTTCGCCATGGCAACCGGCGCTGCTCAACTGATTTTCGCTCGGCGCCAGGCTGCTGCGTGGATCGTCCTGGCGGTAGCAACCGGGTTGGCGCAGGCGCTCATTGACCGCGTCACGGATGTAACGCGAGTCTTCAAGCAAGGCGCTGGCGGTACTGGCGTGGATTTCCCCCGACAGGTTGTCGAACGCGGCCCGAGCCTCGGCGACGCTGCCGTTGAGCAGTGCGTTTTGCACGGCCTCACCGCCCACTGCTGCGCCACTGCCCAGCGCTGCGGCTACCGCCCGCTGATTGCCGGTGGCCGCCACGCTGGCGTAGCTGACGTTATTGCGGCTGACCGCCAGGGCGACCTGATTCGGGCTGTAGTCGAGCGCGGTATTGAGGAACGCCAGGTTCTCAAGGTTGGTGGTAGCGAACGTACCCGTGACCCCGCCGTCGGCGGTCAACAAGGTGTAGGTAGTCGGCCCGGCATACGGCGCCAGATTGACCACATTCAGCGTACCCGCGAGGTCCGCCGTGCCGCCTACCGCCAGGGCGCCGGCGGCCGATGGGGTGATGACCAGGTTCAGCGCGCCATCGGCGGCGTTGGTGAAGTTGCCGGCGACGCTCAGCTTGCCACTGTCGGGCGTCACCGCACCGTGGTTGACCAGCGAGCCGACACTGCCATTGCCCGTCAGCCCGGCACCGTTGGCCACGGTGACCTGCCCACCGAACACTGCATTCGGATTGGCCGCGTCGCCGACTTGCAACACACCCTGATCCACCGCCACGGTGCCGCTGAACGGCTGGTTGCCGGTCAGCAGCAGCGTACCTGCACCCTGCTTGACCAACGCACCGGTACCGCTCAGCACTCCGTTGAATTTCCCGCTGTTCAGTTGCGTAAACAGCAACCGTGCGTTGTTGAAGATATTGCCCCGCAGGCTGGTGGTGTTACCGGCCAAGGTCCCGCCACTGACGGTGGTGCCGCCGGTGTAGGTATTGGCACCCGTCAGCACCAGGGTGCCGGCATCCAGCTTGTTGATACCGCCCGTGCCCACCAGCGGCGCATCAATCTGCGTGGTTACGCCAGCGTTGACCCGTGCTGCGGCCAGGCTGCCGTCCGGCGCATTGGTCGGGCTCAGGCTACCGCCTGCACCCGCCACCAGCGAGTAGCCCGGATCGAGGAACTGCAGGCCGGTGAAGCCTTGATTACCCTCCACTGTCACGGTCCCGCCCTGCCCACCAAACACTGCGAACTGGTTGGTCGACGCCTGGCCCTGGGTGCCGTTCGGATCGGTCCAGTTGGTGCCCGGGCCCCACGTCCCGCTGCCGCCGGTGATCGTGCCGTCAGGGTTGGTGGTGCCGCCGTTCCAGAACTGGACTTGCCCCGGGGTGGTTTGCACCAGCAGGTTGACCTGATTGGCCAGCGCGGTTTGCAAGGTCAGTGCGCCCGGCAGGATGCCCGAAGGCAGCGTGCCGTAAGCCAGGCCATTGTCAGTCAGGCTGCCGCCGTAGCGGAACAGCTGGTACACCCCGGTGCCGAAGCCACCGGCGTCGGTGACGTTCAGCGTGCCGTCCAGGGTCAGGTTGCCGGCCACATTCACCACCGAGGTAGAAGCGCCCGGCGCGCCGAGGCTGAAGTCCAGGTTGGTCCCCGAGGACAGGTTGAGGCCGCCTATCGACAACGGGGTGCCGCCGGCGCCTGCGGTCAGGGTCGAGCCGTTCGCCAGGGTGACCGTACCCGCCAGCTGGCCCGAACCGCCCAGGGAGGCGCCGCTGCCCACCAGCACATTGGCACTGTTCAACGTGCCATTGACCAACAGGCCGCCGGCGTTGATGTTGGTATCGCCGGTAAAAGTGTTGTTGCCAGTCAGCAGCAGGTCACCCGTGCCGTTTTTATTCAGCACGCCGGTGCCGGTGAGGTTGCCGGTGTAGGTGCCATCGGCTGTCTGTTCGAAGGTCAGGGTCGCATTGTTGGTGATCGCGCCCTGCAGGCTGCTGGTGTCACCCGAGGTGATGCCGCCGTTCAAGGTGGTGCCGCCGCTGTAGGTGTTGGCACCGGTGAGCAGCAGTGAACCATTGCCGTTTTTCACCAGGCTGCCGGTGCCACTGATGACGCCACCGAGGGTGGTGTCTTGGGTGCCCGCGAGGCCCAGTTGCGCACCGAGGTTGATCCCATTGTTGAGTTGCAACGCCGCCGTGCTGTCGAGCACTGAATTGCCGGTAACACCCAAGGCACCACTGCCGAGGGCATTGTTGTTGCCGAGGATCAGCGTGCCTGCCGCCAACTGCGTCCCGCCGCTGTAGGTGTTGTTGCCATTGAGGGTCAGGCTGGCCGCACCGTTCTTGACCAGGCTGCCGCTGCCGCTGAGCGCCCCGCCCAGGGTCAAGGCGTTGGACCCGGCGACACTCAAGGCACCGTTCACAACCAACGCGTTAGCCAGGTTGACCGCCGTGTTGCTGTCCAGCGCCGTGCCATTGGCCGTCGTCAATACGCCGGTGCCGAGTGCGCTGTCATTGCCCACCACCAGCTTGCCGCCGTTGAGAGCAGTGCCGCCGGTATAGCCGTTGGTGCCGTTGAGCACCAGGGTGCCGGTGTCGTATTTGCCCAACGTGCCGGCGCCGTTGATGGCCACGCCGATGGTGGCAGTGTTGTCAGGGTCGACACGAATCGCCGCATTCCCGGTGCCGCCATTGACCAGGTTCAACGCGCCCGCCGTGCCGTCCACCAGGCTGTAGCCGTCGGTGGCGAACTGCAGGCCGGTGACGCTTTGCGTACCGTTGACCGTGACTGCGCCCGCCGTGCCCTGGAACACCGCGAAGCTATTGCCCCAGGCCTGATTGAAGGTACCGTCGACATTGGTCCAGTTGGTGGTACCGGTGCCCCAGGTGCCGCTGCCACCGTGAACGGTGCCGTCGCCCACCAGTTGGCCGCCATCCCAGAACTGCACCGTGGTGTTGGGTGCCGTCACCAGCAGGTTGACCTGGTTGCCGACTGCCGTTTGCACTTGCAGATCCCCCGGCGTCACGCTGCCGGGTACTGCGCCGATCACCAGGCCGTTGTCGGTCAAGCCGCCGGTGTAGTTGATGATGCGATACACACCACTGCCAAAGCCGCCGATATCGCTGACGTTGAGGTTACCGTCGAGGGTCAGGTTACCGCCGACATTGATCAGCGCATTACCGCCGCCGACGACGGGAGTACCCAACCCGACATCCAGGTTGGAGTTGCCCGACAACACCAGCGAGCCCACCGACAAGGTACTGCCGGTCGAACCTGCCAGGTGCCCGCCATCGGCCACGGTGACGGCGCCGCCAAGGCTGCCAGTGCCCGTGAGCGTCGCACCGCTGTTGACCGTGACGTTGGCGCTGGCCAGGGAGCCGCTGACGTTCAGGGTGCCACCGTTGACGCTGGTGTCGCCGGCCAGGGTGTTGATGCCACTGAGGTTCAAGGTGCCGGTGCCAAGTTTGTTCAGTTGCCCGGCACCGTCGAGTACCCCGTCAAAGGTACCGCTCTGGTTGCCGCCGCCCAGGCCAAGGATGCTGCCACCTGCGATCAGTGCTGTGCCGTTGCCGGTCAGGCTGCCAAGGCTGGCGGACGCGCCGAGGTTGAGCTGGGTACCGGCGCCGAGGGTCAAGCCGGCGTTGTTGCCGAGCGCCGTGGCACTGGTGGTGGTCAGGCTACCGCCGAGTACGTTGAAGTTGCCGCTGAAGGTGTTGCTGCCGCCGAGGGTCAGGTCGGCTGCGCCATTTTTGGTCAGGGTGCCGGCGCCATCCAGCACGCCGCCCAGGGTCAGGTTGTTGGTGCCGGCCAGACTCAGGTTGTCGTTGACCGTAACGTTGTTGGCCAGCACCAGCGCCGAACCGTTGTCCAGTGTTGAAGGCCCCGCCACCGTCAAGGTGCCTGAGCCGAGTGCCGCTGCACCGCCGAGAGTCAGGGTGCCGGCATTCAGCGTGGTGCCGCCGGTGTAGGTATTGGTGCCATTGAGCGTCAGGTTGGCGCTGCCGTTTTTACTTACGCCGCCTGCGCCGTTGATCACGCCGCCGAGGGTCAGGTCATTGCTGCCGGTGACGCCCAGGTTGGCATTCAGGGCGATGTTATTGGCCAGGCTCAACGCCGTGTTGCTGTCCAGGTTCGAAGCCCCCGCCACCGTCAGGTTACCCAGGCCCAGCGCCGAAGTGTTCCCCGCCGTCAGGGTCCCGGCGTTCAAGGTGACTCCACCGAGGAAACCATTGGCGCCATTCAGGACCAGATTGGCCGCGCCGTTTTTGGTCAGGCTGCCGGCGCCGTTGAGAGCGCCACCGAGGGTCAGGTCGGCCGTGCCGCCGATCCCGAGGTTACCGGCCAGGTTGATCGCGTTGTTCACGCTCACTGCAGTGGCCGCATCCAGCGTGGTGCCGTTGGCGGCATTGAGTGTGGCGCTGCCCAGTGCCGAATTCGACGCCAGGATCAGCCCGCCGGCATTCAGGGCAACCGGGCCGAGGAAGGCATTGTTGCCGCCGAGGGTCAGGTTGGCCGCGCCGTTTTTGATCACGCCGCCGACACCGCCAATCACGCCATTGAGGGTCAGCGCATTGCTGCCGCCGACCGTCAGGTTGCCGAGCAGGCTCACCCCGTTGCCCAGGGTCACGGCGGTGTTGCTGTCCAGCGTGGTGCCGGACGACGTGCTCAGTTGTCCGCTGCCAAGGGCCGTGTTGCTGCCCACCACCAATGTCCCGCCCTGAAGCTCGGTGCCACCGGTGTAGCTGTTGGCGCCATTAAGCACGAGGGTGCCACTGTCGAGTTTGGCCAGGATGCCGCTGCCGTCAATGCCCACACCGATGGTCGCGGTGGCCCCCGGATCGACACGGATCGCGGTGTTGCCGCCAGTGCCGTTCACCGCCGTCAATTGCCCCGCCGCGCCGTTCACCAGGTTGTAGCCATCGGTGACGAATTGCAGCCCGGTGAACGATTGCCCGCCTACCACCGTCACGGTGCCCGCCGCACCCTGGAACACGCCGAAGTCAGCCGCCCATGGCTGGTTGACCAGACCGTTGACCGAGGTCCAGTTGGTGCCGCCAGCCGTCCAGTTGCCGGTGCCGCCGTCCACCACGCCGTTGGCGATGGTCTGGCTGCCGTCCCAGAAGCGGATGTTGGCGTTCGGCGCCGCCACCAGCACGTTCACCTGATTGCCCACCGAGGTTTGCACCACCAGGTCGCCGAGGCCGAAGCCCACCGGCACGCCGGTGACATCCAGGCCCAGGTCGGTCAGCGCGCCGGTGTAGTTGATCAAGCGATACACCCCGACGCCGAACCCGCCGGCATCGGTGACGTTCAGGTTGCCATCGAGGGTCAGGTTGCCGCCGACGTTGAGCAACGAGGTGGTAGACGGTGCGCCAAGCGCCACGTCCAGGTTGCCGCTGCCGGCCATCACCAGCGAACCGGCCGACAGCGTATTGCCGCTGCTCAGGGCCAGGTGGCCGCCGTTGTTGACGTTCAACGCCCCCAGTACCGAGCCGGTGCCGGTGAAGGTCGCGCCGGTATTGACGTTGACATTGGCACTGCCCAGCGAGCCGCTGAGGTTCAGGGTGCCGCCGTTGACGTTGGTGTCGCCGGTGAGGCCATTGATGCCGGTGAGGTTGAGGGTGCCGGTGCCGACCTTGGCCAGGATGCCGGTGCCGCTCAGGCCACCGTCGAAGGTGCTGCTGGCGTTGAGGCCGCCCACTGACAGGGTGTTGCTCCCGCTGACTTGCACGTCACCGCTGCCGGCGAGGGTCGCCAGGCTGGCATCGCTGCCCATGTTCAGCGACGCACCGGCACTGACGTTCGCGCCGGAGGTGCTGCCCAGCGCACCTGCGCTGGCGGTGGTGACACTGCCGGACAGGATGTTCAAGGCGCCGGTAAAGGTGTTGGTGCCGCTGAGCGTCAGGTCTGCCAGGCCATTTTTGTTCAACGCGCCAGCGCCGCTGATCACGCCACTAAGCGCCAGGTCGTTATTGCCGGCCACGTTCAAATCAGCGTTGAGGGTGATCCCATTGCCCAGGGTCAGCGCCGCGCTGTTGTCCAGCGTCGAGGCGCCACCCACGGTCAGGTTACCGCTGCCCAGCGCCGCGCCATTGCCCAGCGTCAGAGTGCCGGCGTTGATGCTGCTGCCACCGCTGTAGGTGTTGATGCCGTTGAGGGTCAGGTTGGCCGCGCCGTTCTTGATCAGCTGACCGGTGCCCCCGATAAGGCCCCCCAGTGTCAGGCCTTGAGTGCCACCGACGGTGAGGTCGGCATTCAGGGCGATGCTGTTGGTCAGTGCTACCGGGGCATTGCTGTCCAGCGTCGCCGCGCCGTTGACCGCCAGGCTGCCGGTGCCGAGGGCCGCATTACTGCCGACGGTCAAGGTACCGGCATTCAGCGAAGTGCCATCGATAAACGTGTTGGTGCCGTTGAGAATCAGGTTGGCCGCACCGTTTTTCACCAGGTTGCCGTTGCCACTGATCACGCCGCCCAGGGTCAGGTCCGCGTTACCGCCAATCGTCAGCGGGCCAGTCATGCCGATCTGGTTGTTCAGGCTGACGGCGGTGTTGGCGTCCAGGCTGGTGTTGGCGGCGGTAGTCAACGCGCCGCTGCCCAAGGCGTTGTTGGCACCGAGGATAATCTTGCCGGTGTTGAGCGTCGTGCCGCCCAGGTAGTTATTGGTGCCGTTGAGGGTCAGATCGGCCGCGCCGTTCTTGATCAAGCCACCGATGCCGTTGACGTTGCCACCGAGAGTCAACGCGTTGCTGCCACCGAGCGTCAGACTGCCACCGAGGTTGACGGAATTGCCCAGAGTGGCGGCGGTGCTGGCGTCCAGGGTGGTGCCGTTGGACGCGTTCAGCGAGCCCGTGCCCAGCGCGGTATTGGCGCCGACAATCAAGGTCCCGGCATTCAGCGCGGTGGTGCCGGTGTAGGTGTTGCTGCCGTTGAGGGTCAGGTTTGAGGCGCCAGTCTTGATCAGGCCGCCCGCGCCGGCGATAACGCCTCCGAGGGTCAGCGGGTTGGCCCCGCCGGCGCTGAGGTTGGCATTGAGGTTGATCGCATTGCCCAAGGTCAGCGCGCCGGTGCTGTTGAGGGTGCTGGCACCGCCCACGGTCAACGCGCCGGTGCCCAGTGCTGCGGCATTGCCAAGGGTCAGGCTGCCGGCGTTCAGCGTCGTGCCGCCCTGGTAGGTGTTGGCGCCGTTGAGGGTCAGGTTGGCTGCGCCGTTTTTGATCAGTTGGTTGCTGCCGCTGAGCACGCCACCCAGGGTCAGGGCGTTGCTGCCCGTCACGCTGAGGTCGGCGTTCACTGCGATGTTGTTGGCCAGCGTCACGTTGGCGCTGCTGTCCAGCGAGGCCGCGCCCGCGACGGTCAGGTCACCGGCCCCCAAGGCCGCGTTATTACCGGCGGTGAGCGTGCCCGCGTTAAGCGTTACGCCGTTGAGGAAGGTGTTGGCACCGTTGAGGACCAGGTTGGCCGCGCCATTTTTGGTCAGCCCGCCGCTGCCGGCGACCACACCACCAAGGGTCAGGCCAGCGGTCCCGCCAATGTTCAGGTTACCGGTGATGTTGGCGGCATTGGTCAGGGCAACGGTGGTGCTTGCGTCCAGCGTGGTGCCGTCCGCCGCGTTCAAAATGCCGCCCGCCCCCAGCGCCGTATTGGAGCCGACGATCAGCGAACCGGCGTTAAGGGTGGTGTTGCCGGTGTAGGTATTGGCGCCACCGAGGGTCAACGCTGCCACACCGTTCTTGATCAGCCCGCCCGCGCCACTGACCACACCACTCAGCCCCAGCGCCTGCGTGCCGCCGATGGTCAAATCAGCCGCCATGCTCACTGCGTTGGCCAGGGTCACCGCAGTGGTGGCATCGAGGATGGTGCCTGCGGCCGTGGTCAGGATGCCGGTGCCCAGTGCATTGTTGTTGCCCACCAGCAACGTGCCGGCGTTGAGCGCGGTATTTCCGCTCTGAACGTTGTTGCCGGTCACCGTGAGGGTCGAGGCGCCATTTTTGGTAATGTCCCCCACGCCCGAAATGACGCCCCCAAGGGTCAGCGCGTTGCTGCCGACCGTGGTCAGGTTGGCGTTGAGGACCATGCCGTTGTTCAGGGTCACATTGGCGCTGGTATCAAGATTGGCGCTGCCATTGACGTTCAGTACACCGGTACCCAACGCATTGTTATTACCGGCTACCAGCGTGCCGGTGTTCAGATTGGTGGCGCCTGTATAGGCGGTGTTGTTGCCATTAAGGGCCAGGGTGCCGCTGCCGCTCTTGTTGATACCACCTGCCCCGCTGACCACGCCCGTGAGGGTCAAAGACCCGGCTCCGGTAGTCGTCATTCCACTGTTGACGGTGATGAGGTTGTCCAGGCTGATGGTGCCCGGCGCACTTAACGTCGTCGCACCCGCGAACGTCACGGCTCCGGTGCCGAAAGCCTGGTTATTGAGGACCTGCACCGAACCGCCATTGAGCGAGGTATTGCCGGTGAAGGTATTGGCACCACTGAGGCTCAACTGCCCGGTGCCGGATTTGGTCAAGCCGCCGGCACCGGAGAGCACCCCTCCCAGCGTCGTGCCGTTGGCGCCCTGCACGGCCAGGCCGCCACTGCCCAGGGTAATCAGGTTATTGAGGGTCAACCCGGCGTTGCTGGCCTGGATCGTCCCGCCGTTGGAGGTCAGCACACCCGTGCCGAACGACTGGCCGTTGTTGAACGACGCGATGCCGCCATTGAGGGTGGTGCCGCCGCTGACGAGTGGCCCTTGCAGGGTCCAGGTACCGCTGTTGACCGTCAGGTTGTTGAAGTTCACGTAGTTGGCGCTGGACGCCGTGCCAGCTCCGCTCGTGCCACCGCCCATACCAATGGTGTTTTGCAGGATCAACGAGTTGTTGCCCCCGGCCCCGCCATCAACTTGCCCGGTGGGCGCAAACGTCAGGTTTACGCCAATCAGGCCACCGAGACTGAGCCCAACCCCGCCACCATTGGTGATGGTCGAACCGGTCACGGCGGTAAATGTGTTGCTGCTGGCCGCCCCCATGGAGACGCCGCCGGAAATCGTACCGGAGTTGACGAAGGTATTACCCGTGGAGGAACTTTCAAAGGCCATCCGTCCGTTGATTGTGCCTGCGTTGATCACGTTGACTTGCGAGCCCCCGCGAATCGCGACCACTGGCGCATCCGCGGCAAACAGCGTCAGGTTGAGCAATGCGGTGGAACCGATGGTGCCATTGTTCACAATATTGGTGCTGCCGCCGGCGCCGTTTTGCAGGTTAAGCGCCATACCATTGAGACTGGCGAGATTGACACCCAGCACGTCCGCAGTACCTCGGATGATCCCGGTAGCGGCGTTAGTGACGTTCACCACACTCGCCCCCGCGTTACCCAGCACCACACCGCCGCTCAAGGCAGTGACAAGCCCGAGCAATGCCGGGTCGATAAGGCCCGCGTTGTTCAACGTGATGTTATTGCCCGTCAGGTTCAGCACCTGGCCAGCCAGCGTCGCGTTCAGTTGGGCAGCGGAGCCCACGTTGACGGTCAGGTCATTCACTGCACTGGAGAACGTGTTCAAGAACAACGGCAGCGAAGGCACGCCACTGCAGGTGACCGTGGCACCCGCTGCGGGGCTTGCCGGCGTACAAGCCGCCATCGCCACCGGGCTCGCCAGGCCTAGAACCAGGCCGGCAATACCGAGGCGAATAGCAAGATTAAGAGGAGAAATACGAGGTTTAGCGGCAGCAGCAAGTCTTCTTTCCACGTGAAACTCCTTGTGGTCAAAGCCCTTCATCCATGAATGCGTAGAAGCCCCAAATACAGATCCAAACACGCATCGACGTCGAAATACCTGACCGTGGCGACAACTGATCCTGTTTGTCACAACGTTAGCCGCGTGCGTAAAACTCATTGAAATAAATGGTATTAATACTTTAGCGAGTGCCGCGTAGGGCCTGGACGACATCCAATGAACGCGGAGCTGAACGCTCTGAGCCGCGCAAAAATTCAGATTTCATAATGTAAAAAAGCGCTCTAATAACGCCCTGTGTTACCCCTGTAGGAGCGAGCTTGCTCGCGAAAAGCGCTAAGGCTCCGCGTGTATTCAGCCAGTCAGCGTCATCGTTAACGATTTTCGCGAGCAAGCTCGCTCCTACAGTAAAACCTGTTGATTCAGCGAAACGATCCTGGAGTCCCCCAATGCCCCATGAAGGCAACCTGTTACAAGCGGCGGTTGTATTCCTGTTTGCCGCCGTACTGACCGTGCCCTTGGCCAAGCGCCTGCAGCTGGGCGCCGTCTTGGGTTATTTGCTGGCCGGCGTGATCATCGGCCCCTCGGTGCTGGGCCTGGTGGGCAACCCGCAAAGCGTCAGCCAGTTTTCCGAACTGGGGGTGGTGTTGCTGCTGTTCATCATTGGCCTGGAGCTGTCACCGAAGCGTCTGTGGGTGATGCGCAAGGCGGTGTTTGGCGTCGGCCTGGCGCAGGTGTTGCTGACAGGCACGGTGATCGGCGTGGTCGCGCTGTTTGCGTTTGGCCAGTCATGGAACAGCGCGATTGTGCTGGGCCTTGGCCTGGCGCTCTCCTCCACCGCGTTCGGCCTGCAAAGCCTGGCCGAGCGCAAGGAGCTTAACCAGCCCCACGGGCGCCTGGCCTTTGCGATCCTGTTGTTCCAGGACATCGCGGCCATCCCGCTGATCGCCATGGTGCCGCTGCTCGCCGGCAGCGATCACCCCGCCACCACCTCCCAAGGCCTGCAGCATGGCCTGGAAGTACTGGGCAGCATCGCCGTGGTGATCATCGGTGGGCGCTATCTGCTGCGGCCGGTGTTTCGCATCGTCGCCAAGACCGGGCTGCGGGAAGTCTCCACGGCCACCGCATTGCTGGTAGTGATCGGCACGGCATGGCTGATGGAGCTGGTGGGTGTGTCCATGGCCCTCGGCGCCTTCCTCGCCGGGTTGCTGTTGGCAGACTCCGAATACCGGCATGAGCTGGAATCGCAGATCGAACCGTTCAAGGGCCTGCTGCTGGGTCTGTTTTTTATCAGCGTGGGCATGGGCGCCAATATCAGCCTGTTGTTCAGTGCGCCGGTGATCGTGCTGGGCCTGACCCTGCTGCTGATCGCCATCAAATTGCCGCTGCTGTTTTGCGTGGGCCGACTGGCCGGTGACCTGAACCGTGAAAGCGCGCTGCGCCTGGGTGTGGTGCTGGCGGCCGGCGGTGAATTTGCCTTCGTGGTGTTCAAGATCGGCCGCGACCAGGGCCTGTTCGAACCGCACCTCTACGACATCCTGGTGCTGACCATCACCTTATCGATGGCCGTGACGCCGTTGCTGCTGTTGCTCTGCCCGAAACTGTTCAAGCCCAAGGTCAAGCCGGTGGAAGTGCCCGAGGAATACCGCGCCATCGAAAGCGATGCCCCCCGAGTGGTGATCGCAGGGATGGGCCGTATGGGGCAGATCGTGGCGCGGATCCTGCGGGCGCAAAACATCTCGTTTATCGCCCTCGACACCTCGGTGGAAACCATCGAACTGACCCGCAGTTTCGGCGGCATGCCGGTGTTCTACGGCGACCCGCAGCGCCCGGAAATCCTCCACGCGGCGAAAGTCGACCAGGCTGAATTCTTCGTGATCGCCATGGACGATCCCGAAATCAACATCAAGACCGCCGAGCTGGTGCGCAGCCTCTACCCGCACATGAAGATCATCGCCCGCGCCCGTAACCGCCAACACGTGCATCGCCTGGTGGACCTCGACGCATCACCGGTGCGCGAAACGTTTTACTCCAGCCTGGAAATGAGCCGCCGCACTCTGGTGGGCCTTGGCTTGACCCAAGCCCAGGCCGATGCGCGCATCAACCGTTTCAAAAACCACGACCTGCAACTGCTGGCCGCCCAGCACGCGGTGTATGACGACGCGGCCAAGGTGATGCAGTCGGCCCAGGAAGCCCGGACGGAATTGGCGCGGCTGTTTGAGATGGACCGGCTCGAGGAGGAGTCCGACAAGGTGTAAGGATGGAGACGAACGATCTTGCGAAAATTCTGACAGAATACGGCGCAATTTCGTTCATCCCTGGAGAGCTTCATGGCCACCCTCAGCAAGACCGCAGCCCTCTTGGCCCTCGCGCTGGCCGCCGGCTTCGGCGCCAGCCAAGTCCTCGCCGCCAGCAAGCCTGCGGCGCAGAAAACCGCCACCCAGACCATTTCCACCCTGGACGGCAAGTTCAGCTTCAACCTGCCCAAGTCCTACCTGGCCGACCCACTGCCGGCCGGTGATGCCGAACACGGCACGGCGGGCGCCAGCGGCACGATGTACAGCGACCAGGCCACCAAAAGCGTGATTTTTGTGGTTGAGAAACCGAGTGTCGCCGGCCTGATCAAGGACAACGACCCGCAGTTCCTCGACGGTGCCGTGGCGGACTTCGTCAAGGAACAAAGCGCGGCCCTGCCGGACTTCAAGAAAGGCGCCGAGAAGAAACTCACCGTCAAAGGCCTGGCCCTGCGCCAGGTCGACAGCACCGCGACCATGGGCGGTGGCAAGACGCTGAGTTCCACTTTCCTGACGGGCTCCGGCAGCCACCAATTGGTGGTGCAGGCCATTTCCCGGGCGGATGACGAGAAAGGCCATGCACTGTTGGTGAAACAGATTATTGGCGGTAAATAACCCGATTTACCTGACAATGAAAATCCAATGTGGGAGCGGGCTTGCTCGCGAAAGCGGTGTTTCAGTCAACACATGTATTAACTGACCCACCGCTTTCGCGAGCAAGCCCGCTCCCACATTTTGACCTCGTCCACATCGACGGACTCAGCGCAGGCTCTTCTCCAGCCACTGCTTCAAGTCCAGCAACTCCGCCTCACCCACGGTATGAATCATCCCCGGGTAACCGTGGAATTCCGGCGTGAGGCCAAGCCCCTGCAACACCTCGTTGGCCCGCGTTGCCGAGTAGTAGGGCAACGCCTGGTCCAACGTCCCGTGACCGATGAAAATCGCCAGCTTGCCCAGTTGCGCGTCCGGTTTGAGCTCAGCCTTGAGTACCGGCAGCAGGCTGCCGCTCAACGCCGCGATCCCGCGCAAGGTTTCGGGATGCCTTAACCCGACTTCGTACGACATGATCGCGCCCTGGCTGAACCCCACCAGAAACACTCGCTCACTTTGGGTGTGGTACTTGGTGGTGGCCTTTGCGACGAAGTCTTCGATCAGCTTGGCGCTGCTCTGCAAATCAGCGGTCTCGCCATCAAAATCGCCATCGCCCGGCTTCTTGCGAAACCAGCGATAACCACCGCCTTCCACCGGCATCGGTGCCCGTGCAGACAGGTAGGTCCAGGTCGACGGCAAGCGGTCCTTGAGCCCGAACAAGTCGGCCTCGTCACTGCCATAACCATGCAGGAAGATCACCAGCGGCTCGTTGCGTGCGTCGCTCTGAGTCTGTTCCAGGTAAGGCAGGGGCAAGTCCGTGTGCAATTCGTCTTCGGCATGGGCAGCGCTGGCGAACAGCGCCATTGTCAGGGCGATCAGTTTGAGCATGGGCATCAACCTTCAGGGTTTGCGCAATAAATAGGTATCCATGATCCAGCCATTGGCCTGGCGCGCCGCCTTGCGCACACGTTCAATCTCTTCGGCCACCTCGGCCACCTTGCCGCTGATCAGGATTTCGTCCGGTGTGCCCAGGTAGGCGCCCCAGTAGATATCCAGGTCCTGGTCGGCCACGGTGCGATAGGAATCTTCGGCGTCGAGCATGACAACCAGGGTGTCGGCATCACTCGCCTGCCCCGCCGCCAACCGGCGCCCGGTGGTGATTTCAATGGAGCGGCCAATCCGGTTCAACGGCACTTTATGCTGGGCCGCCAAGGCCTGGACGCTGGTGATCCCGGGGATCACTTCAAACTCGAACTCGCAGCTGCCGCTGGCCAGAATCGCCTGCAGGATACGGATGGTGCTGTCGTACAGCGCCGGGTCGCCCCAGGCCAGGAATGCACCGACTTCGCCGTCGGCCATTTCTTCATTGATCATCCGCTCGAAGGTCTGCTGCTTGTCGCGGTTCAGATCCTTTACGGCGGTGGTGTAATCGATATCGCCACGCACCCGCTCGGGGCAATCGGCCTCGACAAAGCGGTAAGCGTGATCGGTGATGTAGGTCTCGCAGATTTCCCGGCGCAGGTCGATCAGCTTGTCCTTGCTCTGGCCCTTGTCCATCAGGAAAAACACGTCGGTGCGGTTGAGCGCCTTGACCGCCTGCATCGTGATGTAGTCGGGGTTACCGGCGCCAATGCCGATGATCAGGATGCGTTTCATGGGAAAGTCTTCATGGGTGTTCTCGGTGCGGGGAGCGGATTTTGCCATGTTCGGGGCGTCAGGCGTGAGTTTCCAGGCGCAGGCGCCAATGGCCGTTGAACCGCAGCTCAGTGGATGACAGCGGCTCCACGTCGATCAGGTTGAACATCGAGGGCGCGGATTGCATGACGTGCAGCAGCGCCGCGCGGATAACGAACGGGTGAGTCACCGCCAGCACATGCCCCGGCGTTTGCTCGAGGGACTGCAACCACTGCCCGACCCGCTCACACAACTGCACCACCGATTCGCCGCCGTGGGGTGCCGAGGCGCTGTCGGTCAACCAGGCCTGGAGCGCTTCGGGTTCGGCCTGTTGAACCTCATCGATCGCCAGCCCATTCCAGCGGCCGAAATCACAATCGCGCAGGGCTGTTTCAACTGAAGCATCGGCGGCAAACAGGGTCGCTGTCTGCCGGGTTCGCGCCTCCGGGCCGCACAACACAAGGGGCGCACGCTTGAAACGCTGCGCCTGGGACAACGCCGTCTGCTGCCAGTCCATCTCCACCGACTCATCCAGCGCAAAGCGTGCGCGTTTCTGGGCGCGGGTGCTGGCGTGGGAAATCAGGGTCAACCGGGTGGCCTGCATGACAAATCGCTCTGGCGAAGATAGTTCAATATCTTACAACGATCCGCACACAGGAAGCCGGTCGCCGCCGTCAGATCGGCGGCGACCGGCATTCACACTCCGGGCCGCGCCAGGTAGAACACTTCGTAGCCATTGCCCGGGTGGTTCACATCCAGCGCCTTGCCCGACAAGGTAATCCGCACCAGCTTCCACGCCTGTACATCCAGCGCCAGAAACACCGCAAAGTTATCGCTGGTGTCTGCAATCTGCTGATTGCGGGCTTTTTCGGTTGCCAGGATTTGCCCACGGTCCGCACTTGGCTCCAGCGCCCACTCTTCCCGGTACAGGCTCAAGGCGTTTTGCGCCGGACCTCGCTGCACATCCAGCGGTAACCAGGACTCAATGTGCGGCCGGCCAAAACTGTCGAGGACCTTCTGAAAACGCTCGCCGAGTAGAAAGTCTGCGGCCTGCAAAGGATCCGACCACAGATAAACCGACGAATACAGGTTACCCACCCCCGGTCCCTGCCCCCGTTCCTGAGCGATAAACGCCTTGAACAACAAACCCTCGGTGTGATCCCACTGCGGCCCCAACCGGGCGGCGCGCTCGCGGATGACACCCATGTCGTAATCAGCTGGCAAGCGGTGTGAATACTGTTTGGCAAACATCATGGCGCTCCTGTTCAGATGAGTGTCCAGCTTGTGTCGGGCCCATGATTTCAGCAAGATATCATCCGATATAGGTGTGATAAGGAACTGAAATGACCGAAGCACTCAAGCCGCTGGATATCGACACCGTGCACGCCTTTGTACTGGTGGCCGACTTCGCCAGTTTCACCCGCGCAGCCCAGGCCCTGGACACCTCACAGGCGGCCATCAGCCTCAAGCTCAAGCGCCTGGAAGAGCGCCTCGGTTACCGTCTGCTGGTGCGCACGCCACGGCATGTGCGGCTGTCGCCCCAGGGTGAACAGTTCATTGTCGCCGCCCGCGCGCTGCTCAATGCCCACGAACGGGCGTTGGGTGACATGGGCAATGGGGCACCACGAAGGCTGGTGATCGGCATCAGCGACCATGTGGCCGGGCCCGACCTGCCACTGTGGCTCAGCCGCCTGGCAGCGTATGACCCATTGGTGATTCTGGAGGTGCGGATTGCCTCGTCCCGGGACCTGGTCGCAGCGTTTGACCGCAACGAACTGGACGCGGTGATCGTGCGCAACGAAGGCGATCGCCAGGACGGTGAGGTATTGGTAGTGGAGCGCTTTGGCTGGTTCGCCGCGCCGACCTGGCAACACACGCCCGGCACGCCGTTGCGCATGGCAACCATGGCCTCGCCCTGCGGCGTGCGACACCTGGCGGTGCGGGCGCTGAATGAGGCGCGGATTGACTGGACCGAAGTGTTCGTCGGCGGCGGCGTGATGGCCGTCGGTGCGGCCGTCAGCGCCGGCTTGGGCGTAGCGGCGCTGGCTCGGCGGGTTGCTCCGGCGGGCGCTGTGGACGTGAGTGAACAGTACGGATTACCGGCGTTGCCTGTCAGTGAAATCGTACTGCATAGCCGGATCAGTGATGGCCGCTCCCGTGAGACATTACGGGCCTTGAGTGCAACCTTCAGAGGGGTTCTGGAGCGTTAGGTTGCATCTGGGCATAACGCCCGCGCACGAACCGCTCCAGTTCATCTCCCGGCAGCGCCTTGCTGAAATACCAGCCCTGGATAATCAACTCCGAGCCCGACTGCAAAAACGCCAGCTGCTCGGCGGTCTCCACGCCCTCGACCACCACCCCGAGGTTCAACGCCTCACAAAACCTCAGCATACCGGTCAGCACCTGGGCGCCCTTGGGATCATGTTGGGCCACCACGAAACTGCGATCGATCTTGATGAAATCCACCGGAAACTGATGCAGATAACTCAGCGCCGAAAACCCGGTGCCGAAATCGTCGATGTACACCTTGGCGCCAATCGCCTGCAGTTTCTCGATCATCTGCCGGGTGCCCTTGATATCCCCCACCAACGCATCCTCGGTGATCTCCACCGACACCTGCCCATGGGCCTGGGCCAGGATCTCCACCAGCCGGTCACCATAGGCCGGGGTGGTCAGTGTGGCGCTGGAGATATTGATTGTCATCGGCAACCTGAAACCGACCTTCAGCCACTTCTGGTACTGGCGCACCGCCTGGGACGCCACCCACACATCCACATCGGGCATCAACCTGGCATTGGCCAGCCATTGCAGGAACTCCCAGGGCGAATGCACCGTGCCCTCGGCATCCCGTGCGCGCATCAACGCTTCGCAACCGGTGCATAGCCCGGTCAGGGTAGAAATCTGCGGTTGGAATTCAAGGTAAAACTCATAGTCGCTGATCTGCTGGATATGGCTCAACTCGCTGACCTGGCGCGCCTGGGCCTTGTGGGAAGCCATTACCGGGTCCAGCTCCAGCAAGCGGCCCTTTTCTTCCAGGCCGCGAAAGGTCATGTCCAGCGACTTCAAATACACCGTGCCGCCTTCCGTGGCCTGGCGATTGATCGCCCGCACATAGGGTGCATAAATCAGCACGCCAACCCCCAGCAACACCACCTGCAGCACCACCGCCGCGAGGTCGCCGTGAGTGCTCAAATAGGCGTTTAGCAATACCGGCGCGGTAAACGGCACACTCACCACCGCAGGCGACACCCAGCCAATCTGCACCACCATCAGCGCCAGCATCGCGTTAAATGCCGGCACCACCAGAAAGGGAATGAACAGGCGCGGGTTAAGGATGATCGGCAAGCCAAACAACAAAACCTCACTGACATTGAACAACGACAGCGGCAGGCTGGCCATCGCCACCAATCGCATGGACCGGCTCTTGGAAAACAGCAGGATCGCCAGCAACAGGCACAATGCACCACCCGAGCCGCCGATAAACGCGAAGCTGCCCAGCAAGCCGCCGTTCAGTAGATATTTGACCGGTTGGCCCGCCGCCAGCGCCGCGTTATTGAGCGCGACCGCCTGATCCAGCACATCAAATAACGGCTGCATGGCGTAAACACCATGGATCCCGAAAAACCACAGCAGCGAATTCATCAGGGTCACGAACAGGCCGCTGCCATAGGGCGTTTCCAGTGCATCGAGCACCTGCGGCCCCTGAAGCTGCGCCACCTGCGGAATCTGCAACAGCAACGACAGCAGGAGCACCAGCCCGAGCGCGGTGATCGCACCCGGCACCACCATATTGAGGGTGCCCTTGAGGTTGTGCCCCACCAGGTCTTCGTTGATCAACCGGGTCCAGCGCCGCCGATGCAGCCAGGCGATGGCGGGCACATTGATCAACGGTGAGGCGATGGCGATGAATAAAACGAAGGTCGCCGAAGCGCGGGGAAAATCCCGCAGCACAAACGTGGCGATCACCACATGGGCCAGGCACAGGAACGCCACCGGCAGCTGCGGCAGGCGGTGCTGGATCGCAAGCATGTAACCGATGGAGGCGGCCACCAGCAGCGGGATCACCGAGCTGATCTGGTTGTGCAGCCCCGCGAGCAAGGCCACCACCTGAGGGTCGAAACCCAGCACACGAGCGCATTCAGACAGGATCAGGAACCCGGCCGACACCAGCAGGCATGGCAGGATCCACAACAACCCCTCACGTATGGCCCGCAACGACTCGGTGCTGGCCAAGGCCGCCAGCCGCTGGGTGAAGAAAAGCTTGAACAGCGTTTGCCCCATCACCTGTCCCTCTGTACATCGCCCTCGGTCCCTGATGCCAGGGTCGCAACATAACACCTGGCTGTAGCCTTTATCGCCGGGTTAACGCTACACGTCCTGCTACCGGGAGCGAAAGACTTTTGCTGCCACTGGCGCAATTATTCAGAATCAGCGTAGGGGCCTGATGCTTGTCGATTGGCTCGGGTTGGCCCATCCTTCGGCGCCCTTGTTGTCGTAAAAAGCGACGTTCCCTCATGGCCTGCGCACTGCCGGGTCTGACCAGTCGTCTCTCTTACCGTGGAGTAAACCTTTGTCCCAACCCGGCGAAAACCACCAGCTAGCCCTGGACCGATTCCTGAACGAACACCCGGCCCTGGCCGCAGAACTGGATACGTTGAACCCCCTGGCAGCCCAGGCCAAGGGGGAAACCATGGAGCAGTACCGCGCCGAACGCCTGCATGAAGCCTTCGAGGCAGAAGCCGAGCGACAGGGCCTGTTTGCGTGGGAGCTGACGCTGAAACTGACGGCGCATTCATCCGCGGAATTCGAGGCCCAGCGCCTTGAAGTGCACAAGGAAGTGGCGCAGATGGCGGGCCTGAGCTGGGCGGAATATTCTCAGTTGCATGACTTGCCCCAATAGAACCAGCGGCTAACACACTGGCGGGGATCGCTGAGCGCTTCATGCAGTTCTTCAGGGGTGATCACCCTGCGCTGTGGGTCGACCGCCAACGCCGTGCGTAACGCTCGCCAGCAATGGCGAGGCAGTTGCCTGGGGCGCACCGGTCTGTCACTGGAGTGGCGCCGGCCTTGGGCCAATTCGTAAAGGACACAGGCCACTGCATACAGATCGGCACTGGCCGACAGGGCTGCGCCGGCCAGCAACTCCGGCGCGGCGTATGCTGGCGTCCAAGCGTTGAAACGACTGCGACTCAAGCCTGGCGGCCCCGCCGAGTCCGGTCCACAAGCCTGACCCAGACCGAAATCAAACAAGCGCAGCCCGCCCTCTCCTACCATCACATTGCCGGGCTTCACGTCACCGTGCAGCACGCCCTGCTGATGGCTATGGCGCAACGCATCGAGCAATTGCACGGCGATGCCTTGCCACTCTGGCCACGGCAAGCCACCGGGGCGCTCCAGCAGCAGCCGATCCAGGGTCATGCCCTGAAGCAGTTCCATGGTGAAGAAAGCGATCTGACAGGGAGCGTCCACTTCAAACGAAAACGCCCGCACCACCTGCGCATGTCGCAGGCTGCGCGTCAGGGCAAACTCGCTGTAGAGCAGCACGTGGGCGTCTGCACACTCACGAATGGCTTCACCCAGCACCTTGATGGCCACACTGGAGCGCGACTCACCAAACTGTTCGTGCAGCAGATCCCGGGCGCGGTAGACCACACCCATGCCGCCAGCGCCCAGCACTCGTTCGATCAGGTACCGCCCGGCCAGCAATGCAGGTATCCCGTCGCGCTGTGGATTGCCCTGCGCCCGGGCAAAAGCGAAGTGGGTCAACGGGCGACTGGGCGCAACCTCAAGCCCAGGATTATCGTTCATGACTGCACCACCACAGCGGTCAGGTTGTCGCGGGCGGCACCGCGCAATACGCCTGCGAACAGTTGGTCCAGAATCCGCTGAGGATTTCCCAGGCTCAGCGCCTGCCCCAACTCGCCATGGCTGAGCGCCTGATACAGGCCATCACTGCACAGCAGAAAGACATCCCCTGACAACGTCCCGAGTTCCAATACCTGCGGCCTCAAGGGTTCCCGCGAGCCGATGGCACGGGTCAGCGCCCGCGCATCGGGGTGCGCCCTGGCCCGCTCCAGGCTCACCCGCTGGTCAATCAACTGCTCGAACAGCGAATGATCTCGCGACAGCTGGTACAACGTCTGCGCTCGCCACAGATAACAACGACTGTCACCCGCCCAGACACAGGCAGCGCGATCGCCCTGAAGCAGCAACGCCACGACCGTGCTCCCCATGGTGCGATCACCACCCTGGGCGCTGACCGTCAACTCTTCACCCAACCGCCGATTGAGCCATTGCAGGCAACGGCGGGTCGCCTCGACCCGTTCGTCGAGGCTCCCCCGGCCTGGCAATAACGCCAGGCTATCAACCACCAGTTGGCTGGCGACATCCCCTGCCTGATGCCCGCCCATCCCGTCTGCCACGGCCCAGCAACCCCGCCGGGGACAATCGAGAAAGGCATCCTCGTTGCGCGACCTGAGCTTGCCACGGTCCGTACGGCCGGCGCTGCGCCAGCGATCCTGACCTCGGTTCACAGTTGCTCCGGAAGGCGAAAGGTACGCCACTGCGCGATCTGAAACGGATTGGGCGCGCGCCGGCTGGTCAGCAGGTAGTTGGCGCGCAAGCCTGCCAGGTCAGCCTTGAGAATCAGGACATCTTGCCCGCTGGAAGGCTCGCTCTGCATCAGGTCAAACAAGCGGAACAGGGACCAGGCCCCGGTATTTTTTTCGAGCCCCAACGCCCGCTCGCTGCCCCGTTCCAGCACCAGGCTGCTGCGACCATTTTCAGCCTCGGCTGGCCACTGCATCGCCATCGGGACAATCGGCCCGTGCCGGTACTCCATCTGCTGGCCGCCCAGACGCAAGACCGCGCGACTTACCGAAGGGTCCAAACTGTAGGGCGCGACGGTGAAACGAACCTGCAAGCCACCCGGTTCATCCGCAAAAAAACCGCGCCTGATCACCTGTGCCTTCGCCTGCTGGTCGAGGAACGCCCGGGACATCGGCAAGCTGCGCCCATCCAGGCTGCGCAGCCTGTAGCGACCGGCATCGGCGCTGACAAAAGGCTTTAGATAGCTGTCAAAAAATCGCGCCATTATCCCTCCCGGTTTGAAGAACTCCTGAAAATCATCGAGGGAGACGTCGCTGCTGGCGTGGGCATTGAACGGATAACGTTGCTTGATCGCCTTGGCGTAAACACCATATACCTCACTCTGATAACGCTGGTTCACATGGCGATAGGCTTGGTCGAGCAGGCGGCGCCAATGCTCGTCGGCCAGGCTTTCGAACCAACCCGCCAGCGGCAACGGCAAACGGGCGGCAACGTTACGCAGGTGACTCAGTGCGTCCTGCTGGCCCTGGGTCCGACGCTTTGCCATATCGAAGGCGACCGGCTCGGGCGAACCTTCGCGATTCAAGGTCGCCAATTGCAGGTGCAAGTCATTGAGTGCCTGCAGCGCCTGGGTCAACTCGGTACCTGGGTTCTCGTGGCTGTCCAGCAACTGGTGCAAGGGCTCGAAGCGGCGTTGCATGGCGCGCCGTGCCATGTCGGGCAATGTGTCGGCCAATCCGCCCCGGACGTCGACGACTGCAGTCTGCGCAACCTGCAACAGCTCTGTCCCAGGGACTGGCAGTTTGGCTGCCAACTCATCCAGGCGCTCGTTGACCGATGGCAAGCGCGTGTTGTCACGAACCTGTTGTAACAGCTGCACCAATGGAGACTGGGCTGACGTGAGGCTGGCGAGTTGCTCGGCGCCCTGCCTGGGATTGTCAATCTCGCGCAGGCGAATCCGTCCAATCGCCTCGCTCCAAGCCTCGGCATACTCGCTGAAGTAGCGTTGCTCAAGCTCCATCATCAACCGCCGCAAGTCCATCGCACTCAGATCGGCCCCCTCACCCAACACCCAGTTGTCCTGGACGATGGTGTTCACCAGACGCGCGCCCTGGGACTCGAAATACCGCAGGTACTTGCGTGTATAAAAACCCGGAATGGGCTGGTCGCCACCGTCAAACACCAGCCCGTGTGCAAGGTGCAACGGCTCAAGGCCGCGGGCCTGCTCACGCAGCACGCGGTGCACCACATCGACCAGTGATTCGCCCCGCAACACGTGGCGCGCGTGGGCCACCAATTCGGAGTCGAGCGGGTGTACGAACGGCTGTTCAAGCAAGCGCGCGAAGTGTTCATTCAAACGACGCTGCACGGAGGGCTGACCAGCAAAACGCACAGACCAGTGCCCCGCCACCCGCTCGCGCAGCCAGCCGATGTCTCGACGCTCCCGCAGGTTGAGCATCAGGTACGCCCGGAGGTTGTCCAACAGCCGCTCGCGATCCTCCAGGCTACTGCGAACCTGTTCTTGCAACATCTCGCCGACCTGGGACAGCAGCAGTTGACCCAAGGCGTGCTCATAGGCCTGTTCCAGCACCGGGCGGCTGATGGTGCCTTGATACAAACCAGCTCGTTCAACCAGTCTGGCTTCGCCTTGCACAGGGAAAACCCGTGTGGCCGCCAGGCGGCTATCGAGCAGCGGCAGAAGGGCCAGGGTAGCGTCCGATCCGGGCTGTACGGGCACGGCCCGTCGCGCCAGATCCTGAAGTTGCTCCAGGCGTTGGTGATTGAACGAGTAGCTATGGGTCCAAAGCAGGCCCGCCGCGCCGACGACCACTAACGCGCTCAAGGCAAGCAAACCCTGGCGCCAGCGGATTCGACGCTGCTCCTCGCCATCGAGGCCTGCCAGATCGGCCTGTGCCAGAATCACCCGACTGAACAAGCCCTGGATAAAGTGCGGGCGAAGTTCAAGTGGCTGCGGGCCACCGTCCGCACTCGTCAAGTAGAAACCACGAAAGCCGTTGCTGTGCTGATAGCGCGGGCCGCAGAACGCAACGTCGATGTACAGGCTCAGACGCTCGCCAATCCGGGCCGCCTGATGGGGAAAGTCGAGCATCCGGCCGCGCAGGTCGCTGTTGCGCTCCTGATGCAGGCGCTGCACCAGTTCACCGCTCAAGCGCTGAAGCAGCGCTTCAAACGCCTGGCGTACCTGACCAGCATCAATACCGTCTTTTCCGGGCGCGACATATTCACCAAGCACCGCATCGCTGCCCTCTCCCAGCGGGCGGTCGAAGAACTCCGCAAACCCCTGCAGCCGGTCGGCCTGGGTCACCACCAGATAGATCGGCACCTCCACATGCAACGTCTGCCGGATCTCGAGCAGCCGACTCTGAACGGCCCGCGCATCATTCTCCAGATCACGCTCATTGCCATGGAGCAACGTCTCCATCGACAGCGCCACCACCACACCATTGAGTGGGCCGGTTCGGCGCCGTGCCTTGAGCAGGCCCAGCAGTGTTGACCAGCCCGCGCCATCCACCTGGCTGTCTGGCTGGGTGACGTAGCGACCAGCCGTGTCGAGTAACACCCCGTCTTCGGCGAAATGCCATTCACAGTCGCGTGTGCTGCCGCTCGCCTTCGCCATCGGCTCGCCCTGATCCTTGAGCAACTGCAATCCACTGGCCGCCAACATCCGGGACTTGCCACTGTCCTCTTTGCCGATCAGCAGATACCACGGCAATGCATTGCGCCAACGCGGGCTGCGTTCGCCATAAATCCTGGAGTTTTTCAGGGTGTGCAGAGCGTCCTTGAATCGACCGCGCAGGTGCCGCTGCTCGTTTTCAACCAGCCCTTTGCGTGGGTGCGGCTCAGCACCGTCGACGGACACTGGCCGGGCCATGCGGCGCCAATTGGCGTAGACCATCGCCAGCCCCCACACCAAAAACAGGCCGCTGATCGTCAGCAAGCGCGCCGCCGCTGCTTGCCAGAATCGATAGTCATCGACGGCCAATAATGGCCCGAAGAACCACACGACCATCGCGACCGCGAGCACCAGTAACAGGCTCCAAACCCAAACTCTGCCCAGCACGGTGCCCGCGCTCCTGAAGAATGCGTTCATGTGTTGCTCCCTGCGTTAGAGGGGCGTCCGGGTAATATCCGGCGCCACGAATTGATACGGTTGCAGCACGGTCTCGCGCTGCTGGCCCAGTACCCAGGCAAACCCCGCATACAGGGTCAACAGGCTGGCGACGACAAACACCGCAACCCAGGCGGCCGGCACGACCCTCAGCCGTTTCTGGCGCCGTTGCTCCGGCCTGGGCGGCGGTGTGCACGCCGCAGGGGAATCGCCCCGCACATGCCGGATCTGCCGATACAGCGCGTCCCGAACCTGCTCAAGCTGCAACAACCCACGTTCCATCACCCGGTACTTGCCTTCGAACCCGAGTGACAGGCACAGGTACATCAGTTCCAGCATCGACAGGTGCTTGATGGGATCCCTCGACATGCGCTCAAGCAGCTGGAAAAACTTCTCGCCGCCGAAGGTTTCGTTGTGAAAGCTGCTCAGCAGGCTCATCTTCGACCAATCGCTCTGGCTGCCCCATGAGGTGGTGACCACGGCTTCGTCGATCACACTGCACAGCACATAGCGCGCCGCCATCACCTCACTGCTCTGCGCTCCGTCGTGCCGGGCCCGCGTCTCGAACAGCGTGACCGCGGCTGACAGCCGTTCGTTGAGCGCGCGCAGGCTTTCCTGAGCGCTGCTGCCCTTAAGCCGGACCACCTCGGACAACAACGCCCACGCAGGTGCTACCAGGGTATTCAAGCCAACGTTGAAGTGCTCCGCGCCCTGCAAGCGGGCGGCGTAAATCATCCGGTCTTCCAATTGTTCGAAACGCGGCGGCGATGCGAAGTCGGTTATCGGCCCCTGCGCCGGCCCACGCCCCTGTCGATCGAGCAGGACGGTTTTTTCATCCTGCGGGTATTCCCTGTCCATGGTCTCAGTTCCTGATGGCCCAGAATTTCAGTTCCAGCTCGGCAAATTCGCCGCTGACGTGGAAGGCAAAACCTCCCGACTGTTTCAACTGCTCGATGTCCCGGGCACCGAGTTCGAGCATGAAATAGGTTTTTGCGGCATGAAACGGTATCTGCCGGGGAGCCACCGGCAGCGGCTTGACCTTGATGCCTGCCAGATGCAGGTTGACCAACTCGCGAATCCGCTCCACAGGCCCAATCTTGAGGTGCGCTGGAAGCCGATGGCGCAGCTCCTCGGCGTCACAATGGGCGCTGGCGGCCAGAATGAAGGTCGCGGAACCCAACAGGTTGGGATCGCTTACCGGGCACACCAATACCCCGTACTGGCGAGGCTGCAGCGCCAGCTCAATGGCATGCTGTTCAAGCACCATCGACAGCAGGCGGCGAATCGGCTCCATCAACCCACGAAAGCTGGCGCTCTGGTCACTGTGCCGGTAATGCCCCTCGAAGTGCGCACGCTTGCTGTCGCTGGCAAACGTCGCGAGCTCACCCAGGATCGACAGCAATGTTCGATACAGCGCTTCAGGGCTGACCTGACTCAGGCCCAGGTAGTGACGCAAGACCAGTTCGGTGCGGTTGATCAGTTGCAGCATCAGGAAGTCACCGACCTCCGCGCCGGCAGCGGTGCCATTGGCGCGGATCCGCTCGGCAATGGCATCCCCCCGGCAAGCAAGCAGGCTGATCACCTCCTTGAGGCATGACAGCAGGTAACTGGAGCCCTGAAGGTGAATGAAGGTCGGGCTAAAATCGGCATCCAGGCTGACACCCTCCTCGGTGCAACTGAGCACTTGGGCAATCTTGAGCTTCACGTAGTGCTGGTCGCTGACTTGCTCTCCCAGCAGCAGGCGAAAATCCAGCTGTCCGCAATTTATCTGACGACAGGAATCTTCCCCGGCGTTGGAGTCGCTGACGTCTACCGAGAGGGTCTTGTAGCGCGCCAGTACATCGACCTGCTCGGGTCGACGGGCCTCAACGCAGTGACTTGTGGCCAGCGGCAAGGCCAGGTAAATCGCCTGCTTTCCGGTATTCACCGGAACCTCCAGCACCAGCGATTCCATGGCCCCGCCCAGTTCGAACAGGCTGCCATCCGGCAATATGCCGCTGGCCTGACTGACAACCACCTTGCCCATGTTGAGGTATTGCACATCGATTTCCAGTGCCAGGAAGCCCCAGCCGTGGGGGCACAACAACTGAGTGCGGCGCTTGAGTTGCTGGTCGTGGTAACGATCGTTTTGCTGAAAATGCTGAGGGCGCAACAACATGCCTTCCTGCCAGATGACTTTTTGGCTGCGCATGTCAGTCGCCCGCCTTGGCAGGTTGCGGGTTCACCAACCGAATCCCTGCCTGATCCAGGACCAGTTCGGCGCGCGTCAATCGCTGCGCAGTCACCGGCAACACATAACGCCATTGCGAGTGAGGTAAATCACGGTAGGCCGCCAGCACACCGACATAGCGACTGCCTGGCTCGAGGCTGAGCTTGAGCGTGGAGTGATCGCCCGGTCGCAACTCCAACTCTTCGAGATTCACCAGGTCTTTGGGCAAGGTGTGTTCTGCATGGCCGTAAAGGCTGAAAAAGTCCGCATTCTCGAAAGCCACGGGGTGCCGCAGCTCCATCAGGTGCACCACGATCGGCGATGGGCGGCCATGGAGATCGGGGTTGACCCGCTCGCTGGCGGCCAGTGTCAGGTCCAGCTTGGTCAGCTTCGAAAAGGGCGACAGAGAGCAACCACTAAGCAACGCCATTACAGCGCACAACAATGCAACGGTGACTCGGGACATGAAGATCATCCTGGATAACGGTGAAGGGTTGAGATCAGACGAATCTGCTCCTCGTAGGCCTTGCTGAAGTCGCTGCCCAGCAGGCCCTCGCTCAAGTGCTCGTCCTTGATCAGCGCCTGGTAGTGGCGCTGATACGCACGCCAGCGCCCGCCACACCGGGGAATCAACGGAGGCTTCGCCTGACGTTCGAAACACAGGAGCAACTGACCCGGTGCAAAGGCTGCCAACGTTCCGCGTACCGCCGCGCGGCAGGCCACCAGCAAAGCCACCTGGTGGGCCTGCATGTCGCGGTAGGCGCGTGTGACGAACATCTCGGCAGACACCTGCCCCAGCTGCCCGGCCCCCAATAGCAATCCCAAGGCCGTGCTGGCGTCGGCGCTGTCTTTAAGCGGATCGGGACTCTGGAGCGAGATCTGGGTCAGTGGGAGTTTCAACTCGTGTTTGAGCTCGTTGCGGGTACTCAGGCTCTGTTGCAACCCTTGCGTCATTTGCCTGAGCAACGCCGCCGCCTTGATCGCCAGAACCTCTCTTCCCGGCTCATCGAGGGTGTCCAGGTCGATACCCAGAGCTTGCGCAAATGCTGACCAAAATGGCGCTGAACCTTGACTTGGAAGTGGCGGTGGCGGAATCGGGTCAACCCTGGGGGCAGGCTCCACAAGTTCGGGAACCGTCAGATGATTCCTGTCCGCCGCTGCGTGGTCCGTCCACTGCAATGCCTCGTGGTTGGCCAAGGTCAGGGCGGCCAACTCTTGCGACGCGTCCTGAAGCTGCAGTTCGCTGGCCAGTGTGCGCACCGGATCCAGCTCCAGAAATGCATCATCGGGAATCAGCGTGTGTAATCCGTCCGGACCCGGCACCGTCGACGGGCTGACCAGTCGCGCACGAATATTCAACGGCCCTAGCTGAAATACCGTACCGTCCTCTATCGGATACTCCTGCCCCTCCCGCAGACGATCGCCGCTGCCTGCCAGGCGGGTTCCGTTACTGCTGATGTCCGCCAGGAAATACCGGCCGTCGCGATAACTGACCACGGCGTGGCGACTGGAAACCTGGCGACTGGCATCCGGGAGGGTCCAGTCACAACCGGCCCCACGACCTATGACGCCGCCAACACCTTTAAAGGTTTTGCACAGGCCCGGCACTGACCCTCCTTGCCCTGCGGGGCATACCTCAAACACGAGTTGCATGTGAAACTCCCCCGCGCTCACTGGCCACGACCGATGGACCGCGGGTCACCCAGCGGGCGGTAGTCGCCGTCGTCAAAGACATGGTTGGTGTTACAGCCACTCAGCACAAACAACACAAGCACCAGGGCTTGCCACTGACTAACAGGCATCAGATATCTCCCGGAATTTGAGGGGCGCGCCATTCAGCACTCCCCCTTGACGTCGCCAAAGGGAATGTCCAGACGTGCAAGACGGTACTGCAGCGTTCGCCGCGCGAGTCCCAGCTCACGGGCCGTGCGTGTTCGATTGCCACGGTTTTTGCGCAGGCAGTCGATCAGCACAACCCGTTCGACCCGCTCCATGCGCTGGCGTAGCGTCGCGTCAACAGCCGGTGCAGTCAGGCTTGACGACAGCGACAAGTGCGGGGGCAGGATGACTTCGTCGTCGCATAGCAGCACCGCCCGCTCCACCATGCATTTGAGTTCGCGCACATTGCCGGGGAAGCTATGGCTCGACAGATGATCCAGCGCCGCACTCGACCAGCCCACCGGCGCCCGCCCCAGCATTGCGCAGGCCTTGTCGGCGAAATGCCGTGCCAGTTGCAACACATCACCGTCCCGTTGGCGTAGCGCCGGCAACTCGATGGGAAACTGCGCCAACCGGTAATAAAGATCTTCGCGGAAGCTGCCTTCGGCCACCATGCTGGTGAGGTCCCGGTGAGTCGCCGCGAGGATCCGTACATCGACCTTGTGGGCCGTATTGGCACCCAGCGGGCGAATTTCGCCTTCCTGTAGCACCCGCAGTAATTTGGCTTGCAGTGACAGCGGCATGTCACCGATTTCGTCGAGCAGCAGCGTGCCGCCATGGGCGGTATCAAACAGACCGGCGTAGTCTCTTTCGGCCCCGGTGAACGCGCCTTTGCGGTAACCGAACAGTTCACTTTCGAGCAAGCCTTCGGGAAACGCAGCGCAGTTTTGCACCACAAATGCCTTGTTGCTGCGCGGCCCGGCAGCATGAATGGCCCGTGCGACCACTTCTTTACCCGTGCCGGTCTCGCCCCGGAGCAATACGGTGTAGGGGCTATGCACCACCTTGCCGATCAGGCGGCACGTCTCGTCCATCGCGGTGCTGTTTCCTATCAAGCCATAAGCGCTGGCACCCGGGGTGCTGCGAGCCACTTTCAACGCACTTGGAGCCCGGCGCATTCGACGCAACATGGCCAACTGACTCACGGCAAAACGGCCCAATTGGCCCAGTGAGGTGCCGTAGCCCGCCAGTTCTGTCCTGTACTGGCTGGCACACAACAACATTGCGCATACCTGCTGATGCTGCCCAAGCAGCGGCACGCACAGCAGTGATTGCCAGGGTGATGCGACTGCCGGCAGAAACCCTGTGTCATACAGGCTGCTACGCAGCTCAGTGAGGCTGAGTACACGGCTCTGTTCCAGAACGTATTGCAACAGTTGCTCGTTCTTGAAGTCCGCACCCGGGTTCGCGACGTCACCGGGCGGCAACACACCCGGCAGGTACTGGGCAACCAGATCCAGGCGGCCGGTGGTTTGATCGAGCAGGTACAACTGGCTCAGTTCACACCCGCTCAACTGTGCGGCGCCTGCTGCAAAGTCCTCGGCCAATGTCGATTCGTCGCTATCGATACCTAATCGGGTAAACCATCCCAGCAAGGCATCGGCGTAATCCAGCGGGTTTGGCAACTGAGTAAACAGATTGTCCGCCATCAGCTGAACTCGCAGAGGAGAGTGCTGTTGGAATCAAGGCTGACATGGACACACTGCAGAGACTTGCCAACGGCCATAGCGTCCAGCAGTTGATCCACCACCTGCGGCAGCAGATTTGCCTCGATCCATTGATCGACAAACCGCGCACCACTCTCACCGTGGCTACAGCGCTCGGCCATGTGTTCGACCAGTTCCTCTGCGTGACTGAAGGCCAGCTTGCGCTGAAGCAGGCGCGTCCCCAGGCGCTGAAGTTTGTTCTCGATCAGTTGGTGCAGCACCACGCCCGCTATCGGGTAGTACGGGACCACGCGCATACGGGCCAGCAATGCCGGTTTGAAATGAGCAGTCAGCACCGGCCGAATAGCGGCGTGCAGCACCTCGACATCCGGTCGCTGTCCGTCGGCGCACAGCTCAGTGATACGTTGGCCGCCCAGATTGGAAGTCATCAGGATCAGGGTGTTGCGAAAATCGATTTCACGCCCTTCGCCGTCATTGGCTATGCCTTTGTCGAACACTTGGTAAAACAGGTTCAAGACATCCGGGTCGGCCTTCTCGACCTCGTCGAGCAGCACCACCGAGTAGGGCTTCTGTCGCACAGCCTCCGTCAGTACGCCGCCCTCTCCATAGCCGACGTAGCCGGGCGGTGCTCCGATCAATCGGGACAGGGAATGTTTCTCCTGGTACTCAGACATATTGATCGTGGTGACAAACCGCTCACCGCCGTATAACAAGTCAGCCAGGGCGTGGGCCGTTTCTGTCTTGCCAACGCCGCTGGGGCCCACCAACAGGAATACACCTAAGGGAGCATTCGGCCGGTTCACACCGGCCGCGACGGCGCGCAGACAGCGATCCAGAACCTGCACGGCGCACTCCTGACCGAGAATGCGGCGGCGTAAATCCTCGGCAAAGGTCAAGACCTTCGCGCTGTGTTCACGGGCCAGTTGCTCCAGCGGAATACCGGTCCAGGCATTGACCACCTGCGCCACCAACCGTGGGCACACTTCAAAGCTGGCCAGGCGCTGTTCGTGTTGTATCGCCTGCAACGCTTGATGGTTTTCGGCAAGCAGCCGTTCAAGGGCTTCAATGTTTTCGCCGCTGTTACGGGCTTCGACCCTTTGCTGACGTAGCGAGATCACCTTCTCCGCCAGGTCGCGTTGGTGGGTCCAGCGTTGCTCAAGCTCTGACTGTGCGGCCTCTACTTCTTCCAGTCTCTGTGTGAGTTGCTGCAATGCCGGTTCATCGATGACCAACCCCGCGTCGGCGTCCCGGCGCACAGCGAGCTGCTGACGCATTCCCTCGGCCAGCTCGGCGCGCAACCGTTGCAGTTCATCCGGAGCCGCGACCAGACTGACGCGCACCCGGGCACACGCGGTGTCCAATACGTCCACGGCCTTGTCAGGCAACTGGCGGCCCGCCAGATAGCGAGCACTCAGGTGTGCGGCGGCGACCACCGCATCATCGCGCACGTAGACGCCGTGACTGGCCTCATACACCGGGGCCAACCCACGTAAAATCGTCACCGCCTCCTCTACTGTCGGCTCGCGCACCAGCACCGGCTGGAAACGCCGCGCCAACGCAGAGTCTTTCTCGAAGTATTGCTTGTACTCCGACCAGGTCGTGGCGGCGATGGTACGCAATTCACCGCGTGCAAGAGCCGGCTTGAGCAGGTTCGCAGCATCGGAGCTGCCGGCCTGGCCGCCTGCGCCTACCAGGGTGTGGGCCTCGTCGATAAACAGGATGATCGGTTGCAGCGAGACGTTGACCTCGTCGATCAGGCCCTTCAGGCGCCGTTCAAACTCACCCTTGATGCTGGCACCGGCTTGCAGCAAGCCCATATCCAGGGTCAGCAGACGTACGTCCCTGAGCACCTCTGGCACTTGCGCGCTCACGATTTTCAGGGCCAGACCCTCGACTATCGCGGTTTTTCCGACTCCCGCCTCGCCCACCAGAATCGGGTTGTTTTTGCGCCGCCGCGCAAGGGTATCGATCATTTGCCGGATTTCGTTATCGCGACAGAGTACGGGGTCGAGTTTTCCGTCACGAGCCTGGCGAGTCAGGTCATGGGTAAAGCGCTCCAGTAATGAACTGCCCCCTTCAGATGGAGGCGTCCGAGGGTTTTCGCTCAAGAGAAACCCGAGCACGCGCTGTGCATCAAGCTTGCTCAACACCGCCTGATAACGGCTGCCCGCGTGCTGCAACGGATTGCGCAACAAGGCGAGCAACAAGGCACCGTGTTCCACTTCGCTTCGCCCCAGCTCCAGATGGGCGACCAGTAACGCCTGTTGCAACCATTGCACCAAAGCGGGTGAAAACACCGGATTACGCGAGGCGCTCCGGTCGGTCCGGGGTTGCAGCACCGCATGCAGTTCGCCGACATCCACACCCGCATCCTGCAGCGCACGCATCAGTACACCCTCGGGATACTCCAGGAACGTCAACAGCAGGTCCTCCACCAAGACCTCGCTGCCGCCGCGCGTGACACACCGTTCGGCGCAGCGCTCCAAGTCGCACCGCGTGGGTGCGGTCAATGCCTGGATAAGTTGTTGCAGGTCCACATTCATCATATTCATCAATCCCTAATGAGTTTTACTGGCCAAGGTGACCACGCCGTCGGCTCGCTCATGCCCCAGCCAACTGGTCCAGCCCAAGCGGCAGACATTGCACTCACCAATGTGCAACGGCCGAACCTCTCCCTCTTCCAACACCAATCGCACGTCGTACGCCAAGGGGTCTCTGACGGCGAAACGCACCAGTGCGCACAACGGCTCATAACCCGCTCCGGTGGGCAAAAAATCATGAAACCGCTCCCAGCCAAGTGCCAGCACATGGACCCTGAACATCCCGCTGCGGTCGAAAACTCGGTCCCCCAGCACCAGGTCAGAACCCAGCGTGCTATAGCTGCGACCCAGGTCATTACGCTGCTCCTGGTCAATCACCACCGTGCGCTTGACCCATTGCTCGATGACCAGCCGACTGTGCTTGAAGTAATAACGCAGCACGGTCTCGATCAGTGCGGCGGAGTGCGCACGCAGACTGAGCAGTCCCAGGTAGGGCAACAGACGCTTCCAGTTCAGTTGGGCGCTGCTGCGAATCGCGCTGCCACCCAGGCCTACCAACGCGAACATCTGCTCGGAAAATGGATCGCAGGCGCCCGCTTGAAAGCTCGCCTGATAACGGTATTTCCGCCAGATCGGCACTATCAACCGGTGCAGGCGATGGTGAAAAACATCCAGGAAATCACGCGTTGAATTACCGCCTGCCACTTCGGCAAAGGCTTGCTCGCCATAGAACGCCGGCAGCGGTGATCCCGTACCAAACAGCCCCAGCACATTGAGACGAAGACGTGCCCGCAACTGGCCGTGCTCGATAAAAAACTCCACCCGGTCAATGTCGTTGCCGGGAAACCCAAAGCCTGGATTGGCCTGGTACTCCAACTGGTCGTGCAGCGCCTCCTCGTCAAGGGAGGGGTGCGCTTCGCGCAAACGCTCGATGATCTGCGCGACCGCCTGAAACACCGAGTACTCGCGAATCACACGGGACAGCGCGGTTAAAGCAGGGGCTGCTGGCCCATCCGGGGTGGCCATAGATACACGTCTCCTTGTGTGCTGATGACTCGCAGTTCGTGGTACGAGTTGAGGCTGGCGTAAAGCGCGAAAAACTCATTGAGCACCGAAGCAAAGACAAACACGTCGCCCTCCCCCAGGTAGCCTTCAGGATTGATGGTGAGATCAACCCGCAAGCCGCGAAATGGTAGGCCTTGGTGCAATCGGTCCACCGGCTGGTGACTGATCGACTGGAGTGCGCCCAGCCTTCTCCGGCTGACCTTCTCCACCTGGCGGTCGTGATAACGCGGCAGGTCGTAGGTTTCGAGGATCACTCTCAAGGCGTTGATATCGGTCAATGACAAATAGTTGAGCGACATATTGCTGATCAGTCGCCACAGGAAGTCGCTGTCCAGAGGGGGCGCAAAACAGGGTGTTGCCGCTGTGAGGTTGCGAAACGAAAGAAACTCGGGCGTCTGCTCGCAGGCCTGGTTGATATCTCCCACCTGCAGCAGGCGTGGCAGGTTGTGGTTGGTGCAGGTCAGCTCGACCGACAGGGTTTCCTGATCATGCCCCTGGCGTTGATCGAAGCTCAGCCAGGTGTCCATTCCGGTATGTTGCAGTGACGGTCGCAGGCGAACGCCATAACTGGGCGACCCGCTGCCAAGATCATGTTCAAACGACTCGAACGGAACATATTCCTGGTAACCCAGGCCACCCGGCCGCCATCCAGTGACTTTGTCGACGGAAAATATGCCGCAGTTACCCCGGGTGTATTCGCCCGGCAACAGCAGGTATTCGTCCTGCCTGCCGTCCAGGCGTATTGGCACGCTATCGTGCTTGAACAGATTGACGATGGGCGTGCAATACAACTTCACGTTGTCCAGGGTCGGGGTCAGTCGCTCAAGGCAGCGACCACGCATGTTGAAGCGCAGCGCCAGGCCATGTACCTGCTTGAGCAGGTCAAAGGGCAACCCGTTGAGCACGTCGAGACCACCCACATCGACAAACAGGTATTTTTCGGGAAAGGCGAAATACTCCTGCAAATGGCGATAGCCGCGAAAGGTATTCAACGGATAAGGAATCAGTGCCTCTTCCTCGGAAAAGCCCACTGGACTGATCTCGCTACTGGACAGACGCAATGAGACAGCCAAGCCGTCAGCGCCGATAACCGGCTGCCCATTCCCGCCCAAAGGCAGTAACTCGAACCCGTCCAAGTGACGCAAAAGGCCAAGGTAGAGCGCCTGGCTGACGGGTTGCTCTCCCGCAAAATGCAGACGCAGGCAGCCCAGCGCCAACTCACTGAAGTTGCCCTCGGCCGTCATTTCCAGACGCAGGCACAGCAAAGCATCCTCGCCCTGTGCCGAGTACTCCAAGGCGACCAGTTGCAGTGGTAAAACCGGTGTCGGGTAACAGGTACGAAAACGGCAACGTTCACCGTTGATCGCAATGCTTTCCACCGGTGTATCCCGCTCGACCCTGATGGCAGGCCCGGATCGCTTGAGCGGGTCAAACTGCAGCATGCTGAACGCCGGCAGCGGTCGCATGTAGTTGGGCCACAGCAAATGCATCAACGAGTGACTCAACTCCGGCAGTTGGTCATCGAGCTTCTGACGCAAGCGCCCGGTGAGGAACGCAAAACCCTCCAGCAACCGTTCCACATCCGGGTCATTGCCGGCGGCCCCAAGAAACGGTGCGAGTGCCGGGTTACGCTCACAGAAGCGCCGTCCCAACTGCCGCAACGCACTCAGCTCGCCCTGGTAATAGCGGTTAAACGACATCCGGTTTGACCTCAACCTGTACCCCGGGAGCCAGGCTTGCGCAGAAGGCGACCGTTTGCGTCTGGCCATCGACCTCCATTGCACCCTCGATGGAAAACGCCAGGGCCAACGGGTCACGGTCCTGAGGTATCGCCCTGACACATACATCCTTCAGACGTGGTTCATAGGCCTGGATGGAGCGCTCAATCAGGAAACGGGCCTGGCTCAACGCGTCATGCAGACTGAGCCGCATGTCATTCAGATCAGGCAACCCGTAGTCGGGTAGCGTCTGTACGCTGCCCACACGGGTGCTGAGCATTTTCGCCAGATGGTTCGCCACGGACTCCACGATGCAGCCCTGCGGGCTGCGTCCCACGCCGGAATCCAGACGTTCGAAAAGGCTGCGGTTTGGTGTAATCACGTGGCTGCGACTCATTCTTTATCGAGCTTGCCGACGAGAGACAGTGTGAAGTCCGCTCCCATGTACTTGAAGTGCGGGCGAACGCTCAGGTTGACGCGATACCAGCCGGGCTCCCCGTCGACGTCGCTGACCACGATGCGTGCTGCACGGAGCGGGCGTCGTCCACGCACTTCGGCGCTGGGGTTATCCTGATCGGCAATGTATTGGCGAATCCACTTGTTGAGTTCCAGTTCGAGGTCGGTGCGCTCCTTCGACGATCCCAGCTGTTCGCGCTGCAGCACCTTGAGGTAGTGAGCCAGACGATTGACGATCATCATGTAGGGCAACTGAGTGCCGAGACGGTAGTTCAGCTCCGCGACCTTGCCTTCGGCGCTGATGCCAAAGGACTTGGGTTTCTGCACCGAGCTGGCGGAAAAGAACGCTGCATTGTCGCTGCCCTTGCGCATGGTCAAGGCGATGAAGCCCTCTTGCGCCAGCTCGTATTCCCGCCGGTCGGACACCAGCACCTCGGTGGGAATCTTGGTTTCGATCTCGCCCATGCTGTGAAAGTGATGCAGCGGTAAGTCCTCCACCGCGCCACCGCTTTGCGGGCCGATAATGTTCGGGCACCAGCGAAACCGGGCGAAGCTGTCCGTCAAGCGGGTGGCAAAGGCATACGCCGTGTTGCCCCACAGATAGTGCTCGTGGCTGTTGGCTACATTTTCCTGGTAGGCGAAGGTCTTGACCGGACAATCAATGGGATCGTAAGGCGTACGCAGCAGAAAACGCGGCACGGTGAGACCGATGTATCGGGCATCTTCGCTCTGGCGAAAGCTCTGCCATTTGGCAAACTGCGGCCCTTCGAAGTGGTCTTTCAGGTCCTTGAGGTCAGGTAGGCCGGTGAAGCTCTCAAGGCCAAAGAAACCTGGGCCAGCCGCCGCGATAAAGGGTGCATGGGCCATGCAGGCCACATTGGAAACGTACTGCATCAACCTGACGTCGGGCGCACTGGGGGAAAGGAAATAATTGGCGATGACTGCGCCGACGGGCTGACCGCCGAACTGACCGTATTCGGCACTGTAAATATGCTTGTAGAGCCCGGACTGGGTAACCTCCGGCGAGTCCTCGAAGTCATCCAGCAGGTCCTGGCGAGAGACGCTCAGCAGTTCGATCTTGATGTTTTCACGAAAATCGGTTCGATCAACCAGCAACTGCAGGCCGCGCCATGATGACTCCAATGACTGGAAATCGGGATGGTGGAGGATTTCATCCATTTGCTGGCTGAGTCTTGCGTCAATCTGCGCAATCATCCGGTCAACCAGGCGCTTCTTGACCGGCTCGCCCCTGTTCTGCGGTTTGATCAGTTCCTCGATAAATGCCGAGACCCCGCGCTTTGCGATGCCATAGGCCTCGTCGTCGGCGCTGAGACGGGTCTGGGCAATGATGTTGTCGAGAATGCTGCATTCATCCATTGCGCGAGCATGCAACGGGCTTTGGCTGGTAGTCATAGTGTCAGTGTCCTTTTACTGAGGGAGTCATGCGGCGGAGCTGCCCAGCCCCAATTCAGCCAATACCCGGGTGCGGGACTCGTCATCGGCCAGCGCATTTTCAATCGCCTTTCGAAAGCTTGGCGTGTTGCCCAGCGGGCCCTTGAGCGCCACGAGTGCATCACGCAGCTCCATGAGTTTTTTCAGCTCGGGTATTTGCTCAACCAGGTGCGCAGGGTTGAAGTCCTTCATCGAATTGATCCTGACCTGGATCGCCAGCTCATCAAGCTCGGCAGAGTCCTGGAGCCGATTGGAGACGCTCAAGGTCAAGCTCAAGGCTTGCTTGGCCAACACCTCGTCAAAGGTGTTCTTGTCGACCCCGACGGGCTTGCGGTCTTCGAGTTGGCGCGGGTCTTCACGCTGGGTGAAGTCGCCAAGTACCAGCAGTTTCAACGGCAGCTCCAGCTCTTCCTGCGCAGTGCCAACGGCGGGTTTGAACGTGATATTGATGCGTTCCTTGGGGGCTACCGAACCTTCTTTCGCCATGGTGTTTCTCCTTTTTCATGTGGCTCGAAAGCCTATTCAAGTACCGCTTCAAGATCGAAGTGGCACAGCCTGCGATGGACATCTTCCTTGCGCTCACGCACAGAAGGGCTTTGCGGCAACACGTCACAACAGCCATGCAGGAGTTGCAGCACCTCAACCGCCAATTCAGGCTCCCAGCGCTGCAAGCCTGACTGGTGCAGCTCGTGGTCCAGGTGGTCAAGCTGGACTTTGGCAAGGTCATGCTTGCCCGCCAGCACAGACAACCTGGCGAGGCCCAGCCGCCAATGAAATCGGGCACGCTCACCTGTGGCGGTCTGCATGCCTTGCTTGAGAGATTGAACGGCCGCCTTGAATCCGTCCTTGCGCAGCACGGGCACGACGTCGTGCAACGCTTTGTCCCAAGGCGCAGCCTGGGCATCAAGTACCGACCGGGCTGGCACCGGACTTTGCAAATGGCGGACAACCTGAGTGTTGATCCAGCCCCGGGTAACGGAGTCAGCGAATGGCGTTCCATCGTGAAAGCGCAACTGCACGAGCCCAGGCAAACGCTGGAGCAACAAGGCGAAATGCACTTCCAGCTCGGTCATGGCCAAATCGGCCTGAAGTGTCTGCAGGCACTCCCATACCCTGTACAAGCCGTCAAACCAGAAAGGTGCGCAGGCCAGGCTGGCCTCAAGTTCCAACAACAGGTCGGCGTGTTGCCCTTGGGCAAAGCGCTCCTGGTAGCGCTTGAGCTTGTCCGGCGCCGGGCCCCGCAAAGGCGTGACCTGTTCGTTGTCACAGTCCGGGAGGCTGGTGATCGTCAGCCAGGTCAACGTTCGGTTCAGACGCAGCGCGCGCAGATCAGTGGCATTCTGGCGCTGCCACCAGGCAGACAAAGGCCGGGCATTCTCCTGCAGCGCACGCAGCAGCTTATGGGCGTCCTTTTCGTTATCCACCACAGGCTCGGGGGCCAGCTGTTGAGTCGCCACCGGCCTGGCCTGGTCGCTTACCCCTGCGATACCGCTTGGCGGGGAGTCACTCACGGTGGCCTGCTGCAACCCGTCCGAGAGCCGCCTGCGAATCGGCAGTAACGATGGCGCCTCGTCGCCGAAATACTGGGTCAATAGTTCATCCAGCCGGGTCAGGTGTTCGAGCATGCAGTGGAACAGGGAGCGCTGCTCCTTGAACGGAAGATGTTGCCCAAGCACCTGCTCGAGGCGCGGGACCAGCCAGCCAAATGCGGCACTGCGGGTACGCAGTTTGCCCGGGTACACGACCGCCCAATGATGCTCACAGAGATAGCGCAGCAATCCGAGGCCTGCGAGCAATCCGGGAAAGGACTCACGCTGATGCAATGCCCAGGTCAGCCAGACAGCAACCCGCAAGTCCTTGGACTGGTGGCGTAACAGAGCCTCGCCTTTTTCCACGACCCATTGCCAGTCAGGCTGGCTGTTACCGTGCATGGAATGTGCCTTGCCCAGTTCGGTTTCAAGTGCCTCATATTCAGTGGAGAAACGCATATCGGCGCCCGCATAACTCACTGTCGAGTTGGGCGCCTGCGCAAGTTTCAGGTAATAATCGGAAAGCCTGTCTGAATAAACCATTATTGGCTGCACTTTACTTCCTGGACATGTTCAGCTAACTAACGGCAATTTAAGCAAACGTTAGAACACTGTTTTAAGTTCATCTCCCCGGCGGGAAGAGCACGAACCTTATCCATGCAAAAAGCTTTGTTCAAGCCACGAAACGGCGGTTAAGGAATTTCCTACAAAAATAAAAAATTCGCCGATGCGCAACAATTTGCACAATCAGAACAACACGCACACTTATGTTTAATGTAGACCCTGCGGATAAGCTACCTATCAGCACCCTGCAACTAACTGCACACCTCTGCGCAAACAAATACAAATAACTTCAGTTCCACACCGGCATCACCGCTTAAAAAACAAACCAATAAAACCTTAACTCCCCGATTTCATTAGCTCTTGAACTTTCCGGCACGCTTCTTGATATCGAGCATTACCCAGCCGGCAAATCAGCCGACTGGGGCGACCTCATTTATCAGGCAAGGAAACCAGTTATGCCAACACCCGCGTATCTCTCCATCACCGGCACCAAGCAAGGCTTGATTACGGCAGGCACATTCACCCAGGACTCGGTCGGCAACATCTATCAGGAGGGCCACGAAAACCAGATTCTGGTGCAGGGGTTCCAGCATCAGGTGATCATTCCCCGTGACCCACAATCCGGCCAGCCCACCGGCCAGCGCGTGCACAAGCCCCTGATGATCAGCAAGGTATTCGATAAGTCTTCGCCACTGCTGTTCAACGCATTGACCTCTGGGGAAATGGTCAAGTGCCGCCTTGAGTGGTACCGCACCTCTTCAGTCGGCACCCAGGAGCACTACTTCACCATCGAGCTGGAGGACGCGATTCTGGTGGACATCCAGTCACGGATGCCCAACTGCCAGGACCCGAACAATTCGCACTTCACACACCTGGAGGATGTGTATTTCGCATACCGGAAAATCCTCTGGACCCATAAGGTATGCGGCACCTCAGGCCATGATGACTGGCGCAACCCGGTAGCCGGCTAAACACCCACCGAAAGAGAAACGGCAAAGCCATGGACGGCGCCGTTTCTGTCGGCTGCTAGACCATCGCCAGCGGATGCTTGCGCTTCGGCGCACCAAACACCCGGTCAATCGCGTCCAGGTCGTGCTCATCCAGCACCAGCTTTGCCGCCGCCGCATTGAGCCGCACATGCTCGGGCGTCACGGCTTTGGGAATGGCGATCACACCGTCCTGGCGCAAGACCCAGGCCAGGGAAACCTGGGCGGGTGTGACTTCGTGTCGACGGGCAATTTGCTTGAGGGTCGGGCTGGCCAACAGCTCGCCACCCTGGGCGATGGGACAGTAGGCCATCAATGGCAAATTATGTTGCTGCCACCACGGCAGCAGGTCGAATTCGATACCGCGCTCTTCAATGTTGTAGAGCACCTGATTGGTGGCACAGACCGGGGACGCCAGTTCCTGCAGGTCGGCCACATCAAAGTTGGACACGCCCCAACGACCGATCTTGCCCGCCTCACGCAAGCGTTCGAAGGCTTCCACGGTTTCTTCAAGGGGGTATTGCCCACGCCAATGCAGCAGATACAGGTCGATGTAGTCGGTGCCCAGGCGCTGGAGGCTGGCCTCACATGCCTGTGGAACACCTTTACGGCTGGCATTGTGCGGGTACACCTTGCTGACCAGGAACACCTGGTCGCGTTTGCCGCGAATCGCTTCGCCGACGACTTCTTCGGCGCCGCCTTCGCCATACATTTCAGCGGTATCGATCAGGGTCATGCCCTCATCAATGCCCAGTTGCAACGCCGCCACTTCGGCGCTGCGTTGACCGGGGTTTTCGCCCATGCGCCAGGTCCCCTGGCCGATGACAGGGACGGGAACGCCGGCCAGATCAATGGTGCGCATCACAACCTCCTGATGAATTCGCGAATTAACAGTGTGGCACCGACTGGACAAAAGGGTTCAATCGAAGGATGGTGGCCCTTTCCATCCCAGCCATAGAAAGGGCGCGCAATGCTGTTTGTGGTCATGCTTGGGGGCAAGCACCCCCGGGCGAAAATCGAAGTGCATGATGTGGTATTCGCCGTGGCCGACACCCTGGAAGCCGCCTACCCGCAACTGCGCGAGGGCTGGTTTGGCAGCCAGAAAGGTGTGCATATCGATTCCTGGATGACGGTGGACGGCGTCGACGGCTGGAAAGTCCACCTTAGCCACCTGGCACCTAACGCCGGTGCGCCGCGCCTTTACTTCATCAACCTGGGCGGTTATGAATCGAACATCTTTGGCGAAGCCCACCACTACCTGCTGGTGGTTGCGCACACGGCCAGGGAAGCCGCGGCCCAAGGCAAACGGCAGATGCTCACCCACTGGACCCAACCCCATACCGACGGCGTGCTGGATATCGACGACTGCCTGCCCATCGACCTGGTAGACGGACGCTATATCCACCTGGAACAGGGCGTTCACCGCCCGGTCGTCACGCGAAACGACTACATCGTACTGCCCTGACCGCCTCCTACCCGAACGGGGTATGGCGCCCCACCCGCCACCTGCCTGAAAGTGCAATCAGCCCCTCGGCCTGACAACACGCACAATTTCAAGGTGGGTCCGCCATGCATAAAGCTGTTATCGCCCTGTTCAGCGCTGTCTTGCTTGCATCAACGCCCGTCAGCCAGGCCGCTGACGACCCGGGCAACACCTTGCGCATCTACAACTGGGCCGATTACATCGGGGAACACACCCTCGCCGACTTCGAGAAAGCCACCGGCATCAAGGTGATCTACGACACCTACGACTCCTACGAAACCGTGCAGGGCAAGCTGCTCTCCGGGCGCTCGGGTTATGACCTGGTGGTGCTCAACGCGTCCCTGGTGCCTCTGCTGATCAAGGCCAGGGCCTTCCAGCCCCTCAACAAAACGCTGTTGCCCGACTGGAACAACCTTGACCCTCAGGTGCTGAAAAGCCTGGAAACCCATGATCCGGGCGTGAGCTATTCGGCGCCCTACACCTGGGGCAGCAACGGCGTGACCTACAACATCGACAAGATCAAGGAACGCATGCCGGATGCGCCTATCGGCTCCCTGGCGATGATCTTCGATCCCAAGATCGTTTCGCGCTTCGCCGACTGTGGCATCACCTTCATGGACTCCCCCACCGACATGATCCCGCTGGCCCTGACCTACCTCGGTCTGGACCCCAACAGCGTGGCGCCCAAAGACCTCAAGGCCGCCCAGGATGTACTGATGGCGGTACGGCCGTACATCCGCAAATTCGACTCCAGCGGCTTTATCAACGGCCTGGCCAACGGCGAGCTGTGCATGGCCGCGACCTGGTCCGGCGACTACGCCACGTCCCAGGCCCGGGCCGCGGAAGCCGGGGCCAAGGTCAACCTGGGTTACTTCATCCCCAAGGAAGGCTCGCTGATCTGGTTCGATAACTTCTATATCCCGGCCGACGCCCCGCACGTGGCGAATGCCCACAAGTTCATCGAGTTCCTCCTGCAACCCGAGGTTATCGCCGGCGTCAGCAACACCATTCACTACGCCAACAGCAACCTGGCGTCCAAGCCCTTTGTAAATGCGGACATACGCGACAACCCGGCCATCTACCCGGACGCGGCGACGATGCAGCGCTTGTTCACCCAGAAAAGCCAGTCCCAAGCCGCCGTGCGCCTGATCACCCGTACCTGGAACGCCGTGAAGACCGGCAAGTGAAACCCAGCCATTGAAGGTAAATGCCATGACCCTGCCAAATCCTGCTTTTTTCGCCCAGTTCGATCACGAGCAACTGGACGCCGCCGACAAGGCCCATTACATGCACGGTTTTCATATGTTTGACGAACACCGTGAACAAGGCTCACTGAATATCGCGGCGGGTGATGGCGCCTACATCTACGACACCGCCGGCAACCGTTACCTGGATGCCGTCGGCGGCATGTGGTGCACGAATATCGGCCTGGGCCGCGAGGAAATGGCCGACGCCATCGCCAACCAGGTGCGACAGTTGGCCTACTCCAACCCGTTCTGCGACATGGCCAACGTCACCGCCATCGAACTGTGCGCCAAGCTCGCCAGCCTGGCCCCCGGCGACCTCGACCATGTGTTCCTGACCACCGGCGGTTCCACGGCCGTCGATACCGCCTATCGTCTGGTGCAGTTCTATCAGAACAGTCGCGGCAAGCATGAGAAGAAACACATCATCTCGCGCTTCAGTGCGTACCACGGCTCGACGTTCCTGACGATGTCCATCGGCAACAAGGCCGCCGACCGTGCGCCGGAATTCGACTTCATGAGCGACCTGTTCCACCACATCTCCTGCCCCAACTACTACCGGGCGCCAGAAGGCATGAGCGAGGCGCAGTTCCTCGATTTCCTGGTGGATGAGTTCGAAGACAAGATCCTGACCATCGGCGCCGACAAGGTGGCCGCGTTCTTTGCCGAACCGATCATGGGCTCGGGCGGCGTGATCATTCCTCCAAAGGGTTATCACCGGCGCATGTGGGAAATCTGCCAACGCTACGACCTGCTGTATGTGGCGGATGAAGTGGTGACGTCCTTCGGCCGGCTGGGAAAATTCTTCGCCTCCCAGGAGGTGTTCGACATGCAGCCGGACATCATCACCACCGCCAAAGGCCTGACGTCCGGTTACCTGCCGTTGGGCGCCTGTATTTTCTCGGACCGCATCTGGCAAGTGATCGGCGAGCCGGGCAAAGGCCGCTGCTTTACCCATGGTTTCACCTACAGCGGTCATCCGGTGAGTTGCGTGGCGGCACTGAAGAACATCGAGATCATCGAGCGGGAAAACCTGCTGGCCCATGTCGAAGACGTCGGCGTGTACCTCGAACAGCGCCTGCAAACCCTGGCCAGCCTGCCGCTGGTGGGCGACGTACGCTGCCAGCGCTTGATGGCCTGCATCGAATTTGTCGCCGACAAACACACCAAGGCGCTGCTACCGGACGCGGTAAACATCGGCGAGAAGATCCACCTGCGGGCCCAGGCCAGAGGCTTACTGGTGCGGCCCATCGGCCACCTGAACGTGATGTCGCCGCCGCTGATCATCACCCATGCCCAGGTGGATCAAGTGGTGGAGATCCTGCGCCAGTGCATCCTCGACACCGCCGAAGAGCTGCGCCAAAGCGGCGAGTATCAGGGCCGATGAGCCTGGGCGCCTCGGTGCTTTTGCCGGGGCCCTGGCCGGCGGGTAGACTGGCCGGCATGAACCAGCATGCCGATCACTGCCCTGCCCCGTCCTTCCAGGTGCTTGACGCCTGGAATGGTGCGTTGGCCCACGCCTTCGCCAGCGTCGACGAAGCGTCATTCCTTGAACACCTGGCCTGCGCCCTCAGTGCACTGACCCCTATCGAATCGATGATGATCAGCCTGGAGCGCCAGGGCCAGGCGCCGCACTTGCTCTACCAGCAAGGCATCCCCCGGCCGCACTATGAAGAAATCATCAACCGCTACTTTTCCCGGGGCTACCTGCTGGACCCGTTCTGCCTCGCGGTAGACAAGGGCCTGGCCGAAGGTTTCTACCACCTGGCGCAAATCGCCCCGGACGATTTCTTCAACAGCGAGTACTACAAGACCTACTACCTGCGCAGCGGCGGCGCCCAGGAGAGCTATTACATCGTCGACCTGTGCCCCAACAGCAAGATTTCCCTGTGCATGTTCCAGGGGCTGAGTGCCGGCCAGTTCAGCGACGAACAACTGGCACTGCAACGAACCGCCCAACCCATCGTGCGTGAACTGCTGCGACGCTTCGGCACCACAGGCGGGCTGTGCAAGGTGATCAGTGATGAGGCCTTCACCCAGACCCAGGTGCATCAGCAGATAGAAGCGGCGTTCATGCATTTTGGCAGCGGTGTATTGACCGTGCGCGAACGGGAGATCGCCCACCTGATATTGCGCGGGCACTCGGTGAAATCCACCGCCCAAGTGCTGGGCATCTCCCCAGAAACCGTGCGCATGCACCGCAAGCATTTGTATACCAAGCTTGAAATCAACTCCCAGGCGGAGCTGTTTGCACTGTTTATCGATTGGCTGACCCACAGCGGCGTAATGGCCCGCCACACCTGACCCACCACCACCACCACCACCCCGTAGCAGCTGTCGAGCCCCAGCGAGGCTGCGTCGGGAGCGACCCGATCTCGTGCCTGGCGCAACAGCGGTGGCGCGGCTGACGCAGCCTCGCTGGCGCTCGACAGCTGCTACGGGGGGCGGCGCTCGTGAAGCGTCGGTTCATTCTTGGGGAACTTTGCCAGGAAATAACCACCTGAATCCGGTACGCTCACCGTTTTTACCCAAGGAGTTATCCCTCATGGCCAAAGCCACCGCCCGTCACATCCTGGTTGCCACCGAAGACAAGTGCAACGAACTGAAAGCACAGATCGAAGGCGGCGCTGATTTCGCCGAAGTTGCCAAAGCCAACTCGTCCTGCCCGTCCAGCCGTCAAGGCGGCGACTTGGGTTCGTTCGGCCCGGGCCAGATGGTTAAAGAATTCGACACCGTCGTCTTCAGCGCCCCGGTCAACACCGTGCAAGGCCCAGTGAAAACCCAGTTCGGTTATCACCTGCTGGAAGTGACCAGCCGTCAGGACTGATCCAGTCCGCACCTATGTTTAAAACAGCGGCCCGCCTTTTGGTGGGCCGTTGTGCATCTGTGACAGTGTGAAGACTGGCGAGGCGCACGCGCATAGCGTACAAATCCATTTACCTCTTCACCCGGCGCCCAAGGCTGATAATGCGAGTCGCTTTTTCTACTCTGTTTTGCTCCACCCTGGCCCTATTGCTGGCCAGCACCGCCGTGATCGCCGCGCCGCAATCGGCACTGACCGTGTACGGCGAACCGGCCAAATACCAGCCCGGGTTCACCCATTTCGATTACGCCAACCCCAATGCCCCCAAGGGCGGCAGCTTGCGGCGTTCGGCGATCGAAATCGGGCGCTACGACCATGTATTGCCTTATGGCGACAAAGGCATCGGCGTCAGCCAGGTCGACGGTTGGCTGTATTCGCCCCTGGCCCAGCGCTCCCTGGATGAGCCCTACACGGTCTACGGCCTGGTGGCGGAAAAGATGGAGCGGTCAGACGACGGTCTGTCCCTGCGTTTTTACCTGAACCCCAAGGCGCGTTTCGCCGATGGCCAGCCGATCACCGCCGAAGACGTGCGCTACACCTTCGACCTGCTGATGACCCAGGGCAGCCTGCGCTACCGCACATTGTTCGCTGACGTCAAACACGTCGAAGTCGAAGGCCCGCGCCAGGTGCGCTTCGATTTCTCCAGCAACGAAAACCGCACCCTGCCCCTGGATGTCGCCACCCTGCCGGTATTCCCGGAACATTGGTGGAAAACCCGCAACTTCGCCGACGGCGGCGGCTACGAGATTCCCCTCGGCAGCGGCCCCTACACCATCAGCAAGGTGGATGCCGGCAACACCATCACCTTCAAGCGTGACCCGAACTGGTGGGGCAAGGACCTGCCCATCAGCCGCGGCCTGTACAACTTCGATCACCTGAGCCTGGAATATTTCGGCGACACCGAAGTGGCGCGCCAGGTCCTGCGGGGCGGCGCCTATGACTTCAACCGCGAATTCTCTGCCACCGGCTACTCCATCGGCTACAACGGCCCGGCCCTGGACGATGGTCGCCTGCAACGCGCGCACCTGGCCAAAGAGGCGCCGCAACCAGCCCAGGGCTACGTGTTCAACGTGCAAAAGCCGATGTTCAAGGACCGCCGCGTGCGCCAGGCCCTGGCCATGTTGTGGGACTTCGAATGGGCCAACCGGCAGATGATGCGCAACATGTACATCCGCCAACAAAGCTTCTTCTCCAACAGCCCGCTGGCGGCGACCCAACTGCCGGACGCCCAGGAGCTGGCGATTCTGGAACCTTTGCGCGGGCAGATTCCCGACGAAGTCTTCACCCAAGTCTTCAAGGCGCCGACCACCGACGGCAGCGGGATGATCCGCGACAAGCAACTGCAAGCCCTGGCCCTGCTGGAACAGGCCGGCTGGAAACCCGACGGCGACAAACTGGTAAATGCCGAAGGCGAGCCGCTGGAGTTCACCTTCCTCAACGCCCAGAACGGCCTTGAGCGCTTGCTGTTGCCGTACAAACGCAACCTCGCGCAGATCGGCATCACCCTCAATATCCGCCGTATCGACTCCTCGCAATACGTCAACCGCTTGATGGCCCGGGACTACGACATGATCGTCACCGGCTTCCCGGTCACCACCTCGCCGGGGATGGAGCTGTACAACTACTTCGGTTCCGCCGCCGCGTTTGATACCGGCGCCAACAACTACATGGTCCTGAAAGACCCTGCCGTGGACAGCCTGATCAATGGCCTGGTCAAGGCCAATACCCAGTCGCAAATGCTGAGTTACGCCCACGCCCTGGACCGCGTGCTGCAATGGAATTACCTGTGGATTCCCAACTACTACCCGCCGGGCACCTCCGCCGCGTGGTGGAACCGCTTCGGCCGCCCGGCCGTGGAAGCCAAGACCGATGAGGCCCTGGAAACCTGGTGGGAAATCAGCCCCACGCCGCTGACCAATGAACAGATGAAAGCCGAACTGACCAAACGCCCGGGAGCCCGCTGATGTTTGCCTATATCGTGCGGCGCCTGCTGCTGATCATTCCGACCCTGGTGATTATCCTGCTGGTGAACTTCGTTATCGTGCAGGCCGCGCCCGGCGGGCCGGTGGAACAGGCCATCGCCCACCTGCAAGGCATCGGCGGCGGTGGCGTCGGCGGCTCGTCTGCCGAAAGCCTCAGCAGCGGCTCACGGGCCAGCCGTGGCCTGGACCCGGAACTGATCAAGGACATCGAAAAACAATACGGCTTCGACAAGCCCGCGCCGGAACGCCTGTGGCTGATGCTCAAGAGCTACGCCCAGCTGGATTTCGGCAACAGTTTCTTCCGTGGCAAAAGCGTGACCGACCTGATCCTCGAAAAGATGCCGGTGACCATTTCCCTCGGCCTGTGGGCCACCTTGATCACCTACCTGGTGTCAATCCCGCTGGGGATTCGCAAGGCGGTGCGCCATGGCAGCAGTTTTGATGTGTGGAGCAGCACCGCGATCGTGATTGGGTATGCGATGCCGGCGTTTCTGTTTGCGATGTTCCTGATCGTGGTCTTCGCCGGCGGCACCTCGTTGAACTGGTTCCCCGTACGCGGGCTGGTCTCGGAAGACTTCGACCAGTTGAGCACCGTCGGCAAGATCGCCGATTACTTCTGGCACCTGGTACTGCCGGTCAGCGCCCTGGTGATCGGCGGTTTCGCCACCTTGACCATCCTCACCAAAAACTCGTTCCTCAATGAAATCACCCGCCAGTACGTGGTCACCGCCCGAGCCAAAGGCTTGAGTGAACGCCGGGTGCTTTACGGGCATGTGTTCCGCAATGCCATGCTGTTGGTGATTTCGGGGATTCCCCAGGCGTTTATCGCGGTGTTCTTTGCCGGTTCGCTGCTGATCGAGGTGATTTTCTCCCTCGATGGCCTGGGCCGCATGAGCTACGAAGCGGCGGTTTCACGGGACTATCCGGTGGTGTTCGGTTCGCTGTTTATCTTCACGCTGTTTGGCCTCTTGATAAAACTCATCGGTGACCTCTGCTACACCCTGGTGGACCCGCGTATCGACTTCGCCGCGAGGAACGCCTGATGCTCAAGCTCTCTCCCGTGGCCCGTCGGCGCTTTGAACGCTTCAAGAAAAACCGTCGCGGCTGGTGGTCGCTGTGGCTGTTTATCGGCCTGTTTATCCTGACCCTCGGCGGCGAGTTGATCGCCAATGACAAACCCTTGGTGCTCAGCTACCAGGACGAACTGTATTTCCCGGTGTTCAAGCGCTACACCGAGCAGGAGTTCGGCGGGCAACTGCCCTTCCAGGCGGATTACCGCAGTGAATACGTACAGAACCTGATCAAGAAGGACGGCGGCTGGATGCTGTTCCCGCCGATCCCGTTCAGCGACGACACCCCCAACTACGAACTGACCCGTCCTGCCCCCAGCCCGCCATCGAGCGTGAACTGGCTGGGCACCGACGACCAATCCCGCGACGTACTGGCGCGGGTGATCTTCGGCGCACGAGTATCCATCCTGTTTGCCCTGGCCCTCACCGCCATCAGCGCTGCCATCGGCATCGCCGCCGGTGCCTTGCAGGGTTACTACGGTGGTTGGGTGGACTTGCTCGGGCAACGAATATTGGAAGTGTGGTCCGGCCTGCCGGTGCTGTACTTGCTGATCATCCTGTCGGGGTTTGTCGAGCCGAATTTCTGGTGGTTGCTGGGGATCATGGCGCTGTTTTCGTGGCTGGCCCTGGTGGACGTGGTGCGCGCCGAGTTCCTGCGAGGGCGCAACCTGGAGTACGTCAAGGCCGCGCGGGCGCTGGGTTTGGGTGACGGCAAGATCATCCGCCGGCATATCCTGCCGAACGCAATGACCGCCACCCTCAGCTACTTGCCGTTCATTTTGACCGGGGCGATTTCTACCTTGAGCGCCCTGGATTTCCTCGGCTTCGGTATGCCCGCCGGCAGCGCGTCACTGGGCGAGCTGATCGCCCAGGGCAAGCAGAACCTGCAAGCGCCATGGCTGGGGCTGACTGCATTTTTCACCCTGGCGCTGATTCTGTCGTTGCTGGTGTTTATCGGCGAGGCGTTGCGTGACGCCTTCGACCCACGCTCATGAAGGCCGTTGAGATGACTGAAAACCTGATCGAGATTCGCGACCTGAGCGTCGCCTTCAACGGCCAGACCGTGGTGCGCAAGCTGTGCCTGGACGTGCGCCCCGGCGAGTGCCTGGCGTTGGTGGGCGAGTCCGGTTCGGGCAAATCGGTGACCGCCCATTCGATCCTGCAACTGCTGCCCGAAGCCGGCACCGAAACCACCGGCTCGGTACGCTATCGCGGCCAGGAACTGCTCGGCGCCTCGCCCGCCACCCTGCAAAAACTGCGGGGCAACCGGATTGCGATGATCTTCCAGGAGCCGATGACGTCCCTGAATCCGCTGCACAGCATCGAGAAACAGATCGGCGAAACCCTGCTGTTGCACAAGGGCCTGGGCGGCAAGCAAGCCCAGGCGCGGATCCTTGAATTGCTGGAACTGGTGGGCATCCAGAAGCCCCAGGAACGCCTCAAGGCCTATCCCCATCAACTCTCCGGCGGCCAGCGCCAGCGGGTGATGATCGCCATGGCCCTGGCCTGCGAGCCGGAACTGTTGATCGCCGACGAACCCACCACCGCGCTGGATGTGACCGTGCAGCGCAAGATCCTGCTGCTGCTCAAGTCCCTGCAACAACGCCTGGGCATGTCGCTGCTGCTGATCAGCCACGACCTCAACCTGGTGCGCAGCATTGCCCAGCGGGTGTGCGTGATGAAGGCCGGGGAAATTGTCGAGCAGGCGGATTGCGAAACCCTGTTCTGCGCGCCGAAGCACCCTTACAGCCGCCTGCTGCTGGATGCTGAACCGGCAGGCATCGTCTTGAATCACGAGACGCGGGAGACGGTGTTGCAGGTGGATAACCTGAGCGTGCAGTTCCCGCTGGGCGGCGGATTGTTCCGGCGCAAGCAGTACCTGCAAGCGGTGGACGGCATCAGCCTGACGGTGCAGCGCGGCAAGACGCTCGGGATTGTCGGCGAGTCCGGCTCGGGCAAATCCACCCTGGGCCAGGCGATTCTGCGGCTGCTGGATTCCAGCGGCGCGATTCGCTTCCAGGGCGAGGCCATTGACGGCCTGACGCAAAAGCAGATGCAGCCGTGGCGCAAGCAGATGCAGGTGGTGTTCCAGGATCCGTTCGGCAGCCTCAGCCCGCGGATGTCGGTGGCGCAGATCATCAGCGAAGGCCTGGAAGTGCATGCCCCGTGCAGCCTCAAGGACCGCGAAGCCCAAGTGATCCGCGTGCTGGAAGACGTCGGCCTGGACCCGGCCAGCCGCCATCGCTACCCCCATGAATTCTCCGGCGGCCAGCGCCAACGCATCGCCATCGCCCGTGCCCTGGTGCTCAAACCGGCGTTGATTCTGCTGGACGAACCCACCTCGGCGCTGGACCGTACCGTGCAGAAACAAGTGGTCGCCCTGCTGCTTGAGCTGCAGGAAAAGTACGGCCTGACTTACCTGTTTATCAGCCACGACCTGGCAGTGGTGCGGGCCCTGGCCCACGACATGATCGTGATCAAGGACGGTAAGGTGGTGGAGCGCGGGCCGAGCGACGAAGTGTTTGCCGCGCCTCAACATCCCTACACCCAGGAACTCCTCGCGGCGGCGCATCCATGAACACCAGCGGCAGCCTCAAGGATTACCAATACGTTCGCGGCCTGGCGATCCAGTCGTTGTTCGAGATCATCGAGCAGTCCAGCGAAGGCACGGTGATTGTCGACGGTGACGCCAACATCGTCTGGATGAACGAGCGTTACGCCAAGCGCTTCGGCCTGAAAAGCGCCGACGAGGCCATCGGTCAACCCTGCGAGCAGGTGATATCCAACAGCCTGTTACGCCAGGTGGTGCGCAACGACCAGCCGATTCTGCTGGATATCCAGGACACGCCCAAAGGCCCGCTGGTGGTGATGCGCCTGCCGATCCATGACGACGCGGGCAAGGTGATCGGTGCAATCGGGTTTGCGCTGTTTGATGAATTGCGCAACCTGTCGCCGCTGATCGAGCGCTACCTGAGCATGCAGCAGGAACTGGCGTCCACGCGGTCGTTGCTGAGGTCGCGGCAAAGCAAGTACAACTTCGCGCACTTTATCGGCACCAGCGCGGCCAGCCTGGAAGTCAAACGCCGGGCGCGGCGCAGCGCCAGCGCGGACTCGCCGGTGTTGTTACTGGGGGAAACCGGGACCGGCAAGGAACTGCTGGCCCAGGCGATTCACGGTGCATCGCCTCGGGCGCACAAAGCCTTTGTGAGTATCAACAGCGCGGCGATTCCTCATGATTTGCTGGAAGCCGAATTCTTTGGCACGGCACCGGGCGCGTTTACCGGTGCCGACCGCAAGGGCCGCCCCGGCAAGTTGCAGATTGCCCAGGGCGGCACGCTGTTTCTCGATGAGATCGGCGACATGCCGCTGCCGCTGCAAAGCAAGCTGCTGCGGGTGTTGCAGGAGAAAGAGTTCGAGCCGGTGGGCTCCAACGAGATGATCCACAGTGATGTGCGGGTGATTGCCGCCACGTCGATGGACCTGGAAGCGGCGATCAAGCGCGGGGAGTTCCGCGCGGATCTGTATTACCGCCTGAATGTGCTGCCGATCCAGGTACCGCCGTTGCGCGCGCGGCTGGATGATTTGCCGGCGTTGAGTGAAGCGATTCTGGAGGAGTTGCGCAGCCAGCATGAACTGGACCGGGAAGCGCTGGCGCTATTGGCGCAGCATGCGTGGCCAGGGAATATCCGCGAGCTGCGCAATGTGCTGGAGCGGGCGGCGCTGTTGAGTGATGACCTGGTGCTGGATGCCCGTGAAATTCGCGCGGCAATTGGTACGTTCAGTCCGGTTGAGCACCGCTCGGTAGAGACCGTTGAGGGCGAGAGTTTCAGTGCGGCCAGGGAACGGTTTGACCGGCAGGTGATTGGGGCGGCGTTGAAGGCGTGTGAAGGGAATGTGGTGGAGGCGGCGAAGCGGCTGGGGCTTGGCCGGTCGACCTTGTACAAGAAGATGGTTGCGCTGGGCATCGCATAATCTCAAAACAGAGACACAATTCCAAATACAGAGAAAATCCATTGTGGGAGCGGGCTTGCTCGCGAATGCGGTGTGCCAGCCAGTAAATTCGGAACTGACATACCGCATTCGCGAGCAAGCCCGCTCCCACATTTGATCTCCACCAGTCTCAAATTCGGGACAGAATTTGAGAACGCACTCACAGATCAATAACTTTTCCATATATTTCAACAAGTTAAACACTTGGCACACATCTCGCTATAGCCCTTCCCCACCGCCTCACCCCACAAAAATAACAATCAGATGGAGACACACCATGAGTGTGATCATTGCCCTCGCAGCCCTGGCGCTGCTGATGCTGGCCGCCTACCGTGGCTACAGCGTCATCCTGTTTGCCCCCATCGCCGCCCTCGGCGCTGTGCTGCTCACCGACCCTTCCGCCGTCGCCCCCGCCTTCACCGGGGTGTTCATGGAGAAAATGGTCGGCTTCCTCAAGCTGTATTTCCCGGTGTTCCTGCTCGGCGCGGTATTCGGCAAGCTGATTGAAATCTCCGGTTTCTCGCGCTCCATCGTCGCTGCCGCGATCCGCTTGCTCGGCACCCGCCAGGCGATGCTGGTGATCGTGCTGGTGTGCGCCCTGCTGACTTACGGCGGCGTGTCGCTGTTTGTGGTGGTGTTCGCGGTGTACCCGTTTGCCGCCGAGATGTTCCGCCAGAGCAATATCCCCAAGCGCCTGCTGCCGGCGACCATCGCCCTCGGTGCGTTCTCGTTCACCATGGACGCCCTGCCCGGCACGCCGCAGATCCAGAACATCATCCCCAGTACCTTCTTCAACACCACCGCCTGGGCTGCGCCGTGGCTGGGGCTGATCGGCACGATCTTCGTGTTCTGCGTCGGCATGCTGTACCTGGCCCGCCAGCGCAACAAGGCCCAGCGGGCCGGTGAAGGCTATGGCACCAACCTGCGCAACGAGCCGGAGACCGCCGAAGACATCAAGCTGCCCAACCCGTGGATCGCCCTGTCGCCGCTGCTGCTGGTGGGCATCATGAACCTGCTGTTCACCCACTGGATTCCGCTGTGGTACGGCAAGACCCACACCCTCAGCCTGCCGGGCATGAGCGTGCCGGTGCAGACCGAAGTCGCCAAGCTCACGGCGATCTGGGCAGTGCAGGCGGCGTTGCTGGTGGGGATTATCGTGGTGCTGGTATTCGGCTTCTCGGCGATTCGCAGCAAGCTCGCCGAGGGCAGCAAGAGCGCGGTCAGCGGTGCATTGCTGGCGGCGATGAACACCGCTTCGGAATACGGTTTTGGTGCGGTGATCGCCTCGCTGCCGGGCTTCCTGGTGCTGGCGGACTGGCTCAAGGGCATTCCCAACCCACTGGTCAACGAGGCGATTACCGTGACCCTGCTGGCCGGTATCACCGGTTCCGCCTCGGGCGGCATGAGCATTGCGCTGGCGGCCATGTCGGAGAGCTTTATTTCAGCAGCCCATGCGGCCAATATCCCTCTTGAAGTACTGCACCGGGTCGCGGCCATGGCCAGCGGCGGCATGGACACCCTGCCCCACAACGGCGCCGTGATCACGTTGCTGGCGGTCACCGGGCTGACCCACCGCGAAGCCTATAAAGATATTTTCGGCATCACGATCATCAAGACCCTCGCGGTGTTCGTGGTGATTGGTACTTTCTACGCTACCGGCATTGTGTGAGGTTGATATGACGACATTGAACGGCAAGACCGCCCTGGTCACCGGCTCCACCAGCGGCATCGGCCTGGGCATCGCCCTGAGCCTGGCCAAGGCCGGCGCCAACCTGATCCTCAACGGCTTCGGCGACGCCAGCGCGGTGATCGCCCAGGTGCAGGCCTTCGGCGGCAAGGTCGGGCATCACCCGGCGGACGTCAGCGACCCGGCGCAGATCGCCGAGATGATTGCCTACGCCGAGCGCGAGTTTGGCGGCATCGACATCCTGGTGAACAACGCCGGGATTCAGCATGTGGCGTCGGTGGACGAGTTTCCGGTAGAGCGCTGGGATTCGATCATTGCGATCAACCTGTCGTCGGTGTTCCACAGCACGCGGTTGAGCCTGCCGGGCATGAAGGCCAAGGGCTGGGGGCGGATCGTCAATATCGCCTCGGTGCATGGGCTGGTGGGTTCGGTGGGCAAGGCGGCTTACGTCGCGGCCAAGCATGGCGTGATCGGGCTGACCAAAGTGGTGGGGCTGGAAACCGCCCAGAGTAATGTCACCTGCAATGCCATCTGCCCGGGCTGGGTGTTGACGCCGCTGGTGCAGAAGCAGATTGATGATCGCATCGCCAGCGGGGTTGACCCACAGCAGGCGCAGCAGGATTTGCTGGCGGAGAAGCAGCCGTCCCTGGAGTTCGTGACGCCGCCGCAATTGGGGGAACTGGTGCTGTTCCTGTGCAGCGAAGCCGGCAGCCAGGTGCGGGGCGCGGCGTGGAATATCGACGGCGGCTGGCTGGCCCAGTAAACGACGATGATCGTTCCCACGCTCCGCGTGGGAATGCAGCCCGGGACGCTCCGCGTCCCAAGAGCGGACGCAGAGCGTCCAATGAGGCATTCCCACGCAGAGCGTGGGAACGAGAGAGACTCACCTATGTCCGAAATACTCTGGCAACCCTCCCCCGAACGCATCCACACCACCCGCATGGACCAGTTCCGGCGCTTCATCAATGATCGCCATGCCTTGCAGATCAGCGACTACCCGGCCCTGCACCAGTGGAGCATCGACCAGCGCCCGGACTTCTGGCAGTCCATTGTCGAGTTCTTCGAGGTGCAGTTCCGCACGCCACCCAACGCGGTACTGATCGAAGGCGCCGAGATGCCCAGCGCCCAGTGGTTTCCCGGCGCTACCCTGAACTTTGCCGAACACCTGCTGCGCCGCCGCGACGATCATCCTGCGGTGGTCGCCATCAGCGAAGACGGCCAGCGCGAACAACTGACCTATACCGAACTGGCCCGCCACGTCGCCGGCCTTCAACGCAGCCTGCGGGCCGCCGGTGTCGGCGTGGGCGACCGGGTCGCCGCGTGCATGCCCAATACCTGGCAAACCCTGGTGGGCATGCTCGCCACCACCAGCCTCGGCGCGATCTGGTCGTGCTCCTCGCCCGACTTCGGCACCCAAGGCGTGATCGACCGCTTCGGCCAGATCGAACCCAAGGTACTGATCACCTGCGCCGGTTACCGGTATGCCGGCAAGGTCATCGACCAAAGCAGCAAGCTCAATGAAATCCTCGAGCGGCTGCCGTCCCTGCAACAGCTGATCATCGTGCCGTATGCCCGCCCGCAGGCGCGTCCCGAGGAGTATCAGACCCGGGCCAACGTCGCGCTCTGGAACGACTTCTACAGCCCCGGCGGTGAGCCCGATTTCGTCGCCGTGCCCTTCGATCATCCGCTGTACATCCTCTATTCCAGCGGCACCACCGGCGTGCCCAAGTGCATCATCCACGGCACCGGCGGCGTATTGCTCACCCACCTCAAGGAACACGGCCTGCACGCCGACCTGTCGCGGGATGACTGCCTGTTCTACTACACCACCTGCGGCTGGATGATGTGGAACTGGCTGGTGTCGGTGCTGGCCATCGGCGCCACGGCGGTGCTGTATGACGGCTCACCGTTTCACCCGGGGCCGGAGCGCCTGATGGACCTGATCGACCAGGAAAAAATCAGCGTGTTCGGCACCAGCCCGAAGTTCCTCGCCACCCTGGAAAAGGCCGGGCTGCAACCGCGCCTGAGTCACGACCTGGGCAGCCTCAAGGGCTTGATCTCCACCGGCTCGCCGCTGTCGCCCCAGAGCTACGACTACGTGTACCGCGAGATCAAGCCGGAGCTGTGCCTGTCGTCGATGTCCGGCGGCACCGACATCGTCTCCTGCTTTGTGATCGGCAACCCGGTGCTGCCGGTGCGCCGTGGCGAGATGCAGTGCAAGAGCCTGGCAATGGCCATCGAAGTCTGGGACGACAAAGGTCGCCCGCTGATAGGCGAAAAAGGCGAACTGGTGTGCACCCGGCACTTCCCGGCGATGCCTATCGGCTTGTGGAATGACCCGCACCAGGAAAAACTGCGGGCCTCGTATTTCGGCCAGTTTCCCGGCGTGTGGGCCCAGGGCGACTACGCCGAACAACGGCCCAATGGCAGCTTGCTGATCCATGGCCGCTCGGACGCCGTGCTCAACCCCGGCGGCGTGCGCATCGGCACCGCAGAGATTTATCGCCAAGTGGAAAAGGTGCCGCAGGTGCTGGAAAGCCTGGCCATCGGCCAACGCTGGCAGGATGACGTGCGGGTGGTGCTGTTTGTGCGGCTCAGCGACGGCGTGGAGCTGGATGACGCCCTGGAGCAGCAGATCCGCCAGGTGATCCGCGCCAACACCACGCCGCGCCATGTGCCGGCGAAGATTCTGGCGGTGACGGACATCCCGCGCACCATCAGCGGCAAGATCGTCGAACTGGCGGTGCGCAACGTGGTGCATGGCGAGGCGGTGAAGAACACCGACGCCCTGGCCAACCCCGAGGCACTGGAGCAATTTCGTGATCGCCCGGAGCTGGCAGAAAGATGAAACGTTTTAGCCCTCAAGCACTCATTTGAAGACAAAACCCTCAAGCATGCTATTTTTCGAGGGTGGAAAGCCGATCACTCCTCACGGGATAATCGGCTTTTGTCATTCTTCAAGCGTTACGCGCAGGGCATTTTCATGAACGTATCACCCACCGGCAGCGAGGCCGCAGCACTGATTGCGCGGCTGGACTGGGCACGAAGCCCCCTCGGTGACGCCATTGATTGGCCGCAAAGCCTCCGTACAGCCGTCGACATCGTGATCCATTCACCCATGCCGATGCTGTTGCTGTGGGGCGCCGAACTCACCCAGATCTACAATGACGGCTTCGCGATGCTGGCCGGCAACAAGCATCCTGGCGCCTTTGGCCAGCCTGCCGACCTGATCTGGCCGGAGCTGAAGCCGTTCACCGATCCGATCTACAGCGCCGTCTTCGCGGGCCAGGTGCGCACGTTCACCGAGCAGCGTTTCGTGCTGCAACGCAATCACCGCGACACCGAGATCTGGCTCGACCTGACCTACAGCCCGATCCGCGACGAGCGTGGTGAGGTCGCCGGGATCCTGATCACCGCCATCGAAACCAACGAGCGCCGGCGCATCGCCCTGGAACTCCAGCAGCGCACCGAAAACAGCCTCAGGGCTCAGCGCGACACCGAGCAGCGCCTGCAACTGGCCCTGGCCGCCACCGACGCCGTGGGCACCTGGGACTGGGACATTGGCGAAGACCGGTTTATCGCCGACGCACATTTCGCCCAACTGCATGGGGTTGACCCCTGCGATGCCGGCCTGCTGCCCATCAGCGACTACCTGCAAGGTGTGCACCCCGAAGACCGTGGCATGGTGGCCCGCAGCATCAAGCATTGCATCACCCACGGCACCGAATACGCCGAGGAATATCGCCTGCTGCAGGCCGACGGCGAAGTGCGCTGGGTGTTTGCCCGGGGCCGTTGCTACAAGGATCACCATGGCCGACCGGCACGTTTTCTCGGCGCCGCCCTCGACCTGACCGAACGCAAGCACACTGAGCAGGCCCTGCGCCAAAGCCAGACCGAGCTGCAACTGATCATCAACGCCATGCCGGTGCTGATCGGCTATGTCGACCACGAGCAGCGTTTTCGCCTGAACAACAGTGCCTACCTGGATTGGTACGGCATGACCCCGCAGGAGCTGTACGGCAAGACCATCCGCGAAGTGGTGGGCGACGAAATCTATGCCGGGCGCGTCGACAAGATCGAGGCGGCGCTCAAGGGCAAGGCCTGCAGTTTTGTCACCGTCACGCCGCACCATGACGGCCGCCCCCGCCACGCGCTGATGAAGTACCTGCCGCGTTTCAGCGCTGACGGTTCAGTCAACGGTTTCTACATTTTTGTGATCGACGAGACCGAGCGCAAACTGACCGAAGAAGCCCTGCGCCACCTCAACGAAAACCTCGAAGAGCGCGTCAATCAACGCACCCAGGCCCTGGCCGAAGCCAACCAGCGCCTGCAAAACGAGATGTTCGAGCGCGAGCGTGCCGAAGACGCCCTGCGCCATGCCCAGAAGATGGAAGCGGTCGGCCAGCTCACCGGCGGCATCGCCCATGACTTCAACAACATGCTCACCGGGATCATCGGCAGCCTGGACCTGATGCAACGCTACATCGCTGCCGGACGCAGCGACGAGATCGGCCGCTTCACCGACGCCGCCGTGTCCTCGGCCCATCGTGCCGCTGCGCTGACCCACCGCCTGCTGGCGTTCTCCCGCCGCCAATCCCTGGACCCCAAGCCGGTGGATCCGAATCAGTTGGTGGCGTCCCTGGAGGACCTGTTCCGCCGTACCAAGGGCGCGCACATCGAACTCAAGGTGCAACTGGGCACCGACGTGTGGCCGGTGAACACCGACGCCAGCCAGTTGGAAAACGCCCTGCTCAACCTGGTGATCAACGCCCGCGATGCGATGCCCGACGGCGGGCAATTGTGCATCGAGACCGCCAACAGCTACCTCGACGGCACCGACATCACCACCCTGGAGCCGGTCAAGGCCGGCGACTATGTGATGCTTGGCGTGAGCGACAACGGCGCCGGCATGACCGCGAAGATCCTCGCCAAGGCCTTCGACCCGTTCTTCACCACCAAGCCCATTGGCCAGGGCACCGGCCTGGGCTTGTCGATGATTTATGGATTTGCCCAGCAATCCGGCGGCCACGTGACCATTCACAGCGAACCGGGCCAGGGCACTTGCGTGCGCCTGTATTTGCCGCGTCTGCATGGCACGGCCCTGGAGCGCACCACGCCCGCCAGCCAAGGCGAAGCCCCGGTGGCACTGGAAGGCGAAGCCGTGGTAGTGGTCGAGGACGACCCGGCGGTGCGGATGCTGGTGGTGAATGTGCTGGATGAACTGGGCTATACCGCACACCAGGCGGCGGATGCACGGGCGGCCTTGCCGCTGCTGGAGTCTGACTTGCGCGTGGATTTGCTGGTGACCGATGTGGGCTTGCCGGGGATGAACGGCAGGCAATTGGCAGAAATTGCCCGGCAACATCGACCGGCGCTCAAGGTGCTGTTCATGACCGGTTATGCCGAGAAAGCCGCCGAGCGCCAGGGGTTCCTGGAGGCCGGCATGGACATGGTGGCCAAGCCGTTTTCGATTGACCTGCTGGCTAACAAAATCCGCAGCATGATCAGCTCAGAGGCCTGACTTCAGGCATAATCGCGCGCCGTTTCACATCAGGACCGATCAATGAAAGCCCAAGCCCGTCACATTCTGGTGAAAACCAGTGAAGAAGCCGAACAGCTCAAGCAGCGTATTGCCAAGGGCGAAGCGTTTGACGTGTTGGCCAAGAAGTACTCCACCTGCCCGTCTGCCAAGCGCGGCGGTGATTTGGGTGAAGTAAGGCCGGGGCAGATGGTGGGGGTGATTGATGCGGTGATCTTCAAGAAGCCGGTGAAGGTGGTTCATGGGCCGATCAAGAGCAAGTTTGGGTATCACCTGGTGCAGGTGTTTTACCGGGACTGATGGCTGATCGTTCCCACGCTCCGCGTGGGAATGCAGCCAGGGACGCTCTGCGTCCCAAGAGCGGACGCAGAGCGTCCGGTGAGGCATTCCCACGCGGAGCGTGGGAACGATCAGCGTTAGTCTCGGGGAATAAGTGCACCCGGCACCTGAATCACCCGGCTCGCCAGCCGATGCCCGGCCAAGGCTGCTTCCTGCGGCGAACCGCCCTTGAGCCGACTGGCCAGGTACGCCGCACTGAACGAATCCCCCGCCGCTGTGGTGTCTACCACCTTCTCCACCACCAACGCCGGCACCTCGAACCGCTCACCGTCACAGCGAATCAAACACGCATCCGCGCCCCGCTTGAGCACCACCTCGGCAATCGCCGGGTAGGCGGCAAACACTTGCTCGCTATCCTCATAGCCAAACAACGCGCGCTCGTCATCTTCGGTCAGCAAGGCAATGTCCACCTCGGCCAATACCCGGTGATACGCCGCACGCGCCACGTCCACACTGGCCCACAGGCGTGGCCGGTAGTTGTTGTCGAACACCACCTTGCCGCCGCGCTGGCGGGTTTCGATCAGGGTTTCCAGCAAGCGCCCACGGCCTACTTCGCCCAGTACTGCCAGGGTGATGCCGCTGAAATACACCACATCGTACGCCGGCAGCGCCGCCAAAATCGGCTCGGCTGCCGGTGTGGTGAAGCAGTCGCGCACGGCGGCTTCGTTGCGCCAGTAGAGGAATTTGCGCTCGCCGTTGGCATCGGTCTGGATGCAGTACAACCCCGGCAGGCGACCAGGCAGGCGCTGGACCATACCCAGGCCCAGCCCCTCTTCAGCCCAGTGCTTGCACATGGCGTCGCTGAAGCTGTCATCGCCCAGGGCGGTGACGTAGTCGACGGTGCTGGGTTCACCCAGTTCGCGGCGCAGGTAGACGGCGGCGTTCAGGGTGTCGCCGCCGAAGCTTTGTTGCAGGCTGCCGTCGGCGCGGTGTTGCAGTTCGATCATGCATTCACCGATGAGGGCGATGCGCGGTTGTGTGTTCATGCCTGGGGTCTCTCGATGTACTGGAGGGCGTCATCCTGTAGGAGCGAACTTGCTCGCGAAAAATCCGAAAGCGCCGTTGGGTATCAGGTTCCCCGCGTCATCGTTCACGACCATCGCGAGCAAGCTCGCTCCTACAGTTAGAAGCAGGTATTCAGGCTTTCGATCACCTGCAACTGCTCATCCACCAAATTACCCACTTGCCACTTGTCGAAGGTCAGGCACGGGTGGGATGTGCCGAAGGAGATGATGTCGCCAATGCGCAACTCAACCCCCGGCGCAACCACCATGAACGCATGCTGGTCCATCACGGCAGTGACCTTGCACGCGGTCACGTCATCACCCTCGGCCGGCAACACGCCTGCCTTATAGCGTTTGAGCGGCACGGGCAGGCCGGCGTCGTAGGCCACGTCGCGCTTGCCCAGGGCGATCACCGCGAAGCCTGGCTCCGGCAGCGATTGCACATGGGCCCAGACTTCCAGCGCCGGGCGCAGGCCTTCGTTGAGGTCGCTGCGACGGTCGAGTACGCAGCACTGCGCTTCTTTGTAGATGCCATGGTCGTGGGCCACGTAGCTGCCCGGGCGCAATACGCTGAGGAAGCGGCCGGCGGCGTTCTGGGCTTCGAAGGATTCGGCGATCAGGTCGTACCAGGCCGACCCCGAGGCGGTGATGATGGGCTTGGCCAGGTCGAAGGCGCCGCTGTTTTGCAGGTCGACGGCGAGGCGCACCAGGGAGGCGGCGAATTCGCGGATGCCACTGATGGCGTGCTCGCCATGGATGACCCCTTCGTAGCCTTCGATGCCGGTGAGGGCCAGCGCAGGCTGGGCCTTGATCGCCTTGGCCAGGTCGAGCACCTGCTGTTCAGTGCGGCAACCGCAGCGGCCGCCGACCACGCCGTATTCGATCATCACGTTCAGGCGCAGGCCACGGGCGGCGAAGAACAGGCCCAGGTCGGCGACGTTGTCCGGGTGGTCGACCATGCAGTGAAAGTCGAATTCAGGGTCGGCCAGCAGGTCGGCAATCAGCGCCATGTTCGGCGCGCCCACCAGTTGGTTGGCCATCAATACCCGGCGAACCCCACCGGCATACGCGGCGCGGGTCTGCACGGCATTGGCCAGGGTGATGCCCCAGGCGCCCTGCTCGATCTGCCGCTGGAACAGCGCCGGCATCATGCTGGTCTTGCCGTGGGGCGCCAACTGCGCGCCGCTGTTGCTGACGAAATCCTGCATCCAGCGGATGTTGTGTTCCAGGGCATCGCGGTGCAGCACCAGGGCTGGCAGGCTGACGTCACGCACCAGATGCGCACCGACCGGGGCGGCGCCTTTTTCAACGGCATTGAAGGCAGACATAGCAATTTCCTATTCGTTGATGCGACGGGCCAGGTTGTTCGCGCTTTCGATCAGTACCCGGCGATAGTCGTTGTAGTTTTTGAGGGCATCGGCCCGTGGGGCGACGATGCACAGGGTCGCAATGCTGATGCCTTGAGCGTCCCGAACCGGGGCGGCAAAGCAGTGGGTAAAGGTGTCGGCGACGCTGTCGAAGGAGAAGAATCCGTCGAGGGTGGCCTGGCGGATTTGCCCGAGGAAGGTTTCCAGAGGCAGGCGCTGACCGTCCGGGAGGATGAAGTCGTCATAGTCGATCAGGTCGATGATTTGCTGGTCGCTCAGATGGCCCAGCAGCAGGCGGCCGGAGGCGGTCCAGGGGATGGGCGCGTTTTCGCCGATGTCTGAGGAAATGCGGAAATGCCGCTCGCCTTCACGCATCAGGGCCACGGTGTATTTGCGCCCATTGAGCAGGCACATCTGTGCCGTTTCGTGGGTCTGGCTGACGATTTCCTGCAGGGCGTGGTCGGCTTCGCGGGTCAGGTCGAAATGGCGCAGGTGGGCCTGGCCGAGGAAGTACAGCTGACGGCCGAGGTAGACGTGACCGTCCTTGCCAACGGTTTCAAGGATGCGCCGTTCCAGCAGCGAGGCCACCAGTTCGTAGACCGTGGATTTGGGGCTGCCGATGCCGCTGGCGATATCATTCGGGCGCAGGGGCTGGCCGACTTCCTTGAGGAAGTCGAGGATATCGAACGCCCGGTCGAGGCCTTTGGCGCGGCGTTTGATGGTGTCTTCGGTCATGGCAGTCGTCGGTCCCGTTTGAAGATGTAGCTATCAACACAGATCCCCTGTGGGAGCGGGCTTGCTCGCGAAAGCGGTGTGTCAGTGAATACATCTACAACTGATCCACCGCTTTCGCGAGCAAGCCCGCTCCCACATTGGGTCTCCTGTGGTCTCAAGAGACGGGCATTTAGCCTTTTTTCTTGTAGGCCACGCAATCAATCTCAACCTTGCAATCGACCATCATATTCGCCTGCACACAGGCCCGTGCCGGGGCATGTTCCGGGTTGAAGTATTCGCCGAACACTTTGTTGAAGCTCCAGAAGTCCCGTGGGTCTTCCAGCCATACACCCACGCGCACCACGTCTTCCAGGGCGTAGCCGGCTTCTTCGAGAATCGCCACCACGTTGCGCATGGTCTGGTGCGTCTGCTCGACGATGCCGCCGGTGATGATTTCACCGTCCACCGCCGGCACCTGGCCCGACACGTACAACCAGCCATCCGCTTCCACCGCGCGGGCGAAAGGACGAGGCTGGCCGCCGCCTGCAGTGGCGCCGGTGCCGTAACGAGTAATGCTCATAATGGATCTCCTGAAGTGATGATTTAAAAACGAATGTTCTTGAGAAATTCCGCGAGTCGCGGCGATTGCGGGCGTTCGAAAATGTCTTTCGGCGGCCCTTGTTCTTCAATGCGGCCCTGGTTCATGAAGACGATTTTGTCCGAGACTTCATAGGCAAAGCGCATTTCGTGGGTGACCAGCAACATGGTCATGCCCTCTTCCGCCAAACCTTTGATCACGCTGAGCACTTCGCCCACCAGCTCCGGGTCGAGGGCCGAGGTGACTTCGTCGAACAGCATCAGGCTCGGGTTCATCGCAATCGCCCGGGCAATCGCCACGCGCTGTTGCTGGCCGCCCGAGAGTTGGCCCGGGAAGTGATTGCGGCGCTCCAGCAGGCCAACACGATCCAGCCATTTTTCCGCCAGTGCAACCGCCTCGTCCTTGCCCATCTTCTTGACCTTGAGCAGGCCCAGGGTGACGTTCTGCAAGGCGGTCAGGTGCGGGAACAGGTTGAACTGCTGGAACGCCATGCCGGTCATCGCGCGGTGCTGGGAGATCACCCGCTCCGGGTGGCGCACGCGCTTGCCGCCGACCTCGCTGTAGCCGATGGATTCACCGTCGAGGGTGATCTGGCCGCCCTGGAATTCTTCCAGCAGGTTGACGCAGCGCAGCAGCGTGGTCTTGCCCGAGCCGCTGGAGCCGATCAACGTCACGACGTTGCCGCGCTGCATGCTCAGGTCGACGCCCTTGAGTACTTCCACCGGGCCGTACTGTTTACGCAGGCCGCGAATGTTCAGGAGTGGCTGGCTTTCTTTTGAGAGTTGGTTCATGGCAACGCCACCCGCTTTTCAATGTAACGCCCCAACAATTCGATGGCGTAGTTGATGACAAAAAACATAAAGCCTGCGAACAGGTAGAACTCCAGGGTCATGAACGTCCGGGCGATGACCTGTTGGGTGCTGAGCAGCAATTCGGCCACGCCGATCACCGACAGCAAGGTGGACGCCTTGACGATTTCCGTAGACGAGTTGACCCAGGTCGGCAGGATCTGCCGCAGCGCCTGGGGCAACAGCACATAGCCAAGAGACTGGTAGAAGGTCAGGCCGATGGCCTTGCCCGCTTCCAGTTGCCCTTTGGGAATGGCCTGCAATGCACCGCGCACGATTTCCGACACGTGAGAGCCGCAGAACAGCGTCAAGCCCACGGCACCGGCCTGGAACGCGGAGATCTGCCAGCCAAGCGCCGGCAGCATGTAGAAGCATGCCAACACCAGCACAAACACCGGCGTACCGCGGATCAGGTCGACGTACAGGCGAAACGGTGCACGCATCCAGAATTTGCCGTAGGTCAGCACCAAGCCGGCGACGATGCCGATCAGGGTGCCGAAGATAATGGCCAGGGCCGAGCAGTAGACGCTGGTCTGGAACCCCGCCCAGAGGGTTTCCCGGGCGATCCACAACTCATGCAGCCAGCTGGGGGATTCGTACATGGGCGCTCCTTAGCGGCGAATCGCCAAACGCTGTTCCAGGTAACGGAGCAGCATGGCAATGAGGTAACAGGCAGCCACGTAGAGCGCGGTCGTGACCATCCAGGTTTCAATCACCCGGTAGCTTTCGACGTTGATCTTGCGGGCGTAATAGGTCAGCTCCGGCACCGCGATTGCGGCCGCGAGGGAGGTGTCCTTGAACAGCGAGATAAAGTTGTTCGACAGCGCCGGCAGCACGTTGCGCAGCATCACCGGCACGGTGATGTACGCGCGGATACGCCATTCGCCCAGTCCGATGGCCAGGCCCGCCTCACGCAACCCCTTGGGAATGTTCAGCAAGCCTGCGCGGAACACTTCGGTCAGGTAGGCACCGGCGTACAGCGACAGGGTGATGATGAACGAGGGGATCTTGTCCAGCCGGATCCCCAGGCTGGGCAAGGCGAAGTAGATCAACAGGATCAGCACCAGGATCGGGGTGTTGCGGATCACCGTCACATACACCGAGGCCACGATGCGCAGCGCGCGGTGTTTGGACAGCATGGCAAACGCCATCAACAGGCCGATCACGCAACCGATGGCGATGGACAGCAGTGCCAGTTCAAGGCCGAGGCCGAGCCCCGCCAGCAAGCTGGGGAAGTCGCGCCACACAGCGGCAAAGTTCAACTGATAGTTCATGGTCAGCAGTACCTGATTGGGGCGCCGTCAGCGACGCCCCCAGTGTTTACGAATTACTTGAACTCAACCGGGAAACCGATCGCAGGCTCTGGCAGATCCACACCGAACCATTGCTTGAACGAGGCCTTGTACATCGGGAACTCCACCCCGGTCATGGCTTCGTGCAGCGCGGTGTTGACGAAGTTCAGCCAGTCCTGGTCGCCACGCTTGACGGCGCACGCGTAGGTCTGCGGGCTCCAGGCGTAGCTCGGGCTGCGGTAGCGGCCCGGGTTTTGCACCATCAGGTACTTGACCGAGGACTGGTCAGTGGCGGCGGTGTCGGCACGCCCGGAGTTCACGGCCTGGTACATCAGGTCGACGCTGTCGTACTGGTCGACCTTGGCTTTAGGCAAGGCCTGGTGCACCAGTTCTTCGGCGTAGACGTTTTGCAGCACGGCCACGGTAACGCTGTCGCCAGCGGCTTGCAGGTCTTCGATCTCTTTGTATTTGCTGTTGGCCGGCAGCAGCAGGCCCACGCCTTCGCGGTAGTACGGCAGGGTGAAAGCCACTTGCTGCGCGCGGCTGGCGGTGACAGTGATGAACTGGCAGCTCATGTCGACCTTGTCGGTCAGCAGGTTGGGAATCCGGGCGTCGGAGGACTGCACCACGTATTCGACTTTGCTCGGGTCGTTGAACAACCCCTTGGCCACGATGTGGCCGATGTCGATATCAAAACCTTGCAACTTGCCATCCGCTCCCTGGAAGTGCCACGGCGCATTGGTACTGCCTGTACCCACGATCAGGTGCCCACGCTTGAGCACTGTATCGAGCTTGCTGTCCGCGGCTTGCACTGCGCTTGCGAGGGAAGCCGATGCGGCGAAGAGAAAAACACACGCTTTGAACACGGAAGGTCGGTGATGCATGACAAGCACTCCAGGGGTTGTGTATTCCGCTATACCGGAACTTAGTATGTAACAACGGAATAGACAGCAGAAAGTGTGCCATACGCGGTAACAGAAAAATATTGCGGGATTAATTTCTTTTTAAATCAAAGGGATGGATTTTTATCGGCGATGAGGCGTTGGGCCATCGGTTGAAATCAGGTTGCTACCGTTGGCTACACAGCGGGGTGACAGGCCACATTTGGGTGCGAGTGCGGTTCGTTACCGGGCACGAAGGCGGTGCGGTGCTGGATGGAAGAATCCTGCGGCTGGGCTAGGCTTGGCAGATGATCGGCCCTCCCCAAGGAATGCGCTCAGATGAAGATCAGCCTTGTTCTTATGTTGTTGTCGCTGGTGTTTGCCAGCACTGTGTTCGCCAAGGATGACCGCCGTGAATGCAAGGCCGAGTTGGCCAAGCTCAAGGCGGCGTTCAGTACGAACTACACCACGCAGAACCATCATGGGTATCGACGGGCGAAGGATGCCAAGGAGAACGGGGATTACAAGCAGTGCGTGGGATTGGCGAAGAAGGCTCGGGAGCGGGCGGAGCGTTGAAAGCCTTGGGGGCTGCTGCGCAGCCCAGCGGGAGCAAGCTCCCTCGCCACAATGGCCGGTTCGACCACATGGAGGTGGGTACCTGTTAGTTTTGACAGTAGACCGTTTTGATCGCCGGGATTAGCGTGGGCCAGGCCTTTCGCTCAAGGAGATCATCATGGGAATTGCAACGGCGGTGATTGCCGATGCCATGGCTTACCAGCAGGTGCTCAAGGCACACAAAACGGTGTTCATGCTGTTTGTTTCGCAGCATTGCCCGGCCTGCGGGGAGGCCGGGCCACTGTTTGAACGCTTTGCCAGGAAATACGCTCGCACCGTGAAAAGCCTGGTGCTCGACACAGCCCAAACCCCGAGACACCCCGAGGTAACCGGCACTCCCACCCTCCTGGTTTTTCAGAATGGCAAGATGATCAATAAGCTGAAGGGGTTCGACGAGAAGACGCTGAGCGAGACGTTCGCCAAGACCAGAATCAGTCCTCCAACATCAACCGCGCCGTGCCGGAAACACGAATCGAGGCACCCTTCTCATCGGTGATCTGCGCCTGCAATCGCGAACGGCTGCCCATGTCCTCGCCTTGAATGATGTTGATGCACCCGTTGTGCGGCCAGCCCAGGTCCCGCAGATAGCCGGCAAACGCGGCCGTCGCGGAGCCTGTAGCCGGGTCTTCGTACACGCCGCCTACCGCAAACGGGTTGCGGGTGTGGAACAGTGTCGGGCTTTCGGCAAACGCCAGCACCACGGTGCCCAAACCGGCGTCGGTCATGTAGCGGCGACCGGCTTCCAGTTCATAGTGCATCTGGCTGAGTTTGGCACGGCTGTCGAGGGCCAGCACCAGGTGAGAAATGCCGGCATGGATGATCGCCGGCGGAATGCTCGGGTCCAGGTCATTGCGGGTGTAACCGAACAAGGTCAGGCCCGCCTCCACCAGCGCATCGTTGGCCGGTGCGCTGCGGGTTGGCGGGGATTGCAGCGCGGCTTCGATCAGGTCGCCTTCGCTGCGACCGCTGACGGAAATATCGCCATTGTTCAAGGTCAGGTGGAATTCACCGTCGCCCAGCGCCAGGCTCAAGGCCGCGCCGAGGGCGATGGTGGCGTGCCCGCAAAACGCGACTTCGGACTCCGGCGCGAAATACCGCACCCGCCAGCCGTCATCCTGCGGGCAGGCGAATACGGTTTCCGAAAACCCGACTTTGTGGGCGATACGCTGCATTTCTGCGGCCTCCGGCAGGTTGTCACCAATCCATACGCCTGCCGGGTTACCGCCCTGGTTACCGTCACAAAATGCAGAAATCTTAAGCACGTCCAAAGTCATTCGGGTAACCCTTACTTAACGGTTCAGTGAGGGGCGATGCTATCCAGCTAAACAGGCGCCAGCAATACCTGTGTGACCCGCCGCTCTTCCACCGCCGCCACGGTCAGACGCCAGCCTTCATGCTCCAGGCTATCGCCGACCATCGGCAGGCGATCCAACAGGCTCATCACCATACCGGCCAGCGTCTGGTAATCCTCCGTCGCCACCGCCTTGAAGCCGGTGCGCTGGCGGATCAGGTTAAGGTTCAAGGCACCATTGACCCGGAAACCACCCTCCTCCTCAACGATATCCGGCCCTTCGACTTCACTCGCGTCCGGCAACTCACCGGCGATGGACTCGAGGATGTCGGTCATGCTCAACACCCCGATAAAGTCGCCAAATTCGTTGATCACGAAGGCAATGTGAGTGGATTCCTGACGCATCTGCTCCAGGGCATTGAGAATCGAAAAACTCTCCAGCAGGTTGACCGCCCGGCGCGCCAGGTGCTCCAGGTTCGGCTCGTTACCGGCCAGGTATTCCTTGAGCAACTCCTTCTTGTGCACAAAGCCCAATGGCTCGTCGACGTTACCGTCGCGGATCAAGGGCAGCCGCGAGTAAGACGAGTGCATCAGTTTCAGGCGGATAGTGTCGGCATCGTCCGACAGATCTATAGAGTCCACCTTCGCCCGAGGCGTCATCAGTGTGCGGATCGGGCGTTCAGCCAGTTGCAGCACGCCACTGATCATCACCCGCTCACGCCGGTCGAACAGCGGCCCGTCGGTGGCATCAGGGTTATCCAGCAGGTCGGCGACCTCGTCACCCACCTCCTCCACCGCCAGGTTACGCCCGCCGAGCAAACGCATCACCGCATGGGCCGTGCGCTCACGCACCGGCAGCGTGCCCTGTGCCGACTTCTTGCGGCGTGCCCGGGCGATCTGGTTGAACACCTCGATCAGGATCGAGAAACCAATGGCCGCGTACAGATAGCCTTTAGGAATGTGGAAGCCCAGGCCTTCGGCGGTCAGGGCAAAACCGATCATCATCAGGAAGCCCAGACACAGCATGATCACCGTCGGGTGGGCGTTGACGAAACGGGTCAGCGGCTTGCTGGCAACGATCATCAGGCCGATGGAAATGATCACCGCGATCATCATCACCGCCAGCTCATCCACCATGCCCACGGCGGTAATCACCGCATCGAGGGAGAACACCGCATCCAGCACCACAATCTGCGCAACGATCGGCCAGAACATCGCATAAGCCACGTTGCCAGTGCGCTGAGCCACATGCCCCTCAAGCCGCTCATGCAATTCCATGGTGGCCTTGAACAACAGGAACACACCACCAAACAGCATGATCAAGTCACGGCCCGAGAAACTCTTGTCGAACACCTCGAACAGCGGCTGGGTCAGGGTCACCAACCACGAAATACTTGCCAGCAAGCCCAGACGCATCAGCAATGCCAGGGACAAACCGATCAGACGCGCACGGTCACGCTGCTCCGGTGGCAGCTTGTCCGCCAGGATCGCGATAAACACCAGGTTGTCGATGCCCAGCACCAGCTCCAGCACAATCAAAGTCAACAGGCCGAGCCAGGCCGTTGGATCCGCTAACCATTCCATTTTTCAGTATCTCTTCAAGTTTTTCAGAATGCCGGGCACGGCAACGCACGGTCGAGGGACCGGGTAAGGGTAGGCAATCGGAAGACGGGATGCTTGGCCCGGAGGCAGGCGATCAGCGGGAACGGCGACAGTGCATGTCTTGGGGAAAGACGACTGGGAGGCTCCGAGAGGGTGTTCATGTAGGTCCTGTTGTGGAAAAAGGACTTGAATCGTACAGGCGAAATAGGAATTTCTTACAATCTAAAATTATTACAAGATCTGTAGGATCAAGCATTCTGATATTAGGGAGAATGTCGTGAGCCAACAATTTTTCACTATGGTTGGGACAGCCCATAACAAATTTTGAGCATTTGATCGTTCCCACGCTCTGCGTGGGAATGCATACCGTGACGCTCCGCGTCACCCTCGCGCCGGACTTCAGCCAGGCTTGTAGCATCAAGCTTTATCGTCGGGCAGATCCACACGATCTTGCTGCTCTTCACTGATCAGGTATTCAAGAAACGCGGTGTACGTCGGCCATGAATCCGGTGCAGTCAACAAGGCCTCCCTACCCAGGCGGCACACATCCACGTCATCACACCAAATCACCCGACCGCCTCCGCCCGAGCAATCCATCACGATCAAACTGGCCGGCGGTTGGGCTAATACCAAAAACTGCCGCGCAAGCCCGGCACGCTCTCGAAGACGTCTGGTTTCGTCCAGGACATTCGGCGCAGGCGCCCACCCTATTGCGTGCAAGGGCAAAACGTAGATTCCAGAGCCATCGAAGAACTCGGCAGCCTCACGAAAATCATTCGCAAGCTCCAGGCCAAGGTGGCTCTGCACCTCATCAAGAAACCCAGGCTCAACGGCGCGCGCGCCATTCAAAAGCAAACATTGCTGCCGGATCATTGTCAACGTGGACATCAACACCCGCCCTCGCGTCTAGAGATTTGCCCGCGTGCCAAGAAAGCGCAGATAGCGCCCGTCCTCGCTCTCAAAGATCTCGGCCCCTGCGCCCATGTATGCCCGCATCAATTCATCGGCGGCCAAGTCATCGTGGCCTTGATCCAGCAAAACCTGCCCCAGGCGCAGATGTAAAAATGGATTTCCGAGACCGCCCGGACAGGTCATCGCATAATCCAAGGCATCCCGGGCTGAGCCGTTGAATCCGGATAAAAAGCATGCATCAGCGATGGCAGCCAATACCCAGGTGGAGGCTTCCCAGTTATTTTTCGGTTCGGGGATCAAAATCCAGGCCTTGTTGTATTGCTCGATGGCCTCTTCATAGCGGCCTTCATCGGCCAATTGATCACCTGCACTGCATAGCGACTGGATCTCTTCGTGCAGAAACGACGCAAGCTCAGTGGTCATGAGGACTCCTCCAGAGATCCATCTGCATCCCAGAACGACCACACCCCAACTTCCTGGCCACGCTCATAAACGCCCTGCGCCGCTACCCGTCCATTGTCGTGGTAGTCCCGCCAGTCACCGTGTTCGGCGCCATCCACGTAATTCCCCTCGGAAGCCAGGTTGCCGTTTGGGTGGTAGGCGCGAAAAAGCCCATGCCGAATCCATTGCGTGCCGTCCTCGGACAGGTAACGCGAATACCTGAATCGAACCTCACCGGTCTCGTAGGGAATTTCCGCTATGTGTAACGCGTTTGGTTTTTCGTCCATGGCAAACCTGCTGCGGTGTGTTGATGTGCTTTCAGACTCTGTTGAGAAAACTGACTTTAGCCGGCGTTGTACGTTTATGCCCGTTATTCAGAACGGCCCCTTCGTCATCACCCGCTCATCAATAAAGCTACGCAACATCGCAATCCGCTGCGTATACGCTTTGCTCAGGCAACCGACTTGCGCCCCGCAGGTATGCCGCTGCTTGAGCCACACAGCCTGATCATCCATCAACGAACCGCGCCCGCCCATGGCCATGAAGTGCCGGTTGAGGTCATAAAGCAGCTCCATGGTCACGTCCTGATCATTGAGGGAGCGCGTGGCACAGATGGTTTTCTCGTCAGGCGCCTTCGCCCGGTCACAGTCAAAACTGGCCGCCAGGCTTGCAGGGCTGAGCCACAACACGGAAAACCCGGCGAGCACTGCGAATACCGCCGGTTTAATCAAACGAACTGCCATGGAAATACCTCCTGTAGGAGCAAGCTTGCTCGCGATGGTGGTGAACGATGACGCGGGTAGTCTGACACCCAGCGGCGCACTCAAGTTCTTCGCGAGCAAGCTCGCTCCTACAGTAGGCAGTAAGCGGCGCCAATCAGTGAGTTGCGACTTTAAACTTTGCAAATGCATCCAGATAAGCTGCCTTCAATCCCACACTGACGGCATCGAGGGTAGCTGAATTGAAAGCCACTTTATCCCGCTGAATAAGCGTCTGGCCTGCGCCTTTTATCTTGATTCGTGAATGCCCGGCATATTTGACACCGCCGATATAGACCGAAAGTTCTACATCAGTTGCATAGTATTCGGGATCACTCCAGGTTTTTACGAAAACCCGATCAATCTCGACCCGGGTTTTAATGGACGATGCCGAATCAGACCCTATAGCCCGCTTGGTAAAGCCAACCCAATCATCGACAGGAACATTGGCCATCCCCTCGTAGAGGCTGACGATTTCGTGGTTCGCGGCATGCCATACAATCTTGCTTCGCTCAGTGCAGGGCCCACAACGCTCGTAGCCTGAAACCCCGACAATATCCGACTGAACAGCACTGTTCTTAATGCTGGCCAACTCCGCGTCAGAGGTATAAGAAGCGAAGTGCAACTGATTGGTGACGCAACCACCCAGCATCAATAAAACAGCGATCAGCAACCCTGCTTTCATATTAAATCCCTAGAAAAAACCACTGCATTAAGAATGTCGCGCCTACAGAGGGCCGCGAGCCACACCCTGCCCAAACCGATAAATCGCCAGGCAATACCCAATCAACGCCACTGCCGCCAACAACCCGCCCGCCGCACCAATCCAGGCGAAACCAAAGTGGCTGCCCACCCAACTGCCCATCAACGCCCCGCCGCCGATGCCGATGTTGTAGATCCCGGAAAACATCGCCATCGCCACGTCCGTAGCATCCGGCGCCAGCACCAGTACCTTCGATTGCAGCGCCAGGCCAAAGCCCATGATGGCCATGCCCCAGAACACACTCAGGGTCACCAGGTACGACACCTCGCCACTCAATGGCAGCAGCAACGCCAGACACAGCGCGAGGATGGTCACGGCGGTGATCAGGAACCGATGCGGGTTAAAGCGGTGCACCAGGCTGAACAACAACGAACCAATGATGCCCGCGCCGCCGAACACCAGCAGGATCAGGGTCACGGTGTTGCCACTCATGCCGGCAACGCCCTCAACGAACGGCTCAACATAGCTGTAGGCCGTGAACTGCGCCGTCACCACCATCGCCGTCAGCACGTACAGCGCCACCAGCGCCGGGCGCTTGAACAGCAGCGGCAGGCTGCGCAACGAGCCGGAGTTCTGGCTCGGCAGCAGCGGCAAGGTGCGCGCCAGCCAGAACACCAGCCCGGCGGCAAACCCGCCGATCACCAGGAAGGTGGTGCGCCAACCCATGGCTTCGCCCAGCAGGCGGCCCAGCGGAATGCCCAGCACCATCGCCAGCGACGTACCGGTAGCCAGCAAGCCGAGGGCTTGCACTTGCTTGCCTTCCGGCGCCAGGCGCACCGCGAGGGAGGCGGTAATCGACCAGAACAACGCATGGGACAGCGCAATGCCGACCCGGCTGAGCATCAGGATGCCAAAGCTGGTGGCCACGCTGGACAGGATATGGCTGGCGATAAACATGCCGAACAGCACGATCAACAGCTTGCGCCGCTCGACGTTACGGGTCAGCAGCATCACCGGCAGCGAGGTCAGGGACACGATCCAGGCATAGATGGTCAGCATCAGGCCGACGCTGGCGATGGGCATGTCGAAGCTCGCGCCGATGGCACTCAGCAGGCCGACCGGCACAAATTCGGTGGTATTGAACACAAAAGCGGCCAACGCGAGAGCGAAGACCGGTTGCCAGTTGGCTTGAGGTGTTGCGGCGGAAATGCTCATTGACAGGTCGTCGTACTCGTTTGCGCGCAGATCAAGCCGGCCCGATGCCGGGCCTTGAGCCGCGCGCAAAAAATAGTAACACGACGATTCAGGGATCGACTTGCCCCATCAGCTCGGGAATCGATTCCGGACGCTTGGCATACCGCTGGGCCAGCGCCGCGCAGACCATCAACTGGATCTGGTGAAACAGCATCAGCGGCAAAATCAACACGCCCATACTCGCCCCGGCAAACAGCACCTGGGCCATCGGCACACCGGTGGCCAGGCTTTTCTTCGAGCCGCAGAACAGGATGGTGATCCGGTCTTCCTGGCTGAAACCAAACGCCTTGCCCAGCACCGTGGACGCCACCAGCACCAGGGCCAGCAACACACAGCAGGCCACCACCAGGCCGCCCAGTTCCCACAACGGAATCTGGTGCCAGATGCCTTCGTTGACCGCTTCGCTGAACGCGCCGTAGACCACCAGCAAAATCGAACCCTGGTCGACGAATTTCAGCCACGACTTGTTACGCCCCACCCACTCGCCGATCCAGCGACGGGCGATTTGCCCGGCGATGAACGGTAGCAGCAGTTGCACGCTGATTTTCAGGATCGCATCGACGGTTGAACCGCCATCGCCATGCACGTTGAGCAGCAAGGTCACCAGCAACGGCGTCAGGAAGATGCCGAACAGGCTCGACGCCGCCGCACTGCAGATCGCCGCCGGGATGTTGCCCCGGGCCAGGGAAGTAAAGGCAATCGCCGACTGCACGGTGGCGGGCAATGCACACAGATAGAGCATGCCCATGTACAGGTCTTTGCCGATCAGCGGTGACAACACCGGCTTGAGCGCCAGGCCCAGCAGCGGAAACAGCACGAAGGTCAGGCTGAACACCAGCAAGTGCAGGCGCCAATGCCCGGCACCGGCAACGATGGCCTGACGCGACAGCTTGGCGCCATGCAGAAAAAACAGCAGCGCGATGGCCAGGTTGGTCACCCAGCCAAAGGCCACGGCGGTCTGGCCGCTGGCAGGCAGCAGGGACGCGAGGATCACCGTGGCCACCAGGGTCAGGGTGAAGTTGTCAGGTAAAAAGCGTGGGCGGGTCATAGGCCAATCTTCCGGGGGTTGCCAAGAGCATCGTCGCGACTCTAACGTAACGGCTTGTTACCGACTAACGCCAATGAGCCAGTAAATGCCGCCTAAAGGACATGACAAAACCGTGCGCCGCAGCGTGCCCGGGCTTTCCAGCCTGCCAAGGCCGGTGTACGGCCGCACCGAATCCCTGCCCAACCGCGCACTGACCCGCCGCCACAGCCACCCGTGGGTGCAGTTGTCCTACGCGATATCCGGGGTGCTGGAGATCCAGACCAGTGTCGGCCGCTTCGTCGCGCCGCCTCAGCGGGCCGTATGGATCCCGGCCGGCATGCCGCACCGGGTGTTCAGTTCGCCCCATACCGAGATGCGGAGCTTGTACCTGGATTGCAGCGTCACCGGCTGGGCGGCCGAGCGCTGCCAAGTGCTGGCGGTGAGCAGCCTGTTGCGGGAGTTGATTCGCAGCTTCAGTGAATTGCCGGTGGAATATGCCGAGGACGGCCCGGATGGGCGGCTGGCCCAGGTGGTGCTGGACCAGTTGGCCGCCGCGCCCCAGGTCGACCTGATGTTGCCGCTGCCCGCTGACAGCCGCTTGCGCCAGATTTACCGCAGCCTGAACCTGCACCCCGAGCAGCAAACCACCTTGGGGCAATGGAGCCAGAAACTGGCGGTCAGCGAGAAAACCCTCAGCCGGCTGTTCCTGAGCGACACCGGCCTGACCTTCCGCGCATGGCGCCAGCGCCTGCGACTGTTGAGTGCCCTGCCCGCGCTGGAGCAAGGTGAACGGGTGACGGATGTGGCATTGGCCTGTGGTTACGAGTCCACTTCGGCTTTTATCAACGCTTTCCGCCAGCAGTTCGATGCCACACCGGGCGAGTTCTTCCGCTGATCATCAGACAACAAAGACCTCAAAATGAGAACAGGATCCCCTGTGGGAGCGGGCTTGCTCGCGAATGCGGTGGGTCAGCCAACACATGTATTGACTGACCCACCGCATTCGCGAGCAAGCCCGCTCCCACATTTTTGTGTGCGTTTCAATTCAGAATAAAGTCAGCTCCCGTCAGCGCCATGCGCCTCTTCGAAGAAGTAATCCTTCCAACTCCCTGCTTTGTTCTTCAGTACCCCCAACGCCTGCAATTTCTCCGCATAAATATAGGTACGCTGCGGCACGATGGTGAAGTCGATTTCCGGATCCTGGACAATCTTCTCCACCAGCGCCAGCGGCAGCTTCGACTGTTCGACACGGATATAGGCCTGGGCCGCTGCCGGTTTGTCAGCCTTGATAATCGTCTCCGCCTCGGCCAACGCGTCGTAGAACGCCTTGTAGGTCTTGGGATTTTCGTCGTGGAATTTCTCGGTGGTGTACAGCACGTTGAACGTGGCCGGGCCGCCGAGGATGTCGTAGGAACTCAGCACCTTGTGCACCTTGGGATTCAACAATTCCTGGTACTGGAACGGCGGGCTGGAAAAGTGCGCGTTGATCTCCGAGCCGCCGGCAATCAACGCGGCAGTCGCATCCGGGTGCGCCAGGCTGATGGAGATGTCGTCGAACTTCTTGTAGTTGGCATCACCGAATTGCTTGGCGGTTTCAATCTGCAAGGTGCGCGACTGGAAGCCCACGCCCGCTGCCGGCACGGCGATGCGGTCTTTTTCGCTGAAGTCCTTGAGGGTCTTCACGTCCGGGTTGTTGGTCAGCAGGTAGTTGGGCATCGACCCCAGTGAGGCGATAGCTTTGACGTTCTGCTTGCCCTTGGTGCGGTCCCACAGCGTCAGCATCGGCGGTACACCCGCCGAGACCACGTCCAGCGCGCCGGCCAGCAACGACTCGTTCATCGCGGTGGCGCCGGAAATGCTGTTCCACTCCACCTTGATGTCCAGGCCCTGCTCCTTGCCGTGTTTCTCGATCAGGTTCTGGTCGCGCACCACGTCGAGGATCAAGTAGCCAATGCCGAACTGCTGGGCGATGCTGATTTTGCCTTCGGCGTGTGCACCAAGGCTGAGGAGCGCACTGGCTGCTGCCAGGAGCGTCAGGGTGGGTCGTTTTATTATCATGAGAACGCCTGCCGCGATGTTGAGAAGGGTTGCGAGCGTAGCGACCCACGTACGGGGCGAAAAAGAATATCGGGATCTATGGATATACGAAAAACACTGCCCGCCGACGCTTTCGGCTGGTATGGTGCCGCCCTTGAAAAAACCGCTGCGAGGAAATCGACCTTGAACTCTGACGAAAAAATGACCGGCGACCTGTTCGAAGTGGACAAGCGCCTGTCACTCAAGCCCGTGGTGGACTTCAACAACTACCTGCGCAGCGCCTTCGGCGATGGCCCCTGCACCTGCATCCGCTGCGTTGCCAGCGAAGGTAACGAGGCCGGGTACGAGTTCCAGCACACCTTCGATTTCGACGGCAAAAAAACCCACCGCCGCTTCGCCTCCACCGCCGGCAGCGACGTGCTGCTGATGCTGAAAAAGGCCTGGCTGTCCTACACCAAGGCCGAGCTGCCGCTGAGTGGCGCGCTGGCACTGGACACGGTGAAAGAGTTTGTCGAGCCGCAGCTGCACAAGCGCGTGGCACCGCTGTTCCTGGCCAGTGGGTTGGTCAAGGATGTGGAAGGTGAATGGCGGATGCAGCCGCAGGCCGCCTGATCCGCCCTGCGTTGATCAGTAACCCACGCCACGCACCCCACCCGAAGCGCGAATGGATTCGCCGGTGACCCAATGGGCGTCGTCGGACGCCAGGAACACCGCAACCGGCGCGATATCATCCGGCTCGCCAAAACGCCCCAGCGGCGTGCCCGCAATAAGCTGCTGACCAAACTCACCGGCAAAATGTCCGTCGGTGCCAGGCGTGTTTGTATGCCCCGGCAGGATCGAATTGACCCGGATCCCCTTCGGCCCCAGTTCACGTGCCAAGGCGAAGGTCAGCGTATCCACCGCGCCTTTGGTCGCCGAGTAGACGCTGGAGGCCAGGTAGGGATCGGTGCTGAGAATCGAACTGATATTAATGATGCTGCCCCCTTGGCCAAACAACTTGACGGCTTCCCGAGCAGCCAGGAGATAACCCAGCACATTGAGGTTGAACTGGCGATGGAACGCCTCTTCGGTCAAGTCCTCGATCATCTGGAACACCGCGACACCGGCATTATTGACCAGGATGTCCAAGCGGCCATATTCGCTTCTGACCGTGTCGAACAGCTGCGTCACGGCGACTGCCTGGCTCATGTCGGCCCGCACGCTCATGGCGCTGCCGCCCTTGGCCTGGATCTGCGCAACCACCGCATCGGCGTCGGCCTTGCTGGTGGAATAGTTGACTACCACCGTAGCCCCCGCTGCGCCCAGTGCCTTGGCAATCCCTGCGCCGATGCCTTTTGAGGCGCCGGTAACCACTGCGATTTTTCCGTCGAGTTTCATGGTGTGACCTTCCAAAGGTTAAGTGATACCGCTTGCCGACAGTATTCAGGCCGCAGCGGGTGCAGCGGTTGCCGGTTCTTCTCCCGTGCTTGCCTATTCTTCTCGCCTGGCTTGCGTTGCCCGCCGGCGTGCCTCATGTTCAACGCCATGAACAATCAACTCGATGAACTGCGCAGCCTCCTCATGCGTGCTGGCAACCAATGGACCGACACCGGCTTGCCGCGCGTGACGATGGTGCGGGCCGAAGCCTGTGCCGATCAGGTGTACCAGCCGATGTTGCACCTGGTGCTGCAAGGTTCGAAGACCTTGTGGATTGGCGACCAGGAGCAAACCTACGGGCCCGCCAGCTATTTCGTGGTGCCCGTCGAGGTACCCGCCACCGGCCAGATTCACCCTTGTGCCCCGGGGCTGCCTTATCTGGCTCTGAGCCTGACCCTGGACCACAACGTGATCGCCACGCTACTGGCCGACGAGATCGCGACCGGCGAGCGCACCACCAACAGTTGCTTTGCCGCCGTGCCTGCACCCGCCGAGCTGATTGATGCCTGGCTGCGCATGCTGCGGCTGATGGATAGGCCCAACGAAGTTGCCGTATTGGCGCCGATGATCGAGCGGGAGATTCTGTTTCGGGTCTTGCAGGGCCCGCTACGGGCAACGTTACTGGACATGGCCCGCCCCGATGGCCGCCTGGCGCAGATCCGCCGCGCGACCGAGTGGATTCGCCAGCACTTCAATCAACCCTTTCGCGTTGAGCCATTGGCAGCCATGTCCGACATGAGCGTCGCGGCGTTCTATCGGCACTTCAAAGCCATTACCGCCATGACCCCGATTCAGTACCAGAAACGCCTGCGCCTGCTAAGAGCACGCTGGTTGCTGCTGTTCGACACCCAGGATGCGGCGTCGATTGCATTCAGCGTCGGGTATGAAAGCGCCTCACAGTTCAGCCGCGAATATGCCCGGCTATTCGGCTTGCCGCCGGGGCGTGATGCCGCCAGGTTCAAGGTGCCTGGCGGGTGACGAGGGTCCGGTGATTGGCTTACACGTCAATAATCGTGGTGCCCGCGATGGATTCGGCAAACTCCCTACCCAACAGTTGCCCCGGCGTTGCAAACCCCGGTTGGCGTTCACCGGCCAACACCCGGCGAGCCGCTTCCACCGCCGCCAAGGGAGTGTAGGAGTAACCGTTAACCGTCTCGATCACCGAACGCATCACTTGGCCATCGGCGCCTGTAACCTCTGCCACTGCCCGGGCACGATGGGCCTCACGCTGTTGAAGGCTGGGGCCGTCGGGCAGTTGTGACAGGTCACCTTCGGGAAACGCATCACCGCTGATGTGCACGAACATGGCGATATTCGGGATGCCCGTGGAATGCCACGCCGTCACCAAATCACCAAAGGACAGCGGCGCACACAGTACCGGGCCATCGCCAAAATCCATGGAATACGGTTGTGCATCCGGGGTGGCGATGAGCTGCCCGTCCACCCGCGCCAGGATCCCCGCGCCGATGATTTCACCCACGCTCAAGGCCGAGCCCCGGGACATGGAGCCAGGCACCTGCAAGGCTACTTTGAGCGACTGCGGGTTCTGCACACGACTCGCCACCTGCATCGCCAGGCAATCCGTCGGCACCACGTCCCAGCCCACCCCGGGCAACAGCATGACGCCCGCCTCAGTTGCCCGCGCGCCCAGTTGCTCTGCCAAGCGGTAAACGTTGATTTCGGCGGTGATGTCCAGGTAGTCGACCCCTGCTGCGATACATGCCTGCATCAGCGCGCCCGCCGTCTGCGCAAACGGCCCCGCGAAGTTCAACAGCACGTCGATACCCTCCAGGGCGTCCGTTCCCAGGGTGTCCGGGGTGAATACTCGATACGGCACATCCAGTTGCGCAGCCAGCGGGTCCAGGCGTTGGCGATTGCGCCCGGCAATCACCAGGTCCAGCCCTTGTGCCTGAGCGTTTTCGGCCGCCATGCGCCCGGTGTAGCCCGTGGCGCCGTAGATCATTAAGGTTTTCATTGGACGTGCTGCCAGTTCTTGTAGACAAATTCCAGGCTGTAGCCGTCGGGGTCCAGCACATTGGCGGCGTAGTAGTTCGGGTCATAGTGCAAACGTGCACCCGGTGCGCCGTTGTCGACAGCCCCTGCATTGATGGCCGCCAAGTAGGCCGCATCGACCTCGACCCGGCTGCCGGCGACAAACCCCACGTGCACCGACCTGCCCTCAACCACGCCCTCGCGCAACCAGAAGAAGATCCGCCCATTGGCGCCAAACCCTTTGAGGTCCGGATGGCCGGGTGGGCCGTCCTTGCCGTCGTAGTCGTGGCGCGTGGTGATGCCCAGCGGTGTGAGTGCCGCCTGGTAGAAATCGATAGAGCGTTGAACGTCGCTGACCGACAAAAAGACATGATCCAGCATGCTGTAGCCTCGCTCTTCAGATGATGTAACCGCCCGCGACCTCGATCGTCTGGGCATTGATCCAGCGGCCTTCTTCAGACAGCAACATGGCGATCACGCGCGCCACGTCCTCAGGCTCGCCCACTCGGCCGAGGGCCGTTTGGGAAGCCAGCAGCGCTTCGAACTCGTCATTGAGCCCGCCGCCCAGTTCGGTGCGGATGGCTCCCGGAGAGACGGCATTCGCACGGATCTGCCGCTCGCCAAACTCCTTGGCCATGTAACGGGTCAGTACATCCAGCGCGCCCTTGAAGGCTGCATAAGGCGCAACCCCGGCGGTGGCCACACGGGTCGTGGCGCTGGTGAGGTTGACGATGCAGGCGTGGGCTTGCAGCAGCGGCAACAGGGTTTGAGTCAGGAAAAACGGCCCTTTGAGGTGCACATTCAGCAGGCCGTCGAACTGGGTCTCGGTGACCGATTCCAGGGGATTGAACAGGCCATAACCGGCATTATTCACCAGGCCACTCAAGCCACTTACGCCCCAGGTCGCCGATAGCGCCCGTTTTACCGCCTCGGCAAAACCCTCGAAGGCGCCGACGTCAGCTACATCCAATGGCAGCGCGACCGCCTTGCCGCCTGCAACCTCAATCTTCTGCACTACGGCGTGTGCAGCCTCTGGATGGCTGTTGTAGGTCAGGATCACGCCCATGCCTTGCCGGGCACACAACTCTGCAGTGCTGGCACCAATGCCACGGCTGCCGCCGGTGATAAGGATAACGCCCATGTGTGGCTCCACTGCTTGCTCAAATGAGTCACCACAGTAGGCCTGCGCGCCGGCGCCGGCGCAGCGGTTCCTGCTCGAAACCTGCCTGTTTCTGCTTTTTGCTTGCACAGGGCCCACCTGGGCGCTCAGCATGCCCGGCATGAACACACAACTGATCGAACTGCGTGCCTTGGCCGCCAAGGCCGAAAACCGCCGCACTGAAACGGGTATCCCGCGGGTGGCCATGGTCCAGGGCGCGATTCCCGAGCACATGCTGGCCGCCGTGTATGACCCGATGATCAACCTGATCCTGCAGGGCAGCAAATCCATGACCGTGGGCGACCGCACCCTGCGGTACGACCCGGCGACGTATTTCGTGATGTCCATCGAGCTGCCCGCGGTGGGCACCGTGCACCCGGCGGCGACCGGCGAACCCTACCTGGCGGTCAGCCTGACACTGGACCCGACGGTGCTCGCGACGCTGCTGAGCGACTTGCCCAAACCTGCCGTGCGCTACGACCACGATGCGGGTTTTTCCGTGGCCGCCGTCACCCCCGAACTGATGGACGCCTGGCTGCGCATGCTGCGGCTGATGGGCAACCCCGAGGCGATCGCCGCCCTCGCGCCGGTTTACGAGCGCGAGATTCTCTACCGTGTACTGCAAGGCCCCCACGGCTGGATGCTGCGTGAAATCGCCGCGCCGGACACCGCCATGGCCCGGGTGAGCCAGGCCATCCAGTGGATTCGCCGGGACTTCGCCGAACCGATCCGGGTAGAAGCCCTGGCGCAGAAAGCCGCGATGAGCGTGTCGGCCTTCCACCGCCACTTCAAGGCCGTCACCAACCTGAGCCCGTTGCAGTATCAAAAACGCGTGCGCTTGCTGCAGGCCCGCACACTGATGGTGGCCAGCGCCAAAAACGTCACCAGTGCCGCCTTCGAAGTCGGCTATGAGAGCGCCACCCAGTTCAGCCGCGATTACGCCCGGGTGTTCGGCCTGCCACCGGCACGGGATGCGGCGCGAATCCTGGGGGAAAACCGGGGCCCGAAGGCGAACTGACAACAACGTGCTAGCCTGCCTTCGCACGCCCCCACGACAAGGAGTTGCCGATGGCCGAGCCAAGCAAAAAGATGAGCCTGATGGGCCTGACCACCCTGGTGGCGATCAACATGATGGGCTCGGGCATCATCATGCTCCCCGCCAGCATGGCGCAGTTGGGCGCGATCTCGCTGCTGTCGTGGCTGATCACCGCCGTGGGCTCGATGGCGATTGCGTACTGCTTTGCCCAGTGCGGCCTGTTCTGTACCCGCACCGGCGGCATGTCGGCCTACACCGAGGAGGCTCACGGCAAGTCAGGGTTCTTCCTCTGTTCGTTTCTGTATTTCCTGTCGCTGATCATTGCCAATGTGGCGATTGCGATTTCGGCGGTGGGCTATCTGTCGTCCTTCATCCCGTGGCTAGGCAGTGGGCCGATCCCGTTGTTTATCGGCACCCTCGGACTGATCTGGCTGACCACCGTGGCCAACTTCGGCGGCCCGCGCCTGACTGGCCGGATCGGCGTGGTCACCGTATGGGGCGTGATCATTCCCGTGGCGGGCTTGAGCGTGTTTGGCTGGTTCTATTTCAAAGCCGAGGTGTTCAGCGACGCCTGGAACCCCAACCAGTTGCAACTGTGGGATGCGATTGGCGCGAGTATTCCGCTGACCCTCTGGGCGTTCCTCGGCATGGAGTCTGCGGCCCAGGGCTATGACGCGGTGGAAGATCCCAAGCGTACCGTGCCGCTGGCCTGCCTGTTGGGCACCCTCGGCGCGGCGCTGGTGTATGTGCTATCGACCACGGTGATTCAGGGCATCGTGCCCAATGCTGAACTGGCCGAGTCTTCTGCGCCGTTTGCCCTGGTGTACGCGCAGATTTTCACGCCGCTGGTGGGCGACATCATCATGGCGCTGGCGGTGGTGGCGTGTATTGGTTCGCTGTTGGGATGGCAATTCACCTTGGCGCAAACGGCCAAGATGTCGGCGGACCAGCGCCTGTTTCCGCGGTTCTTCAGCCGGGTGAGCCGTGACCAGGCACCCGTGTGGGGGCTGATTGCCTGTGCGGCGTTGCAGAGCTTGATTGCCTTGTCGACCATCTCGCCCACGGCCAGTGCGCAGTTTGGCAAGTTGGTGAACCTGGCGGTGGTGACTAATTTGATTCCTTACGTCACTGCGCTGACTGGGCTGCTGGTGATGATGCACAAGGCGCGGGTGGCTACGGTGGTGTATGCGCGCAATACCATGGTGTTGCTGATTGCCGTGGGGTATTCGCTGTATGCGATATATGCGTGTGGTGAGGAGGCGGTGTTTGGTGCGACGCTGGTGTTGGCGTTTGGGTATCTGTTGTATGGGTTTTTGGCGCGGCGGTTTATTGCGGCCGGTGGTGGGTGAATATCCGTTATTTAGGTGATGGCCGCTTATGGTTCCGCTCTTACAGCGGCTCACTTTTGAACAGCGCAAAAGTAAGCAAAACGCTCTTGCCCCACCACTCGGCACCTCGCCTAGGCTCGGTGTGCCCTCACTCCGGCTTTGGACCGTGGGCCGCCGTCATGGGCCATCCTTGGCCCAGGACGGCTAACCTGGCGTCCTGCCAGGTTACCCACGCTCCAAAGCCTGCGTTCGGCCAGCGTGGTTTAACGGGGCGCCTAAGATCAAGATCAAAAGCAGATCAAGAGCACAGCGGCCTACCGGCCGGCTTGAGTGTTAAAAGCAAAATCAAAATCTAAAGCGGGCACAGTCCAAATGTGGGAGCGGGCTTGCTCGCGAAGGTCGTTAACGATGACGCGGGCATTCTGAATGAACACGGCGCTCTCAGGTTTTTCGCGAGCAAGCCCGCTCCCACAGAAAAGCAGAGCCACCCCGACCGTAGCAGCTGTCGAGCGCCAGCGAGGCTGCGTGCCTTTGATCTTGATCTGCGGGCCCCGTTAACCACGATGGCCGCAAGCAGGCACGGTGGAGCGGGTAAATCGGCAGGGAAGCCGATTTAGCCGCGCCGGGCCATGGATGGCCCGTCGCGGCGGCCCGCGGAACCGGGCCGGAGTGCGGGCATGCCGAGCCTAGGCGAGGCACCGAGTGGTGGGGCAAAGACCTTTTGGTTACTTTTGGCTGGGCCGGCATTCCGGGCGTTTGCCAAAAGTGACCCGCTGTAAGAGCGGAACCCTAAGTGGCCGTTACCGAAGAAACGGATATGTACTCAATCAATCAAACCACTCCCCCCTCTCAAGAAACGTATTCCGAATCATCTCCACCACCCACCCCACCTCCTGCGGATGCCGCACCTCAGCATTCACCCCCATCCAAACCTGCCGCTGCATCCCCTCCAAAAACACCCCATCCAACGCCGTCAACCCACGATCAAAACAACTCATATACCGCGGCAACAACCCAATACACGCACTGCAGCGAATCATCTCCAGCATCAACGGATACGCCTGCACCTGCACCACCCCCGCCAACCGCTGCTCCACCAGACTGTTCCACGGCCGCAACGCCTCCACCTGCCGGTCCGGCTGCCACTGCACCAACATATAATCCGCCAGGTCTTCAATACTGTCAGGCCGCACCGCCAACCGCGAATACCGCTTGGCAATATGCGGCGAATAATCCAGCCGCGCCAACACCTCAGGCGCACCAATGGCAAAGCTCGGCCCAGCCCCCGGCGACTCCATCCCCGATAACCACACCACCACATCCGCATCCAGCGCCTGCAACCCCAAATCGCTGTCGATGGAAATAATCTCCAACCGCACACTCGCATTGCGCCGCAGCAACGCAATCAAGTCGCGCCCCAAAATGTCATGCAGGACCGACTCGGCAACCGCCAGCCGAATCAACGGTTGCTCCAGCACCGGCACCCGTCGTTCATGGGCCAAGGCAATCAGTTGGGCCTGCAACTGCTGCCCATCACGACTCAGGGCCAGGACATTGCCCTGATAGCTGAACAGCGAACGCCGCAGTTGCTCTTCCAGCTGCGCCAGGCGTTTACGCAATTGTGTGGCCTTGATATTCAGGCTGCGGGCCGCCTGCATGAAACACCCACACCGGGCGCTGATCAAAAAATACTGCGCCACCTCGGGTTCGATGGTGGCTGCCACGGCCAGCCAGGCCTCGCGGGACTCTGTCAGCCCGCGATAGGGCGTGGTGCCGTGGGGTACAGCCGGGTCAAGAAATACCATGGGAGACTCCCTGTCTTGTGGGTACTGTGCATCCAATGCAGTGAAACGTTTTTACTCCAGCACCTTGTTCAGCTCGGCGCCGTCGATACTCAAGGTGGCGGTATTCAGCATGCCTTCCAGGTAGGCCTTGGCGATTTGCTCCTGGCGTTGCGCACGCAGGGCCTCGGTCAGGCGGCCACGCAGTTCATCCAGCGTGGCGGTGCGCGCCGGTTGTTGCCCGGTGAGTTTGAGCACGTGAAAGCCCGCGGCACTTTGCACCGGCTCCGACACCGCGCCCGTCTTGAGCCGCGCCACGACACCGCGCATTTCAGGCACCAGTTGCTGCAATGGCTGCATCCCGGAATCGCCACCGCGCCGGGCGCTGTCGGGGTCCTGGGAATATTGGCTGGCCAACGCGGCAAACTCGCCCGGCGAGGCTTGCGCCTTGCGGCTCAATTCCTGCGCTTGACGGCGTACGGTGTCGACGGCTTGCGGGTCGGTCACGGCCAGGAAAATCTGGCTGACCTGGTACAACGGCGGTGTCACCCATTGCGCCTTGCCGCTGTCATAGGCTTGCTGCAATTCGGCGGCGCTGGGGTAATCCGCCGGCACCTGGCTGACCGATAACATGTAGTCGCGAAACACGATCTGCTCGGTGGCCGCGCGGGTTTGCTGTTCCACTTCCGGGCGCTGGCGCCAGCCCTGGGCATCGGCCTGTTCAAGCACGGCCTTTTGCGCCAGACGCGAACGCAGCCAGGTTTCCAGGGCGCCGCGGTTGCCACGCAGTTGCTCGCGGGTTTCCACTGGCAAGGCGGCCAGCACCGACTTGAGTTCAACCAAGTCAATCTGCTGGTTGCCCAGGCGCGCCACCGCCGGCCCGTCCTTCACGGCCACCGGCGCCGGCTGCTGGGCTGCGACCGGGTCACTGCCCGGTCGCAGGCTCAACCCCACCGCGACCGCCAGCACCACCAGGGCGCCGGCGCCGATCACCAGGGTTGGTTTCTTCACAGGGCAGGCGCCTCTTCACGGGCATCGACGGCAGGCGCGGCGTCGGCCTGGGCCTGAAGCTGGGCGGCCTGCTGGCTGTATTCACGCAGGTAGACGATGAATTCCTGCAGCAGGCGGTCCCACAATTCCAGCTGGTTGCGCAGGTACGGGGCGCCCACGCCGGCGGCCAACACGTCCATCTCCATCAGCAGGAACTCACCCTGCAACGACAAGCGGGCAAAACGCCGGGAAGCGTTCCAGACCTGGGCCAAACCCTCGGGCAACTCGCCCTGCACCCGCAGCGCGCAGCTGTAGGTGAAGTCCACGTAGCTGCCCTGCTCTGTCGACCGGTTGCCGAAACGCACGGCAAAGCCGATGCCCTGGCTGGCGCTGAGCAACTGCACGATGCCGTTCTGCTCGGTCTGGTTGACCCGGTAGCCGGCTTCCTGCAGCAGCTCGGTCAGGGATTGCGGGGTCACGCTGGTGATCAGTTGTACGTCGCTCATAGTGGTCTCTTCCTTGTTGATCAATGATTAGTGACGGTCTGTGGAGCATCGAACCGATTAAGGTATAGACCATCACCAAAACCCTGGGCGAGTTCCTCGAACTTGACCCGGGTGCTGCTGGCGAACGGTTGGCGGATACTCATCACGTCGGCCACGTCAATTTTTTCGTAGGCCGTCAGCAATTGCTGGGCCACGCCGTACATCTGTTGATTCTTGACTGAACATTGCTGCACTTGTGTGTCACGTTCCGTGAGTTGCGCCTGCAAGCGCGCCCGCTCGGTTTCTTTGCCCCGGGCGATCACCAGCAAGTCTTCATAGGCTTTCTTGAACTTGCCCACCTGTTCATTACTGGCGGCCACCTGAGCCTGGGCCTGGCTGTGCAGGTTCTGCTGCTGGCCGACCAGTTGCTCAGCCACGCCCCGGGTCTTTTCCAGCTCGGCGGTCAGTTGCTTGATCTGTGCCTGAGCCTGCTTGGCCTGGGTTTCGGCGGCGATACGCGCGGCACTGGCCTGGGCCTGCTCGCTTTGCAGCGCCTGCAACTGCTGGGTAGTACTGCGCAGTTGGGTGCGCAGGCGCTCCTCCATGCCTTCAGCCGAAGCGCCGGTGGTGACGAGCAGCAAAAGCAGGCCGCAAATTCGCGTGTTCATGAGCTTTCTCCGGCGCATCAGAAGCGCGTGTTGAGTTCCAGTTGCATGACATCCACTTCAAACGGCGCGCCATACACTTCGGAGGCACTGAGCCAACGGGCGCTGGCGTAGATGTTCTTGTCGAGGCCGTAGTTGGCGCCGATGAAATAGCCCTTGGCATTGGTGCCGCCGAGGTGGAAGGAGGAGTCGTTGAAACCGTCCGGCAAGGCATCCGGCTGGATGTATTTGTAGCCGGCCAGCACGTTCCAGTCGCCCTTGCGGCGCATCTCCAGCGCACTGCCGAGGGTGAACTGCACCAGCAATGCATTGCCGCCGCTTTCAAACTGGCCGTCGCTGTTGAGGTTGTTGACGATCTGGCCTTCGCTGCGTTTGAGCATCTCGCCCTTGTCGTAGGCCAGGTTGTGGATGAAGTTGGTCTGGCTGCGCAGCTTGAGGTCTTCCGGCAGCTCGCTGTCCCACGCCAGGTTCAGGTCCAGCACATTGAACTTGGACGCCAGGCCGACGAATTGCGGTTGCGGGGTCAGGCCCGGTGTCGCCGGGTTGGGGGCGATGTCCCGCAGCAGGAACACGCTGTTGCCCTTCTGCATGAAGGCCAGGCGCGTGCCGTCGGTGTCGCACGCCGGCTGGCCAGCCCACGGTGAGCAAGGGCTGGAGCGTTCGCCCTGGATGTCACCGAAGTGGTAGTAGGCCATCGAGCCTTTCAGGCTGTTGCTGCGGGTGATCTTCCAGTCGGCGCCGATCTGCCCGCCGAACATCCATTTGTTTTCACTCTCGTCCTTGTCGAAACCGTTGGTGGTGGCCGTGTCGGGGCTGTACTCCACCGGGAACGCGCCGAGGATGCCGAACAGGCCCCAGTCGCTGTTGAGCTTGTGGTTGAAGATCGCCGCCACGCCATCGAAGTTGAGGTCGCCGGAATACATCATGTCGGTGGAATAGAACGGGTTGGCAAATCGCCCGGCGGTCAGGGTCATGTAGTCGGTGGTTTTCCAGGTGAGGTAACCCTGGTCGAGCCAGATGTCTTTCTTGCCAAAACCGCCGCCCAACGTTTGGGTGGTGGACACGGGATTGTTGTCGTTGCCGGTGCCGAGGCGAATGCCCGCGGTCCATTCCGGCGAGATCACCGCTTTCATGCCCAGGCGGGCGCGCAGACGGAACAGGTTTTCGCGGTCTTCGCGGGTGTTGAGCAACGGCGGCAGTTGGGTATTGGTGTTCTTGTTGACGTCGTAGGGCCCGTTTTGATTGAGCTTGGCGTAGTCGACGATTTCGTTGCTGTTGTTGCCCGAGAAATAGCGCGACTCATCCCGCAGGCGAATGTCGCCGTCGAAGCTGATGCGCGAGACCCAGTCCGGAAAGGTGTTGGGCTGGGCCCAGTTTTCCTGTTTGGCGGTGGCCATGACTTCGGCCTTGACCTGGTCGCGAATCTGGTCGCGCACCGCTGCCGGCACGTACTGCACCCGCACATCGCCAGGGGCAGTCGCAGGGCCAGCCGCTATCGCCGTGGCGGTGCTCGCCTGGCGAGCCTGCTGAGCTTCTTTTTCAGCCTGGGCGATCAGCCCGTCGGCCTGCTCCTGCTTGAGCACACCTTGCTGCACCAGCAGGCGGATCAGGTTGATCGTGGCGTTTTCCGAAGGCGCTGTCGTAGCGGCCGTCGCCTGGCCGACCAGGGTCGCGATGACCATGCCGACCGCCAGGGTCAATCGATTCACGTGGGAAATCATCTGCACACAACTCCTGTAGAAAACTGCAAAAAAGGGTTCGATCAATCCGGACGCCGGCCCTTGAGGGACAGGCGTACCGGCAGGGTCAATGACGCGGGTGCGCGTTCCTTCAGGCGCGGTGTGGCGCGCAACGCGGCCAGCACCTGAGCGTCGGTCTCGGGGTCGCCGCTGGACTTGGCCAGCTCCACGCGGGTCACCTCGCCGTCTGCGCTCAGCCACAGGTCGGCCTGCACCGTGTAGGCCTTCTTGCGTAACTCCGGGTCCTCCCGCAGCAGGCGCTGGAACACCCCGGCCAGGTACTGCTTGAACGTCCCGGTACCCAGGCCGCCACCGCCAGAACCGGCCATGCCGCCGCCCTTGCCGGCACCGATGTTGAAACCGTCATTGCCGGACTGCGCGTCGCCGTCGATCTGCATCGGGTTGGCCAGGTCGTCCGCCGGCGAAGGCGGTGCTTCTTCCTCGGGCTTGACCTCGTCGGGGGCTGGGGTGGGCTCCGGCTCGGGGACTTTCTCCTGCACCTCGGGCTCCGGTTCCTTGGGTTTTTCCGGCGGCGGTGGTGGCGGTGGCGGCAGCGGAATAATCGTCGGCACCTTGGGCGCTTCGCGGCGCACGCCACTCATATCATTGGCCCACTGCCAGAGAAACCAGGCAGCCACGGCCCCCAGCAGCAGGCCAATGCCCCACTTCAGCGGGCGCAACGGCGGCGTGTTCTTGAGGGGCGTCGGCGTGATCGGCATCTGTGCGGTCATGACTCAGCCCTGGCTCGGTTTGCCGGTGACCAGCCCGACTTGGGACAGCTCCAGGCGACGCAGCAAGTCGAGCACTTCGATAACCTTCTGGTACTGCACCATGGCGTCGCCGCGCACGATCACCGGGAAGTCCGGGTTCAACGCTTTCTCGATGCGCAGGCGTTCCTCCAGCTCCGGCAAGGTCACCGGGTAAGCGTCGAGAAATACCTGGCCGCCATCGTTCACCGAGATGGCCTTGGTCTTGGCCTCGGACAGCGACACCGAAGCGCTGGCCTTGGGCAGGTGGATCTGGATCCCCGAGACCTGGGCGGTGGCGGTGAGGATAAACATCACCAACACCACCATCAGCACGTCCACCAGGGGCGTGATGTTGATGCTGTCGACGGGTGCGTCATCGTCATCGTCGTGGGAGGCATTCACGGAAGCCATGCTGATTCTCCTCAGGCCGGGACGTGGGCGTGGTGGTCGCGACGGTGCGCCGCTTCGCTGTGCTGGCCCTCGCCGTGCATCTCCGCCAGGCGGGTGATGAACTCGTCGACGAACACGCGCATGTCGGCGCTGACTTCCTTGTTACGGGTAATCAGGCGGTTGTAGCCAAACAGCGCCGGGATCGCGACAAACAGGCCCATGGCCGTGGCCAGCAAGGCCGCCGCCATGCCCGGGGCGATGGCGTTGATGTTCACGTCACCGGCCATCGCCGTGCCGAGGAACACCACCATGATCCCCAGCACGGTGCCGAGCAGGCCGATATACGGGCCACCGGCGATGGCGTTGGACAGGGTCGACAGCTTGGCGCCGAGCTGCTGGTTTTCCCGGGTGCGCACGCCGTCCATGGAGCAGCGGATGGCTTCGATGGTGGCTGCCGAGACCGACGAGGTGTCGGCGCCCTGGGCGCGGCGGGTACGGATTTCCTTGACCGCCACCCGGTACAGGCGCCACAGCGAGGAATGGGTCAGGCGCTCGGCCAGCAACGCGTCGTCGTAGTACATCTCCAGGCGCGTGCCGATCTGCGCGAATTCCTCGCGGAAGAGATCGTTGGCGGCACTCACACGGCTGACCTGGCGGTTCTTGCGGATCATGATGAACCACGACTGGAACATCATCCCCACCAGTACCAGGATGATCACCCAGGCGTCCACCGGCACCGCCTTGAGCAGGAAGCCCAGGCTGCCAAAACCGAAGCCCGACTGTTCTTCATCCACGCCATAAGTCACCAGTTTCGACTCGGCGCCCTGGGCGGTAGCATCGGCCAGCAACAGTGCTGCCGGGCGCGCAACCTTGGACAGGCGCAGCTCGTCCATGGCCCCGGTAAACGGCAGATGACCGCTGGCGGCTTCCGGCAAATCGGCACCGATCGCCAATTGCGAATTGAACGCCGGCATCGCCACTGCGAGGGTCGCGGTCTCACGGCCGTTGACGTACAGCGAGACCTTGTCGCCCTCGGCGGTGAAGGCCAGGTGCTGCCATTGGCCCGGGTTCAGCGGCTGGATCGAGACGGCGCGCTGGCCGTCGATTTCAATAAACGGCATGCCCTGGTTCAAGCCCAGCAACAGGCCGTGAGCGCCCTCGCGACGGGCCATGATCAGTTGCTCGCCGCCGGCCTGGTCCAGGCGCAGCCAGGCACTGAAGGTAAACGCAGCGCCCGCGGCGTGTTGCAGCGACGGGCTGGCCGGCAACAGCAACGGCTGGCCACTGAACTGCAGCGCACGGCCGATCACCCCGTCGATGCTCGCACCGGTGGCGTTCAAGGCGGTGTTGCCATAGGCCGTGGTGTCCCGGGGCGGCGTGCCGTTGGCGCCGTCGAAGTGGTAGAGCGCGGTGTAGTTCGGGTCGAAGGTCAGTTGGCCGTTGGCAGTAGCCGGAGCCTTCTGATTGCCGTAGTACATCCACAGGTCCTGGCGCTGGCCGCCTTCGACCTTGGGCACATCGACCCAGATCAGCGCCATGCCCATCAGCGGGTCGAAGCTTTCGATCTGGTGGTTGAACACGGTCTTGTCATCGGCGCTGACAAAGCGCAGGTCGGCGCCGTCGTCCTTGACCCCGTCAAAGGTGAAGTTGCCGGTGTGCAGGCGCACCAGCAACGCGGTGCGGCCCAGGGCCTGGCTGATGGCCGCGCCCTGGGAGGTGGTGTCCACCGTGATCTGTTTACGGTAGTGCCAATCGTCCTGCCACCAGGCGTGGGCGGTGGCCGGGAGCGCGAAGCCCAGGCAGATCAACAGGCTCAGAAATAGGCGTTGCATGTCAGGAGTCTCCGAAAAAAGGGGTCAGAAAGTCGCCTGCACACTGAAGTGCAGTCGCGAGTCCTGTTTCTGGGTGTTTGGGCCGTCGAGCAGCGGGTAGCCCCAATCCAGGCTGCCGGACAACCACTTGCTCAAACTGGCGCGGGTGCCCAGGCCGACACTGGCCAGGCTGTATTCGTCTTCCTGCTCGGGCAGCGGGTCATGCAGGCGCAGACGCGCGCCTTCGGCAAACGCGTAGAAGCGCCACTCCTGCACGTAACTGCCGAGGAACTTGGCCAGCGAAGGCGTACGCAGCTCCTGGGAGAGCAGGTAGCCTTCATCGCCGGTGCGCTCGGCGGCGAGATAACCGCGTACCGAGGTAGCGCCGCCGGCGGAATATTGCTCGTTGGACACCAGCGGCCCCGAGGCCAACTGGAAACCGGCCTTGGACGCCGCCTGCCAGTCGCTGCCGAAGGTGTAGGTGTAATTCAGGTCGCCCTTGAGCACCGCAAAACTCGGGCTGGCCTTGTCCCGCTTGTACTGGAACTCTTCGGCGTCGCTGCCGTAGCCGAAAAACGCGCGAGTCCCGACAATCAGGTTCAAGCCCAGGCCCAGCTGCGACTGCTCGGTGTAGCGGTAGCCGTTGTAGCCAAAGGTCAAGGGTGCGTACTTGAGCGGGATATCGTCCGTGCTGCCGCCAAACTTCATCTGTTCCTTGAAGTCCTTGAAGTCCACACCCGCCGAGAACGAGTTGGCCCAGTTGCCGCTGGCCGGCAGGCTGTAGATCGCCGCCACGCCGTAGGAGTGGCCCTTGCCCAATACGTTGCTGCCGCCGATGGTGGCGATGTTGCTGTCGGACTGATAACCGGAGAATTGCAGGCTCCAGCGATCACTCAGCGGCGCGGTGTAGGCACCCGACCACACCTTGGCGTTCTCGCTGTCCTGGGGCGCCGTGAAGTAGGTCAGGGAAATGCTGTGGCCCAGTTGCCAGAGGTTGTCGTAACCCAGGGTCGCGACGCTGCGCAGCTCCTTGGTGTCAGCGCTGTAGTCGTTGTTCAGGCCGAGACTGGCGTGCCACGGGTTCTGGTCTTCCACTTGCAGGTCGACGTCCATGGTGCCGGGGCGCTGGCCTTCGCGTACCAACGGTGTGACCTGGCGCCCGGCGCTGCGATTGAGGCCGGCGAGTTGGGTTTGCACGCTGGCGAAATCCGGGACTGCGCCCTCCTTCAGGCTTGGCACTTCCTCGCGAATTTCCACTGGTGAATAGTGCTTGGCGCCTACCACGCGGACGCGGCCGACCTTGGTTTCGCTGACTTGCAGGTAGACGATACCGTCATCGACCTTCTGCTCCGGCAGCTCGACGAACACCGACTGGTAGCCGCGCTCCTGATAGATCTTCTGCAAGGCATCCCGGGCGCCTTCGATATCGGCGAGGGTCTTTTGCGGGCCGAGAAACGGGTACACCGCCTCTTCGATGGCGCGGGCATCGAGCACGGTATTGCCGCGCACGAAGTACTCGTTGACGTCCACCCGCCGTGCCGGAGTTTCGGGCTGTGCGCCCTGCTCTTCGGCCTGCACGGGTTGCGCCAGTGCACCCAGCGTCAGCCAGCACAGCGCCAGCGTTGATTTGAACAGATGCTCCACACCGCCCCCTGGTCTACTAAGAATGAGTGCCGTCGCCGTTTGCCCGGCGTTTGGCCTGTTCAATTGCTGGATATCGAGGTGTTGCCGTGCCGGGCGAGCCAGGTGTGCAGCAGGGCGAAGTTCAGGGAGAACTCCGGCATGTGCAGCAAGGCGCCACAGAACACTTCACCGATGATTTTCTGGATCAACTGCACCGCCTGCGGGTTATTCAGGAACGTGGCGATGTCGCGTTGCAGCAGGTTGATGCCCCAGACTTTCTGGTTGAGGTCGAGGCCGACGAACCAGCGGAACAGCAGGTTGTAGTTGAGTTGTTCGTGCAGTTGCTGTTCGTTGGGGACCGCGTACAGGAGTTGCAGCAGCAGGATCTGCAAGATGGTTTGTGGGGCGATCTGGGTGCCGGGTTCGGGCTGGAGCAGGTCGCGGTGGTGGTCGAGGATTTCGTCGATCTGCGGGCGCAGCAGGACCAATGAATGGCCTGCGGGGATGTAGCTGGAGACTTCCTTGAGCGCGCCTTGCCAGTCGTCCTGGGAGACGATCCATACCCACGGTGCGCCATAGCGGTAGACCGAGACCGGCTTTTTGCGCGCGGCTTCGACGATCTTTGACAGGCGCTGGTCGAGCTCCTGCATGCCGACTTTCGAGTAACGTTCCATAGTTCCCATTCGCCCCACTCCTGGCATCCTGCTTGCGCTTCTGGCATCGCCTGTTTGGCGGTGTTGAGCGCGTTACATAGCCAAGACTGGGGGCACCGGGGGCTACCGAACTTTTGTCATAAAAGCTTCTTTTTTTGGGCGGGGGATGGTGGTGTGTGTATATCCGTTATTTAGGTAACGGCGGCTTAGGGTTCCGCTCTTACAGCGGCTCACTTTTGAAGAGCGCAAAAGTAAGCAAAACGCTCTTGCCCCACCACTCGGCACCTCGCCTAGGCTCGGTGTGCCCTCACTCCGGCTTTGGACCGTGGGCCGCCGTCATGGGCCATCCTTGGCCCAGGACGGCTAACCTGGCGTCCTGCCAGGTTACCCACGCTCCAAAGCCTGCGTTCGGCCAGCGTGGTTTAACGGGGCGCCTAAGATCAAAATCAAAAGCAAAAGCAAGAGCACAGCGGCCTACCGGCCGGCTTGAGTGTTGAAGAGCAAAATCAAAAGCTAAAGCGGGCACGGTCAAAAATGTGGGAGCGGGCTTGCTCGCGAAGGTCGTTAACGATGACGCGGGCATTCTGAATGAACGCGGCGCTCTCAGGTTTTTCGCGAGCAAGCCCGCTCCCACAGAAAAGCAGATCTGTTTTCGCTCTGGATCTTGCCTCTGCTTTTAACACTCAGGCCGGCCGGGAGGCCGCTGTGCTCTGCTTTTGATTTTGATTTTGATCTGCGGGCCCCGTCAACCGCGATGGCCTGTTGAAGAGCAAAAGCCAAATCAAAATCTAAAGCGGGCACGATCAAAAATGTGGGAGCGGGCTTGCTCGCGAAGGTCGTTAACGATGACGTTGGCATTCTGGATGAACGCGGCGCTCTCAGGTTTTTCGCGAGCAAGCCCGCTCCCACAGAAAAGCAGATCTGTTTTCGCTCTGGTCTTTGCTTTTGCTTTTAACACTCAAGCCGGCCGGGAGGCCGCTGTGCTCTGCTTTTGATCTGCTTTTGATTTTGATCTGCGGGCCCCGTCAACCACGATGGCCGCAAGCAGGCACGGTGGAGCGGGTAAATCGGCAGGGATGCCGATTTAGCCGCGCCGGGCCATGGATGGCCCGTCGCGGCGGCCCGCGGAATCGGGCCGGAGTGCGGGCATGCCGAGCCTAGGCGAGGCACCGAGTGGTGGGGCAAAGACCTTTTGGTTACTTTTGGGGCGTTTGCCAAAAGTGACCCGCTGTAAGAGCGGAACCATAAGTAGCCGTTATCGAAGAAACGGATATGTACACAGTAATCCCCCCGCTCACCAAAACCGGCAAGACGTTCGAGCCCCTCAAGGCCCCACCGTAACCGAGACAAAAAAAGGGGCGATCAATGATCACCCCAAATACAACGAGAGGTCCTTTTCTAAACCTACAAACTGATCTGCTGGCGCTCGTCATCGGTCAACCGCGCCCGCGCCTGGTCACTCAATGGCCCAGCCCCCAGCACCTGCACCGGGCTGTTGGGGTTGTAGCCCGGCGCCCGGCTCGCGTCCTCATGCCCGCGCTGCACCGGCTCACTGCCAAAACTCAACACCTCCACCGTGACAATCGACGCCCGGCCCTGCCTGGCCGCCGCCTGCTGGCTACGCGCGGCATCTTCCGCCGCCTGGGACGCCGCTGCACCGGCCGCACTGGCCGAACTCATCGCCCCAGTATTCACCGCCGCCGACACCGGCACCCCGGACGACTTGCCCTGGGTCTGAATGTTCGCCGCGTTCACCACCCGCAACGCGGCGATGTTGATGTTGCCCGAAACCCGAATCCCCGCCTCGCCCGCATCGATGGTGCCCAGCGGCGCGATCAGGTCGATGTCCCCCGCAGGCACTTCAGGAATCGGATTCAACGTCGCAATCCCCGCCCCGGTACTCGGCACCGCCGGCGACAGGGTCACGTTGCCCCAGTTGTCATAGACACGCTTGGGCGGCGTGTACACCACGGTGGTCTTGGAACCGCGACCGGCGTTGATGTCGCCCTCGCCGGACCAGCCCATGATCGAGCCGCCGAAGGTGGTCATGATGCGGCTCTGGCCCAGCAGGATGCTGCCCATGGAATACAACTGGATATCCCCGGCGCCCTGGGTGATCACACCCGCCGTGGACGGCGGTGCCGCGCCTTCGATGCCGAAGGTCTGCCCGCCACCCGGGGTCAGCATCTGGATCGAACCACCGAAACGGGTATGCACACCGGAGCCGCCGAACAGCGTGATATCGCCCTTGTAGGCAATCGGATTGCCGGCCACGTCCTTGTCCGGGAACAGCGCGGCAATCGCCGCCCGCCCCCGTACATAACTGCCCTGGCGCACGCCGCCCACTGCGTTGTACTCACGGCCTGCGGCCTTGAGTTCAGCGAAGTAAACCTCACGGGCGAACACCCGTTGTTGTTCAGCAGGCAGCGCGGCGTAAACCACACGGGCCTGCTCGCGAGTGCCGACGAAACCGAAGCGCTCGGCGAGCCAGGTGACCAGTTCGTTCTCATAGGTCTTGGCGACCTTGCCGCCCTGGATCGACAGGGCTTCGCCTGGCTGAACAAGGTTGGCCGGATCAAGGTACGCCTCGACAAAGCGCCGGTAATCCGGGCCGTTGGGACCCACGCCTGCTTGCATGACGATGCCCGCGCCGGGGCGATTGTCGCCCGGGACCACGGGCCCCAGGCTGGTGATGCTGACTTCGCCCCCCTTCGCCGGATCACGCCCGGACATCAGGATATTGCCGCCCGCCGTCACCTCCAACAGACCGGGGCCAGCCACCTGGAAGTTGCTGTACAGAATGTCGCGCCCGGCGGAGACGATGGAAATGTCATTGGGGTTGTTGTGGATGAACAGGTTGCCGGTGGATTGGACGCTGTCGGCACTGACGATGCGATCAAAGCCGCTGCCACTGCTGACAATGTCCCGGCCCGCCATCATCCATACCGCCCCGCCGCCTTCGTACCAGGTCTGCCCCGAATGAAGCGCTGTAGGCGCGTCGTTAAAGGTAATGACCCGACCACTGCTGACACCCACCATATCCCCGGTCAACGCATAGAAACGCGAAGGTTCAGAAGAGGTATGAGCGCCAGCCGAGGCACTGGCAGAACCAAACGCAAACAGTGGCAACGGCATACCCGCCCTCACCGGGTTTCCGCCGGCCGACAGGTTGCTGCCATCCGCCAGTACCTGGCCGCCAATCTGCCCGACAAAGGCAGGGTTCCAGGGGGTCGCCAGGGTACCTGGGCTGGCTGTCGAAGGTGAGACAAACAGGCCGCCGGCATAGATCGAGTCCTGGGCCAGGAACTGCAATTGCCCATTCGCGCCGGGGGCGAGTAACAACGGCGCACGGTAGAACAAATCCGAGGTCTGGTCAGTGGCTGCCTTGCCATAGTAGAAACTGCCGCTCGCGGCCGTGGCACGAAGAATCGAGGGGTAGACCACTGCCAGGTCGGACGCGGCGCCCGCCGTGACCGGAGTCAGATTGCCCCCGGCGGAAAACAGGTCGACGGCGGTACGGTCGGTCCATAACGAGAACCAGCTGGTGCCTGTTCCGTGCTCGTCGCCACGGGTGAAAGACGCGTTGTTCAGCAACACCACACGGCCCGGATCGACCACGTTTTGCAGCACCAGGTCGCCCAGGGTCGCGAGGCTGAAGGTGGCGTCGCCTGGCGCCAGGGTCATGCCTGCGGCAGCTAACCCGCGGGTGGACTGGAACGGATCGAATGCCCGGGTTTCACCGGGGCTTTGGTTGCCGGCATTGCTGCCGTAGCCCAGGTTGATCTTGCCCAGTGCGCCGCTCTGCAACTGGGCATTGCCGCGCAAGTCCACCAGCACGCCGTTCTGCGCCGAGCTGGTCAGGTCACTTCCGGCGTTAAGTGCGCCACCTATATGCACGCGCAAATCACCGCCACCGGTCAACTGCAGGCTGCCGTCTGCAGCAACCCGTCCGGTACCGCCGACCGCCAGTACCAGCCCCTGGCTGCGCGGGTTGGCACTGGACAACATGGCGTTGCCGGCCATAGGCGCGAGCAGCCCGGCAGCGCCTGCAACCTGCACGTTCACATCACCGCCACCCAGGGTCCCAAAGCCGGTGAACCCGATCAGTTTGTCAGCCCGGTCGGCACCACCGGCCTCACTGTCGGCGACGAAGGTGCCGAAGTTGATCCACCACGCGGTCGGCTGAGCCTGGCCACCGGTGTTAACTGCGCCACTGCCCTGGCGCCAGAGCCAATTGCCGATGTCCGCGGTATCGGTGCCTGCGTCCAACGGGTCAGGCCGGAACACACCGCTGGCCAGTGACCCGACAATGTTCCCGGTGAGGTTGCCGCCGACGTTCAGGCTCAGATTGCCGCCGCCCTCCGGGTACCAGGCACGGTACAGGCTGTCGGTGCCGCCGTTGACGAACTGTTCGAAATAGCTGTTGGTGTCATTCAGTACGGTGCTGCCTGTAGCCAGGGCCCGGGGCTGGTTGTAGGGGTCCCCGGGCCGGGTCGCCGTGGAAGAGGTACCGGCGGTGTAGACCCCGTACAGCGAGTCCATGCTCAAGTCGCCGGCGCTCAGCAGTTGCAGGTCCCCGGTACCGGTACGGATCACGCTGAAGCGCGTGCTGGAAGGCGTCGCCCCATACTCCTTGGCATTCTGTGCCAGGCAGTAACTCGGCGTATCGGTACAGAAACCGTCGACGGAAGGTATCTCGTATTGGTCCAGGAACTTCTGCTCGATGGGGGTTCCCGCCTTGACGAAGATGCCGCTCAAGGCAAGTTCTTCCTCGGCCGCCTTGGTCCAGACGTAGTTGGTTTTGATCGCGCAGAATTCCGGGGTATCGGAGCAGAAGGACTCGATCGTACCGCCACCCAGCGCGTCGAGCACGGCCTGGTCGATCGGGTCGCCCTCCTTGACCTCCACGCCCAGGCTCGCCAGCACTTCCACCGAGGCCGCCGTCCAGGTCTGTACGCCCTTGAAGGGCAGTTCCTTGGCGAACATGCCGTAGTGACTGTCGGCCAGGCGCAAGTCGCCGCTGTGCGGATGGGCTTGCAACAGGCGGCTGTCGGAAGCCTCGGTGTCTGCCCCCGCCACCAGGCGCAGGGACCAGGATTGCGAACCCTCGGCGAGCATCGGCGAAATGGCCCACTGCTTGCCTTGGCGCCCCGCTTCCTCCGGACGCAGTTGCACGGAGGTGACGCCGTCCATCAACTTGACGTTGGTCCCGGAAGGAATCAGGGCACCCCGTGGCAGCACGACGTTGCCATCGAGGGTCACCACATTCCCGTTAGGATTCGCCGCCTGGAAATTCGTCGGCAACGGCACGCCCTTGGGCCATGTCATCGCCTTTAACAGGGTGTTCTGAGTCAGCAGCGTGCCGGCCTCCAATTGCGTGCCTGCCACCAGGGTCTGCGCCTGATCGAGCAGGGTCCCGGCGGCGAACAGCAGTTTGCCGCTGCTGTCGAGCACAGCGGCTGCCAACACGGTGCCGGCGGGTAACTGCAGATTCTGGTCCAGCGTGGCTCGCACCGGCAAACGGGTGCCGCCCGCCACACCGACCGCCTTGATGGGCAGGTCGTAATTGAGCACCGTGCCCGCCGGGAAGGCTGTGCCGTCGGCCAGCGTCACACCGTGCCCCGGCACCACGATATCGCCACCGGTGAAGTCAACGCCTGGCAAGAGCACCCAACCTTTGTCGTCGACTGTCTCGGGCGGCGGGGCGAAGCCGTCGTTGATGCTGCCATAGATATTCAGGTCGCCACCGGCACGCAAAATCAGGCTGCCGGATTCACCCGAGCCATACACCGAAGTTTTCCGGCTGCTGGGGTTCAGGCTGGCATAGCGGTAGCCGGAGAGGTCCAGGTCGCCCTGCACCACCAGGTCGCCGTCCGGCGTATTGCTGACGATTTCCACCCCGGGCCGCAGGTGGAACGCATCGGCGTAGGTGGCGTTATTCAACCCGGCGAGCTTGTTCTGCAGCAGGTCATTGTTAAGCAGCGCAGCGTTGATAAACGCCGTGCTCAGGACGTGCTTGCTGTCCAGGTAAGCCTGGTCGATCACCTGGTACGGCCGCCCGCTGGCGGCAGGCTCGGTATTGACCGGGGCATCGTCGTAGCGGGCCATGCCGTTGAGGGTGATCGAGCGTGCGCCCTGGATAGCCAGATGGCCTCGCGCATCAATAGCGATATCATTGCTGCTGCCGTCGGCATTTACCAGCCGGGGGGCGCTCAGCTCCAGGGTGCCGCGGTTGCGACCGTCGTTGCCCTTCACCGCACCCGTGCCGTGGCGCAGATCGATACGCACGCCGTCCGCCAGCGTCAACAGGCCGTTGCCGGAACCCAGCACCACCATCGCGCGGTTCGGCGAGTCGATGATCTTGCCGTAGCTGTCCACCCGCAGCGCGCTGCCATGGGCGTCCAGCACGGCGCTGCCGTCCAGGGTCAGGCCGTTCTTGCCCGCCAGGTTGATACTGCCGACCCGCTCGCCACTGGCGTCCACCAGGCCGGTGACCCGCAGGCTGCCATTGTCCACGGAGACGTTGATGATGCCGGCCTTCAAGCCATTGCCGATGGTCAGGTCGCCCTGCTTGAGCTGGAAGCTGCGGGTACCGAATACCTGGCCCTGGTTGAGGCGCTGGTTGAGGTCGGCGAACTGCTGGTCCAGAGACCCGCTGTTGCCCAGGCGCTGGGCCTGGATTTCCACGGTACCGGCCTCGTAGGGCATGGAGGTGCCGCCGGCGTCGTAATTGCCGCTGCTGCTGGCGAGGACCTTGCCTTGCAGGTCAACGATCCCGCCCGCCACATCCGTGGCCACGGCCCGCAGCTTGCCGGCCCGGTTGTGGGTGGCAGACAGGTCAATAGTGGAGCCCGCCGCCTGGAAAATATTGCCGCTGACGCTGTCCAGCAGCACATCACCGCCCCAGCCGTACTGGGTCACATCGTTGAACGCCATGGCGCGACCGGCGACGTCGATCAACGCCGCGTCGGTCAGTACCACATCGCCACGAGCACCGAGGCTGACTTTGCCGCTGGGCAACACGACCGCACCGGCCAGGCGAATGCTCTCGCCTTGCAGGGACAGCTCCGCGCCATAGCCGTCAGCGGTGCCACGCGGGCCCGCCGAGGCAGCCACATCAATCGCCCCGCCTGCGGTGATACGGTTGAGCGAGCCGCCTTCACCGGTCATCAACGGCGTGAGGATAGTGAGATTTCCGCCGCTGTACTGGAAGCCTTTCACCGGGTCATAGCCGCCCTGGCTCTGATACACCGACAGGCTGCCTTTGTGGTTGGCGGTGATGCGTTCGCTGGCATTCAGGTTGACGTTGGCAAAGCCCAGCGCCAGGCGGTCGAAGCTCTTGGTGCTGCTCGGCTGGGCGAAATCGCCATACCCCAACTCGATGCGCTCGGCGATGATATCCAGGCGCCCGCTGCCGGTGCCCGCACCGCCCGCCACCACCGCGCCCGGCGGTGTATTCGCGCCCTGCCAGATCAGGTTGGCGGTGTGGATGCTTGCCACATCCCCGGCACCTCCGGCGCCATAGATCGCCGGCGTCGACAGCATCAGGTTGCTCAGCAGCGACTTGCCCGTCAGCGGGTCGTAGGTGTCCAGCGAGGTGCTGCCGTAGAAATTGAAGCCATCGCGGGCCGAGAGTTGCAGGGTTTCCAGGGCCGGCGCGCCGAACTGGGTATCGCCGCGCAGTAGCCGATTGAGCAGGGACTGGCTCAGCGTCAGGCCGGCGGGCAGGCGATTGCCGGCTGCCGCCGCGGCCAGGGCCTCGACGCTGCCGACGTTGATGGTGTTCACCCCGAGGTTGAGGTGACGGGTGCCATAACGCACCTGATCACCCAGCTGGAAGGTGTTGTCGGTCAATGCCACGATGCTGCCTTCGGAGTACAACCCGGTTTGCCCGTTGCACGTGCCGCTGGCGCACACGCCGATCTTGATCCCGCCGCTGATCTCGCCTTGGGTCTTCGGCGCGCTGATCGCGTTGAGCAGGCCGTTGGACACCGCCAGCAGGTTGGCAACCTGATAGATAAACCCGTCACGCGCGTCGTAACTGGCCTTGCCACGGCCAATGGCATTGATCGACGCGCCCTGCTCCAGGACGATCGCCCCGGTGTTACTGACCAGCAACACCTCCGGCGCGGCGAGTGTGGCGCCTTCCCGCAGGGTGATGCTGCTGGTGGGGTAATTGAGGCCGCCCGCCAAGACGATATAGTTGCCGGACTGCCCGTATTGCACCTGGGTCATGCCGCCTACGATCAGGCGCGAGGCCCCCAGTGCATTGAGGCTGTCGGCCTTGTAGGTAATGCCGTTGAAGCCTGCCGTGGCCGCCTTGTCGGCCGCCACCACTTCGATACCGACGCCGGTTGGCGCGATCACCGACACGGTGCCGCCATAGCCACCGGCAGCGGCGTCAAAACGACCGGTGCCGGCGAACGAGAACGCGTCTGCGCCGTTGCCTGGGCGAAGCGCCAGTTTCAAGGTCCGGGCATCCACCTCAAGCATGGGGCGCGGCACGCCTTGCTTGACCGCATCGGCCATGGCGAACTTCGCGTAACCGGTTTCGTTGTACTGGGAGTAGCGGCGCAGGGTGTCGGCCGAGGTCAGGATCAACTGGCTGGCCACGCTGTCACTGATGGATGTAGTGGCGATCGACAGCCGCCCGGCGGTGGACCAGGAGCCATTGCGCATCAACTGGGTGGCCGTATCGCTGCCCTGCCCGGCCAAGCCGTTGATCTCGACGCGAAACGCCCCTGGCATCAACGCGTAGGTGGAGGGCATCAGGGTATAGGTACCCGCCGGCAGCCCTGGCACGCCGGCGCCGATGGTCACTTGCTGGCCGATCAACGGAGTAACCGCACCGCCTTCCGCCGCGATCGGCGCGGCCCCGGGCTGCACACCGGGTACGATCGCGTAGATCGGGTTGGTCCCCAGGCCCGGCAAGACAAAACTGCCATTGGCTCCAAACTGCACCAGCGGGCTATAGCGCGCATCCGTAGAGCCACCGCGGCCTGAAACGAACCCGGCTCCCAACAGCTCGCCGCCACCGGACAGGTCCAGGGTGGCATCGGGCAACACCGCCACCGACTTGCCCCCCAGAATCACCCCCACGCTGAGGTCGTTGCCCCCCGGCGCGATACCGCCCTGACCGATAAAGCTCAGGGTCTTGCCGTTGTATTTGTAGACCTGCCCATCGAGCGTGCCGCCATAGGGCAGCACCAGCCCCTTGCCGCTCACCGAGGTCACGCTGCCGGGCAACAACTGCACCTGGTTGCTGCCCAGGCTGCCGATGTCGATCAGCCCGAGGGGCGCCCGCACCACACCGCCCTGACGCACGGTGGCCGCACCCAGTTGCAGGCGTCCGAATGCAGAATACGGGATGGCCGCGTCAGCCAGACCGCTACGGCCGATGCTCAACGTACGGGACGGGTCGAAGGTAATGTTGTTGCTATTGAGTTCCCCCAGGTAGCCGGCGATCACCCGCGCACTGACTTCAGTGCCCGGGTACAACTGCGCGGCGCGCAGGGTCATGTCGCCCTGGGTCAGCAACTGGGTGCTGATGCCTGGGGTAATCGCGTCCTTGTCGGCCCCGGCGAGAAAGCGCAAATCGCCCTGGCTGGTCAGTTGCACCTGGTCGAAGCCTCGACGCTCAAGGCCCACCAGCTGGTTATTGGCCTGAGGCACATTACCCTTGCTGCCAAACATCACACTGCCGCGAACATCCAGCAGGTTGGCGCTGGCATTGAACTGTGCTTCGGTAGCCCGCAACGATGGCTTGGGCAAAACCGACACCGCACGCACATAGCCTTCCTTGACGTCTATCGGGGCGAGCATGCCGGCCAACAACACATAGGGTGCCGACAGGTTGATCCTTGAGTTGGCGGCAGCCCGCTCACTGAGCCCATAGGCGCCGCTGTACAAACGCAGGCTCTGGCCCATGTTCAACGAAACGTCGCCATCAAAACTCAGCAGGCCGTTACTCAGCAGCGCCAGATTATCGAAGCCGCCGGCCGTGACTTGATCAACGCCAAGGCGCCCATGGCCATATTCCAGGCTGTCGGCGGCGAGTTCCGCAGTACCCGGCAAGACGCCGGCCTGATGGGTCTGGCCGAGCATCAGTTCCCGGGCCTTCAGCACCCGGGCGCTGGCGAAGCTCTTGTTGTAGTACGGGCTCTCCAGGGCCACCGACAGCGTACCGCCCGCCGCCCCAGCGCCACCGGCCCTGGCATTGAAACTGCCGTCCAGGTACAGGCCGTTGTTGGAGGCCAGGCTGATGCCGCCGCCGTTACTGGCGACCGGCACCACGCCTTGCCCTGGGACATTCAGCAATGCCTGGGTACCGGAGGCGTCCAACCGCGCGCCCTCGCGCACCACCACGAATACGTCACCGGCCTTGGCAATGCCGGTGGACAGGTCGATGTCGCCACCGATACTGATCTTGCCGCCATCACGCACCTGGCCATAGTTGCGACCACGGTTGTCGACGGCGGTCGCCGCGCGGGCTGCCACGTCGATCACCGCGTGCTCGCCCACCCAGATAGAACGGCCATGGCCGGCGGCATTGCCCTGCTCCGACGACTGTATGGCCAGGCCCTCCAGGCTGACGCTGCCACCCCACGCATTCAGCGTACCGTCCATGGTCAGCTGACCAATGCTGCGCAGGTTGATGGCCTGGCCTGGGTCAACAGTGATCACTGCGCCCTGCCCCACGGTCAGGGCGGTGGTTGCCAATTGCGCGGCGGTGGCGTTTAACTCGCCAGCCGTCAGGGCCAGGCTTGCGCCACGGCGTTGGGTCAACACGCCCTTGGCCGCATCCTGCTGATACAACTCGGGGGTCCAGCGTTTCATGACGCTATAGGCATCACGGCTGCCGGGTAAGGTCGCAGCGTCTTCATCCAAACGGTAAACCGGTACCGTGACATCCACCTGGGTGCCGTCGGCGACGATCAGCCCTTCATTGCCAGTGATGTCGTAGGCCGAGAACCCTTTGTTAAAGAAATCCCCGGCGAGTTGCAACGTATCGGCCCGGGGTGCACCGCTACGGTCGCCGATCAGGACGTTATTCGCCTGCAAGGCCAGGGTGCCGCCGCCATTCACGCCATAGCCACGAATTTCACCGCCCAGCGCCAGCGCCCCCAGCCCACCCAAGGTGAGGTTACCGCCCTTGCCGCCGCTGACCTTGCCATCCAGGCCAACCGTGGCGCCGGACGATACGTCCACCACGCTTCCGGCCGCCAGGCGCACATCGCCGGTACTGCGCAGCGACACCTTGCCGCCGTTGATAGAGGCCACACCGTCATTGGCTGATGGGTTCAACGCCAGATTGTTCCAGCGTCCGGAGCTGTCCAGCTTGACCCCGGTGGCCACATCAAGCCGTCCGTTACCGGCCAGAATCACATCGCCAACCACGTTGGAGCGATCGAGGTCGACCTGATTGAGTAGGTTGCCCGCGTTGATGCTGCCGCCGTGGGCCGTCAGGTTGGCATTGACCGAAACCCGCGGCCCGAACAGGGTGATGTCGCCGCCATCGGCCACGCTGAGTGCGCCATTGACGTCAATCTGCTGCTTCGCGCCGACCTTGATCGCGCCCAACCGATAGCCATTGAGTTGCTCGCTGTCGAGGACCAGCTTGCCCTGGCGCCCGGCCGGCAGCGCCGTGGTCAGGTCCAGGCCATCGGCGATTTTCTGCGTGGCGCTTTCGATCGACACCTGATCGATGGTCGGGGCCAGGGCATAGCGCAGCGTACCGGTGCTTTTGTTGTAGATCGGCGTGTACTGGCCAATGATCAGTTGCGCCCGCTGGGCCATCGCCTTCTGCGACTGCTGATAACCGTCGAGGTTGATAGTCGGCGCCTGGGTCTGGCGATCACCCTGGAACACATCGCTGACCAATTGGCCTTCCAGCACTGCATTTCTGGTACCCACCACCAGCTTGCCGGCGTCGCGGCCCACGGTATAGCCCGCTTCAAAGCGGCTCTGCTGGGCCACAAGCGGGTTGTAGTAATAATCGGTGCGCCCCCAGCGGGTGCTGGTGTCTTCAAACCCCTTGTAGATCCCTGAGTAGAGAATGTCTCCCGGGGCTTTCGACAGCTCGTAGAGCTGGCCATCCGGCCCCTTGAGCCAGGTCTGGCGGATGTAGCCGGCCTGCACATCGACGGTACCGCCCGACAGATTGATCTGGGCCCCCTGCTGGGTCACCACGTCCTTGCCGGTGAACGTCACGGTGCCGCCCTGGGCCATCCACTCGCCGATCGAGTGGCCCTGGGTGCCCAGGTAACCGCCAACTTCCAGCAGCCCGCCAGCGGTGTACCAGCGGTCCGTCGCGTAGCCGTTGGTGCCGGCCGGGACGAACACCAGGTCCCGCAGGTCGACCCACACGTCGTTGTTGATCAATTGCCCGCCGTCACGGTTGACCGGCGCATCGCGCTGCTCGTTGCCCTGCACGTTGATCTTGATGTTGTTGGCTTCCATCGCCACCTTGACGCCAATCGCGCCGGACACATCCATCATCGCGCCGTCGCGCACCAGGCTACGTTGGCTGGCGCTGACGGCCACTTGGCCGCCGGTGGCCAGGGTGATCGAGCCGTTCTGGAAATCCACGGTGCCGCCGCTGACGATCTCGATCCGCGACTGGTCGGTGCGGTCGGCCACCGTACTGAGGTTGTTGAACTGGCCGGTGATCAGGTTGGCGGGAAGGCCGTCGAGCTTGCTCAGGCCATTGTCCTTCTGGCTGTTGAGGGCGGTGCTGCCGCTGGCGTCCAGCAGGATCGCCGTGGTGCTGCCCTCGCCCAGGGTCACGCTGCCGGTGGCATCGCTGGCGGCGTTGAGCAAGTGAATCGTGCCACGGGTATCCACCGAGGTGCTGGCCAGGGCCACGCCGTTCTGCTGCACCTGGTGCCCGGTGAGGGTGATGTCGCCGGTCGAGGCCATGATCAGGCCGCTGTTGCTGACCTTGCCTGACGTGCTGCCGGCCTTGAGGCTGGTGGCCACTTCATTGCCACGGGTGGTGGAGCGGTCGTTGCCGGTGGTGCCGACGCCTTTGCGGATATAAAAACTGTCGCCGGCGGCCAGGGTGGCCTGGCCCTTGGCGGTGATGATGCTGCCGGCGTTCTCGACTTCAGAGCCCAACAGCAAGGCATAGCCCCCGGCGTCGGTGGAGGTGGCCGGGTTGTGAGTCTGGATCAACGCGCCGCGCTGCACCTCGACCTTGCCCGCCGCGTCGGTGAAGGTCGGCTGGGTGCCGTTGGCATCCACATAAATCCCGCGCTGAGTGAACTGCTCATCGGTGAGGGTGGCAGCCGCCGCCACCAGGTTGCGCACATTGACCTGGCTGCTGCCGCTGAAGATCACCCCGTTACGGTTCATGATCATCACCGTGCCGGGGGCGTTGATCTGGCCCTGGATTTCGCTGGGGCGTGCGCCGGGATCGTTGACGCGGTTGAGCACGGCCCAATTCGATTGCTGTTGGAAATCGACGGTGGTGTTGCGTCCGACGTTGAAGGTTTCCCAGTTGAGGATGGCCTTGTCGGCGGTCTGCTCGATGCTGACAGTGGTCTTGCCACCGGACTGGCTCTGGGTCGGGCCCTTGGCGTTGGTCCAGCCCTGGGTCAGGCTGTTGTCCACCTGCAAGCCGCCCTTGCCGAGGCCGTCAGGAATCGTCGAGACCTGGCCGAGCGCCGCTTGCCGGCCAGCGGCCTGCGCCGCCTGCTGGGCCGCAATCGCCGCGACACTGTTGTTGAGCGTGCTGATGGAACGCGCCAGTTGCTGGTTTACCCGCGCCTGCTGATTCAACGACGGAACCCCCGGCACCTGCGCCCCGTTGAGGCGGGCCGCCGTCGCCGCCTGGGAGGCGCCCTTATCGGAAAACCAGCCGGAGCTGAACGCTGTCGCCGCGTGGGCGCTGCCTGCCACCATGAACAAGGCAATCGCTTGGGCCACTGGCTTGAGGCGCAGGATCGTCTGGCCGCCAGGGCCTTGGGCATTCAGGTTGACCGGTGGTTTGCAGCGGACCATCAGGAAGCTTCCTTCTTTGTTATTGCCCATGGGGAACTGGCGACGTGTGTCACGTATGGGAGTTAGGCGGTTGGCGAGGGGCGCGACTGAACTTCTGTCATGGAAAGTTCATGTAAGGCTGCTAGCCCGGGTGCAAACGCAAAAAATCAGCAACGGCACAGGCCGTTGCTGATCAGGTGTTGCAGGTCGCTGAAAGCTTGGGGTTACAGCGGACGACCGATGGCGTTGCAGATGTTGGACTTGCCGATGCTCAGGTCGTTGGTAGCGGTGACGAAGGTGTCACGAATCGCGGTTTTCCAGGCTGCTGGCAGTGGCACGAAGCGGTTGTTGTTGATGGCGTTGTCGTTGTTGGTCAACGTGCTGGAACCGTAGTGGCGAGTGAAGAACGCACGGACCTGCGAGGTTTGAGTGGCGTCGACGTAGCACTGGCTGAACACCAGGTTGGTGAAGCCCAGGATTGGGTAACCGGTGGTTGGGTAAACCACTACGCTTGGATCAGAAGGGTTGGTAGCAGCAGCAAACACCGGCACCCAGGCGTTTGGATTGCTGCGGTTGGCGACAGCTGGAACCGGCACGGCAGCGATGGCGGCCGACACGTTGGCAGGCGCAGGGGAAACACCGGCAACCTTGGCGACTTTGGTGGCGTCATCCAGACCGGCCAGGGTTGGCGCAGCGTAATCCGGGCTCATGTAGGTGATGCCGCCATCCTGGCCACTCAGCGCGGTCATGACGCCCTGGCTGCCGGTAGCAGCTACAGCGCCTGCCGGTGCGCCAGTACCATAGCTGGACGAGAAGGTAGTGGTCACGGCGAAAGGCAGTGCTTCAGAGCACTTGGCGTTGAGGAAGCGCGTGAAGAGTTCAGTAGTGCCGCTGGACTCGCTGCGGTACACCACGGTGATAGCGCCGGTACGGCCGGAACCGCTGATCTGACCCCAGTCACTCACACGGCCGGAGAACACGCCACACAGGTCACTGACGCTCAGGTTGACGGCGTTGGCACCGGCCTTGTTGAACGGAATGGCAACCGAAGTAGCCACCGACGGTACCTGGATCAACGGACCCCAGGCAGTGTTGTGGGCCGCCACGTAGCCATCCAGCTCAGTCTGGGTCAGCTTCGAGTCGCTGCCGGCCCAGTGCACGTTCTTGGTGCCGGTCCCGAACTGGCTGTAGTCGTTGTTCAGGAACGCCAGTTTGCCTTTGCCGCTGCCCACACCGATGTACGGGGCGAAACCGGCAGTCAATACGCCGGAGGTCTGGTACAGCGGTTGTGGCAGGGTGGCGCCGCCGCCGTTGATGTCTGCCATGGCAGCCTGGGCCGAGCACAGTGCAGCGAGGGTCATGGATACCGCGAGAACGTTGCGCTTAAACATGAAGAAGCTCCTTTCGTCGTGTTTGTACGTTGGGGTAGATGACGCTATGGCTTCGGTCCCAGGCCGTGGTTCGGGGGTAGCGAGGGGTGAGGCCATGGGTATGAAATTTCGCAGTATCCGATGACAGCAAAAGGAAAAAACCTCGGGAGGAACGGCTTGATTTCTAAAAAGATTCTCGGGTGTTTTGGTCATGCTTCTGGACGGTTTGGAGGTGAGATGACAGCGGGGTTTCAGCGCGGATTTCGAGTTCCGGGCTGGAGGCGTTACGGGCCGTGTGGCGGGGTTGGGCAGATGACAGAATGAGGAACCCGAGGTTGGGACCCGCGTGTCGGGCGCACGAAAAGAGTGTTGAAGAAACGCAGTTCAAATGTGGGAGCGGGCTTGCTCGCGAAAGCGGTGTGTCAGTCAATGCATGTCGCGCCTGATCCACCGCTTTCGCGAGCAAGCCCGCTCCCACATTTTTGACCGTGTTTCGTCAGCAGTCAGGTCACCAGTTGGTTGATTTCGATAATGGGCAGCAGGACGGCCATGACGATGACCAGCACAACGGCGCCCATCACCACGATCATCAAGGGTTCAAGCAAGGCCGTCATGCCCATCGCCCGACGCTCGATATCCCGGGACAATGTTTGCGCCGCACGCTCAAGCATCGGCGGCAGGGAGCCGGTTTTTTCGCCGCTGGCGATCAGGTGGATCAGCACCGGCGGGAAGACCTTTTCCACCGCCAGCGCCGGCGCCAGATTGACGCCCTCGCGCACCTTGGCGGTGGCGTCGCTGACGCACTGGCTCAGACGGTCGTTGGACAGCGTCTGGCGCGCCGCTTCCAGGGCACGCAACAACGGCACACCCGCCCCACCGAGAATCGCCAGGGTCGAGGCAAAACGCGCCGTGTTGAGCCCCAGCACAAAGCGCCCGATCAGCGGCAGGCGCAGCACCCGGCTGTGCCAGTTCAAACGCGCCACGGGATTGCGCAGGTACAGGCGCCAGCCCCAGAAGCTACCCACGATCCCGGCAAAACACAGCCAGCCCCAGGCGCGGATAAAATCACTGGCGTTAAGCATCGCCAACGTCAGCCCCGGCAGGTCCTGGCGAGCCTGGGAAAACGCGCTGACCACCTGCGGCACCACATAGCTGAGCAGGAAAATCACGATGCCGATGGACACCAGCCCCACCACGCCCGGGTAGATAAACGCCGTGAGGATCTTGCCTCGCAGGTTGTTGCGCTCCTCGATGTAATCGGCCAGGCGCTCCATGACTTGCGCCAGGTCGCCGGACTCCTCCCCTGCGGCAATCAGCGCCCGGTAGATCGAGGGAAAATCCCGGGGCCGCGCGGCCAATGCATCGGCCAGGCGCATGCCGCTGCGCACATCGGCGCGCACCGCGCTCAAGGTCTGGGCAATGTGTTTTTTCTCGGCTTGCTCCACCGTGGCGCTTAACGCCGCCTCCAGTGGCAAGCTCGCACCGAGCAGGCTCGCCAGTTGCCGCGTGGCCCAGGCCAGGTCATTGTCCGAGAGCTTGGCACCGAACCGGCTGCCGCCACCGGCTTGCGGGTTGTTGTTCTCGATCTGCACCCGCAAGGCCGTCAGGCCTCGGCTGCGCAGGTGGGCAAAGGCGCCGCTCTGGCTGTCGGCCTCAAGGTGCCCGGACTCCAGCTTGCCGGTGGCGTCGGCGGCTTCGTAGCGGTATCGGTTCATCAGGCGTCCCGTGTTACGCGCAGAATTTCTTCGGGGGCGGTGGCGCCGCTGCGCACCCAGCGTTCGCCGTCTTCGCGCATGCTGAACATGCCGGCCCGGCGTGCGGAGGCTCTCAGGTCCTGCTCGCCGGCGCCCTGGTGGATCAGCCCGCGCAGCTCATCATCGATGCAGAACAATTCATGAATACCGGTACGCCCGCTGTAGCCGATCTGGTTGCACTGCGCACACCCGACCGGCCGCCAGGTGCCGGGCGCCGCCGGGTCTTCCTGCTTGCAGTGCGGGCACAGGCGGCGCACCAGGCGCTGGGCCAATACACCGAGCAGGGATGAGGCCAGCAGGAACGGCTCGACGCCCATGTCGATCAGGCGGTTGACCGCCGAGACGGCATCATTGGTGTGCAGGGTGGCGAGTACCAGGTGGCCGGTGAGCGAGGCCTGGACCGCGATTTGTGCGGTCTCCAGGTCGCGGATTTCGCCGATCATGATGATGTCCGGGTCCTGGCGCAGAATCGCCCGCAGGGCCAGGGCGAAGGTCATGTCGATCTTGGCGTTGACCTGGATCTGGCTGATGCCCGGCAGGTCGTATTCCACCGGGTCTTCGACGGTCAGGATATTGCTGGTGCTCGCATCCAGCCGGGCCAGGGCGGCGTAGAGGCTGGTGGTCTTGCCGCTGCCGGTGGGGCCGGTGACCAGCACGATGCCGTGGGGTTGGCGGATCAGGCTGTCGAGTTTGCCCAGCACGGCAGGGTCCATGCCGAGGGTTTCCAGTTGCAGGCGGCCGGCTTGTTTGTCCAGCAGGCGCATCACCACACGTTCGCCATGGCCGGTGGGCACGGTGGAGACGCGGATGTCGATGGGACGACCGGCGACGCGCAGGGCGATGCGGCCGTCCTGGGGCAGGCGTTTTTCGGCGATGTCGAGTTGGGCCATGATCTTGATGCGTGAGACCAGGGCGCCGTGCAGGGCTTTGCGCGGGGACACGACGTCACGCAGGGTGCCGTCGACGCGGTAGCGCACCACGGAGTGGGTTTCGTAGGGTTCGATGTGGATGTCGCTGGCCTCGTCGCGGGCGGCCTGGGTGAGTAAGGCGTTGATCATGCGGATCACCGGAGCGCCGTCCTGGGTGTCGAGCAGGTCGGTGATTTCGGGGATGTCTTGCATGAGGCGGTCGAGGTCGACTTCGTTTTCGGCGGCGCCCACCACGGCGGCGGCGCTGCCGGTGTCGGCGTAGGCGCTGGCCAGGAGGCCGTCGAGTTCGTCGTCGCGCACCTGGATGAGGTGGGTTTGGCCGAACTGGCGGTAGACCTCGCTGATGGACCAGCCGGGGGTTGAGGGGCAAATGGTCAGCGTCGGGCCCTGGGTTCCCGGGTGAAGAAGGATGCGTTGGGATTTGGCCCAGGCGTAAGGCAGGAGGCTCATGCTTTTGGGCTTCGTTTGGTTGAGTACATATCCATTCCTTCGGTAACGGCTTCGATTGGTTCCGCTCTTACAGCGGCTCACTTTTGAAGAGCGCAAAAGTAAGCAAAACGCTCTTGCCCCACCACTCGGCACCTCGCTTGGGCTCGGTGTGCCCTCACTCCGGCTTTGGACCGTGGGCCGCCGCGATGGGCCATCCTTGGCCTGGAGCGGGTAAATCGGCAGGGAAGCCGATTTAGCCGCGCCGGGCCATGGATGGCCCGTCGCGGCGGCCCGCGGAGCCGAGCCGGAGTGCGGGCATGCCGAGCCTAAGCGAGGCACCGAGTGGTGGGGCAAAGACCTTTTGGTTACTTTTGGGGCGTTTGCCAAAAGTGACCCGCTGTAAGAGCGGAACCCTAAGTAGCCGTTACCGCAGCAACGGATATGTACTCCGCCCAAAAATAAAAATCGTCTGCCAGCCCCCCATCGCAGCCTCGCTAAAGCTCGACAGCTCCCACAGGCGTACGCCATAACCCTCACCGCCGCCCCCCAGAAACCGGCACCGCCCGAATCACCGCCCTAACCCCCTGCGCCTCGGGAATCGCCTTATCCACCGAAGGCAACTGCGGCGCCTGCACATCCGGCAGCGCCCAACTGCGCTCCGGCTGCAACCCACCCTGAGCCCTGCGCATAAACTCATAGCGATTCAGCGTAATACTGCGCCCCGCCCCACTGTCGCGAATAATGTAAGGCCGCAAAAACACCATCAAATTCGTCTTCGTCACACTGCGTTTTTCATTCCTGAACAACGCCCCCAACCCGGGAATATCCGACAACCAAGGCACCGCGTCATTACTCTGGCTATACCCATCCTGCAACAGCCCCCCGAGCACCATGATCTGCCCGTCATCCAGCAAAATACTCGTATCAATCGCCCGCTTGTTCGTCACCGTCCCGGCATCCACCGAAGCCCGCGTGTCGACACTGCTGACCTCCTGATAAATATCCAGCTTCACCGTCCCCCCCTCGGAAATCTGCGGCCGCACGTTCAGCTTCAGCCCCACCTCCTCCCGCTGTACCGTCTGGAACGGGTTATTGCTGGTCCCCCCGCCACCGGTCACATAACTGCCCGTGACGAAAGGAATCGTCTGCCCCACAAAAATACTCGCCGCCTCGTTATCCAGGGTCAGCAGGTTCGGCGTCGACAACACATTCGTTCCGCCCTTGCTCTTCAACGCCCGGGCCAGCACCTTGAGGTCCAGCACCTTGCCGATCCCCGGAATATCCACCGTGCCGTCCACCAGCCCGATGTTCAAACCCTTGGGCAACACATCAATGCTGGTCTTGCTGGTGGGGGTTCCATTCAAGCCGCTGCCCCCCAGGTTCACCCCGCCAAAGCCCCCCTTCCCGCCCAAGTTCCCCGCTTGCCACTGCACCCCGAACTCGCTGGCATCGTCCTCGCCCACTTCGACGATCAGGCTCTCGATCACCACCTGGGCGCGACGCTGGTCGAGCATGTCGATCACCTCCCGCAGGTTGCGATACAGCGGGTCCGGCGCGGAGATCAGCAAGGTGTTGGTGGTGGCGTCCGCCTGGATGGTCACACCACCGGCGCTGAACGCGGTGTTCTGGTCGCTGGAGGACGAAGCACCGGCGGCACTGGTGTCTTGCCCGTAACCGCTGGGCTGGGCAGTGCCGCTGCCGGTGGGAGTGCCGCTGCTGTTCTGGGTGCTGCCCTGGCCGGTCTGGGTGTTGCCGCCCATGCTGCTCAACTTGCCGCGGGCATTGTCACTGGTACCGGTGTCGCTCTCGCCAGTGAGCAAGCCCCGTAGCGACTGCGCCAACTTGCCGGCCTGGGCGTTGCGCAGGTACACCACGTGCATATTGCTCGGGTTGCTCTGGGCATTGTCCAGCTTGTAGATCAGGTTGCGCGCCAGCTCCGTGCGCTCCGGGCTGCCGGCGCGGATGATGATGGAGTTGGAACGCGGGTCGCCGATCACGCTGATTTTCTGGGTCTGGTCGGCGCCCTGGGTTTCGAGGAGTTCCGAGACCATGGCGGCGATGTCCACGGCGATGCCGTTCTGCACTTTCACCACGTCGGTGTCGATGGCGCTCGGGGTGTCGATGCCGTCGATGATCTGTGCCACCCGTGCAAGGTTTTCTGCGTAGTCGGTGATGACGATGCTGTTGTTGCCGGGGTAGGCGTTGATCGGGTTGTTCGGCGACACGATGGGGCGCAGCACCGGGATCAGGTTTACCGCGTTTTCGTATTGCAGGCGGAAGGTGCGGGTTTGCATGCCCTGCCCGCCCGGGTTGGCGCCACTGTAGATCGGCCCGCCCAACAGCTTCGCGTCTGCCTCCGGCACCACCTGGGCCACGCCGCCCACGTCGACCACGCTGAAGCCTTGCATGCGCAGCGCCGCCAGCAGCATGTCGTAGGCTTGGTGCGCCGGTACCTGGCCTTCGCTGACCAGGGTCAGGTTGCCTTTCACCCGTGGGTCCACCAGGAACTGCTGGCCGGTGGCGCGGGACAAGGCGCGCACCACGGCCTGAATATCAGCGTCGACGAAGTTCAGTTGCACCGGCTGATCGCCCAACGGGTTGCGCGCCTTGGCCGGGGCGGTGGAGTGGCTGCGGGCACTGTTGGTCACCGGGTGTTGCACTCGGGCTGGCGGCACCGGTTCGCGCTGGCGATCCAGCGGGGTGTCGCCGCTGCGCCGGGTGTCGGCCAGGGGCTGGCCGAGTTCGCTGTCCACCAGCAGCGGCGTGGGCGATTGGGGATTGCTGCAGGCTCCCAGCGCCAGCAAGAGCAAAGGGGCGACCTTGCGATAAGGCGCAGCGTTGGGCAATGACCACTTCATGAAGCTTCCTTAGCGCCAGGCGCCTGATCCATGCGAACGGTCCCGGACAAAGTGCCGGCCGAGTTTGAAGGGGTGGCAGCGCCTGCGCGTTGCAGGCGGGCCTCGGAGACTTCCAGGGAGAACGGCCGGGGGTTGGCCAGCAGCCAGTCGATCACGGCATCCGCCGGGGCCTCCTCGAAGGTCAGGCTCCAACTGCCGGTGTCCTGCGCCTGCAATTGATAGCGGCCCTGTAGCCCGGCGTTGTCGAGGGACAGGTGCAAGGCGGTTTCCAGGTCATTGCTGCGCGGGGTTGCCGCGACGCCTTGCAGCAGCACCTGCAAGGCCTCGGCCTGACTGCGCAGTTTCGGGGTTTCGGCTTGCCAGTAATCGATCTTCTTCAGCGGTGGCTGGATCAACAGCAACCAGGTCAGCAGCCCCGCCAGCACCAGGCCGGCGCCCACCAGCAGACGTTTTTCACGCACGGCCAGACCGTTCCAGAACACCTGGGCCCGGCTACGCAGAAGCTGCCAGCGCTTATTCATCTTCGGCCTCATCATCTGCATCGGCATCGGCATCGGCTTCAACGCGCTCGGCGAGCGGGCCGACTGTCCAGCCCTGGTCGTCGCGGGTGGCGCTGAACCCGGCCTGGGCCAGCAGCGCCTGCCCGTCAGCCGCCAGCGCCGGACTGCGGGTGTCGGGCAGCAGGCTCACCTGCAAACGACCTTGCTCGTAGCTCAGGCGCTCGACAGCGCCCGCCATGGACGGCAAGCTGCTACCCGCCAGCGCCAGCAAGCCAGTAAAGCGCTGGCCCGGCTCAGCCGCCGCGCCACTCTGGCGTGCGGCCAATTGCTGACGGGCTTGTTGCAGCGGGTTGAGAATCACCGGCAGCTCGGGAAAGGCCTGGCGCACTTGCTGGCTCATCTGCGCCTTGAGGCGCTGGCCTTCGTCGACCTGGCGGGCGGCGTAGAGGTTCAGGCCCAAGGTCCAGATGGCGACCGCCAGCGCCGTGCACGCCGCCGCCCTGCCCCAGCCACCGGTGGCCGCCTGCTGAAGCCGACCGTGCAAACCCCAGCCCGGCAATGGCCCACTCCAACGAACCTCGCCAGTCACTTGATGGACATCGACGCCGGTGGCGAGCAGATCATCCAGCGCGGGCTGTCCCAAAGGATGCACCGCACCCTGCTGGACACTGAGGCGCAGCAGCAAATGCCCGTCGCTGAATGCCGCGCTCGGTTGCTCGCTGACTGGCAACGCATACGGCGCCGGGTACAGCCCGCGCACTTTGATTTTCAGCTGGGTGGTTATCCGGCCCAGGTGTTCAAGGCTGCTTTTGGGCAACCAGCCGACCTGCACCAGCCCGCTGCTTTCCCGCGGGCCGTGGGCCACATGCATCGATTCCAACGGGCCAAGGATCAATGCCTGAGCCGCGCAGATCACTGCATCGTCGACCTTGGCGGAGGGCAATTGCGGCAGCTCCAGGCTGGTCAGCAGGCTGTCCCGCGGGTGCAGAAAAAACGCCGCCGGGTTATTCGCCAGTTGCGTCAGGCTGCCCTGGCCTTGCTGGCTGACCTGCCCCACCCGGTCCAGCCAGGCGAACTGCACCTGGCTCTCGGGGGTGAGTTCATCCAATGGCGGCAAGCCGATTCGTAAACGCTTCATACGCCCACCCGCGACCAGATAACCTGGGGCTGACGGTCTTCGGGGCGATACAGCAACGCCTCCAGCGTGACCCGACGCTGTTCGCGACGGACCTGGCCCTGCAGGCGAAACCACTCACTGGTGATTCCCACCTGCACCGTGTCCACCGCGACCTGTGGCATGCGCAACCGGTTGACGAAATCCCCGCGATTGATAAACCAGCGCCCGCCGTCGCGCTCGGCCACCAGCGCCTTGGCCTGCGACAGGCTGAGGCCCGGCACCACGCTACTGAGCACCTCGGGGCTGGCGGTATTGCCGTTGACCCAGGTATTGCCGGGCAGCACGCTGACGTAGCTCGCCATGCGCCGCAGTTGGCGCGGGTCGAGGCCTTCGATGCCACTGAGGTCGGTGAGGCTGCGCAGCATCGGGTACTTGGCTGGAATCAATGGCGCCGCTGCACCGGGCGAGGTATCCCGGCTGCTGTTGAAACCGCCGGTGAGTGAGGCGGTGACCTCGCGCTGGTCGTATGAGTCGATCACCCGCCGGCTGATGCGGCGGCTCACGGCCGGGTCGATGCCGATCAATTGGCACAAGCGCTCGAAGCTCTGCAATTGCCCGGCGTCCGGGTGTTGTTGGGTCACCAGATTGCGCAGGTTGAACTTGCCCTGCTCATCCTCAATCCGCCCCTCGAAAGCACCGCCGAGGGGGCGTGCCCACGGTTGATCGAGCCGGGTCAATACATCCTGACGGCGCGCATCCCACAGGAGTTGGCGACTGGTTTCCAGGCCGCCATTCAACAACCATTGCCCCTGGATACGCAGTTGTTCGGCTTCCAGGCTGCGGGTGAACACGGTCTGCCGGGTGAGCATGGCACCGGCAATCACCGCAACCACGGCCGCGATCAGCAAGGCACTGATAATCGCCATGCCGCGCTGCTTCGCCGCTGGGGGCGAATGGCTGTTCATCGCCGGCCTTATAACTGCCAGGAGCCGATATCGGCATTCACGCCGTCACCATCGGGTTTCCCGTCGGCGCCGAGGGAGAACACATCCACTTCGCCGTTGGCCCCTGGGTTGAGGTAGTGATAAGGGTTGCCCCACGGGTCGTTGGGCAGGCGTTCAAGGTAGGCGCGCCAGTTGCTGTTTTTCGCGTCGGCCGGGCGCTCCACCAGCACCTTCAAGCCCTGGTTCATGCTGGGATACGAGCCGTGGTCGAGGCGGTAGAGTTTCAGGGCCTGCATCAGCCCGCCAATGTCCTGTTTGGCGGCCGTGGCCCGCGCCTGGTCCGGGCGGTCGAGCACCTTGGGCACCACCAGCGCCGCCAGAATCCCCAGGATCACCACGACCACCATGATCTCGATCAAGGTGAAACCACGCTGCCTGCGTGGGGAGGTGAAGTGTGCGATATCCATCTCGACATTCCTTGGCTTGAGTGCATTTCGTGGCGCAGTGTTGCAAGAACACATGTCAGTCATGTTGAAAATCCTCGGGAGCTTTGGTCGCTAATCGGTCAACTGCGGGGGCTAGTCTGCGGGCCTGATTCCCGGTTTTGAGTACGCCATGGGCGGCCCCCGCAACGAGCAAGGTTTCACCCTGATTGAAGTGTTGGTGGCACTGGCGATCATCGCCGTGGCCATGGCGGCGGCCGTGCGCGTGGCCGGGCTGATGACCACCAGCAACGGCCTGCTGCGGGACAAGTCGATGGCGCTGCTGGCGGCCCAGAGTCGCCTGGCGGAACTGCGCCTGGAAGGTCGGGTGAACCCCGGGCGAAAGACCTTTGACTGCGACCAGGGCCGGCTGAAACTGCGTTGCGAACAGACCATCAGCAACGGCCCGGATGGGCGCTTGTTCCAGGTCAGCGTGCTGGTACTGGACGCGACCCGTGAAGCGCCACCCCTGGCGCGCCTGGAAACCTTGATGGGGCGCCCGCCGGTGAAGCGCCCGGTTACTGCCGAGTGAGGCTGGGCAAGGCCGGGCCGTCGGGCAGCTTGTCGAGGGGCACGCGGATTTTTTCAGTACCACGTTCGATCTCCACGCTATTGCCTTCAATGGCCGTCAACCGCACGCCGGGGCTTAGCCGCTCACCCAACAAAAAGCTGCGGGGCGGGCCATCGTTGAGGCTGAGAATCGCCACCGCGCCACGGGCCCCGGCGAGCACCCCGGAGACCTTGATCTGCATCACCGCCGGGGTATTCGAAAACCACTGCACGGCAGGGTTGTCACTGCGGGCGGCCAGTGCCTGGGGCGCGGCTTGCGGGGTGTGGGACTCGGCCGACGTGAGCAGCAACGGCGTCCAGGTCGCCACCCCCGCCAGCGCTGCCAACAACGCCAAAGCCTGGACGCCGTGGGCGGGTGAAAAACGATGGGCGAATGCCATGGGCGGGACCTCCTGTTTGTCCGTTGCCTCAGGCTACAGGGCAATTCGCACCTTTTTATTTCAGCGGTTGATCAGGGAGCAAAAAATGAAACAGCAGGGCTTCACGTTGATCGAGTTGATGGTGGTGTTGGTGATCATCGGCATCGCCAGTGCGGCCATCAGCCTGAGCATCAAGCCTGATCCGCTGCACCTGCTGCGCAAGGACGCGGAACGCCTGAGCCAATTGCTGCAGGTGGCCCAGGCCGAGGCACGGGCGGATGGCCGGGCGATTACCTGGAAGGCGGATGCCAAGGGGTTTCGCTTCAGCCGCGTTACCGATGATGGGCTGGGGTTGGAGGACTTCAGTGGCGATCAGCAACTGCGTCCGCGGGCCTGGGACAGCACGCCGATGCAGGTGCGCATCGAGCCTGGCAAGAACCTGGTGCTGGATGCTGAATGGGTGAATCCGCCGATGCGGGTAGTGCTGTCGGATGGGCAGCACAGCCTGAGTCTGCAACGGGATGCGGCGGGGTTGTTGCGGGTGGTGAGTCATGAGTGATCAGAAGGGTTTTACGCTGATTGAGGTGATGGTGGCGATCATGTTGATGGCGGTGGTCAGTGTGATTGCCTGGCGCGGGCTGGACAGTGTGACCCGGGCTGATCAGCACTTGCAGGCCAGCAGTGAGGAGACTGAGGCCTTGTTGCGGGCGTTGAACCAGATGCAGCTGGATCTGAGTTTGCGTGCGGGGGTTGAGTTGGGCCCGCCGATTGGGGATGAGGCGCCGAAGCCTGGGGGGTTGGCGGCGGTGTCGGTGAGGAGTTCGGATAGCAAAGGGTTTCGGTTGGAGGTGATCCGGAGTGCGCCGGTTCCTGGGGATGGGTTGCAGCGGGTGCGGTGGTGGCTCAAGGGGGACACGCTGTATCGCGCGGCGGCACCGGCGCGGGATCGGTATCCGCTGCCGGCGCCCAGGGACGCGGTGGCGGTGCTTGGGCAGGTCAGGGATTTGCAGGTGCGGGTTTGGGACAAGGGGTGGCGGCAGTTGAGTGGAAATCGGCAGGATGAACCGCTGGGGGTTGAGGTGGTTCTGGTGCGGGAGACGGGTCAGGGGGTGGAGCGGTATCGGCAGGTTTTTGGGCCCTTGCGGTAGGGATTTTTGGGGGTGGTGTACATATCCGTTATTTTTGTTATGGCTGATATGGGTTCCGCTCTTACAGCGGCTCACTTTTGAAGAGCGCAAAAGTAAGCAAAACGCTCTTGCCCCACCACTCGGCACCTCGCTTAGGCTCGGTGTGCCCTCACTCCGGCTTTGGACCGTGGGCCGCCGTCATGGGCCATCCCTGGCCCAGGACGGCTAACCTGGCGTCCTGCCAGGTTACCCACGCTCCAAAGCCTGCGTTCGGCCAGCGTGGTTTAACGGGGCGCCTAAGATCAAGATCAAAAGCAAGAGCACAGCGGCCTACCGGCCGGCTTGAGTGTTGAAGAGCAAAAGCCAAATCAAAATCTAAAGCGGGCACGGTCCAAAAAATGTGGGAGCGGGCTTGCTCGCGAAGGTCGTTAACGATGACGCGGGCATTCTGGATGAACGCGGCGCTCTCAGGTTTTTCGCGAGCAAGCCCGCTCCCACAGAAAAGCAGATTTGTTTTCGCTCTGGTTTTTGCTTTTGCTTTTAACACTCAAGCCGGCCGGGAGGCCGCTGTGCTCTTGATCTGCTTTTGATTTTGATCTGACTGCCCCAATAAGCCCGAGGCCGAACGCAGGTATTGCGGAGCGGGTAAACCGGCAGGACGCCGGTTTAGCCGCGCCGGGCCATGGATGGCCCGTCGCGGCGGCCCGCGGAGCAATGCCGGAGTGAGGGAACACCGAGCCTAGGCGAGGTGCCGACAGGCGGGGCAGAGCCCTTTGCTTACTTTGGGGCTTTTCCAAAGTGAGTCGCTGTAAGAGCGAAACCATAAGCCGCCGTTACCTAAATAACGGATATTCACACCACCGCTCAACTCAACAAAACCACCCCCCCCGGCAACTCCGTACACTTAGCCCCATACGCATCGCGAATCAAAAGCGCCACCCCCGCCAACTGATGCAAACTAAACCGCGCCTGCACCCGCCGCTTGCCCAACTGCGCATTCATCAGCAGCAACATCCCCGGCCGATAGCGATTAATCTCATCCACCACCGTCGCCAACGTCGCGTTATCAAACACCAACACCTGCTCCCGCCAGGCCACCACCGCCTGCACATCCACCGCCACCGGCTCACCCACACCACCAGCGTCATATGTCAGTTGCCGCCCACCCTCAAGCCGAACCGAACGCCCACCCACAGCCACCAATAGCGCCCCATCAATGCACGTCACACACACACTGTGATCCGTATTGCGCACATTGAACCGCGCCCGAGCCGCACTCAACCACCCTCCACCAGCCTGAACCTGGAGCGGCATCACAGCATTGGCAACCACCTCAACCTCCCCCTCCACCAACTCAATCCCACCCTCGCGCCGACTGATCCGCGTCTGGGTATTGAGCTCCAGCCGAACCCCCTCACTCAACTCCACCCGCCGCTGCTCCCCGACCTCGGTGCGGTAATCCGCCGTCAACCCGGCAAACCCACCCGGCACGGTAAACCGCACCATAAACACCGCCGCCGACGCCGCAATCGCCCCACCCAAAAACGCCCGCCGCCCCAAATGCCGCGGGCGGGAAAACTGCTCGGCGGCGGGAGCCAATTGCTGCCACAACACCTTGGCCTGCTCGAACGCCCGGGCATGCTCCGGACTCTGGGCGCACCACTGGCGCAACGCTTTGGCATCCGCAACGGTGGCCCGGCCCGAAGTCAGCAGCACCAGCCAGTCACGCGCTTCATCGTGCAGGGGGTTGTCTGGCGTATTCCGGGCAGCGGAGAAGTTAAAAATGTTCAAGCGCGCAGGTACTCAACGGATTATCAGGGACTCAATCACTAAGACGGTTTTCCGGCCCCGGGACCGAACCGCTGGATCACTTTTCTTTCAAGGCGCTGCGCGCAGTGGCCCAGCCCGGCCTTGATTTCCTTTTCGACCATGCGCGTGGAAATCCCGAAACGCTTGGAGATTTCCAGGTGCGGCGCCTCTTCCAGGCGCGCAGCGATGAGGATCTGGCGCCGCCGCGCCGGCAGTTCGTAAAGGGCCTTGAGCAAGGACTGGATTTCCCGCTGGCCACCCACCACCCGCGACGGGTCCTGGGCTTCATCGACGGTCTGCAGCAGCTCTTCGACTTCGCTGCCGGTCAACAGCCGCGCATCTGCCTGGCGTCGGTCGGCGGCGATGTTCAGGGCCATGCGGTACAGGTAGGCATTGGGTTGCGCCAGGTTCGGCGGCATGTCCATGCGGTCGACCCGCAGGTAGGTTTCGTGCAGCACGTCGTTGGCCAGGTCCTCGGACCCGAGGCGCTTGCGCAGGCGTACCTTGAAGTCCTCGTAGGACGCCAGGAACAGGCTGACCATCGTGCTGTGGCCGGTGTCTTTCATGCCCCGGAAACTCCTTCCCCTGCTGTGCATTCCATGCGTGTTCCTGTTGAATCGGGCATCAAAAGTAAGGTCACCGGCAAGCGCAGTGAACTGGGCGCCGGGCGTTCGACACGGGTGGTGCCCAGGCCGCGTACCAGCGCTTCGTCACGCTGCAGGTCACCGGTGGAACTGACCAGGCGGCTGTGTTCGATCACCCCGTCGCCGTTGACCCACACCTGCACCAGCGCGCGGTAACTGCCGGGCCGGGTCAGGGGCGAACGGCACAGACTGCGTTCGATCGCCTGCTGCAAGGCCGTGGCGTAGCTGCTGTTGATCCGTGCCCCATGACCGGCCTTCAGTCCCCGCGTCGTGGCCGGCTGGCTGACCTCGGGGACTTGCAGGGTGAACGCATCGCTGCGGGCATATCGCGCCATCAAGCCACTCCCTGTCAGCAGCAGGCTCAGGGCTTGCTGCGCACTGTAGCGGCCATGTACACCGATGGAACGCCGGCCCCGGGTCAATTCACGGTCCACCAGCACCGCCATGCCGGTGGCACGACTGAACGCTTGGAGGGCGTTGTCCAGGTTCTGGGCAGGCAGGTCCAGGATCACTTCGGCGCGCACGCTTTGCGCCAGCCCCAACAGCAGAGCCAGGCAGCAGCCCGCGCGCCTCCAAGCCCCCCTGCTCAGCATCGCAACACGTCCGACATAGCCTACAAAACCGTCATCCTGAGGCCCGTTTATGAATCTGATGTTACGGGGCCAGCAAAAAAAACATCACGGTGACGGCCAGCTCGCTGCACTACACTTTTGCGCCATACCCGCCCATTTCCCAGGGCGCGCCAGGAGGCACTGATGAACCTGTTCCCGACCTTCGCCAGCCTGTTGCTGTGTGCAACCCTGCCGCTGGTGGCCCACGCCGAAGGCGCTCCCGGTGGCTGCGCCGAGGTCAATGTGGATGGCTACAAGGCGCCGGACTATGGCTGCCTGAGCCAGCAAATGGGCAATAACCCGGACGCCGCCAAGGCCACGCAAAAGAACCAGGAAGCGCAACAGGTGCCCATCGAAAAACGCAAGCCGAACCAGATCGGGCTCTCTACCCCGGCGGCGACCAGCGTGCGCATGGGCAATACGTTCGGGACCTCGGTGAAACCTCAGCGGCCTTGATCGCCGCTTGTCCCCCCTGCATATCCACTCGAAAAAAAGCCATTGTGTTATCGCGATTGCCGATGTTATGTTTCTAACAGCCAATCAAAATACGACATCTGAGTAACATCAATGACCGGTCTCCGCGAAAACGTCATGGATAAAAACAGCTTCCAGCGCACGCTGGAACAGCAGTTCCCGACGCTGACGCCCACCGGCAAACGCATCGCCACCTACCTGCTGGGCAACCTGCAACAGCTGCCGTTCGAAACCGCCGACAGCATCGCTCAGCAAGCCGGCACCACTGGAATTTCAGTGGGACGTTTTTTGCGAACCCTGGGTTATCGCAACCTTGATGACGTCAAGCAAGGCCTGCGCGGCGACCCGCAAGCATCCTGGTTGATCACTGACCGCCTGGGCGCTTTTCGCCAGGAGAACGATCAGGAAGACGCCCTCGACCGCTCCCTCAACCGCGAGATCGAAGCCATCCAGCACGTCTACGGCCTGGCCCGCAGCCAGGGTTTCGCCGATATCGTGCAGCACATCGTGGACGCCGACGCCGTGTTCATCCTCGGCATCCAGTCCACCCGCGGCATCCTCAATGCGTTCCACAGTCACCTGGAATACATTCGCCCCAAGGTCTATTACGTCGACGGCCTGTCGGGGATCTACGCCGAGACCCTGAACTCCGGCTTTGAAAAACCCTACGCCATCACGGCGGACTTCCGCGCGTATTCGAGCATCACGCCCACGTTCTGCGAGACCGCGAATGCCCAGGGTCTACCCTTGGCGCTGATCACCGATTTGCAATGCCCCTGGGCCCGGGACTACGACCTGGACCTGCTGCAACTGAAAACCGATGTTGGCCAGTTCTGGGACTCCATGGCGCCCCTGACGTGCCTGTTCAACCTGATGGTGTCTGCCGTCGCTGACCGCTACGGCGAACGCCTGGACGCACGCCTGGCGAAAAACCGCGCCCTGCAACAGGCCTTCGGCCAGTTCGAATCCTGACCCTGGAAAGGAAATCTTTGAGTGAATACCAGCCCATTGGTAGAAATCGCCCCACCGGAATACCCGGTACAGGTCGACCTGATCTACGCCAGTGCCGACAACCTCGCAGGCACCGTGATCTACCGCAACACCCGCTGCCTGCTGCACACCGAAGCGGCGGCCTGCCTGCGCAAGGCGAGCCTGTTGGCACGCCAGGCCGGCATGACCCTGCTGATCTACGACGCCTATCGGCCGGCCTACGCCCAGCAACTGCTGTGGCAAGCCCTGCCCAACCCGGACTACGTGCGCGACCCGCGCCTGGGCTCGCATCACACCCGTGGCGTGGCCGTCGACCTGACGCTGATTGATGAACACGGCACCCCCCTGGACATGGGCACGGCGTTTGATGCCATGGAGCCCAAGTCCCACCAGTTTTACCCCGACCTGCCGCCGCAGGTGCAGCGCAACCGCCTGCTGTTGTTGGGCATCATGCTCGGCGCCGGCTTCAAGGCGATTGCCACCGAGTGGTGGCATTACGAATTGCCGGATGCCGAACTTTTCCCATTAATTGAGGAGTCACACTGATCACAAGGACCGTACCATCACAATAATTAGCAGCACCCTTTAGCTCCAACTGCCCGGTTATAGATTTCATAAAAATAAACCAACCCGCTTTTTCCTCTAAATAATCAAGGAAACCGGCATGACCCCAAGCAACCGCAAGCCCCTCGCACTCTCCCTGCTGTGCGCCGCCCTGAGCCTGGGCGCGTGGCAATCGGCAAGTGCCGCCGCCCCCAAAGACACCCTGATGATCGGCAAGGCCGCCGACCCGCAAACCCTCGACCCGGCCGTGACCATCGACAATAACGATTGGGCGGTGACGTACCCGGCGTACCAGAAACTGGTGGCCTACAAAGTCGAAAACGGCAAGGGCAGCACCGAGGTCAAGGGCGACCTGGCCGACAGCTGGACCACCTCGGCCGACGGCCTGGTGTGGGACTTCAAACTCAAGCCCGGCAACAAGTTCGATGACGGCGCCGAGGTCGACGCCAACGCAGTGAAGTTCTCCTTCGACCGCGTGATGCAGCTCAAGCAAGGCCCGTCGGGCGCGTTCCCGGATGACATGAAAGTCACCGTGGTCGACCCGCTGACCGTGCGCTTCACCCTGACCAAACCCTACGCGCCCTTCCTCTACACCCTCGCCCACAACGGCGCCGGCATCATCAACCCGGACGTGGTGAAACAGGGCGACGTCAACGCCTACCTGTCCACCCACACCGCCGGTTCCGGCGCGTTCCGCCTGACCAACTGGCAAAAGGGCCAGAGCCTGACCCTGGAACCCAACACCTACTACGCCGGCGCCAAACCTGCGCTGAACAAGGTGGTGATCAAGATCATCAGCGAAGCCTCGGTACGCCGCCTGCAACTGGAACGCGGTGACCTGGACATTGCCGAAGACATGCCCCAGGACCAGCTCACCAACCTGGCCAAAAAGAAAGACGTGGTGATCAAGGAATTCCCGTCGCTGCGGGTGACCTACCTGTACCTGAACAACCAGAAAGCCCCGCTGAACAACCAGAACGCCCGCCAGGCAATCGTTGATGCGGTGGACTACAAAGGCATTGTCGACGGCATCCTCAAGGGCCAGGCCAAGTTGATGAACGGGCCGATTCCCGCCGGCATGTGGGCCAATGACCCGAGCCTGCCATTGATGAAACAGGACCTGGACAGCGCCGGCGCCAACCTGAAGAAGCTCCCGACAAAAATCACCAACCTGAACTACATGTACTCCGACAAGGACCCGGACTGGGAATCCATCGGCCTGACCCTGCAAGCCAGCCTGGCGCCGCTGGGGATCAACCTGAAGATGGAAAAGCTGGCCAACGCCACCATGCGCGAGCGCCTGGGCAAGGGTGACTTCGACGTGTCCATCGGCTCGTGGGCGCCGGACTTCTCCGATCCCTACATGTACATGAACTTCTGGTTCGACTCGTCCCTGCAAGGGCTGCCGGGCAACCGCTCGTTCTACAGCAACCCGGTGGTGGACAAGCTGATTCGCGACGCGGCGGCCAACAACGACACGGCCAAGCGCACCGAGCTGTACCAGGAAGCCCAGAAGATCGTGCTCAAGGACAGCGTGTACGCCTACCTGTATCAGAAGAACTACACCTTGCCGATGCGTGATTCGGTGAAGGGTTATGTGTTCCATCCGATGCTGGAGCAGGTGTTCAACGTGGCTGAGATCAGTAAATAGAAACTGCTGAGGCGCAACGGTTGTTGCGCCTGGCCCTTTCTATGTGGCGAGGGAGCTTGCTCCCGCTGGGCTGCGAAGCGGCCCCAAAAAAAGCCAGGGCCGCTTCGCGCCCCAGCGGGAGCAAGCTCCCTCGCCACGACAAGCCTGCTCTCCACCCGAGGTGCCTCATGGCCTTCCTGAATATGTTGCGCAAACGCCTGTTCGGCCTGATTTTGGTCGTCGTCGGCGTTTCGCTGATTACCTTTTGCATCTCTCACCTGATCCCGGGTGACCCGGCGCGCCTGATTGCCGGCGACCGGGCCAGCGACGCCATTGTCGAGAACATCCGTCATCAACTGGGCCTCGACCTGCCGCTGTACCAGCAATACGGCCGCTACATGAGTGACCTGCTGCACGGCGACCTCGGCACGTCGATCCGCACCAGCCGCCCGGTGCTTGAAGACCTGAAAGCCTTCTTCCCCGCGACCCTGGAACTGGCGGTTGCCGCCCTGTTGCTCTCCGTATTGGTAGGCGTGCCGCTTGGCGTGTTGTCAGCGGTGTATCACAACCGCGCCATCGACCAGATCGCCCGGACGCTGGCAGTCACCGGTATTTCCACGCCGGCCTTCTGGCTCGGGCTGGGCCTGATCGTATTGTTTTACGGCCAGCTCGGCTGGCTGCCCGGCAGCGGTCGGCTGGATGAAGGCCTCGAACCACCCCGCACCCTTACCGGGTTCTACCTGATCGACTCGCTGCTGGCCGGCGATATCCCGCTGTTCCTGAATGCCCTGGAACACCTGATCCTGCCCGCCGTCACCCTGGGTTTCGTCAACCTCGGCGTGGTCGCCCGGCAGATCCGTTCGGCGATGCTCGACCAGTTGGGCGAGGACTACATACGTACCGCCCGCGCCTACGGCCTGTCGCGCTGGGCGGTGATCCTGCGCCACGCCCTGCCCAATGCGCTGATCCCGTCGATCACCGTGCTCGGCCTGACCCTCGGTGACCTGCTGTACGGCGCCGTGCTCACGGAAACCGTGTTCGCCTGGCCGGGCATGGGCGCGTATGTGGTGAAGTCGATCCAGTCCCTGGATTTCCCGGCGGTGATGGGCTTCGCGATCATGGTGTCGTTTATTTATGTGCTGCTTAACATGCTGATCGACCTGCTGTACCGGGTGGTCGACCCACGCATCGGCGAGGTGAATTGAGATGACCGCACCCGTGACCATGCCCGTACCGGTGCCCCTCGAGCAACGCCCCACCTGGCGTGCGCGAATGGAGTACCTGGGTTATCAAATACGCCGCAGCCCGCTGACCATCGCCGGCCTGACCATCACCTTGATCGTGCTGATCTGCATGGCCTTCGCTCCGTGGCTGGCCAGCCATGATCCCAACGCTTTGAACCTGGCCCAACGCCTGGCCGAGCCCTCCGCCGAACATTGGTTCGGCACTGATGAGGTCGGCCGCGACCTGTTCAGCCGGGTGCTGTACGGCAGCCGCCAGTCGGTGGGCGTCGGCTTGTTCGTGGCGTTTTCATCCTGCCTGGTGGGCGGCTTGCTGGGTTGCCTGTCGGGGATTATCGGCGGGCGTTTCGACAGCCTGATCATGCGCTTGATGGACATCATGCTGTCGGTGCCGTCCCTGGTGCTGATCATGGCCCTGGCCGCAGCCCTGGGCCCGAGCCTGTTCAACGCGATGCTGGCGATCACCGTGGTGCGCATTCCGTTCTACGTGCGCCTGGCCCGCGGGCAAGCCTTGAGCATTCGCCAGATGGGCTACGTCAAGGCGTCCCAGACCTTCGGCGCCGGGCGCTGGCACATCGTGTCGTGGCACGTGGGCCGTAATGCCATGCCGCCGTTGCTGGTGCAGCTGAGCCTGGACATCGGCAGCGCGATCCTGATGGCTTCGGCCTTGGGTTTCATCGGCCTGGGTGCACAACAGCCCACCGCCGAATGGGGCGCGATGGTTGCCACCGGGCGCAATTTCATTCTCGACAACTGGTGGTACTCGACCTTTCCGGGGCTGGCGATCCTGGTCACCGCGACCGGTTTCAACCTGCTGGGTGACGGTGTTCGTGACCTGCTCGACCCACGGCAACAGGGGAAATGACCATGTCCAGTCCGGCAGTCCTTGCCATCGATAACCTGAGCCTGGAATTCCCGGCTTACCGCAACAACGTCCAGGCACTCAACGGCGTGTCGTTGCACGTCAACCCCGGCGAAGTGGTCGGCGTGGTGGGAGAATCTGGCTCCGGCAAATCCGTGACCGCCATGCTCAGCCTGCGCCTGCTGCCGGAGCGCAGTTACCGGATCACCGCCGGCAGCTTGCAGATGCTTGGCCGCGACATGCTCGGCGCCAGCGAAAAAGAGCTGTTGCAGATTCGCGGGCGTGACGCGGCGATGATCTTCCAGGAGCCGATGACCGCGCTGAACCCGACCCGGCGCATTGGCCGGCAGATGCTCGACGTGATCATCCATCACCAGCGCCTGAGCAAGGCTGCCGCACGCGCCAAGGCCATCGCCCTGCTGCGGGACATGCACATCGCCGACCCCGAGCAAGTGCTCGACAGTTACCCTTTCGAACTCTCCGGCGGCATGCGCCAGCGGGTGATGATCGCCCTGGCGTTTTCCTGCGACCCGCAGTTGCTGATCGCCGATGAACCCACCACTGCCCTCGACGTCACCGTGCAACGCCAGGTGCTGTTGCTGCTGCGAGAAAAAGCCCGGGAACGCGGCACCGCGATCTTGCTGATCACCCACGACATGGCCGTGGTCTCGCAGTTCTGCGACCGGGTCTACGTGATGTACACCGGCGCGGTGGTGGAAGAAGGCCCGACCGCCCAGGTGATGAGCGATCCGCGCCATCCCTACACCCAAGGCCTGCTCAGCGGTTTGCCGGAACAGGTAAAGCCCGGCGATGACCTGCTGACCATCCCAGGCCAGGTGCCCAACCTCGCCGCCCTGCCCTCAGGCTGCACCTTCCGCGAACGCTGCCCCCAGGCCATGAGCCAATGCATCGAGCGCCCGCGCCTGAACCTGATCAACCCTGTCGGCACTCGCAAAAGCGCGTGCTGGCTGACTGCCGGGGAGTCGGTGTAATGACAGTGCCTCAAGATTCACTGCTGGCCCTGCGGGATGTACGGGTCAAGTTCCCGGTAAAAACCGACTGGCTGGGCCGCCCGCGCGGTTATGCCCACGCCCTCAATGGCATCGACTTGCAGGTGCGCCGTGGGGAAACCCTAGGGATCGTCGGCGAATCCGGCTGCGGCAAAAGCACCCTCGCCCAATTGCTGATGGGCCTGGTCAAGCCCAGCGACGGCGAAGTCGACTGGGTCTACGAAAGCGCCCGGGAACGTCACCGTCATGTACAGATCGTGTTCCAGGACCCGCAATCGTCCCTCGACCCACGCCTGCCCATCTGGAAAATCATCACCGAGCCGCTGTTCGCCCTTGGCGACACGCCCAAGGGTGAAATGCGCACCATCGCCGCCAAGGTCGCCGCCCAAGTAGGCATCCGTGCCGAATACCTGGACCGCTACCCGCACCAGTTCTCCGGTGGCCAGCGCCAACGCATTGCCATCGCCCGAGCACTGGCCTCCAACCCGAGCATCCTGGTGCTGGACGAACCGACCTCGGCCCTGGACATCTCGGTCCAGGCGCAAATCCTCAACCTGCTGGCCGAGCTGCAACGCCGACTGGGGCTGACCTACATCCTGATCTCCCACAACGTATCCGTGGTGCGGCACATGGCCGACCGGGTGGCGGTGATGTACCTGGGGCAAATTGTGGAACTGGGGTGTGCCGAGCAAGTGCTGGAGCAGCCGAAGCATCCCTACACCCAGCTGCTGCTGGAGGCGGTGCCCAAGCTGGGGGTGGCGCTGGACGATGCCTATGTCAGTGCACCGACAGAGCTGCCGGGGAACCGGGTGTTGCCGGGCGGGTGCTTTTTCCTTGATCGCTGCCCGCGCCGCACCCAAGGCTGCGAACGGCCGCAGCGGTTGACCGGTGGGATGAGTCAGCAGGTGCGGTGTCATCTGGAACATCCGTGAGGCACGGTTAACAAAATTTTCATGTAGCCAAGGCTATGATCCGCCACCTCGTTGGGGAGTAGCCTGCTTCGGATTCTCGAAGCGTTCGTATCAACATTCTCGGCAACATGCCGTGGTGCGAACACCATTTTGGTTGGTGAGACCAGCGACACATCCATGCCTGAAGTCGGGCGTGTGGTTGTGTCGTTGACTCATATAGCCCGACTGGAAGCCTTACCGTGAACCCCATTTCCCTCATTCTTCTCGCCCTTGCCATGTCCACGGACGCCTTTGCGGCGGCCATCGGCAAAGGTTCCAGCCTGCACAAACCGCGTTTGACCGAAGCCCTGCGGGCCGGTCTGATCTTTGGTGTGATTGAAGCCATCACGCCGATTATTGGCTGGGCTATTGGCCAGGCTGCCACTCGCTGGGTGGAACAGTGGGACCACTGGATCGCCTTTACCCTGCTGGTAGCCCTGGGTCTGCACATGATCTACAACGGCTTGAAGGCCGATGATCCAGAGGAAGAGAAACCGAGCCAGCACTCGTTCATGATTCTTGCCGTAACGGCGTTTGCCACCAGCATCGATGCCCTGGCGGTCGGCGTGGGCCTGGCGTTTGTTGACGTGAATATCCTGGTGGCCGCTGCGGCGATCGGCTTGGCGACGATGACCATGGTAACCATCGGCATGATGCTCGGCCGGGTGTTGGGCACTGTGGTGGGCAAGCGCGCCGAGATGGTTGGCGGCGTGGTGTTGATGCTGGTGGGTGCGACGATCTTGTATGAGCACCTGTCGGTCTAGACACTTGCGAAGATCAAAATGTGGGAGCGGGCTTGCTCGCGAAGGCGGTGTGTCAGTCGCTGAATATGCCAGCTGAACCACCGCTTTCGCGAGCAAGCCCGCTCCCACACAAGCCCGCCCCCACAGGGGATCTGCGGCGATCAATCAGGCCGCGTGTTTTTCTTTCTTCAGGCTCTCGATGTCGATCACAAACCGATACTTCACATCGCCCTTGAGCATGCGCTCGTAGGCTTCATTGATGCTCTGGATGTCGATCATCTCGATGTCCGAGACGATCCCGTGCCTGGCGCAGAAATCCAGCATGTCCTGGGTTTCCTGGATGCCGCCGATCAACGATCCGGCCAGGCTGCGGCGCTTGAAGATCAGGTTGAACACAGTCGGTGACGGATGTGGGCTGTCCGGCGCGCCTACCAGGGTCATGGTGCCGTCGCGCTTGAGCAGGTTGAGGAAGGCATCGAGGTTGTGAGACGCGGCCACGGTGTTGAGGATGAAGTCCAGGGAGTTGGCAACCTTGGCCATTTCATCCTGGTTCTTCGACACCACCACCTCATCGGCGCCCAGGCGCAGGCCGTCTTCGCGCTTGTTCGGCGAGGTGGTGAACAACACGACGTAGGCGCCCATGGCGTGGGCGATTTTCACCGCCATATGCCCCAGGCCACCCAGGCCGACGACGCCAACGCGCTTACCCGGCCCGACCTTCCAGTGGTGCAGCGGTGAGTAGGTGGTGATGCCTGCACACAGCAGCGGCGCGACCGCCGCCAGGTTGCTCTCGTCGTGGGAGATGCGCAGGACGAACTTCTCCTTGACCACGATAGTGTCCGAGTAGCCGCCGAAGGTGTTTTCGCCACCAAACACCGGGCCGTTGTAGGTGCCGGTGAAGCCGTTTTCGCAGTACTGCTCTTCGCCCTCGGCGCAGGATTCGCACTGCTGGCAGCTGTCGACCATGCAGCCGACACCGGCCAGGTCGCCTACCTTGAACTTGCTGACATTGGCGCCCACGGCGTTCACTCGGCCCACGATTTCATGGCCCGGCACCGACGGGTACAAGGTGTTGTGCCATTCATTGCGTACGGTGTGCAGGTCCGAGTGGCAGACGCCGCAGTAAAGGATGTCGATCTGCACGTCATCGGCCCCGGGGGCGCGTCGTTCAAACGTGAAGGGCTTGAGTGAATCCTTGGAGTCACGAGCGGCGTAGCTGTAAGTCTTGGCCATTTCGTTCACCTGTTTGTTCAGACGGTTGAAGTCAGTTGACCAGCATAGACGCTGAACCGTTCAACCGAGCACGCCCGTACAATCCGCACGGCAACCCGGCCCCTAAGCTGGCGACTTTTCGATCACGCTGAAAAGTGCTGGAGAATGGGTATGTGCAAGAAAGTGACGACGATATCGCTGGCCTTGACGCTATTGGGCGCGCAGTTGGTGGGCAGCGCGTTGGCGGCAACACCGAATGTGGCCGTGGCGCCGCAATATGACACCAGTCACGTCTACGTCGCCCCGGCTGACGTGGACCGCTTTGCCCAGAGTTTCCTCGCCACATTCGGCGGAAAAAGCACGCCCCAGGTGGTGGTGAATGTCCTGCCGGTGCCCAGCAGCACCACCTCGCAACTCCTGCAGACACCGGCGGGCACGGTGTCGCTGTTCGGCTTCACCACACCTGTCCCGCACCCGTTCGGCCAGGAGCGCAACGGCTACCTGGTCAAGGACATGGACGTTGCACTCAAGGCTGCCCGGGAAAACGGCGCGGCGGTGATTGTCAGTGACTTTCCCGACCCCATCGGCCGTGATGCGGTGATCCAGTGGCCGGGCGGTGTGAACATGCAGCTCTACTGGCACACCAAGGCCCCGGATTACGCGGCGTTCCAGACCGTTCCAGAGAACCGCGTGTATGTCTCCAGCGACCGCGCCGACACGTTCATCAAGTCCTTTGTCGGGTTTTCCCACGGCAAGGTCCTGGCCGATCACAAGCATGCCCCGGCGGTGGAGATCGGCCAGGCCAGCGGCAGCTATCGGCGCGTCGACATCGAGTCGCCGTTCGGACGCATGGCCGTACTGGTCACCAACGGCCAACTGCCCTACCCCTTCGGCCATGAAACCACTGGCTATCAGGTGGCCGACCTGACCGAGACGTTGGGCAAAGCCACTGGCTCCGGGGCCAAGGTGCTGGTTCCGGCGTTTGAGAGTAAGGGCCGGCGCAGCGCGCTGGTGGAGTTCCCGGGCGGTTACGTCGCGGAGATTCACCAGCTCAGCCGCGCAAAATGATCCGCAGCACAGGCTGGGGCCTGGCGGTGTTGTGGCCGCTGCTGGCAGCCAGCGCCCACGCTGACGATCAACCGACGCGCCCGGCGATCAAGGCCAACCGCTGGCAGGAAGACTGGTCCGTGCTCAAGGACCCGACGCTGCGCACCCAACCCCTGGACAGCCTGAAGTACATCCCGCTGTCCAGTGCCAACCCGTTCACTTACCTGTCCCTGGGCGCAACCTTGCGTGAGCGCTTCGAGATGAATGACGCGGGCGGTTTCGGCGTGAATAACGTGGCCCGTGACCGTTACCTGATCCAGCGTTTCCAGGTGCATGCCGACCTGCACCTGAATGAAAACTGGCGGGTGTTCACCCAGCTGGAAGACGCCCGGGCCTATGACAAAACCTCAATCGGCGGCGCCGACCAGAATCGTGTCGACCTGCGCCTGGCCTTTGCGGAATACATCAACACCTTCAGTGCCGGCACGTTCAAGGGCCGCATCGGCCGGCAGGACTTTGCCTTCGACTTGCAGCGCTTCATCTCGTCACGGGATGGGCCGAATGTGCGCCAGTCCTTTGATGCGTTATGGGCTGACTGGGAAACCTCGAACTGGCGTTTTATCGGGATCGCCAGCCACCCGGTGCAGTACCAGGACGAGCGGCACTTCGACGATAAATCCAACGCTGACGCGCAGTTTCACATGCTGCGGGTCGAGCGGCTGGTGGGTGGCAAGAATGAGCTGTCGGCCTATTACGGGCTGTATGAACGCAGCGATGCCCACTACCTGGATGGCGACGGCGATGAGAAGCGCCAGCTGTTCGACGCCCGGCTGGGGGGCGCGGCCCTGGGGTTCGATTGGGATATTGAAGCCATGCTGCAAGGTGGCTCGGTGGGGCACAAGGATATCCGTGCCTGGGGTGGCGGCAGCCGCGTGGGCTACACCTTCGACAGCCTGGCCTGGACCCCGCGCCTGGGACTGCAAATGGATATTGCCTCGGGCGACCGCCATGCCGGTGACGGCACGGTGGGTACCTTCAACCCGCTGTTCCCCAATGGCTACTACTTTTCCCTGGCGGGTTATACGGGCTACAGCAACCTGATTCACGTCAAGCCGTCGATCACCGTCAAGCCCATCGCCAAGCTCAGCGTTCAGACCGCCGTGGGCCTGCTCTGGCGGCAAACCACCGCAGACGCGGTCTACACTCAGCCCAACCTGCCGGTGGCCGGAACCGCAGGTCAGGGTGAACGCTGGACCGGCGCCTATGCTCAAGTTCGTACCGACTACGGGTTTACCCCCAACCTCACCGGCGCCGTCGAGGCCGTGCACTACGCGGTCGGCCAGACGCTGCGGGATGCCGGCGGGCATGACAGCAATTACCTGGGGGTCGAGCTCAAGTTCAGTTGGTAAACCCAACCAAGCACACCCGTACAAGCGCTGCCAGCGCCTGTTCGACAATAGTCAGCCTTTGCCTTCGTACTCACCCAAGGAGTTTCCATGAGCACTTTACTCACCAAAGACGGCACCGAAATCTACTTCAAGGACTGGGGCAGCGGTAAACCCGTGCTGTTCAGCCATGGCTGGCCGCTGGACGCCGACATGTGGGAATACCAGATGGAGTACCTGAGCAGCCGCGGCTACCGCACCATCGCGTTTGACCGTCGTGGCTTTGGCCGTTCGGATCAACCCTGGACCGGTAACGACTACGACACCTTCGCCGACGATATCGCCGAACTGATCAACCACCTGGACCTGCAGGACGTGACGTTGGTGGGCTTCTCCATGGGCGGTGGCGACGTCGCCCGCTATATCGCGCGCCATGGCAGCGCGCGCGTCGCCGGTCTGGTGTTGCTGGGGGCGGTGACGCCGCTGTTCGGCCAGAAACCCGACTACCCGCAAGGTGTTCCCAAGGATGTGTTCGACGGCATCAAGGCCGGCCTGCTGAAGGACCGCGCGCAGTTCATTTCCGACTTCAACACACCGTTCTTCGGCATCAACAAGGGCCAGAAAGTCTCCGAGGGCGTACTGACCCAGACCTTGCAGATCGCCCTGCTCGCCTCACTCAAGTCCACCGTAGATTGCGTCACTGCGTTCTCGGAAACCGACTTCCGTCCAGACATGGCCAAGATCGACGTGCCGACGCTGGTGATCCACGGAGATGGCGATCAGATCGTACCGTTCGAGACCACCGGCAAGGTGGCTGCCGAGATGATCAAGGGCGCCGAATTGAAGGTGTACAAGGATGCGCCACACGGCTTCGCGGTCACCCATGCCGAAGCCTTGAACGCCGACCTGCTGGCGTTCCTGGAGCGCTGAAGCGATTGCAGCACCCTGCTCCACTCCTTTTTGGCCGGGTTTGCCCCCGGCCTTTTTTATTCAGGCGTAACGCAGGGCGCCGCCCCACCGCTGGTTGAACGCTATTCGCCCGGGCCCGGCAATCAGGATGCTGGTGAAAATGATCAACAGCAGCCAGCCAAACTGCCCTTCGAGCAGTGTCCATTGCGGATGCACCACCAGCATGGCGATCAGCAGCACACTCAGGATCGGCAAGCAGGCCAGGCGCACCAGCACCCCGGCGATGATCAACAGCGGGCACAGCACTTCGGCGAAAATCGCCAGCAACAGTGTCACGCTCGCCCCCAGGTGAAAAGGATCCTCGATCACCTTCAACTGTTCGCCATAGTCCAGCAGCTTGGGCAAACCATGGACCCACAGCAGGAACAATCCCCCGCTGACCCGCAAAAACAGCAGCCCTAAATCCCGTGCCCCGTCATCCCGTAGCAATGCGTTCATAAGCGACCTGTTCCCGTGACGTTTACCGACGTTTTTACGCCGGAACCGGAGCCGATTGTGCGGCCACGGACGCCTCGGAAATTGCAGCGTTGTGCTGACCTGGGACCTTACTCACCCGTGTCGGCAAACCCGGCGACGATCTCATCGATCACCACCCGCACCCGCGCGGTGTGCCGCAGGTCGGCGTGGGTCACCAGCCACACATCGTAGGGCAATGGCCGCGTACGCTCCGGCCACAGCCGCACCAGACCGTCCCGTTCGCCGGTAATCAGCGGAATTTCACCGATGCCCAGGCCCGCGGCAATGGACCGGCGCACCAGCAGGCTGGAACTCATGGCCGCAACGATGCGCCCGCGCCCCAGCGGCTCGGAGACCAGGGTCAGGTCTTTCTGGCTTTGCAGGTGTGGCTGGTACACCACCAGGTCGTGTCCTTCGAACAGGCTGCCCGGCTGCGGTGCGCCGTGGCGGTCGAAATACGCCTGCGAGGCAAATAGCCCCACCGGCCAGCGGGCGATGCGCCGGGCGATCAGGTCGGGGTTGTCCGGGCGGGTGTTGCGCACGGCGATGTCAGCTTCACGCTTGGCCAGGCTCAGGATCTGGGTCGAAGCGTCCATCTGCACACGCACGTCAGGGTGCGTGTCGTGCAGCCGGGCGATGGCCGGGATCAGGAAGTCGATGGCCAGGGAGTCGGTGGTGGTCACCCGTACGGTGCCGGTCAGGCGGTCGTCCAGGCCCTGGACCTGACGTTCCAGTTCAATGGCCGAACGCTCCATTTTCTCCACGGATTGCAAGGCGGCCTCACCCACGGCCGTCAGCGCATAGCCTTCGGAGGTGCGCAGAAACAACGTCGCGTTCAAGGATTTTTCCAGGGCATTGACCCGCCGCCCTACGGTGGCCTGATCCACCCCCAGCACCCGCGCGGCACCGCGCGAAGTGGACTCGCGGCACACCGCGAGAAATACCCGGGCATCGTCCCAGTTCATGGCTTCTCCCTGCGATGCGGTTTTGCATCGTTGTGACGTGTAATCGCAGCATTATTGCATCACTCATCACGGCTATGCTGGGCACCAGAAAAAATACCCAGGATCGCCAGCAGGCTGAACCGCTCGGTAACGGGCGCGGTCCCACCCCATACGTTCATTGCTACAGGTGCACTCAAATGACTCTGCCCCACGAAATGACCCTGATCGAAATCACCAGCCCCGGCGGCCCCGAAGTCCTGCAACCACGCCAGGAGCCGGTACCTGTCGCCGGCCCCGGCGAAGTGCTGATCCGCGTGCACGCCGCCGGCGTCAATCGCCCGGACGCCCTGCAGCGCGCCGGCACGTACCCGATGAAGCCCGGCATGAGCCCGATTCCCGGGCTGGAAGTGGCCGGTGTGGTGGTCGCGCTGGGCGAAGGCGTCAGCGAATACGCGTTGGGCGACAAGGTCTGCGCCCTGACCAATGGCGGTGGGTATGCGCAGTACTGCGCGGTACCCGCCAGCCAGACCTTGCCGATTCCCGATGGCCTGGACTGGATTCAGGCGGCAGCGATCCCGGAAACCTTCTTCACCGTGTGGGCCAACCTGTTCGGCATCGGCGGCGCGCACAAAGGCCAGCGCGTGCTGATCCACGGCGGCACCAGCGGCATCGGCACCACCGCGCTGATGCTCTGCCGCGAGTTCGGTATCGAAGCGTTCGCCACCGCCGGCAGCGCGGAAAAATGCGCCGCCATCCGCGAGCTGGGAGCCGAGCCGATCAACTACCGGGAACAGAATTTCGCCGAGGTCATCGCTGACAAAACCGCTGGCAAGGGCGTCAATGTGATCCTCGACATCATGGGTGGTTCCTACCTGAACGACAACATCAGCGCCCTGGCCATGGAAGGTCGACTGGTGATGCTGGGCTTCCTGGGCGGCGCACGCGCCAAGGACATCGACCTGCTGGCAATTCTCGGCAAACGTGCGATCGTCACCGGCTCGTTGTTGCGCTCACGCACCCGAGAAGAAAAAGCCGCGATTGCCGCACAACTGCGCGAACACGTGTGGCCGGTGCTGTCGGCCGGGCGTTGCCTGCCGATGATCGATGAGGTGTATGCCTACACCGACGCCGCGAAGGCCCATGCGCGAATGGAAGGTGGTGACCATATCGGCAAGATTGTGTTGCGGGTGGACTGAAAAAACGCTGCGGGTCAGGCCTGGCGTTTCAACAGGGCCTGATACGCTTGCGCCTCGGCGAACAACCACTCGGAAAACTCCCGCCGCTTGTTCGCCGCACGCTCCCGTGGCGGCCACACCAGCCAATACGGATAAGGGTACGGTGCGGTGATCTCACTCAACTGCACCAACTCACCTCGCCCAATGGCGTCCTGCACCAGGCTGCGCCGATCCAGCGCGATGCCCTGCCCCAGCCGCACCGCCTCCAGCACCAAGTTCGAATCGTTGCTGCACAGGCCCTGACGCTCAACCGCCACGTCCACACCGGCCGCCTGGCACCAGGGCAGCCAGGATTCGGTGCTGTGAATTATGCGGCTCTCGATGATCTGCGCAGGCGTGCACGGCAGTTGCCCACCGTTAAAGTGTGGCGCCGCGACCACCACCAGTTCGTCATGGAACAGTAACGTCCGCTCCACGCCCTCCCAGTCGCCCTTGCCCATGCGAATGCCGATATCCACCGACTCCTGATGCAGGTTGGAAACCGTCAGGCTGGCTTGCAGGCGGATGTTGATGTCCGGGTAACGCTGCTGAAACGCCGGCAGCCTAGGGATCAACCACGCGCGGGCAAACGAGGGGATGACGGCCACCACCAGTTCGCCCATTTTCGGCTGGGCCTGGATCGTCCGGGTAGCGTGCTCAATGTCCGCCAGCGCCTGGCGGATTTGCAGCGCGTACAAACGGCCATCCTCGCTGACACGCAGACCGCGACCTTCACGCACAAACAAGGTAAGGCCGACCATCTCCTCCAGCGCCTTGATCTGCTGGCTGATTGCCGAGTGGGTGACGTGCAATTCCTTGGCGGCCAGGGTCACGCTCCCAAGCCTGGAGGTGGCTTCGAAACTGCGCAGTGCGGTCAAGGGCGGGAAAGCGTTCATGTAAGCACGGCTAACCTTTCGTGATAAAAAAGATCGATATTGCAGGGGTGGATCCCCCGATAAAGTAATCTGAATTTAACACTGCGGTAAATGGAGGCTACATGAAACTGGTCGGAATGCTGGACTCGCCCTACGTGCGCCGCGTGGCAATTTCCCTGGAGCTCTACGGTGTCGCGTTTGAACACCAGGCACTGTCGGTGTTCAGTACCTTCGATGAGTTCTCCAGGATCAACCCGGTGGTCAAGGCCCCGACATTGGTGCTCGACGACGGGACGGTGCTGATGGATTCCGGCCTGATCCTCGAATACCTGGAAGCCCTGGTGCCGGCTGATAAAAAGCTGTTGCCCCAGCAAACAGTGGCACTTGCCCGGGATCTGCAAGTGATCGGCCTGGCGCTGGCCGCGTGCGAAAAGACCGTGCAGATCGTCTACGAACACCACCTGCGGCCTGCCGAGAAACTTCACCAGCCGTGGATCGACCGTGTGACCGGGCAACTGCTGGCCGCTTATTCGTTATTGGAGACGCTGGTGGCCGAGCGCGACAGCAACGCGCCGCTGACCCAGGCGAGCCTGACGGTGGCGGTCGCCTGGTCCTTCACCCAGCTCAAGATAGGCGACGCCGTGAAGGCCGATGCGTTCCCGCACTTGCAGCGCCATGCGGCACGTGCGGAACAGCATTCGGCGTTCCGCAAGTACCCGACCGAGTAGCCGCGTTTACCCGGCGTACACCGGGTAATCGGTGAAGCCCACTTCCGTGCCGCCATACAAGCCGGCAGCGTTCAACGGGTTCAGCGGCCAACCGTTGAGCAGGCGCTGGGGCAAGTCGGGGTTGGCAATGTATGGCCGGCCAAATGCAATCAGGTCCGCCAGCCCCGCCTCTACCAGTCGTACGCCACGCTCTGCGGTGTAGCGGCCGGCGTAGATGATGCGACCGGTGAAGGTGTCGCGCACAGCCCGGCGGAACGATTCGGGCAATTCCGGCGCGTTGTCCCAGTCAGCCTCGGCGATGGACACGTAGGCGATGCCGGAAGCCTCAAGCACCTTGATCGCCTCAATGTAGGTGTGATGCGGATCTTCCTCGACCAGGCCGATGTAAACCCGATCCTGGTCAGTGCCGCTGAACAACGGCGCAAAACGCACACCCAGGCGTTCCGGGCCGACCACTTCAGCCACCGCCTCGACGATTTCCCGCAAAAAACGCAGGCGATTGTGCAGCGAGCCACCGTATTCATCGTCGCGCTGGTTGGAATGCGCCGAGATGAACTGGTTGACCAGGTAGCCGTTGGCCGAATGAATCTCCACGCCATCGAACCCGGCGGCCAGTGCGTTTTTTGCAGCCTGGGCGTAAAGCGCCACCAGTTCCTTGACCTCTGCGGTAGTCAAGGCGCGGGGCTCTGGCGGCTGCACCAACTCACCGGTGCCGGGCCCGGTTGCAACGAATGCCTTGGCTTGCTGCGGCTGAATCGCCGACGGCGCGACGGGGGCTGCGCCGTCGGGTTGCAGATCGTGATGGGACACGCGGCCCACATGCCAAAGCTGGGCGAAGATCACGCCGCCTTCGGCATGCACGGCATCGGTCACGGTACGCCAGCCGTCGATCTGCTCCGGCGTGTAGATGCCCGGAGTCCAGGCATAACCCTGGCCGCGAGGCTCGATCTGCGTGCCTTCGCTGACCATGAAGCCGGCGGTGGCGCGCTGGCGGTAATAGAGCGCCATCAAGTCCGTGGCGATATCACCGGGCTGGGCACTTCGCTGGCGGGTCAGTGGCGGCAGGACGATGCGGTTTTTCAGGGTGTGGTGCCCCAGTTTGATCGGGGTACCTAAAGCGCTGTTACTCATGATGGGGGTTCCAGAAGCGAATTTCGGGCGTGCAGAAGTGGCCGGCTCCCGCTCAGGGGAGCCGCCAACCACTTACTTTTGGGGGATTTAGCGGGTTACGCGGTCAGCTTCAACAGCGCTTTGGCCACGTCGCTGGAACTGGCAGGATTCTGCCCGGTGACCAACAGGCCATCTTCAATCACAAAGGACTGCCAGTCGGCACCCTTCTCGTATTTGCCGCCCAGCGCCTTGAAATCATCTTCGATCAGGAACGGCACCACGTCGGTCAGGCCAACCGCGGCTTCTTCGGAGTTGGAGAAGCCGGTGACGCGTCGCCCCTTGACCAGCGGTTCGCCGTTGACGGCCTTGACGTGACGCAAGGCACCCGGGGCGTGGCACACAAAGCCAATCGGCTTGCCGGCACGCTCGAAGGCTTCGATCAGGGCGATGGAGGTTTTCGACTCTGCCAGGTCCCACAGCGGGCCGTGGCCGCCTGGGTAGAAAACGGTGTCGAAGTCATCGGCGTTGACCGAGTCCAGCTTCAGCGTGGTGGCCAGGGCCTGCTGTGCCGCCGGGTCGGTGGCGAAGCGGCGGGTCTGGTCGGTTTGCGAATCCGGCAGGTCGCTGACCGGATCCAGCGGCGGCTGACCACCGGCTGGCGAGGCCAGGGTCACGTCGGCCCCGGCGTCCTTGAACGCGTAGTAGGGAGCAGCAAATTCTTCGAGCCAGAACCCGGTCTTGCGGCCGGTGTTGCCAAGCTGGTCGTGAGAAGTCAAAACCATCAATACTTTCATGTGCCAGTGCCTCGGGGTGATGTGGGGTGGAATGGAGTGAAGCTTAGGAGCCGGGCCAACACCGCACAATGTCATGTCCGCAAGGATTCCGGACATTGTGCCAAGCCGGTTGCCGTTTACCGGTTACACGCCGACAATCACCGCTCCGCGCCCCTTGGAGAGATGAGATGCACAGCATTGCGCTGATGGTTTACCCGAACTTTCAATCCCTCAGCCTTAGCCTGGGCTCGGTGTTCGAGTGCGCGAATCTGCTGCGGGGCGAGCAGGCGTATGAGTTTCACCTGGTGTCGGAGAGTGGCGGCCCGATCATGACGTCCCAGGGGTTCTCGGTGAACAGCACACCGATCCGGCCCGAGGGTTATGACACATTGATCGTCAGCGGCTACCTGGAGTTCCAACTGCCTGATGCCAACCTGCTGCGGCTGGTCCAGGCGGCCTCCAAGCAGTCCCGGCGCATTGCTTCGCTGTGCATGGGCATCTTCGTGCTGGCCGAAGCCGGGTTGCTCGAGGGCAAGCGCGCCACCACCCACTGGCTGCACGCACCGGCGTTCGCCAAGCGTTACCCGCAGATTCGCCTGGAGGAAGACAAACTGTTCGTCGTCGACGGCCAGATCTGGACCGGCGCCGGCATGAGCGCCGGGGTGGACCTGGCGCTGGCGATGGTGGAGAACGATCTGGGCAGCGACCTCGCCCGCCGCATCGCGCGCAAGCTGGTGATTGCCCAGCGGCGTGGCAGCGAACAGTCGCAACTGTCGGCGCTGCTGGAACTGGACCCCAAATCCGACCGTGTGCAACTGGCACTGGCTTACGCTCGGGAGAATCTGACTCACGACCTTTCAGTCGAAGCGCTGGCGGCCGTGGCGCGCCTCAGCCCGCGCCAGTTCAGCCGGGTGTTTCGCGAAGAGACCGGGCAAACCCCGGCCAAGGCCATCGAATCCCTGCGAGTAGAAGCTGCGCGAGCGATGATGGAGACCAGTCGCCATCCGGTGGAAGTGGTCGCCCGCGAGACCGGGTTCGGTGATCGCGAGCGCATGCGCCAGGCGTTCCTGCGCGCATTCGGGCAGCCGCCTCAGGCGATGCAGGCGGCGCTGTTCAGTGCAGGGGCTGGCGCAGCGTTTAGCTGATGCCTCAGTGCAGCGCCGCGCGGGTCACGAGGAAGCTCAGCAGGTTCGGCTCATCATCCAGCTCAATGGCCTGCACCGGACGGGGCAGGTTATCCAATACCGTGCGCCAGAACGCCTGGCTCACTTCATCCTGATCATAGAAACGCACCAGCCAGTTCGCCTCGCCACTGCTCAAGACCTGGGTGGCGATGGCGCGGCCAATGCCTTTGCGGCGATAGCGCTTCAAGATGAACAGGTCTGCCAGCTCCAGCGCGTCGATCCCCGGGAGTTCGCTGCCTTCGATCAGCAGGAAACCTGCGATAAAGCCATCGACCAATAGCAGGTTGGCGCTCCACTGCGGGTCTTGCCAGTAGCGGGCCAGGTGCTCCTCATGGATGTAGAAACGGCCGTCCACCTCGACGTCTTCCTGTTCCCAGTCCGAGGACTCGTAGGCGTAGAACTGGTAAAGGTTGGCGATCAGCGCGGCATGTTCCGGGCCGGTTTCGATCAATTCGACGGTGGTATCGGGGATTGCAGGCATGGGCATCTCGGCAAAAAAACAGGGCACCATTGTCAACAAAAGCCACCGGCAATGCCAATACATCGGCCAAGCTTTCTACTTGCTGAACCGATCGCACTTTTCTCTTGTCAACGACAAAATCATTACAAAGTTAGACTAAACTCCGCGCCACTTCCCTCCCCTCGTTTTCAGGATAAGTACTTTGACAAACGTCTGCACCAGCGGCCTCGATGTCGGCTTTGCGTCCCTGGATTACCTGCAAATCGGCATCCTGGGCATCATTCAGGGCATTACCGAATTGCTGCCCGTGTCTTCCACCGCCCACATGCGCATCGTGCCCGCCCTGCTCGGCTGGCCGGATCCCGGCTCGGCGTTTTCCGCGGCCATGCAGTTGGCCGCACTGGCAGCGGTGGTCAGTTACTTCTGGAAGGATGTGCGCCAGGTCACCGTGGGCAGCATCAGCGCGGTGCGCCAGGGCGACTACAACAACCAGTGGTTCAAGTTGGCGGTGGCCATTGTGCTGGCGACGATTCCGATTGGTATTGCCGGGATTGCCTTGTCGTCGACGCTCAACTCGTGCAACTCGCCGTTGCGCGGGCTGATGGTGATCGGGATTTCCTGCCTGGTGATGGCGGTGCTGCTGGCGGCGGCAGAACTCAGCGCAAGGCACAAGCGCACGGTGGGCGAAATGCGCCTGCGGGATGCGCTGATTGTCGGCATTGCGCAGATCGGCGCGTTGATTCCCGGGGTTTCCCGCTCGGGCTCGACCCTGACCGCCGCACTGTTTCTTAACTTCAAGCGTGAAGAAGCGGCACGGTTTTCGTTCCTGCTGGGCTTGCCGGCGATCGCCCTGGCGGGTTTGAAGGAGCTGTGGGTGTTGTTCCATGCCGACCTTCCGGCCCATGCCTGGCCGCACCTGATCTTTGGCCTGGTGGTCGCCAGTGTCTCGGCGTTCTTCGCGATCTGGGGCCTGATGAAGTTTCTGGAGCGGTTCTCCACCTGGCCATTCGTGATCTATCGTGCGGTGCTGGGGGTGTTCCTGATTGTGGCGGTGAGCACCGGGTTCCTGTAGGAGCGAGCTTGCTCGCGATGGTCGTTAACGATGACGCGCCCAGCCTGGATAAACACGGTGTCTGGGCGTTTTTCGCGAGCAAGCTCGCTCCTACAGTTAAGGCACGCGGTCGGCCAGTTCTTCGAGCAAATCCGCTGATGGTATGAAGAACAGGCCGCCGGTGACCGCCGTGCTGAAGTCCAGCAGGCGGTCATAGTTGCCGGCCGGCCGGCCGACAAACATGTTCTCCAGCATCAACTCCAACGGCTCCGGCGACCGTGCGTAGCCGATGAAGTACGTACCAAACTCCCCGGCGCCCGGACGGCCAAAGGGCATGTTGTCCCGCAGGATTTTCACCTCCTCGCCGTCCTTGGTGATGGTGGTCAGCGCACTGTGGGAATTGGTCGGTTTGGCCGCGTCGTCGAGTTCGATATCCGACAGTTTCGTACGCCCGATCACCCGCTCCTGCGCCTCGACCGACAATGCGTTCCAGGCCGTCATGTTGTGCAGGTACTTCTGCACCAACACATAGCTGCCGCCGCTGAATTCCGGGTCCTCATCACCGACAATGGTGAAGCCCACCGCCTTGCGCCCGACCGGGTTCTCGGTACCGTCGACAAAACCGATGATGCTGCGCATGTCGAAGTAGCGGAACCCCTGGACCTCGTCCACCACTGTCACTGAATCGCCCAGCGCGGCCATCAACTGCGTGGCCAACTCAAAACACAGGTCCATCTGATCGGCACGGATGTGCAGCAGGATATCCCCCGGCGTAGCGGGTGCCAGGCGCCCTGCCACGCCTACCTCCTTGAACGGATGCAATGCCGCCGGGCGCGGGCTGCCGAACAGCGCGTCCCACGCCTTTGAGCCGAAGCCTGCGACACAGGACAGGTTGCCCGCCGGCACACGCTTGCCCACTGAACGCACCAGGCCGGCAATATCGGCGCACCAACTGCGTACCGCCTCGGCCGAGTCGCTGCCCGGAGCCAGGGTGGCAACCATGAAAATGGCGCTGCTGGTGATCGGGCTGCAGACGGATTGGGGTTCGAGGTTTGGATCGGTTGGGGTTGTCATTGGGAGGTCCACGGGTGGCGGTCGAGATTTCAACGTCGGGAGATTAGCAGACCACCAAATCCTGTGGGAGCTGTCGAGCCTTAGCGAGGCTGCGAAGGCGGCAGCAGTGTCAACATTGATGCTGCCTGAACCACCGCTATCGCAGCCTCGCTAAAGCTCGACAGCTCCCACACTGGATTTTCGTTTATGCGCCACTTGCGCATTTCCTTCGGACAAACCCCACAACAGGGACTCCCCTCCGACGGCCTCCCGATGGTAGTGTGTGAAATTGTTTCTGACCTTCTGATCAGACATTTCTCACTCACTCCCTGCAAAGGAATGCCCTCAGCAATGGATTTTTCCCTCAAGCAACTGGCCGTAGCCACCCTGATGGCCGCCAGCCTTTCGGTGTTCACCACCCAAGCTCAAGCCAACCTCACCCCGCAACAGAATGCGATCATCCTGAAGACCTTCAGCGATGCTTCGGTCAAGGATTTCAGGCAGTTTCTCGATAGCCTGGCCAAGAGTGACGTGGCCAAGAGCGACAACCTCGGCCCGGCCATCAGCGCGTTCCTCGACAACAAGGACCTGACCGCCGACCAGCAGAATGAAATCCATCGCCTGCTGGGCCTGTATGCGCGAGTGAAGTACGGCGCTGCCGCCACTGAAACCCTGCGCGAACTGGTGGAGATCCCGACGTTCCAGGTGGCCGGCGTAGCCCAGCACGACAACCCCGAGTTCATCAAGATCGCCGCCAAGATCAAGAGCCTGGCCGAGTCGTTCAACCTGAACTTCCGCAACATCGACAACCGCGTGTATGAGATCTCCCTGGAAGGCAGCGGCGATGAAGTCGTCGGCATCCATGCTCACGCCGACGTGGTACCGGTAACCCCGGAAAACTGGGTGCTCAAGGACGGCACCAAGCTCGATCCGTTCAAGGTCACGCTGATTGGCGACCGCATGTATGGCCGCGGTACCGAGGATGACAAGAACGGCATCGTGGTGGCGATGTACGCGATGAAGGTGATCAAGGAAGAGAAGCTGCCGCTGGCACGCAATTTCAAGCTGCTGGTGGACACCACCGAGGAAACCTCCGGCGACGCGATCCCGTACTACTTCGAACACAACCCAACGCCCAACTACAACCTGGCGCTGGATGGCGGCTACCCGGTGGTGATCGCCGAGAAAGGCTACGGCACGGTCATGGCCAAGTTCCCCAAGCGCAAGGCTGAAGGCAAAGGCGCAGAAATCATCTCGATGACCGGCGGCAAGGCCACCAACCAGATCCCGTCGGCGTCGGTGGTGACACTGTTGAGCGACAAGCCCGCCGAACTGGCCGCCAGCCTGCAAAAGGCCGGTAGCGAATACGCCAAAAACAATGGCGGTGACTTCGAAGTGGCAGCCAAGGTCGTCGGCAAAGACGTTCAGCTGACCGTCACCGGCGTGTCCGCCCACTCTTCCGAGCCGGAATCCGGGGTCAACCCGGTGGCCCGGATGCTCGACTTCCTCAACAGCCTCGACGGCAAGGTGGCGCTCAAGCACAACCAGTTCACCGACGCCGCGCATTATGCCGCCACCAACTGGGGCCTGGATTACCTGGGCGGCAAACTGGGCGTGGGCTTCTCCGATGCGTTCATGGGGCCGCTGACCACCTCGCTGACCTATGTGGGTGAGGATGACGGTACCTTCAAGCTGGCGGTCAACCTGCGGGTGCCGAAGGGCAAGTCGCCGGAAGCGCTCAAAGCTGAAATCGCCGACAAACTGGCAGCCTGGACCAAACAGAACCACGTGGCCGTGAGCTTCGACTATTCGATCGCCGAGCCGATGTACCGCAACCCTGAAGGCGAGTGGGTCAAGGCGCTGTTGGCGGTGGCCAGCGAGAACCTGGGCATGGAGCACAAGTACGGGACGTCGGCCGGCGCTACCTCGGTGCATGAGTTACCGAATGGCGTGCAATTCGGCCTGGCACGGCCAGAGGTCAAGTACACCGGCCATACCGACAACGAGTTCAAGACCGTCGACCAGTTCCTGCTGGACCTGCAGATCGTCACTGAAATGATGGGCCGCATCGGGCAACTGCCGAAGCTCTGACGAACCTTTCGGACCCGCCTGCCTGGCGGGTCCAGACTCGGCGACGAATCAGCCGAGGCTTAAGATAAGTCCCACATTCCCCGCACACTTGTATTCGCACACTGCGCTGATGGAATTACCCCGCCGGTCTCATTGGGGTAGCCGTCACCTTCCCCCAGGAGTGCTCAAGTGATGTGCAAACGTTGCGAATCCTCATCAACGCCCACCGTCAATCAACGGCGCAATTTCCTGCGCCTGGCCGGCGTCGGTGCTGGCGTGCTGATGCTGGCCGGCGCACTGCCGCCGCCACTGGCCCATGCCGCCAGTGACTCACCACCACCCAAACCCGAGAACACGCTGGATCCGAAACATGCATTGGCTCGCCTGATGGCTGGCAATGCCCGCTATGCCGACGGCGTAACCCGGCGCTATGATTTTCTGACTGAGCGTGGAGCCTTGGTGGACGGGCAGAACCCCTACGCCGCCGTGCTGGGCTGCGCCGATTCGCGAATTGCCCCGGAGTACGCGTTCGACACCGCCCGAGGTGACCTCTTCACGGTACGGGTGGCCGGTAACTTCCTGACCACCGACGGCCTGGCCAGCCTGGAATACGCCGTAGCGGTACTTGGCACGCCACTGATCATGGTGCTCGGCCACGACCGCTGCGGTGCCGTCTCGGCGGGCGTCAAGACACTGAAAGATGGGACGAAATTTCCAGGGCAGATCCAGGGCCTTGCAGACGCGATCAAACCCTCGGTGGAGAAAGTCGTGAAACAACCCGGCGACCTGCTGGACAACGCCATCGCGCAAAACGTCAAAGACACCGTAGCCCGCCTTAAGAGCGAGTCCAACCTGTTATCCGATGCGTTGGCCAGCGGCAAACTGAGCGTCGTCGGCGGCATCTACAGACTCGACAGCGGGAAGGTCGAACTGGTCGCTTAGTGCCGCTTACACAGCACGCTAAGCGATACGCCAGCCCTTCGACGCCCGCCGCTGCGCCAGGAACCGGGCATAGCGCCCCTGGCGGGCCGCCAGTTGTTCAGGCGTGCCGTGCTCTACGATCCGGCCCTCTTCAAGCGCCACGATCTGGTCGGCCATCACCACTGTCGACAGCTGATGCGCGATCACGATCAACGTGCACGTGCCGCGCAACCGTGCCAGGGTTTCGGCAATGACCGCCTGGTTCTCGGCATCCAGCGCGGCCGTGGCTTCGTCCACCAACAGGATCGGCGCGCCCTTGACCAGCGCCCGGGCGATCGCGACGCGCTGGCGCTCGCCACCGGACAGGCGTGCCCCGCCCTCGCCCACGGTGGTCGACAGGCCCATGGGCAGACGCTCGATGATGTCTTGCACGCCGGCCTGTCTCGCGGCCTTCAGCACTTGTGCATCGCTGGCATCGGGCTTGCCGAGGCGAATGTTGTCGGCGACGCTGCCCTGAAACAGGTAGGTGTCCTGGAAGATCTGGCTGATCTGCGCGTTGAGTTGCGCAACGGACATCTGGCGCACATCCACGCCACCGATACACACCTGGCCCTGGCTCACCTCGAAAAATCGCGCGACCAACCGCAAGAGCGTGGTCTTGCCGGAGCCGGAATCCCCTACGAGTGCGGTCATGCTGCCGGGCTCAATACGCAGGTTTATTCCGCGCAGCACGTCCCGAGGACTACCCGGGTGACGAAAGCTGACGTCGCACAATTCCACTGAGGCATCCCGTGGGGATTGCGGCGCGCTCGGCTCCTTCAGCGGCGACGCGGCCAGTATCTCGCGCACCGCCTCAAGTTGCATCCCGGCGCCGCGCAACGTCTCGCCGTAGCCGGCCACCTCCAGCAGCGGGTCAATGAAGCGGCTGACCAGCAACAGCGAGACCATCACCGCGATCACCGACCCCACGTGCAAGGCACTCCCCAGGTACGCGTCAAGCCACACTGCAGCGGCGATCAACAGGGCGGCGAACACCATCTGCACCAGCCACATATTCAGCAGCACCGAGGTTGCGGACAACAGGATCAGACGCGCCCCTGTCGCGTGCTGCTGCTCAATCGCCCGTTGCAGGAACACCGAGCGACCGCCGCCGCTGAACGCACGCAATACCGACTGCGATTGGGCGAACTCCAGCATGCGTTGGCTGGTATCGGCCGAGCTGCGCTGGAACGCCCGGTCGGCACGCCGGCCCAGCCGCGCGCTGAACCAGAACACGGCACCGAGAATCGGCAATGCCAACAAGGCGATCAGGCCCATTTTCCAGTTCAACACAAACAACGCCAGCACCAGCACCAACGGAGTCACTATGCCGCTGAGCACCGGGGTAAATACATGGGCCGGCAGTTGGGCCACGGTCATCATGCCCTGAGTGACCACCTGGTTGAGCCGCGCGGTGTTATCCGGCGTAAACCAGCCGACCGGCAGCCTGGCCACGTGGTCGCCGATCCGCTGACGACCGCCTTGCAGCACCGCCACGCCCACCGCGACGCCGGCCTTTTCAACTTCCCGTCGCGTCGCCCAACACGTCGCCACCGCCGCCAGGAATACCACCAGCCACAGCGCTGCTTCGGCAAGATCACCGTTGAGCATATCGGTCAGTACCGGCACCAGCGCAGCGATGGTCAGCCCACAGAGCGCGCCGTAGAACACCACCTTTCTCACATAGCGATGCAAGACAGGCTCGTCGTCGCCCAACAGTTCGATAAAGGTTTTCAGCATGTCGGCAGCGCCTGTTCGCGGGTCTGTTTGTAGCCGCCCGACGCCCACAGGCGCGCATAGCGGCCCTCCTGTGCGATCAGTCGAGGATGGTTGCCCTGCTCAACGATGCGGCCGTTTTCCAGCACGATGATGTGGTCGGCGTGCATCACGGTGTCGAGGCGATGGGCGATCACCAGCAGCGTGCGCCCTTGGGCAAAGCGCGACAGCGCGTCCTGGATCGCCACCTCGTTCCCGGCATCGGCGGCGGCCGTGGGCTCGTCCAGCACCAGCACCGGCGGCGCCAGCAATACCGCGCGAGCGATGCTGATGCGCTGCTGCTCACCACCGGACAACTGCGCGTCCTCGCCGATCACCGAGGCGTAGCCCCGTGGCAAGCCGATGATGCATTCGTGGATATTCGCGGCCCGGGCGGCCACCTCGATTTCCTTGCGACTGGCGCTGGGCCGGCCGAGGGCGATGTTTTCGGCAACGCTGGCGTGGACCAGGCGTACCTCTTGCAGCACAAACCCGATAAGGTTGTAGAGCTGCGAAGTCTCGATCTGCCGCAGGTCGACGCCGCCCAGGGTGATACGCCCTTCGGTCGGGTCAAAAAAGCGCAGCAGCAGGCGCGCCAGGGTCGACTTGCCCGAGCCCGAAGCGCCGACGATGGCGGTGACGGTACCGGGCTTGAGGGTGAAGCTGATGTTCGACAGTACGGGGTTCTGCGGGTCGTAGGCGTACCCGAGGTTTTCCACGCGCACTTCGGCGTCCTTGGGCAGCCGCTCGGAACCCGGTTCCACCTGCGCCAGCACCGGTGTCGCCAGCAGTGCCTGTACACGCTCGGCGGCGCCAACGGCGTTGTTCAGGTCGTGAGTGATGTAACTCAGCAGCATCAGCGGCGCGCAAATACCCGGCGCGACAATGGCGAACGGCAGTACCTCCACGGCGCCGATCCAGCCCAGGCTGATAAACACCAGGCCGAACGTCAGCACCGTTGCCAGCATCGTCACCGGGGCGATCATTGCGTTGGCGTTGGCCATCGTCCCCACCCGCGGCCGGGTGAATTCAACGAAGGCTTTGCTGAAATCATCCACCGCCTTGCGGTAGCTTGCGTGGGCCTTGCCGATGGCACCGAAGGCCTTGACCACCGGAATGCCGTTGACGAACTCGACGACTGCGTTATTGACCCGGGTCATGCGTTCGACAAAGGCCTGCCTGGTGCGGCCGCTGGCTTTCATCGCACGATTGAAGAACAGGAAGAACCCAGGAAACGGCAACAGCGATACCAGCGCCATGCGCCAGTCGACCGAGAACAGATACACCGCCGACAGCAGCACTGCCCCGGCGCAACGCCCGGCGGTGGTATAGAAATGTGCAGTCAGGCTGTGCAGGGTGCCGATGTCGTCCTGCATTGCCTGCTTGACCTCGCCCGACGCCCGCTCGGTGAACCAGCCCAGCGGCACCTGGCTCAGCCGCTGGGCGATTGCCAGGCGCAGGTGGCGAGTGAGGTGGTTGTCGGCCAGGTGCGCGACCGTCTCCGCAACCGTCATCAACAGCAGGCCCACGAACAGGCTCGCCAGGCTGACACTGATGGTCAACCACACCTCCCCCGATGCCTGGGCCATCGACGGCCCGCCGAGTGCAATCCTGGCAATGTGCACAATGCCCCCCAGCGGCACCAACGTCAGCATGCTGCCCACACCGGCCAGCAGTGCCGCAGCGATCAGTCGCCCGCGCACCGGCCGCAGCACTTGCCAGACCGCGCCCCGCCCCCTGGGTTTGGCCGCAGCCACATCCTTGTTACTCATGAAGTCTCCCTGACTGAATGAGCCTTTGCTCGCCCTTACCTTATCTTCCGAACGAGCGGCCAAAACCCTCAATCAAAATCTCAAGGTTTTTTCAGGCAGGGGCACTGACCGTCACCCAATAGCGGGTGCGCCTCACCACTTGGATCGGCAACGCGGCGGCCAGGTTGTTCAGGGCCAGGTCGGTATTTTCCAGGTGCAACACGCCGCTGACCCGCAGCATCGCCACCTCCGGCGCACAGCGCAGCACACCAGGGCGGTAGCGCGCCAGCTCGGCGATCAGTTCGTCCAACCGGGTGCCATCGGCGATCAATAGCCCTTTGACCCAGGCGATGCTGCGGTCAGTCACCGCCGCAGTCGGTTGCACCTTGTCCCTGGAAACCGTGGCACCTTGCCCCGCCTCCACTCGTGCCGCTGGACCATGGTCGGGCTGCACGCGTACGGCGCCCTCAAGCACTGCCAACCGGCAGCTGTCATCGTCGCATTGGCGGACGCTGAAGCGCGTGCCCAGGGCCTGAAACACACCTTGGCGACTCTGCACCCGAAACGGCCGGGGTGAAGGCGCAGTGGCGATGAAGACCTCACCGGCCCGCAGCAGTATCAGGCGTTGGTGGTCGTCGAGTTGCACGTCAATCGCCGAGGCCGAGCCCAACACCAGGCGGGTACCGTCGGGCAATACGACTTCGCGAATTTCGCCAGTGCGGGTGCTATGGCCGGCACTTGCCAGTTGCCAGGCGTCGGTGCGGCGCACGCCGTAGGTGAGGCCACCGGCTGCGACCAACAGGCCCAGCAGCCGCAGGGTGCGGCGGCGATTGGGGGATTCGGGTGCTTCGGGTTCGGCCAAGCTGTGCTTGGCTACTGCGGCGGGGACGCTGTTGAGTTTTTGCTCGAAGCCCAGCAGGCGTGTCCAGGCCAGTTCGTGATGGGGGTGTTCGGCGCGCCAGCGCAGGCAGTTGGCGTGGTCTTCGGCGCTGACGTCATCGGCCCACAGGCGAGCCATCCAGGCGGTGGCGCGCTCGATGATATCGGGGGCGATTGGCTGTTCGGTCGACATCGCCGTGGGTCAGCCGTGCAGGGTTTGGTAGCAGGCCAGCAGGCCGGCGGCGATGTATTTTTCCACCGAGGAGACGGAGACGTGCAGCTCGGCGGCGATCTCGCGGTAGCTCAAGCCATCGAGTTTGCACAGCAACAGGGCCTGGCGGGCCTTGGGTGGCAGGTTGTGCAGGGCGGCGTCGATTTCGATCAGGGCTTCGATGGCCAGGGCGCGGGTTTCTTCATCGGCCGCGCAGGGTTCGGGCAAGAGGGTCAGGGCTTGCAGGTAAGCGGATTCGATCTGGCGACGGCGGTAGAGGTCGATGACCAGGCCGTTGGCGATTTGGGTCAGGTGGCGGCGGGATTCGCCGGTGGGCGGGAGTTGGCCCTTGCGCATGAGTTGCAGGTAGACGTCGTGGGCCAGGTCGGCGGCGTCGAATGCGTTGCCCAATTTGCGCCGCAGCACGGTGCGCAGCCAGCTGTTGTGGTCGACGTATAGAGTTTCAACCTGGCGTTGAAAGGCGAACTGTCCGATGTTCACAAACCTCTCCTTTTACCCAATGGCCCCGGGGGCATTGGGTTTTTGGTAATGGTTTGCAAGACTATCGGCTCTGGGGCGTGGGTGCAATGTGGAGGGGCTGGGTGGGGTGATGTGTGCCTATCCGCTTTTCGGTAACGGCGGATATTGGGGCGCCTAAGATCAAAAGCAGATCAAGAGCACAGCGGCCTACCGGCCGGCTTGAGTGTTGAAGAGCACAATCAAAAGCTAAAGCGGGCACGGTCCAAATGTGGGAGCGGGCTTGCTCGCGAAGGTCGTTAACGATGACGCGGGCATTCTGGATGAACGCGGCGCTCTCAGGTTTTTCGCGAGCAAGCCCGCTCCCACATAAAAGCCGCTCTGCTTTCACTCCCCACACGGTGCGTGGGTGCGATCATGGGCCCACTTGATTGATTTTTTGCCGTGTAAGACACACCTTAGAGAATCGTTTTTCTTAAAGGTGACGCCGCCAGTGTCCGAATTCCCCATCGTCAAAACCGAACGCCTGACCCTCAGGGCGCTGACACAGCAGGACGCGGCGGCGTTGTTTGCGATTCATAGCGACGCAGAAGCAATGAGGTGGTTCGGCACCGATCCGCTGACCGAACCTCACCAAGCGGAGCAATTGATTGAGGTATTTGCCAGTTGGCGTACGTCGCCCAACCCAGGCATTCGCTGGGGGATTGAGAACACAGCCACGGCAGAGCTGATCGGCACCTGTGGTTTCTTCAAATGGAATCGTGCGTGGCGAAGCTGTGCGATCAGCTTTGAGATGGCGCAGTCAGCACAAGGCCGCGGGCTGATGAAGGAGGCGGTCTACGCCACCGTTCGATGGGCGTTCCAGCACATGGAACTCAACAGAATCGAAGCGCTGGTTCATCCCGACAATGCCCGCTCACTGAACCTGCTTGAGAAAGCCGGGTTCGTGCGGGAAGGGACGTTGAGGCAGGCGGGTTACTGGAACGGAAGTCATCAAGACCTGGTTCAGCTTTCGCTGCTGCGGACGGAGTGTGAGTACCTTTAACGAGTGCCCTTGGCCTGCTGTTCTATGGTTTGCACCCACACAAATCCTTCGTCTTCACTGGGCGGCTCCAGCATGCTGAACACGCTTTTCAGCGCGTCCTCTGGCACCCTTTTGTCAGCATTGCGTTGGGCATTTCGCGACAGCGCCAATGCCAGCGGTGCACTCACCAGAATGCCGATCACCGGGATTGCATATTCCCTCGCGATGGAAAGCAGCTCCTCCCGATGACGCCGCGCCGGCAAGGCAGCATCGAAGACGATCGCCCCGCGCCCCAATCGCTCAAGGTTTTCCGCCACCCAGCGAGACTTGCCAGCGCCCTGCACGCCCATGACCACGTAGACATGAGAGCCCTCGACCGCTTGTGACAGTACTTCCCTCAAGCGTGCATACGCGAGCTGCCATGCCTTGCGATTGCGCTCAGGCGTGTACTCCCGGCCGAACTCGGTTTCCAGATAGTCATCCGGGTTGATCACGGTCGCCATGGTCTTGGTTCACTCCTATGGCGCAACCTCTCTTTGCGGTCTCAGGTGCAGGTGCAACTGCGCGATGTGCTCAGGCCCGATGCCGCAGCATCCGCCTACGATGGTCGCACCCGCCTCAACCCAGGTTCTGGACCAATCCAGGTAAGACTCGGGGCCCAGGTCACTACGAATTTCCAACAGCGTACTATTCGCCTTGGCCTCTGTGTTGACGGGAGGAAACGCGTTGGCGTAAACCCCCAGCTCAATGCTTTGACCAAGGCTTTGAATCACAAGCCGGGCCTCGGTGAGTGCCGCTGCCATGACTTCCGGCTGGCTGCAATTGAAGAGCACCGCCTGCGCGCCCAATTGTGCCGCCACACGTACGGCGTCGCCCACCGATTCGGTGGAGCGCAGCCGCGCGGGCCCATCCGTTTCATCCAGCAGCGTAAACGATACCCAAAGTGGCTTGGATTGCGCGCCCAACGCCTCAACGACCGCTCGAACTTCAGCGGTCGAACTCTGGGTCTCCGCCAGCCAGACATCCACATGGGCTTGCAGCCCATCGATCAGCTCGCGATGGATCGCGACCGAACGTTGATGATCAAACAGGTCGGGCCGATAGGAGCCCAGGGCCGGTGGCAACGAGCCCGCCACCACCACTGGCTCGGCACTCTCGGCGGCAGCCTGACGCGCCAGGCACCCTGCCCGCTCTGCCAGCAAACGACCCTGCTCGGCAAAACGTGCATCGCCGATATGAAACGGCACCACGGCATAACTGTTGGTGGTGATGATCCGGGCACCGGCAGCAATGAACGCTCCGTGAGCCTGGAGCACAAACTCCGGTGCCTCGATCAACGCCAGTGCCGACCATTCAGGCTGGCGGAACGGCGCCCCGATGCGTTTCAACTCCCGACCCATGCCGCCATCGAGCAGGCGCAAAGCAATCTGGCTCATGGGTTTGTACTCACTTTTTGCGCCGACGGAGCCAACCATTGATCAACCGTCGCCGTGTTCGCCTGGACCCACGCCTTGGCCGCTGCATCTGCCGGCAGTTTCTCTTTTTCGATCTTCAGGATCAGGGTATTCAACTGCACCGGTTCAATCGAGAAATTACGCAGGAATTCAGCGATTTTGGGTGCGCGCTTCTGCAAGGCCGTCGAAGCCAGCACATAGACTTTGGCGTCGGGGAAGGCACAGGTGATCTGGCTCTTGTTCAGCCAATCCGGGTCGACCGTCGGGCTGATAAATTTCCAGCAGCCATTGGCCTTGTACAGCGGGTCATCCTTTTTGTTGTCCTGAGCGTATCCGTCGAACGCCGGTTCTTCCAGACGTCGCAGGTCAAACGCCGAGAAGATCCAGTCTGGGGTATAGGCGTAAAACACTACGCCGCGTTGCGCCTTGTACGCCGCCGCCAGCTTGGCGTAGGTCACAGAAGCCTCGGTGGACACCGCCTCGAATTTATCGGCGAACCCATAATCCTTGGCCTTGATCTGGCCGATATAGGTCGACTCCCAGCCTGCCGGGCCGACCAGCAGCTGTGCCTCGCCACCGCCCAGCGGCTCGAAGAGCTTGGCCACTTCCGGTTTTTTCAGGTCGTAGACCGATTTCACACCGTACTTGTCCTGGATATACCCCGGGATGTAAAACCCCTGCTCGCCGGCATAAGGGTGGGCGTTCGGCACCAGTGAACGGGTGCCGCCTGTCACGTATCGGGCCCATGCTGCCGACTGGTTGGGCAACCAGATGTCGGTCAGCACATCCACCGCGCCGTCGCCTTTGGCAGCGGCACTGAACAGCACCGCCACGTCCCCGGCCAGGTAAGACACATCACCGTTCAGGCGGCTTTCGATAACTTCTCCAAGAATGTGCTGAATGGCGATTGCGCCCGTCCAGTTTTGCTCGCCAATGACAATCTTGTCCTTGGCGAAAACCGTCGGGGAGAGAATCAGGGAAGCCAACAGTGCGGCGGCTCCCCAGCGGCGCGATAAGGGTGTGTTCACGATAAATCTCACTCTGGGTTGTGCAGGTGATCTTGCTTGCGCAAGCTCGATTGAATGATTCGGTCCGGGATAAGCGCGCACAGCACAATCGCAACGCCGGCCAGCATGCCCTCGCCTCCCTTGATATTGCGCAGCGCCGTCATCACGTCATAACCCAGGCCTCCGGCGCCGATCAGGGCCGCGACCACGACCATCGACAGGCTCATAACGATGGTTTGGTTGATGCCCAGCAACAAGGAACGGCGGGCCAGCGGCAACTGGACCTTGATCAGGGTTTGCCAGGGGCTGGCGCCATGGGCGACAGCGGCTTCGACGGCATCCTTGGGGACTTCCTGGATGCCCAGCGATGTCAGGCGAATCATCGGCGCCAAGGCAAAAATCACCGTCGCGATCACCGCCGGGGTCTTGCCCACGGAGAAGAACGCCACGGCGGGAATCAGGTACACAAAGGTGGGCAGCGTCTGCATCACATCCAGCAATGGCGTTACCACACGGCGAAACAGCGGTCGTTTCGCCAGGAGGATGCCGGTGGGCACGCCGATGACCAGCGCGATCAGTACCGACGAGCCCACCAGCGCCAGCGTCGCAATGGTGCGCTCCCAGAAACCGAACAGGCCGATGTACAACAATGCGGCGCTGCTTGTCAGCGCCAGCGCCAGGCCGGCCGAACGCCAGGCCAACAACACCAGCGCCAATGCCGAAACCGACCATGGCAACCATCCCAGCAGGTTTTCGATGCCCTCGATGACGGTACGGACGGCGACAATCACCCCGACAAATGCGCCTTCGAAGGTGACCTGAGACCAACCGATGAACTGGTCGATACTGTCTGCTGCAAACAACAACGCTTGCCGGTTTGCCGGAAACTGAAGCAACGCGCTATGGGTGTCCGGCGTGATGACTCGCCAGACCACCAGCGCCTCGCTGGCAAGCAGCACCAACAACGGCAGCACCCAACTCGATACGGTGCGACGCACCGGCTGACGGCTGAGGGAAACAGCCAGGAAACGACTGGCGCCGAGCACCGCCATGGCGGCCAGGACCGCGAACCACGCGCCGCTGATAATGCCTTTGACCAGGCAGGTCAATGCGGCAAGTTCGGCAGCGAATGTCAGCCAGAACAAGCCGCCCCTGCCACGGGCCGCCAGCGCTGCCGGCCCCAGCAGCAGCGCTTGCCAACCGCGTAGACCGGAGCTGGCGCGTTGCTCACGAGGCTCGGCATCGGGAGCCTGGAGACGGACGCTGGCAACCTGTTGCACCGGGGATGGCGTGGGTGCGCAGTCGCGGAAAAAATCGGCGACTTCTGCATCGGCAGGACGCTCAAGCAACTGTGCCGGAGTGCCCAATTGCACCAATCGGCCTTTGCGTAGCACGGCAATACGGTCGGCCAGCAGGATAGCTTCTGCCGGGTCGTGGGTGACCAGCAAGGTGCTGATCCCGCGCTCCCGTGCCAGGGCCAGGAAATGACGCTGCAAATCGCGTCGGATGGTGGGGTCGAGTGCGCTGAATGGCTCGTCCATCAGCAGGATATCGGGCTGCGTCACCAGCGCCCTGGCCAACCCGACGCGTTGCTGCATGCCTCCGGACAGCTCATGGGGATAATGCTCTCCCCAACCGTCCAGCCCTACGGCCTTTAACTGCGTAATGGCCGCTGCATGACGAGCCGGCTCGGGTTCCCCGCGCAACTCCAACGGCAACGCAACGTTGTCCAGAACCGTGCGGTGGGGTAACAGGCCGAAATGTTGAAACACCATGCCAATACGGCGCGAGCGCAATGCACGCAAAGCCTTGCTGCTCAGCTCGCTGATGGCCTCGCCTTCAATCAACACCTCGCCGCTGGTGGGCTCGATCAAGCGGTTGATGTGTCGTAGCAACGTCGACTTGCCGCTGCCGGAGGTGCCCATCAGACAGAGGACTTCTCCGCGGCGTACCTTCAAGTTGATATTGCTGACGGCTGGCAGCGCAGACGCGTCTTTTCGCGCATAAGCCTTGGTGATGTTTCGCAGCTCAAGCACCACATCACCGTCGTTCGCGTGATCGCCTCCGGTCCCCTCAGGGTGTCGGGAAGGCTCGACCCAGGCAGTCGCCAACGGGGATTGAATGATTGTCACAGTAGCTCCAGGTAGCCAAACGCAAAAAAAAGCGCTGCGCTTGAAGCGCAACACCTTCCGTAGGCATAAAGCTAAACGATCTTAAAAAGCGGGAATAAATACCTTTTTAGCATTAGCTTAAGCGCTGCGGTTCGGACGTTGTCGGCGGTGGCAACCCACGAAGAAACACGTTTGTGCAGACGAAAAAAAAGGACCTCTTTTCAGAGGTCCTTTTTTCAATTTCTGTCGCGTAACGCCTGACGCCTAGCGGGCTCTACTCTTGAACATCCATGAACTCCTTGGCCCAGCTCACGTAGGTGTCGGGGAAGGTGTAGGTATGGGTCAGTTCGCTGGCGGTCAGGTTTGAGGTGCTGCGGGTGAGATTGCGCTGTTCACGAAGGCTGTCGTAGGTGGCCTTGATCGAAGCGAAGTAGGCGCCGTGGCCGGCCACCACAATCCGCACACCCAGCTTGGCCAGGCGCTCGTTGTCATTGAGGTTCGGGTTGGCGTAGGTCACCAGCATCAACGGGACCGTCAGGCCTTCGGCGATCTGTTCAAGGTGGTCGAAGTCACGGACACCCACCATGCAGATGCCGTCTGCACCGGCTTCTTGATACGCCTTGGTGCGATGGATAACGTCCTCCACCGGCAGCACGGCGGCGTTGGTCCGCGCGATGATCGAAAGCTGCGGATCGACCCGCGCCTCCAGGGCTGCCTTGACCTTGCCCACGCCCTCTTCCGTGCTGATGAGGTCGGTGGATTTACGCCCGAACTGCGCGGGCAGCAAGGTATCTTCAATGGTCAGCGCTGAAACGCCCGCACGCTCCAGTTCCTGGACCGTGCGCATCACGTTCAGAGCATTGCCGTAGCCATGGTCAGCGTCGGCGATCACCGGAAGTTGCGCCACCCGGCCGATGCGGGTGGCCTGCTCGACGAACTCACTCAGGGTAATCAGCGCGAAGTCCGGCGCAGCCAACACTTGCAGCGACGCCACCGAACCACCCAGGATGCCGACTTCAAAGCCCAGGTCTGCCGCGATCCTGGCAGACATCGGGTCGAACACCGAGGCGGTGTGAAAGCAGTGCTGGGAGGCCAGCAGCTCGCGAAACGAGCGCCGCAGATCATGGTGGGAAATTTTCGACATGTTCACTCCTCACTGTCGCCGTATACGCGGGAACGACCAGTGCCAATTCAAAAGTAGGGCTAGCGTATCACGCCGTAAAAAGATGGTTGATGACGTTTGAGAAACTTATACATCACGTTTAGCAGCGACGTCTGATGGCGCGGTGTTCGAGGACTGAGACCACCAGCCCCCACCGTTAAACCGCACCTTCGGCCTCAAGTGCGTGCCCCAGCAGTCGATATACAGGGGTACGCATGGCCACACCCGCCGTCAAAACAACACATGCGACGTTCGACCCAACTGTTTTCTCCTTGCCAAAACTATAAATACCCGCAGGTGAAGTCATGAATATCAAGCAGAAGCTGACCTGGGCCTTTGCGGCCATCGCGTGCCTGCCGGTCATCCTGGTGGCCATTCTGGTGGTGCTGAATGTGCGCGAGGGGGCCATGGCCAATTTCCTCGACAGCAGCGGCCGCGAGATCCGTCAGATCGACAACGGCATGAAGCAATTTTTCGACGGCATCAGCCAGAACGTCGAATACGTGGCCAAGGACCCGCGCGTTGTCGCGGCCAAGGACCTCAAGAGTTATGCCGGCGCCGATGCTGCGCAAATTCCGCTGACTGCGACCAACAAGGACCTTCTGGGGATTTTCGACCAGTTCGCCAAAAGCCATCCCAGCACCGCCTACCTGTCCCTGGGACTGAGCGACGGCGGTTACGCCAGTTGGCCTGACGACACCAAACTGAACAACTACGACCCGCGCGTGCGCCCCTGGTACCAGGCGGCCATCGCTGCGCCCGGCAAGACCGTGCGTACCGGCGCCTACTATTGGGCGCCAGACGATGTGTCGCTGATCGGCACCGTGCACACCGTCGCCGACGACACGGGCAAGATCCTCGGCGTCGTCGGCCTGGACGTGTCGCTCAAGCAACTCACCGAACTGGTGCGCAACATCAAGCTCGGCGAAAGCGGCTACCTGATGCTGGTGGAAGCCAACGGCAACGTGCTGGTAGACCCCAGCGACGCCAAGCACAACTTCAAACCGATGGCCGATCTGGGCCCTGATTATGCCGAGCTGGCCAAACGCGGCGACGGCGTGACCCAGGTGAACATCGAGGGTGTGACCTACATGGCCAACGTGGTCAGTTCCAAAGACCTGGGCTGGCGTTTTATCGGCCTGATCAAGCGCGACGAAGTAATGGCCGGCGCCACTCGCCTGACTTGGCTGATCGCCGCCATCGCCGCCGCACTGGCCGTGGTGTTCGCGATTGTCGGCGCCAGCTTTGCCAGCGTGATCGTGCGCCCGATTCGCGGGGTGGCCGACGGCCTGCAAGAGATTGCCGAAGGTGAAGGCGACCTCACCCGCCAACTCAAAGTGCAGGGCAAGGACGAAACCGCCAGCCTGGCAGGCTGGTTCAACCAGTTCCTGAGCATGATCGCCCAGCTGGTGCAGCGCATCGGCAATGCCTCTTCCGACCTGCAAGCCGCCGCCGCCGACACCCGCGACGTCGCCCATAACATGAACCAGGCGGCAGGCCGCCAACGTGAAGCCGTGGAGCTGGTCAGTACCGCCTTCAACGAAATGGTGGCGACCGCCAACGAAGTCGCCCGCTCCTGCAGCGCTGCCGCATCGAGTGCCGACGAAGGCTACCGCGATGTACACGATGGCCAGCAGCATATCGGCGAAGCCACCGGCAGCGTGCTCAAGCTTAGCGAAGACCTGCAGCGCTCCACCCAGACGATGCAGCAACTGGAGCAGGACAGCAAAAACATCAACACCATCCTCGACACCATCCGCTCGATTGCCGAACAGACCAACCTGCTGGCGCTCAATGCCGCCATCGAAGCCGCACGTGCCGGTGACCAGGGCCGCGGGTTCGCCGTGGTTGCCGACGAGGTGCGCGCCCTGGCGCGACGCACCGCCGACTCCACCGGCGAAATCGACAGCCTGCTGGGCAACCTCGCCCGCCGCACCCAGGAAGTCACCCAGCAGATGCAGGGCAGCCTGCTGGTGTCCCACACCAGCGTGGAACGCATCCAGCAGGCCCGCGACAGCTTCGACAAGATCCGTGGCTCGGTGGACTCGATTCGCGACCAGAACACCCAGATCGCCACAGCCGCCGAGGAGCAGCACCAGGTGGCCGAAGAGATCAACCGGCACATCGCGCAGATCCATGCCGATGCGCAGTTGGTGGAAGGCTTTGCGCATTCGGCACAGACCGGGTCCGGACGGTTGACGGATATTTCCGGTCAGCTCAAGGGCCTGGTGGGGCGCTTCAAGTTCTAGGCATTTCGCTGAGGGTAATGCCTGAACCGCTTACAGCGCGGGCAAAAAAAGCGCCACTCAATGAGTGGCGCTTTTTCTATTCCCTGTTCGACGTCAAGACCCGGGCGCAGCTTGAACCTCTACCCCACCCAACTGATCGCGGTCTTTGGAATCACTTCGGATTCATCGAGCTTGGAAGCGAACATGCTCACCGCCTCGACCGCGTCGCTGGTGCCAGTGCGAATCTGCAAAATCACCGAACCGGCTTGATCGGCCAACGTAACGCCGCGCTGCGCCCCTTCCTGGGTGGCGTTCATGCTGACGACCGCGTCCCGTGTCTCGGCGAGAATCTTGCTGATCATCTCGGCGATTTCCGCCGTAGAGCGGCTGGTGCGCCCCGCCAATTGCCTCACCTCGTCGGCAACGACGGCAAACCCGCGCCCTTGATCCCCGGCGCGGGCAGCCTCGATGGCGGCATTGAGCGCCAGCAGGTTGGTCTGGTCAGCAATCCCGCGAATGGTATTGACGATGGCGGTGATCTGCTCGGAGCGATCGCCCAGTTGTCCCACCAGTCGCGCAGACGCCCCGATGTTTTCGGCAATGCGGCGCATCTCGCTGGCGGTCTCTTGAATGACCTGGGTGCCCTGCTCGGCAAACTTCTCGGTCTCGGCAGAAATATGGTAAGCCCGGGAAGCGCCACGGGAGTCGGCCTCGAATTTCTCGACCCGCTCGGTGATGTCACTGGCGAATTTGACGATCTTGGTCAACTTGCCGTCGGCGTCATACACCGGGTTATAGCTTGCCTCCAGCCACACGACGCGGCCGTGCTTGCCCAGGCGTTTAAATTGCCCGCTGAAAAACTCGCCCCCATTCAGCCGACGCCAGAAGTCGGTGTACTCATCGCTGTTCACCAGGCCGGGTTCGCAAAACATCCGGTGATGTTTGCCCTTGAGTTCCGCCAGCCCATAACCCATGACATTCAGAAAGTTTTCGTTGGCGACCAGCACATTGCCGCTCAGGTCGAACTCGATCACCGCCATGGCCCGGTCCAGCGCCGCAAGCTTGCTGCGGGTGGCGGCCTCCTGGGCCACTTTGTCGGTGACGACAAGCGCGTACTTGACGACCTTCAACACCTGGCCACGTTCGTCCAGCACCGGGTTATAACTGGCCTCCAGCCAGACCGTCTGCCCGTCTTTATTGACTCTCTGAAAGGTGCCGGAAACGAATTTGCCGGCCCGAAGCGCGGCCCAGAATTCGCCGTATGCCGCGCTGTTCGTCAATGCAGGCAAGCAAAAGTCCCGATGTGACTTTGCACTCAATTCATCCGGGCGATATCCCAACGCCTGCAAGAAGTTATCGTTGGCGCGAAGCACCTTGCCGTTCAAGTCGAACTCGACCACGGCCATCGAGCGCTCAAGCGCAGCCATCAATCCTTTGTACCCTGCAACGTCGGCCGTCCTGGCTGCCAGTTCTGTTTTCAACGTTTTATTGAACATGACGTACCCCTTCAGAGCAATGGACTCTTAAAGGCGCTATCGGCTGTGAGTTGCGGAACTAAACACAGCCCGGCAGGCTTTTTATTTGACGTCAATTTAGTGCTCTTTTCCTTGCACCACGAGGCCTGCGGGACGCTTACACTGCCAATGTTAAAATATGTTATTTAAAAAAATAACTTCACATAATCCGATCACTGGTGGATTATCAGCCCAACATGTCTCACCCCCTGACCACAAAACAGGAACCCCCATGAATAATAAGAACGTCGGTGTTATTGGACTTGGCGCGATGGGCCTGGGCATTGCCCGCTCGTTGCTGCGCAATGGTTTCAATGTGCATGCCTGTGATGTGCGTGAAACCGTCACACAACAGTTCGCCAGCGAAGGCGGCGTAGCCTGCAGTTCACCGGCACAGATGGCGGGTGAATGCGATGTGATCATCACCGTGGTGGTGAATGCCGAACAGACCGAGACCGTCCTGTTTGGTGAACACTCGGCGGCCGCCGCATTGCGCCCGGGAAGCCTGGTGATTGGCTGTGCCACGGTGGCGCCAACCTATGCCGTGGAGCTGGGCAAGCGCCTGGCAGACGCCGGGTTGCTGTACCTGGATGCACCGATCTCCGGCGGTGCCGCCAAGGCCGCGGCTGGCGAAATGACCATGATGACTTCCGGCCCGGCCGAAGCCTATGCCAAGGCGGATGCGGTGCTCGCGGGTATGGCCGGCAAGGTTTATCGACTGGGTGACGTGCATGGCCTGGGCTCCAAGGTCAAGATCATCAACCAGTTGCTGGCGGGCGTGCACATCGCCGCCTCCGCCGAAGCGATGGCGCTGGGGCTGCGCGAAGGGGTCGACGCCGATGCCTTGTACGAGGTGATCACCCACAGCGCCGGCAATTCCTGGATGTTCGAGAACCGCGTGCCACACATTCTCAAGGCCGATTACACGCCGTTGTCCGCCGTGGATATTTTCGTCAAGGACCTGGGCCTGGTGCTGGATACCGCACGGGCCAGCAAGTTTCCGCTGCCGCTGTCGGCCACCGCGCACCAGATGTTCATGCAGGCCTCCAGCGCCGGTTTCGGGCGTGAGGACGATTCGGCGGTGATCAAGATTTTCCCGGGCATCGAACTGCCGACCGCCAAGCCTGACTCCGTATAAGGACCGCGCCATGAACCGACCTGCCGCACGCCCATTGCTGGGCTGCATCGCTGACGATTTCACCGGGGCCACCGACCTCGCCAATATGCTGGTGCGCGGCGGAATGCGTACGGTGCAGAGCATTGGCATTCCGAGCGACGAAGTCGCGGCCGGGCTGGACGCCGATGCAATCGTTATTGCCCTGAAATCCCGCACCCTGCCGGTTGCCTACGCCATCGCCGACTCCCTTGCCGCCCTGGAATGGCTGCGCGCACAGGGTTGCGAGCAGATTTTCTTCAAGTACTGCTCCACGTTCGACTCGACGTCTGCCGGCAATATCGGCCAAGTCAGCGAAGCGCTGCTCAAGGCGCTGGGCAGTGACTTCACCCTCGCCTGCCCGGCATTTCCGGAAAACGGCCGGACGATCTTCCGTGGCCATTTGTTCGTGCAAGACCAGTTACTCAACGAGTCGGGCATGCAGCACCATCCGCTGACACCCATGACCGATGCCAGCCTGGTCCGTGTGCTGCAATCGCAAACCTCCTGCAAGGTTGGGCTGCTGCGCTACGACAGCATTGCCCAGGGCGTTTCGCAGGTTCGCGAGAAAATCGCTGAACTGCGCGCCCAAGGTGTGGGCATGGCGATTGCCGATGCGCTGTCCGACCAGGACCTTTATACGCTCGGCGGCGCCTGCGCCGACTTGCCGCTGTTGACGGGGGGTTCGGGCCTGGCTCTGGGGCTTCCGGAAAACTTCCGCCGTGCCGGCAAGCTGCGCGACTTCGACCCGGCCTCGCTGCCAACGGTGGAAGGCGGCGAAGTGGTGTTGGCCGGCAGCGCGTCGATCGCCACCAACGGCCAGGTTGCCGCCTGGATCGAGGCCGGGCGACCAGCACTGCGTATCGACCCACTGGCCCTGGCAGCCGGTGAACCGGTGGTGGCAAACGCTTTGGCTTTTGCACGCGACCAGCCACACACCGTCTTGATCTACGCCACCAGCACCCCGGACGAAGTCAAGGCGGTCCAGCAGCAACTGGGTGTCGAGCATGCGGGCGAGCTGGTGGAGAACGCCTTGGGCGCCATCGCCCAGGCCCTTCGCGACAGCGGCGTGCGGCGCTTTGTTGTCGCCGGTGGTGAAACCTCCGGCGCGGTGGTCAAGGCGCTCGGCGTACAGCTGTTGCAGATTGGCGCGCAAATCGACCCCGGGGTGCCGGCCACCGTGAGCAACACCGCCGAACCGCTGGCGCTGGCCCTCAAGTCCGGCAACTTCGGCGGCCGGGACTTTTTCGACAAGGCCCTGAAGCAATTGGCCGGAGGTGCGCAATGAGCCGCGAAAACGCACTGCGCGAGGAAATTTGCACGGTTGGTCACAGCCTTTATCAGCGCGGGTTTACCGTGGGCAGCGCCGGCAACATCAGCGCCCGGCTCGATGATGGCTGGCTGATCACCCCCACCGACGCCTGCCTTGGGCGCCTGGACCCGACAGCCATTGCCAAGGTCGATCTGGCGGGCAAATGGGTGTCGGGCGACAAGCCGTCGAAGACCCTGGCCCTGCATCGCCAGGTCTACGATCGCAACCCTGGCGTGGGTGGCGTGGTGCATACCCATTCCACCCACCTGGTGGCTCTGACCCTGGCCGGGGTGTGGAGCCAGGACGACATTCTGCCGCCGCTGACGCCGTATCAGGTGATGAAAGTTGGCCATATCCCATTGATCAACTATCAACGCCCTGGCGCCCCCAATGTCGCCGAACAAGTGGCGCAACTGGCCAACCGCGTACGCGGTGTGATGCTCGAACGCCTGGGGCCGGTGGTCTGGGAAAGCTCCGTGTCCAAGGCCAGTTATGCCCTGGAAGAACTCGAAGAAACCGCACGGCTTTGGCTGATGAGCAACCCGCGCCCGGCGCCACTGGACCAGGCCGCACTGGACGAACTGCGGGAGACGTTCGGCGCCCAGTGGTAGGTCTCCGGTTTTATCCGCAACGCCTCTGATGCACGTCTTCGCGACGAGGCAGCCACGCTGTCGCGAGCACGTGCCTGAACAATAAAAACAACAGGACATTCCAGCATGATCAAGCCCTACTGCAGTGTTGACCCTTACAGCGGCACTCACCTTTCGCACGCTCAATGCGCAGGGTGGATGCTATGAGCCCGCTTATTCTGATGGCAACCGCCGGCCTTGGGATCGCACTCCTGCTGTTTCTGGTGCTCAAGTACAAATTCCAGCCGTTTGTGGCGCTGATGCTGGTGAGCATCCTGGTGGCGTTGGTCGCCGGGGTGAAACCGGCCGACCTGGTCGCCACCATCGAAGGCGGGATGGGCAAGACCCTCGGCCATATCGCAATCATCATCGCCCTGGGCGCCATGATCGGTCGCATCATCGAGTTGTCCGGTGGCGCCGAGGCGCTGGCGAAAACCCTGATCGAACGCTTCGGTAACCGACGCACGCCGCTGGCGTTGACGGTGGCCGGCTTCATCATCGGTGTGCCGGTGTTCTTCGAAGTCGGGGTGATCATCCTGATGCCGCTGGCCTATGGCGTTGCCCGCCGGGCGCGCAAACCGCTGCTGATGTTTGCCTTGCCAATGTGCGCGGCGCTGCTCACGGTGCACGCCTTCCTGCCTCCGCATCCCGGTGCCGTCGCGGCCGCCAGCCAACTGGGCGCCGACCTGGGCCGGGTGCTGATGTTCGGGCTGCCGCTCACGGCCTTCCTGTGCTACATCGGCTACCGCGTGGCCGGACGCATGACCCGGCGTTTTTACCCGATGTCCGATGATATCCGTGCAGAGGTCTACGGCCCCCACGTGACCAACGATGACCTGCGCGCCTGGCATAACGGCAACGCCCAGAACGTCGAACACGGGGCTGGCGCCGTCGCGCACATCGGCCTCGAAGCGTCCACCAGCAGCATCGTTGCCAAGCTGCCGCCCGCGCCGGCACCGGGTTTCGGGCTGATCGTCAGCCTGATCCTGTTGCCCATCATCCTGATTCTGCTGGGCACCCTGGCGACGTCGCTGCTGCCCATCGAATCGACGTTGCGGGCGATCATGACGGTCCTCGGCGCTCCGTTGGTGGCATTGCTGCTCGACACCTTGCTGTGTGCCTGGCTGCTGGGCTCCCGTCGCGGCTGGAGCCGTACCCAGGTGTCCGATGTGATCGGCTCGGCATTGCCCGGCGTGGCCATGGTGATCCTGATCGCCGGTGCCGGCGGCGTGTTCGGCAAGGTGCTGGTGGACACCGGGATCGGTGCGGTGGTCTCCGACTTGCTGCGCACCACCGGGCTGCCAGTGCTGGCGCTGGGCTTTTTGCTGACCATGCTGTTGCGCGCGGTACAGGGTTCGACCACCGTGGCGCTGGTGACCACAGCGGGTATCATCAGCCCGTTGATTGCCACGCTCAACCTGACGCCCAACCATATGGCCCTGCTGTGCCTGGCCATGGGCGGTGGCGGGCTGGCGATGTCGCACATCAACGATGCCGGCTACTGGATTTTCACTAAACTGGCCGGCCTCAACGTGGCTGACGGCCTGCGCACCTGGACGGTGATCACCACCCTGCTGGGTACCCTGGGTTTCCTTGTCACCCTGTTGATCTGGCCTTTTGTCTGAAGGAGTTCCCATGCCTCGCTTTGCTGCCAACCTGAGCATGCTCTACCCCGAACACCCGTTTCTGGAGCGCTTCGCCGCGGCCGCCGCCGACGGATTCGAGGCGGTGGAGTATCTGTTTCCCTATGAGTACAGCCCGCAGGAACTGCGACAACGCCTGAACGACAACGGCCTGGTGCAAGCCCTGTTTAACGCGCCGCCCGGTGATTGGGCGGCGGGCGAGCGCGGCATCGCGACCTTGCCGGGTCGCGAGGACGAGTTTCGCGCCGGTTTCGACCGGGCGCTGGAGTACGCCGCCGTGCTGGGCAATACCCGCATCCATGTGATGGCCGGCTTGCTGGCGTCGGAAAGCGACCGCGCGCGGCACCATGGGGTGTACCTGGAAAACCTCGCCTACGCTGCCGCCCAGGCGCAGCAGGCCGGCGTCACGGTGTTGCTGGAGCCGATCAACACCCGAGACATGCCAGGATTTTTCCTCAACCGCCAGGACCAGGCACAGGCCATCTGCAAGGAGGTCGGCGCCCGCAACCTGAAGGTCCAGTTCGACTGTTATCACTGCCAGATCGTCGAGGGCGACCTGGCCGTCAAGCTGCATCGTGACATGGCCGGCATCGGCCATATCCAGATTGCCGGCGTGCCTGATCGGCATGAACCGGACCTCGGGGAGCTGAATTACCCTTACCTGTTCGAGCTGATCGATGAACTGGGGTATGACGGCTGGATAGGCTGCGAATACCGACCGCGGGGCGATACCTCGGCCGGCCTGCAATGGCTGCGGGACTGGAAGGCACGCTAAACAACGCTACCCTCCCCTGCGCGCCGTTTGCGCAGGGGCTCCCAGAACAAAAACAACAGGACACTGCCCATGCAGCGCTTCGCTTCCCGGCCCGCTATCGGGCTGCTGTTTTCCCTGGTCGTCATCGGTTCCACGGTGACTGCCGCACCTTTGCCAGCCGCCACCGAAGGCGACTGGGTCGCCCCCGAGTTCACCTTCCACACTGGTGAAAAGCTCGCCAACCTGAAACTGCACTACCTCACCCTCGGCAACCCGAAGCACCCAGCCATCCTCTACCTGCACGGCACCTATCGGCCCGGCAGCGATGTATTGAGCAAGGATTTCGGTGGCGAACTGTTCGGGCCCGGCCAGCCGCTGGACGCCAGCAAGTACTACATCATCTCCACCGACGGGATAGGTATCGGCCAATCGAGCAAGCCGTCGGACGGCCTGCGTGCCAAATTTCCCGAGTACAACTACGCGGACATGGTCCAGGCCCAGTACCGGCTGGTCACCGAGGGCCTGGGGGTCAAGCACCTGCGGCTGGTCATCGGCAATTCCATGGGCGGCATGCAGACCTGGATGTGGGGCCAGACCTGGCCACAGATGATGGACGCCCTGGTGCCCATGGCCTCGCAGCCCAGCGAGATGTCGTCACGCAACTGGATGATGCGCCGGCTGCTGGTGGAGTCGATCAAGCAGGACCCGGCCTGGAACCACGGCAACTACAGCGTGCAACCGCCGTCCTTGCGCCTGGCCAACTCGCTGTTCAGCGTCGGCACCAGCGGGGGCACCCTGGCCTATCAGGCAGCGGCACCTACCCGGGCCCTGGCCGACAAGCTGGTGGATGAGCGCCTCAACGCGCCGCAAACCGCCGATGCCAATGACTTTATCTACCAGTGGCAATCGTCCGCCGACTACAACGCAATGCCAGGCTTGCACAAGATCCAGGCGCCGGTGCTGGTCATCAACTCGGCTGACGACGAGCGCAACCCACCGGAAACCGGGCGCCTGGAAGCCTCCATGCGGGAACTCAAGGATGCGCGGTTGCTGCTGATTCCGGCCAGCGCCGAAACCCGTGGCCATGGCACCACCGGCATGGCGAAGTTCTATGCGAAAGAATTGGGGCAGTTTATGCAGCAGACCGAAAAGGCCCGTTAGTCAGGCGTGAGGTCGGACGGCAACATCAGTTCGACCCCTTGCTTGCGTATGCCGTCCGCCGCGGCGGGGGCCAGCGCGGCGTCGCTGATGACGATATCGAACTGCTCCAACCCGGCGATCTTGTACATGCTGAAGGTGCCGTACTTGGAACTGCTGGCCACCAGCACCACTTGCGACGCCGACTGCATGGCCACCTGCTTGACCTCCACCTTCAACGCCGAGGGGGTGGTTATCCCGCGTCGCAGGTCCCAGGAGCTGGTGGAGATAAAGGCGATGTCGGTGACCACTTGGCGCAGGGTGGCCACCGCAAGCCCGCCCACACACGAATGGTTAGAGTGATCCAGTTGCCCGCCCGTGTGAATCACCGTCACTTGCGGGGCATCCATCAGTGCCTGCACAACGCCGAAGTCGTTGGTCACCACCGTCATGCCGGCGAGTGCCTTGATGTAAGGCACGATCTCCAGCGTGCTGGTGCCCGCGTCCAGGTAAACCGTCATGTCCGCACGCAGCAAGCGCGCGGCAAGCTTGGCCATGGCCTGCTTCTGCGGCAACTCCACCACGGCCTTGAGCTGATGGCTCGGCTCGCTGTGAAGCTGGCTGGCAATGCGCACCCCACCGGTGACCGAATACGCCCGGCCTTCCTGCTCCAGCAACGCAATGTCGCGCCGCACGGTCATGTGGGAGCAGTCGAACATCTCCATCAACTGATGAACACTCAGCACTTGATGCTTGCGCAATTGACGCAGTATCAGCTCACGGCGCTGATCAGGAATCATCGGTGCGCCGCTCTCGGCGGTGATGTCCTTCTGGCTTGGCATTCGAGGCTCCAACGGGTACGGCGGACGGGGTTCGGGTGAACCCCATAGTAGCGAATCCATCGCTGCCCGCGCGAGCCTGACAAAAAAAGCCGAGTTCAAGATGGCTGACCGCTAAACGACCTGCTGGCGAACGAAGCACGTACGCAGGCAAAGAATGGGCAAAGCCTGACGGCACCATGGCCCGCCCCAAGGGTCTTTGGTTTATGAGAGCCGGAAAAAATCCATGGAGACACCTGTGAACATCAAAGACCACCCCGAGGACTACCAGGAACTCAAGCGGGCCGTCGGCCTGCTTGAGTCACCCTCCTTGACCGCCAGGCTGTCCGGCATGATCGGCTCACCCATCGAAAGCGCGGTGAAGGCATTGCCGGGGGTGGTTTCAAAAAGGATCAATGGCGCCGTGGCGGCGGCGCTGCACTCCTCCGCCGGCGCGGCGCTGAAGAGCCTGGAGAACAGCCCGAAAAAGCCAGCCTCGACCCGGCTGCACAAGGCCTTCGCGGCGACCTCGGGCGCTATCGGCGGAGCCTTCGGTTTTGCGGCGCTGTTTGTCGAACTGCCGATCTCCACCACCATCATGATGCGCGCGGTCGCCGATGTGGCGCGCAGCGAAGGTTTTGACCTGGGGGACTTTGCGACAAAGCAGGCCTGCATCGAAGTGTTTGCCATGGGCGGCAACAGCCAGGTCGACGATGCAACGGAAACGGGTTACTACATGACCCGCAGCTTCACCACCCAGGCCATGCAGCAACTGTCGAAAGAACTGGCGGGAATCGCCGCCAAGCAGGGTTCCAAGGCCATCAGCACCTTGTCCCCGGGGCAAGCCGGCAAATGGCTGGCGATCCTGATCGACAAGGTCGCGACCCAGTTTGGCTTTACCATTTCCAGCAAGTTCGCGGCGCAGGCCGTTCCCGTGATGGGCGCCTTTACCGGGGCGACCATCAATACGCTGTTCACCCACTTCTATCAGGACATGGCGCGGGGGCACTTCATCGTCAAACGGCTTGAAGATAAATATGGGTTTGAGGCGGTCAAGGATGAGTACATGGCCATCAAGGCAGCCCCCCGGGTGCACTAGACGCGGGGGAAAGGCCTGGCACCACGATGCCCCGGGAGCAGGTTTTCCGGGACAGGCCGCCCGGATGCATACGTTTGAGCTATTTGTTGAATAGAAAAAACAACATCATAATGATGGCACTGTCTGATACGTTATTGTACGAACACAGCCACTCCGAGGATTGTCATGGGCGAAGGCGCTCCTATTCCGCCGAATGAAGTTGAACGGCTAAAAGAGGTCGCGAAATTTTGTCCACCCGACAGCGACCACGATGATGTCTTTGAAAAAATCGTCGAGATGGCGTCTGCCTACTTCAACGCCCCGATCGCACTGATTTCAATTGTCGATAAACACCGGCAATGGTTCAAGGCACGCGTGGGGCTTACAGAAACGCAGACACCGCGAGAAGTCTCTTTTTGCGCCTACTCCACGCTGGACAATTCCCTGTTGGAGGTGCTGGACGCCACGCTGGATGCCCGTTTTAAACACAACCCCCTGGTAACAGGGCCGCCGCATATTCGTTATTACGCGGGCGCGCCGTTGACCACGGAGGATGGTTTCACACTGGGAAGTCTCTGCATCATTGACACCGTCTCCCGCCCTCCCATGAACGAGCGTGACAGTGCCATGCTCAACGGCTTTGCGGAGCTGGTGATGATGCGCATACAGGGCATGCGGTCTCGAAACTTTATAGACCAACCCACGGGGCTATTTAATCGACTCAGGCTTGAGGAAGATATCCGTCAAGCGGTGAAGCTTAAAACCCGGTGCCAGGTGTATGCCGTTGACATTATCTCGCCAAAGTTCCTCAACGACATCGTAAAGGCCCTGGGGTATAGCTTTGCGGGAGACCTGGTCCTGGCGATCAAATCTCGCCTGCAAACACTCTTACCCGCGCGGTGCCTGCTTTACAAAATAAGCCCGACCCGGTTTGGCTTCCTCCTTGAGGAGGAACAAACCACCGAGCACATCTGCGCAAGTATTCTGACGGACTTCAAAAAACCGGTGGAATGCCACGGCATCCCCATACTCATGCAAGTGGGAATTGGCGTCCTGCCTATTCAAGGCGCAGGGCAGCAAGACTGGCTGCGCCTGCTGGTGAGTGCGGCAGATGAGGCACGTGACCGCAAGCTGGGATGGTCTCTTTATGAACCTCAGTTTGATGCGGCTCAACAACGCGCGTTCATGTTGTTGAGTTCGTTGCCGGAAGCGGTCAGCTCCGACCAACAGTTCAGCCTGGTGTATCAGCCCAAGATCAAACTGCCCTCGGGAAAGTGTGACTCGGTAGAGGCATTGCTACGATGGACCCATCCGTTGCTTGGCCCCATCAGCCCTGCTGAATTCATCCCCTTGGCTGAAAAAACCGCCCTGATACCCTCCGTTGGACTATGGGTGCTCAACGCAATCATCCGGCAAACGCTTGTCTGGAAAGCGCAAGGTGTGCGCCTGCGGATAGCGATGAATATCACTGTCAGCGATCTGGAAAGTTCCGAGTTCGTAGACGCGATGGTTCATGAAATTCAAACCCACGGCCTGGACCCGGCCAGCTTTGAACTTGAGTTTACCGAAAGCATGCTGATGACCAATCCTGAAGAAGTCATTCGGCAGCTGGAACGGGTTCGTAAGTTTGGCGTAGAGGTTGCCGTTGATGATTTCGGCACGGGCTACAGTAACTGGGCGTATTTGAAGGAACTGCCCGCCACTACCGTCAAGCTTGATCAATCACTGATCAGCGGACTGGGCACCAATCAAAATGACAAGCAACTGGTTAAAACCCTGATAGGTCTGGCGAAGGGGCTCGGCTACCGCGTCGTTGCCGAAGGCGTAGAAAATGAAGAGATCCTGGATCTTTTAATACAGTGGGGGTGTTCCGAGGCGCAGGGCTACCTGATAGCAAAACCTATGAGCGCAGCGGATCTGGAAGCCTGGATAGGAGTGTGCTCTGGCGCCCCTTCATTAGAAGGTACCCAAAACCCTACTTAAACGTACTGGATCGCCCTGGATTTCAGTAGTTTTTCGCAGAAACGAAAAAAGACGCCGAAGCGTCTATTCCTTAAATTACAGGCAAAAAAAAGCCACTCTATTGAGTGGCTTTTTCTTTGTGTTTGGAGCGGGAAACGAGACTCGAACTCGCGACCCCGACCTTGGCAAGGTCGTGCTCTACCAACTGAGCTATTCCCGCGTCTTGGTGATGCGCATTCTATAGAATCCTCATCACCCGTCAACCCCTTGATTCAAAAAAGTTTTATTTCTTTTCAACCTCGGTGCGCAGATGCGGCCAGGCGGCGCGCAAATATTGCAGCATGGACCACAAGGTCAGGCCCGCGGCGATCAGCAGCAAGGCGTAGCCCAGCAATACCCAGAAGGAGAAATCCGACGGGTTGGCCAGCAGGATCACCAGGGCAAGCATCTGCGCCGCGGTTTTCCATTTGCCCATGTTGGACACGGCCACATGGGCACGGGCGCCGATTTCGGCCATCCATTCCCGCAGGGCCGAGACGACGATCTCGCGACCGATGATCACAGCCGCCGGCAAGGTCAGCCAGAGGTTGCCGTGTTCCTGCACCAGCAGCACCAGGGCGACGGCTACCATCAGTTTGTCAGCCACCGGGTCCAGGAACGCGCCAAACGGCGTGCTCTGCTCCAGGCGGCGGGCCAGGTAGCCGTCCAGCCAGTCGGTGGCAGCCGCGAAGGCGAAGACCGAACTGGATGCCATGTAACTCCATTCGTACGGCAGGTAAAACAGCAAAATGAAAATCGGAATGAGCAGGACGCGTAGTACGGTGATCAGATTAGGGATATTCATCGGCACAACTGGCTACGAGGTGAGAAGGCATTCTACTCGCTGTGCAGATTTGCATAAATCAACTCTGCGAGCTTTTTACTGATACCGGGAGCTTTGGCTATTTCTTCGATGCTGGCACGGGACAGCTCCTGCAAGCCACCAAAATGTTTCAACAAGTCCCGCCGCCGTGTCGGCCCTACCCCCGCCACCCCTTCCAGGGTTGAGGTACGCCGGGTCTTGCCACGTCGGGCACGGTGGCCGGTGATGGCGAAACGGTGGGCTTCGTCGCGGATCTGCTGGATAAGATGCAGCGCCGGGGAGTCGCCCTTCAAAGTGAACTCATGGGCGGCATCATTCAAGTACAAGGTTTCAAAGCCGGCCTTGCGGGTGGCCCCCTTGGCCACGCCGAGTAGGATCAGGTCGGGCACTGCCAGTTCGTTGAGCACGTCGCGGGCCATGGACAGCTGGCCCTTGCCACCGTCCACCAAGAGGATGTCCGGCAGCTTGCCCTCGCCTTCCTTCAGTTTGCTGAAGCGGCGGGTCAGGGCCTGGTGCATGGCGGCGTAGTCATCGCCCGGGGTGACGCCTTCGATGTTGTAGCGCCGGTAGTCGGACTTGATCGGTCCTTCTGGCCCGAACACCACGCAGGAAGCCACCGTGGCTTCGCCGCTGGAATGGCTGATGTCGTAGCACTCGAGGCGCTGGGGCGGCTCGTCAAGATTGAGGACTTCGGCCAAGGCGTCAAACCGCGCGGCGACGTGCTGCCGGTTGGCCAAGCGTGCACCCAAGGCCTGTTCGGCGTTGGTCACGGCCAGTTGCTGCCAGCGGGCACGGGTGCCGCGTACGCGGTGACTGATGTCCAGCTCGCGACCGCGCAATTCATGAATCGCCTCGATCAGCGCCGGGAAGTCCTCGTGCACCACGTTGACGATCAGCTCGCTCGGCAGGTCGCGCTCGGGGCTGCTGACGTAGTACTGGCCAAGGAACGCCGCCATGACTTCGGCGACCTCCTCTTCTATACCGGTCTGGGGGAAGAAGTTCTTGCTGCCCAGCACCCGGCCGCCGCGCACGCTGATCAGGTGCACACAGGCGCCGCCCGGGTTGACGAAGGCGGCGATGACGTCGACGTCGCCGGTGCCGCCTTCCATGCTCTGCTGGTCCTGCACGCGGCGCAGCAGGGAGATCTGGTCGCGCAGTTCGGCGGCACGCTCGAAATCCAGGGTACTCGCCGCTTGCTCCATGGCGCCGGACAGCTCATCGGCCAGGGCATTGCTGCGGCCTTCGAGGAACATCACCGAGTGACGCACGTCCTCAGCGTATTCCGCAGGCTCAACCAGACCGACACATGGCGCCTTGCAGCGCTTGATCTGGTACTGCAGGCATGGGCGGTTGCGGTTTTTGTAGAAACTGTCTTCGCACTGGCGAACGAAAAACGCCTTTTGCAGCAGGCTCAGGCTTTCGCGAATGGCGCCGGCGCTGGGGTAAGGCCCGAAGTACTTGCCCTTCTGCTTCTTGGCACCGCGATGGATGCTCAGCCGCGGGAAGTCGCCGTCCGAGAGAAATACGTACGGGTAGGACTTATCGTCACGCAGCAGGATGTTGTAGGGCGGCCGCCATTCCTTGATCAGCGTCTGCTCAAGCAGCAGCGCCTCGGTTTCATTGGCGGTGATGGTGGTTTCCACCTGGGCGATACGCGCCACCAGTGCCGCCGTCTTCGTTGCCAGGCCGGTCTTGCGGAAGTAACTCGCCAGGCGGCTCTTCAGGTTCTTGGCTTTACCGACGTAGAGCAGGCGCGCTTCGCTGTCGAACATGCGATACACGCCGGGACGGCCACTGCAGGTTGCAAGGAACGCACTCGGATCGAATTGGACCTTTATTTCAGGAGCTGTCATTTCAGGCGCTGGCATCTACCATGCCGTGGCGTACCGCCAGCAGGGTCAATTCAACATCACTGCTGATGGAAAGCTTTTCGAAAATCCGATAACGGTAGGTGTTCACGGTTTTCGGCGACAGGCAGAGCTTGTCGGAGATCGACTGGACTTTCTGACAGCCGACAATCATCAAGGCGATCTGGATTTCCCGCTCCGACAATGCATCGAACGGCGAATCGCTGGTGGGCTGGAACGACTTGATCGCCAATTGCTGGGCAATCTGCGGGCTGATGTAGCGTTGGCCGGCAAATACCAGGCGGATAGCCTGGACCATCTCGGCCAATCCCGCGCCTTTTGTCAGATAGCCAGCCGCGCCCGCTTGTAGCAACCGTGTAGGAAAAGGATCTTCCTCACACACGGTCACTACCACGACTTTGATATCCGGATGGCTGCGCAACAACTTCGTAGTGGCGCCAAGACCGCCGATCCCGGGCATCTTGACGTCCATCAAAACCACATCGGGCTTCAACTCCCGGGCCTTGATCAGGGATTCCTCCCCTGACTCGGCCTGGCCGACTACTTGCAGGCCATCGATGTCAGCCAGCATTCGTGTAATGCCTGTACGAACGAGATCATGGTCATCGACTACTAGCACCCTAATCAAGCAGACACCTCGCGATATGGTCTTATAGGTTGCTGAACACCTTAGCAAAAAACCACGGCGCAGACCTAGCCGCAAGCGTCATATATATAGAGTTTCAATGCACAACGGGCCGCCGCCGAGTGGCGGGCGGCTCAATTTCCTGGGTAAAAGGTCAGGAATCCGGGGCCGATGACCGGTTTTTTCCATTGGTGGAGAGTGAATGCTCGGCCAGGGTAGAAGTCAGGCGATGGATTGCATCCTGGTCTTCCTTGAACATCGCACGGTAGTTGCCCAGCACTTTTTCTTCGATTTGGCTCAGGTTTTCCAGTTGGGTCGGCGTCGGCGTGCCGGTCAACACGTACAGGATATCGACACCTCTTTCTGCCACGCGGGACAAGTAATCGGCCTTGGGCGCGCGGCCGCCATTTTCGTATTTCCCCTGTGCGTTAGCTTCTACACCTCCTATTTCACCAAAAGTTTTCTGCGACAGGCCAAGTCGCTCTCTTTCTTGCCTTAACCGGAAACCGATTCCACTCATTTGGATGTATGATCCTATTTGGCACACCCCAAGAGGTGACACACTCATCTCGTTTTACACAAACTTGAACGGTTTTGAACTATGCCCGGTATTCGCACTGCTGCACAAGCCAAGGCTTGGCTGGAACATCAAGGTAAGTCTGTTCAAGCGTTCGCCCGGGAACATGGCGTGGACCCGGCAACCACTTATCAAGTGCTCGCTGGGCGCAAAAAGGGACGACGGGGAGAAGCCCACAAGGTCGCGGTCCTATTGGGCATGAAGGACGGGATCATCCCGGTTGAGGACGAAACCGTAAGGCAAGATCAGGAAGTCATTTCTTGAAGCCAGTATGCGCTTATTAAAACCAAGTGCCTGTTTTCCCAAAATTGGCAGTACTCACACCTGATCACGGCCGGCAATTGCGCTCCATGCGCCAGAAGCAATCCTCCGCATCTACGATTTCCAGGCCCTTGCGTTGATAGAGCCTTCGCGCCGGGTTGGTCTTGAAAACGGTCAACCGTAAAAGACCCAGCCCTTCCGCGCGCGCCTTGTACACCATCTGCTCGATAACCCAGCCGCCAGCCCCTTGATGACGAAACGCCTCAAGGATGTGCAATTCGCGGATATACAACGCCTTTGGGTCACGACTAAGGCTGATGAAACCCAGCACCTGGGAATCGCGACAGATCAACCAATTTTCCCGACCTGCCCAGGCGGTATCGAAACCCGCATCAGACCAGGACAAGTCGTATTGGCGATAATAGTTGCCCATGGCCTGATGGGTCAGGGTTCGGGCGAAGGCCAGGTGCTGACTGGTTGCAGCCTGTAGTTGAAACGCCATGTGCCTGCGCCTCCTAAATCGCCACCTGTTCCCCGTGCCAGTGGCCAGCGCTGCTGCGACGTGCAATCACCAACAAATCGCCCACACCTGGGGCGGCTGCGATCAAAGTGCCGTCAGCGCCCCAGATGGCACTGCGTCCGGCGCACGTCCAGCCACCGGTCGGGCCACCGTGATTGGCCATCAGCACCAGCATTTGATGTTCGGCGGCGTAGCCTTGGAGCAACGTTGTATCGGGAGCGTAGCCGCCTTCGCTGATCAACACACCCGCTGCGTAGATGTTCGCCCCGGCTTCGGCTGCCTGCCGTGGGTGGCTGGGGTGGGAGAAGTCTGCACATACCGCCAGGGCAATCCGGTCGTTACCCCATTCAAGGGCGGCCCCGCCCTGCCCCGCAGCAAAGGCCGCTTCTTCACCGGGATGCAGATGCTGCTTGGTATAGACCGACACCGAACCATCCGGCCCCAGCACCAGCGCGCCGATCAACACCTCACCGGCGGCCCCCAAGCGAATCGGCATGCCCACCACCGCAGTAATGCGCAATTCACGGGCCATCTCCCGCAGCGGCGCCACTACATCATCCCCGGGCGCGATCGCCAGCCCGGCAGCCAGTGACGGTTCATAGCCGGTCAGGGACAGTTCCGGAAACACCAGCAATTGCACACCATGCTCTGCCGCCGTGCGCATGAATGCCAAGTGACGCGCGATATTTCCGGGCACGTCGCCCGCAATGGAAATGGATTGGGCAGCAGCAATCGTCAAGGCCGTCATGGTCGCATCCAGGCAATCATCGTGAAGTCCGTGCAGCATATCGACACTTGGGTCATAGCCGTAAGTACCCACACTCAATAGAAATTACTGATTGAATCCACCCGCTCGCCTCAGTTAAGCTCCCCCCATCATTTGGAGACACACCATGTTGCAACTCACCCACATTCAGGTTTGCCCTGCTGCCAGCGTCCAGCGCTCGGTCGTGGCTGCCCGTGTGAGCGGTTTGAGCGCACTGGTCAGCTTTTATTTTGGGTATTGGTTTAGCCACTGGCGCGCCTGATACCTGAAATCGGCGCCCACTACTCAAGGGGTCGCCTACCAGAGAAATCTAACCCCCGGTCGGCTCCCCGACCGGGGGTTTTGTTTTTTCAGCCCTTCATTATTTTTGCCACACATCGAACACTTAAAGGACTCACGACATGAACTACGCCACCTATTACCGCTACGACACCTCCACCGCCTGGCGATTTAGCAAGCTCCGTTCGGGACAGCCTGCCGCCTCCGATCGGTCACCTATTGGTGGCAAGCCAACACACGTAGCCAATACGGCCAATTGTCGAACACCCCAGTAGGGCAGAGCGTGCGGGAACAGCCCGCCGCTTGCCCAGGAAGCCCGAATATGAACGCCTCGATCGCCGCTCTGCCTGTTTCAACCCTGTCCTGCGCCAATGAAGCGCTGACCCAGCGTTTGCCCAGTGCCCTTGAGCTCAAGCACCAACTGCCGCTGAGCCCATTCCTCAACGAACAGATCCACGCCCATCGCCAAGCCGTGCGCGCCATTCTCCAGGGCGAAGACTCACGCCTGCTGGTGATCGTCGGCCCGTGCTCGATCCACGACCCGGAATCGGCCATGGAATACGCACGCAACCTGAAAAAACTGGCCCATGAAGTCAGTGACCAGATGCTGCTGGTGATCCGTGCCTACGTCGAAAAACCCCGCACCACCATCGGTTGGAAAGGCCTGGCCTACGACCCACGCCTGGATGGCAGCGACGACATGGCCGCAGGCCTGACCCTGTCCCGGGAACTGATGCGTGAAATGCTGCGCCTGGGCCTGCCGGTGGCCACCGAGCTACTGCAACCGATGGCTGCCGGCTACTTCGATGACCTGCTGAGCTGGGTCGCCATTGGCGCGCGCACCACCGAATCGCAGATCCACCGCGAAATGGCCAGCGGCCTCGGCATGCCCGTGGGCTTCAAGAACGGCACCGACGGCGGCGTCGCCATCGCCTGTGACGCCATGCGCTCCGCCGCGCACCCGCACCGCCACTTCGGCGTCGACAGCCAGGGCCATCCGGCGATCATCCAGACCCCGGGCAACCCCGATACCCATCTGGTATTGCGCGGCGGCCACCGTGGGCCGAACTACGATCGTCAGAGCGTGGCCCAGGTACACGCCGACCTGGCCAAGAGCAAAGTCGCGCCGCGGATCATGGTCGACTGCAGCCACGCCAATAGCGGCAAAGACCCGCTGCGCCAACCGGCAGTGTTCAACGACGTGCTGGAGCAGCGCTTGCAGGGCGACACGTCGCTGATCGGCATGATGATCGAGAGCCATCTGTTCGAAGGCTGCCAGCCGTTGAGCCCGTCGATGAAATACGGCGTGTCGATCACCGACGGCTGCCTGGGCTGGGATGGCACGGAGCAGTTGCTGCGCAGCGCTGCCGAGCGGCTGCGGGCACACAATCCCGCCTGATAATGACGATCAAATGTGGGAGCGGGCTTGCTCGCGAATGCGGTGGTTCAGCCAGCATATGCATCAACTGGCACACCGCTTTCGCGAGCAAGCCCGCTCCCACACTGGATCTTCACTTACTTGACTAACGTGGGTACAGCGCCTCATCAAACTGCTCGAGCTTTGGAAATACCAACGGCTGGTCATCCGCCAGCCCTTCCAATCGCTGCTGGTAGCGGTGCAGAAAATCCTGCCGAGCCTCGGCGCTGATATACGGCACATGCCACGCCACAAACGGCTCGAGCACTTCAAATCCGACATACGCCAGCGTGCCACGCAGAATCGGCCGCAGCATGTCCTCCAACGGCCCATGAATCGCCCCCTCGCCAAACATATGCTCGCGTCCGCCGAGGGTCACCGTGACCAGCGCTTTCTTGCCCGCGAGCCCGCCCTGATCGTAAAACCGCTTGCCGCCGTAACACACCCCCGACACCAGCACCCGGTCAATCCAGCCCTTAAGCATCGCGGGCGCCGAGAACCAGAAGATCGGGAAGTTGAGGATCAGCAGATCGGCCCACAGCAGCTTGTCCAACTCCTGCCGGATATCCGCCGCGATGGATTGGCTTTTTACCCCCAGGCGCTGCTCCAGGGCATACACCAGGTAGTCGGGGTTCTCCCGCGAGGTGAAGTCCGAGGCGCTGGCTACGGGATTCCAGTGCATCGCGTACAAATCACTGACCTGCACCTCGTGCCCCTGCGCTTGCAGGGTGGCGATGGCCTGGTCACGCAAGGCCGCGGTAAACGACTGCGGCTCGGGATGGGCATGGACAATCAACACCTTCATAAAAACTCCTCAAGAAGTAAGCGCGGCCCGTTCGGCCAGCAAATGGTCGAGCCAGTCGGGGTCCATTTCCGGCTCCGATGAAAACAGCAGGCCGGTGTAGTCCTGATACGGCGGGGTGAAGATTGCGCTGCGGCTGCCCTGGTCCACCACCCTGCCCCGCTGCATCACCACCACTTCGTCGGCAATGGCGCGCACCGTGGCCACGTCATGGGTGATAAACAGGTAGGCCACGCCCAACTGCTGCTGGATGCGGTTGAGCAGTTTCAGCACACCCTCGGCCACTAACTGGTCCAGGGCCGAGGTCACTTCGTCACAAATGATCAGTTGTGGGTCGGCCGCCAGCGCGCGAGCGATGCAAATCCGCTGCTTCTGGCCACCGGACAGTTCTCGGGGCTGACGCTCCATGAAGGTGGCCGGGTCCAGCTCGATCATCTCCAGCAACTCAGCGACTCGGGCGCGCATAGCCTTGCCCTTGAGGCCGAGGTAGAAGGTCAGTGGCCGGCCGATGATGTCGACGATGCGCTGGCGCGGGTTCAGCGCGGTATCGGGGATCTGGTAGATCATCTGGATCCGTCGCAACTGCTCCTTGCTGCGCCGACGAAAGTCCGCCGGCAACGCTTCACCGTCATACAGCACCTGCCCCGCCGTAGCCGGCAGCAACCCGGTAATCAAGCGTGCGGTGGAGCTTTTGCCGCTGCCGGACTCACCGATCACCGCCAACGTCTGGCCGCGATGCAAGCTCATCGACACGTCATGCAGCACCGGCTGATGCCCGTAGCTGGCACACACCTGGCGCACTTCCAGCAGCGGCACCTGCTGCTGCGGGCAAGCCTTGGGCTCGGTGCGAAAACTGCGCACCGCCCACAGGGATTTGGTGTAGTCCTGCTGCGGGGCGCTGAGCATGGTGCGGGTCTCGGCCTCCTCCACCAGCTTGCCGTGGCGCAGCACCATGATGCGGTCGGCCATCTGTGCGACCACCGCCAGGTCGTGGCTGATATAGAGCGCGGCGCTGCCGAAGGTTTTCACCGCATCGCGAATCGCCGCCAACACTTCGATCTGGGTGGTGACGTCGAGGGCGGTGGTGGGTTCGTCGAAGATGATCAGGTCCGGGTGACAGGCCATCGCCATGGCGGTCATCACCCGTTGCAGTTGCCCGCCGGAGACCTGGTGCGGATAACGCTGGCCGATGGTTTCCGGATTGGGCAGGCGCAGCACGCGGTACAACTCCACCGCCTCGCGTTCAGCCTGGGCGCGGCTGATGCCACCGTTGATCACGGCGGTTTCCACATGCTGGTCAATCAGCCGATGGGCCGGGTTGAACGACGCGGCAGCGGATTGCGCTACGTAGGCGATCCGCAGTCCTCGAAGCTTGCGCAAGGCTTCGGGTTTGGCCTGCAACAGCTGAGTACCGTCAAAGCACACCGAGCCACCGGTGATGCGGCAACCGTCGCGGGCAAAGCCCATGGCCGCCAGGCCCAGGGTTGATTTACCCGCGCCAGACTCACCAATCAGCCCCAGTACCTCGCCCCGTTGCAACGTCAGGTCGATACCCTTGATCAACGGATGCCAGGCGTCGTCGTAATGCCCTTCAATCTGCAGGTTGCGGATTTCCAGCAATGGCTTGTCCATCCTCAACACTCCTTCAGGCCGCTGGATTTATGCAGCATCCAGTCGACGACAAAATTCACGCTGACGGTGATCAACGCCACCGCCAGGGCCGGCAGCAACGGGCTGATGTCGCCGAAGGTGATCAGCACCGCATTGTCGCGGACCATGCTGCCCCAATCGGCGGTGGGCGGTTGAATGCCCAGGCCAAGGAACGACAGCGCGCTGATAAACAGGAACACGAAACAGAACCGCAGGCCGAACTCGGCAATCAATGGCGCCGCGGCATTGGGCAGCACTTCGCGGGTGACCAGCCACCACAGCCCTTCCCCGCGCAAGCGCGCGGCTTCAACAAAATCCTGCACCACCACGGTCATCGCCACGGCCCGGGACAGGCGAAACACCCGGGTCGAGTCCAGCAATGCAATCACCAGCACCAGCGAGGTGGCATTGGTGCCCACCACGCTGAGGATCAGCAAAGCGAAGATCAGTTGCGGGATCGCCATCAGGATGTCCACCACCCGCGACAACCCCTGATCGACCCAGCCGCCCTTGATCGCCGCAATCAAGCCGCTCAAGCCACCCAGTAAAAACGCCAGCACCGTCGTCAAAAAAGCGATGCCCAGGGTGTTGCGCGCGCCATATACCAGGCGGCTGAACATGTCCCGCCCAAGGTTATCGGTGCCCAGCAGGAACTGGCCGCTCCAGGGCGCAAACCCGTCACCCACCACCTGGGTTTCCCCGTAAGGTGCGAGCACCGGCGCAAATAACGCCACCAGCACGTACAGCACGATAACCAGCAGGCCGAACTTCGCGCTCAATGGCGCCCTGGCCAGTTGTGTGAGAAGGCTCATGGTCTACCCCTTGGGATGCATCAGGCGTGGGTTAGTGGCGATGGACAGCACATCGGCGCCGGTGTTGAGCAGGATGTAGGTGGCGGCAAAGATCAGGCTGCACGCCTGCACCACCGGGATATCGCGCTTGGACACCGAGTCCACCAGCAACTGGCCGAGACCCGGGTAGACAAACACCACCTCGACCACCACCACACCCACCACCAGGTACGCGAGGTTGAGCGCGATCACGTTGACGATCGGCGCCAAGGCATTGGGCAGCGCATGGCGCCAGATAATCCGCGACTGGCTGATGCCCTTGAGCCGGGCCATTTCGATATACGGGCTGGCCAGCAGGTTGATCAGCGAGGCGCGGGTCATGCGCATCATCTGCGCAATCACCACCAGGCTCAGGGTGGCCACCGGCAGCACCGAGCGTTCGAGAATGGTGCCGAACGACGCGTCCGGCGCCAGGTTGGACAGGCTGGGAAACCAGCCGAGCTTGACCGAAAACACCAGAATCAGCAGGTAGGCGACGAAGAACTCGGGGAATGACACCGCGCTCAGGGCCGAGGTGTTGAGCAGGCGGTCGAACCAGCTGTTGCGGTACAGCGCGGCGAGCATGCCCAGCACCAGCGCCAGGGGCACCGAAACCAGCGCGGCCAATGCCGCCAGGCGCAAGGTGTTGCCCAGGCGAGCGCCGATCAGTTCGGCGATGGGCCGCTGGTTGGCCAGGGACGCGCCGAGGTCGCCGTGCAGCAGGCGCAGCAGCCATTGCACGAACCGGCTCAGGGGCGGCAGGTCGAGGCCCAGTTGGGCGCGAAACGCGGCGATGGTTTCCGGCGTGGCGGACTGGCCGAGCATGGCCTGGGCGATATCGCCGGGGAGCATGCCCACGGCCAGGAAGATGATCACCGAGACGGCGAACAACGACAGCAGGCCGAGGGCCAGGCGTTGGAGTACCAGTTTGAATAGGCTATTCATGTTCGGTTCTCATGAGTTGGGCATGTGCTCGAAGGCGACACAGGACCGATGTGGGAGCGGGCTTGCTCGCGAAAGCGGTGTATCAGCCAATACAGATAGAGACTGATCCACCGCATTCGCGAGCAAGCCCGCTCCCACATTTGATTGGTGGCGTTTCTGAAATCTTCACGCCTGCCACCACCGCTCGATCAGCCGCAACCCATCCAGTTCCCCATACGGCGCCGTCAGCGGTCCATGGCTGATGCGGTTCGAACGGGCCGCCACGGAGCTGGCGAACAACGGCACAATCGCCCCGCCATCGTCCCGGCACAGGCTCTGCATTTCGTTGTACATTTCCTGGCGCAGCGGCGCGTTCATCTCCCCCCGCGCTGCATTGAGCAACTGGTTGAAGCGGTCGTTATCCCAATGGGTTTCGTTCCACGCCGCACCCTTGGCGTAGCCGATGCTGAACATGCGGTCGGCAGTCAGGCTGCTGTACCAGAACGAGGTGGTGAACGGCTGCTTCATCCAGATATTGGAGAAATACCCATCCGCCGGCTCGCGCACCACGTCGATATCAATCCCGGCCTGGCGTGCCTGCTCCTTGAACAGCACCGAAGCATCCACCGCGCCGGTGTAGGCGGCATCGGAAGCTTGCAGGCGCACCTTGAGCGACTCGACACCGGCCTTGCGCAGGTAGAAGCGCGACTTGTCCGGGTCGTAGGTACGCTGCTCCAGCGCCGCGTTGATAAAGCGGCTGCCGGGCTGGATCGGATGGTCGTTGCCCACCAGGCCATAGCCATGCAGCACCGAGGCCAGCAGGGTTTCGCGGTTGATTGCATGCTTCATCGCCATGCGAATATCGTTGTTCTTGAACTCGTTGCTGTCGCATAACATCGGGAAGGTGTAGTGCTGGGCGCCCTTGGTTTCTTCGATGACCAGCGTGGGATTGCGCTTGAGCAGGGCCACGGTTTTCAGGTCGACCTTGTTGATCACATCCACCTGCCCGGTGACCAGCGCATTGACCCGCGCTGCGCCGTCGGCAATCGCCAACAGCTCGGCGCTGGCGAAGTGCGCCCGGCCTGGCTTCCAGTAATCCGGGTTGCGCTCCAGGTCCATGCGCACGCCGGGCTCGAAACTTTTCAGGCGATAGCCGCTGGTGCCGATCCCGGCCTGCCAGTCGGCGGCACCGTCCTTGGCGGGCATGATCACCAGATGGTAATCGGCGACCACATAGGCGAAATCGGCATTGCCCGAGTGCAGTTCGAACACTACCGCGTCATTACCCTTGGCGCTGACGCTGGCCACATCACCGATTACCGTCTTGGCCGCCGAGGTGGAGTTGGCTGCCAGGTGATGGTTGATCGAGGCCACCACATCGTCGGCGGTCAGGCTTTTGCCGTTATGGAAGGTCACGCCCTGGCGCAGTTTGAAGGTCCAGATGCGCGCGTCGGGCGTCGACTCAAAGCTTTCGGCCAGTTCGGGAATGGCGCTGCCGTCCACCGCGATTTCCGTGAGGGTGTTGTACACCGCCGAAAAGCCGACGAAGGTAAAGGTGTCGACCCAGGAACCCGGATCGCGGGAGTCGGTGGTGCTGCCGCCAGCCAGCCCCATGCGCAGCACGCCGCCCGGCTTGGGCGTGGCCTCTTCGGCGAAGGCCGGCAGCGGCAGGCCCATGGAAAACGCGGCGGCCACGGCACCGGCTACAGCGCTGTGTTTGAGGAAGTCTCGTCGGTGCATCGCTTGAGTCATTTTGTTGTTGTTTTCGCTCATGGTGTTGCTCCTCTAAAGGTTCACACAGGCATGCTTCAACTCGATCAGGGTCACGCCGTTGCGCTTGAAACCGTTACGCAAATCCGTCTGCAGCTCATCCAGGTTCTGTGGCTCGCTGACCGTGCAGCCGAACGCCCGCGCCAGGGCGGCGAAGTCCGGGTTGCGCGGCAGTACGCCGATGGGTTCGATGTCCAGGTTCAGCATGTCGTCGCGAATTTGCCCGAGGGCGTCGTTGTTCCACAGCAACACCACCAGCGGGCTGTCCAGCTCTTCCACCGCCGTGGCCAGTTCCTGGGCGGTGTAGAGAAAGCCACCGTCGCCCACCAGCACCAGGCCAGGCCGTTCAGGCGCACCGAACTTGGCGCCGATACCGGCCGGCAGGCCATAGCCCAAGGTGCCGTAGCCGGTGGGATGCAGCCAACTGCGGGTGGCATTGCTGGGGAAGGCGTAGTTGCCGGTGTAGGCCAGTTGGGTCATGTCACTGCTGATGAAGGCATTGGCGGGCAACTCGGCGGCGACGCGGTCGAGAATCGCCTGGTGAATCCGTTGCAACGGACCGTGGCCGCTGCTGACTGCCCGGCGTAACGTCGCGACTGCAGCGGTGGCGGCATCCGCGCTGCGCGGCGTGGCTGGCAAGCGTTCCAGCAAAGCCAGCGTCGTTTGCTGGGCATCACCGTGCAACGCGACGGCGCAAGGATAGAAATCGTTGAACTTGCGCGGGTCGATATCCACGCGCAGCAGCTCGCCGTTAATCGGCAGGCGTTCACGCCAAAAATCCGTATCGGCCATTTCGGTGCCGATGGCCAACACCACATCCGCCTCGGCGATAAGCTGCCAGCCGGGCTCGATGCACAAGGTCGAACCGGCGTTCAACGGATGCTCCACCGGCAATAAACCCTTGCCGGCAACACTGCTGAAAAACGGCGCCGCCAGTTGTGTGCTCAAGCGCTGCAAGGCCTCGGCCGCCAACAGTGCGCCGCCACCGGCAATGATCATTGGCCGCTTGGCCGCCGCCAGTTTCGCCACGGCCTGATCGAGGCTTTCAGCCGATGGCAGACCTCGCCCGGGACGGCGCACCACCTCATGGCTCCAGTCGCGCTTGATCGGCGCCGACAGCACATCCAGCGGCACCGAAATATGCACCGGCCGTGGTCGCTCACTGTCGAACACCGCATAGGCCCGCGCGATCAATTCCGGCAAATCCTCGGCACTCAACGCCACCGCTGAAAACGCGGTGATGGGCGCGGTCATCGCGCGCTGGTCCTGGGTTTCATGCAGGCAGCCCCAGCCCTTACCGAGGCTGGCGGTGTGGTTGACGCTGGAAATCACCAGCAGCGGAATCGAGTCAGCGTATGCCTGGCCGATTGCCGTGGCGGCGTTGGTCACCCCCGGCCCGGTGATGATGAAACACACGCCTGGCTTGCCGCTGACCCGCGCATAACCGTCGGCCATAAAGCCGGCGCCCTGCTCGTGGCGGGTCAACACATGCCGAATGCCACTGCCGGGCAAACCGCGATACAGCTCCAGCGTGTGCACGCCGGGAATCCCGAACACCGTGTCGACGCCATAGTTGGCCAGCAATCGCACCAGGGCCTGGCCGCCCGTCAAGGTTTTGCTTTGCATCGTCATCTCCTTCACACCTGGGCGAGACGGATCAATGCATCGACCGCCGTGGCGCCCTGGGCATTGACCAGCAATGGGTTTACATCGAGTTCCAGCAACTGCCCGGCGTTGGCGCAGGCGTAGTCGGCCACCGCACGAATCGCCGCCACCAGCGCCTCCATGTCGGCCACTTCCCGCCCGCGAAAGCCTTGCAGCAATGCCGCGCTGCGCAGGCTGAGCAAGGCATTGCGGATCGCATCGTCGGTGGTCGGCAGCAGCAGGCTGCGACTGTCCTTGAGCAACTCCACGAGGATTCCACCGGCACCGATCACCAGTGCCAGGCCGAAGTCATTTTCGCGCTTGATGCCCACAATCAGCTCGGCCAACGGCGGCGTGGCCATGGACTCCAACAGCAGGTGATCGAACGGTACACCCGGCGCATAGGCAGCAATCCGCTCACGCATATGGGCCAGGGCCGCAGTCAAGGCGAAGCCGTCCCGCAGGTTGAGCGCCACGGCGCCGGCTTCGGTTTTGTGCGGTAGATCGGCACTGACGGCCTTGAGCACCAGCGGGTAGCCCAGCACTTTGGCATCGGCGATGGCCCGCGCTGGCGTGCTCAAGACACCGGCCGGCGTGGACAGACCGAAAGCCCGCAACGCCTGCTTGGAGTCCCACTCGTTAAGCGACTGTCCGAGTGCTTCCAGCGCTTGCGGGCACAGCGGCACCAATACCGACTCACCCCGCGCCAGCAGCGCCCGCCGATTGTTTTGGTAGTCGGCAATCCGACCCCAGGCCGCCAGCGCATCTTCTACGCCCTGCAACGCCGCAACACCTTGCGCATGCAGGCGCTCGCGAGCGTGAGCCGGCAACAATTCGGGGAAGGCCGAGGTGACAAAGCCGGTCTTGCCGTGGCGAGTCAGCGCACTGCAAAACAGCGCCAGCAGCAGGTCGCATTCCTTGCGCTCACCGGTAAATTCCGCCGGGTAGTCGAGCACCAGCATCGCCGCATCCGCGTCGGTGCGCAGTGCGGTATCGAGCATGGTATTGAGGGCTTCGCTGTTGCCCCAGATGGCCGTGGTGAAATCCAGCGGGTTGACCAGGTTGGCGTAGCTCGGCAGTACCTGCGCCAGTTCCGAACGCTGGCCTTCATCGAGTTTGGGCAGGCTTAAATCGTTGCGCTCGGCGTAGTCGGCAATCAACCCGGCATCGCCACCGGAACAGGCCAGGGCAATCAGGCTGTTGCCCGCCGGCAAGTTACCGCAGGCCGCAGCTTTCAGGGTCTCGACAAAACTCACCGGGCCGCTGACCCGGATCACGCCCAGGCGCGCAAACAGGCTGTCGTACAACGCGTCTGAACCCGACAACGAACTGGTATGACTCAAGGCCAACTCGGCACCGATCTGCGACACGCCGGTTTTCAGGGCGATGATCGGAATGCCTTTTTCCAGCGCCTTATGGGCCGCACGGGCGAACCCCGGCACATTCTTCAAGCCTTCCAGGTGCAGGCCGATGGCCGTGACGCGCGGCTCGTCGAGCAACACATCCATCAACTCGGCAACCCCCAATTGCGCCTGGTTGCCCACCGACGCCATATAGGCCACCGGCAGCGAACGGTCGCTCATGGACAGGTTGTAAGCGAAGTTGCCGCTCTGGGTCAGCACCGCAACGCCCTTCTCTACCGGCTTGCCGCCATGGGCTACCGGCCAGAGCGCCGAGCTGTGCAAGTAATCCAGCAGGCCATAGCAATTGGGGCCGAGCAGCGCCATCTCGCCCGCCGCCTCGAGCAGTTGTTGCTGCAAGGCCTGGCCCTCGGCGCCGGTTTCGGCAAACCCGGAGGCGTAGCAGATGGCGCCACCGGTGCCGATGGCCGCCAGTTCGGCAACGCAGGTCAGGGTCAGCTCGCGGTTGGTGGCAATAAACACCGCGTCCGGGCCGCACGGCAAATCAGCCACGCGGCGTACGCAGGGAATGCCATCGAGGCTGTCATGCTGCGGATTGACCAGCCACATCTGGCCGGCAAAACCACCTTCGGCACAGCGCTTGAGGGCGCGGGCCATGCTGCGCCCGCCGACGAATGCCAGGTGACGGGGCGCCAGCAGGCGCTTGAGATTGTCGCGAATAGCCTGGGACATAAGCGTTCTCCCACCCGATCAGCGCAACAGCGGCCGCAACAGTTCGCGGGCAATAATGTGGCGCTGGATTTCCGAAGTGCCTTCCCAGATCCGTTCGATCCGCGCGTTGCGCCAGATGCGCTCCACCGGCCCTTCGTCCATCAAGCCCATGCCGCCGTAAATCTGCACGGCCTCGTCAGCGACCTTGCCCAGCACTTCGCTGGCAAACAGCTTGGCCATGCCGGCCTCGCCGTCGGTCATGGTGCCCTGGTCCATTTTCCAGGCGGTGTTCAAGGTCAGCAGTTCGGCCGCGCGGATTTGCGTGGCCATGTCGGCGAGCTTGAACGAGATGCCTTGATAGGTGCCGATGGGCTGGCCGAACTGCTTGCGATCCGCCGCCCATTGCAGGGACACGTCCAACGCACGCTGGGCCTGGCCGACGCAGTTGGCGGCCACCATTACGCGGCCTGCGGTCAGCCAGGCGTTGGCGACCTCCCAGCCTTTGCCGACTTCGCCGAGGACTTTTGAGGCCGGCACGCGGCAGTCGTCGAAGAACATTTCATAGGTGTGGTAGCCGCGGTTGCTGACGCACTTGGGGCCTCGGCGAATGGTCATGCCCGGCGTGCCACGGTCCACCAGGAACGAGGTCACGGCGTTGCGCGGGCGGCCGTTGTGTTCGTAGGTGTCGGTGACGGCAAACACGATCGCAAAATCCGCGTGGCCGGCGTGGCTGATGAAGTGCTTGCTGCCGTTGAGCACAAAGTCATCACCACTGCGCACGGCGCGGGTCTTGATGGCATTGGCGTCGGAACCGGCACCCGGCTCGGTCAAGGCAAAACAGTCGATCTTCTTGCCCTGCACGCACGGCAACAGGTACTCGCCAATCTGCGCGCCAGTACAGGCCATGAGGATTTTCGAGGGCCGGGCGACAAACACATGCAGCGCCCAGGACACCTTCGACAACTCCCGTTCGATCAACGCCTGGGACAGGTAATCCAGGCCGCCACCGCCGACCTCTTCCGGCATGTTGAAGGCATAAAACCCGGCGGCAATCGCCTTGTCCCGGATCTGTGCGGCGAGCTCCGGCGAGACTTCATCGGCGCGGTCTACCGCCTCCTCGTGGGGCAACAATTCCTTGGCAACAAAACTGCGTACCGCGTCCACCAACATGTCTTGTTCTTGGCTGGGCTGGAAATTCATGGCGCTACCTGTCGATCGTTCGAGGGGTGTTTTGAAGAGGGATCAGTTGCCGGAGAAATTCGGGGGACGCTTTTCCATCGAGGCGCGCAGGGCTTCAGCACCGTCGGCGCTGCGGCCGCACAGCAGGCCGGCGGCGAGTTCGGCCTGGAGTTGTTCGGGCAGGCTGCGCCCGGCGCCTTCGCGAATCAGGGTTTTGGTCTGGGCGAAGGCAAAGGTCGGACCGTTGGCCAGGCGTGTGGCCAGGTCGGTAACGTGGGCGTGCAGTTGCTCATCGGCGACCACTTCGCCCACCAGGCCGGCGGCCAGGGCACGGTCGGCACTCCACAATTCATCGAGGAACAGCAGGCGCTTGGCTTGTTCGCTGCCGATCAGGCGCGGCAGATGCCAGCTGGCACCGGCGTCCGGCGAGTAGGCCATGCTGGTGTAACCGGCCTTGAAACGTGCCGATTGCGCGGCTACACGCAGGTCGCAGCACAGGGTCAGGTCCATGCCGGCGCCGACGGCCGTGCCGTTGATGGCGGCAACGGTGGGTTTTTCGAGGGTGTGCAGGCGGGTCATCAGGGCGTGGGCGGTTTCGGTCCAGCCGTAGGTTTCGAGGGCGCCACGGGCTTCGGCGTCGGCCCATTCGGCGAGGTCTGCGCCAGCGCAGAAGCTGCGACCTGTGCCGGTCAACACCACCACGCGCACCGCCGGGTCGCGGTTGAAACCGTCGAGCAACGCATGCAGGTGCTTGAGGGTCGGGATGTCCAGGGCGTTGCGCTGGGCGCCACGATTCAGGGTGATCCAGGCGACGCCTGCTTGCACTTGAGTGAGCACGGACGGATCTGTAGTCATGGAATCCTCGAATTATTTTAATTGGCTTGAGGGGTGCGACATGGGGCGATACTAAACGAGTGTTCAGTAAGGAGGCAATCGGGTAACTGCAAATATTTTTCGAGGGGAAAATGCCGGCCCGGACATTGCGTCCAGGCGGCGCGGAATCGTCAGTTCAGGGTTTGAGCTGGAAGCGCTTGCGGCCGCCGGACTGCAAGCCATCGACCCAGGCTTCGCAGATCTGGATGCCCTGCTCCGGGGTGAAGGTACCGGGATTGAGCCCCGATTCCAGCCACAGGCCATCGAGCAAGGCGCTCAAGGCGATGGCTGCCAGGTCGGCGTCGAACTGCTTCCAACCCTCCTCCTCGGCCATGTCCACCAAGGCCGAACGCATGATGGTGCGGTACTCGCCATAGGAATGTTCGTGGGCCTGGTTGATCGCCGGGGCCGTCTTGACCGCACCCCAGAACACCAGCCAGGCATCCAGCAGTTTCGGGTCCAGCAACTCGGGGGAAAACGAGCCGCGAAAGAACGCCGACAGGCGCTCACGCGGGCTGGGCGGCGCCTTGGCCATGGCGTCACGCAGCAAGTCCATCACCTGCCGGGTGATAGACCGGTAGGCCTCGGCCACCAGCTCATCCTTGCCCGAATAGTGATGACTGATCAGCCCCACCGACACCCCGGCCTCGGCGCTGATCTTGCGGATCGACGCGCCCTGGAAGCCGTCGCGCTTGAGGCACACCAGTGTGGCCTGGACCAGATTGGCCTTGCGCAACTCCGGTTCCATACGGGAGAAACGGGATTCCTGGGTCATGAGGCGGTGTCCTTGGGTAAAGTCGGCTGGACGACTCTACCTCACTCCCGGAACCCCGGCGACACCCGATCCAGCAACCGCAGCAATGCCGCCCACGCCAGTTGCATGGCGTCCAGGTCTGCCAGCTCGCCCTCTTCCAATGAGCGGCCAGGCTCATTGAACTGCCGCTCGGTGTATTCACACACGTCTGCAGGCGGCAGGATCAGCTTGCCGCACGCCTGGGCGGCAAGCTGGATATCGCAGGCCTTCTCCAGGTAGTACATGCGCAGGAAGGCCTGGCTGACCGTCTCCCCCACCGTCAACAAACCATGGTTGCGCAACATCAACACCGGCTTGTCGCCGAGGTCGCGCACCAGTCGTTGTTGCTCGTCCATGTCCAGCGCCACGCCTTCGTAGTCGTGGTAGGCAACCTTGCCGTAGAACTCCATGGAAATCTGGTTCACCGGCAACAGCCCGCATTCCAGCGCCGCCACCGCACACCCGGCGCGGGTGTGCGTGTGCAGCACGCACTGGGCGTCTTCACGGGCGCCGTGAATCGCGCTGTGAATCACAAACCCCGCCGGGTTGACGCCATGGGCCGACGCCTCGACCGCGCGCCCGTCCAGGCCGATCTTCACCAGGCTTGACGCGGTGATCTCCTCGAACATCAGCCCATAGGGGTTGATCAAAAAGTGATGCTCGGGCCCGGGAATACGCACCGAGATATGGGTGAAGATCAGGTCGCTCATGCGAAAGTGCGCGATCAGCCGGTAGCACGCAGCAAGCTCTTCACGCAGCTGTCGTTCGGTGGCCCCAGTCATTTTTTATTCTCCAGGCGGGTGGGTGATGTGGCTGACGCTAATCCAGTCCCCAGTAAAAAAACAAGTTGATTTTTTACTGGAGCTGACCTCCTATAGAAAAATAATAACAACAGCGCCTGGAGTATCCGCACCATGTCGCCCCATGCCTTTCCGTATCTTTTTGAACCGTTGACGCTGCGCGGCAAACGCCTGAAAAACCGCATCATGTCCAGCGGGCACGACACCTCCATGCCCACCGACAACCAGGTCAACGAGCAGTTGATCGCCTACCACCGGGCACGCGCCGAAGGCGGCGTGGGGCTGATTGTGTTGCAGGTGGCCGGGGTGCACGACAGCGCCCGCTACACCTCCCATGTGCTGATGGCCACCGATGACAGCTGCATCGACGGCTATCGCCGACTGGCCGAAACCTGCCACGCCCACGGCACCGTGGTGCTGTCGCAGATTTTCCACCCGGGGCGGGAAATCATGGAGTCGGCCGATGGCTTGCTGGCGGTGGCTTACTCGGCGTCCGGGGTGCCCAACGAGCGGTTCCGGGTGATGCCGCGCGCCCTTGACCAGTCGATGATTGACGAGATTGTGGAGGGCTACGGTGCGGCGGCGAGGCGCCTGCATCAGGCGGGGATTGACGGCGTGGAAGTGGTCGCCAGCCATGGGTATCTGCCGGCGCAATTTCTCAACCCGCGAGTGAACCGCCGCACCGACGGCTACAACGGTGAGCTGGAACAACGCCTGCGTTTTCTGCGGGAAATCATCGCCGCCGTGCGTGCCGAAACCGACGAACAGTTCATCATCGGCCTGCGCATCTCTGCGGATGAGCGCGACCCCGAAGGCCTGACGGAAGATGACTCCCTGGCGGCCGTGCAACAGTTGCAATCACAGCTGGATTATGTGCACATCGTCGCCGGCACCTCGGCTTCCCTCGGCGGCGCGATCCATATAGTGCCGCCCATGGCTATTGCTCCGGCTTACCTGGCCACAGAAGCCGCAACGTTCAAGGCCAGCCTGTCGATTCCGCTGTTCGTCACCGGGCGCATCAACCAGCCCCAGGAGGCCGAGCTGATGCTGCAGCGCAGCCAGGCCGATGTGTGCGGCATGACCCGCGCGCTGATCTGCGACCCGCGAATGCCGGCCAAAACCTCAAGCGGCCATGCCGAGGATGTACGGGCATGCATCGCCTGCAATCAGGCCTGCATCGGCCACTTCCACAAAGGCTTGCCGATCTCCTGCATCCAGCACCCCGAGACCGGCCGCGAATTGCAGTTTGGCCAGTTGCAACCGGCATTGCGACGCAAGCGGATTATGGTCGTCGGCGGCGGCCCGGCAGGGATGAAAGCCGCGGCCGTGGCGGCGCAACGCGGCCATGAGGTGACCTTGTATGAAGCCAGCGCTCAACTGGGCGGCCAGGTGCTCCTTGCACAGTTACTGCCACGGCGCAGCGAGTTTGGCGGCGCCAGTACCAACCTGCAGCGCGAGATGGAACTGGCGGGGGTTCGCGTGGTGCGCAACACCCGCGTCGACCGTGCCTTGGTGGAGCGCGAACAACCCGAGCTGGTGATCGTCGCCACCGGCGCCGAACCCTACTGGCCGACCTTCGAACGCGGCGGTGAGCTACAGGTGGTGGACGCCTGGCAAGTGCTGCGCGACGAGGTCCCGCTGGGCCGTTCGGTGGTCGTGGTGGACTGGCGTTGCGACTGGATCGGCCCGGGCATTGCCGAGCGCCTCACCCGCGCCGGCCATCAGGTGCAACTGGCGGTGAACGGCACCCATTGCGGGGAAAACCTGCCGTTGTACGTGCGTGATCAACTGGCCGGTGAGCTGCACCGGCTGGGCATTCCGATCATCCCTTACGCTCGTTTGTATGGCTGCGACGACACCACCGTCTACCTGCAACACACCGCCAGCGGCGAGCCGATGCTGCTGGAAAATATCGACACCCTGGTGTTGTGCCAGGGTCACCAGCCAGTGGACACTCTGGGGGCAGAACTGGAAGGCCTGGTGGCGTTCAGGCGCATCGGCGATTGCCTGGCGCCGCGTACCGCCGAAGAGGCGATTTATGAAGGATTGAAGGTAGCGTGGGACATTTGAACGACCAACCGCCACAGCTGTTTCTCGGCACCCGCATCCGCGGCTTGCGCAAGGCCCGGGGCATGACACTTACCGAATTGGCGCAGATGAGCGAATTGACGGCCGGCTATATCAGCCAACTGGAACGCAACCTCGCCTACCCGTCGATCCCGGCCCTGTTCAACATCGCCCGCAGCCTGGGGGTGACGATCCAGTGGTTTTTTGCCAGCGAGACCACGCCGGCCGCGGAGGATGAAGGGTTTGTGGTGCGCAGGAACAATCGCCAGAGCATTCACTATGAGGACGGGATCGTCGACCAGTTGCTGACGCCCCTGCCCAATCATCAATTGGAGATGCTGCACTCGCGCTTTCCACCGGGCACCTATAGCCAGCAGAGCTATAGCCATGAGGGTGAAGAGGCGGGTTATGTGTTGAGCGGGACGTTTGAGTTATGGGTGGGCGAGCGGCATTTTCAGCTGGCTGAAGGCGACAGTTTCAGCTTCTCCAGCAGTGAGCCCCATCGGTATGGCAACCCCGGGAAGGTGGATGCGGTGGTGATTTGGGTGATTACGCCGCCGACGTTTTAGACCGTTGGAGCAACTAAGGACGTTTCCTACGATACGCGGGGAGTTCTGGATGGGGGCCATCAGTAGTCGGTAAAAACGGCTCTTGCTATAAAACCGACTACTTTTTTATGAGGGTGCCGGTCATGTTTGAGTCGTTTGCGTGGTTCAAGAAACCCACTGAGGAAGATCTGGAAAATATCAGGGCTATCAAGCGGTACAAAACCATGAGGATAGTGGGTGAGTGGGGTATTTCTGTCGACCCGGCGGAAATCGCCAACTCACCCGAGTTCAAGGAACACAAGCGCAAGATACGTGAACTGATATTCAAATAACCCATGGGGCTACTACTGATACTGCCGTTACTGGTGAGTGGCTATTTGGTGTGTTTGAAACACCCCGGCCATTACTGCCGCCTCCACCGCTTTGAGGGCCAGTTACTCTATCTACAGGTCGCAAGATTAGGCTGGACCTGCCTCGTACTGTCGTTCGTACTGACCACCTTGATTCTTTGCCTGTCCAAACAGCCGCTGCAACTGGCTGGCCAGACAATCCCCATTGATTACAGTGCTTATCTGGGCAAGCTGCTGATAGAGCTGGATATTGCCACCGAGAGAAATCATGGCCTCTGGGTATTTTTGCTCCAGGTCGGCCTGACAGCCATGATCATTCCCTACTGCTGGGCGCGATTATTTGTGCGTTGGCGTCGACGAAGACTGCAACTTGCTTCAGAGGAGGAACTGAACCAGCAATTGATGCTCGAGCTTCTAACGGGGCGCCCCCTCAGGACCCTGCTCAGGGAATCCATTGCGCGCGGCTCTCAATGCATGTTCACGCTGAACGATCGGAATGTTTATGTGGGCGTTGTTTCATCCATCTGCGAGCCGAATGAGTCCGAAGGTATAGATCACGCCTTCAGTCTGATTCCGACCTGCAGCGGCTATCGCGACAAGGACACCCTGGAAATCATCCTCGATACTGAATACCCGGATGCGTCAGACGCTATTTCCATCATGCTGCTCCAGGAAGCGGTGGTATCAGCCACCCGCTTTGACCCTGCGACGTGGATGTCTTTCCAATCCCGCATACGGGCAAAACCCCAGCCTATTCGGAGCTATCGTCGTGAGTCGGCACGCAGGAAAAAGACGCCAGGTGCCTGCGCCTGAGGTCCTCCTGCCGAACAGTAAACCTTCCAGCCACTCCCACATCTACCCGCCGGTTTCAGTGCACACAAAAACGCAACACTGAACTGCACCGATTGTGATGGCCGCGTCACACCGGGGTTTATATAGTCGTCCCTACTGCAACCCGCCATGAGCCAGCCGGCCCATCACAAGGAAGCGTTCGATGACTGACCTGCATACCCTTACAGCCGCCGAACTGCTGGCGCAATTCGCCAGCCGGCAACTCGCGCCCATCGACTACTACGACCAGCTCCTGGCCCATATCGACCGCTGGGAGCCGAAGATCAACGCGCTCTATGCCTTCGACCCGCAACAGGTACGCCAGCAGGCCCAGGCATCCACCGAGCGCTGGAACAAGGGCCAGCCCAACGGTGCCCTCGACGGCTTACCGGTGACCCTCAAGGAATTGATCGCCACTGAAGGCGTGCCTATCCCCCTCGGCAGCGCCGCCACCCGCCTGACCCCGGCCCTCAGGGACGCACCGCCCGCAGCCCGTATGCGTGAAGCAGGTGCGATTATCCTGGCCAAGACCACCAACCCGGATTTCGGCATGCTGTCTTCCGGCCTGTCGAGCTTCCACGGTATCACCCGCAACCCGTGGAATACTGCCAACAACACCGGCGGCTCCAGCTCCGGTGCCGCCGCTGCGGCCGCCGCCGGTTATGGCCCGCTGCACGTGGGCACCGACATCGGTGGCTCGGTGCGCCTGCCCGCCGCCTGGTGCGGCCTGGTGGGGTTCAAGCCGACCTTGGGACGCATCCCCATCGACCCGTATTACACCGGCCGCGCCGCCGGGCCCATGACCCGCACCGTCGATGACTGCGTGCTGTTGATGCAACACCTGGCCCGCCCCGATGCCCGCGACGCCACCAGCCTGCCGCCACTCACCACCCAGTGGAGCCACCAGCCGTTGTCGGTCAAGGGCCTGCGGGTCGGCCTGATGCTCGAGCCCGGCGTGGGCATGCAGCCTGAAGGCTTCGTGTGTGAAGCAGTGGAGCAAGCCGCGCGGCTGTTCGAAGCCCATGGCGCCAAGGTCACGCTGATCCCGCCGATCATGGACCGCGCCCAACTCGACGGCCTCGACCATTTCTGGCGCGCCCGCCAGTGGGGTGACTTGTCCGCGTTGAGCAGCGAGCAGTTCGACAAGGTCTTGCCGTACATCCGCGACTGGGCCGCGCCGGGCGCCGAGATCAGCGGCGTACAAGCGGTGAAGGGTTTCAACCAGACCTTCGAGATGCGCCGCCGCGCCGCGCAGGTGTTCACCGAACTCGACCTGGTGCTGTCCCCCACCAACCAGGTCAACGCTTTCCCGGCCGAGTGGCCTTCACCCAGCAACAACCCGCAACTGCCGTTCGAACATATTGTGTTCACGGTGCCCTGGAACATGGGCGAACAACCGGCGCTGTCGATCAACTGCGGTTTCGCCGCCGATGGCATGCCTATCGGCTTGCAGATGATCGCCCCACGCTTTGCCGATCAATGGCTGCTGCAAATCGCTAAAACCTACGAGAGCTGGCGTGGCGCAATCCACCACTGGCCGAATCCTTCCTGACTTTGACGCTGTAAGAACTGCCCACCCACACGCCAGCTCCGGGCCTACGCGGCCGGAGCTTGGACGACCTATAACTAAAATCGAGGGGCTGGTATGCACACTGAGCAATTGACACGATCCGATCCTGATCACGCACCCGAAACACCGTCCCCGGACGCCGGCAAAAAGAGCATCTTCGCCGTGGTCCTGGGTAACGCCGTGGAATTTTTCGACTTTGGTGTGTACGCAACCTTTGCGGTGATGATCGGCCACACGTTTTTCCCGTCCGACAGCGCCTTCGTCAGCTTGATGCTGTCGGTCACCGCGTTCGGTATCGGCTTTATCGTCAGGCCCCTGGGCGCGGTGCTGATCGGCGCCTACGCCGACCGCGTCGGGCGCAAGCCGGCGATGCTGTTGACCCTGGTGATGATGGCCGTGGGCACCGGCAGCATCGCGATATTGCCCGGCTACGAGACCATCGGCATCGCGGCGCCGATCCTGCTGGTGCTCACCCGCATGATTCAGGGCCTGGCCTGGGGCGGTGAAGCCGGCCCCGCCACCACCTACATTCTCGAAGCGGCGCCGCCCCACAAACGCGGCACCTACGCCTGCTGGCAAGTGGTCGCCCAGGGCGTGGCCGCCATGGTGGCCGGGCTGGTGGGTTTCACCCTGACCAAAGTCATGTCCCCGGAAGACCTCAACAGCTGGGGCTGGCGTGTACCCTTTGTGTTCGGCCTGTTGGTATTGCCGATCGGCATCTACATCCGCCGCAACCTCGCCGAAACCTTCCACGGCCACGGCGAGCAGACCAGCACCGGCGACCTGGTGCGGGAAGTCTGCGGCAAGCACCGACGGGCTTTGGTACTGGGGTTGCTGATCCTTTCCGGCAGCACCATCACCCAGTACTTCCTCAACTACATGACCACCTTCGCCCTCACCGAGCTGAAGCTGCCCACCAGCATCTCCATGCTCTCGACCCTGGTGGCCGGCGCCGCCATGGCCGTGTGCGCGGTGGCCGGCGGCATGCTCTGCGACCGCTTCGGGCGCCGGGTAATCCTGATGACACCGCGGGTGGTGTTGCTGTTGATTCTGTTCCCGGCCCTGCAACTGATGACCGAGCACCCAAGCCCGGCGACCTTCCTGCTGACCCTCGCGGTGCTCTCTGGCCTGCACGGCATGAGCGGCGCAGCGCTGATCGTGCTGCTGGTGGAAAGCTTCCCGAAATCCGTGCGCTCCACCGGTTTCTCCATCGTCTACGCCTTCGGTGTGGCGGCGTTTGGCGGCACCGCGCAGATCATCATCACCTGGCTGATCGGCACCACCGGCGATCCGATGTCGCCGGTCTGGTACCTGCTGATCGCCAACCTGGTGTGCCTCACGGCCGCCTGGTTCGCCAAGGAAACCCGCCCGTCGCTGCCCGGCAGCCCGGCCCGCGAAACCCGGCTCACAGAAGCTTCGGTTCGCTGAACACTTTTTCCCACTGTCCCGCGTCTTTTCGCCACCGACCGGCAGCGCCTGAGGGCCTGCCGGGACGGTCGCCTTACGTCTGATTTGTATGGGGATTTACCATGTATCCACGTCTTTTGCTGGCCGTCACCCTGGCTTCCAGCACCCAGGCTTTCGCCCAAGAGAACGCTCAAGCCAGCGCACCGGGCTTCCTCGAAGGCAGCACCCTGGACCTGAACCTGCGCCACTACTATTCCAACCAGCACACCAAACGCACCACCCACCTGAGCATCAAGAAAGCCGGCGGCGTCGAGCCCACTCGTGTACGCGAAACCTGGGTGCAGACCAGCATGCTCAAGTACAGCTCCGGTTACACCCAGGGCCTGATTGGCGTGGGCGTGGATGCGGGAATCTTCAGTGCGGTTAATCTGGAGCGTGGGCACGGCAAGGTGGCCAATGGTGGCGACCGAGTGCTGGTAGACGGCGACGGCGATGCGATTCCCACCTGGAGCCGCCTGGGCGTGGGCGACGTGCGTTTGCGCCTGTCCAGCACCGAGATCAAGGCGGGCCGGCTGATGACCGACAACCCGATCCTGCGTTACAAGGACAACCGCGCCCTGCCCTCCAGCTTCCAGGGCGTGGGCCTGTTCAGCAACGAATTCGACTGGCTGTCGGTGCAGGGCGGCAGCTTCGAGCGGGCGATCCCGCGCACCGGCACCGGTGCCGAAAAGCTCACCACCACCTTCGGCAACCGCGCCTACAGCGGCGCACGCATTAGCTACCTGGGGGCCACGGTCAAACCGGGTTACGGGCTGGAGGCCAGCGTCTACGCGTCGCGTTTCGAAGACATGTGGGACCAGACCTACGTCGGCCTGTCCCACCGCATCGGCGACAAAAGCGACATCGCCTTGAAGACCGCCTTCAACTACTACCACACCAGCGATTCGGGGGACAAAAACCTCGGCTACATCGACAACAACGCCGCCAGCCTGGCCTTCACCGCCACGCACCTGGCCCACAGCCTGACGCTGGCCTGGCAGCAGGTGTTCGGCAACGAATACTTCGACTACGTGTGGGAGTCCACCGGCAACTACATGGCCAACTCGCTGTACTCGGACTACAACGGCCCCAACGAAAAATCCTGGCAACTGCGCTACGACCTGGACTTCGCCGCCTACGGCGTGCCCGGCCTCACCGCCAGCCTGTGGCACGCCAAGGGTTGGGACATCGACGGCACCCATTACGACGGCGACCGCAACGGCCACAACACCGGCTACAACGTGCGCAGCCTGGATGGCGCCAAGCACAACGAAAACGGTTTGATGGTGGCCTACGTAATCCAGTCCGGCACCCTCAAAAACACCGTACTGCGCACCATCGTCTACAACCACCGCGCCAGCGGCGGGCAGATTGACGGCAGCTACGATGAGTTCCGCCTCGTCGCCAATATGCCGATCAACATTTTCTGAGGCTCAGGCTCAGTTCAGCGAACAACGCTGCATCGCCCCTGCCAGCATTTCCTGGCACTTGAGCACCGCCACCGAGCGGGGGCGGTTGCGATAGACGCACAAGTCGATGCGGATGCGGCCGAGGTCTTCATCGGCGATCGGCACGGCGACCAAGCCGTCGCCCAGGTCCCGTACGTCTGCCTCGACCTGGGGCAGAATCAGCACTGCTGCCCGTTGCCGGGCCAGGCTTTTCTGCACTTCCAGGGAGCTGGTGGTGAACACGGGTTCGAGGGTGACGCCACGTTTTTTCGCGGCCACTTCCAGGGCCTGGCGCACGCCGTAGGCCGAGTCGGGAATCGCCAGGGGCTGGCCTTCCAGTTCGCTCAATTCGATGCTTTCGCGTTGGGCGAAGGGGTGTTCGGCGCTGACCAGCACCCGGTGCCACAGCTGGCAGTGGGCGGTGACTTCGACGTCGGCGCGTTCTTGCAGGTAGAACGCCAGGCCCAGGTCTGCCTCGCCGCTGCACAGGGCGTCGAGGGTGGCCGATGCACTGGCGATCACGATGTTGAAGGTGACCTTGGGATGGGCGCGGTAGAAGGTGGCGAGTACCGGGGCGAGTACGGTGGAAACGATACTTTCTGACACATGGATGCTGATGTTACCGGCCACCTGGCTTTGGCGGCTGGCGATGACTTCGCGTACCTGGTCGAGGCCGCGCAGGGTTGAGGTGACTTGTTCGGCCAGGCATTCGCCCTCGGCGGTGAGGCGGATGCCGCGGGGGCCGCGCTCAATCAGGGCGGCGCCGAAGAAGTGTTCCAGGTGTTCGATCTGGCGGCTGACGGCGGTTGGGGTGACGTATAGACGTTCGGCTGCCTTACGCAGGGAGGCGCAGCGGGCGACCTCGTGGAAATATCGCAAGGCGCGTAGTTGCATGGGGGGTGCTCCTTTTTTTGGGGGTTGGGGTTGGGTGGGGTACGCAATTACTGCGCCATGCATGTGTACATATCCGTTTCTTCGGTCACGGCGGCTTATGGTTTCGCTCTTACAGCGACTCACTTTGGAAAAGCCCCAAAGTAAGCAAAGGGCTCTGCCCCGCCTGTCGGCACCTCGCCTAGGCTCGGTGTTCCCTCACTCCGGCATTGCTCCGCGGGCCGCCGCGACGGGCCATCCATGGCCCGGCGCGGCTAAACCGGCGTCCTGCCGGTTTACCCGCTCCGCAATACCTGCGTTCGGCCTCGGGCTGAATGGGGCAGTCAGATCAAAATCAAAAGCAAAAGCACAGCGGCCTCCCGGCCGGCTTGAGTGTTGAAGAGCAAAAGCAAAAACCAGAGCGAAAACAGAGCTGCTTTTCTGTGGGAGCGGGCTTGCTCGCGAAAAACCTGAGAGCGCCGCGTTCATTCAGAATGCCCGCGTCATCGTTAACGACCTTCGCGAGCAAGCCCGCTCCCACATTTGGACCGTGCCCGCTTTAGCTTTTGATTTTGCTCTTCAACACTCAAGCCGGCCGGTAGGCCGCTGTGCTTTTGCTTTTGATCTTGATCTTAGGCGCCCCGTTAAACCACGCTGGCCGAACGCAGGCTTTGGAGCGTGGGTAACCCGGCAGGACGCCGGGTTAGCCGCGCTGGGCCAAGGATGGCCCATCGCGGCGGCCCACGGTCCAAAGCCGGAGTGAGGGCACTCCGAGCCTAGGCGAGGAGCCGAGTGGTGGGGCAAGAGCGTTTTGCTTACTTTTGCGCTTTTCAAAAGTGAGCCGCTGTAAGAGCGGAACCAATATCAGCCATAACCGAAGAAACGGATATGCACACCCCCACCATTTACGACCCATCCAAACCAAAAACGACCCCCTCCGTTGACGCCCCACCCCAAACCCCTATTAAGTACTATTAATGCGCATTAATAGGATCAATAACCCACCATGCTAAGCCGCCCATTGCGCCGCAAACGCCAAAAGCTCTCCGACGTGATCGTCGAGTCGGTCAAACGCTCAATCGTCACCGATGCACTCAAGCCCGGCGACCGTTTGCCCACCGAACGCGAACTGATGGAAAGCTTCCAGTGCTCCAAAGGCTCCGCCCGCGAAGCCCTCAAGGCGCTGGAAGTCGAGGGCCTGGTCAACACCCGCACCGGCCCCAGCGGCGGGGCCTACCTCAACCAGGCCGGCACCGAACCCGCCAGCCGCGCCCTGCGCAACTACCTGCACTTCCAGCACCTGGACGGCGAACAGGTCTACCAACTGCGCAAAGTCATCGAAGTCGAACTCGCCGTCTCGGTCCTGGGCCGCCTGAGCGAAGACGACTACCGCGCCCTCCAGGACAACGTCGATTTCTGCAGCGCCCCCGAAGACAGCGAAGCCGGCCAACGCGAACAACGCATCGCCGAACTCGAATTCCACAACCTGCTGGCCAAGGCCTGCCCCAACCCGCTATTGAGCTTCATGGCGCAATTCCTCAACGACCTGCTGCGCGACCTGGTCGTCCTGAAAAAAGCCTACAAACCCAAGCGCAAGCAATTCGACGCCGCCAACCTCGACTACCACAAGCAACTGCTGCTCGCCTTCCGAGCCGAAGACGAAGCCACCGTACGCAGCCTGATGCACGAACACATGTGCGACGCTGAACACCACATGACCGCCCTTGAAGGTGAGGTCAGCCCGCACTTTCTACTGGAGTTCGATCACAACCACTGACACCCCCCAACCCCCAATAAAAGGCCTGCCCACAGGCCGTGCTCCACCGTATCGCCATTGCCACTCCTGCCAATAACTAATCCAGGGAGTCACCCCATGCAGCGTCGTACGTTGTTGAAAGCCAGTCTCACCGCAGCCGCCGCCCTCAGCCTCCCGCTGAGCGTGCGTTCTGCATTCGCCGCAGAGCCCTTTACCTTTTACGGCCTCAAGTCCATGTCTGGCGCCTTTGCCAGTTATGGCAAATTTGCCGACATGGGTTCACGCCTCGCGGTGGAACAACACCCCGAGCTGCTCGGCCGCCCGCTGGTCTACAAAGTGATCGACACCGAAGGCAACGCCGGCAAGGCCGTGCGCAAGGTCCAGGAAGCGATCCAGCAGGACGGCGCACGCTTTTTCCAGGGCTGTACCCTTTCGTCTTCGGCACTCGCGGTGGCCAAGGAAGTGAGCAAGGCCGGTGGCGTGTTCATGACCCCGGTGGGCGCCGATGAAGTCACCGGCAAGGACTGCAACAGCGCCACCTTCCGCTGGTCAGTGCCGACCTACGGCGCGATCCGCGAAACCCTCGTGCCGCTGATCAAGCTGCTGCCCGACGCCAAGCGCTGGTACACCATCACCCCGCAATATGTGTTCGGCGAAGCCCTGCTCGAAGGCGCCAAATCGGTGCTGGCCGAGCATGGCCTGGAACACGCCGGCAACAGCTACCACTCCCTGCAGGAACAGGAATTCTCCGGCTACCTGACCAACGCAATCGCCGCCAAACCCGACGTGCTGGTGCTGCTGAACTTCGGCAGCCAGTCGTCCAACACCCTGCGCCAGGCGGTGAACTTCGGTATCAAGGAGCGCATGAAAGTGCTGCTGGTGTGGTCCGCCGGCCTCGATCAGTTCCAGGAGCTGGGCAGTGACGTACTGGAAGGCGTGTACCTCGGCGCGCAGTACTGGCACCAGGTCGACACCCCGCTCAACCGCGACCTGGTGAAACTGACCAAGGCCAAATACGGCATCAACCCCACCTACCCGCTGGCAGCCGACTACATCAGCACCAAGGTCATGCTCGAAACCATCATCTCCACCGGCAGTTTCGACGGGCCGACCGTGGCCAAGGCCATGCAGGGCCTGAGCTACGAAGGCCCCACCGGCAAGGAATCGATCCGCGCCGGCGACCATCAGGTGATCAAGGATTACTACCTGTTGGTGGGCAAGGCCGCCGGCGACATGGCCGACAAGGACGACCTGGCCAAGGTGCTCAGTTCCGGCCAGTCGTTCCCGCCAGTGGAAGCCACGGGCTGCGTGCTCGGCTGATCCGCTGAAAATCTACTGGTGACACAGCGCAGGGCCGCTCACGCGGCCGCCTGCCGAGGGTTCCTGCATGCTTAATCTTTACCTGTTCCAGATTCTCAACGGCCTGGGCCTTGGGATGATTTATTTCCTGATCGCGGTCGGCTTGACGATCATTTTCGGCTTGCTGAACTTCGTCAACTTCGCCCACGGTGCGTTCTTTTTGCTGGGCGCCTACATCTGCTACACCGCCGTCAGCCTCACCGGCAGTTTCTGGCTGGCACTGCTGATTGCGCCGCTGGTGGTGGCCGCGCTGGCCTGGGTGATCGAGCGATTATTGATCCAGCGGATTTATCACTTGCCGCACATGTTCCAGATTCTGGTGACCCTGGGGATCGCTCTGATCATCCAGGAAGCCAGCGTGATGATCTGGGGCCCGGTGGGCAAGAGCGTCGCCGTGCCGGAATTGCTGCGCGGGGTGCTGGTGATCGGCGATTTCGTCTACCCCTACTACCGCCTGTTCCTGATCGTGTTCTCCGGCCTCGTTGGCCTGGGCCTGTGGCTGCTGCTGGAACGCACGCGCTTCGGCGCCCTGGTGCGGGCCGGCAGTGAAAGCACCGAAACCGTGTCCTTGCTGGGCACCAACATTTTCCGCCTGTTCTCTATGACCTTCGCCCTCGGCGTGGCCCTGGCCGGCGTTGCCGGTGTGCTGTTCGCGCCGTTGCGCGGCGCCCAGCCCTTTGTCGGCCCGGAAATCCTCGGCGTGGCGTTCGTGGTGGTGGTGATTGGCGGCATGGGTTCCTTCAGCGGCGCACTGGTGGGCGGCCTGTTGGTCGGCGTGGTGCAAAGCCTGATGACCACACTCTGGCCCCAGGGCGCGAGCCTGATGATCTACGGCGCAATGGCCGTGGTGATTCTGGTGCGTCCTTACGGCCTGTTCGGGAGAGCCTGACATGAGCGAGAAAAATCCCCTGCCGTTCGCCAAGACCCAGTCGCGCTACATGCTGCTGTTGGTACTCGCGGTGTTGATCGGCCTGCCGTTGGTTCTGCCCTCGGCGACCCTGGCCACCGAGATCCTGATCTTTGCCATGGCCGCCCTCGCCTGCAACCTGCTGCTGGGTTACACGGGGCTGCTGTCGTTCGGCCAAGGCATCTTCTTCGGGGCGGGCGCCTACTGCGCGGCGTTGCTGATGATTCACCTGCAGCTGGGCCTGTTCAGCGCATTGCTGGGCGCTGCGGTCGCCGGAGGTTTCCTGGCTTTCCTGGTGGGCGCCCTGGCGATCCGCCGCACCGGCATTTACTTCGTGATGCTGACCCTGGCCTTCAGCCAGATGGCCTACTTCGTCGCCTACACCCTGAGCGACTGGACCGGCGGCGACAACGGCCTGCTCAGCGTGCCGCGCCCGGAAATCCGCATCGGTGACACGGTGCTGTTGTCGCTGACCGATGCCCGCGCGTTCTACGGGTTTGTCGCGGTGCTGTTCCTGCTGATCTTCATCGGCGCCCGCCGGGTGATCGCCTCGCCCTTCGGCAGCACGCTGATGGCGATTCGCGAAAATGAAACCCGCGCCTCAGCCATCGGCTACGACACCCGCCACTTCAAGATCCTGGTGTTCGTACTGTCCGGCGCCGTGACCGGGATTGCCGGGGCGCTGTACGCGATGCTGCTGCACTTTGTGCCGCTGTCGAATATCGACCTGGCGATGTCCGAGAACATCCTGATCATGACCATCGTCGGCGGCACCGGTTCGCTGTTCGGCTCCTTGCTGGGCGCCGGTTCCATCGTGCTGCTGGGGGACTTCCTGTCCGACCTGTGGCCGCGCTGGCTGATGCTGCTGGGGGTGATTCTGATCCTGGTGGTGATCTTCATGCGCGGCGGTTTGTGGGGCGGCTTGTCGAGCCTGTTCGAACGTGTGCGCGGCAGCCGCAAGGCCGACGTTGTGAGCAAGGAGAAGCTGTCATGAGCATCCTGTTGGAAACCAAGAACCTGGAACTGGCCTACGGCGCATTCCACGCGGTGAACGGCGTCAACCTCAAGGTCGAAGCCGGCACCATCCACACCATCATCGGCCCCAATGGCGCCGGCAAGACCAGCCTGTTCCACTGCCTGACCGGCGAGCGCCAGGCCACCGCCGGGGCGATTCATTTCGACGGCAAGAACCTGATGCGCAAACCGGCCCACGGCCGCGTCGGCCTGGGCATGGCCCGCTCGTTCCAACTCACGAGTCTGTTCCAGAACCTCAGCGTGCGCGAGAACCTGCGCCTGGCCGCCCAAGGGCGCGACGGTGCCCGCGCCCTGAACTTCTGGCGCCGGGTCGACAGCAAGCGCGAACACCTGGAGATGGCCGACCAGGTGCTGGAACGGCTGCAACTCACCGCTCGCGCCGATACCCTGGCCGGCGAGCTGTCCCACGGCCAGCAGCGGGTGCTGGAAGTCGGCATGTCGATCTGCTCCAAACCCAAGCTGCTGATGCTCGACGAACCCACCTCGGGCATGGGCATCGACGACATCCCGATCATGACCCAACTGATCAGCGACCTCGGCCGCGACCATACCGTGCTGCTGATCGAGCACAACATGAGCATCGTCATGTCCATCAGCCAACGCATCACCGTGATGAGTCACGGCCAGATCCTGGTGGAAGGCACACCGGAATTCGTGCGCGCCGACGAGCGCGTGCGCACCGCCTATTTGGGAGAAGCCGCCTGATGCTGACCGTCGACAATATCCATTCCTACTACGACAAGAGCCACGTCCTTGAAGGCGTGTCCCTGACCGTCAATCCCGGCGAACTGGTGACCCTGCTGGGGCGCAACGGTGCCGGCAAGACCACCACCCTGCGCAGCATCCTCGGGATTATCTGCCCGCGCCAGGGCCAGATTCACTTCAACGGCCAGCCACTGGTGGGGCAGAAAATCTTCGAAATCGCCCGCCAGGGCCTGGCGCTGGTGCCGGAGAACCGCGGGATTTTCCGCCTGCTCACGGTGGAGGAAAACCTGCGCATTGCCGTGCGCAAGACCAGCCGCTGGCAGATGGAAGACGTGTACGGCATGTTCCCGCGCCTCAAGGAGCGCCGCAAAAACGCCGGCCACGCGCTGTCTGGCGGTGAGCAACAGATGCTCGCCATCGCCCGCGCCCTGCTCAACGATCCGAAGCTGCTGATCCTCGACGAACCCACCGAAGGCCTCGCGCCGGTGATCGTCGACGAGCTGGTGAAGATCCTGCGCAAGGTCAAGGAAGACGGCCTGCCGGTGCTGCTGGTGGAACAGAACCTGATGGTCTGCGACAAGCTCGCCGACCGCCATTACGTCCTCGAACAAGGCCGCGTGGTGTACGAAGGCAGTGCCGAAGCCTTCCGCGCCGACCCGACGATCAAGAACCGTTACCTGGCCCTGAGTGCCTGACCGGAGACTGCTGATGAATAGTTTTGCGCAACCGCTCCAGAGCAACGCCCCGTTGATCAACCGCGAGCGTCTGTGGCAATCGCTGATGGACCTCGCCCGCCTCGGCGCCACGCCAAAAGGTGGCGTATGTCGCCTGGCCCTCACCGACCTTGATCGCCAGGCCCGCGACCTGTTTGTGCAATGGTGCGAGGCGGCCGGCTGCAGCATCAGCATCGACGCCATCGGCAATATCTTTGCCCGCCGCGCCGGGCGTAATCCGGCACTGGCGCCGGTGATGACCGGCAGCCATATCGACACCCAGCCTACCGGCGGCAAGTTCGACGGCTGCTATGGCGTGATGGCCGGCCTGGAAGTGATCCGCACCCTTAACGATTTGAATATAGAGACTGAAGCACCGATCGAAGTAGTGGTGTGGACCAACGAAGAAGGCTCGCGTTTCCCGCCGTGCATGATGGGTTCCGGGGTATTCGCCGGTAAATTCGACTTGCAGGAAACCCTCGACAAACAGGACGAGCACGGCCTGTCGGTGGGCGCCGAATTGCGGCGCATCGGCTATGCCGGTTCCCGCGCGGTACTGGGCCATCCGGTGGGCGCCTATTTCGAGGCGCATATCGAACAGGGCCCGGTGCTGGAAGACCAGGCCACCACCATCGGCGTGGTCATGGGCTGCCTGGGCCAGAAGTGGTTCGACCTGACCCTCACCGGCGTCGAAGCCCATGCCGGCCCGACGCCGATGCACCTGCGCAAGGACGCACTGGTAGGCGCGGCGCAAGTGGTCAGCGCGGTGAATCGCATCGCCCATGAACAACAACCCCATGCCTGCGGCACTGTCGGTTGCCTGAGCCTGCACCCCGGCTCACGCAACGTGATTCCCGGCCAGGTGCACATGACCATCGACCTGCGCCACCTGCACGCCGACAAGCTGCAAGCGATGGTCGACGAAGTGCGCCAGGTGATCGAAGCGACGGCCGAGCAACACGGCCTGAGCTTTGAACTGACGCCTACTGCCGACTTCCCGCCGCTGGACTTCAACCCCGCCTGCGTCAACGCCGTGCGCGAGGGTGCAAGCAGCCTGGGCCTGAGCCATATGGACATCGTCAGCGGCGCCGGGCATGACGCGATCTTCGTCGCCGAACTGGGCCCCGCCGGGATGATTTTTGTGCCCTGCGAAGGCGGCATCAGCCACAACGAAATCGAAAACGCCGCGCCGGATGACCTGGCGGCGGGCTGCGCCGTATTGCTGCGGGCCATGGTCAACGCGGCGCAAGGAGGGAAAGCGGCATGACGGATATCGCCAACCTCACCGCTGTTGAGCTGCTGGCCCGCTATCGGGATAAAAGCCTGTCGCCGGTGGAAGTCACCGAAGACGCATTGCTGCGAATCGAACGCTACAACCCGGCGGTCAACGCCTACTGCCACGTCGACCCGGAAGGCGCCTTGAACGCGGCCCGGGCCTCGGAACAGCGCTGGCTCAAGGGGCAGCCGTGCGGGGCCCTGGACGGTGTGCCCTCCTCCATCAAGGACCTGACGCAGACCATCGGCATGCCGACGCGCAAGGGTTCGCGCACCACCTCCGCCGAGGGCCGGTGGGAGGTGGATGCGCCCTTCTCGGCCTTCATGCGCAAGGCCGGCGCGGTGCTGCTGGGCAAGACCACCACGCCGGAATTCGGCTGGAAAGGCGTCACCGATAATCCGTTGTATGGGATTACCCGCAACCCGTGGGACACGCGCATGACGGCGGGCGGTTCGTCCGGCGGTGCCGGTGCGGCGGCGGCCTTGAACCTGGGCGTGCTGCACCAGGGCAGCGATGCCGGTGGCTCGATCCGGATTCCCTGCGCGTTCACCGGCACCTTTGGCATCAAGCCGACCTTCGGTTACGTGCCGCAATGGCCGGCCAGTTCGATGACCATTTTGTCTCACCTGGGGCCGATGACCCGCACCGTGGAAGACTCGGTGCTGATGTTGCAAACCATCGCCCAGCCTGACGCGCGGGACGGCTTGATCGGCGCGCCCCGCACCACGCCATGGCTGCAGGCCGGGGCCGACTTGAAAGGCCTGCGTATCGCCTACAGCCCGAACTTCGGCTATGTGGACGTGGACCCGCAAGTGGCCCGGGTCGTCGCCAAGGCGGTCGAAGGCCTGGTGCAGTTGGGTGCCCATGTAGAGCAGATTGATCCGGGGTTCAGTGATCCGCTGGAGGTGTTCAATACCCTGTGGTTTGCCGGTGCGGCACGCCTGGCCGGGCCGTTGAGCGATGCGCAACGGCAACTGATGGACCCGGGGTTGCTGCGCATTGCCCGACTGGGCGAGCAGATCAGCCTCAGTGACTACAGTGCGGCGCTGGAAGCACGGGCTGCACTCGTGGCGCGCATGGCGGCATTCCATGAGCATTACGATGTGCTGGTTTCGCCGATGATGCCGATCACCGCGTTCGAGGCCGGGCATAACGTGCCGCCGGGTTCGGGCCTTGGGGAATGGATGGAGTGGACGCCGTTTACCTATCCCTTCAACCTGACCCAGCAACCGGCGGCGTCGGTGCCGTGCGGGTTGGCAGCGAATGGGTTGCCGGTGGGGTTGCATGTGGTGGGGGCGCGGTTTGCGGATGAGCAGGTGCTGAGGGTGTGCCAGGCGTATGCCAAGGCTTTTCCAACCGAGCACCTGCAAGCCCCCAAAACCCCAACCTGAAATGCAATCAAACTGTGGGAGCGGGCTTGCTCGCGAAGGCGGTGTGTCAGTCAAGATATCCGGTGACTGACACACCGCCTTCGCGAGCAAGCCCGCTCCCACATTTTTGTCCGTATTCCAATCATCAGCCCCTACAATGCCTCCTATCATCCAAGGGGGTTTCATGGACATCGAACTGGCACGCACCTTCCTCGAAATCACCCGCTGCGGCAGCCTCGCCGCGGCGGCCGAGAAGCTGCACGTCACCCAGACAGCGATCACCGCCCGCGTCAAGAACCTCGAAAGCCAGCTCAACAGCACCCTGTTCGTGCGCAACCGCGCCGGTGCCCGCCTGACCCCGGACGGCGAAGCTTTCGTGGTCTACGCCAACCAGCTGGTACAAACCTGGGAAGCCGCACGCCGCGACCTGCCATTGCCCGATGGTTACCGCAACGTGCTGCACATCGGTGGCGAAGTCAGCCTGTGCAACCCGTTGATGCTCGGCTGGGCCCAGGCCTTGCGTGAACAGATTCCCGGTCACGCCCTGCGCACCGAGATTCGCGAAGGCGAGTACCTGTTGCGCCAACTGGAGCTGGGGGTGCTGGACGCTGCACTGGTGTTTCAGCCGCAATACTGGCCGGGGTTGCAGGTGGAGCAGGTGCTGGAAGAAAAGCTGATCCTGGTGCAACTGGCGGCGCGGCCCGAGCCCTACGTGTATATCGATTGGGGCCAGGGCTTTCGCCAACAACACGACGCGGCGCTGCCGGACAAGGCCCGCGCCGCCCTGAGTTTCAATCTCGGGCCGTTGGCGTTGCAGTACATCCTGGAGAATGGCGGCGCCGGGTATTTCCGCACGCGGGTGGTGCAGAGCTACCTGGACAGCGGCGTGATGGAGCGGGTTCCCAAAGCGCCGGAGTTCAGCTTTCCAACGTACCTGGTGTATTCCCGCGAGCGCGACTCGGCGGTTTTGCAGCAGGCACTGGCCTTGCTGCGGGCGGTGGTGGAGGCGGAAAAGGATTGGTCGCAGCGCTGGGATCCGGTGATTTGAAGCCGTGCACATGGTAGCCTCAGGTTGTTTTCTCCTGGTTTCCCCCTGCCGATGAACAAGAAAAAGTCCGTCACCATCAGCGACATCGCCAAACGGGTCAACATGACCACCATCACGGTGTCTCGGGCGCTGAGCAAACCCGACCTGGTCAAGCCCGCCACCCTGGCGCGGATTCTCGAGGTGGCGCGGGAGCTGGACTACGTGCCCAACGCCTTCGCCCGCGGGCTCAAGCGCAGCGAAAGCCTGATCATCGGCGTGATCACCGCCTCGGTGGACAACCCCTTCTACAGCGAGATGATCAAGGCGATTTCCCGCGAGGCGAAAAAGCACGGCTACACCATCATGCTGGTGGACACCGACGAACTCGAAGAACTGGAAAGCAAGGCGGTCGATACCCTGTTGGGCTACCGTGTGGCGGGGATCATCCTGTCACCGGTCTCCGACGAACCCAGCTACCAGCCGGACTACCTGGAGCGCCTGGGCAACGGCAAGACCCCGGTGGTGTTGCTCGACCGCACCATCCACGAGAGCCCGTTCAGCCGCGTGGTGCTGGACAACTACCACAGCGGCATCGAGGCGGCGCAGTACCTGGTGCGGCAAACCCCGAATCTCAAGCGCCTGCTGGTGCTGACCGGGCCGGAGCATTCGCGCATCACCATGGAACGCCTCAAGGGCCTGAAAGAAGTCCTGGCCGAGCACCCGCAGGTGCAGGTCGAAGTGTGTGCCGGCGACTACACGCTGATGCCCTCCTACCTGCACACCCTCGACTACCTGGCCGAGCACTCGGCGCCGGACGCGATCATGGGCTTCAACCAGTTGATCACCCTCGGCGCCTTGCGTGCGTTGCGCATGCACAACATCCCCCACGAAAGCCTGACCATCTGCGGCATCGACCGCCTGCCCTTCGCCGATATCTTCGGCGTGCCGATTGCCTGCGTGGCCCATGACGCATCACTGGCCGGCAGCAGCGCAGTGCGACTGCTGCTGGACCGCCTCGAAGACCCGCACAAGCCGCGGGACAAAGTCGTGATCGCCGGCAAACTGGAGAACGGCTAGCGGCTGGTGTAGCCGCCATCGATCGGCAGGCTGACGCCGCTGATCATGCTGGCGGCATCGCTCAGCAGGAACAGCACCGGCAGGGCCACCTCCGCCGTTTCGGCAAACCGCCCCAGGGGGATCGCCGCCAATGCCGGGTCGCGCTTGGCCGGTGCCGACCAGGCCATCTGTGCCATGGGCGTCAGGGTGACAGTGGGGTTGACGCTGTTGACACGAATCCCGAAGCGGCCCCATTCCGCGCATTGCACCCGGGTGATGGCGTCCAGTGCGGCCTTGGAGGCGCAGTAGCCGAGGTGATCGTCCAGCGCTACCAGTGAGGCTTGGCTTGAGACGTTGACGATGCTGCCGGGAATCTTGGCTTCAATCATTGCAGCGGCGATACGGCTGGCGACCTGGGCGGCGGCGCGGGCGTTGACGTTCATCACCTGATCGAAGGCTTCGGCGCTGATGGCGGCAGCCGGTTCCAGGCGAGAGATACCTGCGCAGTTGACCAGGCCGTGCATCGGCGGCAAACCTTGCATGGCCTGGTCCAGGGCGGTGCTGTTGGCGATGTCCAGGCACAGGGTTTCGCAGCCGAGTCGGGCCAGGGATTGGGCATCGCGGCCCAAGGCGAAAACCTCGGCGCCGCTGGCGATCAATTGCAGAGCGATTTCCCGGCCGATGCCGCTGCTGGCGCCGGTGACGAGGATGCGCTGGTGGGTAAAGTCGAAGATAGCGTTCATGGTTCACGATCTCTAAAACGATGGAGATCCAATGTGGGAGCGGGCTTGCTCGCGAATGCGGTGGGTCAGGCAATCAATTTGGCACTGATACACCGCATTCGCGAGCAAGCCCGCTCCCACATTTGGCTCGGTGTTCGCTTAATTTAATTGCAGGCTGTGCATCACCGGTTTCAGCGCCGGATACAGCTCCAGATAGCTGACAAACGCCCGGTCATACACCCCGACATTCCCCGCCTCCGGCTCCGCCCGCAGCTCCAACTGCACCCAGCCCTTCTCCATCTGCCGATCATCCACCAACCCCACCGCATGGGCCGCCAACAACGCCGCGCCCAGCGCTGCCTCCACCTCTTGCACGATGGTGTAGACCGGGTAATGGGTGATGTCCGCAATGATCTGCATCCACAAATCCGAATGGCTCGCCCCACCCACCACAATCAACCGTGGATCAAGGGAATGCGCCCCACGGGTGCCCGCTTCGATATTGTGCCGCAGGGCAAAACTCACCCCTTCAAGCACCGCGCGGTACAAGTGGATGCGGCTGTGATAGAGGTTCAGCCCGACAAAGCTGCCGCTGGCCCGGTCATCCCACACCGGGCTGCGTTCGCCCATGAGGTACGGCAGGAACAACAGCCCTTCACCGCCCGCCGGGATCTTCGCGGCGCTCTGCTCCAGCAGCCACAAACTGTCCTGGCCGGTCTCCCTGGCCTGTTGCTCTTCGGCCTGGCAGAACTGCTCGCGAAACCAGCTCACCGACGCCCCGGCGGTAATCGCACCGCCGAAGATGTACAGGTCCTGATGGCCGTTATAGACGTGGGGCATGCTCACCAGGCCATGGCGCGCGTCCACCTGCTGATTGAGATAACCCCAACACATGCTGGTGCCGATCATCGCCACGTGATTGCCCGGCCGCGTCACTCCGGCCGCCAATGTGGCCATGGCCGCGTCCACGCCTCCGGCCAGGATCGGAGTGCCCGTCTGCAGGCCCAATCGCTGCGCCCATTTCTCGAGCAAACCGCCGACCACATCACCGGAATACAGCAGACGCTCCGGCATCATCGCCAGGGGAATCTCCAGCGCCGCTAACATCTCGGCCGACCAGTCACGCCGGGCCACATCGTAGACCCCGCCGATATTGCCGACGCTGCTGTGGTCCACCGCCAACTCACCGGTCAGGCACCAGTTGATATAACTGTTGGGCGGCAGCAGGTAGCGGGTGTTGGCCCACACCTGCGGCTGGTGTTGCTTGAGCCAGAGCATCTTGGTGAAGCCGTAGTAGCTGTCCACCGAGTTGCCGGTAATCGCGAACAGCCGCTCCAGGTCCACATGCTCGCGCACCCACTCCACTTGCTCGCCCGCGCGCCGGTCCATCCAGATCAGGCACGGGTGCAGCGGCGTGATCTGCTCGTCCACAGCAATTCCGGAGCCGCCATACAGGCTGCTGATGCACAGCGCCTTGACCTGCTCTTTCCCTACGCCGGCCTTGGTCATGCACTGGGCGACGCAGGTCTCGACCGCATCCAGCCAGACCTGCGGCCACTGCTCGGCCCAGCGCACTTTCGGGGTATCCACGCGATACCCCTGGCTGTGCTGGGCGATGATCAGGCCGTCCGCATCCACCAGCAGCGCCTTGGTGCTTTGCGTGCCGATGTCCACACCCATTACGTAGTTCATCTCAGACCACCGGCTTCAGCAGCACCTTGATCGACTTGGTCGAGTTGGCCAGCTCAAACGCCTCGGCCCAGTTATCCAGCCCGAAGTCATGGGTCACGATGCCCTTTGAGGTCACCAGGCCGCGCTCGAACAGGTCGATGGCCACCGGGTAGCAATACGGCCCCAGGTGCGCGCCACGGACGTCCAGTTCCTTGCGGTCGCCGATGATCGACCAGTCGGCGCTGGTTTCGGCGCCGAACACGCTGAACTCGACAAACCGCCCGAGCTTGCGAATCAGATCCAGGCCTTGGGTCACGCCCGCCGGTACGCCAGTGGTTTCGATGTACACGTCGCAGCCGTAGTTGTCGGTCAGGCCATTGATGATCTCCCGGGCATTGTCCCGGGACGGGTTGATCACCACATCGGCACCGTACTGCTTCGCCAGTTCCAGGCGCTCGTCGACCATGTCGATCACCACCAGTTTCTTCGGTGTTTTTAGCGCTGCCACCTGCACCATGCACAGGCCCAGGGTGCCGGCACCAGCAATCACCAACACGTCATCCAGCTGAATCTCACCGCGGTTGACGGTGTGAATTGCGCAGGACATCGGCTCGATCAGCGCCGAATCTTCCAGGGACACCGACTCCGGAATCTTGTGCACAATGGCGGTCTTCGGGATGCGCATGTACTGAGCCATGCCGCCTTCGGCCACTTCACGCTGGAAGCCGAAGATGTTGTGCACCTCGCACATCCAGTACTTGCCGGACTTGCAGAAACGGCACTTGCCACATGGCACGATCTGCTCGGCGATCACCTTGTCGCCGACCTTCACCTCAAAGTGCTCCTCGGCGCCCTCGCCCGCTTCCACCACGTAGCCAAAGAACTCATGCCCCGGCACCACCGGCGCCTTGACCCACGGGTTGTCGCCGCCCCAGAACATCGCGGCGCCCGAGTGGCATTTGCAGTCACTGGCGCAGATGCCGCAGGCGGCGATGCGGATCACCAGTTCATTGACCCGCGCCTGGGGTTTGCTGACGCGTTCCAGGCGGTAGTCTTTCGGGCCGTGGCAGACGACGGCTTGCATTTGGTTGTGCTTTTCCATGATGTGCGGACCTTTCTTGAGCATGAGAGAACCCCTCGCGGCCACCATGGCCGCGTGGAGATAACCGGTTTACTTGTGGCGCTGACGGCTGATAAAGATCGCCAGCAAAATGATCCCGCCCTTGATCACACTCTGGACGTAAGGCGAGACCCCGAGCATGTTCAAGCCGTTGTTCAACACCCCCAGCAGCATGGCGCCGAGCAAGGTGCCGACAATCACCCCGCGCCCGCCGGCAATCGAGGCGCCGCCCAGGACCACGGCGGCAATCGCGTCGAGTTCAAACGACACCCCGGCATTCGGCTGGCCGCTCATCAAGCGCGAGGTCAGCACCAGCCCGGCAATCGCAGCGGTAAACCCGCTGATGCCATACACCAGCAACTTGAAGCGCGCCGCCCGCACACCGGACAGGCGCACCGCTTCCTCGTTGCCGCCAATCGCGTAGATATAGCGGCCGATGCGGGTGTGTTGCAGCAGCACATAGGCCGCCAGGTACGTCACCAGCATGATCAGGATCGGCACCGAAATGCCGAACAGGCTTTCGCGGCCAAAGAAGCCAAACCACTCCGGCAAACCGGAAATCGGGTAGCCGTCGGTGTACATCAGGCCGAACCCGCGGGCGATGCCCATGGTCGCCAGGGTGACGATGATCGGCGGCATGTGCAGGTAGGCGACAAACAAGCCGTTACCGATGCCGAAGGCCACCCCGACCAGCATCCCGGCGCCAATCGCCAGGCCCGGCGGCAACCCGGCGACCATCAAACCGGCGGTCAAGGTGCCGGACAAGGCCATTACCGGCCCCACCGACAAATCGATGCCGCCGGTGAGAATCACGCAGGTCATGCCCACCGCGATAATCGCGTTGATCGACACCTGGCGCGCAATGTTCGACAGGTTGTTGGCGGTGAGGAAATTGTCGCTGGCGAAGATCATCACCAACGTCACCACCAGCAGCCCGACAAAGGGATAAAACGCCGGTGAGCGAATCAGCCGCGCCAGGTTCAGGCGCAGCCGGCCAGGCGTCACGGCATTAATGGACGTATTCACTTGAGCCCCCTGTTGCATGGCGCATGACCTCTTGAGGATTGACGGCAGACGCTTCCAGTACCTTGACGATGGCGCCCTTGTGGAACACGGCGACGCGGTCGCACATGCCGATGACTTCCGGCAGTTCCGAGGAAATCATGATGATTGCGTAGCCTTGTTCGGTGAGGCTGCGCATCAGCGCGTAGATCTGTGCCTTGGCGCCGACGTCGATGCCACGGGTGGGTTCGTCGAACACCAGCACGTCGCAGTGATGGTTGATCCAGCGGGCAATCACGACTTTCTGCTGGTTGCCGCCGCTGAGGTTGAACACCCGGCTCTCGCCGCTGGGGGCCTTGATCGACAGCTGGCGCATCAACGCTTCGACGCTGGCACATTCCTTGTCTTTGTCGATCAGGCCGCTGGCGTTCTGGTATTTGGGCAGGTTGTTGAGGGAGATGTTTTCGCGAATGCTGAAGTCGGTGATCAGGCCTTCGGTCTTGCGGCTTTCCGGCAGCAGGCCGATGCCATGGGCCAAGGCCTGGGCCGGGTCGTCGAGGGTGATTTTTTCGCCCCGCAGCCACACGTCTTTGCTCACCGACGGCAGCGCGCCCATCATGCCCAGCGCCAATTCGGTACGCCCGGAACCCACCAGGCCGGCAAAGCCGAGAATCTCGCCCTTGTGCAATTCAAAGTGGTTATGGGGGCCGTTGCGCACCAGTTGGATGTCCTTGACCTCCAGCAACAGCGGCCCGCGTTCGCTGGTGGGCTTGGCCGGAAAACTGCACTCAAGGCGCCGCCCGACCATCATTTCTACCAAGCGGTCGATATCGCTGTCGGCCACATCGGTGACGCCCACATTACCGCCGTCGCGCAGCACGCTGATGCGGTCGCACACTTGGAAAATCTCCTCCAGGTGGTGAGAGATAAAAATCACCGCCACGCCCTGGCGCTTGAGCTCACGCATGATCTCGAACAGCAGCTCGGCCTCGCTGGGCGTAAGGGTGGCGGTGGGTTCATCGAGCACCAGCAACCGCGCATCCAGGGCCAGGGCCTTGGCGATCTCGACGAACTGCTGCTCGGCCACACTCAGGTGCTTGACCGCGCATTGCAGGTCAATGCTGACGCCGAGGCGCTTGAACAACGCCTCGCTCGCCTCGACCATTTCGCGCTTACGCAACAGGCCGAAGCGATTGCTTAGCTCATGGCCGAGGAAGATATTTTCCACTGCCGTGAGGTAGGGAATCAGGCTGAATTCCTGGAACACGATGCCGATACCGGCGGCAATCGCATCACGGTAGGTCGCGAACTGCCGGGCCTCGCCGTCGATCAGGATCTGCCCTTCGTCCTGGTGCTCGACCCCGCCAAGGATCTTCATCAGGGTCGATTTGCCCGCGCCATTTTCCCCGAGCAAGGCATGAATCTCGCCGCGCTGCACTTCCAGGTTGATCGCCTTGAGGGCTTGCACCCCCGGGTAGCGCTTACAGATATTTTCCAGTTTCAGAAGACTGCTCATACCGCCGACCTCGCATTCAGATGGATGACCTGTGCCCCACGCCTGGCGTGGGGCCTGGGTGTTTTACCAACTGAAATCCTTGGCCTTGGCCTGGTCGATCAGGGTGATGTCCACCGGGATTGTGGCCGGCACTTGCGAGCCCCACTTCTTGGCCAGGGCGATGCCCAGGGCCAGGCGGATCTGGTCACGGGGGTATTGCGCGGAGGTGGCGATGAATTTGCTGCCGGGTTTCTGGATGGCCTTGATCGCTTCCGGTGCGCCGTCGACGCTCACCAGTTTGACGTCCAGGCCACTGACTTCGATGGCCGAGAGTGCGCCGAGGGAGCCGTTGTCATTGACGCTGAAAATGCCCTTGAGGGTGGGCTGGGCCTGCAGCATGTTTTCGGTGACGGTCAGCGCCTGGTCACGTTCCTGCTTGCCGTTCTGGATGCTCACGATCTTGATGTCCGGGTGCTTGGCCACGGCTTCTTTGCAACCGCGGACGCGTTCCAGGATCGGTACGACGGCGATGCCGTCGAGGATGGCGATATTGCCTTTGTCGCCGATGTTTTTGGCCAGGTATTCGCAGGCTTGGAAGCCGGCGTCGAAGTTTTTCGAGCCGACGAAGGAGTCCAGTGGGCCTTCGGCTTGGGCGTCGACGGCGACCACGACTACGCCGGCGGCGTGGGCGGATTTGACGGCTGATTGCACGCCGACGGAGTCGGTGGGGTTGATCAGCAGGATGTCGATGCCCTTTTGCAGCATGTCTTCGACGTCGCTGACCTGTTTGGACACGTCGTGGCGGGCGTCGGTGATGATCAACTGCGCACCGATGGTCGCCCCGGCTTCCTGCAGGGCGTCTTTCATGGTGACGAAGTAAGGGTTGTTGATTTCCTGGAAGGACGCGCCGATGCGGATGGGGGCGGGTTTGGTGTCGGCCAGGGCCAGGCCAGCAGTGCCAAGGTTGATGCTCAGAGCCAACAAACACAGGGTTTTCGGAAGCATTTTCATGGTGGGGATCTCTGTTTTGTTTTTATTTTTAGAGCAAATGTTATCGTTAACATTTTGTAAGAAGCTAGCAAAGAAATTGGGGGGTCGCAAGGGGTGTTTGATCGGGGGTGGCGGGGGTGGTGGACATATCCGTTGCTGCGGTAACGGCCGCTTATGGTTCCGCTCTTACAGCGGCTCACTTTTGAAGAGCGCAAAAGTAAGCAAAACGCTCTTGCCCCACCACTCGGCACCTCGCCTAGGCTCGGTGTGCCCTCACTCCGGCTTTGGACCGTGGGCCGCCGTCATGGGCCATCCTTGGCCCAGGACGGCTAACCTGGCGTCCTGCCAGGTTACCCACGCTCCAAAGCCTGCGTTCGGCCAGCGTGGTTTAACGGGGCGCCTAAGATCAAGATCAAAAGCAGATCAAGAGCACAGCGGCCTCCCGGCCGGCTTGAGTGTTGAAGAGCAAAAGCCAAATCAAAATCTAAAGCGGGCACGGTCCAAAAAATGTGGGAGCGGGCTTGCTCGCGAAGGTCGTTAACGATGACGCGGGCATTCTGGATGAACGCGGCGCTCTCAGGTTTTTCGCGAGCAAGCCCGCTCCCACAGAAAAGCAGATCTGTTTTCGCTCTGGCTTTTGATCTGGCTTTTAACACTCAAGCCGGCCGGGAGGCCGCTGTGCTTTTGCTTTTGATTTTGATCTTAGGCGCCCCGTTAACCACGATGGCCGCAAGTAGGCACGGTGGAGCGGGTAAATCGGCAGGGATGCCGATTTAGCCGCGCCGGGCCATGGATGGCCCGTCGCGGCGGCCCGCGGAACCGGGCCGGAGTGCGGGCATGCCGAGCCTAGGCGAGGCACCGAGTGGTGGGGCAAAGACCTTTTGGTTACTTTTGGGGCGTTTGCCAAAAGTGACCCGCTGTAAGAGCGGAACCATAAGCCGCCGTTACCGCAGCAACGGATATGTACCCCGTCAAGCCCGACTCCGCAGCCACTGCATAAACCCCTTCTTAACCGGCACCACAGGCGCCTCCTGCGTCAAACTCTGAGCCGCATGCAACCTGAAATCCAACAAACTTTTCATAGCCTCACTGATGTCATGCCGAGCATCCAGACAAGGCTTCAGATACTCCTTCTCAATCCGATACAACGTACAAAACGTCTTCGCCGAAAAGTCCGCAGGCACACCCTGCTCCGACAAAATCCCGGCCTCACCAATCACCTCCCCAGGCCCCATCCGCCCGGCTTCAAACTTGTGCCCCGCCTTGGTCAACATCACCGAAATCACCCCGGACTCAATGATAAACAGGTGATCACTCACCTCCCCCGCCGGCAAAATCATCTCCCCGGCGCGAAAGGTCTGCAGCGTCATGTTCTGGCTGAACGTCTCCTTCTCCTCCTGCCTCAAGGTCGAGAAAATCGACGAGCTCTCCAACAACGCCCGAGCCCGGGAAACCGCCACCGGCGCATTACTCTCGGCCGCCGACAACAAACTCACCCCCGCCGCCTGCAAATGCCGAAACGCCAAATCATAAAGCTGGTTACGCACCTCACGCTTGAGCGCCATCGCCGGCACAAACCCGCTGATCTCATACTCCACCCCACCACTGGCCGACGTCTTGAACGCCACACTCGGCGCCGGCTTGGCCAACAACGGCCGACACCCCTGCATCGCCCGCTCCAGCGCATCCAGCACGGTTTGCGGCCGCGCATGGGGGCTGACTTGCAGGCTGACCGCCAAGCCAAACATATCTGCGGGACGTGAGAAGTTGATGATCTTGGCCTTGGCCGCCAACGAATTGGGCACCACCGCCAGGCTGCCCTGGGAGGTTTGCAGTTGGGTGGCGCGCCAGTCGATGTCGATCACCCGGCCCTCGATGCCGTCGATGGAGATCCAGTCATCCAGTTGGTAGGGCTTGGTGGTGTTGAGGACAATCCCGGAAAACACGTCGCTCAAGGTGCTTTGCAACGCCAGGCCGACGATGATCGCCACCGCCCCAGACGTGGCCAACACGCCCTTGACCGGCAGGTCGAGCACGTAGGCCATGGCCGCGATGATCGCGATCAGAAAGATCACCGCGCCCACCAGGTCCTGCAACAGCCGCCCGGTGTGGCCGACCCGCTGCATCATTACCGCGCCGAGCAATACCGTGAGGGTGCGTGCCGCGAACAACCACCAGCCGATCTGAAACGCCGTGGCCGCCAAATGCAGCGCCACGTTGTCGCCAAACGGCGCGACCTGCATCGGGTTCATGCCTTCGTTGAACAGCACGGCGCTGAACACCGCAAAGATCACCAGCCGCGCCGCCAGCTTCCAATTGGCGAAATCGGCAGAGATCAGGCGCCATACGGCGATGTCGATCAGCACCAGCGCCAAGGCACAGAACATCGGGTGATCGGAGATAAATGAGGGCATTCAGGCGACTCCAGGGCGAATGCCATGAAGATCGCATGAAATGCCTTTGGAGGGTATAGCGCCCTAGCGCTGCATCTGCCCGAATTGCCCGGACTGATAGTCAGCAAACGCCTGGTGGATTTCCTGCTCGGTGTTCATCACGAACGGGCCGTGGCCGACGATGGGCTCGTCGATCGGTTCGCCGCTGAGCAACAACACCATGGCATCGTCGCTGGACTCAAGGCGCAGTTGCGTGCCATCGCGCTCAAACAGCGCCAACTGCCCTTCACGCGCCACTTCAGTGCCGTTGATCCGCACCGTGCCGCGCAACACCACCAGCGCGGTGTTGCGCCCGGCGTGCAGGTCCAGCGTCACCGAACGGCCGGCGTTGAGGCGCATGTCCCACACGTCGATCGGCGTGAAGGTTCGGGCCGGGCCCTTGACCCCGTCGAACTCGCCCGCGATCAGGCGCAGGCTGCCGGCGTTGTCGGCCAGGGGCAGCGTCGGGATATCGCCATCGAGAATGGTCTGGTAACCGGCGTCGGTCATTTTGTCCTTGGCCGGCAGGTTGACCCACAACTGGACCATTTCCAGGGCGCCACCGCTGCGGGCGAACGCCTCGGAGTGAAACTCCTCGTGAATGATGCCCTTGGCTGCGGTCATCCATTGCACATCGCCCGGGCCGATGGTGCCGCCGGCGCCGGTGGAATCGCGATGCTCGACTTCACCCTTGTAGACGATGGTCACGGTTTCAAAGCCGCGATGAGGATGCTGGCCCACGCCACGCCGTTGCTCGGTCGGGGTGAATGCCGCAGGACCGGCGTGATCCAGCAACAGGAACGGGCTGATCTGCTTGCCCATGGTGTCGTAGGAAAACAGCGTGCGAACCGGAAAGCCGTCGCCGACCCAATGGGCGCGCGGGCTGGTGTAGATGCCGATGATGTTTTTCATATGTGTCTCCATTAATGGATACACCTTAAATCCGATACCAATTCAGCGCTAGACGGCAAAACCGGCCTTGATCGTCCCATCAGTGGAACAAAGATCCGAGGGCTGGATTAATTTATATTTCGGCCATAATATGGGGGCAAATATTACGTGCGTAATTTTTAGCTCACCCCGCCCCTCGGAGCCCGACATGAACCCTCTCCCCCTGCGTCTTCTCACGCCCCTGGCCCTGTTAGCGGTACTCAGCGGCTGCAACAACAAGGCCGACCCCGTCGCCGAAGCACCCCTGCCCCGACCGGTGCTCGCTGCCAAGGTCGAAGCCGCCGGCAGCCAGCAAAGCGCCTACACCGGCGTAGTGGCCGCACGCACGGAAAGTGACCTGGGGTTCCGTGTCAGCGGCAAAGTGATCGAGCGCAAGGTGGATCCCGGCCAGCACGTCAGCCGTGGCGACACCTTGCTGGTGCTGGATATCGGCGACTTCGAACTGGCCCTGCGCTCGGCCAAAAACCGCGTCAATGCGGCCCAGGCGCAACTGCGTCAGCGCCGGGATGACGAATCCCGCTACCAGCGCCTGGCCAATACCGGCGCCGTGTCGCGGCAGATTTTCGACCAGTCCGCCACTAACCTGCGAGTGGCTGAAGCCGAGCTGGCCTCGGCGCAATCCGATGCCAGCCAGATCGAAAATCGCCGTACCTACTCGGTGCTGAAGGCCGATAGCGACGGCATCATCACTGACGTGCGTGTAGATCGCGGCCAAGTGGTGGCCGAGGGGCAAGTGGTGGCGCGCCTGGCCCACGACGGCGCCCGGGAAGCCATCGTCAACCTGCCGGAAAACCAGCGCGACCAGGCTGCGCAAAAAGCCCTGGCCTTCCCCTTCGGCGCCCCCGAACAGGCAGTGACAGCCACCTTGCGCGAGCTGTCCGCCAGCGCCGACCCGACCACCCGCACCTACCGTGCACGCTATGTATTGCACGGCCCCGTCGACCGCTTCGCCCTCGGTTCGACCATCACCGTGCGCCTGCAAGGCGACGGCCAGGCCCAACAGACCCGCGTGCCCATCGGCGCACTGCAGGATGCCGGCAAAGGCACCGGCGTGTGGGTGATCGGCGCCGACGACAAAGTCAGCTTCGCCCCGGTCAACGTTGCCAGTCTCGGCCAGGAAGACGCCTTGCTGGACAGCGGCGTGAGCCCCGGCCAAGTCGTCGTCGCGCTTGGCGCGCATCTGCTGCACAGCGGCGACGCCGTACGCCTGTTGCCGGCCCAGGTATTGGCCCTCAACCGTCAGCAGGAACACTGATAATGCGCGGGATAAACCTCTCCGAACTGGCGGTCAAGCATCGCGCGGTCACGCTGTTCCTGATCATCGCGATTCTCGCCGCCGGGGTCTTTGCCTTTGGCAAACTGGGGCGCGCCGAAGACCCTTCGTTCACCGTCAAAGTCATGACCATCACCGCCGCCTGGCCCGGCGCCACCGCCCAGGAGATGCAGGAACAAGTGGCCGACCGCCTGGAAAAACGCCTGCAGGAGCTGGACTACTACGACCGCGTCGAAACCATCGCCCAGCCGGGTTTTGTCTCGATGCGCATGACGTACCTGGAGTCCACACGCCCCAGCGAGATTCAGGACCTGTTCTACCAGACCCGCAAGAAACTCAGTGACGAAGCCGCGAAGTTGCCCAAGGGCGTGATCGGGCCGTTCTTCAACGATGAATACTCCGACGTGTACTTTTCCCTCTACGCGCTGGAGGCCGAACACCTGCCGCACCGGCAATTGGTACAGATGGCCGAAGACATGCGCCAGGGCTTGCTCAATCTGCCGGGGGTGAAGAAGGTCAATATTCTTGGCGAGCAGGCACAGCGGATCTTTGTCGAGTTTTCCTATGAGCGCCTGGCTACGTTGGGCATCAAGCCCGAACAGATCTTCGCCGCCCTCGCCGCCCAGAACGCCGTGGCGCCTTCAGGCTTTGTCGAGACGGCCGGGGCACGCGCTTATATCCGCATCGATGGCGCTTTCGACAGCCTGGCGCTGATCGAAAACGTCCCGCTGGAAGCCAACGGCAAGCTGCTGCGCATCGCCGATGTGGCCACCGTCAGCCGGGGCTATGAAGACCCGCCCAGCTACCGCATCCGCCATCAGGGCGACCCGTCGCTGATGCTCGGGGTGATCATGGAGAAGCACTGGAACGGCCTGGAACTGGACAAGGCCCTCAAGGCCCAGGAAGCGAAAATCCAGGCCGACCTGCCCCTCGGTGTGAACTTTGCCAAGGTCTCCGACCAGGCGAAAAACATCAGCCTGGCGGTCAACGAGTTCATGCTGAAGTTCTTCGTCGCCCTGGCGGTGGTAATGGTCATCAGCCTGCTGGCGCTGGGGTTCCGGGTCGGGCTGGTGGTGGCGGCCGCCGTGCCGCTGACCTTGTCGATCGTGTTTGTGATCATGCTGATGACCGGCCGCGAATTCGACCGGGTGACCCTGGGCGCGCTGATCATTTCCCTTGGCCTGCTGGTGGACGACGCGATCATTGCGATCGAGATGATGGTGGTCAAACTCGAAGAGGGTTTTGACCGGATCCATGCGGCCACGTTTGCCTGGAGCTCCACCGCCGCGCCGATGCTCACGGGCACGCTGGTGACGATTATCGGCTTCCTGCCGGTGGGTTTCGCCCGCTCGGGCGCCGGGGAATATGCCGGGAATATTTTCTGGATCGTCGGTTTTGCGCTGATTGCCTCGTGGCTGGTGGCGGTGGTGTTCACGCCGTACCTGGGGGTCAAGCTGTTGCCGTGCATCCAGCCGGTTGCCGGCGGCCACGATGCAATTTACGCCGGACGTTATTACCAGAAACTGCGCCGCCTGGTGGACGCTTGCGTGCGCAGACGCTGGCTGGTGACCGGGCTGGTGGTGGCGGCCTTTGTGCTGTGTGGCCTGGGCATGGGCGTGGTGAAGAAGCAGTTCTTCCCCAACTCCGACCGTTCCGAGCTGATTCTTGAGGTGTACATGCCGCCGGGCAGCGCCTTCAAAAGCACCGAAGCAGTGGCGGCGCAGGTGGAAAAGGCACTGATGGAGGAGCCACAAACCGTGATGGTCGACACCTACGTTGGTGGTGGCGCGCCACGTTTTTTCCTGTCGCTGAACCCCGAGTTGCCAGACCCGGCCTTTGCCAAGCTGATCGTACAGACCGCCGACGCCCACGCCCGGGACACCCTGAAAAAACGCATGGCTGAACGCATCGCGGCAGGCGAATTTCCATCGGCGCGGGTGCGGGTCACCCAGTTGGTGTTCGGCCCGCCGGTGCCGTTCCCGGTGGTATTTCGCGTGTCCGGCCCCGACCTGAATGTACTGCGCAGCCTGTCTGAAGACGTGCGCCAAGTGGTCGCCGCCAACCCCCTCACCCGCGACAGCTTCCTCGACTGGGGCGAGCGCGCCAGCAGCTATCGCCTGGTGCTGGACCAGGACCGCCTGCGCCTGCTGGGCTTTACCCCCGACGGGGTGAAGTCCCAGCTCAACGCGTTGCTCAGCGGCAACCCGATCACCGAAGTGCGCGAAGGCAATCGTACCGTATCAGTGGTTGCCCGCTCCCAGGGCAGCCAGCGCGAAGACCTCGGCAATCTGGACAACATGACCCTGACCAACAGCGCCGGCGTGTCGGTGCCATTGGCCCAGGTCGGGCATTTCCAAGCGGTGATGGAAGAACCGATCCTCAAGCGCCGCAACCGTGCGCTGACCGTGGAAGTGCGCGCCGATATCGTCGACGGCACCCAGCCGCCGGATGTGGAAATGGCGGTGTACAAGGACCTGCAACCCCTGATCGCCAAGCTGCCGGCCGGGTATCAGATCGTCATCGGCGGCCCGGTGGAAGAAAGTGCCAAGGCCAACGTCGCCCTGGCGGCGCTGTTCCCGATCATGATCCTGCTGACGTTGACCGTGATCATGTTCCAGGTGCGTTCGTTCGGGGTGATGTTCATGGTGTTCGCCACCGCGCCACTGGGGCTGATCGGGGCGGTGCCGACGTTGCTGCTGTTCAACCAGCCGTTCGGGTTCAACGCGATATTGGGGCTGATCGGGATTGGCGGGATCCTGATGCGCAACACGCTGATCTTCACCGACCAGATTCGGCAGAACCAGGACCAGGGCATGGTGATTCGCGAAGCGATCATCGAAGCCACGGTGCGCCGGGCACGGCCGGTGATCCTGACCGCGCTGGCGGCGGCGTTGGCGTTTATTCCGCTGACGTTGTCGGTGTTCTGGTCGTCGCTGGCGTATGTGTTGATTGGCGGGGTGCTGGTGGGGACGGTGTTGACGTTGCTGTTCCTGCCGGCGTTGTGCAGTTTGGTGTTGGGGCGGGAGAAGACCCGGGAAGTCGTGCCTGCAACCTGATCCAACTAACACCACAAAACCCATGTGGGAGCGGGCTTGCTCGCGAAAGCGGTGTACCAGGTAAGCAGATGTCGACTGATAGACCGCATTCGCGAGCAAGCCCGCTCCCACATTTAGAGGTGTGGCGTTTTTAAGTCAGCGCTTGGACAGCTCCATAATCATCCGGCTCAGCAGATAAATCCGCGGCGCCACACTCTCCACCTCGGCATATTCCTCCGGCGTGTGAATATTGCCCCCGACAATCCCGAACCCGTCCAGGGTCGGCGTACCCACACCCGCCGACAAGCTGGCATCCGCCGCCCCGCCGCTGCCTTCAATGGTCAGCTTGCGCCCCAGCTCGCCATAAATCCCCTGGGCAATCGCCACCAGTTTGTCCGACTCCGGCGTCTGCGGCATCGGCGGCAATCCACGGTGCAGGCTGGTGGTCACTTCAGTCTCGGGGATCAGCTTGTTGGCCGAGACTCGCGCCAGGTCTTTCTCGATCCGGTCAAACTCTTCCGGCAACGCCGCCCGCACGTCCGCCTTGGCGGTGGCCTGGTCCGGGATCACGTTGACCCGGTCGCCGGCGTTGATCACAGTAAAGTTGATGGTGGTCTTCTTCTCGGCATCTCCCAGCTTGCCCAGTTGCAGGATCTGGTGCGCCGCTTCCATCGCCGCATTGCGCCCCAGTTCCGGAGCCACGCCGGCGTGGGCGGCCTTGCCCTTGACTTCGACCACCGCAGTGGCGCTGCCTTTGCGCCACACCACCAGGCCATCCGCCGGGCGACCCGGTTCCAGGTTGAGGGTCACGTCGTGGCCCTTGGCGGTGTTGCGGATCAGCTCGGACGCGCCATCGGTGCCGGTTTCTTCGCTGGCGTCCAGCAGGAAGGTGATTTGCGCGTAGTCCTTGAAGCCCTGGTTTTTCAGGACTTTCAAGGCGTAGATGCCGGCGACGATGCCGCCCTTGTCATCCATCACGCCCGGACCATAGGCGCGGCCGTCCTTGATGTGGAACGGCCGCGCGGCCGCCGAGCCTTCCTTGAACACGGTGTCCATGTGGGCCATCAGCAGGATCCTGGCCTTGCCGGTGCCTTTGAGGGTGGCGACGACATGGCTGTTATGAGCCGCAGCATCCGGCACCAGCTGGATGCTGAAACCCAGTTGCTTGAGCTCGTCGACGGCGATGTCACGCACTTGGGTCAGGCCCGGCTCATAGCCGGAGCCCGAATCGATATTCACCAGGCGCTCCAGCAGTTTCAAGGCATCGGCCTTGTACTGCTCGGAATCGGCCGGGATCTGTTTGTGGGGTTCGGCGCTGAACGCCGGCATGGCGAACGACAGCGCCAGGGTGGCTGCCAGCAAGGTACGCGGGAAGTTGAAGAGCATGAACCGATCCTTGTTTTTTGTTGGGAGGGAGCGCTCCACCCTACCTGACAAAAAACAATTTGTTGATCCTCAGATCGACCTCAGCCAACTTCCCTGCACCGAACTGACCCGGTTGCGCCCGCTGCTCTTGGCCTCGTACAAGGCCTGGTCGGCATCGTTCAGCCAACTGGTGGCGTCGCCGTGGGCCGGTCGGTAAGGCGCCAGACCGATACTCAGGCTGGCGCGCAAGGTCGGGTCCTGTGCGTAGGCCAGGGAGTTGAAGCGGTCACGCAGCGCATCCATCACTTCGGTGGCGCGGTTCAGGGGCATGTCCGGCAGGATCACGCAGAACTCATCGCCGCCATAACGCCCGGCCAGGTCGGTGACCCGCAGGTTCTGGCGCAGCACTTTGCTCAACTGGCGCAGCACTATATCGCCGGTGACGTGGCCGTAGGTGTCGTTGATGGTCTTGAAGTGATCGATGTCGATCAGCGCGATGGCGGCGCCCTGCTGGTCGCGGCGACAGCGCTGGAACTCGATTTCCAGGTGATCTTTCCAGGCGCCGTGGTTGAGCAGGCCCGACAGGCTGTCGGTGCGGCTCAGGGCCAACAACTCGCGTTTGTGCCGGGCCAGGGTGATCGCTTGCCGGTAGCAGATCCAACCCAGGGCCAGGGGATAGAGCATCAGGATCGGCAGGCAGGCGTAGAGCTGCACTTCGCTGGTGAGGGCCGTCACCGCCGGGGTGAACACCAGCAGCGAGGCGCCGATCCCCAGTGCCTGGGCCACCCAGCCGGCGAGCATGAAGCGCGGGCCGCCAATGGCGACGTTGTTCATGGTCATCATCGACAAGGTGGTCACGCTGGGCAACGGGTTGAACTGCATGGCGCCGACCCAGAACCCGCCACAGAACGAGTCGAGCAACAAGTTGCGGTGTTCCGAACGCAGGGAGTTTTTCGAGTGCCGTGACCATTGGAACGCCACATGTGGCCAGATAAAGGCATTGGCGATCATCACCCCCCAGACCCAAAGGGGTTTATCCAGCGGATAGATGCCGGCGGCCACACAGACAAGCCCGAGGGTCAATCCCAGGACGCGCGACTTGTACAAGCGTGTAGCGAGCGAAAGTCCTTTTCCTCCTGCGGCTGGCATGATCTGGCTTGATCCTGGATGACTGCCCGAAGTCTATCAGGGCAACGGCAGATCGCCACTACCGCTCATAAGCTGACCATCAGTTGGAAAACCCCCGGGCCAACATCAGCGCCACACCCAGCAGCAGCACCGCCGTAGCCCGTTGCAACAGCACCCGGCGCTTGGGGTTTTCCAACACGTGCTTGATGCGCTGGCCGAAGTAGCAATACAGGCAACCGCTGGCAAATTGCAGCAACAGGAAAGTCAGGCCGAGGATGGCGATGTCGGCGGCCGCACTGCCCTGGCCAATGGCGGCGAACTGCGGGAATACGGCACTGAACAGGATGATCGCCTTGGGATTCGACAGCCCGGTCAGCAGGCCTTTGCCGAACAGGCTGCGGGCATTTTCCGGGGTTGCGTCGGTGGTCTTGATTGTCACTCCGCTGCTGGTCCATTGCTTGTAGGCCAGGTAAAGGATGTAGGCGACGCCCACCACCTGGATGATTCGGGTGATCAGCGGGTAGTCCTTGATCAGTTCGGAAAAGCCCACGGCAAAGATCAGGATCGAAACCAGGTAGGACACACTCGCGCCGAACTGTGCCGGCAAAGAGCGGCGCAGGCCGTCTTTCAGGCCGAGGCTGAGCAACAACAGGGTCATGGGTCCGGGACTGAACGCCAGGGTGGTGCACAACAGCAGAAAATACAAAAACGAAGACAGCGTCAGTGCGGTGGCCATGGCGTGGAATTTCACAGCAGAAAGTAAGGTTTGCAGTCTAGGGCGCACGTGGCGCCTGAGGCAGGTAAACTCTGCGGAAATAAGCGCAGACTTTACCGGTAAAGTTGGCGGCAAACTTAAGGACAGTGTGATGCCCATTCCTGCGATTCACTTACATGACCGAGCACCGAAGGTGCAGCAGATTGTCGATGCCCTGGCCCATGCGATTGAGCAAGGCGAGCTGGCGGCCGGCAGCAAACTGCCGTCGGTGCGTGAGTTGGGGGCCTTGCTGGGCGTCGGAAAGTTCACCGTGAATGAAGCGCTGGATCGCCTGCGCGGGCGCCATCTGCTGACCTCCAGCCAGGGCCGCGGGCACTTTGTCGCCAGCAGCCTGGCGCAGCCGTCGTCCAGCACCTGGGTCGACTTGCTGCCCCAGGACCTGCTCAGCGTACTGCGCCGCCCCCTGGCCATGGCCCAGGGCGACCTGCGCCCCGGCGGCGGCCACCTGCCGGAAGACTGGCTGGATTCCGACGTGTTGCGCCAAGCCATGCGCAGCGCCGTGCGTGCTCCCACGCTGCGCATCGCCGGGCTGGGCACCCCGGCGGGCCTGCTGCTGTTGCGCCAGGCGTTGCAACAGAAACTGCACGGTGAAGGGTTGTCGGTGCCGGTGGAGCAGATCATCACCACGCCCAACACCGTGCAAGGCCTGGACATGCTCATGCGCCTGCTGGCACGGCCCGGGGACACGGTGTTGCTGGATGCGCCGTGTTACTTCAACTTCCACGCGAACCTGGCGTTGCATGGGGTCAAGGTGGTGACGATTGCGCGCCGGCCTGACGGGTTTGATTTTGTCGCACTTGAGCTGTTGCTGGCGGAGCATCGTCCCAGTCTGTATCTGACCACCAGTGTGTTGCATAACCCGACCGGGCATTCGTTTAGTCCGAGCCAGGCGTTTCGGTTGTTGCAGCTGGCTCGGGAGTATCGCTGCCATATCGTTGAGGATGATCTTTACGGGGATCTGCACCCTAACCCGCCGCCGCGTTTGGCGACGTTGGCGGGGTTGGAGCAGGTGACGTATCTGTCGGGGTTTTCGAAGGTGCTGACGGCGAATGCGCGGGTCAGTTATGTGGTGGCGGCGCCGCAGTTGGCGGCGAATCTGACCAATATGAAGTTGATGAGCGGCGGGATTACGTCGGAGTTGTTTGAGCAGATTGTGTATCGGCTGTTGAGTGAGGGGGGGTATGCCAGGCATCGCAAGCGCATGGTTCAGCGGCTGCTGGAGGCTGGGGGGCGGGTTGAACAGTGGCTGCGGCGTTGTGGGTGTGAGTTGCCGATGGGGTTTGAGGGGGGGATGTTTATCTGGGCGCGGTTGCCGGCGGGGGTTAATGGTGAGCGCTTGGCGGAAGCCGGGTTGAAACGCGGGATGGTATTGGCGCCGGGGGCGTTGTTTGGGTATGAGCCGGGGTTGCGGGATTTTATGCGGTTTAATGTGGCGCATTGTGATCAGGCGCGGGTTCAGGTTGAGTTTGAGGGGTTGTTGCTGTCGCAGGTGTAGGCTGGTTGGGGTGTATATCCGTTATTTGGGTGATGGCTGGTATTGGTTCCGCTCTTACAGCGGCTCACTTTTGAAGAGCGCAAAAGTAAGCAAAACGCTCTTGCCCCACCACTCGGCACCTCGCCTAGGCTCGGTGTGCCCTCACTCCGGCTTTGGACCGTGGGCCGCCGTCATGGGCCATCCCTGGCCCAGGACGGCTAACCTGGCGTCCTGCCAGGTTACCCACGCTCCAAAGCCTGCGTTCGGCCAGCGTGGTTTAACGGGGCGCCTAAGATCAAAATCAAAAGCAGATCAAAAGCACAGCGGCCTACCGGCCGGCTTGAGTGTTGAAAAGCAAAATCAAAATCTAAAGCGGGCACGGTCAAAAATGTGGGAGCGGGCTTGCTCGCGAAGGTCGTTAACGATGACGCTGGCATTCTGAATGAACGCGGCGCTCTCAGGTTTTTCGCGAGCAAGCCCGCTCCCACAGAAAAGCAGCTCTGCTTTCGCTCTAGATCTTGCCTCTGCTTTTAACACTCAAGCCGGCCTGTAGGCCGCTGTGCTCTTGCTTTTGATCTGCTTTTGATTTTGATCTGCGGGCCCCGTCAACCACGATGGCCGCAAGCAGGCACGGTGGAGCGGGTAAATCGGCAGGGAAGCCGATTTAGCCGCGCCGGGCCATGGATGGCCCGTCGCGGCGGCCCGCGGAACCGGGCCGGAGTGCGGGCATGCCGAGCCTAGGCGAGGCACCGAGTGGTGGGGCAAAGACCTTTTGGTTACTTTTGGGGCGTTTGCCAAAAGTGACCCGCTGTAAGAGCGGAACCATAAGCCGCCGTGACCGAAGAAACGGATATGTACACACGAATCACAGGCCACCCGCCCGCGAAGCCAAGCAATCCCCCCAATCCCAACTAAGCTCACCCCCCAACAAAAACAACACCGAGCGCCCCCCAATGACCCACCCCACCGAGGCCTTCCGCACCGCCTACCGCGCAAGCATCACCCCCCACTACAACCCATGGCTCCACGCCGGTTTCGTCCTCGGCTACGGCCTGCTCTGCATCACCCTGTTCTGGTCCACCACCCAACAAATCCACCCCCTGGAATGGCTGACCATCCCCCTCACCCTGATCTTCTTCAACCTGTGCATCTACCTCGTCCACCGCCACCTGGGCCACCACAAACACCCCTTCGCCCGCCTGTTCTAAGCCCGCCACACCGGCGACCACCACAGCTTCTTCACCCCAGGCCACATGACCTACGACAGCCCGCGAGACTGGCGCGTCATCCTGTTCCCCGCCTGGCTCATCCTGCTCCACAGCCTGGCCGTGACCCTCCCCGCCTGGTGGCTGCTAAAACACCTCAACCCCAACGTCGCCGGCCTGTTCGCCGGCTGCATGATCCTCGGCTACCTGCTCTATGAATTCTTCCACGCCTGCGAACACCTGCCCCCCGACCACCCCGTGGCCCGCCTGCCATGGATCCGCCAGATGCACCACCTGCACGCCCTGCATCACCGTCGCGAACTCATGCAAGGACGCAACTTCAATATCGTCCTGCCGCTGATGGACTACCTGTTCGGCACCCTGCATTGGGAACCCATCCACACCGACAACCAGGAGTCGTCATGAGCGCCCGCCCAAGGAAAGTTCATCACGTCGCCCTGCTGATCCTGATCGCCATCGTCGCCTTCCTGCTGCTGATGCCCACCAGGGTTCAACCGGTCAACTGGTCGCCGCCCAAGGCGCCGTCCATGAAGGACGGGCCCTACGCCGAAAACCAACGCCTCAAGGCGGTAAAAAGAACCGGCGCCCAGGACATTGCCGGGCCAGAAGCTCTATTGCTGGATGGCAAAGGTTTTCTCATCACCGGACTGCATGACGGGCGCATCATCCGCACCGCGCCCGAAAGCCATATACTCGAAGAACTCACCAACACCCATGGCCGCCCGCTGGGCCTGGCCCTGCACCCTGACGGGCGCCTGATCATCGCCGACGGAATCAAGGGCCTGCTTGCCCTCGACAGCCAGCACAACCTCACGACCCTCGCCACCAGCGCTGCCGGCCTGCCGTTTGGCTTTACCGATGACGTCACCATTGACGCTGCCGGGCGTTATGCCTACTTCAGCGATGCGTCCAGCCGCTGGGGTTACGGGGAAGACGGCGAGGCGGTGATCGAGCACGGCGGCGATGGCCGGTTGCTGCGTTATGACTTCAGCAACGGCCACACCGACGTGCTGCTGGACCAGTTGCAGTTCGCCAATGGCGTGGCCCTGGGGCCCAACGAAGAGTATGTGCTGGTCAACGAAACCGGCGCCTACCGCATCAGCCGCTACTGGCTCAAGGGTGACAAGGCTGGCGTCCACGACCTGTTTATCGACAACTTGCCGGGCCTGCCAGACAACCTCAGCTTCAACGGCCAGGACCGTTTCTGGGTGGCCTTGTACTCACCACGCAACCCGTTGCTCGACGGTTTTGCCGGCTACCCGCTGATGCGCAAGATCATGGTGCGGGCTTTGATCGTGGTGCCCAAGCCCATCGAGCGTAAGGCCTTTGTGCTGGGGCTGGATGTGAACGGCAAGGTGATCGCCAACCTGCAGGACGGCAGCAACGGTAATTACTCGCCCATCACCACCGCCCGCGAGTATGGCGACTGGCTGTACCTGGGCTCGCTGACCAACACAGGCATGGCACGCTTGCCACTCAAGCAGGCATTGGCGAAATAACGCAAAAAGGGGCAGCCCTTGCGGACTGCCCCTTGCCTTACTTGAACAACCTCATCAGTGAACGATGGTCTGGGTGCAGATGTGGCCCAGGCTGACGTACTGCACGTTGCTGCCGCCTACGCCAACACCGGGGAACTCATCCAGCTCGATGCGCCAGCCGCCTTCGTTGAAGGTGGTGTCCCACTTGTAGGACACGCCGGTGCTGCTGTCGTTGAAGATGGCGCGGTAGTCACCGTTGCAAGTACCCAGCGTGGCTGTCGCGGAAGATGCGCCGGCGCTGTTGGTCGTGGCCTTGTAATCAACCCAGTGATAGTTGATGTCATAGAAACGCTTGTCGACCCGCAGCACCGGGGTGATGCCCGGCAATGGTACGCCAGTGGTATCCGACCACTGGGTGCTCCAGTTCAACAGGCGTGCGGTCTGAGTGGCGGTCGAAGACATCGAGAACGGAATCCTGACGATGTTATCACCGGTCACACTGTTGCTGTTCAGACGTGGGAAGGAACCCAGCGTCAACTTGTAGTGCGCAGTTGGGTCCTGCGCCACGGCGGTGTTGGCTCGCACCCGCACCTTGGCGGTAAAGCCCGCTGCGCCCGACAGGCTCACGCTGGTACCGGCCGGGACGGCAACCCAGTTGCTGCCGTCGAAACGATCGAGGATCCACTGGTTACGCGTGCCTTCGCGGTCCTCTTTCAGGGCCAGGGCGACATTCTGGCCACGCACCGACTTGAAGTCGAAGTAGTCAACATCATTGGCGTTGTCGAGATTACCGACCACCTGGTTCAGCGCATCCGGCAGCACAAAGGCAGTCTGCGCGGTGTCGTTGGGTTCATAGGCGTCCACGTTGGTGTCTGCCGCTACGCCAAAACTGAACTGCGCGTTATTCGCCGTGTTCGCCACCATGTACCAGTAGTAATCACCCGCCGGCAGGATGCCGCTGATGTATTCGTCGGCATTGCCCGGGTTATCGGAAGTCGCCAGCAGCACCGGATCGCCACCTTGGCCGTCATCCCGGAACAGGCTCAACGACATATCGGCACCCGCACTCTGGCCGATCAACTGCACCAGTACGCGAGCGCTGTGGGGCAGGTTGAAGTGGTAGGGAAATTCCTGGCCGGTCTGCACTTCACTGATGGTGTAGAGGGTGTTGATGTCCAGGGTCGGGAACAGCGGAACGAAATCGGCGGCGGCCGCTTTCAGCTTGCCCTGGCTGGGCTTCTTCGGTTCGCTGACCACGGTTTCAGTGATGCCGGCTTTGCTGGTGGCCGGTTTGAGCACCGGGGTTGTACCCGCAGCCAGGGCGTCCTTGAATTTCTTCGCGAGTTCTTCGGAAAGCGGCTGGGCTTGAAGGGTACCGCCGGGCTTGAGGTCGAAGCCCGATGCAGGCGTGACCGCCTGTGGGCTGACGGTCGAAGGGTATTGCTCGGCCAGGGCAAAGGCCGAAACGAAGCTGGCAGCCATCATGGCCGCGCCCAATACAAAGGCTTTTTTAGATTTCATTTTTTATCCATCCATAGTTAAAAAATTGAAGCTCAGGTGACCGGTGACATCCGGTCACCTGGGATGGACTGTAGGATAATGCTGTATGTATGTACAGTATTTTCTTAAAAAACTACCATTTCATCCAGACGTACCAAAGCGCTGAACCTACAAATCCAACCATTCCAAAACGATACGGCCACAGCACCCAGCGCTTGAGAGACAGAGGAACAGACGCCAGCTCTGCCGCCGTCACGTCTCCTCTTCTGATGTGCAGCTTGGGCAGTGAAAGAAAGTCGACAATCAGACTCAAACGCTTGTATCTGTCGATCAGTTTGTTTCTGCCCCAAAACCGTTTGTTGTCACGGACCAAAACGTTATCGATGAAGTAGCTTTCCAGTTCATCCAGTTTTCTGTACTCGACGAATAGCTTCAAGCCCAAAAAAATAAATGGCCATCCCCCCAATAAAATCACGCTAAATCCGTACAACGAAATAGTCATGCGCCCTCGCCCTCATAGAATAAGTCGCCGGCCATTTCTCCTAACGCTCCTCCCACGGTTCCACCGGTATACCCTCCCGCAACACCGCCAATAATCCCGCAAGCGAGTTCACCTTTTCCTTTGGTAGCGATACCCAAAACTAATTTACACAAACCACGCGCCACCTTTGCGCCCAATACCCCTCCACCCGCGGCCCCACCCACCCCACCCACCAACTTCCCACCCTCCACATACTTCGCCTGCCTACACATCGCCCCCCGCCCCGCCATGCATGCTTCCTTGATCTCCAACCCCGCCACACCCACATCCAACGCCAACCCCACATACGTCCCCTTGCCCAAAAACTTCGAAGTCTCGGCAATGCTGCGAACCCGCTGCGTATAGCCCACGATTTCACTCTTGTGCAGATAACTCTTGGTGGAAATACCCAGTACTTTTTTCAGTGACTTATTGGTTTTCAGGCTCGTGCCAAATCGCGCCGCGCCTCGCAGTTGAGATTCCGGCTGGACCCAGCCAATAGCCGGGATTTCAAACTGAGGTAGTCCGTGGTGCGGTCATTGATGTATCCCTGCGCCATCACTTACATCCCTGATGTAATGAATATGGCGCAGGAATATAAGCAGGCTGACACAGCCCGGACACAAGCCTGGGACGGCTGAAATTACATTTGGGAAATCACCTACCTGGCAGGTAATCAAGGCCTACAAAAAGCATCGGACTCAATACCCCGTCATCTCCAGATACCCCACCCCACCCTGAAATCTCACCGGCCCTTCCCAGTAAGGAATGCTCAGGTTCATCCAGGCTTTCGGGTTGACCGCTTCCGTGGTGATATCCAGATGTTTGCCCGGGATCTTCAATGACCACTGGGTGGGAATACTGCGCCCATCGATCGCGGTCGTGCCCAGCGGCATCAGTTGAATATCCTGGTTGTGCAGGGTCTGTGTGTGGCCCTCTTTGTCGATCCAGGTGCCGGTCAGGTAGGACGGTCCGTCTGTCTGCCGCACCCGAAACAGCATCAGCTGCTCGCCGCTGTCCAGGTGCAGGGAGAACCAGTCCCAGCCAGTCTGGCTGGCGGTCAGGGGCTGGCTGCTCCATTCGCGGTCGAGCCAGGCGGTGCCGGTGACTTGGTAAGATTTTCCATCGATGTTCACGCGTCCATCCGCCTGGAAAAACGGCTGGCTGTAGTAGTACGACGCCTGGCCCTGGTCGGACTTGCGGCTGTAGCCGTTATCGCCCTGGAGCACCAGCGGGCGGCTGGAGGTCAGGTGCAGGTCGTAGTTGAAATGCTCGCCGGCGGCCTTCAACTGCATGTCCGCCAGGGGGCTGGCAGCACCGGGGCGGGTGGCGAAATTCCAGTCATCGATCCAGGCATTGAATGGCACCGCCTGGGCGCCCGCCTGGCCCACGCCGCCCCGGGCATAGCGTTCGGCGGCGTAATGGCGGGTGGCCGAGGTGACGGCGGCGTGGCCGAGCCAGATCGTCGAGTCGTGCCAGCCCGGGAGCGTCGGCCCGGCCTTGAGGGCGTTGCGAAACAGTGTCCATTGCACGCCGTAGGCATTGCCCTCGGCATCCTTGAGGTTGGCGGTGAGGTACCACCATTCGATGCGATAGCCGTCATGGGGGCCGTGGTCCTCGGGAAAGCTGAAGACTTTACCGGGCACCACTTGGGCAAAGTCCGCCGCCTGGCTGCCCAGCCCGGCGAAGCTTTCTTCAGGCGCAGGCGGTTTGTCGCAGGCGCCCAGCAGCAGGAACGTCGCCCATAGCAGGCACTTAATCTTCATTGGCAAAGGTCCTCAGCAAATCCGCCGGGCGGCTGCGGTACAGCTGCCACAGCGGCCAGGCCGATGCCAGCAAGGTGGCCAACATCGCCAGCCCCAGCAGTTGCGCCAGTTGCCACGGGAATACCTGCAACGGCAGCCGCCAGCCGAAGGCCTGGACGTTGATCACTACATCCAGGCACCACGCCAGCAGCAAGCCCAAAGGCAGCGCCAGCACCAGCGTCAGCACAGCCAGCAGCCAGGTTTGGCCGAGGTTGAGCAGCATCAATTGGCGGCGCGTCACGCCCAGCGCCCACAACGGCGCCAACTGGCCGAGGCGGCTTTGGCTCTGGGTCAGCAGGCTGATGAATAACGCCACACCGGCGACTCCCAGGGTCAGGCTGTTGAGGGCGGCGGTGGCGGCAAAAGTCCGTTCGAAGACCTGGCTCGACCAGCCCTTGAGCTGCTGCTGGTCGACGATGCGGCTGTCTTCCAGGGCAAACCGATTCTGCACTTCACGCACCAGCGTTGGCACGTTACCCGGCAACACTCGCAGGTTGAAACGTGCCGGTGATAATCCAGGCCAGTGCTGCAACAGGTGCCGCGCGTTCACCAGCAAATGACCTTTGGGGTTGCCGTAATCGGCGTAAATCCCCACCACCTTGGGCGACCATGGACCTTCAGGCGTGGGAATATTGATGACATCGCCCAACTGCACCTTGAGCCTTCGCGCCATTTGCTCGCTGAGCATCAGGGTGTCGTCCTGCAGCAACTGGCCCCACGGGTCCGTCGCCGCTTCCAGCAACGGCCAATGCTGGCGATAAGTAGGGTCGTCGACCACGCCGAACAGGTCCGCTGGCCAACCTTGCAGTTGCACCGCAACCTGCCAGGTGGGCAGCACCGCCTGCACCAGTGGCTGCTGCACCAGCCAGGTTTGCAGCGCGTCGGCCTGGGCCGGGTTTTGCGGGTTGAGGTACAGCTCGGCGGTCAGGCGTTGTTCCAGCCAGTTGTTGAAGGTGTGGCGAAAGCCCGAGGTCATCGAGCCCGCGCCGATATTGGCGGCCAACGCCAGCAGCAAGGCCATCAGCGCCAGGCTCAGGGCCGGCAACTGCTGGCGGCAATCGGCGAGAAACCACTGCCCCAACACCGAACGGCTGCGCCCCAGCACCGTTTTGAGCACGCCATTGAGCACCACCGGCAAGCCCAGCGCCGCGCCCAGCAACAAGGCCGCCATCAAGACAAAACCGCTGGCCAGGCTATCGCCAAACACCAGGGCCAGGATTGCGATCAGCAAGGCAGCGCCTGCCACCCAGCCCTGACGCCGCAGCCAGCGCCCATGGGCCTGATGCCAGGCCTGAGCATTGGCCAGCGCCAACAACGGCAAACGCGCCGCCCGCCACAAACTGCTGGCCCCGGCGAGCAACGCACCAAGCAAACCCAGGCCCAGGCCACTGAGCCACCACAGCGGGCTAAGACTCAGTTGGCCGGGCACTTCGGCGCCGTACAAGCCGCGCAAGCTGGCGGCCACGTCCGGCAGCAACAGGCTGGCCAGCAGGTACCCGCTGGCCACGCCCACCAGGCCACCCAGCACGGCCATGCCACCGAGTTCCACCGCCAGGCTGAGGATCAGCATCCGCGCGCTGACCCCACACGCACGCAAGGTTCGCAGCAGGCCGCGCCGTTGTTCCAGGGCCAGGCCGATGGCGGCATGCACGATAAACAGCCCCACCACAAAGGACAAAAAGCCCAGTGCATCGAGGTTCAGGTGGAAGCTTTCAGTGAGGCGCGCGAGGTTGTTCTCCTCGGCCTGCTTGAGCTGCAGTTGCGCGCCCAATTCAGGTGGCAAGGCGGGATGCGCGGCAGCGAAGGCCTTGTCGAGCAACAGCCGCGACAAGCGTTGGGGCATGTCCAGCAGTGGTTGGGCGAAGCCAATGTCAGTCAGTAACAGTCCTGGAGCCATGTCCGGTTGTACATGCAGGGGCGGCAGCGCCAGCCCGGCGACCGTCAGCGGCTGGTCACCTTCTTTCAGGCCCAGCGCCTGCAAGGTCTGCGGTGCAATCCAGGTACGTCCCGGCGGGTTGAAGAACGCGACCATCTGCGCCCGGTCCAGGGCCTGGCCGGCCACCGCACCGCCGCCGGGCAGCGACACCGGGTCGATGCCCATCACTTGCAGGCGCTGGTCTTCATGGCCCTTGAGCGTCACCCGGCCCTGTACCACCGGCGACACCGGCCAACCCGCGCGACGCAACTCGGCAAATAGCGCCTGGGGGAAACTGGCACCGTCCGGCGCACCGAGGCTGGCCTGGGGTTCGCCGCCGATCAGTTGGCTGGCGCGGGCGTAGCTGTCCCGCGCCTGGCTGTTGAGGGCTTGCACGCCAGTCAACAGCGCGGTGGCCAGCCACAGACCGGTGAGCACGCTGAAAAACTGCACCGGGTGGCGACGCCAATGGCTGAGCAACGCGCGGAGTGTCCAATAGAAGACACGCATTTCAGCGGGCATCCGCGGCGAGTACCTGGCCGCGGTGCAGCACCACCTGCTGGTCCAGGCGCGCCGCGATGCGCGGACTGTGGGTGACCATCAACAAACTGGTAGGGCTGTCCCGCAGCAGGTCCAGCAGCAGTTGCAGCACTTCGTCGCTGGTGGCTTCGTCGAGGTTGCCGGTGGGCTCGTCTGCCAGTAACAAGCCAGGCCGCGACGCCAGGGCTCGCCCTACCGCCACCCGTTGCTGCTGGCCGCCGGACAGTTGTTCGGGATAACGCTTGAGCAAATCTCCCAGGCCCAGGCGTTCCACCAACTGTGCTTGCCATGCCGGATCAAGGCGCCCGGCCAGGCGCGCCTGGAATGCCAGGTTGTCTTCCACCCGCAAGCTGCCGATCAGGTTGAACTGCTGGAACACCAGGCCGATCTCGGTGCGACGCCAGTGGGCCAACTGCGCTTCGCTCATCTGGTCCAGGCGCTGACCGCCGACCTCGATGCTGCCACGGTCGACCTGGTCGAGCCCGGCCACCAGATGCAGCAGCGTGCTTTTGCCACTGCCGGACTCACCCATCAACGCCAGGCTGCTGCGCGCCCCCAGGTAAAGGTCGACACCCGCCAGCACGGCCAAAGGCCCCTGCGGCGTGCCATAGCTTTTAAACACCCCTTGTACCTGCAGCATCACCCTTCCCCACTTGCCTCTGGATTGAGGACGAGAATAACGGTTGTCACATTTTTATGTCACAACCGTGGGCAAAAGGAGCGCCCATGACCCGCTGCAAATTTTTCACATTGATTTCACCCGGCTGCCACTTGCCGAACTTTAAATTGCCGCCCACGAGCAGATAACAGGCCGGTTGTTTTCAAACGCCCGTTAGTGCAAGTGAATAAATTTTTATATCGGTATGTTCAGCAAAAAGACAGCGCCCCTATGACACGCTTTTGCACATTCCTGCATAAGCGCCCTTCACTTGGCGCCCTGTCTAACTTGCCGCTGCCGGTTACTGGATTACGCCTGGAAGTTACCTATGGTGAATAGTGTGGTTGACCTGACTCTGAGCAAGTCTCGCTCGCGCTGGGCATTTGTAAAACAGCTGAACAAGCTCTGGCTTGGCGTGGCCGGTACTGTGATGGTCAGCCTCGCTATAACAGCATTTATCTGGTGGCCAAGATCGCCCCTGGACTTGGGCGTGGGTCATCGCCTGCTCACCTCCGGCGCCCTGGAAGCCTGGCGCAACGGTGACCTGGTAGTGCTGGTGCGTCATGAAGAACGCTGTGACCGTTCCAACAACCCCTGCCTGGGCCCGGCCGACGGCTTGACCACTCTCGGATCATTGTCGGCCAGCGCGGTGGGTAGAGCCTTTCAGACACTGGGCATGGAAAACACCGACGTACTGAGCAGCCCTACCACCCGCACCGCGCAGACCTCGCTGTTCATGTTCGGCAAGGCCGAATTGTCACCCGGCCCGCTGGCCATCTGCGGCCCTGCCATCGGCGAGGAACTGCGTCCGCACAAACACGCGGATCGCAACCTGCTGGTGGTCACCCACAGCGCCTGCATCAGCGACTTCGAGGAAGCACTGGGCTACTCACACGCAGCCCATGCCGAGTACGGCAGTGCGTTGTTTGTAAAGCTTCTGCCCAATGGAAAGTTCAAGGCACTGGGTATTATGAACAGCAAGGACTGGGCCGCCGCCCTTAAACAAATTTAGAACAGTTTTTTACATTTAATCATTCAAGTTCGTTCAGCAAAAAGACAGCCACACCGTGGCATCTTTTGCAGTTTTAATTGGCCTTTTTTTGAAGAAAACCTTAGCTAACTAACTTTTCACACATTAACAACATAGTGATGACGTTCGATGACTCATTGGACGCTAAACGTTTAACGAGCTTGACTGGGGCACACAGACATTCAACTCCGCCCCCACTAACAGACTGTTTAAGGAATAACGTTCTGTGCCGCATTTTTACCCGACCAGGACCACGCTCCACCCCTCGCGCATGGCTGATCCAGCGCTCGCGCTGATCTACCGTCAATACCGCTTGAGAGTGCAATATTCATGACCCGCCTTAAACCATTGCCCGTATTGCTACTGGCATTCGTGATGTTCTATCTGCTGCCACTGGGCCTGCATGGCCTATGGATTCCTGACGAAACCCGCTACGCCCAGATCAGCCAGGAAATGATCATGAGCGGCAACTGGGTAGCACCGCACTTCATGGGCGTGCGCTATTTCGAAAAACCCGCCGCCGGCTACTGGCTGATCGCGCTGGGCCAGGCGATATTCGGTGAAAACCTGTTCGGTGTACGCATCGCCTCCGCCCTGACCACGGGCCTGAGCGTCATGCTCGCCTACCTGATCGCCCGCCGGCTGTGGAACGACCCGCGCAAGAGTTTTGCCTGCGCACTGCTGTATATGAGCTTCGGCCTCGTCGCCGGGCAGGCCGGTTACTCCAACCTGGATCCGCAATTCACCTTCTGGGTCAACCTGAGCCTCGTGGCCCTGTGGTTTGCCCTCGACAGTGCCAACCCCCGTACCCGCCTCGCCAGTTGGACCTTATTGGGTGTGGCCTGCGGCATGGGCTTCATGACCAAGGGCTTCCTCGCGTGGCTGCTGCCGGTATTGATCGCCCTGCCTTACATGCTCTGGCAGCGTCGCCTGGGCGAACTGCTGCGCTACGGCCCGCTGGCGATTCTGGTGGCGGTCGTGGTGTGCCTGCCCTGGGCGCTCACGGTCCACCTGCAGGAGCCGGACTTCTGGCGCTTCTTTTTCTGGCACGAACATATCCGCCGGTTTGCCTCCGACAACGCCCAACATGCCCGGCCGTGGTGGTTCTACCTGCCGCTGATGGTGGTGTCGTGCCTGCCGTGGGCAGCGCTGCTGCCAGCAACGCTGTGCAAGGCCTGGAAGGACAAAGGCCAACCGGCCATCGTCTTCCTCGCGCTGTGGATGCTGCTGCCCCTGGGCTTTTTCAGCCTGAGCAACGGCAAGTTGCCGACCTACATCATGCCGTGCCTGCTGCCGCTGGCGCTGCTGATGGGCCATGCCTTGATCGACCTGCTGGCCAACGCCCGCACCCGCACGCTGCGCGTCAATGGCCTGCTCAACCTGGGCATAGGCCTCGCGGCGATGGTGACGCTGATCTACCTGCAAATCGACCGGCCGTTGTACGGCAACAGCCACAGCGAGATGTTCAACCTGTCCCTGACGTTCATCGTGCTGATGGGCTGGATGCTCGCCAACCTGCTGCAAGCGTCCCGCCCGCTGGCGCTGTGGGCGATGCCGGCCTTGGGCATTGGCCTGCTGGTGGCGCTGTTGCCCGCCGGCATGCCGGCGGTGGTCGAAGATAACCAGATGCCTGACCAGTTCGTGCTCCAGCACCTGGACGAGCTGCAACAGACCCAAGCGCTGCTGAGCAACGAACTGGAATCGGCGTCGGCCCTGGCATGGCGCCTGCGCCGGCCCGAAGTGACGCTCTACAACACTGAAGGCGAACTGCGCTACGGCCTGCAATACGCCGACTCGATGCACCGCAAGGTGGATCTCGACAGCGTTCAAGCCTGGCTCAAGCAGGCGCGCCAGCAAGGCCCGGTGGGCGTGCTGATGCGGGTCAGGAGCACCAGCGAAATGCGCGAAGCCGGTCAGCTGCCACTGGGGGGCAAGCGTTATTACAAGGGTGACCTGGAGATCATCATCTACCCGCCATTGCCGTAACACAGCGGCACTAATGTGGGGTGACCCATTAAACACTCATCCCACATCGGAACCGCTCCATGACGTTCTGGAAAACCGAACGCGGCGCCCTGCTGTTGCTCCTAGGCGTGTCCGCCGTGATCCTGCTGCTGGGCCTGGGCGCCCGCGACCTGTGGGGCCCGGAAACCCGCTGGGCGAACATCACCCTGCAGATGCTGCAAAGCGGCGACTACTTCGACCCGTACCTCAAGGGCACCCCGTACTACGACAAACCCTTGCCGTCGTATTGGCTGATCACCGGGTTTGCCAACCTGATGGGCGGCCTGGGTCCGTGGTCGTTGCGCTTGTCATCAGTGATCTCGGCGTGGCTGAGCATCTGGCTGGTCTACCTGATCGGCGAGCAGCTGTTCCGTAAAGGCACCGGCCTGATTGCCGGCTGGATGCTCGCGACCACCTTCTACTTCATCTTCTGGGCCCGTGTGGCCACAGCGGACGTGCTGACCGTGTGCGGCGTGCTGGCGGCCGTCTGGTGGTATTGGCGCGGGCCGGACGACACGCGCCTGGGACGCTACACGGTGTTCTTCCTGTTGCTGGCGGCGACATCGCTGTTCAAGGGGTTGATCGGCTTTGTACTGCCGGGCCTGGTGCTGTTGCCGCACTTGCTCAGCGAACAGCGCTACAAGCGTCATCTCAATCTGCGGCTGGTGTTGGCCGTGGTTATCGCCGGGGCGTTCTATGGGATTCCGTTTGTACTGTCCCATCTCTACGGCGCACCGACCTACGGTGAAAGCGGCCTGGAACTGGTGTTCCGGGAAAACGTGGTGCGCTTCTTCGACCCGTTCGACCATATGGGGCCGATCTACACCTACCTGATCTACCTCCCGGCCTACACCTTGCCATGGGCCCCGTGCTGGGTCCTCGGCCTGTGGCTCGCCGTGCGGCATTGGCGCGATACCCCGCCCAACACCCGCTGGCTGGTCTGGGGCCTGGGCCTGCTGTTTGTATTCTTCACCGCCAGTGGCAGCCGACGCAGTTACTACGTGCTGCCGCTGGTGCCGTTCGCGCAGTTGCTGGCGGCGTGGTGGGTCAGTGAGCGTATCGCCCGCAACGGCACGGTCGGCCGCGGTTGGTACCGCGGGTTCGGCATCGCCGCCGGGGTGATGCTGCTGGTGCTCGGGGTGGTGTATCCGTGGACCAATGGCAACGGTGGCGTGACCCGTTTTGCCGATGACGTTCAGGCGCAGGCGGTGAAAAGCGCGCCATGGAACGAGTGGCAGATGGTGATGGTGGAAGTCGATAACAAGGTGCCGATGTACCTGCAAAATCACGGCGCGCCGTTCTACTACGTGGCCGAAACCCAGGATTATCCGCGCCAGGGCGACAGTGCGGCGTTCATGGCCTGGCTGGAAAAAACCAGCGGCCGCCCCTTTGATCCCAAGCGCACGATTATTATCACGCAGTACACCAAGGATGACCCGACGCCGCTGGCCTATCTGGGCAACGATCATCAGGTCATCACGACCCAGCCGGACAACGGCGAACGGTTGTTCCACAAGCGTGACGGTGGCAGCGTGGCGTTTGTGCCCAACGCCGCGCCGTAGCACTGGCGGCATGGGCCGGGCATTGCTAGTGTGGCGCGCTTAAGCCACCGCCCGAGCCCGGCCGCCCATGCCCTACTCTTTCCCCGCAGTTGCCGCCCTTAGCCTCCTGGTGCTCGCCGCGCCGGCAGCGGCAGACACGCCAATGCCAGCCAACATGGTTTACCTGCGAAACCTCGACCCGAGCATCGCCCAGGACATGCGCTACGCCAGCCCCCACAACTTCACCGGAGCGCCGCTGGACGGCTACAACGCCGCCGAATGCGTGCTGTCTGCCGACGCGGCAAAGGCACTGGTACGGGTCCAGGCCGAGTTGGCCAGGCAGGGTTACGGCTTGAAGGTATTCGACTGCTATCGTCCCGGCCGTGCCGTCGCGAACATGGGCCGCTTCGCCAGCCTGCCGGGGGATCCGGCCAAGGCCGAGTTCTATCCCCGGGTGAACAAGCAGGACTTCTGGCGCCTGGGCTATGTGGCGAAGGTTTCCAACCATTCCCGGGGCGCGGCAGTCGACGTGACCCTGACCGGCCCCGATGCACGGCCAGCCCAGGCCTGGAGCGCCGACACCGCGGCAGTGGATTGCGCGGCCGGGTACGGACGACGCCTGCCGGATGGCGGCCTGGACATGGGCACCGGTTTTGATTGCTTCGACGAAATGGCCCATACCAACAGCCCCCACATCAGCCAGGCGGCACGCCAGAATCGCCAACGGTTGAGCGCGGCAATGGCCAAGGAAGGCTTTACCGGTTATGCCGGCGAATGGTGGCACTTCACCTACAGCCGCAACCCGGTGCGGGCCGAGCCGATGGACTTCCCTATCGAACCGCTGCGGTAACATCACAACACAGCTTCAGCTTGATAAAGCCCGGGGCAAAAACTAGCGTTTGAGGTTTCCCTCTTTTCAAGGACTGAACGACGTTGAACACGCTCATCAAAACCTGCACGGCGCTGCTGACGCTGCTTTCAAACGTGGCGCTCGCGCAAATCCCCGACGACAGCCGTCAACTGATCGTGGTCACCACCCCGGACTGGAACACCCTCCAGGGCACCGCACAACGTTATGAGCGGCATGGGCAAGGCTTTCAGAAAGTCGGCGAACCCTTTGCCATCGTGGTCGGTAAAAACGGCATGGCGTGGGGCACCGGCCTTACGACGCCCACCCCCGACCAGCAGCCCCTCAAGCATGAAGGCGATGGCAAGGCCCCGGCCGGTATCTTCAAACTCGGCAGCGCCTTCGGCTACGCCCCCACCGCCGATACCCGGTTGCCCTATACCGCCAGTACGGCCACTCGCGAATGCGTGGATGACAGCCAGTCCAGCCACTACAACACCCTGGTGGACAGCTCGGCGGTGAACAAGGACTGGACCAGCTCCGAGCGGATGCTGCGCAAGGATCAGCTGTACCGCCAGGGGATTTTTATCGAACACAACACACCGGCTTCGGCCAACGGCGGCTCGTGTATTTTCCTGCATATCTGGCGCAGCGTCAGTGCGGGGACATTGGGCTGTACGGCGATGGAGCCGGTGAATATACAGGCGTTGTTTGCCTGGCTGGACCCGCGAGAAAACCCAGTGCTGGTCCAACTGCCCGCGACACAGTACAACCTCTACCGGGAGCGCTGGAAACTACCCTTGCGTTGAGCCGGCGGCCCGGGCTTCTTCCAGCAAGGCCTGGATGACCTTCTCCTGATTGTCATAACGGCCTTCACCGAAATGGCTATAGCGAACTTTACCGGTGGCATCGAAAAAGTAATGGGCCGGCCAGTACTGGTTATCGAAGGCGCGCCAGATCCGGTAGTCGTTGTCGATGGCCACCGGGTAATGGATGTCCAGCTTCTTGACCTGGCTGCGGACGTTATCCAGGACTTTCTCGTAGGCGTTTTCCGGCGTGTGCACACCGATCACCACCAACCCGTCCCTGGCGTACTTCTTCGCCCACTGATTGACGTACGGCAGGCTGCGCTGGCAGTTGACGCAGTCGTAGGTCCAGAAATCCACCAGCACCACCTTGCCCTTCAGGCCCTCGGCCGTCAGCGGCGGCGAGTTGAGCCATGCCACGGCGCCGTCGAGGGACGGCATGCGCTCATCGGACTGGTTGAAGCTTTCGGCGTCGACGTTGTTGATCAGGTAGTTGACCGCCTTGGGTACGCCGACCAAGGCTACGGCCAGTGCCAACAGCAGCAGGCATTTTGAGCGGCGCAGGTATCGGATGAAGTTCATGGGTGTCACCTCGTGGCCGGGGGTGTTTCGGCGCGTTTGCGACCCGCGCCGTTTTGCGCCAACGGCGTGTTCTGGAAGCAGGTTTCACTGCCGGTGAGTTTTTTCGCGGTAGCGGCATTCACATCCGCCGCCACACCCGCCATGGAAAATGCCAGGGCACTGAGGAAGCTGTTGAGTCGGGTCATGGCAGTCTCCTCAGCTGCCTTCAAGGCAATTGCTGGAAAATTTGCGGTAGTCGAGGACGTGGCGCCGGCCCTGGGAATCGAGGTAGGTCAGGTGCGAGTTGACGATGCCGCACAGGGCGCCACCGGACTCTTCGGTGATGGACACCACCTGGTGGATATCCGGCTGGCTGGCGGTGGTTTCGGCATGGGCGGCAGCACTCAGGCCAGTGAGTAAGGCAAACAGGCAACTGGCATAGGTAGCTTTAATAGTCATGGTTGGTTCCCCGGGGGTTCAAGTGGGCCGAGGCGGATTACCTCGATGAGCTCATTTGAACCTTGCGAGGTATCTGGATTGTGTCGGCCAGGCCCGGATTTTTGCGTCGACGTGTATCTCGTCACCGCCAGATACACTGCAATACAAAGGGCACAAGGCAAGCCCGCCGCCAGTGGCTAGACTGCGCATCAATGACTATTCAACGAGGAAGGCAGCATGGATCACGTCGATCACATTCTGATTGTCGATGACGATCGGGAGATCCGCGAACTGGTGGGCAACTACCTGAAAAAGAATGGCCTGCGCACCACCGTGGTGGCTGACGGCCGGCAGATGCGCAGCTTCCTCGACACCACGCCCGTGGACCTGATCGTGCTGGACATCATGATGCCCGGCGACGACGGTTTGCAGCTGTGCCGCGAACTGCGGGTGGGCAAGCACAAGGCCACGCCGATCCTGATGCTCACCGCACGCAACGATGAAACCGACCGCATCATCGGCCTGGAAATGGGCGCCGACGATTACCTGGTCAAGCCCTTCGCCGCCCGCGAGCTGCTGGCCCGCATCAACGCCGTGCTGCGCCGCACGCGGATGCTGCCGCCAAACCTGGTGGTGACCGAAAGCGGCCGGCTGATCCGCTTTGGCCGCTGGCGCCTGGACACCACCGCCCGCCATCTGCTGGACGAAGACAACACCCTGGTGGCCCTGAGCGGCGCTGAATACCGCCTGTTACGCGTCTTCCTCGACCATCCGCAACGGGTGCTCAACCGTGACCAGTTGCTGAACCTGACCCAGGGCCGGGACGCGGACCTGTTCGACCGCTCCATCGACCTGCTGGTCAGCCGCCTGCGCCAGCGCCTGCTGGACGACGCCCGTGAGCCGGCCTACATCAAGACCGTGCGCAGCGAAGGCTATGTATTCTCCCTGGCGGTGGAAATCCTTGGGGACTCGGCATGACCCTCACGTTCCGCTGGCCGCGCACCCTGGCGGCGCAACTGTCGGTGATTTTCATCGTCAGCCTGCTGTGCGCCAACGCCCTGTCGTTCAGTGCACAGTTCTATGAACGTTACATGAGCGCCCGGAGCGTGATGCTGGGCAACCTGGAAAACGACGTGTCGACGTCGATCGCGATCCTCGACCGCCTGCCCGCCGCCGAGCGCGCCAGCTGGCTGCCGCGCCTCGACCGCAACGCCTACCGCTACCTGCTGAATGCCGGCGAACCCGGCGAGCCGATGGCCAGCGACGACGTGCCCATGGCCGCCACCTCGATTGCCGATGCCCTGGGCGAGCATTACCCGCTGACGTTTCGCAACATCCCGGGCCTGCAAAAACACTTCCAGGCGCACCTGACCCTGGCCGATGGCAGCCCGATCACCATTGATGTACACCCCAAGCCCATCCCGTTTGCGTTCTGGCTGCCGGTGGTGTTGGTGCTGCAACTGGTGGTGTTACTGGTGTGCACCTGGATCGCCGTGCGCATCGCCATCCGCCCGCTGACACGCCTGGCACGGGCGGTGGAAACCCTCGACCCGAATGCGCGCCCGACACCGCTGGACGAAACCGGCCCCACCGAGGTGGCGCATGCGGCGGCGGCGTTCAACGAAATGCAGAAGCGGATTGCCGAGTACCTCAAGGAGCGCATGCAAATTCTGGCGGCGATTTCCCATGACTTGCAGACGCCGATCACCCGCATGAAATTGCGCGCCGAGTTTATGGAGGACTCGGTGGACCGGGAAAAGCTCTGGAGTGACTTGGGGGAGATGGAGCATCTGGTGCGCGAGGGTGTGGCGTATGCCCGCAGTGTGCATGGGTCCACCGAGGCCAGTTGCCGGATCGACCTGGATGCGTTTCTCGACAGCCTGGTGTTTGATTACCAGGACATGAACAAGCAAGTGAGTTTGACCGGTAAAAGCGCGGTGGTTTTGGATACGCGGCCCCATGCGTTGCGCCGGGTGATGGTGAACCTGGTGGATAACGCGCTGAAATTTGCCGGGGCGGCGCAGTTGGAGGTGGGGTCGACGGCGGCGGGTGAGCTTTCGATCAAGGTGCTGGACCGGGGGCCGGGGATTGCGGCGGATGAGTTGGTGCAGGTGATGCAGCCGTTTTATCGGGTGGAGAGTTCGCGTAATCGCGGCACTGGGGGGACTGGGTTGGGGTTGGCGATTGCGCAGCAACTGGCGGTGGCGATTGGTGGGGAGTTGACCTTGAGCAATCGGGATGGTGGTGGGTTGTGTGCGGAGGTTCGGCTGGTGCTGTGACGGGCGGTGTGTATATCCATTATTTGGGTGATGGCTTATATCGGTTCCGCTCTTACAGCGGCTCACTTTTGAACAGCGCAAAAGTAAGCAAAACGCTCTTGCCCCACCACTCGGCACCTCGCTTAGGCTCGGTGTGCCCTCACTCCGGCTTTGGACCGTGGGCCGCCGCGATGGGCCATCCTTGGCCCAGCGCGGCTAACCTGGCGTCCTGCCAGGTTACCCACGCTCCAAAGCCTGCGTTCGGCCAGCGTGGTTTAACGGGGCGCCTAAGATCAAAATCAAGATCAAAAGCAAGAGCACAGCGGCCTACCGGCCGGCTTGAGTGTTGAAGAGCAAAATCAAAAGCTAAAGCGGGCACGGTCCAAAAAATGTGGGAGCGGGCTTGCTCGCGAATGCGGTGTGTCAGCAAAAAAATGGGTGACTGACACACCGCATTCGCGAGCAAGCCCGCTCCCACAGTTGATCTGTGTTGTTACTGGTATTACCTACCCGCCAAAGATCTGCGAGGGCCGGCGCAACGTCGGATCAAACGGGTTGATCTTCGGCCCGATCGCCGCCGCTTCCCGTTTGAGCAACTCCACCACCGTCGGCAACCGCCCCGGCCCCAGCCGGTCGCTGATGGTTGCCACGCTCAACGCCGCCACCGCATGCCCATTGCGGTCCAGGATCGGTACCGCCAACCCCGCCATACCCTCCAGCACCCCGGTATTGCGCGCCGCATACCCCAACCGCCGCACGCTCTCTACCTCCGAGCGCAAAAACACCTCGTCGTACAGGTGAAAATCCTTGAGCCGTGGCAAGTTGTAGCGGATCACCGTCTCGCGCTCTTCCTCCGGCAAAAACGCCAGGATCGCCAAACTGCCCTGCCCTACGCCCAGCGCCACGCGCCCGCCGATGTCACCGGTAAAGGTTCGGATCGGGTACGGCCCTTCACTGCGGTCCAGGCAGATCGCATCAAAACCGCTGCGCGCCAGCAGGAACAATGAATCCCCCAGCGAAGCACTGAGGCGCAACATGCTCGGCCGCACCAGGTCCCGCAGATTGCCGGTATTGCCTGCATTCGCCGCCAGGGCGAAGAACTCCAGGCTCAGCCGATAGCGCTTGGTGCGCGCGTCCTGCTCCACCATGCCCTCGTCCATGAGGCTGCGCAGTAACCGGTGGGTGGTAGGTTGCGACAACCCCACCTGCTGCGCCAGTTGCGTCACCCGTTCACCCCCGTCCGGTGCCGCGCCGAGGATGCGCAGCAATGCAAACAAGCGGGAGACGCCACCGGCGCCGACTTCCTTGACACTTTCATTCCGCTCAGTGGAATCCATAAGTCGATATCTCACACTAAATTCTGATCAGTGAATGAAACTGAAAAAAGTACTCTATCCAGTGAAATTCCATCTTCCGCCATCCTAGTCTTTCGCCCTAATCTGCGTCCACAGGGGCGAAATGAACAACTAACGGCAGCCGACTCAAGATCGAGCGCCAACGCACCCGCAACACCCTTTTCGCATCTGCCCAAAACAAAAAAGCGCGTTTCGACGCGACTCAAAAAGGTGGAACGCAGACATGGCTTTTCTCCAACTCAACGCCTTGAGCAAACGCTACGGCGCCGTCGACGCGGTGGTCGCCACTGATCTTGCGGTGGAAAAAGGCGAATTCGTGTCCCTGCTCGGCCCCTCGGGCTGCGGCAAGACCACCACCTTGCAAATGATCGCCGGCTTCGTCGATGTCACCGGCGGGCAGATCCTGCTCGATGGTCGCGACATCACCCACGCCAAACCCGCCAGCCGTGGCCTCGGCGTGGTGTTCCAGAGCTACGCGCTGTTCCCCCATATGAGCGTGCGCGACAACGTTGCCTTCGGCCTGAAGATGCGCAAGGTGCCCGCCGGCGAGATCGCAAGCAGAGTCAAGACCGTGCTGGAACTGGTGCGCCTGGCGCCCCACGCCGAGCGCTACCCGCGGGAACTGTCCGGCGGCCAGCGCCAGCGTGTGGCCCTGGCCCGCGCCTTGGTGATCGAACCGCCGGTGTTGCTGCTGGACGAGCCGCTGTCGAACCTCGACGCCAACCTGCGGGAAGAGATGCAGTTCGAAATCCGCCGCATCCAGTGTGAAGTCGGGATCACCACGCTGATGGTCACCCACGACCAGGCTGAGGCGCTGTCCATCAGCGACCGCGTGGTGGTAATGCAGGCCGGGCGCGTCACCCAGATCGACGCGCCGTACAATCTCTATGAACACCCGCGCACGCGCTTTATCTCGGACTTTGTCGGCAAGGCCAACCTGCTGGCGGGCGACTTCGATCAACTCGGCGCGCCGCAAGTGCGCTTCGAGCCGGGCAACGGCGAGCTGACCCTGAGCCTGCGCCCGGAAAAGATCGACCTGGTGGCCGCCGGCTCAGGGCGCCTGCAAGGCAAGATCCTCGACAGCTATTTCTTCGGCAGCCAATGGCTGTACCGCATCAAGACCCAGATCGGCGAGCTGACCGTGGTCCGCCGCAACGACGGCAGTGCGCCCTTGGGTTGCGGCGCAGCGGTAGGCCTGGACTGGGAGTCGAGCCTGCTGCGAGTGCTGGCGGCCGATGAGGTGCACGCATGAGCCGTGGTTACCTGTTGTCGTTGCCGGCGCTGGTGCTGTTTTTCGGGCTGCTGATCCTGCCCCTGGGCCTGACGCTGGTGCTGTCGTTCAACGTGTTCGATTACCAGCTGGGGGTGAAGGCCGATGAATGGACTTTCGCCCACTACCTGTCGCTGTTCAGCGATTCGTACTTCTACGAGATCTTCTGGCGCACCTTCTGGATCAGTGCCCTGGTGACCTTGCTGTGTATGGTGATCGGGGTGCCCGAGGCCTACATCCTCAGCCGCATGGGCACGCCGTGGCGCTCGATCTTCCTGATCTTGATCCTCACGCCGTTGCTGATTTCGGTGGTGGTGCGGGCCTTTGGCTGGAGCCTGCTGCTGGGTGCCGATGGCCTGGTGAACCAGGTGATCCAGGCCCTCGGCGGCAAACCGGTGAAGCTGCTGTACACCTCGTTCGCGGTGATCATCGCACTGGTGCACGTGATGCTGCCGTTCATGATCATTCCGGTGTGGACCTCGCTGCAGAAGCTCGACCCGTCGGCGGAACAGGCGGCGCTGTCCCTGGGTGCCAGCCAGGCCACGGTGATGCGCAAGATCGTGTTGCCGCAGGTGATGCCCGGCGTACTCTCCGGCACCCTCATCGTGTTCGGCCTGGCCGCCAGCTCCTTCGCGATCCCCGGCCTGCTGGGCGGGCGCCGGCTGAAGATGGTCGCCACGGTGGTCTACGACCAATACCTCTCGGAACTCAACTGGCCCATGGGCGCGACCATCGCGGTGGTGCTGCTGTTGGTCAACTTGCTGATCATGCTGAGCTGGAACCGCATGGTCGAAGGCCGCTACAAAAAGTCCCTGGGAGTATAAGACGATGTCCAGAAACGGTCCTTTGGCCCTGGGCTTTCACGGCCTGGTGGTGCTGTTCATGATGGCGCCGCTGGTGGTGGTGTGCCTGGTGGCCTTCACTCCGGAAAACACCTTGAGCCTGCCGACGTCGGGCTTCTCCCTGCGCTGGTTTCATGCCGTGTTCGAACGTGCCGACTTTATCCAGGCGTTCTACAACAGCCTGGTCCTGGCCTTCGTGGCCGCCAGCTTGGCGACCTTGATTGCGGTGCCGGCGGCCCTGGCAATCAGTCGCTACCAGTTCCCCGGCCGCAACTTCTTCAGTGCGCTGTTCCTTTCGCCGATCATCATCCCGCACCTGGTGCTGGGGGTGGCGATGCTGCGGCTGTTCGCAATGATGGGCGTCAACGGCAGCTTCACCTGGCTGATGCTGGCTCACGTGGTGATCATCACCCCTTACGTGTTGCGCCTGGTATTGGCCGCCGCCATCGGCATCGATCGCAGCGCCGAGCAGGCCGCCGAATCCCTCGGTGCCAGCCGCTTCACCCTGTTTCGCCAGATCACCTTGCCGATGATTTTGCCCGGTGTGGCCGGCGGCTGGTTGCTGGCGTTCATCAACAGTTTCGATGAAGTGACCCTGTCGATCTTTGTCAGCTCGCCGGCCACCCAGACCTTGCCGGTGCGCATGTACGTGTACGCCACCGAATCCATCGACCCGATGATGGCGGCCGTGTCGGCGCTGGTGATCGGCTTGACGGCGGCGGCCATGATTCTGCTGGACCGGGTCTACGGCCTGGATCGCGTATTGGTAGGGAAGCATTGATGGCGCTGTTCAAACGACTGGCCGAGACCGAGCGGCCCACCCTCACCTTCACCCTCGACGGGCAGCCTGCCACGGGCTTGCTTGGCGACACCTTGCTGACCGCCGTACTGACCTGCGCCGAACACCTGCGGGGCAGTGATTTCAGCGCCGAACGCCGCGCCGGTTTCTGCCTGATGGGCGCCTGCCAGGATTGCTGGGTACGGCTTGAGGACGGTCGCCGGGTGCGCGCCTGTTCGACCTTGCTGGAAGACGGCCAGGCGATTCGCCGTGATCCGGGGCGCCAGGCATGAAGACCGTGGTGATAGTCGGCGCAGGCCCGGCGGGCATTACCGCCGCCCGGACCTTGCTGGACCATGGCGTAAGCCCGGTGTTGGTGGACGAAAGCCTGCGCGGCGGCGGCCAGATTTATCGGCGCCAACCGGCGAACTTCCAGCGCTCGGCCAAGCAGTTGTATGGCTTTGAAGCGGGCAAGGCGACGGTGCTGCATCGCACCCTGGATGAGCTGGCAACCCGGATCGACTACCGGCCTGAAACCCTGGTGTGGAATGCGGAAAATGGCCGTCTGGACATGCTCAACAACGGCCACGCCGAAAGCATCGAATACGCGCAGATCATCGTCGCGACGGGCGCCACTGACCGCATCCTGCCGGTGCCGGGCTGGACGCTGCCCGGCGTGTACAGCCTGGGCGCTGCGCAAATCGCGCTGAAGTATCAAGGCTGCGCCATCGGCGAGCGCGTGGCGTTCTGCGGCAGCGGGCCGTTGCTGTACCTGGTGGCGTATCAGTACGCCAAGGCCGGGGCCAAGGTGGTGGCGGTGCTCGACAGTGCGCCGTTCAGCGCCCAGTGCCGCGCCCTGCCGGCATTGCTCGGCCAGCCGGCGACCCTGGCCAAGGGTTTGTACTACCGCGCCTGGCTCACCGCCCACGGCATCCCGGTGCATCAAGGGGCGACGCTGTCGCACATCGACGGCGAGCAACGAGTGACGGGCATCCACTGGGATCAACAGGAAATCGCCTGTGATGCCGTGGCCTTCGCCCATGCCCTGCGCAGCGAAACCCAATTGGCGGATTTGCTCGGGTGTGAATTTGCCTGGAATGCATTGAACCGCGCGTGGTTGCCGCAGCGAGATGCGGCCGGGCGTAGCAGTGTCGCAGGCGTGTATTTGGCTGGCGACGGTGCTGGAATCATGGGCGCCGATGCGGCGCAAATGGCGGGCGAGCGGACGGCGTTGGCGTTGCTGGAAGACACCGGTATTGCCATCGCCCCTCGCCGGCCCGCTGTGCTGGAACAGCAATTGGCGAGCATCCAACGCTTTCGCCATGGCCTGGAAACCGCCTTCCCCTTCCCGGAAAACTGGGCCGCTCAAGCCCCGGATGAACTGATCTTGTGCCGGTGTGAAGAAGTCAGCGTCGGCGAAGTACGCGCGGTGGTGGACGAAGGCCACTGGGAAGTGAACCGGGTCAAGGCCCATTGCCGGGTTGGCATGGGCCGTTGCCAGGGCCGGATGTGTGGGCTCGCAGCGGCAGAAATCATTGCCGAACGCAGTGGGCGCGAGATTCAAAACGTTGGCCGCCTGCGGGGCCAGGCACCGATCAAACCCTTGCCGTTTGGCGTGGAGGCGCAGCCATGATCGACAGCGAAGTGATCGTGTTGGGCGGCGGGATTGTCGGCGCTTCAGCGGCCTTGATGCTGGCGCAGAAAGGCCGGCGCGTGGTGCTGGTGGAGCGGGACTTTTGTGGCTCGCACTCCAGCGGTGTGAACTATGGCGGCGTGAGACGCCAGGGGCGGCCATTGCATCAGTTGCCGTTGTCGCAACGCGCCCATGCGCTGTGGTCCGACTTGCCGGGGCTGATTGGCATCGATGGCGAATACGTGCGCTCCGGGCATTTGAAACTGGCCCGCAGTCACGAAGACCTGGCCGCTCTGCAGGCTTACGCCGACGCCACTCGAGGCTTTGGCCTGGGCCTGCAAATGCTGGATCACGCTCAGCTGCGTGCGCGGTTTCCATGGGTGGGTGATGTGGCGGTCGGCGCCTCACTCTGCCCCGAAGACGGCCACGCCAATCCGCGCCTGGTCTCCCCCGCCTTTGCCCGCGCCGCCCAACGCCACGGTGCGAGGGTGATGGAGCAAACCGAAGTCACCCAGGTCGAGCATGACGGCCAGCTGTTTCAGGTGCGCTGTGCCAATGGTGTGCAGCTTCAAGCCCGCTGGCTGTTGAACTGCGCCGGCGCCTGGGCCAGTACTGTGGCCGCGCAATTTGGCGAACCGGTGCCGATGACCTCGGCACACCCGGCGATGCTGGTGACCGAGCCACTGCCGGTGGTGATGGACGTAAGCACCGGGGTCGAAGGCGGCGGAATTTATGCGCGGCAAGTCGCTCGGGGCAATTGCATCCTCGGCGGCGGTCGCGGCTTTGCGCTGGGCCCGCAACAGGCCCGCCCGGGGCAGGCGGCGGTGCTGGAGATTCTGCGCAACGCCGGCGAGTTGTACCCGTTCCTCAAAGGTGCCCAGGCGATTCGCACCTGGAGCGGCACCGAAGGTTATCTACCCGACCACGAACCGGTGATCGGCGACAGCAGCACCCAACCCGGCCTGCTTCACGGTTTCGGCTTTGCCGGCGCCGGGTTCCAGCTCGGCCCCGCGGTCGGTGAAGCCCTGGCAGAAATCGTCTGCACGGGAGCCAGCCGGCAGCCCATCGAAGCATTTTCCATCCGTCGTTTCCAAGCCTGAGAGGAAGATTTATGCACATGATCAAACGTACTGCGCTGTCTTGCCTGTCCCTCGCCCTGTTGAGCACGGCGGCCCATGCCGCACCGACGCTGTACCTGGGCATGAACGGCGGGACCATGGAACGGGTCTACGCCGACAAAGTGCTGCCCGCGTTCGAGAAGGCCAACAACGTCAAGGTGGTGATCGTGCCGGGCACCTCGTCGGACATCCTGGCCAAGGTGCAGGCCAACAAGGACAACCCGCAGATGCACGTGATGTTCCTCGACGACGGCATCATGTACCGCGCGATCTCCATGGGGTTGTGCGAGAAGCTCACGCCCAACCCGACCCTGGATCAGATTCCGGCCAAGGCGAAGATCAAGGAAGAAGCGGTTGCGGTGACGCTCGGGGTGACCGGGTTGGGTTACAACGCCAAGATGTTCAAGGAAAAGGGCTGGGCGCCGCCGACGTCGTGGATGGACCTGGCGGATCCACGGTTCAAGGACAAGGTGGTGTTTCAGTCCCTGGCCTCCTCCACATTTGGGTTGCATGGTTTCCTGATGTTCAACCGGATTCAGGGGGGTAGCGAGACCAACGTGGAGCCGGGGTTCAAGGCGTGGCCGAAGACGGTTGGGCCGAATGTGCTGGAGTACATCGCCAGCTCGGCGAAGATTTCCGAGATGGTGCAGACGGATGAAGCGGCGATCTTTCCGCTGACGCCAACACAGGTGACCACGCAGCAGTTGTTGGGTGTACCGATGGAGTATGCACAGCCGAAAGAAGGCGCGGTGGTGTTGAACGTAGCGGAGTGTGTGATTGCGCGGAATGACCAACCGGAGTTGGCTCAGAAACTGGCACAGTTCTTGTTGACCGCAGAGGCGCAGGCGCCGGCTTTGGAACTGGGGGATCAGATTCCTTCGAATCCTACTACGCCGACCACGGATAAGACTCGGGCTCGGGTGGAGGCAATGAACAGTTATTTGCAGACGGCGATTTCGATTGACTGGGATCAGGTGAACCAGGCACGGCCCGAGTGGAATGCGCGGTGGAGTCGGTCGATTGAGCGGTAGGCTTTGGGGGTGAATATCCATTATTTGGGTGATGGCTTAAATGGGTTCCGCTCTTACAGCGGGTCACTTTTGAAAGGAGCCCAAAAGTAACCAAAAGGCTCTTGCCCCACCACTCGGCACCTCGCCTAGGCTCGGTGTGCCCTCACTCCGGCTTTGGACCGTGGGCCGCCGTCATGGGCCATCCCTGGCCCAGGACGGCTAACCTGGCGTCCTGCCAGGTTACCCACGCTCCAAAGCCTGCGTTCGGCCAGCGTGGTTTAACGGGGCGCCTAAGATCAAAATCAAGATCAAAAGCAAAAGCACAGCGGCCTACAGGCCGGCTTGAGTGTTGAAGAGCAAAATCAAAAGCTAAAGCGGGCACGGTCCAAAAAATGTGGGAGCGGGCTTGCTCGCGAAGGTCTTTAACGATGACGCGGGCATTCTGGATGAACGCGGCGGTCTCAGGTTTTTCGCGAGCAAGCCCGCTCCCACAGAAAAGCAGCTCTGTTTTCGCTCTGGTTTTTGCTTTTGCTGTTAACACTCAAGCCGGCCGAGAGGCCGCTGTGCTCTTGCTTTTGATCTTGATCTGACTGCCCCAATAAGCCCGAGGCCGAACGCAGGTATTGCGGAGCGGGTAAACCGGCAGGACGCCGGTTTAGCCGCGCCGGGCCATGGATGGCCCGTCGCGGCGGCCCGCTTCGCGGTGCCGGAGTGAGGGAACACCGAGCCTAGGCGAGGTGCCGACAGGCGGGGCAGAGCGTTTTGGTTACTTTGCCGCTTTTGCAAAGTGACTCGCTGTAAGAGCGAAACCATAGGTGGCCGTTACCGAAGAAACGGATATGTACCCAATCAATCACCCCACCATCTCCCGAACCCGATACCACAACATCCCCAACGCCAACAGCGGCGAACGCAACACCTTCCCCCCGGGAAACGTCATATGCGGCACCTGGCTGAAAATATCCAACCCCCGACTCTGCCCAGCCTGAATCCCCTCAGCCAACAACCGCGCGCACCAGTGAGTCACGTTCAACCCATGCCCCGAATACCCCTGGGCATAAAACACATTCGGGTGCTGCTTCAACCGCCCCACCTGGGGAAAGCGATTGGCGGTGATGCCGATCTTCCCCCCCACTGAAACTCAATCGCCGTATCCACCAACTGCGGAAAAACCTTGAGCATCTTCGGCCGCATATACCCCGCGATATCCACCGGATCACGCCCCGAATAATGACAAGCCCCCCCAAACAACAACCGCCGATCCGCCGAAAGCCGGTAATAATCCAACCCCACTTTCTGATCACACAACGCCAGGTTCTGCGGAATCAACTGATCAGCCACCCCAACCGACAGTGGCTCGGTCGCAATGATGTAACTCCCCGCTGGCAGCACCTTGCCACTCAACTTCGGCTCCAATTCCTCCAGATGCGCATTGCACGCCAGCACCAGGCTACTGGCGCGCACGGTGCCGGACGCACAACGCACCTGCACCGTATCGCCATGAACCAACTCCAGCACAGGGCTGTTTTCAAAGATCCGCACCCCAAGTGATTCGGCCAAAGCCGCCTCCCCCAACACCAGGTTCAGCGGATGCAAATGCCCGGATCCCATGTCCACCAAACCACCGGCATACACACCTGAGCCCACGACTTGCGCCATATCCTGCGGCGCCACCAACCGCGTTTCAGGCGCATACCCCAAGGCAGCCAGGCTTTCCAGCTCCCCCTGAAACGCCGCAAACTGCGCCGGCGTATTCGCCAACTCACAAAACCCCCAGCGCAGGTCACAGTCAATCCCGTGCTCGCGAATCCGCTCGCCCACCAGCGCCACCGAATCGATCCCGGCCTGCTGCAGGTAACGCACGCCCTCCTCGCCCACGTACTTGGCAAATCCCGATACGTCATGCCCAATCCCGCGTATCAACTGCCCGCCATTGCGCCCACTGGCACCCCAGCCAATCCGCCGGGCCTCCAGCAAGATCACCGATAGCCCACGCTGGGCCAATTCGATGGCGGTATTGACCCCGGTGAATCCACCGCCAATCACACACACATCGGCCGTCAGGTCAGCCCCCAGCGCTGGGCGCTGGGGCATGGCGTTGGCCGAAGCCAGGTAATAGGAACGGGCGTGGTCGGGCGAGGAATGGCTCATTTGTTGGTCTTCACTTTGCTCCAGGACCGCGTCATCAAGCGCATGACGGCAGGCGTCGGGGTGGTGGAAATATAAAGTTTGTCGAGCACTTCCTGGGACGGGTAGATCTCAGGGTTGTTCACCAGCTCCGGCGCCATGAAGGCCTTGGCCGCCGGGTTCGGGTTGGCGTAGCCGACGCTGGCGCTGACCTTGGCGATCACTTCTGGGTCCAGCAAGTAGTTGATAAAAGCGTGGGCGGCTTTTGGGTTGGCCGCGTCTGCCGGGATCGCCAGCAGGTCGAACCACAGGTTGCTGCCTTCCTTGGGGATTGAGTAGGCGATGTTCACGCCGTTCTTGGCTTCCTTGGCGCGGTTGGCGGCCTGGAACACGTCGCCGGAATAACCGAAGGCGACACAAATATCACCGTTGGCCAGGTCCGAGATGTACTTGGAGGAATGGAAATAGGTGATGTACGGCCGCAGGGTCAGCAGCTTGGCTTCGGCTTGTTTGTAGTCTTCGGGATTCTCGCTGCGCGGGTCCTTGCCCATGTAGTTGAGGATCGCGGGAAACAGTTCATCCGCCGAATCGAGGAACGCGACGCCGCACTCGTGCAGCTTCTTGATGTTCTCCGGTTCGAACAGCACGGCCCAGGAATCGATACGGTCGATGCCCAGCACCTGCTTGACCTTGTCCACGTTGTAGCCGATGCCGTTGGTGCCCCACAGGTACGGCACCGAGTGCTCGTTGCCCGGATCGTTTTTCTCCAGCAGCTTGAGCAGCTTGGGGTCGAGGTTCTTGAAGTTGGGCAGTTGCGAGCGGTCCAGCTTGAGGAACGCACCGGCTTTGACCTGCCGCGCCAGGAAGTGGTTAGACGGCACCACCACGTCGTAGCCGGTGCGCCCGGCAAGCAGTTTGCCTTCCAGGGTTTCGTTGGAGTCGAACACGTCGTAGATCACCTTGATCCCGGTCTTGGCCTGGAAGTCGGCCAAGGTGGTCTCACCGATGTAGTCGGTCCAGTTGTACACACTGACCGTCTGCGCGGCGTGGCCCGCGCTGCTGAACAACGCCGCCAAGGCCAGCGGGAGTAGCTTTTTCACCAGACGCATATCGACACCCCTTTGCTTGATTGATTTTTATGTATTCACCCAGCCCTTCTGCCCGTAGCAGCTGTCGAGCCTAAGCGAGGCTGCGTAGCGTTGTATCAGACACAATTGCGGTGAGCCCGACGCAGCCTCGCTAAGGCTCGACAGCTGCTACGGGCGAGTCGTCAGACGCTCAGCAGCAGGAATTCACGTTCCCAGGAGCTGATCACCCGCTTGAAATTCTCGTGTTCGGCGCGCTTGACCGCGACGTAGCCGCGCACAAACTTGTCCCCCAGGTACTGCTTGACGGTGTCGCACTCTTCCATGCGCGCCAGGGCGTCTTCGATGGTGATCGGCAACCTCAGGTTGCGGCGCTCGTAGGCGCGGCCTTCCACCGGGGCGCTGGGTTCGACCTTTTCGATCATGCCGAGGTAGCCGCACAGCAGGCTGGCGGCGATGGCCAGGTACGGGTTGGCGTCGGCACCCGGCAGGCGGTTTTCCACGCGCATGGCGTCGGGGCTGGAGCTCGGTACGCGCAGGCCGACGGTGCGGTTTTCTTCGCCCCACTCCACGTTGACCGGTGCCGAGGTGTCCGGCAGGAAACGGCGGAACGAGTTCACGTTGGGCGCAAACATCGGCAGCAGCTTGGGGATGTACTTCTGCAAGCCGCCAATGTGGTTCAGGAACAGTTGGCTCTTGTTGCCGTGCTCATCGACAAACACCTGCTTGCCGGTGGCGATTTCCACCACGCTCTGGTGCAGGTGCATGGCGCTGCCGGGCTCGTCGGCCACGGGTTTGGCCATGAAGGTGGCGGCGACGTTGTGCTTGAGCGCCGCCTCCCGCAGGGTGCGTTTGAACACGGTGATCTGGTCGGCCAGGTCGAGGGCATCGCCGTGGCGGAAATTGATTTCCATCTGCGCCGGGCCGTCTTCGTGGATCAGCGTGTCGAGGTCCAGGCCCTGGGCTTCGCACCAGTCGTAGACGTCTTCGAACAGCGGATCGAATTCGTTGGCGGCATCGATGGAGAACGATTGGCGGCCACTTTCGGCGCGGCCGGAACGGCCCAGCGGGGTCTTCAGCGGCAGGTCCGGGTCTTCGCAGCGCTGGGTCAGGTAGAACTCCATTTCCGGCGCGACAATCGGCTGCCAGCCTTGATCGGTATACAGCTGCAGGACCTTTTTCAGCACGTTGCGCGGCGACAACTCGATGGGGTTGCCCTGCTTGTCGAAGGTGTCGTGGATCACGATGGCAGTGGGCTCGATGGCCCACGGCACCACGTAGGTGGCGTTGGACACCGGGCGGCAGATCATGTCGATGTCGGCCGGGTCCAGCAGGTCGTAGTAGATATCGTCGTCGACAAAGTCCCCGGTTACCGTTTGCAGCAACACACTTTCCGGCAGGCGCATGCCTCGCTCATGCAGGAACTTGTTGGTGGGCGAAATCTTGCCGCGTGCGATGCCAGTCAAATCACTGATCACGCATTCGACTTCGGTAATCTTGTGTTCTTTCAGCCAGGCGGACAGCTGATCGAAGGGGGCGTTCATAAGGACCTCGTCATGGGTTGGATGATGCGCCGCGGGCTTCCCTCGCCGCGCATTGAGGTCTATCTTGGGCCAGCCGTCCGACGGCATCTATCCACTTTGCACCCACCACAACGCACCAATAGAGTGCGCCCAGGTTACCCATGACACAGGCAACAGCTTTGCGCGTACAGGCCTTTACTACCGGTGATGTGGCCGCTCAATGCAGTGCGACACCCGGTTGGGTGCAACAGTACCAGCAGATGTCTCCGGGGCATTTTGCCGGGCAGATTCGCTACCTCGACCTGCAAGGTGTCGAGGTGTATGAAGAGCGGATGAACACCCGGGTGGAGCAGAACTTCAACGCGCCACCGGGCTCCCTGGCGTTCTGTTTCGATGGCAGCGACAACGCGCTGTATGTGCTCAATGGCGAAAGCCGCAACACCTGGATCACCCCGGAAAACTACCGCGAAGTCGCGGTGGTATTCGGGCCGCAGTTCGTCCAGCGCCACGGTTTGGAGGTGGCGAAACTGGAGGGATTGTTCATGGCCCCGCTCAACTCCCTGCAAAACGCCTTGTTCAGCCGCTGGCTCAGCGGCACGCTGACGCGGCTGTCGGCCACGTTTGACCCGCCGAGTCGCGATGCGCTCACACAACAGTTGCTGGACGACTGCCTGTTCATCCTCGACAACGCCTGCGTGTGCCTGGACAAGGGTTCATTGCAGCGGCGCACCGAGGAGCGAATCATCATGGCGCGCATTGGCGAATGGGCGGCGGATGTGCCGGATGAAACCGTCAACCTGCTGGAGCTGGCGCGCATTGCCGGCGTGCCGTTGCGCCAGTTGCAGCAGGGGTTCAAGACGTACACCGGGATGAGCCCGGCGCAATGGTTGAGGTTGCGCCGGTTGAACAGTGCACGGCGGGAGTTGTTGAACCCGCCGTCAGCGGACACCACCGTGGCGGAAGTGGCGATGAATTGGTCGTTCTGGCATTTGGGGCGGTTTTCCAACAGTTACCGGGCGCTGTTTCAAGAGTTGCCCAGCGAGACCCTGAAACGCCAGAGGTAAGTGTTGAAGATCGTTCCCACGCTCCGCGTGGGAACGATCAGGTCCGAAGAAACGTCAGCATCAACTGATTCACTTGCTCCGCCGCCTCCATCTGCACCATATGCCCCTGCCCCAGCAGTATCTCCACCTGAGCCTCCAACCCCTGGGCATGGCTCGCCGGAATGATTGCGTCCTCACTGCCCCAGATCACCAGGCTCGGCTGCTGCCCGACAACGTTGCGCAAATCCACCAATTGCCGACCACCGCTGAACAACGCCCCGGTGATCTGCCGCAACGCCTGATCCACCCCCTCCAGGCGCTTGAACTTGAGCATGTCTTCCAGCATCTGCCGGGTCACCAGCGCCGGGTCGCTGAACAGTTGCACCAGTTGCGGCTTGAGTGCATTGCGATTGCTCGCGTCGATAAAACCTTGCAGGTAATCACCGTTGATCTGCGTACCCAATCCAGCACTGGCGATCAGCGTCAATGACGCCACACGCGCCGGCGCCAGTCGCGCAATATTCAGCGAAACCAGCCCGCCCATGGAATGCCCGGCGAGGTGAACCCGGTCAATCTTCAGATGATCCAACAGTGCCAATACCGCCTGACCCAACTCCTCAAGGTCGCCGTCTTTCAGGTACTTGCCCGACTCGCCATGCCCCGGCAAATCCAGCGCGATCACCCGCCGCTCAGCCGCGAGCACCGGGTGATTGAACAGCCAGTTATTCAGGTCGCCACCAAAGCCATGGATCAGCACCAGCGGTGTGCCGCCCTCCCCGAGGTCCAGATAGCGCAACAAGCGCCCGCCCACTTCAACCTTCTGTGCCGATGGCCCGCTGGCTTCAGCCTCGGCAGCATTGGAAACGAACCCCGCCTGGAACGCCTCGATGACCCCATCAATCTCGGCCTCGCTGGCCTCGCCTTCCACTACGATTGCCAGCAATGCCCCCACCGGCAAGGTCTCATCGCTCTGGGCCAACACCCGCCGCAGCACTCCGCTGAACGGCGCCTCGACGCTGCTGGAGATCTTGTCGGTCTCGACATCCAGCACTTCTTCGCCCTTCTCCACCCGGTCGCCCGGCTGCTTGAGCCAGACATCGACCCGGCCCTCGGTCATCGACAGCCCCCACTTGGGCATGGTCAGTGTATGGATCATGCGGCATTCCTCTTGTCGGCGATCTTCAGCACCGCAGCTTCGATCTTCGCCGCGTTGGGGATGTACAGGTCTTCCAGGGCATCGGAGAACGGCACCGGGGTATGGGGCGCGGTGACCATTTCGATCGGCGCGCGCAGGAAGCTGAACGCGCGTTGCGCCACCAATGCACTGATGTCCGTGGCAATCGAACAACGTGGATTGGATTCGTCGATCACCACCAGGCGCCCGGTTTTCTCCACGCTTTCAAGGATGCTGTCTTCGTCCAGCGGGCTGGTGGTGCGCAGGTCCAGCACTTCGCAATCGATGCCTTGGCGCGCCAGGTTGGCCGCCGCTTCCAGGGCGATGTGCACCATGCGCCCGTAGGTCACCAGGGTTACGTCATTGCCTTCACGCACGAAGTTGGCTTCGCCGAACGGCACGGTGTACAGCTCTTCCGGCACTTCGCCCTGGAGGCTGTAGAGCATTTTGTGTTCGAGGAAAATCACCGGATCGTTGTCGCGGATCGCCTGGATCAGCATGCCCTTGGCGTCATAGGGCGTGGCCGGGCACACCACCTTGAGCCCGGGAATATGGGTCCACATCGAGGTGAGCATCTGCGAGTGCTGGGCCGCCGCACGCAGGCCGGCGCCGTACATGGCGCGCACTACAAGCGGTGTGGTGGTCTTGCCGCCGAACATGTAGCGAAACTTCGCCGCCTGGTTGAGCAACTGGTCGAGGCAGCAGCCGATAAAGTCGACGAACATCAATTCGCACACCGGGCGCATGCCACGGGTGGCCGCGCCGACGGCCATGCCCACGTAGCCGACCTCGGAAAGCGGTGCGTCGAGCACGCGGTCGGGGAATTCCGGATACAGGCCCTTGGTGACGCCGAGCACGCCGCCCCAGGCATCCTGTTCACCGGGCGAACCGGTACCGCCGGACACGTCCTGGCCGATGATGAACACGCTCTGGTCCCGGCGCATTTCCTGGGCCAGGGCTTCGTTGATTGCCTGCTGATAGCTGATTTTTCTAGCCATGATGACTTCTCCACGGATTGTTTTTGTAGTGGGTGGCGGTTAGCGGTAGGCGACGTAGACATCACTGAGCAGGTCGGCGGCCTGGGGTTTGGGGTCGGACTTGGCCAGGCGCACCGCGTCTTCAATCAGTTGCGCGACTTCGGTGTCGATGCGTTCGAACTGAGCCGCGTCGAGCCAGCCTTCGGCGGTGCAACGCTGGCGAAACAGGCTCAGGCAGTCGCCGGTTTCCCGCAGGTTTTTCACCTCGTCCGGGCCGCGATAGGTTTGTGCATCGCCTTCGAAGTGCCCGTAGAAACGGCTCAGTTTGACCTCCACCAGCGTCGGCCCCTTACCGCTGCGGGCACGTTCTACCGCAACGCCAAGGGCGGCGTGTACGGCGAAAAAGTCGTTGCCGTCGACAATCACCCCCGGCATGCCAAAGCCCACGGCGCGCTCGGCAATGTCCTTGCAGGCCACCGACCAGCCGGACCCCGTGGCTTCGGCGTAACCGTTGTTCTCGGCCACGAACAGGCACGGCAGGTTCATGATCGAGGCCAGGTTCATGGCTTCAAACACCGCGCCCTCGTTGGAGCCGCCGTCACCAAAAAACGCCACGGCCACACCCGCGCTGCCCTTGAGCTTGGCCGCCAGGGCCGCACCGGCTGCCAGCGGCGCACCGGCACCCACAATGCCGTTGGCGCCGAGCATGCCCTTCTCCTGGTCGGCAATGTGCATGGAGCCGCCCTTGCCGCCGCACACCCCGGTTTTCTTGCCGTAGATCTCGGCCATCATGCCGAACACATCCACACCCTTGGCGATGCAATGGCCGTGGCCACGGTGGTTGGAGGCGATGCAATCTTCATCGTTGAGGTGGGCCATGACCCCGGCGGCACTGGCTTCCTGGCCGGCATACAAATGCACGAAACCGGGAATCTCGCCGGTGGCGAATTCCACATGCAGGCGTTCTTCGAAATCACGGATGGTGCGCATCACGGTGTAGGCATGGAGCAATTGATCGGTGGACAGGTGAGTGGACATCTTGTTGTTCTCCAGGTTGTCTCGACACACAAAAGGCTGGATCAGGCCAGCTGCAAGGCACTCAGCACGGCCTGTGCCAATATGCTGGAAAACCTGGGAAAGCCTTGATCCAGAGCAGCTGCCGGAAGACCCGGGCATGCCACTGTGGCCCGTTCAATGAGACGCGCCGTTGCAACCTGCCCGCAGCGTCTCAGGCGGGATGAGACGTTGCGTCTCACCTCGGGCAGTTGGTCAGGCCGCCCTTGTCCCGCCCGGCCCATGGGCGCTTAATGGCGGGCATAACAACAAGGATCGAGAACCGGAGGCTTCAATGCTCGCCGTGAACTCCAAGGACCATGTCGACTGCGTCAGCCGCGTGGTTCGCAACGCCGACCGCCTGCCCCAGGCGCCGGTGCCGTCGCTGATTTTTGACTCCTGGCGCCGCTCCATGGAGCAGCACCACCTCGACCCCGGTTCCCTGCAAGGGCCGCGCATCCTCACCAGCACCCTGCTCAAGGAATGCCGCGAACGCGCCGAACTGTTCATGCGCATCGCCAGCGAGGAAGTCGGGCAGATTCACAACCGGGTGCGCCACGCCGATTACTGCGTGATGCTCACCGACGCCCAGGGCCAGACCATCGACCATCGTGTGGACGCCGGCATTCGCAACGACTGCCGCAAGGCCGGCCTGTACCTTGGCACCTGCTGGTCGGAAGCCGAGGAAGGCACTTGCGGCGTGGCCACGGTGCTGACCAGCAAGGCCGCGGTCACCGTGCACAAACGCGACCACTTTCGCGCGGCGTTTATCGGCCTGACCTGCTCTGCCGCACCCATCTTTGATCCCCAGGGCAACCTGCTGGGCGTGATGGACGCCTCCGCCCTGAAATCGCCGGATGACCGGCGCAGCCAGCACCTGGTGCGGCAGATGGTGGCGCAAAGCGCGCGGGCCATCGAGAACGCGTTTTTCATGCACAGCGCCCGGCAACACTGGGTGTTGCAGGCCCACAGCACGCCGGGTTACGTCGACAGCCAGCCGGACATGCTGCTGGCGTGGGATCAGGACGGGCGACTGCAAGCCTTGAACAGCAAGGCGCGGCAGGCCTTGAGGGTGCGCTTCGGGCAGTTGCCGGAGCATATCGGCGAAGTGTTTGACCTGGACGCGTTGCGCGCCGTGACCGATCAATCGACGCAGCAGTTGCATTGGCTCGGCGAAACCGGAGCCTTGCAGGTACGGGTCAGCGCGCCACGGCGTAAAGCGGCGCGGGCGGTAACGTGCTTGGCCAGTCAGATAGACCCGCGTGTGGAAGAGCATCTGCGCCTGGCCGTGCGGGTCAAGGACCGCAACCTGCCGGTGCTGGTCCAGGGCGAAACCGGCGCCGGCAAGGAAGTGTTTGCCCGCCAGTTGCATGAACGCAGCGCCCGTCGCGACGGCCCCTTTGTGGCGGTGAACTGCGCGGCGATCCCGGAAAACCTGATTGAGAGCGAACTGTTCGGCTACGTGGCCGGGGCGTTTACCGGTGCCTCCAGCAAGGGCATGACCGGGCTGCTGTTGCAGGCCGATGGCGGCACGTTGTTTCTCGACGAGATCGGCGACATGCCGCTGGCGTTGCAGACGCGACTGCTGCGGGTCATGGCCGAAGGTGAAGTGGCGCCGCTGGGCGGAGCGAAAACCCGCACGGTGGATATCCAGGTGATCTGCGCCAGCCATCGGGACTTGGCGGCGCTGGTGAGTGCTGGAAGCTTTCGCGAGGATTTGTATTTCCGGTTGGGCTGTGCGCGGTTCTGTGTGCCGCCATTGCGCGAGCGCACGGACAAATTGGCATTGATCAATCGGCTTCTGGAGCAAGAGGCGCGGCACAGCGGTGTTGCGGTCGGGATCGCGGCAGCGGCGCTGGAGTTGCTGCTGGGTTATGCCTGGCCGGGGAATGTGCGGCAACTGCGGCATGTATTGGCGTATGCGTGTGCGGTGTGCGATGGCGGGACGATTCAATTGGCGGATTTGCCGGTGGAAGTTCGCGGTGACGCGGTTGCGGTGGAAACATCGGAAAGCGTCAGCCCAGAGCGGCAGTTGGTGCTGGACGCACTGATTCGGCATCGGTGGAAGCCGCTGGCGGCGGCGCAGGCGCTGGGGATTTCCAGGGCAACCTTGTATCGGCGGGTTAACCAGCTGGGTATCGACATGCCCGGAAAACACTGATGATCGTTGATGATCGTTCCCACGCTCCGCGTGGGAATGCATCCTGTGACGCTCCGCGTCACAACTGTAGAGGCGGACGCGGAGCGTCCAGGCGACATTCCCACGCAGAGCGTGGGAACGATCAAAGCAGGAGGCGCGGCACAACGGTGTAGCCGCGGGAATCGCAGCGGCGGCGCTGGAGTTGCTGCTGGGTTATGCCTGGCCGGGGAATGTGCGGCAACTGCGGCATGTATTGGCGTATGCGTGTGCGGTGTGCGATGGCGGGACGATTCAATTGGCGGATTTGCCGGTGGAAGTTCGCGGTGACGCGGTTGCGGTGGAAACATCGGAAAGCGTCAGCCCAGAGCGGCAGTTGGTGCTGGACGCACTGATTCGGCATCGGTGGAAGCCGCTGGCGGCGGCGCAGGCGCTGGGGATTTCCAGGGCAACCTTGTATCGGCGGGTTAACCAGCTGGGTATCGACATGCCCGGAAAACACTGATGATCGTTGATGATCGTTCCCACGCTCCGCGTGGGAATGCATCCTGTGACGCTCCGCGTCACGACTGCAGAAGCGGACGCGGAGCGTCCAGGCGGCATTCCCACGCAGAGCGTGGGAACGATCAAACGCGGTAAAAAATGTGGGAGCGGGCTTGCTCGCGAATGCGGTGTATCAGTCACAAAGTAGGTGCCTGACACTCTGCATTCGCGAGCAAGCCCGCTCCCACATTTTGACCGAGTGATTCTGCCGGGTCAGCGGTAGAGAATCCCCCCATCAATCAATGGCGATTGCCCGGTCATGTAATCCGAATCCGGCCCCGCCAGGTACGACACCAGCCCCGCCACATCCTCCGGCGTTTCCGCCCGGCCCAACGCAATCCCGTCCACATACTTCTTGTACGTCGCCCCTACCTCGGCGCCGGTAATCTCGGCCATGCGCTTGTCGATCTCGACCCACATGTCGGTGCCCACCACACCCGGGCAGTAGGCGTTGACGGTAATCCCGTCACTGGCCAACTCCCTCGCGGCGGCCTGGGTCAGCGCGCGCACGGCAAACTTGGTGGCCGAATACACCCCCAGCAGCGCAAAGCCTTCATGGCCGGCAATCGAGCAGGCATTGATGATCTTGCCCTTCTGCTTCAGCGCCTTGAATTTCTTGCCCGCGGCCTGGATGCCCCAGAGTGTGCCCTGCACGTTTATACGCAGCGTGCGGTCGACCTGTTCCGGGGTTACGTCCAGCAGTGCGTCGATCTGTGCGACGCCGGCGTTGTTGATGATGATGTGGAAGCCGCCCAGGGTCTGGTGGGCATGGTCCACCGCCGCGACCACTTGCTCCAGCTTCGAGACGTCGGCAACAAACACCGAGGCCTTGCGCCCCAGTGCAACGATCTCGGCCGCCACCGCTTCAATCTTGGCGCTGTTGATGTCCACCAACGCAATATCGGCGCCGTCCCGCGCCAAGCGCAGCGCGATGGCCCGGCCGATGCCTTGCCCGGCACCGGTCACCAGTGCAACTTTTCCAGCGATACTCATGACGATCCCCTTCAACGGTGAGAGAAGCCTTGTCTATCGCAGTTGCCAGGGGCCGCTGTCGAGCAGCAGCAGGATTGGTCTGCGGGCTGAGACGGGGCGTCTCAACGCGAATCCTTCTCGCAAACTTGTAAAACGCCGCCGTTATGCCTAGCTTATGCGCCCTCCGCTCTGCGCTCTCAGGCCTTCCCCCATGGTTTTGCGTCTTCGCCCCGCTGTTCCTTCACATTTCGCCCTCGGCCTGTTGCTCAGCGCAGGCATCGGTAGCAGCCAGGCGGCTGATATCGAGCTGTCGGAGGTGAAGGTCCAGGGCCAGGATGAATCCGGCTATAACAGCGACACCGCGTCGGTGGGCGGTTTCAATGAGGCGCCGCTGCTCGACACGCCGGCCTCGATCGCGGTGTTCAACGAGTCGCTGATCAAGGATCAACAGGCGCGCTTGCTCAGCGAAGTGCTGCGCAATGACGCCTCGGTGGGCGACAGCTATGCACCCATCGGCTACTACGAAAACTTCGTGGTGCGCGGCTTCTCGCTGAATGCCGCCAGCAGTTACAAGATCAATGGCCGCACCATCACCGGCGAGCAGAACGTTGCCCTGGAGAACAAGCAGCGCGTGGAGTTGCTCAAGGGATTGTCGGGCCTGCAAAGCGGGATCTCCGAGCCCAGCGGCGTGATCAATTACGTGACCAAGCGCCCGGAGGATGTGCGCTCGGTGACGGTGTCCACCGATGATCGCGGCAGCGGCTACCTGGCCACCGACGTGGGCGGCTGGTTTGGCAGCGAGCAGCAGTTCGGCCTGCGTGCGAACGTGGCCCATGAAGACCTCAACGCTTATGTCGAACATGCCAATGGCCACCGGGATTTCCTGTCCCTGGCGTTCGACTGGAACATCAGCCCCGACGCGGTATTGCAGCTGGATGCCGAGTATCAGAACAAGCAGCAGCGCTCGGTGCCGGGCTATCAGTTGCTCGGCGGGACCGAGGTGCCGCACGACGCGTCACCGAAAAAACTGCTGGGGCATCAGAGCGGTGCGAATCAGGTAGGGATCGATTCGCTGAACCTCAATGGCAAGTTTGAGTACCGCTTCAATGACCAATGGAAAGGCAGCGTGAGCGCGGCGCGCAGCAAGGTGGTGATTGATGATTACAGTTCGTTTGCGTGGGGTTGCTACGGGTCCGCGAGCTGTGCCGGGGCCAAGGTACCGAACTACTTCAGCCCGGAGGGTAACTACGATATCTATGACTTCCGCAGCCCTGATGACACCCGGCGCGATGATGAAATCCAGGCCGCGATGACCGGGTTGTTCAATACCGGTGGACTGGGGCATGAGTTGACGTTTGGCACCAGTGCGTTTCGGCGGGTGGTGGATCAGCGCAATCCAATTAACGTGGCCAGAAACATCTTGCCTGACGGCACTATATTGGGCACGGGCAATATCGATCATGACCCTGAGCAGTTTCCAGCCTACAACGGACCGCTCAACCCCAGCCACCGCCGCCTCGACAGCCGTCAGTATGGCCTGTTCCTGACCGATCGCATCAGCTTCAACGAGCAATGGCAAACGGTGCTCGGCGGCCGCGAAGTGCGGCTTGATGAGCATGCCTATGACGCCAATGGTGATGAGTCGCGCCACACCCAACAATATGTGTTCCTGCCCCAGGCGGCGTTGATCTACAAACCGATAGAAAACCTTTCGCTCTACACCAGTTACAGCAAAGGCCTATCTCTGGGCGGCACCGCACCGTGGTTCGCTAGCAACTCCTTCGATACCCTCGCCCCAACCGTCTCCCGCCAGATCGAAGCCGGTGTGAAATACGACTGGCGCCGCATCAGCTTCGCCGCCGCGATCTTCCAGACTCGCCAGGCCTATCAATACGCCAAACCCGACGACGCGGGTGCGTTCACCTACGTGCAACAAGGCCAACAGAAAAACACCGGCCTGGAGTTATCCGCCAACGGCTGGGCCACCGAGCGCTTGCAGATCGCCGCCAGCGTCGCGGCCATCCGTGCACGGGTGACGGGCAGCGGCACGCCGGAATACGAAGGCCATCAGGCGATCAACGTGCCGAAACTGCGCGCCAGCCTGTATGCCGACTACGCCCTGCCCTGGGTCGATGGCCTGGCGTTGCTCGGCGGCGTGCAATACAGCGCCAACAAGTACGCCAATCGCACCGGTGATGTGGAAGTGGGCGACTACGCCATCGTCAACGTGGGCAGCCGCTACACCACCAGGCTCGATGGCTATGAAACGGTGTTTCGCCTGAGCGTCGACAACCTGTTCGACAAGCGTTACTGGCGTGATGCCGGTGAATACATGGGCGATGACTACCTGTTCCAGGGTGCGCCGTTGACCGCACGCTTGAGTGCAACAGTTAACTTCTAGAAGAACAAAGGTGGGAGCCGTCGAGCTTTAGCGAGGCCGCGATGACGGTGGATCAGCCGATATCAATATTGACTGTGCCGCCGCCATCGCAGCCTCGCCGGGGCTCGACAGCTCCCACACTGGATCTGCTTCTTAGGTTGAATACGGTTCCTTACCGCCTAGACCGGACATTTCTGCTCCATCGCCCGATCAACCAACAACACCGTCAACTCCAGCAACTGCCCGATGGCCAGTAACTGACAACGTTGCTTGTCGTCCATTGTCTCCGCCAGATCCTGAACAAGGCCGCAGGCGCCATTAAGGGTCTCATAGGCGTTGGCCAGCAGCGCCTCCGTATTGGCGGCAGCATTGATGGAAAACAGTGGAAGGTAGCCGTTGGTGTGTGGCGGGGGTGGAAGAGCGTGATGGGCAGCGCGACTCGCAGCGTCCAACAGCGCTGCTGAATCTTTAGGCGGGGGATTCGGTGTGACTTTGTGCATGACATATCTCCAAGTTTGGCTGGAGCTGCACCTGATCGCCGCGACGCGATGGAAGGTGGCAGCTGTACGCAGGTTCGCGGACCGAGAACTTGGAACTCGGCATACCCGAAGGTATCCCACGCACAGCTGCCATAACACGAAACGCCGAACACCAAAGTGTCCGGCGCAAAGCGGTGGCAATTATGCATCAAGTTAGCGGGCCGCGAAGCCCGATTGCTGAGTGTCAGCAACCGGGGGAGGTTAATCTGCGGTCCAAATCGAAGCAATCCCGGCATCTCGTGGGAAAATTCTGTGGGCCTGCTACGCAGCCCAGCGGGAGCAAGCTCCCTCGCCACAGGTGACGCGGGGTTATTTAGGCATCTTGCGAAACCCCACCGCCAGACGGTTCCAGCTGTTGATGGTGGCGATCGCCACGCTCAGGTCGACTTGCTCTTGCGGGCTGAAGTGGGCAGCCAGTTCGGTGAAGTCTGCATCCGGTGCGTGAGTCTGGCTGAGCAGGGTCAGGCTTTCGGCCCAGGCCAGCGCGGCACGTTCACGGGGCGTGAAGAACGGCGTTTCACGCCAGGCCGACACGGTGTACAGGCGGCGCTCGGTCTCGCCACCCTTGCGGGCGTCGGCGGTGTGCATGTCGAGGCAGAAGGCGCAGCCGTTGATCTGCGACACACGCAGGCGCACCAGTTCCAGCAGCGGCAGTTCGATGGACAGTTTGCCGACGGCGGCCTCCAGGGCGAGCATGGCTTTCATGGCGTCCGGGGAGGCGGTGTAGAAGTCGGTACGAGCTTGCATGGTGATACTCCAGAACAGTGGGGATTGGTGTCTAGAGTAGTGAGACGGGTGCGTTGGACAAATAGCCAATCCGGGGAAAGATCAGGTAGCCAATGGGGCCAATCCTGACGCTCACCCCGGCCCTGCGCCTTCACCGCGAAATGCACTGGGACTCAGCCCGGTCCAGCGCTTGAACGCCCGCCGAAAACTGCGCACATCGCTATAGCCAACTTCCTCGGTGATCCGTTCGATGGACAACCCCGGGTTGCTCAACAACCCCATGGTCCGCGCCCTGCGCACCTGTTCCAGCAGGCCTTCAAAGGTCAGCCCGTGCTCAGTGAGGCGCCGGCGCAAGGTACGCCCGCTCATGTTCAAGTCACTGGCGACCTTTTCCAGCTGGCTGCCCTGCAAATCCCGGGAAATCGCGCGCTCCACCGCCTGGATCAAATCCATTTTCTGATGCAGCTGGGCGCTTTCCAGCTCCAGCAATTCCAGGGCCTGGCGCAGGGCCAGGGCGTGGTGATTGGGCAGGCGCACGTCCAGCCAGTGGCTGGCCAGGACCATGCGGTTATTCAGGCAACCAAAACGCACATCCGCGCCAAACAGCTGGTGATAGTCGGCGACGTAGACGGGCGCTGCGTGGATAAATTCGACTCGCAACGGCATGAAGCCCTCGCCCACCAGGGCCCGGCCATACACCATCAGGCTCGCAAAGAACTCCTCCGCGGCAAACACCTGGACCTCGGCATACGGCAGCAGGCATTCGATATCGACGAACACTTCCTGGGGGCCTTCATGGGTGCGCGAAGTGGCGATACCGCCGGAGGTGTGCTGGTGGCGTTCACCGATGGCAAACGCATCGCGCAACGTCTTGCACAGTGAAATCACATGGCCGAGCAGGCCAAGGGTGCCGAGTACATTCTGATGGCCTACCCACAGGCCCAGCCCCTGGTCGGGCAACACCTTGAGTGCACGCTGGATCATCGCTACCGCCTGGCGATAGGAAATCCGCTGCGCCGGGTCGTCAAGGTCGGCCAGGGTAAACCCCAGGCCACGGCACAGGTGCTCGGCGCTCGCGCCCTTGTGCGCGACCACTTGTCCGAGGGTTTGCAGCAGAAATGGCGAGACCAGGGCCAGGTCATAGTGCGGATCAACGGCTTTCCTTTGCATGGGTGTTCGATTCCCGACTGAGTGCTTCAGTTCTTGTTTTGGAAACATCCTGACAATCATAGGCGCTTGCAAGAACTGCTGCACTCTGGATGAAAGCTGTCCGCCAAAGTCCCCCTATGTGGCCGCCAATACCCTGCCCCGCTGGCCGTTCAGGGCTTATTTGTATAGGTAGCGTCGCCCTAACAATAATAATGAGCCCAGCCATGAACCCGACCCGTGCGTTTTACCCCGTGCAACTCGCCCTGTTGACCCTCATCAGCCTGCCGGCCCTGGCCACCGAAGGCGGCGTCGACAACATCGGCCCCGGCACCGATGGCTTCTACATCCTGCCGCTGGATGTCAACAACCTGCCGGACCACATGTTCGCCTTCAACATTTACTACAACCATTACGAAGCCAAGAAGCTCGATATCAGTTCGTTGGGTGGCAAGGTGCCGGACGTGAAGATCAAGTCCGATGCGATCATCCCGCGCCTGGATTACCTCAGCCCGCTGCGGGTATTCGGCGGGCGCCTGGGCGGCTACATCGCCCAGCCGTACCTGAAGCAACAGGTGTCGCTGTTCGGCATGTCCGACACCCGGGAAAGCATGGGCGACACCACCGTGGCGCCGATCATCCTCTGGGACCTGGGCAAGAACCTGACGGTGGGCACCGCCCTGGAAATCACCCTGCCCACCGGTGAGTACGACGCCACGCGCCTGGCCAATACCAGCAACAATTTCTACACCTACAAGCCGTTGGTGTCAGCGACCTGGCTGCCCAACGAGCGTACCGAGCTGTCGATCAAGACCACCTACAGTTTCAACAAGGAAAACCCCGATACCCATTACCGTTCGGGGCAGATTTTTCACTTCGATTATTCGGCCAGCTACAAGGTGACGGATAACCTCAGCCTTGGGCTCAACGGTTATTACCTCAAGCAGACCACCGACGATAAGCAGTACGGGCGTACCGTGGTGAACATCTACGGCGAGGATGTGGATGACGGGGTCAAGGGCCAGGTGTTTGCGATCGGTCCGGCGGTGTATTTCACCTTCCTCAAGTACGCGAGTGCCGAGGTGCGCTGGGCCAAGGAGTTTGATGTGCAGAACCGGCCGGAAGGCGACATGTTGTGGGCGAAGTTGACGATTCCGTTTGCGCTGTAAACCCGGCAAAAAATGTAGGAGCGAGCTTGCTCGCGAAAAACGTCAACGATAACGCGGGCTGTCTGGATGAACGCGTCGTCCTCGGGTTTTTCGCGAGCAAGCTCGCTCCTACAGTGGAACGGCGTTGTCAGGTGTAGACCGGCCAAGCGTCGACAATTTTACCGCCCCGCACTGCCAGCAAATCCCCGAACTGCAACAGCACAAACTCGCTCTGGGTCGGGCGCAGGAACACCTGGTCTTCCACGTTCAGCCCCACCTTGGGCGAGCCGTTGACCATTTCCTGATTGGAGCTGCGCCCGTACAGGTCATTACTCTGCAAGCCCTGGGGCGATTCAAACTCGGCCATCCAGTTACCCCCATAAATAAAGAACGTGGCGCGCTGATTCGCATCCCACCACGAGAACAACCGCGACTTGCCATCCAGCGCCGGAATATCCACCGGCCCGGTGCTTTTCAACACGGGCGTGGCGATATAGGCCGCCGGCACATGCTCATTCAGCGACGGCAAGTCATAGTGCGTCGGCTTGAGCAACGCGGTGCCCACCGACACCTCGCTGCTGAGTTTTTCCTGCTCGTGAATGCGATAACTCGGGCTGCCTGCCGTGTTCAACGTCAGGCCGTCCCGCCACAGCGGCGCAAAGTGCTGGCGGGTGTAATCCACGTAGCCGTTGTAGCGCTGCATGACCTTGTCGAACAGCGCCTGGGGCGAGCCGAGAATCCCCGGCACGCCCATGCCCACGAACGGGTCGTAGCCCATGAACCCGCTGAATTCCAGCTGCTGCGGATGCGCGCTGATCATCGTCAGCATCTGCCCCAACACCGCGTTGTCACTGATGCCGCCGCGATGCAGGCCCACATCCAGCTCGATATTGACCCGCAGTTTCGTGCCCAACCCCTGGGCCAGCGCCAGGTATTGCTGCAGCCGCTCGGGGGTGTCCAGCAGCCATTGCAACTGGCGGGACGGATCGAACGGGCCTTTGTGGGTCTGGTAAAACAGCTCGGCTGAGCGCACCGGCAACGGCTTGCCCAGCAGGATGTCCGCATCGGGAAAGACCTGGGCGTCGTGGTTCAGAAACGGCTGGTGAAACGACATCAGGCGCTGGGTGCCGGCGCGCTTGGCGATGTAGGCCAGCAGCCCCGGCGACGGCAGGGATTTCTCCACCAGCCGCAGGTGTTTGCCGCCGCGCTGCACCGACTGCATGACCACATCGATGTTGTGGTCCAGCTTGTCCAGGTCGATCAGCATCACCGGGCGCATTGGCCCGTGGGCCTTGAGTTCCTGGTTGAGGCTGCGGAAATACTCGGTGTACGGGCTGCCCCGGTCGCCGGGCCTGAGCAAGATGGCCCCCCCCACCAGCAACACGCCGGTGCCGAGCATGAAATGTCTGCGGTTCATCAGGCCACTCCCAAAATAGACGACAGGTGCGCATTGAGGAACTTGCCGCTGGGGTCCAGCTCGCGGCGCACCCGGGTGAATTCCTCCCAGCGCGGATACAGCGGCTGCAAGGTGCGCGCGTTGAGGGTGTGCAACTTGCCCCAGTGCGGGCGGCCGGCGTATTTCCAGAAGATTGGCTCTACGGCGGCGAAGAAATTGTGATGGTCCATGGTGTAGTGCTGGTGCACAGAGATCGAACAGCTGTCGCGGCCCTCGAACATGCTCAGCGGAATGTCGTCGGCCTTGACGTAGCGGTACTCGATGGGAAACCAGGTACGCAGGTCCTTGTCGTTGATCAGCTTGAGGATTTCCCGCAGGCAGGCCGGGCCGTGTTCGGCGGGCACCGAGTATTCCATCTCGTTGAAGCGCACGTTGCGCACGTTGGCGTACACCTGGAACGACTCGGCGACGCGGTCATCGAAGCTGGCGAAAAAGCGCAGGCTGTTGAGCAAGGTGCGGCGGGCGTCGGGGAAATCGCTGCCGTACTTGTCGAGTTTTTCGATGATCGACACAAACTCGTTGCCGCCCGCCTCGGCCGGGTCGATGGGCGGGGTTTCGGGGTCGGTGGTTTCATTCAGGGCGATGGACAAGGCGTAGTCGGAATGGGTCACCACGAGCATTTCCCAGTGCTGGTTTTCCCGGGTGTTCTTTGCCACGTCCTCCAGCAGTTCTTCAGTCTTGGCGATCCACTGGCGCTCCCGCAGGCGGTAGGGCGTGCGGTTTTGCAGGCGGACTTGAGTGGCCACGCCCAGGGCGCCGAGGGACACTCGCGCGGCGCTGAACACTTCGGGGTGGCGGTTGGCGTCGCAGTCCAGCACTTCGCCCTGGGCGGTCACCAGTTGCAGGCCGGTGACGCAACCGGAGTAAGAGGTGAAGCCCACGCCCGTGCCGTGGGTCGAGGTGGAGATCGCCCCGGCCAGGGTCTGGTAGTCGATATCCGCCATGTTCGGCAGCGCCTGGCCAACGTCCTTCAACGCCTGGCCCATGCGTGACATCGGCGTGCCGGCGGCGAAGGTGGCCTGCAAGGTATGCGGATCGTGCTCCAACAGACCGTTGAAATAACTCAGGGACAGCAACGTGCCGTCGGTGGGCACCAGCGCACTGAACGAATGGCCCGAGCCCACCGGCCGCACCTTGCCCGGTGCTTGGCCGATGACCTGCACCAGTTCATCGAGGTTTTTCGGCGCCAGCCGGGCCAGGGGCAAACAGGTTTGCGCCCCCGACCAGTTGCGCCACGGAATCAGCCGCGGTGCCCGGGCCAACTGGGCCAGCACCGGGTTACTGGTCAATGCCATGAACGCGCCGGCTACCGCGCCGCGTTGCAATAATTCTCGCCGTGAAAGCGCCATTGCCTACCCCGTTATTCTTATTGGATGTGTTGACCCGACATAAAACTGATCAGCCCCAGGAATTGCTCTTCGGAGCACTGCACGCACAGGCCCATCGGCGGCATGCCGTTGTAGCCGTTGATGGTGTGGTCCAGCAGGGTGTCCGGGCCCTGGGCAAGGCGCGGGCTCCAGGCCGGGCCGTCACCGGTGAGCGGCGCACCGGAGGCCGGGTTGGCGTGGCACAGCTTGCAACTGGTGTCGTAGACCTGGGCCAGGGCTGCGTCGCTCGGCATGGCATTGGCCGCCGTGGCACGTTCGGGGGGATGTTTCGGTTTGTCGTCACAGGCTGTCAGCAGGCAGGTCACGGCCAGCAGCAGACTGATGCGACGGGGGTTGATTGCCCGCATAGCCACCTTCTCTCTTATTGTGTGAAAGCGTGATCCACACTAAGGCAGCCAGGGCGCGGCGTTGAGGGTATTGGGGGACAGAAAGGGGGGCTTGGGCGGACAGGCTTCAGCGGCTGATCGTTCCCACGCTCTGCGTGGGAACGCCGCCTTGGACGCTCTGCGTCCGCGTTGTGACGCAGAGCGTCACGGGATGCATTCCCACGCAGAGCGTGGGAACAATCAGTCAGGCAGATTTAGAACGCGATACCGACCTTGAATCCGTACTCGTCACGCTTGAGCTTGGTGTTGTCGGCCACGTACGAATCGTCATCGAGCTTGTACTCGGTGCGGGTGTAGTACAGGCCCGCCATCACCGGCAGGTCGCCTTTCTGGTTCATCAGCAGGCTGACTTCGGCGTACGGGTTGGTGCGGTCCTTGAGGTCCACGGTGTCGCTGCCGATGCCGTCGACCTTGAGCTTGGCGCGGCCGTCGATGGTATGACGGGCACCCAGTTCAACACGCATGGTCATGTCGTCGAACTGGTGGTTGTAGCCCAGGGCCGCCTTGGCGAACGGCGATTTGTTGGTGAGTTTCATGTCGTAGTCGCCCGAGTCCGGCTCGTAGCGGGTCCAGCTGTAGCCGCCACCCACCAGCACATCGACGAAGTTGCGCGCGTCCAGCGCGGCACGCCAGCCGAGGTCGAGGTCGGCCTGGCCTTCCTTGAGCTTGTTGTCGCTCTTCTCGCCGTACTTGGCTTCGATGCCGGCCTGGTAGATAAAGCCCGATTCCGCCGTCAGCTTGTTGCCGAAGTTATAGAACAGGCCGGCTTCAGGCATGTGGTCCTTGTCGCTCTGGCTGCCGCCTTCGAGTTTGAAGTCGTTATAGCTGCCGAGGATACCGAAGGTGGAAATCGGGTCAGTCGGCGCTGCGGCGAACACCACACCCGGTGCAGCAATCAGGGCCAGGACCGAGGAATTCTTGAGGATTTTTCCGAATAGTTTGGACATCGTTTTACGTCTCCATTGTAGGTGGCAAATTATTCAGGAAACGCTTCGAACCCTCGTTTTGGCGAAAGGTTCGAATTATTTTGCACCTTTTTCGAGGTAAAACGGTTCAGCGATAGCTCTATCTCAAGCTTCTCGGGCGGGGACCAGCAAACGACCGAGCATTGGCCGCAACTGTGGATGCTCCGGCAGGCGAATGCCAAAGCTGGCTTGCAGCAGCGTCAGCAGCTCGTCCACATCCTCGATGACACGCTTCTCGCTGGCCCGGCCCAGGTGGTGAATCGCGTACTGGCCGTTGTTCAGTGTGCGGCGAAATCCCGGGCCTATGAGCGCGACTTTCAACTGGCTGAGGAACGACGAGTCCGGGTGGGTGGAGACGTACCAGTTGCCGATTTCGTAGTCGATGCGTGACTGCAACTGCAGGTCGAATACATACAGCCCGCGCCACTCCCCCGCCACCTGCGCCCACAACGTGTAGCTGCCCTCGTTCAGGCTCAGGCGATAGGGTTCATGGGCCGTGGCCTGGGTGGCGTCGGTGTCCAGTTGCAACGGGCTGGTGGGCACCATGCCACCAAAGCCGACATCGCTGATGTAACGCGTGCCGTCCAGGGTCACCAAGCTCAGGCGATGGGTGCGCCCCGTCAGCGCATCGGGCGGCCCGCCCATCACCACGCGCCCAGTGATGCCCCGCGCGTCGAAGCCCAACTCTAGCAACAAGGCCAGGAACATCTGGTTCAGCTCGTAGCAATAACCACCCCGCCCGTCGAACAGGACTTTGTGCTCAACGCTCGGCAAATCGATGGGTACAGGCACGCGCAGCAAGGTCGACAGGTTTTCAAACGCGAAGGTACTGACGTGGCGCAACTGCAAATCCTGCAGGGTTTGCAGGGTGGGCGGTGGCGGCGTGTCGTAGCCCAAACGTTGCAGGTAGAGGCGGCTGTGGGTCAGCTCAGGCATGACGCAATCCTTGAGTCGGTAGCGAAGGCACCACTAATACCCTGACGGTGGTTGTTTGCCAATTGTGATTTGAATCAAATGCAAGCCCTCGGATGCATAAACTTTCTGAACCTTTCTGAACCGATTTATATCCATTCAAAACAAGACAGGGAGGCATCATGAGTACCGCAATGATCTACACCATCCACTACTTGCTACACGGCGAACCGAAAACCTTTGTGGTGCGTGCCGAGGTCATGAACAACGCCGAAGCGTGGCATTGGGCGGCCGTTGACGCCGACATTGCCCACGTGGGGCGGATAGGCCGACCGGGCCATGAGCGGGTGAAAAAGACCACTCGGCCCTGGGCGGAGAAGTTCGGCATCACTGAGGTGACATGGACAGCCCCGAAACGGCTTGGCTGAGGAAAAAAAGCCCCGCTCGACGGCGGGGCTTGTTTCACTTCTTCAGATCACCAAGGGGATCATAGGCCGGCTTCTTGCCGGTTTTTTCTGGCTTGTCCAACGGGGCAATGGCAGGGCCTACCGGGTCGACCTGCGGGTCTGCGACGTCCGGGGAATCGGGGTCGAAACCCAATTCGTCCTTGCCGCTGGAATGCTCCGATGAATGCGGTCCGCTTGTACTGTTAGTCATAACTATCTCCTTGACGCGCCGGGTTTACAGCGGGCGTGCCTTGTCGTGCAGGTTTTCCAGGTCTTCTTCGACCCGTTCTTCGTCGTCTTGCCGTTCGGCGGGATCGTTGGGGCGCAGGGCGTCGTTGTCGCGCTCCTCTTCGCCGGGGGTGCGGTCGGGGTTGGGTGTGCCGGGAGGCTGTTGCTGGTACCGGGTCATGGTTCACCTCGCTTGGGGGTCGGTTGCCTACGAGGTTTAGAGAAATTGCTGTGTGCCATCGTTCAACCTGATTACCGTCACTCCGACGGGCGAAGCATGAGAAGATGCCGGCCGATGCGATACCCCTACTCTGCCCATGGAGACTGCACCCGGATGTTTGAGCTCAAACCCTGCGACCCGATTACCTTTCGCCAGCAGACCCGCCGTAGCACGCTGATTGTCGCGGGGCTGTTTGTGGTGTTGGCGATGGTGCTTTCCAGCTTGGCGGTGATGGTGTTTGGTGAGCCTGGGGGGGATAACTTTCGCTTTAATGTGGGCGGGGTGTTTGCCGGGGTGTTGATTACCTTAGGGTTGGTGCGGGGGCCGTTCTGGAGCCAGGCGTGGCTGGCGCCGGCGGTGTATGGGTGGCAGCTCAAGCGCAGTTTGATGAGTGTGACGAACGTGATGCACAAGGTGACTGACGGGGTGAAGGCGAATGATCCGGTGGCGATCAAGTTGCTGCGGTTTTATCACCTTGGGTTGATGCAGATGCACGAATTGGACGCTAATTCGAGTTCTCAGGCGCAGTTGGTGCGGGAGGTTGATGAGCATCTGGAGAAGATGCGGGGGTTGGGGATTGAGCCTGACCAGACGCGGTTGGATCCGGGGTGGGTTGAGGCGGTGAAGGCTCGCTGATTGGGGTGTGCATATCCGTTGCTGCGGTAACGGCCGCCTAGGGTTCCGCTCTTACAGCGGCTCACTTTTGAAGAGCGCAAAAGTAAGCAAAACGCTCTTGCCCCACCACTCGGCACCTCGCCTAGGCTCGGTGTGCCCTCACTCCGGCTTTGGACCGTGGGCCGCCGTCATGGGCCATCCCTGGCCCAGGACGGCTAACCTGGCGTCCTGCCAGGTTACCCACGCTCCAAAGCCTGCGTTCGGCCAGCGTGGTTTAACGGGCGCCTAAGATCAAGATCAAGATCAAAAGCAAGAGCACAGCGGCCTACAGGCCGGCTTGAGTGTTAAAAGCCAAATCACAATCTAAAGCGGGCACGGTCCAAATGTGGGAGCGGGCTTGCTCGCGAAGGTCGTTAACGATGACGCGGGCATTCTGGATGAACGCGGCGCTCTCAGGTTTTTCGCGAGCAAGCCCGCTCCCACAGAAAAGCAGATCTGTTTTCGCTCTGGTTTTTGCTTTTGCTTTTAACACTCAAGCCGGCCGGGAGGCCGCTGTGCTTTTGCTTTTGATCTTGATCTTAGGCGCCCCGTCAACCACGATGGCCGCAAGTAGGCACGGTGGAGCGGGTAAATCGGCAGGGATGCCGATTTAGCCGCGCCGGGCCATGGATGGCCCGTCGCGGCGGCCCGCGGAATCGGGCCGGAGTGCGGGCATGCCGAGCCTAAGCGAGGCACCGAGTGGTGGGGCAAAGACCTTTTGGTTACTTTTGGGGCGTTTGCCAAAAGTGACCCGCTGTAAGAGCGGAACCCTAAGTGGCCGTTACCGAAGCAACGGATATGTACTCAATCCCCCCTCTCATGCTAACCCCCTGGCCCGCCAGCAAAACACCGCACTAACCGCAATCGCCGCCCCCGCCACGCCAAACACCCAAGGCGCCGACGCCACCGGCAACAACAACCCCGCCAGCAATGGCCCAAGCCCCGCCCCCACATCCCGCCACACCGCATTCGACGCCAACGCAGAAACCCGCATCGCCCCCGGATTACGCTCCGCCACCAACGTCGTCACCAGCGGCAACTGCAACGCCCGCAACACCAACACCGCCGCCGCCCCCACAATCACCCAGTGACTGCCAAACGCCCCCAACGCCAACGCACTGAGAAACGAAAACAGCAACAACATCGAAGTCGCACCAAACTGCTGAGCCACGCGCCCCCCTAGCGGACTCAGAAGCAACTCCGAAACATATCGCAGCGCCATCAACCCACCGGCGATCAATACCGCATTCCCACCCAGCATCTTCTGCGCCTGAATCGACAGACCAAAGATAAACAGCCCATCCAGCGCCACCCCTTCGATAAACGACCAGGTCGCCACACTGTCAGGCAACTTGAACCGCCGCCCCGGCGTGCCATGCAAATTGTGACCCGCAGTCGGCAACCCCCGCGCCATCCACAGCCCCACCAGGCAACACACCGCCAGAATCCAGAAGATCGGCCGCGGCCCCACCTGTAACGTCAGCCATCCACCCAGCGGCAAGGCCAGCATCGGCCCCAGGGCAATCAACGCACGCGACCGCCCCGCCCGACGCGCCGCACCCAGCGGTTCAGAAGTGGCCAATACCTGAGTGGAAAGGTTCAACGCCGCAAAACACAGGCCCCAGACCAACCGCAAGCCGAGCAAGGCCGCAAAGCCGGACAGCATCGAGTTGCCAAGGGCACACACCGCCGCCGCGCCGGCGGCGATGGAGCACGTCAGCCGATCACCGTTACGGGCGTAGAAATTCAGAACATGCTTGTAGCCGAAGATCCGCACCAGACGGTTGGCCGCCAGCAGCACCCCGGCCTGGGCCAGGGTGATACCAAACGCCTGGGACTCCATCGGCAGTACCAGGTACAGCAACACATCACTGGGCAGGCACAGGCCAAGGGTCAGCGCGGCACGGCGGGAGTGGGAATCAGCACTGCGTTGGGCCAGATCAGACATAAAGGCTGAAACATTCAGAATTATTTAGACAGCCACGGTAGCCGTCTCCCTCAATGTTTTACAAGGCCCAAATAATTAAACCTTGGCGCCGTCCTGCATCAGGCGCAACCCGCTGGCCACCGCGCCCACCAGGGCAAACCCGCAGCCCAGCCACAACGCGTACTGCGGGCCACTGCTCAGGGACAAGTGGAAGCACAACGCCACCAATGAAGCGCCGAGCGTCTGTCCCATCAGCCGCGACGTGGCGACAATCCCGCTGGCACCGCCACTGCGGGCGATGGGCGCGCTGGTCATGATCGCCTTGAGATTGGGGGACTGAAAGAAACCGAACCCGGCGCCGCACAGGGCCATGCGCCAGCCGATATCGAACGTCGAGGCGTCGTTGCCCAGGGTCGCCAGCGAGGCCATGCCCGCACTCAACATCACCAGGCCGATGCCACACAGCAACGCCAGGGAGATACGGTCCGCCAGCCGGCCGGCAATCAGCGCCATCACTGCCACCACCGCCGGCCACGGGGTCATCAGGAAGCCGGTGGCCACCTGGCTGTGACCCAGCACCGTTTGCAACAGGAATGGCAGCGACACAAACGCGAGGCCCTGGGCGCTGAACGCGCAAATCGCGGTGAGGGCCGACAAGGTGAACAGCGGGCGCTTGAACAGGTCCACCGCCAGCATCGGCGCCGGGTGCCCGGCCTGACGGCGGATCAGCAACAGCCCGCACAGCAGCGCCACGGCGATCAGCCCCAGGGTCAACACCGCCTGCGCACCGTGCACCGCCGAACCCAGGCCCAGCACCAGCAGGGCGAACAGCCCGGCACAGAGAATCGCCGCCAGCCGGTCGAAGGCATGCCCAGTGATCGGGATCACCGGAATGGCACGCACCCCGAGCCACAAGGCCAATGCGCCCAGAGGCAGGTTGATCAGGTACAACCAGTGCCAGGTGGCCACCGACAGAATCGCCGACGCCGCCGTGGGCCCGAGGGTAAAGGCCAGCCCCACCACCAGCGAGTTATACCCCAGCCCCCGGCCCAATATTTTTGCCGGGTAGATATGCCGCAACAGCGCAATATTCACGCTCATGATTGCCGCCGCGCCCAGGCCCTGCACCACCCGGGCGGCGGTCAGCGTCGGCAGCGACCAGGCCAGCCCGCAGAACAGGGACGCCACCACAAACACCAGCAAGCCGCCGAGGAACACCCGACGGTGGCCGACCACATCACTCAGGGAAGCAAAGGGCAGCACCGCAGCGATGGTCGCCAACTGGTAGGCATTGACCACCCAGATTACCGAGGCGGAGTCGGTGCCAATGCCTTCGGCCAGTGTGGGCAACGCGGTGTTGACGATGGCCGTGTCGAGGGTCGCCATGCCGATCCCCAGGGAAATGGCGACAACCGCCGCGAGACGTTTATCACTGGGCAACCCATCAGCTACTGAAGACATGGACAATCCGCACACGTGGCAAAGGCCTCTAGATTACGGGCAGCGGCCTTTTTTTTCAGCGGGCAAATGCGCGGCTGTCCAAATATTCATGTTCAGGTGCGCCAGTTGCCCATCCGGGCCATCTGCACCAGCACCTCGGCCAGGGCCGGCTGCGGCGCGCTGTTGACGGTGACCAGCGCCACACAGCGGCTCGGCCGCAAGGTGGCCGCTGCCGTGACGGCACGACCGCCGAGATCGAACCCACCCAGCACAGCCTCGGGAATGTGCAAGGCGTTCATCAGGTCCAGAACGTCTTGGCCGAGAACGACCTCCTGAGTGACGGCGGGCGCAGCCTTGTCCAGTTGCGTGGTGCTGCCATGGCCTCGCAGGTACGGGATGACTACCCGAAAGCCTTGGGACACCAGATGCGGCGAGACCTCGGCAAAACGCTCAAGGTCGCCGTCAGCCCCATGCAGCAAAATGATCGGCCGGCCGCCTTCCGGGCCGGCTTCGTAGTAGCCGATATCCAGCAGGTCGGTGCTGACCTGGCGGATCGTCCAGGGCGCAGGCGCCGCCCATACCGGCAGTGACAGCGCGACTGAAGCAATGGCGCTGGAAATCAGAAAGCGACGGCGATTGAAAAAAGACATGGGTTTATAGCTCCAAAAAATTCGACACTGGAAGGTCGTCAACGACCCCCACGATCAACTCGCTGCCGATCCAGCCGGCCAGCCACTCACCGGCTTTTGCCACGCCCTCCTCTTCCCCCAGGCGCTCCACCAGAAACTCGCACAGCCCGGCAAAACTGCCGTCGCCTTGCAGGTGCGCCAACGCCTGGAATTCCAGGGCCTCGACTTGCCGCAAGCGCGAGGTGAACTGCCGACGCCACACCAGCAACCCACCGGCCTCGGCCAGCATCACCGCCTCGGGCGCCGGGGTTTGCTGCCACAACGCCGACCAGATCGCCTCGGCGTTGGTGGTCAGCCCGTGGCAACGCAGCGACGGCGTGAGTTGCAGGCGTGCCGTGTCCCAATCCACCGCCGCCAGCACATCCATGGGCAACGGGCTGGCATCGGCGGCGACAAATGCCTCGTTGAGCGACGACTCGATCCAGGCCAGTTCATGCACGTCGGGATTGTTGGGGAACCGTTCACCCAGAGTCAGGTGAAAGCCCTCGGGATAGACGTCCAGGGTCCAGGCATGGGGCGGATACCGGTCGATATGGCTGATGCACGCGGCCAGAAACGCCTCATCCCCCAGCCAACGCCGCAGGTTGGGAAACGCCTGCTCCAGGCAACCCACCAACTGCGCGCGGTAGTTGTTCTGGTAAACCGCCAGGCCTGCGGCCTTGTTACCCAGCAACTGGGCCGACTCGTCCGAGGCACTCACCAGCCAGGTGTGAAACGCCTGCTGCCATTGGGCGAGATTCATGAACGCACCTGCGCACGCTTGTAGGCCTCGGAAGCCCCCAGCATGCGGGCGATGGACAGTTCCTCCAGCAGCTCGGCCAAGGGCGGAATCTCGTCATCGCGCTCGATCATCGTGGCGACCGGGCCGAGCAACGCAACGGCCTTGGCATACAAATCCCAGACCCCGTCACACACCGGGCTGTCATGGCTGTCGATCAGCAAATCGCGGCCCTGACTGTGCCCGGCCAGGTGAATCTGCCGCACCCGCTCGGCCGGAATCCCGTCGAGAAATGCCAGGGCGTCGAAGCCATGGTTGCTGGCGCTGACAAACACATTGTTGACGTCCAGCAACAGCTCGCAGCCGGTGCGCCGGGACATGGCGGCGATGAATTCCCACTCGCTCATGGATGCGCCATCAAAGGCCAGGTAGCTGGACGGGTTTTCAAACAGCATCGCGCGGCCCAACACGTCCTGAGCCATGTCGATATTGGCGCAGACCCGGTCCAGTGCCTCATCGGTGTAAGGCACCGGCAGCAAGTCATGGGAGTTGAAGCCTCCACTGCGGGACCAGCTCAGGTGGTCGGACACAAACAGCGGTTCGATCTCGTCCACCAGCGACTTGAGACGCTTCAGATAGTCGAGATCCAGCCCCTCGGCGGTGCCGATCGACATCGACACCCCATGCAGCGCCACCGGGTACCGCTCACGAATCTGGCGCAGGATATGCCGGGGCTGACCGCCCGCGACCATGAAATTCTCGGAGATCACTTCAACGAAATCCACCGCCACCGGGGTCTCCAGGAACTCACTGTAGTGCTCCTTGCGCAACCCCAGACCGTAGCCCGGGAAACGCGGATTGGGTGTCGGCATCACATGGCCTCCGTTAAAAAACTGTAGGAGCGAGCTTGCTCGCGAAAAACCCGAAAACAACACGGGGCATCAGGCGCCCCGCGTCATCGTCAACGGCCTTACTTCGGTTCAGTCGTGGTACCACCCAGTTTCAAGCACTCGGACGGAGTCTTGACGACAACGCCCTCACCCTTGCAGCTGTTGAGACCCTTGCAATCGTTCTTGGCCGTGGCGCACAGGCTTTCGCCCTTGCAGTTGTTCACGCCGTAGCAGCGACCCGGCTGTTCCGGCTGGTCAGCGGCGCTGGCGGCAGCGGCAAAAGACGCCGACGCCATGGCGATCAGGGCGGCAGCAGTGGCAAGGCTCAAACGGGATTTAATGGACGTGCTCATGGGTATTACTCCTCGGGGTGGGGTTTACTTGATGACGGATGCAGCGTCTTCGATAACCTTCGCCACAGCCTCAGGCTGGGAGATGTACACCGAGTGGCTGGCCTTGATTTCAGTGACTTTCGAACCGGCGCGCTTGTACATCCAGCGCTGCAGATCAGGGCTCAGGGCACGGTCCTCGGTGGACACCACGGCGTAGGTCGGTTTCTTGTGCCAGGCCGCAGCCCACACGGTGCCGCCGAACAGCGCGGTAGTGGCCGGCACCTGAGAGGCGGCCATGAAGTCGGTGCGGTTGGTGGTCAGATCAGCAGCGAAATCAGCGTTGAATTTGGTGCGATCAAAGAACAGGTGCCCGTCGCGGGTCTGCTTGACGTCATTGCTCGGCGCCGGCATCGAAGACAGCAGTTGGCTCATGTTCTCGCCGACTTCCGGTTGCAAGGCCGAGACATAGACCATCGACTTGACCTTGTCGCGGTCACCGGCAATCGAAATCACCCCGCCGCCGGAACTGTGGCCCACCAGCACTACCGGGCCGACTTGCTGCTCCAGCACTTCGCGGGCCTCGGCCACGTCGGCGGCGAGGCTTTCATGGCCCTGATGCACCACGGTGACCTTGTAGCCCTTGTGAATCAGAATGTCGTGCACCACTCGCCAGCCGGAGCCGTCGACGAAGGAACCGGGCACGATCACCACGCTTTTACCGGTGCCCGGCTGGGGCTTGGCTGCATCGGCGGCCGAGGCCACCAAAGGTGCAGCGAGTGCCATGGCGATCGCCAGGGAAGAAAGAATACGCATGCGACTCTCCACAGGCCTTGGGGCCTGATCATTGTTGTGAAAGGGTTAACGCCGTGGGCCGGACAACACGCGGTCCAGTGACCAGGCCCCGCCGCCATACGCCAGCAGCGGCAACAACAGCCCGGCCCAGGTCAGGTGGGTCGGCCAGGCATCGGGGTACACGAACACCTCGATCACCAGGGTCATGCCCAACAGCGCGGCGGCCGCCGGGCGGGTCAGCAGGCCCAGCACCAGCAACAGCGGGAACAGATGCTCGGCGTAGGTCGCCAGGTGTGCCGCCCAATCCGGCGGCACCAGCGGCAAGGCGTATTCCGAGCGAAACAAGGTGTAGGTCGACGGCTTGAGTTGCAGAAAACCGGTCACCTTGGTGCGGCCCGAGAGGAAAAACACCGAAGCGATTCCAAGGCGGGCCACCAGCAACAGCAGCGCCTCAGGCAGCACACGCTTGAGCACCGCAGGGGCCAGGGCAATCATGGTTGTTCCGTCAGGCTGCCGAAGCCTTTGGGGGTTTTGATCTGGGTGCAGGTGCCTTTGTCCACCAGCACCCAGGCGTTGCCCTGGTAATCCGCCTTGGCGGTACCGGCGCAGGAAGTCCCGGCACCGGCGGCGCAATCGTTGGCCCCGGCGAGGGACACGCCGAAGCATTTTTCCTGAGGCTTGGCATCCTCGGCATGGGCGGTGGCGGCGAAGGCACCGAGGGACAGTGCGAGGGTGGCAGCAAGGGCCGCGTAGTGGCGCTTCATGGTTGAATCTCCTGGCTTGACTGAATGTGGCCAGGGCGCTTGTGCGGTGCGTGACCACTTGCGCCATCTGGTAGACAGATTTAAAGCCAGGCGTGTATCCCGTCTGTGTCGCGTTCCCTCCTGCTAATCATGCCGCTGTATCAGATGGGTGCTGATACACAGTTTGATACACAGCCAAAATTGTGGCGAGCGGGCTTGCCCCGCGTTGGGCTGCGAAGCAGCCCCAATAAGGGATCACCGCGACAGCCGATTTCAGGGCCGCTTCGCGCCCCAACGCGGGGCAAGCCCGCTCGCCACAGCCACCGCCGTTTTATTCGGCATCCCGAACGACACAATTAGAAATATTCGCCTTTCCGAACATTCCTCTCCGACCGCCTTCGGCGACCTCAGAAATCACCATAAATTTCATACGGTTGTTGTCATCTTCGTTACATGCCAACTGGCATACATTCTGCTACATCAGGTTTTCTAGTAATAAAATGTTTCTGAATTGAAACAGTCTCATCGCCTGACACCCAACGGCCCCGCGCCCTATAACGATGTCCATGCCCCAAAGGAGGGCGGCAATTCTCACCTTTTTGATCGACTTCAACTCTCCAAGCCTGCTGCCGCACGTAAGCACCCAAAAGGGCGAATGGCCTGATCGCCAATAACAAGCCCGACTACAAAAAAGGACAAATTGATGAGTTCGAGCAAATACCCCGCAGTGTCCTTCACGGACCTCGTCCCCCAGGCCCCGGACCATACCGAGAATGCTATCGGTTTTGGCCCCTTTCTCTTGTTGGCGCGCCAGCATGTATTGCTGCGCAACGGCGAGCCGGTGACCCTCGGCAGCCGCGCCTTGTACTTGCTGATCGCCCTCGCCAGCCGGGCTGGCGAGTTGCTGGAAAAGTCCGAACTGATCTCCTTCGCCTGGCCCAAGGTGGTGGTGGAGGAATGCAACCTGCGCGCACAGATCGTTGCGCTGCGCCGGGCGCTGGGGGATGACGGCAACTTCAGCTACATCGTCACCGTGCCGGGCCGGGGTTACCGGTTTGTCGCGCCGGTGACGATGCAGGCGGTGAGTGAAGGTGCCATCGCCCAGGCGCTGGTGCCCGCCCCGACCGTGGAGGCACCGAACCTGCAACCGCCGCCCACCACGGTGATTGGCCGCGAACAACTGATCCTGAGCCTCGCTGACCAGCTCCTGAGCCAGCGCTTCGTGACCATCACCGGCCCCGGTGGCATCGGCAAGACCACAGTCGCCCTGGCCGTGGCGCAACTGCTGCAGGGCCGCTTTCACCAGGGCATGTGCTTCGTCGACCTGGCCCCCGCCACCAGCGGCCAATGGGTGGCCGGCATGCTCGCCAACGCGCTGGGCATTCAAAGCGTGAGTGACGACCCCTTGCAAAGCGTGGCCTCGATGCTCGCCAACAGCCCGTTGCTACTGGTGCTCGACAACTGCGAGCACGTGCTGCAAGCCACCGCCGACGCCGTCGAAGTGCTGCTGCGCTGCGCGCCCCAGTGTTGCGTGCTGACCACCAGCCGCGAACCGCTGCGGGCCGAAGGTGAACGGGTGCACGACCTCGCACCTCTGCTGGTACCGGACGAAGACTTAAACCTGAGCGCCGAGCAAGCCATGACCTGGTCGGGCATCGCGTTGTTCATCGAACGGGTCAAGGCCCTCGACCCGAGCTTTGTGTTCAAGGACACCGACGTCGCCGCTGCCAGCGCCATCTGCCGCAAGCTCGACAGCAATGCCCTGGCCATCGAAATTGCCGCGGCGCGGGTGCGCACCTTCGGCATCCAGGACCTGGTGGGTTTGCTCGACGGCAGTTTCCGCCTGCAAATGACCGGCCGACGCACCGCCCTCGCCCGCCATCGTTCACTGAGCGCGACCCTGGACTGGACCTACTCGATGCTCACCGGCGACGAACAGGCCATGTTGCGTCAACTGGCGGTATTCACCGGTTCCTTCACCCTGGACGCGGTCAAGGCCATGACCGCCAGCAGCACCCTCGACGCCCGCAACGCCCTGCCCTTGCTGGAAAGCCTGATGGACAAGTCGCTGCTGATCGCCGGTGAATCGCAGTTGCTCAAGCGCTACCGCCTGCTGGAAACCACCCGCGCCTACGCCCTGGAGAAACTCACCGAACACGGCGAAGCCGATGCCACCCGTCAGCGTCATGCACGGTATGCCCTCGAGGTTTTGCAGGAAGCCGGGCAGACCCTCGACAGCCTTTCTCCCGAGACCTGGGTTGGCCTCTACGGCCCGGAAATCAACACCATCCGTGCCGCACTGGAGTGGGCCTTTTCAGCCTCGGGCGACCTGCCCACCGGCATCGAACTGACCCTGGGCGGCGTGCCGTTGTGGCTGCGCCTGTCGCTGGTCAGCGAGTGCCGTACCTGGGTCGACAAAGGCCTGGCCAGCGCCGACACCACCCCGCTGCCGCTGCGCCAGCGCATGCTGTTGCAAACGGCCCTGGCCAGCGTGCTGATGCTCACTTACGGCACCGGCGGGCCGATGCGCGAAGCCTGGCGCCAGGTGCGCGAAGACGCCCGCGACCTGGGCGATGCCGAGCACAAACTGCGGGCGCTGTGGGGCCTGTGGAGTGACCGCTGCGGCTGCAACCAGTACGCCGAAGCGCTGGAACTGGCCGAGCGCTACATCAGCCTGAGCCACAGCGGCAACCAGCAACTGCTGGGTAAACGCATGCGTGCGGTGGCGTTGTTTCACATGGGCGACCTGGCTGGCGCCCGGCAGAATATCGACGAGGCGCTGGGTTCACCGTCGGCGCCACGCTCGCACATTATCGACGTGCATTTCGACCAGCGCATCGCCGCCCGTTGCCTCAAGGCGAAGGTTCAGTTGCTGGAAGGCGATGTTGACCCGGCGCTGCGCCTGATCGGCAGTTGCGTCGATGAAGCCATCACCCTCGATCACCCCGCGACCCTCTGGTACACCCTGTGCCTGGGGGCGATTCCCCTGGCGCTGTTGGCGTCCAACCTGCCCAAGGTGCGTTATTACCTGGGCTTGCTGCAGGGCAGCACCACGCAACAAGACCTGCATATCTGGCGCCAGTTTCGGCTGTGTTTCGAGAGCATTCTGCTGATTCGCCAGGGCTCGCCTGAGGAAGGTGTGCCGCTGTTGGGTGAGGCGCTGCATCACTTGAGTGGGCAGGGAGACAGCCAGCTGTATAGCTTGCTGCGCTGTGAATACGCCTTGGGCCTGGCGCGGCTGGGGCTGGAGAAGCTGGCGCTGGAGGTGTTGGAAGACACCTTGCAATTGGCGTTGGGGCGGCATGAGCATTGGTTCGTGCCGCAGATGTTGCGGATCAAGGCGCAGCTGATCTTGCGCCAGGCCCAGTATGGGTCGGTGGACAAGGCCAAGGTGTTGCTGCGCCAGGCGTGGGTGGATGCGCAGTTGGCCGGGGCGCACTTTTGGCGGGCGCAGATTGCCAGTGACCTGGCCAGGTTGCAGGAACCAAAGATGCGGATTGCTTCGTTGCCCCGGTTTCAGCATCGGTAGGTGACCGTTATTCGGTACGCACTTGAGTGTTCTGGGGTGGGGCAATGTTAGGGGGCAGGGGTTCTGATCGGGTCGGGTGCATATCCGTTTCTTCGGTAACGGCGGCTATTGGTTCCGCTCTTACAGCGGCTCACTTTTGAAGAGCGCAAAAGTAAGCAAAACGCTCTTGCCCCACCACTCGGCACCTCGCCTAGGCTCGGTGTGCCCTCACTCCGGCTTTGGACCGTGGGCCGCCGTCATGGGCCATCCTTGGCCCAGGACGGCTAACCTGGCGTCCTGCCAGGTTACCCACGCTCCAAAGCCTGCGTTCGGCCAGCGTGGTTTAACGGGGCGCCTAAGATCAAGATCAAAAGCAGATCAAAAGCACAGCGGCCTACCGGCCGGCTTGAGTGTTAAAAGCAAAACCAAAATCTAAAGCGGGCACGGTCCAAAAAATGTGGGAGCGGGCTTGCTCGCGAAGGTCGCTAACGATGACGCGGGCATTCTGGATGAACGCGGCGCTCTCAGGTTTTTCGCGAGCAAGCCCGCTCCCACAGAAAAGCAGATTTGTTTTCGCTCTGGCTTTTGATCTGGCGGTCAAATGTGGGAGCTGGCTTGCCTGCGATAGCATCAACTGGGTCTGCCTGATACACCGAGTTGTCTGCATCGCAGGCAAGCCAGCTCCCACAGAAAAGCAGAGCTACATCAGCTTCTGATTTGGCTTTCGCTCTGGATCTCGCCTTTGCTTTTAACACTCAAGCCGGCCGGGAGGCCGCTGTGCTTTTGCTTTTGATCTGACTGCCCCAATAAGCCCGATGCCGAACGCAGGCAGTGCGGAGCGGGTAAACCGGCAGGACGCCGGTTTAGCCGCGCCGGGCCATGGATGGCCCGTCGCGGCGGCCCGCGGAGCAATGCCGGAGTGAGGGAACACCGAGCCCCAGCGAGGTGCCGACAGGCGGGGCAGAGCGTTTTGGTTACTTTGCCGCTTTTGCAAAGTGACTCGCTGTAAGAGCGAAACCATAGGTGGCCGTTACCTAAATAACGGATATGTACTCAACCCCAACCCCTAGCGAAACCGCGCAATCACCGCCTCCACCACCGGATTCGGCCGCTGGGTATTCCACGCGACAGCCGTAGTCACCACATTGAGTTTCTGACTCAACCCACGAAACACCACATTAGCCGGCGCGAGCTTCTTCAACGACGCCGGCACCAACGCAATCCCCTGCCCATAACTGACAAACGCGATCTGCGAAGCCACCGACCGCACCTCATGCAGTACCCGAGGCGAAAACCCACTGGCACGACAGGTAGCGATCAAATTGTCAAAATACACCGGACTGACGTTGCGCGAAAACATCACCAACGGCTCGTTAGCCAGACTCGACAAACTGATGCGCGTGCGGCTCGCCAACGGGTGATCCGCCGGCAACGCCACCACCAGCCGGTCTTCCGTCAATGGCAATGACTGCACCGAAGCCCCAAGGTCACCATCCAACCGAGCAAACGCCAGGTCGATATCCCCAGCCTCCAGCGCCGGCAACGCCTCGACGCTGTCGATTTCCCGCACCGACACCGTGAGCTGCGGATAATCAAGCTTCAGTTGCTCAATCAACCCCGGCAGCACATCGAACATCGCCGTGGAAATCGCACCAATGGTCAACATCCCCGACTGCCCCGCCACCGCCTCCTCCACCGCGAGTTCCAGACGCTCCAACTGCTCGGCGAACTTGCGCACCGCCGGCAGGATCGCCGCGCCCACCGGGGTGAGTTGTGCGCCGCGTCGGGAGCGGTCGAACAGCTTGACCTTGAGCGCCTGCTCCAGCACCTGGATCTGCTCGCTCAGCGGTGGCTGGGACATGCCAAGGCGCTTCGCCGCACGGCCGAAGTTCTGCTCCTCAGCCACCGCAAGGAACAACCAGAGGTGACGAATCAGGCGAAAGTTGATCATGGTCTTATCCATAGGTTAAGCGTATGCAAGGCTTCTGTACTTCGTAATATACCTATCATAGCCACTGACTGACACTGGCCGCCTCCGTCACCCGAGGCTTGCCCATGACCCCTGACCGTTTGCTCGATCGCCTGGCCGCACTGGACACCAACACCGTGTCCGACGCCCTCGACTTCCTCGGCCTGCCAGGCGCCACCGTGGGCCTGCGCCCGCTGTGGAACTGCCCGAAGATCGTTGGCCGCGCCAGTACCGTGCTGCTCGGCCCCAAGTCCGACATCGCCCCCACCGTGCACTTGATCACGCCGGTGATCGAACAGGTCGAAACCAGCGACCGGGTGCTGGTGATTGCCGGCGGTATCGAGGGCATTTCCTGCTGGGGCGACATCATCGCCAACGCCGCAGCGCGCAAACACATACGCGGCACGGTGATTGATGGTTTCAGCCGCGATATCGACGGCAGCGAGGCCATCGGCTATCCGGTGTACGGACGCGGCGTGACCATGATCAGCGCGCGCAACCGCGTGGTGCAGCTCGACGCCGGCGTGACGCTCAGCGTTGCTGGCGTGAGCGTCAGCGAAGACGACTACGTGATCGCCGATACCTGCGGCACGGTGTTCGTGCCCCAGGCGGTGATCGAAAAGGTCCTGGACCTGGGCGAGCGCATCGCCCACCGCCAGGACGGCATGGTGCAGGCGGTGCGCAGCGGGCGTTCGGTGGTCGAGGTGATGCACGACGCACAGTTTGAGGCGATCACCCGATGAGCGCCGATATCCAGCGGCTGAACCCGCGCCTGGCCAGCGCACAACCGTCCGCCACCTATCGCATCATGGACCGCGTCGCCGAACGCCGGGCACAAGGCGCGCAGGTTATTTCGTTGTGTGCCGGCGAGCCGGATTTCGACACCCCGGTGCATATCCGTGAGGCTGCGATCCAGGCCATCGAAACCGGGCATACCCGCTACACTCAGGTGGCCGGTGCGCGGGCCCTGCGGGAGGCGGTGGCGGCGAAGTTCCGGCGCGAAAACGGCCTGGACGTGTCCTGGCAGGACACCCTTGTGTGCAACGGCGGCAAGCAAGTGATCTATAACGCCCTGGCGGCCACCCTCAATGAAGGCGACGAGGTGATCGTGCCCGCACCGTACTGGGTCAGTTACCCGGAGATGGTGCAACTGTGCGGCGGCGAAGCGCGCATCGTCACTTGCGATGCCGACAGTGGGTTCAAGCTGACACCCGAGGCCCTGGCCGCTGCGATCACCCCGCAGACCCGCTGGCTGATCCTCAATTCACCCTCCAATCCCACCGGTGCGGTGTACAGCGAGGGCGAGCTACGGGCGCTGGCCGAAGTGCTGTTGGCCCACCCGCAGGTGCTGATCCTGGCGGACGACATCTACGAGCACCTGATCTTCGACGGCCAGGTGTTCCATACCCTGGCCCAGGTTGAACCCCGGCTGGCACCGCGTACATTGACCATGAACGGCGTGTCCAAGGCCTACGCCATGACCGGCTGGCGCATCGGTTTCGCCACCGGCCCACGCTGGTTGCTGGCAGCCATGGAAAAGCTGCAAGGCCAGCAAACCTCAGGCGCCTGCTCGGTCTCGCAACAAGCGGCACTTGCCGCGCTGGAAGGCCCCAAGGATTTTATCCGCGACAGCCGCGTGGTGTTCCAGGCGCGCCGGGACTTGATGGTGAAGTTGCTGAACGACACGCCAGGCCTGACGTGTATCAGCCCCGCCGGTGCGTTCTATGCGTTCGCCTCCTGCGCGGCGCTGATCGGGCGTACCTCGGCGGGCGGCCGGGTACTGCACAGCGATGAAGATGTCGCCCTGGCGCTGCTGGATGAGGCCAATGTGGCCGTGGTCCACGGCAGCGCCTTTGGCCTGGGGCCTTACATTCGCATCGCCTATGCCCTGGATGATGCGTCGTTGCGCCAGGCGTGCGAGGCAATCCGCGGCTTCTGCAGCAAACTGCTGATCGAAGAAAAAAAGTGATGAGTTCACATAGATAAATATCGCTAATGGTGGCGTTCGGCCCTTCTTAAGATTGGGGCCGAACAGGACAACACTCACAACAACAAGGTCCGCCCTCATGTCTATGCCTGAAGTCATAAAACCCGCTGTGCGCAGCCAATACCGCTGGGTGGTTGCGGCGCTGATTTTCCTGATCTACACCGTGGCGGCAGCCGACCGGGCCAACCTCGGCGTGGCGCTGCCGTTTATTCGCCAGGAATTTGAAATGAGCAATGCCCAGGCCGGCGGCCTGGTCAGTCTGTTCCTGCTGGCTTACGCCCTGGCACAACTGCCGTCGGGCTTTGCCTTCGGGCGCTTTGGCGTCAGCCGGATCCTGCCGGGGGCCATGGTGCTGACCTCGTTGCTGACCGGGCTGGTAGGCACCGCCAGCTCACTGCTGGCGCTGAAACTCTATCGCCTGGGCCTGGGCATCGCCGAAGGCCCGCTGCCCATCAGCATGACCACCACCATCAACAATTGGTTTCCGGCACGGGAAAAAGGCACCGCGTCGGGGATCTTTTTGTCGGCCGTGAAGTTCGGACCGGTGATCGTGCCGCCGCTGTGCGCCGTGATCATTTCGGTGTGGGGCTGGCGCGAGATTTTCTACTTCTTTGCGATCCCGGGCATCGTGCTGGCGGTGGTCTGGTACTTCCTGGTCACTGACCATCCGTCCCGCAGCCGCTTCGTCAACCCGGCCGAACTGCAGTACATAGTCGAAGACACGGCAATCAGCCAGACCGCCCGCGTGCACAAAACGCCGGCCTGGGTTGAGAGGCTCGACCGGGTCATCCGCACCCGCGATGAAAAGCCTCTGGAAACCAACCGCCAGGTGTTCAAGTCGTGGAACATCTGGGGTTGCGCCACCAGCTACTGCTTTCAGCTCGGCGTCTCCAGCGTGCTGCTGGCGTGGATTCCCACCTACCTGATGACCGTCAAGCAGTTCTCGATCATGAACATGGGCCTGGTCTCGGCAGCGCCCTGGGTGGGCGCGGTGCTGGGCAACCTGTTGGGTGGTTTCTGCTCGGACCGCCTGATGGGCGGGCGCCGCAAGCCGGGCATGTTGCTGTCGGCGGTCGGCACCTCGCTGATGATGTACCTGCTGATCAACTCACCGGCCGAGCCCCTGCCCTACGGCTTGTTGCTGATGCTGACCGGCGTGGTGCTGAGCCTCGGCTTCTCGTCCTACATGGTCTACCCGATGGGCCTGACCACCAAGAAGACCTTCCCGATCTCCAACGCCATTGTGAACATGATCGGCCAGTTGGGCGCCGCCGCCACGCCCTTCATCACCGGCCTGCTGCTGGACAACTACGGCTGGAACTACGTGTTCGCCTGGCTGGCGATCGGCTCGTTCATCAGCTTCATCATTTTGCTGACCATTGCCGAGCCCCGCCCGGCCTCCAGCCAACCGACCTGATTTGTCACCCCACGAGGAGTTACCCATGTCGCCCCAAGACCAAGAATTGGTTGCCCTGTTTGCAGGCCTGGACACCCCGGGCGTGTCCGATGCCCTGGACAAACTCGGCTTGCCCGGCCAGTGCCTGGGAATCATGCCCCTGGACAACTATCGCCAGGTGGTGGTCGGCCCGGCCTTTACCGTGCGCTACGTCAGCGTCAGCACCCCGCCGGGCACCGTAGGCGACTTTATCGATGACGTGGCCGAAGGCGATGTGGTGGTGATCGACAATGACGGACGCACCGACTGCACGGTGTGGGGCGACATCATGACCCAGTACGCCGGCAGCCAGCGGATCGCCGCGACGGTGATTGATGGCGTGTGCCGCGACGTCAGCAAGGCCCTGGGCGACAGCTACCCGCTGTTCACCAAGGGCCGGTTCATGCGCACGGGCAAGGACCGGGTTGAAGTGGAAGCGGTAAACCAGCCGGTGTCCGTCGGCCAGGCCCGGGTGTGCGCCCGGGACATAGTGGTCGCCGACGCCAACGGCGTGGTGATCGTGCCGCGTGAGCGGGCCCATGAAGTGGCGGCGTGTGCACGCTCGATTGAAGCGGTGGAAGCACGTATCCGGGGATTGCTCGATGAAGGCAAATCATTGAGGGAAGCGCGGGCAGTGCTGGGTTATCACACCCTGCAACGCAAGGGCTGAGACGCACCGGGCCGCTCCGCTGATCCAACAGATTTGCGCAGCGGCCCCTGCATTCCTCACACTACCCGCCCTCACCGCCTTACCCGGAATGTGAAAAATGTCCGACCTGTTGCTCAAGCCTGCCCTGCCCGGCATTGCGCTGAGACGATGGCGTCTGCTGCACCGCGTCAAACAGACTCACGCCGCCGAGTTGTTCCACGTCACCCAGTCGACGATTTCCCGCTGGGAAAGTGGCGTGCAGGCCATGGAGCCTGCGGCGCACCGACAACTTGAACAGTTGCTGGCCGCACGCCTGGAAGCCGCCGCCGATCAGGCCCTCGCCCGGCTGGTCAAGGAAAGCCCGCGCCCGATGCACCTGGTGTGTGACCTGACCCACCGTCTGCTGGCTTGCTCGGCCTCCCGTGCCGCCGAGTTCAGCAGCCCGTTGGCGGAACTTCTGGGGCATTCACTGTGGCGCTTCGTGACGCCGGAAATCCTGCGTATGGAGTCCGCGCTGGATGACTCGGGCTGGCGCGACAGCCTCGCCCCACCGGCCCTGGAGTTCATCACCGGCACCAACGACTCCACGGTTGTACCGATCCGCCAGAGCCTGTGCCGCTGGACCCGCATCCCGCTGAGCGATGGCACCGCCGCGCGGCTGGTCGAGACGCTCTAACTCCCCGGCGCATATTTTATGCGTGGACGCTTCGCACCACCGCGCCTAGTCTTGAATCCTTAACCGCGACCCTGCCGGGGCAGATTCATGGACATCGAAAAACTCAAGGGCCGCCTCGACTTCCTGCGCGAAGCGGAAAAACTCAAGGACGTGCTCAGAAGCGCGCACACCTCTTCCGGCCGCACCGAAAGCACCGCGGAACACAGCTGGCGCCTGTGCCTGATGGCAATTACCTTCGGGGATGAACTGGCCGGCCTCGACCTGCTGAAAATCCTCAAGATGTGCGTAATCCACGACCTGGGAGAGGCCCTCCACGGCGACATCCCGGCGGTCCAGCAAGCGCAGTTCCCCAACAAGAGCCAGCAAGAACACGACGACCTGCTGTTGCTGACCCGAGCACTGGATGAGCCGTTGCGGGTCGAGATTCTGGCCCTGTGGGACGACTACGAAAACGCCCGGTCCGCCGAGGCCAAGGCAGTCAAAGCCCTGGACAAACTGGAGACCCTGCTGCAACACAACCAGGGCCTGAACCCGCCCGACTTCGACTACGCCTTCAATCTGGCCTATGGCAAGAAACACACCAGCGCCGAGCCGATTTTCCAGACACTGCGCGAGATCATCGACCAGGATACAGAAGCAAAAATCCAGACTCCCAACCGGTAGCGCGAACTAGTTCGCCGGGCGCAACAGCTGCATCTGCTGGCGATAGTCATCCGTCACCTGCCGTGCCTGGCCGCTGCTGGTAATCACCCTCGGTGTGATCAGCACGATCAGTTCGGTGCGATCCTTGGACTTGCTGGTGTTGCCAAACAACCAGCGCAGCCCTGGGATTTTCCCCAGGTACGGCACCGCACTGACGCTCTCGGCGTTGTCCTGCTTGATCAGCCCGCCGAGCAACACGGTCTGGCCGCTTTGCACCGCCACTTGGGTGGACACCGAACGTGTGGAGATGCGCGGGTTGTTGGGCGTGTCACTGCTGTTGGTGGTTTGGTTCTCGGCGTCGCTGACCTGTTGCTGGATGTCCATGTACACCAGGCCGCCCGGGTTGATGCGCGGCACCACGTCGAGGATCACCCCGGTCTGCACGTATTCGACGCTGCTCAAGGTGCTGTCGGCGTTGCCGGTGTTGACCGTGGTCTGGCTGATGGGGATGTTGTCGCCCACCTGGATCTGCGCCGGCTGGTTGTTCATCACCACCAGCGACGGCGCCGACAGCACCTGGGTGCGGCCGTTGGTTTCCAGGGCGTGCAAGGCCACTTGCAGGTTGGAGCTGACGAAGGAATAGAACAGCGAATCCGCGCCCAATCCCGCACCGCCACCGCCCAGGGCGCCCTGGCTGCCTGGGGTATTGGCCACCGTGGTGCTGGTGGAATTGCCCGCCAGACGGCCCAAGTACCATTGCACGCCGAGGTCCAGTTCGCCGGTGAGTTTGACTTCGAGAATGCGCGTCTCGATCTGCACCTGCAGCGGCGGGTTGTCGAGGCGTTTGATCGCCGATTCGATCTCCTTCCACTGCACCGGGCGGGTGCGTACCAGCAACTGGTTACTGCTTTTTTGCGCGGTGATCCGGGTGCCGGCGTCGAGGCTTTTGCCGGTCGTGCCTTCGGCAGCGCCCTGCTCCGTGCTTTCACTGTCTTCGCTGGCGGCCGGGGCCTGGTCTTCGTCGTCGCTGACGGGCGGGTTATTGCCGCTGTTGTTCAGGCCACCCGAGGTGCCGCCGCTGGTGTTGAGTGACGACAAGGTCGCCGTGCGCAGGCCCGGCGCCACCTTGGCCGGCGTGTCGTCCTTGATCGCGCCGGTGCCGTAGATCTGCCGCAGGTATTTGGCGAGGTCCGTGGCCTTCATGTTGCGCACGTCGTAGACGTACATCTGCGGCTCGTTGCCGCCGCCTTCGTCGATGGTGTGAATCCAGTCGCCGACTTCGCTGAGGTACTGCGGCTGGGACGAGATCGCCACCACCGAATTGGTCCGCTCAATGGGCAGGAAGCGCACCATGCCCGCCAAAGGCATGCCGCTGTCGGGGCCGAACATTTTTTGCAGCTCGGGCATCAACTCCGCGACCGAAGCCCGTTGCAAACCGAATACGCCCACCGACATGCCCTTGAGCCAGTCGACATCGAAGGTGTCGATGGTGTCCTGGTAGTTGGCCAGCTCATCCGGCGTACCGGCCAGGCTCAACACATTGCGCGCCGGGTCCACCAGCAGGAACGCGTTTTCCCGGGCAAACGGCTTGAGCAGTTTCTGCATTTCCGTGGCCGAGATATAGCGCAACGGAAACAGCCGCGCCGAGAGCCCGCTGGAGGGTTGCGACACGCTCATTTCCGGCACCAGCTTGCCCGCCACCGCCTGGTTGGCGGGCAGAATCACGTAGCGCTGGCCCTGGCGGATCATCGCGTTGTCGGTCCAGGACAGCAGGGTTTCAAGGATCGACAGCGCCTGTTTCTTGTTCACCGGCTTTGAGGTGGAAAAGCTTACGTTGCCTTTCACGCCCTGGGCGATGCTGTAGTTCTCGTGCAACAGGTCGCCCATGACGCTGTTGATCACCGCTTCAATCGGCTGGTCGGCGAAGTTGAACACGATGTCGCCACTGGCTTCATCCTTGACCGCCGGCGCCGGTGCGGGCTGGCGCACGAACTGCTGGTTACCGCGAATCAACTGGCGCTGGGGCGGCGTGGGCGTCTGGGGTTGGCGACTGTCGGCCGCAGGCGACTCGCTGGCCGGGTCCACGGGCGGCCGTTGCGAACCGGTGCCCTGCATCGCCTCGTGAAGCAAGGCATCGTCCGGGTCGAGGTGATCGGGGAATGACCCACAGCCGCCCAGGGCGACGGTGGTGGCCAGGCAAAACACGGTGGTGCGCAAGGCGCGAGGGGAAGTATCGATCAAGGGGCGGGCTCGTGAGGAAGGGAAATCGGGGGTGTGGTGGACGGCGGCGGCAAACGCGGAACGCTGAGGCTCAGGGTTTGCGTGCGGCCCTCCAGTACAAAACGGGCGTGCAGCGGTGTCAGGTGTTCCAGGCGCCAGCCGTTGGGCAGGGTCTGGCCTTGATGGACTTTGAGTGGCAGGCCTTCCGCGGGCTTGAGCAACGCGACGCGCAGGTCGCCATCGAGCAGCACGCCGGTCAGCTTCAGGCTCGACAGGCTGGAAATCTCGGCCTGCCCCACGGCGGCATCGGGGCTGCGGTCGGGGCTGAACAGCGGCGCCTGCCAGGTGCCGGCGAGGCTTTCCAGGGTCGCACTCGGGGCCACGCGAACCTTGGCGGAAGCATTGGCGCGCGCGGCGGAGGCAGGCTCATCCAGCCACTGCGGCGCATCGCCGATGCTGCTCAAGATGCCCACCATCAGCAGGCCCAGCAGCCCGGCCACACCGAGCAATCCCCACTCGAGGGGGCGCAATGAATTGATCATCGGCGGGCCTGCGTGGCGGCTGCCGGTTGCAGATAGCCGCGCACCAACAGGTGCACCACCAGCTTTCCGGCACCGCCGCTGGCGGGGGCATTCGGCCCGCGACGGACGCTCATTTCATCCACGAACAGGAACGGTCGCTGGTACTCCAGCTCATGCAGGATCGCAGTCAGGGGTTCGATGGCGCAGTTGAGGGTCAGGCTGACTTTGACCTGGCGATAGGGTTCGGTGTCGTCCTGCTCCGGGGTGATGGGGATGCGCTGGGTCAGGCTGCAGCCGCCGCCGAGGCCGGCGCGGCTGTTGATCAGGTCGGCGATGCGCTGCATCAGGTCCGCCGCCACGGCGCTGGGGTCATCTCCCGGCAACAGGCTGGTGCTGCTGGCCGGGTCCTGGCGGGCTTGTTCCAGTTGCTCACGCAGAGCGGCGCCCTGGTGCAGCAGGCCCGCATAGCGTTGCTGTTGTTCGCGCAGCTGTTCGGCCTGCTCGCCCATGGCGCGCAACGGCCCGGCGAACCAGCTGTCGATCAGCAGCCAGTAACCGCCGCCCAGCACCAGCGCCAGGACCAGCAAGGCGGCGCCGCGACGCTCACGGGGTGTCAGTGGTCGGCGCATCGGCGGCCTCCTGGTGCAAGTGGGCGCGCAGGGAAAACTGATCCTTGCCGGTTTGCGCATCGGGTTGGATCACCCCTTCGAACTGGGGGTTTTCCAGGCTGTGGCAGGCCTTGATCCGGGTGATCAGGGCACTCGCCTTGGCGCTCTGCCCGGAGAAGGACACGTCGGCGCCGTCGTTGACCTCCAACTGGTCGATCCAGGTGTCGGCGGGCAGGCAGGCGGTCAGTTCATTGAGCAACGCCGCCAACGGCGGTTGTGCCGACTTGCGGCGAATCAGGTACTGCGCAGCGCCACGGGTATTGAGCAATTGCTGGCGCAGGCTCTGGACCTCGGCGACCTGGGCTTTTTGCTGCTGCACCTGCTCCCGCATGACGTCGAGCACCCGCTGGCGGTCGTTGAGCCACAGCAGCATCGCGGCAATCAGCAAGGCACCGCACAGCCATGGCAGGCTGCGTTGCAAACCCTTCCCCGCCGGGCGTTGGCGTGGGCGCAACGGCGCCGGCAGCAAATCGATGCCCATAGGACCCTCTACATCCACCGCGTGGGGTTGCAAACCGAGGGCAGCGCAGTCCACCAGGATTTGATCCAGCCGCTCCCGCAGAATCGCCACCAGGGTCACTTGCACATGCGTGGCGCTGCGCCGCTCCTGACGGGCCACGAAGTACAACTGTTCAGCCTCGAACGGGGTAAAGCGGTCCAGTTCATAACCTACCACCGTCGACAGGTTGCGCGCGGCCGCCAAAGGCAGTGGCAGGGTTTGCAGCAGCACCGCCGAGGGCGCGAGCACCAGCACCTGGCGCACTTCGCCGGCAGGTTTTGCCACCGGCTCGGTCAACGGCCAGTGGTAGCGGTGCTCGGGGATGTCACGGACCGACAGCCATGCCGGCAGGCAGCCACGCAGCTCCTTGAGCCACAGGCGCCAGCCCACTTGCAGCAGGCTGCCGCGCCAGCGCCGGGTGAGCGGTTCGGCCAGCTGTTGAAGGCGCGCCACTGGCGCCGAAAAGTATGGATTCATTCTTGCCAACGCAGCACCCGATAAGGTTGTGCGCTTCCCTCCGATGGGCTCAATAAAACCGTGGTTCGTAACCGGGCGTGGTAACCGCCGGGGCGTTGTGCGCGGCTGTCGATCACCAGCACGTCACCGGGGTCGGCCCCTACCGCGCTCTGCCGGGGCAGGTTCAGCGCCTGGCGCATCAAGGGGCTGGCGAAGGCGGGATCGGGCCGGTCGAGGCCACTCCACAAACTGATTTCCGGGGCCAGCCGGCTGTACAGCGCCTGGGTCATGCCGGGCAATTGCCGCACCTCCTCCACCACGCGGAACGGCGCCAGGCCTGCGTTGCGCCGCACTTCCAGGTCCCTGGCAAGCCGGCTGGCCTGGGCCTGGGTGGCGCCGCAGGCCAGGGCCAGGCGGGCAAAGTCGGCCGTCTCGGCGCTGTTCAAATACAGTTTGCCGCGCTCGCTGTGCAGGCTTACGTGGAGCTGTGCGTCATCAAATACCAGCGGCATTTCGCGGCCGTCGGCGATCCATTGCTTGCGTTGCAGCGGGTCGGCCAAGGCCTGCATGGCCAACGCCACACCCGCCTCCGCCGCCAGCAACGCCTGGGTATGCTGGCGATGCCACAGGGCCTGGCGACTTTCCAGCTGTACCCACCCGGCCAGGCCGCCCAGCAGCAGGCTGAGCAACGCCAGCACCCACAGCACCAGCAGCAGCGCAACGCCGCGCTGACGCTTCATTCGCCTGATTCTCCGCCGGAGAGGTTCAGCCGCAGGGCAACCACTTGGGTGACCCACGGCACCGGCCCGTTGACCTGTGCTGCAATGCGTACCGCATAAGGCAGGCGTTTGGTCCACGGCCAGTCGCTGATCCAACCGGTGGCCTGACCCTTGGGCGACAGGCCGCGATAGCTGAATTGCAGGTCGTCGACGTTCTTCAACAACACCTGCGGCTCGCTGCGGGTAGCCGGCACGCTGGCTTGGGCGCTGGTCTCAAACCGGGCGAACGCCACTTGCAACTCGCCCTCGCGCAACTGCAAGGTGAAACGCTGGATGCCGCCACCGAGCACGCCCGGCAAGGTCGCGACGAATTGCAGGCGCCGGGGAGCGCCGACAAAAAAACCGTTGGTCTGGCTGTCGTCCTCGGTCACGTCCAGGGGCAGCGCCTCGCTGATGGACGTGCGCAGGAACTGTTGCGCGGCGCGACTTTCATCCAGGCTGACGGTGTAGCGCTGCGCTTTGAGTACTGCACGATTGGCTCCCAAGAGCGCGCCGCCCACCAGGGTCAACAACACGCCCAGCAGGCTGAGCACGATCATGATTTCGAGCAACGTGAAGCCCCGCTGCTGCTTCACTGGAAGCTCCCGTCGCGGCTGGCGCGCAGTTTCAAGGTACTGAAATTTGCGTGGCGCGGGCCTTCGCTGACGCTGAGATCGAGGCGAAACAAATGTGGCTGACCGATGCGGGTGGGCTGCTGGGCGACGCGCAGTTGCCAGGCAATGCCGTCGAGCTCGCCCTGGCGCACGCCACTGGCCAGGGGCCCCGACGCCTCCTGATCCATCACGCTCAAGGCGGTATGGGTCAGGCGGTCGCTGTGGGCCACCTGCAACAACGAGCGCGCGCTTTGGCCGAACGCGACCAGCAACACCGTGCTGCAGATCGCCATGAGGGTCAGCGCTGCGAGCATTTCCAGCAAGGTGAAACCCGACTGACGCTTCATGGCAATGCCTTGGACTGCACGCTGCCGGTCAGCCAGCCGACGTCGATGCGCCAGCGCCGCGTGCCATTGGCCAACAACAGGTTGCCGCCGGTGGAGCTGCCGTCGGGGTAAAACTCCACCGCAGCGCCGGCGTGCTCGGCGGTGTGCAGGGTCACATGCAGGTCGGCCGGCCAGTGCTTGATGGGTTGCCCCGGCGCCTGAAAGCTCAGCCGATCCAAGTCGAAGACGGTCTTGGCCGATGTGCCGCTGACAATTGCCCGCGCCCGGGTACTGCGCAGGGCATCCACCATCTGCCCGACCACCTGGCGCTCCTTGGCAACCCGCAGGCCTTGTTGCAGGCCAAATCCCACCAACCCGGCCGCGATGCTGATCAACACGATCACCACCAGCATCTCCAGCAGGGTAAAGCCGCGTTGGAGGGCCGGCATTATTCCCAGTTGCCCAGGTCGGCGCTGTAGCCTTCGCCGCCGGGCTGGCCGTCCTGACCGTAGAAGATCAGGTCGAAGGCACCATGTTCACCGGGGAAGCGATAGCCGAAGGCATGGCCGAACGGGTCCTTGAGGTCTGAGGGCTTGGCGTAAGGCCCGGCCCAGCCGGCGGTGTTGCCAGGCTTGTCGACCAATTGCTGGAGGCTCTTGGGGGGCGAGCCGACGTCCAGGCCGTAGCTCTCGATCTTCATGCTCAGACTGGCCAGTTGCGCCTTGCCGGCGCCGTATTTGCCCTTGTCGACGTTGCCACCTACCTGGCGCACCACGATAGTGGCGACGATGCCCAGCAACACGATCACCGCGAGCATTTCCAGCAAGGTGAAACCGCCTTGGCGGCGGGCGGGTTTGAAACGGGTATGGCGCATCGGCTTGCTTCCTCGGGTTTTCATAGGTTGCTGGTCAGGCTCATCAGCGGCAGCATGATCGCCAGCATGATCACCGCCACCAGCACCGCCATGACCACGGTCAGGGACGGCACCAGGGCGGCGAGCAGGCGGTCGATGCCGCGCTTGGCTTCGACGTCGAACACGTCGGCGACCTTGAGCAGCATGCTGTCCAGTTCACCGGCCTGTTCGCCGACTTCAATCATTTGCAGGGCCAGGTCCGGCAGCAGCGGCTGGCTGCCAAACGCACTGGCCAGGGTGCCGCCGCCTTTCACCGACTCGGCGGCCTGGGCCACTTGTGCCTGCAAGGCGCGGTTGGTGCAGACCTGGCGGGCGATCACCAGCGCTTGCAGCAGCGCCACGCCGTTGCTCAGCAAGGTGCCGAGGGTGCGGGCCAGGCGCGCGGCTTCGACCCGCTGCAACAGCGGGCCGATAACGCGGATACCCAGCACACGCCGGTCGTACTGTTCGCGGTGTCGTGGGTTGCGCAGGCGTGCCGCCAGGGCCCAGACCGTCACGATCAACCCGGCGAGCACCGCCAGGCCATAGGCACCGAGGAACTGGCCAAGGCCCAGAATCACTTCGGTGATCAACGGGATCGGCACACCCAGATCGTTGAAGATCGGCACGAACTGCGGCACCACGTACGCCAGCAACAGCGCCAGGGAGCCGAGCACGCCCACCACCAGGAAGGCGGGATAGATCAACGCGTTGATCACCTCGCCTCTTAACAACTGGCTGCGTTCCAGGTAGTCGCTGAGTTGGCGCAGGGTGTTCTCCAGCGCGCCGCCCGCCTCACCGGCACGCACCATGCTGAGGTACAGCGGCGAAAACTGGCTGCCCTCCTCTTCCAGCGCTGCCGACAATGGCTTGCCCGCCTTGACGTGCTCGCGAATACGCTCGATCAGCGCACGGGTCTGCGGTTGGCCGGGTTGCTTGAGCAGGATGCCCAGGGAGCGTTCCAGCGGTTGGCCGGCTCCCAGCAGCGTGGCCAGTTGCTGGGTAAAGCTGACCAGCGCCGCGCCATTCAACTGGCCGCGCCCGAGGGCATTGCGCAGCCCTTGGGCACCGGCGGCATCGATGTGCAACAGCAGCAGGCCACGCTTGTGCAGCGCGGCGACGGCGGCGGCCTGGTCCCTGGCCTCGAGGGTGCCGTTCTGCACGACGCCCTGGCTGTCCAGGGCGCGGTATTTGAACAGGCTCACGCGCCCTCTCCACGGGTGACGCGCAGCACTTCTTCAAGGGACGTGACACCGGCCACCGCCTGGCGCAGGCCTTCTTCATGCAGAGTGCGCAAGCCACCACGGCGGGCGGCTTGTTCAAGGGTCGCGGCGTCGGCCTGGCGCATCAACAAGCTGCGCAGTTCGTCATTCATCACCAGCAATTCGGTGATTGCACTGCGGCCGTGGTAACCGCCGCCGGGGGCGTTGGCGCGAGGCCGGTAGAGCAGGATCGGGCGCTGGTCGGTGAAGCGGTCGAGGCCGTGTTCCTCGATCAACTCCGGCGGCGCTTCGAACGCCTCACGGGTCGCCGGGTCGAGGCGGCGCACCAGGCGCTGGGCGAGGATGCCATTGACGGTCGAGGCGATCAGGTAGCTCTCCACCCCCATGTCCAGCAGGCGCGTGATACTCGCTGCGGCACTGTTGGTGTGCAGGGTCGAGAGCACCAGGTGGCCGGTCAGGGAGGACTGGATGGCGATGCGGCAGGTTTCGAGGTCGCGGATCTCACCGATCATGATCACGTCCGGGTCCTGGCGCACGATGGAGCGCAGCGCGCCGGCGAAGTCCAGCCCGATGGCCGGTTTGACCTGGATCTGGTTGATGCCTTCCAGTTGGTATTCCACTGGGTCTTCGACGGTGATGATCTTGCGCTCGGCGGTATTGAGCCGCGAAAGCGCGGTATAGAGCGTGGTGGTTTTACCCGAGCCGGTGGGGCCGGTGACCAGCAGGATGCCGTGGGGTCGCTCGAGCACTTCAAGAAAGGTTTCCAGGCGCTGGCCGTCGAAACCCAGGCTCTGGAAATCGAACTGCACGGTCTGGCGGTCCAGCAGGCGCATCACCACCGACTCACCAAAACTGGTGGGCACCGTGGACACCCGCAGGTCCAGTTCCTTGCCCTGAATGCGCAACATGATCCGACCGTCCTGCGGCAGGCGGCGCTCGGCAATGTCGAGGCGCGCCATGATCTTGACCCGGGAAATCACCGCCGCCGAAGAACTCGACGGCGGCGCTTCGGCTTCATGCAGCACACCGTCGATGCGGTAGCGCACCTTGAGCTGGTTTTCGAAGGGTTCAATATGGATGTCCGAAGCACGGTGCTCCACAGCCCGCTGCAGGATCAGGTTGACCAGGCGAATCACCGGTGCCTCGGAGGCCATGTCCTTGAGGTGTTCGATGTCTTCCAGGGCGCCGCCTTGTTCATCGAGGTTTTCGATCAGGGTGCCCATGGCCGAACGGCCCTGGCCGTAGTAGCGCTCGATCAGGGTTTCGACTTCGTTGCGCGGCCCGACCGCCAACCACACCGGCACGCCGCACGCATACGCCAGGGCCTGGAACGGATACAGCAACGCCGGGTTGGCCGCCAGCACTCGCACCCCGCCGTGGCTCCAGCCCACCGGCACCACCTGGTAATGGCGCATGAAGCGTTCGGTCAGCACCGGCAGTGGGTCGAGCACGGGCGGTGCGGCGTCCGCCAGCAGCAACGGTGCGCCGAGCAAATCGGCCCAGGCCCGCGCCAGTTCCACTTCGGAAACCAGTCCCAGGCGCGTCAGCAGGCCGAGCAATCCGTTGTCGTCGGACTCCAGGGACAACCGCCGGGCGCGTTCCAGGTCGACGGTTTTCAAACCGGCCTGTTGCATCAGCCACGCGCACACCTGTTCGGTATCCGGAATCTGCATTCGGCAAGCATCGATGGGCGTGGACAACATGGGCTGGGGCATCGGCACAAATCTGAGGGGCTAGTTAAAAAACCTGTTCCGTGGCGCCCGCGAGGTGAGGCGCCCAGGAACAGGTGCATCCCCCCTTAGTTGGAGGTTTTTGGTGCAGTCGCCTGGCTGTTGCCCAGCGGGCGGCCGCCCTTGGTGGTCTCGGCCTTCTGCTTCTTCGCCGCCTTGGCGTCGTGGGCCTGGGTGATCACGGTGGAATCGGCGGCGCCGGACTTGGCGTCGGCGTCCGTCGACTCGACGGCCATGGCCGCACCACTTAGTGCAACGCCCAGTACAACACCGGCACTCAACAGGGAAATCTTCATCAACTTTCTCCAGATTAAAAACAATCAATCGCCCAGGTGCTGTCCTGACAAGGTCAAGACCCTACACCAAAGCACTTTGCATTACAGCCCATTCAAACCATGGCCATTTAGAACTACTGGCGAACGCCACTAGTTAGCCATGACCGTGCATATTTTCTTAAACCAATCGACTGGTAGGTTTAGCCTTAGTTCAAAGACGTAAGAAAATATTTCTTATTTGACGCAAAAATTAGCTTTCGTTTGACATTTAATAGCAAGAATTGACTTAATTACGGCGTTTTTGCGGTTCAAAATGCCATCTCATGATATCGCCTAGACACTACGCACAAGAATAATTAGTTCCACTATTACACTTTTAAAACAGCGGAATCCGCCCAGTAATCGCAATTAGCCATCGGCCAAAAGTTGCGACAAAGGTGAACTATTGCCCGTAAAAAAGTGACGAGCGTGCACAACGAAACGCACTTCTCGCCGCCCAGCTTTCAATAATCAGTTGTCGGAGAGCCCCATGAGTAAACGCAAAATGATCGGTGCGCAGTCGGCGTTCGCCCTGCTGGCACTTGCCGTGTCCCAGGTGCATGCGGCCACCAGCCCTGCCTTGGATGAAGCCCGGGTAAACCGCGCCGAAAAGGCCGCGGACAAGACCCTGGCCAAGATGACCCTGGAAGAAAAACTCGCCTATATCGGCGGCACCGGTGGCTGGGACGTCAAGCCGCTGACCCAGTATGGTGTGCCGCAGATTCATGGCGCCGACGGTGGCGTGGGCGTGCGCTACACCAGCGAAGGCAACGACCAGGGCGTGGTGTACCCCTCCGGCCCGAACCTGGCGGCCAGCTGGAACCCGCGCCGCGCCATCGACCTGGGCAGGGCCCTGGGTTACGACACCGCCAGCGGCGGTTATCAATTCGTCACCGGGCCCGGGGTGAACCTGTACCGCATGCCCTACAGCGGCCGGGCGTTTGAGTACCTGTCCGGTGAAGACCCGTTCCTCGGCGCCAGCCTGGGGCCGGCGGTGATCAACGGTATCCAGTCGCGCGGGGTGTGGGCCAACGCCAAGCATTTCGCCGCCAACGACCAGGAAAGCAACCGCTTCCATCTCGACGAAACCATCAGTGAACGGGTGCTGCGGGAGATGACCCTGCCGCCCTTCGAGTCCGCCTCGAAGAACAGCAAAGTGGCGATGATGATGTGTTCGTTCCAGAAGGTGAACGGTGAATTCGCCTGCGAGAACAAGCATCTGATGCACGACATCCTGAAGACCGAATGGGGCTATCCGGGCTTCGTGCAGAGTGACTACAACGCCGTGGTCAACGGGTTGCCGGCGGCACAGGCCGGCACCGACCTGGACATGATGGGCTACCAGATGAACAGCACCGTGCTCAAACCGTTCCTGGACAGTGGCGAGCTCGCCAGCGCGACCATCGATGACAAGGTGCGGCGCATCCTCAAGCAGATCTACCTGTACAAATTCGACAGCAAGGCACCGTTGACCAGCCACAACATGAACAGCGCCACCAGCAACCGCGTGGCACTGAATGCGGCCCGCGAAGGCATCGTGCTGCTGAAAAACCAGAACAGCCTGCTCCCCCTGGATGCGAAGAAGGTCAAGCGCATCGCCGTGGTCGGCAACCTGGCCAAATACGCACCGCCTACCGGGTTCGGCAGCGCCAACGTGATGGCGGCCAACTACATCAGTGAGCTGAGCGGCCTGCAGCAACTGGCGCCGAACGCCAAGGTCGAGTTCATCGACGGGCTGTCCCTGGACCAGACGACGTCCAAATGGACACACACCGACAACGACGGCAATAGCGTCAAGGGCTTGAAGACTGAATTCTTCAGCAATGCCAACTGGTCCGGTGACCCGGCTGCCACCCGTACCGACACCCACGTCGACCTCGACTGGTCCACCGACAGTCTGCCGGTGAATGGCGACACTGCCGCCACCTCGATCCGCTACAGCGGCCAGATCACCCCGACCGTCAGCGGCGAACAGGTGTTCAAGGTGCGCGCCGACGGTGCCGTGCGCCTGTACGTCAACGGCCAGAAAGTCCTCGACAACGGCGACGGCAACCCACTGCCCAACAACAGCATCCCGCCGACGATTCCGGTGTTCGCCAAGGTCAATCTTGAAGCCGGCAAGGCCGTGGACATCAAGCTTGAGTACTCGCGCCGCAAAGGCTACCTCTCGACCATGGGCGGGCTGGTGGGCGTGCAAATGAGCTGGGCCTCGCTGGTGGCACCCAAGGACCTGGCCCAGTACGACGCCGTACTGGTGGCCGCGGGCAACAGCAATGAGTACGAAGGTGAAGGCTTCGACCACAGCTTCGATTTGCCGGAGTATCAGAACCTGCTGATCCAGAGCATTGCCAAGGTCAACCCGAATACCGTGGTCACCCTGCACGGAGGCACCGGGCTGAAGATGAGCGACTGGATCGACCAGGTGCCGGCGGCGCTGCATGCGTTCTACCCGGGCCAGAACGGCGGCCAGGCCCTGGCGGAAATTCTGCTGGGCAAGGTCAACCCATCGGCCAAGCTGCCCATCAGCATCGAACGCAACATTGAAGACAACCCGATCTACGCGACTTTCCCGAAATTCGACAATCAGGAAACCCTCACGCAGATGAGCTACAAGGACGACCTGTTCCTGGGTTATCGCGGCTACGAGAAGAAAGGCATCAAGCCGCTCTACCCGTTCGGCTATGGCCTGTCGTACACCACCTTCGGCTACAGCAACATCAGCGTGACCCCCGGTGTCGCGGTGGCGGGCGCGCCGATCAAGGTATCGTTCGACCTGAGCAACACCGGCAAGGTGGCGGGTGCTGAAGTCGCCGAGCTGTATGTGGGCCAGAACCACCCGAAAGTCGAACGGGCACTGAAGGAACTCAAGGGCTACAAGAAGGTGTTTCTCAAGCCGGGCGAGAGCAAGCGCGTGACCATCGAACTCAACGACCGGTCACTGGCGTACTTCGATGTGGCGAGCAAGCAATGGGTGGTGGACGCCGACAGCTTCAACCTGTCAGTCGGTGCCTCGTCCCAGGACATTCGCCTGAACGCCAAGCTGGTCAACCCGTTCCGCCAGGAACTGTCGACCACCACCAGCAACCCGCTGTCACGCTCGGCGCTCAACTCGACGCTGCGTGAGCTGCCAACGGTCAAGACCGGTGGTGTGCTGCATCAGAACCAGGGTGAGTCCGACACCAGCGACGGTGACGGCTACGACACCTCGGATGACAGCAGCCAGGGCAGTGCTGTCGGCAACTGATAAAAACCTGTAGGAGCGAGCTTGCTCGCGAAAAACGCAAAGACACCGCGTTAATCCAGGATGCCCGCGTTATCGTTGACGTCCTTCGCGAGCAAGCTCGCTCCTACCTTCACGCGCGTATGGCCGCATCGACCCGCGCGATGTAGGTATCGAAACGCGCCACCAGGTCCACCTGATCGGGAAAGCGCAGCCACTGGATCTGCAAGCCGTCCATCATGGCCAGGATCTCTTCCACCAGCCCGGCGATGTCCACATCGGCGCGCACCTCGCCCATGGCCACAAGGTCTGCAAACTGCCCGTGCATGCGCCGATGAATGCCCGCATAGCGCTCCTGAAACCAACCCCAGGCCGGGTGGGTGTCCAGCAGGCTTTCCGCATTCAGAATCGTAAAAGCCCGCACCACCCCCGGCGCTGTCGCGTTGGAGCGGTTGATCGCCCGCAGGCTGCCGAGCAACCCGGACAATGACTTCTCGGCCCGAACCTCATCGGCAATCCGCTGATTGACCTCGTCCCGGCGTTGCAGCACGCCCATCAACAACGAAATCTTGCTGGGAAAGTGATGCAGCAGGCCGGCCACCGAAATGCCGACGATCGCCGCCACCTGGGCCATCGAGGCGCCGCTGTAGCCTTCGAGGGAAAACACCTGCAGCGCGGCGTCCAACAGTTCTTCCCGGCGTTTTTCACCTTTGGGCGCACGGCGGGATTTGGGCGTGGCAGCGGGTTGTGGTTCGGTCATTGGCAGGTCCTTTGGGCAGGCCTGCACCGTATCCAAAATGCCCCGGAGCCGCAAATAAACCTCAGGCGCTCTCGCGCTCGATCAAGCGGCATTCCAGCAGGTTCAAGCGCTGCACCTCGTCCTCAACCGGCAACACGCCCAGGCTTTCGAGCACCCGCGTCGCCGCCAGCACGCCAATCTCCAGGGCGGGCGGCTTGATGGTGCTGAGACTCGGCAGAAGCATTTCGGCAAACGGGTAATCACCAAAGCCGAGCACGGCACAATCCTCGGGGATTTTCAGCCCTGCCCGTTGCCCCGCCAGCAAGCCACCGGCGGCGAGGTTGTCATTGGCGAAGATGATTGCGTCCGGCGGAATGGCGGCACTCATCAATGCCTGCATCGCTTGCTTGCCCGCCTCAAACGGTGCGCGGTCGGCGTCCGGGGCGAACACCCAGGGCTGCATGCCCAGCTCAAGCAGGGTCGCGCTGCAGCCATCCCGACGTTCCAGTGCACTGAAGTCCCCCGGCGCGCTGTTCTGTACGAACGCGATGCGCCGATAACCCTTGCCATGCAGATAGCGCGCGGCCGTCACGCCCACCTCGTAATGGGAGAAGCCAATCTGCAACGGCTCCCGCTCGGGTTGGTAATCCCAGGTTTCAACCACCGGAATATCCGCCTCGGCGATCATCTTCTCGGTGCCCGCGCTGTGGAAGCGGCTGGTGAGCACCAATGCCGCTGGCGACCAGCCGAGGAACGCGCGCACTGCATTTTCTTCCTGCTCGGCGCTGAAGTAACTGGACGCCAGCAGCAGTTGGTAGCCGTGGCGGCTGAGGGTGTCGCTGAAGCCCTGGATGGTATTGGCGAAGATCGGCCCGGAGATGTTCGGAATCACCATGGCGACGATCCGGCCTCGTGCCGACGCCAGCCCACCCGCTACCAGATTGGGCACGTATCCCAGCTCGGCGACCACTGCCGCGATGCGTTCGCGGCGTTCGGGCGAGACCTGCTCCGGCTGGTTGAAATAGCGCGACACGGTAATCGCTGAAACACCGGCCTGGCGTGCCACGGTGTTCAAGGTGACGCGGCCGGCGCCACGGCGTTTCCGGGGTTTGTCTTCGCTCAAGGGACGATCCTGTTAAAAACCTAAAAGAATATAAAACTAATTTTTTAGTATTTGACGCTCTATGTCACACCTACCAATAATGCCGATGTTAGCGCTACCAAAGCGGTTTGTCTGCTACTCGCTCGAGCGAATGCCCAAGACAGATTCAACGGCGCTGTCGTCGCAGAACGGCAGCGGTTCAGGGCACATTTCGAGCGGTCAGAGCATGCACACACAGCCGGGGCAACCTCAAAAACTTTCGCAATCCATACGCACCGCCACCGGGCGCCGCGCCCATCTGGGCTGGTTACTCGCCGGGCTCGCCGCCCTGCCCGTTCCCGCTGCATTCGCCGCCGACGAGCAGGAACCCACCCTAAAGCCGGTGACGGTCACCGCCACCCGCCGCGAAGAGTCGCTGCAAAAAGTCCCGGTGGCGGTTTCGGTACTCGATGGCGAGCAACTGGAGCGCGACAATCGCAACGGCGTGGCCAGTATCGTGCAGCAAGTACCCTCGCTGAATTTCCGCACCGGCGCGTCGAACAAGGACACGTCGCTGTTCGTGCGGGGCGTGGGCACGATTTCCACCTCGCCCGGGGTTGAACCCACGGTGGCGACGGTGATTGACGGCGTGGTGTACGCCCGCCCCGGCCAGGCCACCCTGGACCTGCTGGACCTGGAACGCGTCGAAGTCCTGCGCGGCCCCCAAGGCACGCTGTTCGGCAAGAACGCCTCGGCCGGCGTGCTGAATATCACCAGCAAGGCGCCGACGACCGAGACCCACGGCTACATCGACCAGTCCTACTTCAGCGGCAATGAAAGCCGCACCCGCTTCGGCCTGGGCGGCAGCCTGATTCCCGGCACGCTGAAGGGCTCCATCAGCGGGCTGTTCGGCAGTTACGACGGCAACGTCGACAACAAGCACAACGGCCAGGAAGTAAACGGCTACAACCATCAGGGCGTGCGCGGCAAACTGGAGTTCACCCCCAACGACGACGTGAAACTGACCCTGATTGCCGACTACATGCAGTCCCACGACGACGCGCCGAATGGCGTGGTGAGCCAATCCCTGACCCCGGCGTTCGCCAACGCACTGAACCCGGTGCGCGGCTCCAGCGACAACCGCGACATCAACACCGACACCCGCAGCCATGTGGAGGACACCAACAAAGGCCTGTCTGCCCAACTGGACTGGAACCTCGGCGACTACACCCTGACCTCGATCACCGCATGGCGCGGTTGGGACAACACCCAGTACCAGGACGGCGACCGCCTGGGCACCGTGACCGCCGCATTCCCCGGCACCGCCGACAAAGGCCAACTGGCGTTCGACCAATACTCCCAGGAGCTGCGCCTGGCCTCGCCCAAAGGTGAATTCCTGGAATACGTCGGCGGCCTGTTCTACATGCACGGCAAGGACCAGGAAACCTACCAGCGCACCTTGACCACCACCACGCGCACCGACCGCGGCATCGCCGACTACGGCACCACCAGCGACAGCTACGCGGTGTTCGGCGAGACCACGCTGAATTTCACCTCGGCTTTCCGTGGCATCGCCGGCCTGCGCTATACCCACGACGACCTGGAATACGATCACCGCCGCGTGTCCACCTCGGCCACCACGGTCAGCGGCATTCAACCGGCCACCAGCAGTTCGGGCTCGGTGGACGAAGACGGCTGGTCCGGCCGGCTGGGGGTGCAATACGACCTGAGCGACACCGTCACCAGCTACCTGACCTACTCCCGCGGCTACAAGGGCCCGGCCTACAATGTGTTCTTCAACATGCAGCCACGGGACACCGACGCGCTGAAACCGGAAACCTCCAACACCTGGGAAGTCGGGATCAAGGCCACCAGCTGGAACAATCGCCTGACCACCAACCTGGCGATCTTCCACAGCGACTACGACAACTACCAGGCGAACTTCTTCGACACCGTCGCCGGGCAAGTGGTGACGCGCCTGATCAACGCCGGCAGCGTCAGCACCGAAGGCGTCGAACTCGACTACGCCCTGCAGGCCACCCAACAACTCAAACTTTCCGGCGCGCTGGCCTACACCCGGGCCCGCATCGATGAGTTCGCCTGCCCGCCTGGCGCGGCGGCGTCCTGCAACGTCAACGGCAAGCCGCTGCCCTTCAGCCCGGACTGGAAAAGCTACGTGCGCGCCGACTACAGCATCCCGCTGGACAACGGCCTGGATATCGAACTGGGTACCGACTACAGCTGGCAGAGCGAAGTGCAGTACGACATCAGCCAGAACGTCGACACCAAGCAAGGCGCCTACGGCATCTGGAACGCCAGCGTCGCCCTGGCCGACTACAGCAACGGCTGGCGCGTGGCCCTGCTGGCGAAGAACCTCACCGACAAGTCCTATTCACCGCTGCTGGCCAGTGGCGGCAGCTACATTTACCGCGCCGTGCCCCGTGACGATGAACGTTACTTCGGCGTGCAACTGCGCAAGGATTTCTAAGCATGCCCCGTCAACTGAAACTCGGCGCTTTCCTGATGGCCACCGGGCACCACGTGGCCGCCTGGCGCCATCCCGATGTGCCGGCCAATGCCGGGCTGGATTTCGCCCACTACAAGCGCCTGGCGCAGATTGCGGAGGCGGCAAAATTCGACGCCTTGTTCGTGGCCGACAGCATTGCCGCCGCCACCGGGGAGATTGCCAGCCGCATGGCGCGCTCGGACCATTTCGAGCCACTGACGTTGCTGTCGGCATTGAGCGCGGTGACTGAACACATCGGCCTGATCGCCACGGCCACCACCAGCTACAACGAGCCGTACCATGTGGCGCGCAAGTTCGCCTCACTGGATCACCTGTCCGGCGGGCGTGCAGGCTGGAACCTGGTGACCTCGGACAACGCCGCCGAAGCACAGAATTTTGGCCGCGACGAACACCTCGGCCACGGCGAACGCTACAGCCGTGCCCGTGAGTTTCACCAGGTGGTGACGGGGCTGTGGGACAGCTGGGAAGACGATGCCTTTGTGCGCGACAAGGCCAGCGGCAGCTACTACGACCCGGCGAAACTGCATGTACTCGGGCATGTAGGCGAACACTTTCGTGTGAAAGGCCCACTGAACGTGGCGCGTTCGCCTCAAGGCCAACCGGTGATTGTCCAGGCCGGCTCTTCCGAGGCGGGCCGTGAATTGGCGGCACAAACCGCCGAAGTGGTGTTCACCGCCCAGACATCATTGGCCAACGCCCAGGCGTTCTATGCCGACCTCAAGGGTCGCCTGGCTCGATACGGGCGGGAACCGGATGCGCTGAAGATCATGCCGGGGGTGTTTGTGGTGGTCGGGCAGACAGAAACTGAAGCCCGGGACAAATTCGAGGCCTTCCAGCAGTTGGTCGAACCGCAGGTGGGTGTCGCATTGCTGGGGCGCATGCTGGGTAATTTCGACTTGTCCGGCTACCCGCTGGACGGCCCGCTGCCGGAACTGCCATTGACCGACAACGGCCAGCGCAGTCGCCAGCAACTGCTGACCGAACTGGCAGGCCGCGAACAGCTGAGCCTGGCGCAACTGGGCCGACGCATCGCCGGTGGCCGCGGGCACTACAGCCTGATCGGCACGCCCGCGCAGATCGCCGATGAACTGCAGCACTGGTTCGAGAATGGCGCCGCCGATGGCTTCAATGTACTGGTGCCGCACCTGCCGGGCGGGCTGGAAGATTTCGCCCAAGGGGTGGTGCCGGAACTGCAACGGCGCGGGCTGTTCCGCAGCGAATACGCCGGCACCACCCTGCGTGAAAACCTGGGATTGGCACGGCCGGCCAATCGCTTTGCGGAGCAATCGGCATGAGAATGTCTGCATTGTTGTTTGCGCTGTTGGCCCTGACTCAAACCGCGATGGCTGCCGAGCCGGCCAGCCTGAGGATCGGCTACCAGAAAGGCTCGATCGCCCTGGTACTCGCCAAGGAGCATGGCCTGCTGGAAAAACGCTTCGACCAGACCCAAGTGCAATGGATCGAATTCCCCGCCGGCCCGCAGATGCTCGAAGCCTTGAACGTGGGCGCGCTGGACGTGGCATCCACCGGTGATATCCCGCCCCTGTTCGCCCAGGCGGCGGGGGCCGACCTTGTCTACATCGGCGCTGAACCGCCCAAGCCGACGGCGGAAACCATCCTGGTGCAGGCCGACAGCCCACTGCACAGCATCGCCGACCTCAAGGGCAAGAAAGTCGCCTTCCAGAAAGGCTCCAGCTCTCACAACCTGATCCTGCGGGCTTTGAACAACGCCGGCCTGAGCTACAAGGACATCCAGCCGGTTTACCTGCCACCGGCCGATGCCCGCGCCGCCTTCGAGAAAGGCAGTGTCGACGCTTGGGCGATCTGGGAACCCTACTCGTCACTGGCCCTGAGCCAAAGCCCCAGCCGCGTGCTCGCCAATGGCGAAGGCTTGAACCTGTCTGGGCCGATCTATACCGCGCGCCGTGCATACGCCGAGGCCAATGGTCCCTTCATCCACGCCCTGCTCGATGAGCTGAGCGCCGCCGAAGCCCTGACCCGCAGCCAGCGTGAAGACAGCCTGCAGGTACTGACCCGCTTCATGGGTCTGCCGGCCGGGGTGATTGCACGTTATGTCGATAACCGGCCGCCATCGCCGATCCTGCCGATTGATGTGCACATCATTCAGGCGCAGCAGCAGACGGCGGACCTGTTTTACCAGAACCGCCTGCTGCCCAAGCCCATCGATGTACAGAAGGCTATGTGGCAGGCTCCTCAGAAGTCGACGGTGGCCGACAGCAAGTAAGTGCGCGGCGTCGATAAGGTCAAGCCCGGCTCGCTGTCATCCGAGGCACCGGCCGAACTCCAGTAGCGCCGGTTGGCCACGTTCTCGACGTTGGCCCGCAGGGTGATGTGCTTGTCGTCGACCTTGAAGGCGTAGCGTGCGCCAACATCAAGACGGGTCCAGGCGTCGATTTCCTTGACGTTGGACTGGTCCAGGTACTGCGAGCTGGAATAGATCCCGCGGCTGGTCAGGGTCAGGCCTTCAACAGTGGGCACATCCCACTCGGCGCCGAGGTTGACGTTGTACTTGGGCGTGGCCGGCGCGCGGTTGCCGTCGAAGGTGCCGTTGGTGGTGTTGGTCAATTCGCTGTCGATGTACATCACCCCGCCCAGCAGGCGGAAGCCCTTGAGCGGTTCGCCGAACACGCTGAGTTCGACGCCGTCGTTCTGGCGCTTGCCGTTGGGGCCGAAGACCCGCGTGGTGGCGTTGGTCTCGTAGGCTGGCTGCTTGATCCGGAACACCGCAGCGGTGACCGCGAACGCCCCCGCGTCGTACTTAGCCCCGACTTCAACCTGGCGGCTGATAAAGGGCGGGAAGATTTCATCCTCGTTGATCGAGGTCGACGGCGCGATCTTGCCTTGGCTCAGACCTTCCATGTAGTTGGCATACAGCGAGAGCTTGTCGGTGGCCTTGAACAGGATGCCGCCCGACGGTGAGATTTTTTCCTCGTCGTAGGCGGTGTCGCCTTTGACGTTATCGGTCCAGTCATCCACCTTGACCCGCTGCCAGCGTGCGCCGAGGGTCAGCAGCAACCGGTCATCGAAGAAGCCCAGGGTGTCGGACAACGCGACGCCGCTGAAGCGGTTTTCGGTGTAGACCTTCGAGTCCAATCGCGTTGGCCGGCTCGGCGTAGGTGTTTCCACCGGGTTGTAGAGATTGCTCGGGGCTGCGGCATAGCGCGCGCCACCGTTTTCGAAGTCCATGTAGAAGTAGCTGGCTGCCAGGTTGACCTCATGGCTCACCGGGCCGGTATGGAACCAGTTGCGCACGCCCGCCGTGGCGGTGCGCACGTTTTCGTCGCGGGTGAAGTCGCGGGGCTGCACGCTGAAGTCACCGGCATTGTTGGTCACCGACACGGCATGGCGCAGGAAGTCGTGGTTACTTTTACGCGCGCCGACGCCGCCGTAGAGCATCACGTTGTCGCTGAGGTCGAACTCTCCGTTGACCGTGCCGAAGGTGTCATTGGTGCTCGCCTTGCTCCAGGGCTGCGCGTAGTTGTGGCGCACGTCGTTGGCACTCGGCACCTTGGCGTTGGGGCCAACTTGTACGCGCTCTTGCGGGGCGTCGGTGTCGCGCTCGGTGCGGCCGATGTCGGTGGAGAGGCGCAGGCGTTCACCGCGAAAATCCAGGCCCAGCACGGCCATTTCGCGGTCGACACTCTGGTCGTCCCAGGCAGTGTCGCCGGACTGCTTCACGCCGTTGAAACGCAGGCCGAATTTGTTGTCTTCACCAAAGCGCCGGCCTATGTCCACGGCCCCTCCCGCCTGGCTGTCGGAGGCCCAACTGCCGGTAAACGAGGTGATGGGCTTGTCGGTAGCGCGCTTGGGCACCACGTTGATCCCACCGCCGACGCTGCCCCGCGGCGAGATGCCGTTGATCAACTGGCTGGGGCCTTTGATGATGTCGACGCGCTCAGCCATCTCCATGTCGATGGTGTAGGTCGGCAGCACGCCGTAGAGACCGTTGTAGGCGACATCACTGTTAAACAGGCTGAAGCCGCGAATGGTGAATTGCTCATAGCGCCCGCCCGCCGGGTTGGTGGCACGCACCGAGGGGTCGCTGGCGATCAGGTCGCCGAGGGTGCGCGCCTGCTGGTTCTTGACCGCCTCGCTGGTGTAGGTGGTCATGCTGAACGGGGTTTCCATGAAATCCCGTGAGCCCAGCAGGCCCTGGGAGCCACGGCGTGCCACCTGGCCACCGGCGAAGGACTCGCTGCCGGCATCGCCGACGGTGCCAAGAATCGAGGTGGGCGCCAGTTGCAGGCTGCCACCTTCCGGAATCGGGGTCAGCATGTAGGCCTGCTCGCCCATGGGTTGCAGTTGCAGGCCCGAGCCTTGCAGCAAGCGGGCAAACCCTTCTTCGACGCCGTATTCGCCGGACAACCCGCTGCTGTTACGGCCGCTGACCAGCGCCGGGTCTACCGAGAGGTTGACCCCGGCCAGGCCGGCGAAACGGGTCAGCGCGGCGCTCAGGCTGCCGGCCGGCACCTGATAGCTGCGCCGGGACGCGCCGTCTTCGGCATAGCTGATGGGGACGAACAACGGGCTGGCACTCAGGCTCAGCATCAGGCTGAAATTCAGCAGCGGGCGGATTGCGGGCATTGGAAGAAGCTCTCGATTTTGTTCACTTATCTGGAATGACCAGCCACGTGAAAAAAAGGGACAGGCTTCAGCCAATTTTTTTGAATATTACGGTTTGATGCCTTTCAGCTTTTGGAGCAACTCCATCAATTGCTCCAGGGATTCCTCGCCGAACTGTTCCTGAATCTTCTGGTAGTTGCTTTCCATCCCGGCGCTCATGTCGACAAAACACTGCTGGCCCTGTTCGGTCAGGGCGACGAACACCCGGCGCTGGTCTTCGGCGGATTTGCGCCGGCGCACGATGCCGTCACGCTCCAGCCGCCCCAGCACGCCGGTCATGCTCGGCTTGAGAATGCACGCGAGGTGCGCCAGTTGATGGCTTTCGAGTTCGCCCTGCTGACGCAGGATGCGGATCACCCGCCATTGCTGTTCGGTCAGGTCATGTTCATTGAGCAATGGCCGGAAGAACGCCATGGTCGCTTCGCGGGCCTGGAGCAAGGTGAGCGTAAGGGACGGTCTAGGGGTGGGCATGGTTCACGCGCAGTAGAGGTCGAAGCGTCGAAGCTTAGAGTCGGTACCGTGTGCACGCAACCCGAGGCAGGGAACAAATCATTAATCTGTAAACGATTTTTAAAAAACCTGCCAATCCCGCTATTCAGCCTATAGATAACATGTTAACAATATGCCGCCCCTGACCTAGCAGAGGGCGCATACCAACAAAAACAACAAAAGGAACGCCCCTCATGCATTCGTGCCTCTTCCGCACGGCGGCAAGCGCTGGCCTGTGCGCCGCGTTTACCCCTCTGGTCGCCCACGCCGACTTTATCCAGGACAGCAAAGCCAGCCTGGACCTGCGCAATTTCTACATGAACCGCGACTTTCGCCAGGCCAACGCGCCGCAGAACAAAGCGGACGAATGGGCGCAAGGTTTTGTGCTGCGCCTGGAGTCGGGCTACACCGAAGGCGTGGTCGGTTTTGGCGTGGATGCCTTGGGTGAAATGGGCTTGAAACTCGATTCCAGCCGCGACCGCCGTGGCACCGGGTTATTGCCGTCTGGCGCCAGCGGCGAGCCGGCCGACAGCTACAGCGAACTCGGCCTGACCGCCAAGCTGCGCCTGTCGAAGACCGTGCTCAAGCTCGGCACCCTGCAACCGGTTTTACCGGTGGCCGCCTACAACGACACCCGGCTGCTGCCGTCGACCTACAACGGTGAACTGGTGACCTCCCAGGACATCGATGGCCTGACGTTGAACGTCGGCCGCCTGGAAAAGCAGAACCTGCGGGACTCCTCCAACAACGAATCCATGAGCTACGGCGGCGTCACCAGCAGCCACCTGGACCTGGCCGGCGGCACCTACGCAATCAATCCGCACCTGGCGGCGACCTATTACTACGCGCAGATGCAGGACATCTACCGCCAGAATTTCATCGGCCTGGTGCATGACCTGCCGCTGGCCCAAGGCGTCAACCTGCGTACCGACCTGCGCTACTTCGACACCCGCGAGCAAGGCAGCACGCTATTGCGCAGCCCTACCCGCGTGGACGGCGGCCGGATCGACAACCGCTTTTTCAACGGCATGTTCAGCCTGTCGGTGGGCGCGCACAAATTCGGCCTGGGCTTTCAGAGCCTTTCCGGTGACGGCGACTTTGCCTTCCCGGGGCAAGACCCGTACTCGGTCAACCTGGTGACCATCAATATCTTCACCAAGGCCAACACCGACGCGTGGCAGGCACGCTACGACTACAACTTCGCCGCCCTCGGCCTACCGGGCCTGACCTTCATGACCCGCTACGTCGACGGCAGCCACGCGCAAACCGCCACGGTGCGCAACGGCCGGGAATGGGAGCGCGACACCGACCTGGTCTACACCGTGCAAAGCGGCCCGCTGAAGAACGTCAACGTGCGGCTGCGCAACGCCACCCTGCGCTCAAGCAACGGCCTGACCAGCGACATCGACGAAAGCCGGGTGATCATCGGTTACACCGTGGCCCTGTGGTAACGCCGGGCCCCTCAACGCAACCCCGATTGACGCTGGCGGTATTCCCCCGGCGTCATTTGCGCGTAGCGCTGGAAGAACCGGCTGAAATACGCCGGGTCCTTGAACCCCAGCTGGTAGCAGATTTCATTCGCCGAGTTGCCGGTGAACAGCAACAGGCGCCGGGCTTCCTGCATCAGCCGTTCGAGGATCAGGCGTTTCGAGGGCAGGTCGGCGATCCGCCGACACACCTCGTTGAGCCGCGCTTCAGTGACGCCGATACCGTCGGCATAACGCGACAGCGGCCAGTGTTGCAGGTAGTGGTCTTCGATCAGTTCGTTGAAGCGGTGAAAGATCCGCAGGTCTTCGTGGCGTGCCGGCCGGGCTTCCAGGGAATTGGCGCAGAGCCGCAGCAGGCTGATCATGATCAGGCGCGTCAGGCTGTCCAGCGCCGAACTGCGCCCGCTGGCCTGGGCGTTGATCTCGCTGCACAGCTCATCAAACAGGAATTCCAGGCGGCGCACTTCGGGCTGAAACTCCGGCGCCAGCCGCGCCAACGCCACACAGGCCGCCGGCAATTGCGCGCCGGGGGCCAGGCTCGGGTCGGCGTCAATCAAGGCCCACACCAGTTGCTGGCGCACGGTCAGCACATGGCCGTCGGCGTCGGCTTCGGTGACGAAGGAATGCGCCACCGTCGGCGGCGTGAGGAAAAACATCGGCCCGGATTCGAGGTACTGCTGGTCGTCCAGATAGACCCGCACCGCTCCGGTCTTGACGTAATGCACCTGGAAAAACCGGTCATGGCGATGCACCGGCATGTTCCGGCCAAAAAATCCGGCCAGGTTGCCGAGCCGGTCGTAATGCACCTCGGCATCGCTGTAACGCTGGTCGTAGAGCTGCCCGATGTTGATGTTGGGGATCGGCTGACGATCGCTCATCACTGCATTCTCTTTGTTGTTTTGAGTGCCCTGAAATATTGCCACGCTTGACGATAGTTAACATCTTAATTATAACGTTAACAGGTTAACGAATATCCCACGGAGCAGGCCCGAATCTGCCCCGCCACTGCCAGGAGAAAAGCATGAGCCGTGCCCTGCATGATGTTGCGAACGGCACCCTGTTCGGCGTTGCGCTGAACTACCAGGGGTTGCTGAACCAACGTCTCGCCGAATTCGAACAAGCGCCTTACCAGAAACCACCGGTGAAGCCGGTGCTGTTCATCAAGACGCCCAACACCCGCAACGGCCACGACGGCGTAGTGCTGCACCCTCAGGGTGAACGCCTGCAACCGGGCCCGGCCCTCGGTGTGGTGATTGGCAAGACCGCCAGCCGTGTCAGCGTCGAAAATGCCCTGGAGCATGTGGCGGGCTACACCATCATCAATGAGTTCAGCCTGCCGGAAGACAGCTACTACCGCCCTGCGGTGAAAGCCAAGTGCCGGGACGGTTTCTGCGCCTTGGGTCCGGAACTGGTGGCCCGCGACCAGGTCGCCAATCCGCATCAATTGAGCGTGAAGTTGTTCGTCAACGGTGAACTGCGCCAGCAAAACTCCACCGCCAACTTCGTGCGCAGCCTCCCGCAGTTGATCGCCGAGATCAGCGAGTTCATGACCCTGCACGAGGGCGATGTGCTGATCACCGGCACGCCCGAAGGCCGTGTGGATGTGCAACCCGGCGACACGGTTGAAGTCGAGATCAGCGGCCTGGGCCGCTTGGTCAACCACATCAAGGCAGAGGAGCTGTCATGAAACACGCGCGTATTCGCTTTGAAGGTGCCGTGCACCAGGTTCTGGTAGAGGCACAGAACGCCGTGCGCCTGGCCGACGGTCGCCTGCTGGCTGAAGACCAGGTCGAATGGCTGCCACCGGCCAACGGCAGCATGTTTGCACTGGGCCTGAACTACGCCGATCACGCCGCCGAACTGGCCTTCAAGCCGCCGACCGAACCGCTGGCGTTCATCAAGTCCCCCGGCACCTACACCGGCCACCACCAGGTGACCTGGCGCCCGGACAACGTCGCCTACATGCACTACGAGTGCGAGCTGGTGGCGGTCATCGGCAAGCCGGCGCGCAACGTCAAGCGCGAGAACGCCCTGGAGTATCTGGCCGGCTACACGGTGTGCAACGACTACGCGATCCGCGACTACCTGGAAAACTACTACCGCCCCAACCTGCGGGTGAAAAACCGCGACGCCACCACGCCTGTGGGCCCATGGATAGTCGACGTCGCCGACGTGCCAGACCCAAGCAACCTGAAGCTGCGCACCTGGATCAACGGTGAACTGCGCCAGGAAGGCAGCACGAAAGACATGATTTTCGACATCCCGTATTTGATCGAATACCTGTCCAGCTTCATGACCCTGCAGCCCGGCGACATGATCGCCACCGGCACCCCGGAAGGCCTGGCGGATGTGGTGCCGGGGGATGAAGTGATCGTGGAAGTGGAAGGCGTAGGCCGCCTGGTCAATCGAATTGTCAGCGAGGCGGAATTCTTCTCCGCCCGGAAAGAGGCTTGAGCAACATGATCAAACACTGGATCAACGGCCGTGAGGTCGAAAGCAAAGACACCTTCATCAACTACAACCCAGCCACCGGCGAAGCCATCGGTGAAGTGGCCAGCGGCGGTGCCGAGGAAGTGGCGCAGGCCGTTGCAGCAGCCAAGGAAGCCTTTCCGAAGTGGGCAGGCACACCGGCCAAAGAACGTGCCCGCTTGATGCGCAAGCTCGGTGAACTCATCGAACAGAACGTGCCGCACCTGGCCGAGCTGGAAACCCTCGACACCGGCCTGCCGATCCACCAGACCAGGAACGTGTTGATTCCACGGGCCTCCCACAACTTCGATTTCTTCGCCGAAGTCTGCACCCGCATGGACGGCCACAGTTACCCGGTGGACGACCAGATGCTCAACTACACCCTGTACCAGCCGGTGGGTGTCTGCGCATTGGTGTCGCCATGGAACGTGCCGTTCATGACCGCCACCTGGAAGACTGCGCCGTGCCTGGCGCTGGGCAATACTGCGGTGCTGAAAATGTCCGAGCTGTCGCCGCTGACGGCCAATGAACTGGGACGCCTGGCGGTCGAAGCCGGGATTCCCAACGGCGTGCTGAACGTAATCCAGGGCTACGGCGCCACCGCCGGTGATGCACTGGTGCGCCACCCGGACGTGCGAGCGATTTCCTTCACCGGCGGTACCGCCACCGGCAAGAAAATCATGCAGACCGCTGGCCTGAAAAAGTACTCCATGGAACTGGGCGGCAAGTCGCCGGTGCTGATCTTTGAAGATGCCGACCTGGAACGCGCCCTCGACGCGGCACTGTTCACCATCTTCTCGCTCAACGGTGAACGCTGCACCGCCGGCAGCCGGATCTTCATTCAGGAGAGCGTGTACCCGCAATTCGTCGCCGAATTTGCCGCCCGCGCCAAGCGCCTGATCGTCGGCGACCCGCAGGACCCGAAGACCCAGGTCGGCTCGATGATCACCCAGGCTCACTATGACAAGGTCACCGGCTACATCAAGATTGGCCTCGAGGAAGGCGCCACCCTGCTGGCCGGCGGCCTGGAACGCCCGGCCAACCTGCCGGCGCACTTGAGCCGCGGGCAGTTTATCCAGCCCACGGTGTTTGCCGATGTGAACAACCAGATGCGCATCGCCCAGGAAGAGATCTTCGGCCCGGTGGTGTGCCTGATCCCGTTCAAGGACGAAGCCGAAGCGCTGCAACTGGCCAACGACACCGAGTACGGCCTGGCGTCCTATATCTGGACCCAGGACATCGGCAAGGCGCATCGTCTGGCCTACGGCATCGAAGCCGGCATGGTGTTCATCAACAGCCAGAACGTGCGGGACTTGCGCCAGCCATTCGGTGGAGTAAAAGGTTCCGGCACCGGCCGTGAAGGCGGCCAGTACAGTTTCGAAGTGTTTGCCGAGATCAAGAACGTGTGCATTTCCATGGGCAGTCACCACATCCCGCGCTGGGGTGTGTAACCCGGATATAACAACGCTACCTGTAGGAGCGAGCTTGCTCGCGAAGAACCCGCAGGCGCCGCGGGCTAACAGAAGTGCTGCGTTATCGTTGACGTTTTTCGCGAGCAAGCTCGCTCCTACAAAAGAATAAATACTCAGGAGAATGATCATGGGCGAAGTGGTTCTGGCAGCAAAGATCTGCCACGTCCCCTCGATGTACCTGTCGGAACTGCCCGGCAAGCACCACGGTTGCCGCGAAGCAGCCATCGCCGGGCACAAGGAAATCGGGCGGCGCGCCCGTGAACTGGGGGCCGACACCGCCGTGGTGTTCGACGTGCACTGGCTGGTCAACAGCGGCTATCACGTCAACTGCGGCGAGCATTTCAAGGGCACCTACACCAGCAACGAGCTGCCGCACTTCATCAAGAACATGGAGTACGAGTACCCGGGCTGCCCGGAGCTGGGCGAGTTGATTGCCGCCGAGGCCAACCTGGCTGGCGTGCGCACCATGGCCCACAACATCCCGAGCCTGGAGCTGGAATACGGCACCCTGGTGCCGATGCGCTACATGCACATGGGCGTGCCGGACGCGCAGAAGTTCGACGTGATCTCCATCGCCGCCTGGTGCGCCTGGCACCGGCTGGAAGACAGCTTCGCCTTCGGCGCCGCCGTGCGCCGAGCCATCGAGAAAAGCGACCGCAAAGTCCTGGTGCTGGCCTCGGGTTCCCTCTCCCATCGCTTCTCGGACGACCGCGAAGCCGAAGCCAATATCCACAACTGGACCCGTGAATTCGACAAACAGATGGACCTGCACGTGGTGGAGATGTGGAAGCAAGGCCGCTTCAAGGAGTTCTGCGCGATGCTCCCGGACTACGCCGAACACTGCTTCGGCGAAGGCAAGATGCACGACACTGCGATGCTCCTGGGACTGCTGGGCGGGCCGGACTACAACCAGCCGGCCGAGATCATCACCCAGCCGTTCGGCAGCTCGGGCACCGGGCAGATCAATGCCATTTTTCCCCTCTGATCCGGGAGCCGAACATGCCGCACTTCATCGCCGAATACACCGACAACATCGAGCAGCAAGCCAACCTGCCGGCCCTGTTCGAGCAGGTTCACGCCGTGCTGGGGGACAGCGGCGTGTTTCCCCTGGGGGGCATTCGCAGTCGCGGGGTGCGCCTGGACACCTGGCGCATGGCCGACGGCAAGCATGACTACGCCTTCGTCCACATGACCCTCAAGGTCGGCCACGGGCGCGACCTGGAAACCCGAAAAACGGTGGCCGAAGCCCTGTTCAAGGTCATCACCGAACACTTCGCCGCGCTGCAATCCCAGCGGCTGCTGGCGTTGTCGTTCGAGATGATCGAGCTGCACCCCGAGCTGAATTTCAAGCAGAACAACGTGCACGCATTCCTGAAGAACCAGGCGGGCTGACCACAGCCCACCTTTCCGCCCATGGCACTCAAACAAAAAAGAACAACATCATGAGCACAGCCAATACCGCCGACAGCACCACCCTGATCGAACATCAGCGCACCCACAGCATCGTCACCTGGCGACTGATGCCGTTGTTGCTGATCTGCTATCTGTTTGCCCACCTGGACCGGATCAACATCGGCTTCGCCAAGATGCAGATGAGCACCGACCTGCACTTCAGCGACACGGTGTACGGCCTCGGTGCCGGCCTGTTTTTCATCGCCTACGCGCTGTTCGGGGTGCCGAGCAACATGGCCCTGGACCGGGTCGGGCCACGGCGCTGGATCGCCTGCCTGATGGTGGTGTGGGGCGTGCTGTCCACCAGCATGCTGTGGATCGAAAGCTCCACCGGCTTCTACGTGCTGCGCTTTTTGCTCGGGGTGGCCGAAGCCGGCTTCTTCCCGGGGATCCTGGTGTTTCTCAACCGCTGGTACCCGGCACGGCGCCGGGCGCAAGTCACTGCACTGTTTGCGATTGCCGTGCCCATGGCCGGTGTGGTCGGCGGGCCGTTGTCCGGTGCGATCCTGGAGCACTTCCATGATTTCGGCGGGCTGCGCGGCTGGCAGTGGATGTTCCTGATCGAAGGCGCGCCGGTGGTGCTGCTCGGTCTGGTGGTCCTGAAATACCTGCCGGACAGCTTCGAAACCGTGAAATGGCTGGAACCCGCACAAAAGCAACAACTGCGCGAGCAACTGAGCAGTGAAGAACAGCGCAAATCCATCACCTCCTTCGGCGGCATCCTGCGTGACCCTCAGGTGTGGCTGCTGGTGGCGGTGTACTTCGCGGTAATGCTCGCGGTGAATACCCTGGCGTTCTGGATGCCCACCCTGATTCACGGCGCCGGCATCGGCCGCGACAGTCAGGTCGGCCTGCTGAGCGCCGTGCCGTACCTGGCCGGGTGTTTCTTCATGATCGGCTGCGGGCGCTCATCCGACCGCAACCGCGAACGCCGCTGGCACCTGTGCGTACCGTTGCTGATGTCGGCCATCGGCATCGCCGTGGCCGGGCTCTCTCCCACCAACCCGACCCTGGTGCTGGGCGGCCTGATCCTGGCCGGCATGGGCGCCAGCGCCGCGTTGCCGATGTTCTGGCAACTGCCACCAGCGTTCCTGTCCAACAGCACCCAGGCGGCCGGCATCGCGCTGATCAGCTCGTTCGGCAGTATCGCCTCGTTCCTCGCGCCGTACCTGATCGGCTGGATGCGCGACACCACCCAAAGCGCAAGCCTGGCCCTGTATGTGCTGGCGCTGCTTATCGCCCTCGGCGGCCTGCTGGTGCTACGCACCCACGCTGCCATCGTCAATCCCCAGTAGAGATTTCGTCATGCTTGATCAAGCCCACATCCAGCAAGCCGCCGCCCGCCTCGACCAGGCTGAGCGTTCCCGTGAACAGGTGCGCCAGTTTTCCCTGGAACACCCGAACATCACGATTGACGATGCCTATGCCATCCAGCGCGCCTGGGTGGCCCAGAAAATCAAGGACGGGCGCAAGCTGGTCGGGCACAAGATCGGCCTCACCTCCCGGGCGATGCAGGTGTCGTCGAACATCACCGAGCCGGATTACGGCGCCCTGCTCGATGACATGTTCTTCGACGAAGGCACCGACATCCCGTTCGAGCGCTTCATCGTGCCAAGGGTGGAAGTGGAGCTGGCGTTCATCCTCGGCAAGCCGCTCAAGGGGCCGAACTGCACGATCTTCGATGTGCTGGACGCCACTGAATGGGTGATCCCGGCCCTGGAAATCATCGACGCGCGTATCCAACAGATCGATCCGCACACCAACGTCACGCGCAAGGTGTTCGACACCATTTCCGACAACGCCGCCAACGCCGGCGTGGTGATGGGCGGCCGCGCCGTGCGCCCCACCGAGATCGACCTGCGCAAGGTGCCGGCGGTGTTGTACCGCAACGGGGTGATCGAAGAGTCCGGGGTGTCGGCTGCCGTGCTCAACCACCCGGCCAAGGGCGTGGCGTGGCTGGCGAACAAACTCGCGCCGTACGACGTCACCTTGCAACCGGGCCAGATCATCCTCGGCGGCTCCTTTACCCGCCCGGTGGCGGCGAATCCGGGCGATACCTTCCATGTCGACTACGACATGCTCGGTTCCATCTCCTGCCGCTTTGTCTGAATACTGGAGGACCGTTTCATGGACATGCCCATCAACCGCTTCAAGCAGCGCCTGCAACGTGGCGAAACCCAGATCGGCCTGTGGCTCGGTTTGGCCGACGCTTATTGCGCCGAACTGGCGGCGAATGCCGGGTTCGACTGGCTGCTGATCGACGGCGAGCACGCGCCCAATGAACTGCGCGGCATGCTAGGCCAGTTGCAGGCTGTCGCCGCCTACGACAGCCAGCCGGTGATTCGCCCGGTGATCGGCGATACGGCGTTGATCAAGCAGGTGCTGGATATTGGCGTGCAGACGCTGTTGGTGCCGATGGTGGAGACGGCTGAACAGGCTCAGCAGTTAGTGCGGGCCGTGCGTTATCCGCCCTTTGGCGTACGGGGCGTTGGCAGTGCGCTGGCACGGGCTTCGCGCTGGAACAGCATTCCGGGTTATCTGGATGAAGCGGATGCGCAGATGTGCCTGCTGGTGCAGATCGAGAACCGTGAAGGCCTGGACAACCTGGACGCGATTGCGGCGGTTGATGGCGTGGATGGGGTGTTTATCGGGCCGGCGGATTTGAGTGCGGCCATGGGGCATCGGGGCAATCCCGGGCATCCCGAGGTGCAGGCAGCGATTGAGGACGCGATTGGGCGGATTCAGAAAGCTGGCAAGGCGGCGGGCATCTTGAGCGCGGATGAGAAATTGGCGCGGCGGTATATCGAGTTGGGGGCGGCGTTTGTGGCGGTCGGGGTGGATACGACGGTGTTGATGCGCGGGTTGCAGGGGTTGGCTGCCAAGTTCAAAGACACTGTGGCACCTGCCACAACCGGCGGCGTGTACTGACTTCCTCCGTAGCAGCTGTCGAGCCCCAGCGAGGCTGCGTCTGCGGTGTGTCAGGTACACCGCGAACGCAGCCTCGCTGGGGCTCGACAGCTGCTACGCGGTGTACCCGAAGCGGTGTGTCAGCGTTTGATGGTTTTCAACTCATCCAGCAACCCCAGCAACACCTGCAACTTCTCCTCCCCAAACTGCTCCTGCAACCGCTGATAATTCTCCTCCATACACTGGCTCATCGACTCGAAACTGGCCTTGCCCTTCTCCGCCAGCGTCACCAGCACCCGCCGCTGATCCTGCTCGGCCTTGCGTCGGTGCACCATCCCCGCCGCCTCCATGCGCACCAGCACGCCGGTCATGCTCGGTTTGAGAATGCACGCCAGTTCGGCCAACTGGTAAATCTCCAATTCGTCATGCTGGCTGAGAATTCGAATAACCCGCCATTGCTGTTCGGTCAGCCCATGCTCATTCAGCGACGGCCGAAAAAAACTCATGGCCGCTTCGCGGGCCTGCAACAGGGTCAAGGTCAGGGATTGTCTGGGTTTCAACATAGGCTCAGGGTCACGATAGATTTAGTTAATGTTTTAACGAAACTCTAACACTCTCCTCCCCGCCGCACGCTATAACTTGTGAAGCCGGCGAAGGCTCTGGCGCGCAGGATCAAAAAGCCCGGCACACAGAATCAAGACATCCAGCGCGCCAACGGCCTTAATACACTCATTAGCTCTTCACTGTCAGGCAGCGCAATGATCAATATCGAAACGCCGACCTATTACACGGCGACCAAGAAATACAACCTCAGCTTTCCCACCCTGGAACAGGACGTGGAAGCCGACGTGGTGATCATCGGTGGCGGCTTTTCCGGGATCAACACCGCCCTGGAACTCGCCGAGAAAGGCATCACCAACATCGTCGTGCTGGAAGCGCGTTACCTGGGTTTCGGCGGCACCGGGCGCAACGGTGGGCAGATCATGGCCGGCATCGGCCACGACCTGGAGAAGATCAAGAAGGACGTGGGTGAAGACGGCCTGCGTCAGATCTTCGAGATCAGCGACCTGGGCGCCGACATCATCAAGAATCGCATCGCCAAGTACGACATCGATGCCGATTTCTGCCATGGCTACGGCTACATGGGCTTCAACGCCCGCCAGGAAAAGACCCTGCGCGCCTGGGAGAAGGACTTCAAGTCCATCAACACCCAACACGAGATTCGCTTCCTTGGCGGTTCCGACGTGAAGCAGATCATCGGCTCCGACGCCTACAGCAGCGCCCTGCTGCACATGGGCGGCGGGCATGTGCACTCGTTGAACCTGCTGCTGGGCGAGGCCAAGGCCCTGGCCGGCCACGGCGTGCAGATTTTCGAGAACAGCCCGGCACTGGAAGTCAGCTACGGCGAACGCATCACCGTGCGCACCGGCCGCGGTTCGGTCAAGGCCAGCAAGCTGCTGTGGGCCTGCGACAGTTTCCTCAACAAGCTGGAACCGGAACTGCACCGTTCGACCATCAACACCTACGCGTTCCAGATGATGACCGAGCCGTTGTCCGAAGAACTGATCAACCGCATCAGCCCGATTCGCGGGGCCTACAGCGACATTCGCCCGGTGATCGACTACTACCGCGTCACCCACGAAAACCGCCTGCTGTTCGGCGCCGCCACGCCGTTGGTGGAGCACATTCCCGGCGATTTGAAAGCCTGGAACCGCAACCTGATGCTGAAGATCTTCCCGTACCTCAAGGACGTGAAGATCGACCTGGCCTGGGGCGGCCCGATGGCTTGCAGCCCGAACCTGTTCCCGCAGATCGGCACCCTGCCCGGGCGCAGCAACGCGTTCTATGTGCAGGGCTATTCAGGCTTCGGCGTCACCCCGAGCCACATCATTTGCAAAGTGCTGGCCGAAGGCATGAGCGAAGGCTCGGCGCGGTATGACCTGGTCAGCTCGATCCACCGCCCGACCATCATCGGCAAAGACGCCATCCGCCCGCTGCTGCTCACCGCCGGCAAATCCTGGCACCAGCTCTCAGGATACTGGAACGGCCGCCGCTAAAACCCTACACCTGTTACCTAACACCTGACACCTAATACCTGACACCTGACACCTGTAGGAGCGAGCTTGCTCGCGAAAAACCCGAGGGCACCGCGTTCATCCAGGACGCCAACGTCATCGTTGACGACCTTCGCGAGCAAGCTCGCTCCTACAGTAATCGCTATTTTTTCTCATCAGGAGCAACTGCCATGACCCTCGTTACCCTCAAGAAAGACATCCAGCTATCCGAACTCGACGCCTGGGGCACCGTCGCCGACCTCGGTTCGACCATCCTCGAAGGCGAAGTCCGGGCCTTCGGCAAAATGACCTTCGGTGCCCCCACCGACCCGGTCAGCAGCGCCTATTTCGGCACCACCCAGGGCAAGTTCCGCATGGTCTACCCGTTTGCCGAACAAGCCACCGTGGTCACCGGCGAGGTGGTGCTCACCGACGAATCCACCGGCCAGAGCACCCGCTACCAGGCCGGCGACAGCTGGTTCGTGACCAAGGGCACCCCGGTGCTGTGGGAAGTGGTCAGCGAAAGTTTCGTCAAACACTACTTCGCCGTGGTGTGATGGCCCCGGCTGCCGGCCCCCGTCGGCAGCCTTTTGGCGCAGGTATCCCCCATGCACGCTCTCCCCGCCCACGAAGTCGCCGGCCAGTGCCTGCAGGCTTTCACCCGCTTGATTCCGGTCAGCCAGGCCGCGTTCTATTGTGTCGACCGCCATCTGCAAGCCCGGGATTTCCAGTTGCACGGAATGAGCGGCGAGATGCACCGCGACTACCTGGACAACTACCACCAGTTCGACCCGCTGCAACCGCGCAACTGCCTGTCCATTGGCTTGGTGGTGGTGCCGCTGGGTTTTGCCATGGCCCGCCAGCCGGTGCGGGATACTCGTCGTTATGGGGATTTCCTGCGGCGGTATGGCGTGGTGGATGTGGTGGAAATCCTCGCTCAGCGTGGCGGGCAACCCCAGGCGGCGATTTCGTTGCTGCGCACCGCCGACCAGGGTGCCTTCACCGGCGAGCAACTGGCCCAACTGAACGCCCTGCAAACCTTGCTGCAACTGGCCGTGGCCAATATGCAACCCGCTGAAGATGCACTGGCCAACCTCACGCCCAAGGAGCGTCAGATCGCCCTGCTTTTGCGCCAGGGCGCCAGCAACAAACAGCTCGCCCGAGAGTTGGACGTCGGCCTGCCCACCATCAAGACCCACCTGATCAACCTGTTTCGCAAGACCGGCGTCAGCAGCCGCACCGAACTGGTGGGCAGCCTGTTTCTGTAGCCCGCCTCAACCATCCGGTTGATGGTCAGCCATGCTCCCGGGCGCGATGATCCGAGGTGTTCATCCACCCAACCGGAGCATCGCAAATGACCACACCTTCTGACTGGATCACCGTGGGCGCCCTGGCCGACGGCTTCGCCCCAGAGGCATTTATCCTGCCGAACCTGGCCGACCTGAGCGGCAAGACCTTCACGCTGCACTTCGCCAATGGCTGGCAGATCGAGCACCGTTTCGAGCGCGACAGTCTGTCCTGGGTCGCGGCCGACGGTCACTCCAGCGGCAGCGCAACCTACCGCGCGACCTCGGTGCGCCCCGGCTTGTACCTGGTGGATTTCATCAAGCGCGAAGGTGCCCAAGCCTGGTCGGTCAGCCTGGTGCTCGACACCGCCAGCGCCTCGTTCACCGCCGTACTTGGGCGGCTGCCCACCCAGGAACAAACCCGCGAAGGCCTCTACAGCCGCGCCCTGGCCGGCAAGCCGCTGACGTCGGTGGAAGTGGAATTCCTCCACGGCAGCCTCGACCGCCCCTGGCAAGCCGGCCAGTGCCCCCACGCGCCCACCACCGAACTGACCGGCCTGCGCAACCAGTACCGCTACAGCCCGAGCGAGGTCTACGAGCACATCTACCTCAACCACCAGTTCTACGCCTGGCAATGCCTCAAGGGCGTCGAGCAAGGCCTGTGCGACACCGACCGCTGCCATTACTACAAGATCGCCGACCAGCTGTACCTGTTCGTCTGGCGCGAAAAAATCATCCCCACCCTCGGCCTGGTGCTGATCGACCTGCAACAGCACCGTAGCGACGGCAAGATCTTCGGCTATGCCGGGGCGTCGTTCGATGAGCTGTCGAACTTCCCCATCAGCTCCTACTGCCAGGTGCTCAATCGCACGGAGCATTCCGATGACTGAGCCGCGCACGATTGTGATCACCGGGGCCGGCACAGGGATCGGTGCCGCGTGCGCCCGGCTGTACGCCGCCGAGAGTGCGCATGTGGTGCTGATCGGCCGTCGTCGCGAGCCGCTGGAGCAGGTCGCGGGGGAAACCGGGGGGTTGGTGCTGGTGGGTGATGCAGCCTGCCCTGACACATGGACGGGCTTTGTGGAGCAGATTCGCCAGCGCTTCGGGCGGATCGATGTGCTGCTGGCCTGCGCGGGCGGCCATGGCCTGGGCAGCGCCACCGACACCAGCCCGCAGACCTGGGAAGCGGCGCTGCGCAGCAACCTCGACAGCGCCTTCTACAGCGCGCGGGCGTGTCTGCCGCTGCTGCTGGAAAGTGGCGGGAACATCGTGCTGATGGGTTCAATTGCCTCACTGGCTGCCGGGCCCGAAGTGTGCGGCTACACCACGGCCAAACATGCGTTGCTTGGGCTCAACCGTTCGCTGGCCCGGGATTACGGCCCGCGCGGGGTGCGGGTGAACGCGGTATGCCCCGGCTGGGTGCGCACGCCGATGGCGGATGAGGAGATGCAGCCGTTGATGGATTTTCATGGCGAGACGCTGCAGCACGCCTATGACCGGGTGTGCACCGATGTGCCGTTGCGACGCCCCGCCAGCGCTGAAGAAATCGCCAAGGTGTGCCGCTTCCTGGCATCCAGTGAAGCGTCGATCATTACGGGTGCGGCGCTGGTGGCCGACGGTGGTTCGAGCATCGTCGATGTGCCGACGTTGGCCTATACGCATCTGGAGCAGCGTCATGAATGAGGACCTGGACTTCACTGGCCGCCACGTATTGGTAACGGGTGGCGCCCAAGGGATTGGTCGGGCCATCGTCGAAGCCTTTGCGCTGCGAGGTGCACGGGTGATGATCGCCGACCTGCAATTGGCCCAGACACTCGCGCTGGCGCTGTGCGGGCGCGGCTGCCAGGTGGAAGCGGTGACGGTGGATCTGGCGGATGCGGCTGCGGTTTTCGAGCTGATTGCAGGGCTGGAACAACGGTGGGGGCAGTTGGATATTCTGGTGCATAACGCCGGGTATTTTCCGCTGACGCCCTTTGCCGAAATCACTCCGGCGATGCTCGACCGCACCTTGGCGGTCAATCTCTCGGCGTTGTTCTGGCTGACCCAGGCGGCGTTGCCGATGTTCCGCCGCCAGGGTCGGGGCTGCGTGCTGGTGACGTCTTCTGTCACCGGGCCCAGGGTCGCATTTCCTGGGCTGAGTCACTATGCGGCGTCGAAGGCCGGGGTCAACGGGTTCATTCGCAATGCGGCGCTGGAACTGGCCGCTCTGAATGTGCGAGTCAACGGGGTGGAGCCTGGCATGATCGCCACGCCGGCCATGGGCAACCTGGGGGATGACCAGGTGAACGCACAGATCGCCAGCCGGGTGCCGCTGGGACGGTTGGGTGCGCCAGCGGATATTGCCGGGGCGATGCTCTTCCTGGCATCGGACCTGGCGGGTTACATCACCGGACAAACGCTGGTGGTGGACGGCGGCTCGACCTTGCCGGAGGTTTAACGAAACGTCCTACCGAACGGCCAGATAACCTCTACTCCCACGCCTTGAGAACCGCTGCAAAGTCCCTCGCCTGATCACACAGTGCGAGGGAACGCCGATGTCTTTTCCGATGAATGCCCTGCCCGATGGGGCTGTCTCTTGATTCCCGCCATGGGCTTTCTGGTCGTGGCGGCGATGGACCCGAAGACACGCGACGTCGATGGGGTTCTCAACGACTTCACACATTGCCTGAACACCTACGACGCCTGGGCCGAAAGCTTCTGGAGCTTCTCGGCGCTGGATGTCGAGCAGGTGTTCAAGGTGGGGGATGAAGTTGCGCTGGTTGCGCCCATCACCCGGTCTCTTTATCCCAGCAGCACCGTCGCGACCTGCAAAGCCAACGCGTCGTTGAAGCTGGTGCATATGTTCCAGAGCGCGCGGTTCGTGCCCATCGGTAATACGCCGGTGATGCTGCAGGAAGTCGCGCAAGACGGTGGCCCCCTCGGCGACCCCATACATAAGACCATCGGCCCCAGCGGCATTCTCGAAGTCACCGAGTGCACCGTCGACCGGCAGTACCGGGTCAGCTTTTACCCCAACGTTTCCAGGGACCACGTCAAGGCGCTGTATGCCTCCTATCAGTCCGAGATCAGCTCGCTGGAAGGCCGCTTGCGTGGCGAGTGGACGAGCACGTTCAAGCCGATATGGGAGAGCTATTCCAAGGCCGGCTTTGTCGATCGCTACACCTCGCTGCAACAGGCGTACGCGCAAGGATTTGGCAACGTGCTTTACGGTCTGTGGGACGGTATTGCGCAACTCTACCAGTGGCTGGCAGATATCAGGCCCAACAGCGAAAAGCTGCTGCAGTACCTCTCCCAGGCCGAGCTTGAAGCGCTGCTGAAGCTCAGTAATGAGGCGATTGCCAAAGGGTTGTTGATCCTCAGCGATGAGCCACTGCTGTTCATCTACCTGTCCGCAATGGTCAGTTGGATGCGCATGCTGCCACCGCATTACATGCTTGAGTTGCTCGGGGAAATCACCACCGAGGTGCTGCTCAACCTGCTGTTGCTGTGGGCTACCGGTGGCATGGGTGTGGCGGTGCGCCTGGGTGCGCAGGTGCTGGGCAAGGTCAAGTCCGGGCAGGCACGGGAGTGGTTGGAGCAGATTGCCAAGCTGGGTGGTACAGCCCCGCTGGATAGGCACGCGGAGGTGCTTAAGCCGTTATCGCTTCAGAGTCATGCAGTGCCGGTGAAGGCTGCGGCGGTGCCGTTGAAGGCTGGCGCGGAGGAAATTTCGAACCCGGCACCGATGGTGCGGGAGCCCAAAACGGCGCGAACAGCGCTGGTGAAGCAGGAGCCTGTGGATGACGTGCCTGCTTCGGCGAAAAACCCCAATGGGGATGCTTCGGCTTGTGCAGTAGATACCTGTAAAAACGGCTGCCCGGTGTCGATGGTTACCGGTGAGGAACTGCTGACCCTCACTGACGGCTCGTTGGAGGGTGTGCTGCCGTTTGCCTGGACGCGGTTGTATCGCAGCAGTGCCGTGGAGTTGGATTGCGGGTTGGGGTTTGGCTGGAGTCATGCGCTGGCGCAGCGGTTGGTGGTGAGCGGTGAATCGGTAGTGTGGACCGATCACGAAAACCGCAGCACTACCTTTCCCCTGCCCTCTGCTGCGCGGCCAGCCATCACCAATAGCCTGGCGGAAGCGGCGATTTATCTGGGCTCGTTGCCCGATGAACTGGTGCTGGCCCAGGCGTCGCTTTTCTACCACTTCCGTGACGGTGTGCTGACGTCGATCAGCGACGCGTACGACAACCGACTGCGCATTTCCCGAGACTATTCCGGGCGGATCCAGCGGATCGATAACCACGTCGGCCAAGGATTGCTGCTGCGGTATGACCGTGGACACATCGTTGCGGTCGACTATCAGGTGCAGCGGGAACTCGGCTGGGTTACCGAGCAGAACGTTGTTGCCTACACGTACGACGATGCGTGGCGGTTGGTTGAGGCGACCAACGCTGTCGGCGAAAGCGAACGTTATCGCTACGACAATCAACAGGTGATCCTGGAGCGGGAACTGGCCGGTGGGGCGAGTTTCTTCTGGGAGTGGGAACGGTCTGGCAAGGCGGCGCGTTGCGTCCGGCACTGGGCCAGCTTTTCGCAGATGGACACACGGTATGTGTGGGACGACAACGGCACTGTCACCGTACACAACGCCGATGGCAGCCAGGAAGTCTACGTCCACGACCAGCGCGCTCGGCTGGTGCAGCGGATCGATCCGGACGGCGCGCAGCATTTCAAATCCTACGATGAAAAAGGCCGCCTGACGGTCGAGCAGGACCCGCTGGGAGCGGTGACGGCCTATCAGTACGACGAAGCCGGTCGGTTGATTGCGCTGTTTCCCGGTGACGATGCACCCACGTCCTACGAGCATGACAACGGGTTCGTGCGGGTTGTACGCCGTGGTGACGCGGTGTGGAAATACCAGCGTAACGATCAAGGCGATATCACCCGCAAGACTGATCCGGACGGTAATTACACCGAATACACCTACACCCAACACGGAAAGCTCAGCGGCGTCTGGTATCCGGATAACAGCAGTCAGCGGCTGACTTGGGACGAGCGTGGCCAGCTCACCGAAGAGAAGCTGGCGAATGGCGGGGTGCGGCGTTATCGCTACGACGACCTGGGGCGACAGGTGGCTTGCGAGGATGAGCATGGCGCGCTGACCCAGTATCAGTGGGACGCCGTGGGGCGCTTGCTGAAAGTGATTCAGCCGGGCGGCGCCACTCGCGAATTCAGCTACAACCCGTACGGAAAAATCACTGCAGAGCGCGACGAGCTGGGTCGGGTTACTCGCTATGAGTATGCCGACGGCCTGCACCTGATCAGCCGTCGGATTAATCCGGACGGCACGCAGCTCAAATACCGCTACGACAATGTTCGGTTGTTACTCACCGAGATCGAAAATGAGGTTGGGGAAACCTACCGGCTTGAGTACCACGCCAACGGCCTGATCCAGCAGGAGACCGGATTTGATGGGCGCCGCACCGCCTATGTCTATGATCTCGCCGGGCGCCTGCTGGAAAAGACCGAATACGGCGATGACGGCAGTCAGCTGGTTACCGGTTATGCGCGCGATGCGGCCGGTCGTCTCGTAAGAAAAACCCTGCCTGACGGCAGCAGCGTCAATTACACCTACGACCGCCTCGGCAATCTCCTCAGCGTCGACGACGGTAATTGGCCGCTCCACTACGAATACGACCTGCAAAACCGCCTCACTGCCGAGCACCAGGGCTGGGGCACCTTGCGCTATGGCTACGACGAATGCGGCCAACTCAACTACCTGCGCCTGCCCGACAACAACCGCCTCGCCTTCCACCGCGACAAAGGTGGCGACCTCGGCACCATCGAACTCAACGGTAACCTGCTCACTTCGCACCTGTTCAAATCCGGCCGTGAACACCAGCGCCAGCAAGGCCAACTTCTCAGCCACTACCACTACGACGACCAGGGCCGCCTGCACGCCCACGCCATCACCCAACAGGAACAACGCCACCAGCGCCGCCAATACGACTACGACAAACGCGGCAACCTGACCCGCATCCTCGACACCCGTAAAGGCCAGCACGACTACCACTACGACCCACTCGACCGCCTGACCCGCGCCAACCACTCGCACGACCTGCAGGAACGCTTCGTCCACGACCCGGCGGGCAACCTGCTGATGCAAGACCGCGTCGGCCCTAGCATCGTCAAAGGCAACCGCCTGTTGATGCAAGGCGACCGTCATTACGACTACGACGCCTTCGGCAACCTCCTGCGCGAACGCCGGGGCCGGGCTCAGCAGTTGGTCACCGAATACCGCTACGACTGCCGGCACCGCCTGATCAGCGTCACCCAGCCGGACGGTATCGAGGCCGCATATCGCTACGACCCCTTTGGACGACGGATCGCGAAAACCTTAAAAGGCCAGACCACCGAGTTTTTCTGGCAAGGCGACACGCTGATCGCCGAACACAGCGCCGATCACCACCAAAGTTACCTCTACGAACCCAACAGCTTCCGCCCGCTAGCGCTGCTCAAAGGCTACGGCCCGGAAGACGTAAAGCCCTTCCACTACCAACTCGACCACCTGGGCACGCCACAAGAACTCACCGCGCCCGATGGCGAAATCGTCTGGTCAGCGCACTACCGCGCCTACGGCCAAATCGCGAAGCTGGACGTCAACACCGTTACCAACCCGCTGCGCTTCCAGGGCCAATACTTCGACCCGGAAAGCGGGCTGCACTACAACCGTCATCGCTACTACAATCCGGACATTGGCCGCTACCTGACGCCCGATCCGGTGAAACTGGCGGGCGGGCTGAACGGATACCAGTACGTGCCCAACCCGACGGGGTGGGTTGACCCGCTTGGGTTGAATACCTGTCCAGGTGCGAACGGTTGTAAACCGGATATCGAGGTTGGAGATCCGACCGAAAACGCCACGGTCAATGAAGGTCAGCCTGCTGTACCTCGTCTGACACAGGCTGAACGACGCGCACGAATTGATGAGCTTGGGGAAGCGAACGCTTACCGCCGTCTTGATGAACTTGAACAAGCAACGCCGGGAGCACACTTTCTGGAAAAGCATGGAGCACAGACTACGCTGGCGTCTCAACTCGAAAGGGTAATGACCGCTAAAAATCCTACTACCGGGATAGTTGAAGTCCACGATAGAGGAAGGAGAGCAGGACAACCGAGACCGCCTTCCGCCGCCACTCATTTCCTTAGCCATCGAGATCAATTAAATGCTATTTATCGAGCGCAACTTATACTCAAGCATACAAACATAGGTACATCTCGCGAACCAATGGACATGGGGAAAATTATCGGAGAAGGATACAAGAGGGATCGCCTTGAATACGGCCAACAAAGGAAAGCCGTCGTTATATTAGATGCAAATGGGAACCCTAAAACTGCTTACGCGGACTTTTAAAAATGAAATTAAAACCTAAACTTTCGATCATCCGAAGCCTGCTATTCACCTACAACATCGAAAACACTAAAGATCTCGAGCGAGAAGAGGTGATAGTTTCCAAAGACGTCAATGACGACAAACAACTCGCGGAGCTATTTGACGAGCTAACCAAACCTGAATACATGTCATACGACAATGAAGAGCGGCAATGGTATATAGACACACTCAATCACTACCTGAACACTGACGAAACTTTCGACTCCGTCTTCTACTTATTCGATACGTACTTCGATGACGAAATTTCCGACCAACGTCAATTTATGAAAATTTTACTCGAATGTTTGACAAGATATCAGGCAGAAGCCACGGAGAAGGATTGAGGTAATCAGAAACCGTTACGCGGCTAACAGCAAAGGGGATTGACTTTCATGAAGTACTCCCCGCTTCCCTTGTACTGTCCGTTTCCCAAAAACTTCACCCCACTTGCTGCAACCGCCCAGCCCGAAAATCCTTCGGCGACACTTCAAACTGTTTCTTGAACGACCGACTAAAGTGCGCCGAATCCGTAAACCCCCACTTATACGCAATCGACGTAATCGACTCACTGCGCAAAAACGGGTTGGTCAGATCATCCGCACTCCGCTTCAACCGCGCCCGCTGGATATACCGGCACACACTGTCATCCTGTTCCTCAAACAACCGATACAAATGCCTTACCGAGATGTTCAACCGACTCGCCAACCCAACCGGGCTCAACCCTGGCTGGGTTAACGACTCATCAATCACCTTCTGCACATAGCTGCGCAGATTGCTGCCCTGCAACCCGCCACAATCGTCCCGCTCATCATCTTCCTGCTCAAACGCCGACCCCAGCAACGAGATAAACGCCGACTGCAACGCCTGCCCCTCGCCGACCGCGCCTTCGCCGTTCAATGCGTCTTTGCACAACTGGTCCATCAACACATGCAACATGCGCCCGCAGGCTTTGCTTGAGGAGATTTTGCCGAAGGTCTTGGGCTGGTTGCCGAACTGTTTGCACACCTCTGCGCGGGACAAGGACAGTGAGGCATGTTCGATCAGCCCGAACGGGGTGATGTCGATGGAGCCCACCGAGTCCATCAAAAGTAATTCGCCGGGGGCGAGTTGCACGCTCTGGCCGTTTTGGGTGATCTGGCAGTAGCCGCTGCGCTGGCTGACGAGGAAACAGTTCTGGTCGTCATCGTGGTCGGCGCGGGCTTTGGGGCGTTTGATCAGGCCGGCGTTGGTGCGCAGGTTCGCCAAGGGCAAACCGCCGCGGGAAAAGGTGCTGATGCTGCCGATGAACAGCGAGCGGTTGAAGGCCAGTTCTGTGTCGAAGTGACCGCAAACCGCGCGCAGATCCCGGGTCCAGCGGTCCAGCCCGTCTTGCCCAATCTGTTGCATGCTCATGGTAGTTTCCACCTTGGCTTTTTGTTTTTGTCGGGCAATAGTTAACATGTTATCTATATGCGCGCAACAAGTACGTGTCTGCCAAGGCGGTTGCACTATTGATGCCAGATCCTGCAGTCAGTGGGCTTGTAATGCGCGCTGGAAACCGCTCAAGGCGTCCAGCAGCCAGGCACGTTGATCGCTGCTCAAGGCGATATAGCGCCGGAACGCCGGCATGCGATTGACCACCTCGCTGCCGCCCATATGCTCAAGCCGCACGCACCATTGGTGATCCACCAGGTCGATGCGCAGGCACTTGAAGTCCAGCGGCATCAAGGCGCGATGCAACGTACTGCCCTCCTGCAACGCGGCTTGCAGAACGCCTAACACTTCCCTGTCTCCCGAGCGCTGCCGACAGCGGATTCCAGTGCGTCGGACGGCCCCGGTGTGGTGCAGTTCGAAGCTCGCCGTGCCCTGCTGCGAGGCAGGAATGCGCAGTACGAATTCGGTCATGACCAGGTGCATCAACAGTTGCGATTCGGTGCGCTCGACGATCTCCAGTTGCAACCCGAGCTCGTCCAGGGCCACCTGGGCCGTCGTCGGTCCGCACACCGCATAACCGGCGAGGCCAAGGTTGCGCCGCAGGTGTTCCAGCGTAACGCCGGGACGATAACCGGCAGGCGCGCGCCGGGCGCTGAACAGCTCAGACAGTTTTTGCAGCATGGCTGATATACCCGTTGTGCGGCTGACCTGGCTCATGGGCGAACTCCTTGGCTAACACCTCTTCCACCGAGGCGGGCTTGAATGGATTGACCTTCTGCACCACCAGGGTCCAGAACAGCGCGTACGCCGCCGTGCAACCGAGCATCACGCCGAAGGGAATGTAGATGTCAGCAGGGTTAATCCCCGGCGGCGTGATAAACCACATGCCCAGCAGGATGCCGATGCTCGACAGAATCTGCGGCAGCGGAAAGAACGGCGAACGGTAGGCACGAGGCAGATCAGGCCGGCGAATCCGCAGGATCACCACCGACAACGTCACCAGCAGATAAGCAAAACTCCAGGCGCACACGGCGGCCAATACCAGGTGCATGATGTTGTCGGTGTTGCCCCCCAGGTACAGCGCGTGCAGGCACGGAATCAGCATCGCCACCAGGATGCACAGCAGCGGTGTCTTGAAGCGCGGGTGCAGGTAGGTGAAGACCTTGGGCAACGCGCCGTCGACCGCCATGCCGTACAGGATCCGTGGCACCCCGGCCATCAGGGTGTTGATGGTCGCAGCCCCGGCAAACAGAAAGCCGATGCCCAGCCACATCGGGCCAATGCTGCCCATCACCTGCTCGGCGAATTTCGGGATGGCCATCGGCGTATCCAGCAGGTGCACGCCGCCCGCCGCGTCGATCAATACGTTTTCCACCTGGCGCTTCATGGCGGCGCCGTAGATGAACATGCAGGTGGCCACCCCCAGCAACCCCAGCACCATGGCCTTGGGCATCACCTTGGCCGAGTTGCGCAGGTCCGGCGCCAGCGGCGTGACGAACTCGCAACCGACAAACATGAACATCGCCATGCCCACCAGCGACAGGATGGTGATCAGGTCGGTGCCCACCAGGGATTCACCGAACCAGCCATCCAGTTGCACCGCCGGGGCTGCGATCAGGCCCAGCACGCCAAACACCATCAGGGTGGTCCACATGCCAAAGGTGAGGATGATCTCGGCCCGGCCGAACGCGCTGACACCAAACGCATTCAGCACCCCGAACACAATCACGAAGCCCACCCCGAGCAACCACGAACCGCCGGCGGATTCCGCCAGGGTGTTGAGGTGCTCGAAGTTCACCAGCGCCATCACCCCGGACAGGATCGTCTCGGCGGTGCCGGCAAACACATGCACGATCAAGTACGCCGACAAGGTGCCGGTGATCGCAAAGAACCGGCCCATGCCGCAGTTGATGTAGTCGTAGACCGAACCGGTGGTGGGCAGGATCGAGGCGGCTTCGGCGAAGGTGGTCGCCTGGGCCAGCATCATCACCACCGCGATCAACATGGCCACCGCGAAGGCACTGCCGCCGATGCCAAACCCCATGGTTGCGGTGAGGATCACCGGGCTGGCCATGATCAGGCCAATGGTGCTCGCCAGCGCCGTGGGAAAGCCCACCGTGCCGCGTTTCAAGTGTTCGGTGAGCCGGTCGTTGATCGACATGGTGCAGATCCTCAAGAAGCGGATTTTTAGAAGTATTGGCACTCTGCGCCCCGCCCTGGCTGATCGTCTTGCTCCTGGCTGCCGCCGGTTTTGTTGCTGCCTGCCACTGTCCCGCCGCTGGCGGCCAGGGTCAATTACCTGGCACGCAGAGGAAAGACTTGGCCCGCCCCCGCTCGCACTAATGCGCCCTCAATTCAACCTGCTGGGGACTATAACAATGGAGCACATACAAAAAACCCGTCGGCTGTACAAGGCCGTGAGCCTGGGCATTGCGCTGATGATCATCGAGTCATCGGCCCAGGCGTTTGAGCTGTATGCCGATGACGACACCAAGGTCACCGGCAACTTCCTTGCGGTGTACGGGATGTTCAACAGCCGCAAAAACTATGACGGCACCACCGGCGGTTCCACCTGGCGTGAAGGTTTCATCAAATATGGCTTGAGCGTGGACCAGCGTTTTGGCGCCCTGGGCAGCGTGTATGGCACGGCCAACCTGGTCAGCTCCGGCACCTGGGGCGATGGCGACGCGTCCGGCGTGACCACCGGCAGCGAGCGCACCACCCAGTTCGACGAAGCCTTCGCCGGTTGGCGCTCGGGGGAGCTGTTTCCGGCGCTGGGCAAGGATGGTGTGGACCTGTCGTTCGGCCGCCAGATCATCATGCTCGGCGACGGCTTCATCATCAATGACGACGGCCCGAACCTGGGCAAGGGCGTGGATGACGGCCAGTTCAACCGGGGCGGCGCCTACTACATTGCCGCGCGCCATGCCTTCGATCAAACCGCCGTGTTACGCCTGGGGGGCAAGGACGGCGTGCATGGCAGCGTGATGTGGATCAAGTCCGACAACCGCGCCCAGGCCAACACCGAAATGGCCGCCGGCACCCTGGATTACACCGCCGCGCCGGGCACCGTGGGTTTGACCTATATCCATGGCATCAGCGTCGACGACCGTTACGCCAATGACCTGCAAAAACAGCGCGCCGGGATGAACCTCTACAGCCTGCGGGGCGCCGGCAATGCCGGGATCGAGAACGCGCACTTTTCCTTTGAATACGCCTGGCAGGACAAGGACGCCGGCCCGGAAAAGGCCTGGTACACCGAGGCCGGTTATACCTTCGCCGCGCTGCCGTGGTCGCCGGACCTGACCTACCGCTACAGCCGCTATTCGAAAAACTGGGACGCGATGTTCGCGGGCTTCAACCGTGGCTACGGCACTTGGGTGCAGGGCGAAGTGGCCGGCAATTACTCGGGGCCGTTCAATACCAATACTGAGGTGCAGCACGTGGCGTTGAAGGTCAAGCCGCTGGACAGCGTGACCGTCGGCGCGCTGTTCTTCGATTACAAGACGTTGAGCAAGGGCGGCATGCTCAACCTCGATGGGCGCGAACTGGACCTGTACGCGGAGTGGGCGGTGAACGAACACCTGATCGTCACGCCGCTGTTGGGCCTGTACAAGCCCAACAAGGATGAGAGCAATGGTGGCAACCAGGTGGGTGGCAATGGCACCAATCTCTATAGCCAAATCACCGTGGCCGTTCCGTTCTAACACAGATGCAATGAGCTACCGAGATCACATGTGGGAGCGGGCTTGCTCGCGAAAGCGGTGTGTCAGTCGCCAGATGTATTGGCTGACACTCCGCATTCGCGAGCAAGCCCGCTCCCACATTGAACCTGCTTCAACCTTCGAGAGAGGTGTTCGCCCTACGGTTGCCGTTCCTCAATCCGCGCATACGCACCCTGGTGATAGAGCAACGGCGAACGCCCAAAATCATCAAACGCCACCACCTTGCCGATCATGATCCAATGATCACCACCGTCCACCTGCTGGTACTTCTCGCAGTGAAACCGCGCCGAGCAATCGGCGAAGACCGGTGAGCCGCCCTCGCCCGGCTCAAATTCGATTTCGGCAAAACGATCATCCTTGGGCCGGGCAAAATTGTTCGACAGGTGGATCTGGTCAGCCGCCAGCACGTTGACCGCAAAATGGCTGGCCTGCTCGAACACCTCGTGGCTGTTGGAGCGCTTGTCGATGCTCCACAGCACCAGCGGCGGGTCCAGGGACACCGAGTTGAAGCTGTTGGCGGTGACACCCACTTTGCGCCCGCTGGCATCAGCGGCGGTGACCACCGTGACACCAGTGGCAAAGTTGCCCAGGGCCCGGCGAAAGGCCCGTGGATCGAAGATCGTAGCGCTGTGCTCAGACATACAAGACTCCCGGATTACTTATTATCGAGCTGCTCCCTGTAGGAGCGAGCTTGCTCGCGAAGGTCGTTAACGATGACGTGGGTTGCCTGGATGGGCGCGGCGCTCTCGGGTTTTTCGCGAGCAAGCTCGCTCCTGCAGAGGGGCCGCCACGAGGTTTCAAATCATGCTCGGATCAGGCTCAAGCCCCATCAGCTCACGCCCCAGAATCTGCGCGCACACGTCGTAATCGGTGTACGCATGGGCGCCAGTCATATGGGAATCGCGGAACAGGCGCTGCATTTCGTTGTGCTCAAACCACGCATTGCCACCCGCTGCCTCGAACAAACGGTCCACCGCCTGAATGCACATCTTGGTGGCATACGCCTGGTTGGTACGCCAGAACGCCAGGGTCTCGCGGCTCGGGTAACGGTGCTGTTCGCTGTGTTCGGCGTGTTCCTGCCAGGTCTTTTCCAGGAACGCCCGGGCAGCGGCCACCTGATGCGTCGACTCGGCCAGGCGCATCAACGCCGGAGTCGCGGCCCCCACCGCCGCGCCGGTGTAGGCACGTACGCGGGTCTTGGTTTTCTCGCGGAACACCTCCAGCATGCGCTCGGCCACGCCCAGGCTGACGGTGGAGAAACCGCTGGCGAAATACGGCCGGTACGGCGAGTAGAAAATCTTGCTGTCGGGGTACAAACCGAAGCCGGCGGACTTGCCTTCCATCATGTCCTTGGCTTTCTGGATGCGATGTTCGGGCACCCGCACGTTGTCGATGATCAGGGTCTTGGTGCCGCTGCCCTTCATGCCGGCGGCGAACCAGTCATCACGAATCTGATAATCGCTGCGCGGCAGCACCGCGAAGCAGTAATCCTGAGTGCCTTCGGCGTTTTTACGACGAAAACCGACAATCGCCCACTCGGCGTGATCGCAACCGCTGCTCCAGCCCATTTCACCGCTGAACAGCACACCCCCTTCAACCTCTTCAGTGCGGCCAAACGGCGCGATGCTGCTACTGGCCGTGGCGTTCGGGTTGTCGCCCCAGACTTCCTGCTGCAGCTTCGCGGAAAACAGCGCCAGTTGATGGCTGTGGGTGCACAACAGGCTCATGGCCCAGGCGGTGCTGGCACAGGCGCCGGCCAGCAAGGCGATGCAGTCGGCAAACTGCGGCAGGGAGATTTCCATGCCGCCAAAGGGTTTGGGTTGAAAGGCACGGTGCATGCCGATGCTCTTGAGCAGCGCAATGTTCTCATCGGGAACCTTGCGGTCCTGCTCGGCCTGGAAGGCATTGGCAGCGATGGTCGGCAGAATCGCCTTGAGGTCTTCGAGGAGCGGGTTTGGCTTTTTCATGGACGGCCCTGCTTATTATTGGATGTCCGGCTGGCGTTCCAAAGCAACGAACGACGCTGGATGTGGGGCCAGTATGGAGCCGGCGATCACCCCGGAAAATGCACCTTCCACAGCCAAGATTGCACTTTCCACAGGCCTGGCAGCCACAGACATATCGCCCGGCAGGCACAGACAAGCCTGGCCCGGCGGCGCTGGTTAACCTCGGGCTTTTGCGAGCAGGAAATTCCCATGAGCGATATTGCGCTGCTGCCTGAAGTCCAGGCCTTCCTCCGTCGAAACCATGCCTTGTTTATCGACGGCGGCTACGTCCAGAGCCACTCCAGCCAGACCCTGGAGGTGATCAACCCGGCCACCGGCGAAGTGATCGCCCACGTCGCCGATGCCGACCTTGCCGATATCGACGCGGCCGTGGAATCGTCCCGGCGCGGCTTCCGACAATGGTCCCAGGTCGCGCCAGCCATGCGCGGCAATGTGCTGCTGAAACTCGCCGACCTGCTGGAGCAACACCGCGAAGAACTGGCGCAGATCGAAACCTGCCAGTCGGGCAAGATCATCCAGATTTCCCGGGCCTTTGAGGTGGACCAGGCCGCGCACTTCCTGCGTTACTACGCCGGTTGGGCCACCAAGATCAGCGGCCAGACCATCACCCCGTCACTGCCCTTCTTCGCTGGCGAACGCTACACCGCGTTCACCCTGCGGGAACCGGTGGGCGTGGTGGTGGGCATCGTGCCGTGGAATTTCTCGACCATGATCGCCATCTGGAAACTCGCCTCGGCGCTGGTGACCGGTTGCAGCATCATCATCAAGCCCAGCGAGTTCACCCCGCTGACTATCCTGCGCATCGCCGAACTGGCCATCGACGCCGGCCTGCCGGCAGGCGTGCTGAACGTGTTGACCGGTGGCGGCCTTGTGGGCAAAGGCTTGGTGGAGCATCCGGACACCGACAAGGTTTCGTTCACCGGCTCGGTGCCCACCGGCATTGCGGTAGGCCGCAGCGCCATGGGCGCCGGATTGACCCGGGCGACCCTGGAACTGGGTGGTAAAAACTCGGCCGGTTTTCTGCGGGATGTGGACCTCGACAAGGCGGTCAACGGGATCATCGAAGCCGGGTTCCTGCACTCCGGGCAAATCTGCGCGGCCGCTGAACGCTTCTTCGTCCACCGCTCGCAGATCGAGGCGATCATGGACAAGCTGGCGCAACGCCTGGGCCGCTTGAACATCGGCTCGCCCCTGGATGAGCGCACCGAATTCGGACCGGTGACCAACCGTCAGCACCAACAGAAACTCGAAGGTTTTTTCGCCACAGCACGGGCCGAGAACAATACGATTGTCCACGGCGGCAAGCGGATCGACGGGCCGGGTTGCTACGTGGAGCCGACGGTGATTCTCGCCAACACGATCAACGACACCCTGCTCAACGAAGAAACCTTCGGTCCCATCGCGACGTTTTTCCCCTACGACACTGAGGAAGAGCTGCTGGAGCTGATGAACAACACACCGTACGGCCTGAGCGCCAGCCTCTGGACCAACGATTTGAGCAAGGCCCTGCGCATGGTGTCGGCGATCAACGCGGGGACGGTGTGGGTGAACATGCACACGATGCTCGACCCGGCGGTGCCGTTCGGCGGCAACAAGTCTTCGGGGGTGGGGCGGGAGTTTGGCGGGGCGTTCATCGAAGATTACACCGAGCTCAAGTCGGTGATGATTCGCTACTGACCGGCATGCGGAGTGCCGCCCGGCTTGAGTGTTAAAAGCAAAATCAAAAGCTAAAGCGGCCACGGTCCAAATGTGGGAGCGGGCTTGCTCGCGAAGGTCGTTAACGATAACGCGGGCATCCTGATTCAACGCGGCGCCCTCAGGTTTTTCGCGAGCAAGCCCGCTCCCACAGAAAAGCAGATTGATCGTTCCCACGCTCTGCGTGGGAATGCATACCGTGACGCTCCGCGTCACCCTTGCGCGAGGCGTCAATCCGGCGGTGCCAGCGGGACGCAGAGCGTCCGAGGCGGCATTTCCACGCAGAGCGTGGGAACGATCACCTATCCGTTACTTGGGTGATGGCTGAGATTGGTTCCGCTCTTACAGCGGCTCACTTTTGAACAGCGCAACGCTCCAAATGTGGGAGCGGGCTTGCTCGCGAAGGTCGTTAACGATAACGCGGGCATCCTGATTCAACGCGGCGCCCTCAGGTTTTTTCGCGAGCAAGCCCGCTCCCACAGAAAAGCAGATTGATCGTTCCCACGCTCTGCGTGGGAATGCATACCGTGACGCTCCGCGTCACCCTTGCGCGGGGCATCAGTCCGGCGGTGCCAGCGGGACGCGGAGCGTCCGAGGCGGCATTCCCACGCAGAGCGTGGGAACGATCACCTTCGCCTACCACACCGCAATATGCGAATCCGCCCGGGGCTCGGTCCCATAAGTAGGCAACAACATTCGGATACCCTTCTAAATACCTGTACAAATTTATTATTTTGTACAAGTATCAGCTATCGAGGCTTCATCTGTATCAAGCCCTCTCAGGGAGAACCGCAATGACCCGTCTATTGGTTTCGCTGGCCCTGGTGCTGGGCCTGAGCAGTTGTGGCAGCGTGGATGTAAAACACTATGCCGACCAGCAACCCCAACTGGACCTGGTGCGCTTCTTCAGCAAGCCCGTCAAGGCCTGGGGCATATTCGAAAAGCGCTCAGGTGAAGTCGCCAAGCGTTTCGAAGTGAATATCGCCAGCCGCCGCGAGGGTGAAAACCTGATTCTCGACGAACGATTTCTCTACAGCGACGGTACTCGCCAGCGGCGTATCTGGACCCTGACCCCCGATGGCCCGAACCACTGGCGCGGCCGCGCCGACGATGTGGTCGGTGAAGCCAAGGGCGAAGTGGCCGGCAACGCGTTGCGCTGGCGCTACATCCTGAGCCTGCCGGTGGACGGCTCCGTGTACGAAGTGAGCCTCGACGACTGGATGTACCTGATGGACGAAGACACGCTGATCAATCGCTCCAGCATGTCCAAGCTGGGCGTCGAAGTGGGCCAGGTGACGCTGTTCTTCCGTCGCCAGTCTTCGCAACCCTGACCGGCAAGGAGTGAATCATGAACCTGCAAACCCTGACCCAATTGGCCACCCAAGGCGACGTGCGTGAAATGGAACTGCTCTCCCTGGAGGGTGGATTCTATCTGGCGCGCGTCCGGCTGGACCACGGCCTGTTCACGTTGCTGGACGCGGCCGCAAAGCCCCTGCACTTTCGTTCCGTCAACCACCTGCGTGATGTGTTGCAGTCAGTCCCGGCGTTCCCCTGCACCCTGGTCCATCAGTGCGTCCACGATGAAATGTGCGGCCGGCGTGAAGGGCCCATTGAGGCACTGCGGACGCCATTTTCCCTGGAAGCGCCCTGGTGACCAAGGCCGTCAGAAACCTGTGCCTGGTGCTGGGCGATCAGTTGTCGTTTGACCTGGCCTCACTGGACGGGCTGGACAGCCAGCACGATGCCGTCTTGATGGTCGAGGTGATGGAGGAAGCCAGCCATGTGCCCCACCATCCGCAAAAAATCGCCCTGGTCTTCAGCGCCATGCGCCACTTTGCCCAGGCGTTGCAGCAGCGTGGTATCCGCGTGCAGTACGTCGCCCTGGACGACCCGCAAAACACCGGCTCGGTACCCGGCGAGCTAGGGCGCTGGCAATCGCTGATGCAGCCACAGGCACTGCACCTGACCGAATGCGGCGACTGGCGCCTGGAACAATCCCTGAAAGACTGCGGCTTGCCGATCCAGTGGCATGCCGACAGCCGTTTCCTGTGCAGCCGTGACGAGTTCGCTACTTGGGCCAGCGGCAAAAAACAGCTGCGCATGGAGTTCTTCTACCGGGAGATGCGCCGCAAGAGCGGGCTATTGCTCAACGGTGACGGCACGCCAGTCGGCGGCGCCTGGAACTTTGATGCAGACAACCGCAAGGCGCTGCCCAAGGGAACCAAGGCGCCCTACCCGGCGCGCTTCAGTTCAGACGCCATCACCCAGGACGTGCTGGCGCTGGTGGGTCAACACTTCAGCAGCCACTACGGCGAACTGGACACCTTCGATTACCCGGTAACCCACACCGATGCCCAGGCATTGTGGGACTACTTTCTGGATTACGGCCTGGCCGGGTTCGGCGACTACCAGGACGCCATGGCCAGCGACGAGCCCTTCCTGTTTCATGCCCGCATCAGCGCGGCGCTGAACATCGGCCTGCTGGACCTGCGCCAACTGTGCAGCGACGTGGAGGCCGCCTATTGGTCGGGCGGCATCGGGCTGAATGCCGCCGAAGGGTTTATCCGCCAACTGATTGGCTGGCGTGAATACGTACGCGGCGTGTACTGGCTGAAGATGCCGGACTACGCCGCCGGCAATGCATTCGGCAACAGCCGCCCGCTGCCGGAGTTCTACTGGACGGGCGAGACGCAAATGAACTGCATGCGCCAGGCGATCGGCCAAAGCCTGAAACATGCCTACGCCCATCACATCCAGCGGCTGATGGTCACCGGCAATTTCGCCCTGCTGGCCGGCATCGTGCCCAGCCAGATATGCGAGTGGTACCTGGCGATCTACATGGACGCTTTCGACTGGGTCGAGCTGCCCAACACCCTGGGCATGGTCATGCATGCGGATGGTGGTTACCTGGGTTCCAAACCTTATTGCGCGAGCGGCCAATACATAAAGCGCATGTCGGACTACTGCCGCGACTGTGCGTACAAAGTCACTGAAAGTACCGCTGACAATGCCTGCCCGTTCAATGCGCTTTACTGGCACTTTCTGATGCGCCATGGCGACCTGCTGCGGGGCAATCAGCGCATGGCCATGCTCTACAAGAACCTCGACCGGATGCCTGAATCCAAGCAGGACGCGCTGTGGGAACGGGGCCAGAGGCTGCTGGCGAAGCTGGATGCGGGCGAGTCACTTTGAGCGGGCGACTTGGTGTTTGCCGGCACGCTGACCGAGCAGCATCAACCCACCTCCCGTCAGCAGAAAACCCGCCGCGATAACGATATAGCCGCCGTACACATCCACACCTTGCACGAGGTTGAGCGTCTGGGAACACACCAGGGTGCCGGTCAGCGAGGCAATGGCCAGCACCGGCGTCACGGTCGCGGAGACTCGGCCCATATAGCCTGCCGGCACGGCCTCTTGCAGCATCGGCCCCTGCACCATGGCAAACACCGAAAAGCACAGCCCGCAGCAGAACATCAGCACCCAGGCCAGGTAAAACGGCGGATGCAACGCATAGCCCAGGTAGCTCAGCCCCAGGCACAACAGCGCCACGGTGAACGCGCGTCGAATGCTCAAGACCTTCAACAGCGGCCGAACGAGAAAGGCCGCCACCAGCCCGCCGACCGGGAATGCGGCGAGCACCAGGCCATATTCACGCGGGCTCAGGCCCAGGGTCTTGAAGGCATACAACGATAAAACGACATTATTGATGCCGAGGGAAACCCCGTACAACGCCACGCCGGTCAGCAGGGTGCGAATTGCCGGATGCCCCCAGGAAAACCGCAGCCCGTCGAACAATCCACGCCAAAATGAACTGCGCTCTACCGGCAACGCTGTACCCAGCCCTCGGGTGGCCAGGATACATAGCGCTGAACAGCTGAACGCCAGCACATTGATCAGCAACGCCCAGATCGGCCCAACCCACACAAACAGCGCCGGGCCCACGGAGGCGGAAAGCACCGAAATGCCCGTGAGGGAAAACATCGTCTTGGCCGACGCTTCCACCCGCCGCTCAGCGGGAATGATCACTTGCATGACCGCCTGCCGGGACGGGTTGAAGAACTGCGCGGCGCTGCTGTTCATCACCAGCAACAGCAGCACGCCGTCGAACACTTGCAGCTGATCGAGGCCGGACAGCGAATAGATCAGGATAAAGATCAGGAAGTTGATCACCCGGATAGCATCAGCCGTGACCATCACGTAGAGCGCAGGCAGCCGGTCGACCCAGGCACCCGCCAATGGCGCCACCAGCACCCGCGGGATCGCCGAGGCCGCCACCGCCAGGCCCACGGCGCTGGGTAGAAAGGCGCTGTCGTGGAACAGATCGGTCACCAGCCAGACGATGATCGTGCTCTCCAGCACGAACTCGCCGAAGGACGAGAGCGCCTGGCCCAGCCATAAAAGTGAAAAATTGCGGCTGATGAAAAAACCGGCAAACCGGCTTTGCCCTTGATTCGTCCTGAACACCATCCCTTCCCTGTGCGAAACGCTGTGAAATTTTCCGGCCGCTGCGAATTGTTGTGAAGCCGACGATAAATGGCCAATTGCCCATGCTAACGTCGGCTTCGATGTCATCCAATTCATTGAGGGAGCAGCGCCGATGTCTACTACCGTAACACCCGCCGGTGGCGGACCGACCACTCAAAAAGCCTCGACGTCGGTATTCGACGACAAGTTGAATATTTCCAAGTCGAGCAAGGTGATCGCCGATTACATGCGCCAGTCGGGCAAGTCGGCGATTACCAAGCAAGAGCTTTCACAGTTGGCCAGCAATGCCTCGGGCAACGTGCCCGCCGATGTGAGCGCTGCGGCCCAGTACATGGAACGCCACCCCGACGTGTTCACCGCCATCGAAACCCATGACGTGGCGGGTGCCGATAACCTGTCCGGGGTGTGGAACTTCGACTGGGCGGCCAACGGTGGCCTGAACGGCACGGCGACCGATGCGATCGCCAAGATGCAGGACACCTTTGACTTTGCAATCGCCAAGTCGGCGCAGATCACCGAGATCAGCACCGGTAAAAAGGCCGAGCTGGATTCGACCAAGCAGCGGCCGCAGAACTGAATCTCCAGCCACTACAAAAATCCAGTGTGGGAGCTGGCTTGCCTGCGATGCAGGCACCTCGGTACGTCAGGTACACCGAGGTGATGCCATCGCAGCCTCGCTAAAGCTCGACAGCTCCCACACTGGATTTGCTTTACCTGTCAGGTCGTTGTGCTGCCATCAAAAGTGAAACGCCACCCCCGTGGTCACGTTGAACGCATCCCCTACATAGAAGTTGGCCGAGTCCTGGCCCTTGGCGTCGTACGCGGTGTTGGTGGCCGTGGCGTAGCGCTTGTTGGTCAGGTTGCGTGCATCGACAAACACTTCCCACTTCTTGCTCGGGGCCTCGTAGCCCACCTTGGCCCCCCACAAGGTGTAGGACGGCGCACTCAAGGAGTTGGCAAAATCCACGTAGTAGCTGGACGACGCCCGGGCATTGAGCTGCGCGTAGAAACCGCTGCCCTGGCGATACTCCAGCTCCGCCTGGTAGACCTGGCGCGGCAAGCCCGGCAACTGGTTGTCGCCGAACACCCCATCATTGCGGTAGTGGAAGTCGTTGAAGGTGTAGGCCTGGCGCAAGGTCACGCTGTCGCCGTTGCCGCCGTCCCACAGTTGCGCATTCAAGCCGGCTTCGATGCCCTGGTGAATGGTCGCGCTGCCGTTGGAAGTGGCCACCAACTGGTCCTGGGTAGCGGTTGCCTGGCGCACCACCACCGACAACAGTTCTTTCTGCACCCATGAACGGTAGACCGTCAGGCTGCCGTCGAAGATGCCATGGCCGCCACGAATACCGAACTCCACGGTGTTGGCTTTTTGCGGCCGCACATCACGGATGTAGGGCGTGCCGGTGCTGCCCAACTGCCAGGTGACCGGTGGATCTACGGAGCGGCTGACGTTGCCGAACACTTCGAACTCCGGGGTCAGCTGGTAGCGCAGGCCGATGCGCGGGGCGACGTCGGTCTCGTCGTACTCGACGCCACTGGGGAACGCGCTGGTATTGGTGCCGGTGCTGTATTCGATCTGCGCCTTGCGCTTGATATCAATCAGCGACAACCCGGTGGACAGCCACGTCCGGTCATTCAGTTGCAGTTCGTTGCCAAGGGAAAACACCGTGTCCCGGGAGCCGGTGTAGTTGGTTTTCTGCTGGGTGATGCCGGTGGCCTTGCTGTGGGATTTCACATCGGCGAGGTACGCCAGGGTGTTGCTGAAGGTCACGCTGCTGTCGCTGCGCAGGCCGAAGAAAGTGTCGGCGGTGCGCAGGTAGCGCAGGGTCAGGTTGACGTCCTGGGAGCGCCATTCCTGGGGTGTTGGCGAGTAACGCCAGCCGTTGTCCAGCGGGTAGTCGTTGTAGCCCAGGCCGACTTCGAGCTTGGCATCGTCGTCGAAGGTGTAGGTGGTGGTGCTGCCCAGCAGGGTCGAGCCGTCCTTCTTGCGCCCGATGGGCACGAGGTTGCTCGTAGGGTCGTGCTTGAGCTGGTATTTGGTCAGGGTATTGCCCTGGCTCAGCGTCTCTTCCTTGTAGCGAATGTAGAAGCGCGTCTCCAGTTGCGGGCTGAACACGTGGCCGAAGTTGGCGACGATCCCCTGTCCCTTGTTCGGCGTGTTGTCCTGATAACCATCCCGCTCGTTGTGCTGGATGCTGACGTAGTAGTCGTTGTCGCCCTCTACACCACCGGTGCTCAGTTGCTGCTTGCGGTAGCCGAAGCTGCCGGCTTCGAAGCGTGCGTAGTTGCCCGGATCGGTGCGGCCGGTCTTGCTCACGAAGTTGATCGCACCGCCCAGAGACAACGCCGAATAACGGAACGCGTTGGCGCCGTAGAGCACTTCGGTGTGGTCCACGGAGGCCATGTCCAGCATGTCTTCCTGGGTGCCCCCCGGGCCGGTCAACGGCAGGCCGTCGTAGAGGAATTTGATCCCCAGCACATAGCCTTGATAGAAGGTGTTGAGGCCCGAGCCACGGATCGAAATCTTGTTGGCACCCGAGCCGCTGGTGGCCTGGGCGAAGACTCCCGGTTGCAACGCCAGCACGTCCTCGGCATTCGCCGCCCGGCCCTGCTCGATCTTGCGGTTATCGATCACTGCGGTTTTGCCGGGCACCTTGGCCAGCTGCCTTTCGGCTTTTTGCGCTTCGGTGGCTTCGGCACCGGTGACTACCACTGTGGCCAGGGTCGGGTCGGTCTGGGCCGCAACGGCCGCACCGTGTATCAGCATCAACAGCACGCCAAGGCTGGACGCCGTAGCCAGTGACTCAAAACGACGAGCGCGTGGTTCAAACAGTTGCCGCATGGATTAAATACTCCTGGGGTCTCTAATTAGTTGGAGCATCTATTTGTATAGTCGCGCTCTGAATCCAACTTTGCAGGGTTCGTGCCACGCCAAAACATCAACGAATACGGGACCACAACCGTATTTAATCGGCACAGGCGCAACACTTTGCTGGCGGAATGTTCGATTCCCAACAACCGCTAAAAAGATAAATTACTTATATGCTTAACCGATAAAAGCATAACCGGCACCAGGCCACACAGGCCTTGGCACAACTGTCCGAATCCCAACACCTGTGCAACAAAAGTTGTGCTTTTGATAATAGTCGGCGCCGTCTGCGAACAAAAACCTGCAAGTTTCCAGCATCCTGTTACTTGGTATGGCTCTTGCTCCAGCAACTGTTGAATAAACTCACTCAACCACGCTCGACTATTAAGCAACGAGGTATTCACGCGTGACGGCCAACTTACTCTGCACCCGCAGGACGCCGCTGGAGATTGCCCGTGACCTGGCGAGCGAATTTGCCCGCACCGCCGTCGACCGCGATGCCAGCGGCGGCACGCCCAAAGCCGAACGCGACAAGCTGCGCAGCAGCGGCCTGTTGTCCCTTAGCATTCCCGGGCAATTCGGCGGGCTGGATGCCAACTGGTCGGAAACCTTCGAAGTGGTGCGTGAATTCGCCCGGGTCGACAGCTCCATCGCCCACGTATTCGGCTTTCATCACCTGATGCTCGCCACCGTCCGGTTGTTCGCCACGCCCGCGCAGTGGCACACCTGGTTCAGCCTGACGGCCAGCAACAACTGGTTCTGGGGCAACACCCTGAACCCGCTGGACACCCGCACGGTGGTCAAGCGCCACACGGGTTGGCGGGAATTCTCGGGGCAGAAGAACTTCTGCTCCGGGGCCAACGACTCGGAGATGCTGATCGCCTCGGCCATCGATGAAAGCGCCGGCGGCAAGTTGCTGATCGCGGCGATTCCCAGCGCCCGCAGCGGGATCATCCTGCACAACGACTGGAACAACATGGGCCAGCGCCAGACCGACAGCGGCAGCGTGACCTTCAAGCGCGTGCGTGTGGAGGAATCCGACCTGTTGCTGGACCCGGGGCCGTTGAGCACGCCGTTCGCCTGCCTGCGCCCGCTGATTGCGCAACTGCATTTTGCGAATATCTTCCTCGGCATCGCCGAGGGCGCATTCGAAGAGGCGCGCCAATACACCCTGGAAGAAGCCCGCCCGTGGTTCCGCTCCAGCGCCAGCCACACCACCCAGGATCCCTACATCCTCAGCCACTACGGCGACTTCTGGGTGGCGCTGCAAAGCACCCGCCTGTTGGTGGAGCGCGCAGGTGAGGTATTGGACGCGGCATGGGCCAAGGGCTCGGCCCTGACCAGCGAGGAACGCGGCACAGCGGCGATTGCCATTGCCACCGCCAAAGTCGCCGCCAGCCGCAACGGCCTGGAGTTGTGTAGCAAGGTCTTCGAGGTCACCGGCGCGCGGGCGACCAACGCCTCGGTGGCCCTCGACAGGCACTGGCGCAACTTGCGCACCCAGAGCCTGCATGACCCGCTGGACTACAAGCTTCATGAACTGGGCGAATGGGCACTGAACGGTACCCCGCCCATCCCGACGTTCTATTCGTAGAGATTGCCATGCAACTGCTGACCCTACCGCCCTCGCCCGCCCTTGCCACTTCCATCCGCGCCACCGCCCAGGTATTTGAAGACCCCCGGTCCAAAGCCTTGCTCAAGCATGTGCAACAAGTCGCGCCGAGCGAAGCCAGCGTGCTGATCATCGGCGAAACCGGCACCGGCAAAGAGCTGGTGGCTCGGCATATCCACAACCTCAGTGGCCGCAAGGCACAGCCGTTCGTGGCGGTGAACTGCGGTGCGTTCTCCGAGTCTTTGGTGGAAGCCGAGCTGTTCGGCCACGAGAAAGGCGCGTTCACCGGCGCCCTCAGCGCCAAGGCCGGCTGGTTTGAAGAAGCCAACGGCGGCACGCTGTTCCTCGATGAAATCGGTGACCTGCCGATGTCGATCCAGGTCAAGCTGCTGCGGGTATTACAGGAACGTGAAGTGGTGCGCCTGGGGTCGCGCAAAAGCACTCCGATCAATGTACGGGTGCTGGCGGCGACCAACGTGCAGCTGGAAAAAGCCATCAACGCCGGGCATTTTCGCGAGGACCTGTTCTACCGCCTCAACGTGGTCAACCTGGAACTCAGCCCGCTGCGGGACCGCCCCGGCGATATCCTGCCGCTGGTGCAGTATTTCATCGACACCTACACCCGCCGCCTGGGGTATGGCGAGGTGATCCTGAGCAAGGACGCCGAGCAACGGCTGGCCACCTACAGTTGGCCGGGAAATATTCGCGAACTGGAAAACGTCATCCACCACACCCTGCTGATCTGCCGGGACGGCGTGATCCAGGCCGATGACCTGCGCATGTCCAACCTGCGTATCGAACGCCAGGAAGACAGCACCACGGCCCATGACCTGCTTGACCTGGCCTTCCAGCGCCTGTTCGAGGAACAGGTCGACAACCTCCACGAACAGGTCGAGCGCAGCCTGCTCACTGCCGCTTACCGGCTGTGCCATCACAACCAGGTGCACACCGCCGAGTTGCTGGGGCTGAGCCGCAACGTGACCCGCACCTTGCTGATCAACCTGGGTGAGCTGAAGGTCAACAAGCGCCGCCCGCTGGCCGGTGCCAAAGACGAGCGAGTGCTGCACCTGTCGATCTGACCTGCACTGCGCGGCGTGCCCGGTACGCCGCCTGATCACAGCGCGACTTCATCCAGCGCATCACTGAACTGGCGACTCCACAAACGCGCATAGTGCCCGCCCAGGCGCAGCAACTGTTCGTGGCTGCCGTCCTCGATCACCCGGCCATTGTCGAACACCAGGATTCGGTCCAGATGGGCCACAGTGGACAGCCGATGCGCCACCACCAGCACGGTCTTGTCTTCCATGATTTCGTCGAGCTTGTCCTGGATAAAGCGCTCGGTGATCGAGTCCAGGCTGGAGGTGGCTTCGTCCATCACCAGGATAGGCGCGTTTTTCAGCAACACCCGGGCAATCGCAATGCGCTGACGCTGGCCGCCGGACAACTTGACCCCACGCTCGCCCACCAACGATTCGTAGCCGTGTTCCATGCTGTCGATAAACTCACTGGCGCCGGCGCGGTGGATCGCCTCGGCGACTTCATCCATCGAGGCATCCAGGCGGCCGTAATGAATATTTTCGCGAATGCTGCGGTGGAACAGGCCGGGCTCCTGGGGAATCAGGCCGATTTGCTGGTGCAGTGAATGCTGGGTGACGTCGCGCACGTCCTTGCCGTCCACCAGCACCTGGCCTTGCTGCACGTCGTAAAGACGTAGCAGCAGGCTCAGCAGCGACGACTTGCCGGAACCCGAAGCGCCCACCAGGCCGACTTTCTGGCCGGCGGGAATCACGATATTCAGGTGTTCGAAAATCGGCCGGCCAGCGCCGTAGCTGAAGCCCACGTCACGAAACTCGATATCGCCGCGCTTGACCTGTAGCGCCTTGGCACCGGGTTGGTCGATGACTTCATGGGGGCGAATCAAGGTGCGCACGCCGTTGGCAATGTTGCCGGTGGCTTCGAAGAATTCGAGAAAGCGTCGCGACAGGTTTTCCACATCGCTGATGATCAACAACGAAAGGCTGGTGGACATGACAAACGCAGCAATGTCGATACGGTGGCTGCGCCACAGGTAGAGCGCCAGCAATAACAAGCCGAGCTTAAGCACTACGCCACAGGAAGCCTGGAACCAGCGAATTTTTTCCATATACCCCAGGGATCGGTAGGCAGCCGCCACCTCCTTGTCGAGGAAAGTGCCGAGGTAACTGTGCTCGAACGCATGGCGCGCAAACAGGCGGATATTGGCCAGGTTGGAGACCGCATCCACCACCTTGCCGGTGCTGGTGCTGCGCGCTGCCGAATATTGTTGGGCCAGCGGATGGCTGCGGCGCGCGAGCACGTAACAGATGGCGATGAACGCCACCGACCAACCCGCCATGAACAACGCCAACAACGGCGATGCGGTCCATAGCAAGGCCGTGGCCAGGCTCAGCGTCACCAGCAGCGGGATCAGGTCGAACAGCAAGATGCTCAGGGTCTGATTCACCCCCAGGGTAATTTCCGCCACCCGATGCGCCAGCGCCCCGGCGAACTCATTGCTGATGAAACGATGGGAATGCTGTTGCAGATAAGCGAACACCACATGCGTCACCGTGCGCCGCTGCAACGGCAAGACGTGGATATGGCAGCCTGCGGATGCACGGGTAAACAGTACCTGGCACACCAGTAGCGCGCTTAGCAGTGTGAGTGGCCATTGCAGCACTTCAAAGGCACGCTCAGCCTCTAAGCCGTTGCTGACGGTGCGGGTGATCTGCCCCAGCCCCCAGGGCGTCAGAATCGAACACACCACGGCGGCAATCTGCAGCAGCAGGATCGCCAGGTACCACCCTTTGAAATGACCGATGAAATGCCGCACAAACGCCGCCGGGGTCGACGGCAAGTGTTGGACATTCCAGGTGCGAAACAATGAAAAAGACGAGCTCATGGCCAATGACATTCCTGAATGACGCCTGTGGCCGCGCAGCTTTCAGGCAAAAATAGTGAGTGTGATCGTTCCCACGCTCTGCGTGGGAATGCATCCGGTGACGCTCTGCGTCACGATTTCAAGAGCGGACGCAGAGCGTCCAGAGCGGCATTCCCACGCAGAGCGTGGGAACGATCTCAACAGACAAACATTCCCCTGTGGCGAGGGAGCTTGCTCCCGCTGGAGTGCGAAGCGCTCCCAGGATTTTGGGGCCGCTGCGCAGCCCAGCGGGAGCAAGCTCCCTCGCCACAGGTTCAGCGTCACTTTTGGGATTGGTAGCGGATTTCCTCCAGCTCACGACCGCCCCGGGTAAGGATGCGGCTTGATTCGGGCTGCGCTATCCATCCTGCATTTTGGTAAAAGCACACTGCCCGCCGGTTTTCAGCCAGCACCCACAACGTCGCCGTCTCCAGACCCAGGCTCGCGAGATGTTCCAGCCCCCTGAGCCACAGCGCCCTGCCCACTCCGGTTCCCCAGTGCTCGGCCAGCACATACACCGCCTGCACTTCACCGGTTACGCCTGGATCAGCATCCTCATCACGGCTCGAGCTGACAACAATCCAGCCCACCACACGCCCCTCGACCTGCGCGACAAACACAGCTTCGCTCCCCTGCTCAATCGACTGCCGCCAAAAGGCTTCGCGCCTGGGCTGCGTCGCCTCCAGCGAAGTCAGGTAATCCGCCGGCATCAGTTCACGATAAGCCTGCTGCCAACTGCGAATATGCACCCAGGCAATGTCACCTGCGTCCTCGATACGTGCTGCCCGAATCATCCAATTCCCTCTGCGCGTTTTGCATAAATCGCCGAGCCCGCCTGCGGCGACAGCCTGCGATAAACCAGCCCCGATAAGGCACACAGCAATCCGGCCCCCACCATGATCCAGGCGATATCACTCTGCTCGACCGTGGCATGCCCGCGCATGGCCATGATCAAGCCGAGCAGTCCCGCCGCGATGCCCACCGACAAACTCAAGGTCAGTTGAATGGTCATCGCCGACAGGCTGCTGGCACGGCTGGATTGCTCCGGCGGCACGTCGGCATAGGTCAACGCCCCGAGGGTGCTGAATTGCAGCGAGCGAATGATCCCGCTGCCAAATAACACCAGTATTACAAGCCAGTAAGGCGTTGATACCTCGAACAGGCTGCACGCCAGGAGGGTTGCACCGGTGAGCACGGCATTGCTGATCAAGGTGCGGCGGAAGCCGAAGCGGCTGACAATCCGCACCGCCAGCATTTTCATCAGGAACGCGCCCACACCACCGGCCACGCTCAGCAGCCCGGCCTGCAACGGGTTAAGCCCGAAACACAGCTGAAACAGCAGCACCAGCAAAAACGGCTGTGACGCGCTGCCGATGCGCATCAGGTTGCCGCCCCAGAAGCTCACGGCGAAGGTCGGTATTTTCAACAATGAAAAATCGATCAGCGGGTGCGCCGTCCGCCGCGCATGCCGGACATACAACCAGGCGCTCAACAACCCGCCGCCAATCAGCAGCAACGCCCACTGGCGCGGCAACAGGCCGTGGCCCAGTACCTCGAAGCCGAACACCAACCCGCCCAATGCCACACCGCTGAGCAACAGGCCGGGAACGTCCAATGGCTGGCCGGGCGTCCCGGAATAGTCCGGGATGTAGCGCAGCACCAGGATCACCCCGAGCACGCCGATCGGCAGGTTGATCAGGAAGATCCAGTGCCACGACAGCACCGTCACCAGCAGCCCGCCCAACGGCGGCCCCAGCAACGGCCCCACCAGCGCCGCGACTGTCAGGTACGACATGGCACGCAGCAGGTTTTCCCGCGCCGACCAGCGCAGCAGGATCACCTGCCCCACCGGCACCATCATCGCGCCCGAAGCCCCCTGGGCCAAACGCGCCAGGGACAACTGCAGCAACGAGCCCGAGCTGGCACAGGCCACCGACGCCAGGGTGAACAGCACGATGGCGCTGATAAACACCCGGCGCGGCCCGAACCGGTCGGCTGTCCAACCGCTCACCGGCACGAACAGCGCCACCGCCAGCAGGTACAGCGACACCACCAGGTTCATGCGCACACTGGGCTCGCCGAAATCCTGGGCCATCTGCGGCAGCGCCGTGAGCACCGCCGTCGCGTCGATCAGTTCCATGAACAGCGCACAGCCGATGATCATCGGCACCCGGCGCGCGTGCCCGGTGCCCACCTCGCCCAAGGGGTGTGAAAGGTCGAGGGCTTTGTTCAAAACAGCCCCGAGGTCGGTGGCGGCGTGCCCTTGAGTTGCCAGGCGCCCACGGCCGCGGCTTTCCAGTGCCGGGGATTGTGGTTGGCCACGGTGCGCGCGTTGCGCCAGTGCCGATCCAGGTTATGCGCGCGGCCAGTGGTGGAGGCGCCACCGACGTCGAACACCAGCTCGGCGGCCTTGAGTGCCGATTCCGCTGCGATGTATTGCGCCTGGGCCACATCCACTGCCGCCTGGTCGACGGCCACCGCATCAAGATCGGCAGCCCAGGCGCGGTCGATGGAATCCGCCGCGTGCAGCACCACCGCTTCGGCGGTAAAGGCCCGGGCCGAAACGTCGCCCACGCTCAGTTCTACATATGGATCATCCACCGAGCGCGTGGCGCTGCTGTGCTTGATCGGCCGTGCATGTTCCTTGGCAAAGCTCACCGCATCGTTCAGCGCATTGCGCGCAATACCGGCCTGCACCGCCGCGAGGAACACTTGCAGGAACGGCGTGACAATCGTGCGCTTGCCCTCCTCGACGGTGCGGGTGCGTATCTCACTGGCCAACACCTGCACATCATGCAGGTGGGTGGTGCCACTGGCGGTCAGGCGCTGGCCCATGGCGTCGAAATCATCCAGCAACTCCAGGCCCTGGCGGTCGCGGGGCAGGATGAACGATACGGGCTGGTCATTCTCGTCCAGGGCCACGGCGCTGACCCAATCGGCATACAACGAACCGGTGCTGTAGTACTTGCTGCCGGAAGCGCGAAAGTGCTCGCCGTCACCCACGATGCGCGCACTGATCGAACCGTTGGCACCGCCGACTTCCCAGCCGGCATTGCCAATCACGGCGCCTTGCAGGTAGCGCCCGAACCAACGCTCGCGCTCCTCCTCTGCCCCCTCAGCGCGGGACGCCAGCAGGCCTTCGACAAACCCGAAACCGGGGCGCAGGGCCTGGGCCACGTTGGAGTCGGCCGAAGCGATGCGAATCAGCAAGGCGATCACGTCCTTGACCGAACCACCGGCACCGCCAAACCGCTTGGGAATCCGCACGGTAAACAACCCGGCCTTGGCGATCTGCGCCACGGCCTCATACGGCAGTTGGCGGTCACGCTCACGCTGCGCAGCGCCGGCGGCAATCTGCGGCAGGATGCGGTCGGCTCGAGCGTTCAGTTCGGCCACCGTCACAACCGGCGGCGTGGGTACAGCAGACAACTTGCTCATGGCACTTCCTTGATTCAGGTCTAGATGGCGATTTTCCACAGGCGCGATTCATCAAACAGCCAGCCGGGGTTTTCCGGCTCCAGGGCCGGCACCACCAGCTGCGTACCGCTGCCGGGCAGGCGCGGCACTGCGCCCAACAAGCGTTGGGTGTATTCGTGTTGAGGGGATTCAAACAACGTCTCGACGCTGGCGCTTTCCACTACCTGGCCGTGGCGCATCACCAGCACCTCGTCGCTGACGTGGCGGATCACCCCGAGGTCGTGGGAAATAAACAGGTAGGCCAGGCCCAGCGAGGCTTGCAGGTCAGCCAGCAAATCCAGGACCTGGGCCTGCACCGACACGTCCAGCGCCGACACCGGCTCGTCACAGATAATCACCTTGGGATTGCTGGCAATCGCCCGGGCAATCGCCACGCGCTGGCGTTGCCCGCCCGACAGCTGCAGCGGCCGGCGCTCGGCCAGCTGCGGCGCCAGGCGTACCTGGTCGAGCAACTGCGCCACTCGCGCCGCCTGTTGCTCGAAGGCGATACCGGCAACGTCCAGCGCATCACTGAGAATCTGCCCGACTGTCCAGCGCGGGTCGAACGAACTCAGCGGGTCCTGATAGATCACGCTGATATCCCGGCGATGCAAACGTCGGGTCTTTTCCTCGACCCTTTCCGCGCCCGCTGCTGCCCATGGCTGGCCGAGAAAACGCACCTCGCCGGCATCCGGTTGCAGCAGCCCGAGGGCGATACGCGCCACCGTGGTTTTGCCCGAGCCGGATTCACCGACGATGCCCAGGGTACGACCGGCGCGCAGCTCGAAGCTGACGTCATCCACCACCTGGCGCGATTGTTGATCGGGGCCGACATACCGTTTGCCCAGCCCGGAGGCCTTGAGCAACACCAGCGAATCCGCGCCCGGCCGTGGTTGCGCGACCGCGTTGCTGCGCTCCGGCGACAAGCGTGTGCCACGGGCATGTTCGGCGGGCACCGCATCCAGCAGCGAGCGTGTGTAGGCATGGCGAGGATTGAGCAGCACCTGATCCATCGGCCCCTGCTCCACCACTTCGCCGTGGCGCAGCACCAGCACCTCATCCGCCAATTGCGCAACCACCGCCAGGTCATGGCTGATGATCAGCAGCGAATCGCCACGGGCCTTGATCTGCTGCAACACCTGCAGAATCTGCGCCTGCACCGTGGCATCCAGCGCGGTGGTCGGTTCATCGGCGATCACCAGGCCGGGGTTCAATGCGAGTGCACTGGCTATCAGCGCACGCTGGCGCAGGCCGCCGGAGAGTTGATCGGGACGCTGGCGGGCACGCAGTTGCGGTTCGGGTACGCCCACCAGGTCCAGCAGTTCGATGACGCGTTCGCCACGGCTGCGACGGTCGCCCCAGCGATGGGTCTCCAGCACCTCGAGAATCTCCTTGCCCACCGGCCGCAACGGGTCGAGGGACACCAGTGCGTCCTGCAATACAAAGCCGATGCCATTGCCCCGCAAGCGGCGCCAGCCCCGCTCCGACAGGCTGAGCAAATCCACCCCGTCATAGCTCAAGGTACGTGCGGTAACCTTGGCACCGGCACCTGCGAGGCCGATCAGGCTGCGGGCGGTGACGCTTTTGCCGGAACCGGACTCCCCCACCAGCGCCAGGGTCTTGCCCGGCTCCAGGGTGAAAGACAAATTGCGTACGACAGACTGCCCGGCAAACTCGATGGACAGCCCTTCAACGATCAAGCGTTTCTGGTCGCTCATGAAAGACGGCCCTCCAGGCGTTGTTGCAGGTAACGGCCAGTGACCGTGGTCGACAGGGTGGTGAGGACGATGAACAGGCCGGGGAAGAACGTCAGCCACCAGGCGTTGGCGATAAAGTCGCGGCCCATGGACAACATGGTCCCCCACTCCGGCGCCGGCGGGCGGGCGCCCAGGCCGAGAAAGCTCAGAGCCGAGGCCCAGACAATCGCCTGGCCCACGCCCATGGTCAGGGTCACGATCAACGGGCGCATGGCGTTCGGCAGCAACTGGCGCAGGATGATGCGCAATGGCGGATGCCCGAGGGCCCTGGCAGCTTCGATATAGCCCGCGTTACGCACCGCCAGCACCTGGCCACGAACCATCCTTGCGTAACCCGGCGCACTGCCCAGCCCGGTGGCGACAATCAGAGGGCCGATGCCGCTGCCAAAGATCGCCACGAACAGCAGCGCCAGGATCAGGCTCGGAAACGCAAACAGCACTTCCAGCAACCAACCCACGCCACGGTCCACCCGCGCACCGCCAAGGCCGCCCAGCAGGCCGAGAACGATGGCGATGCTCATGGCAATCGCCGTGGCCGCCAGGCCGATAAACAACGACTGGCGGGTGCCGTAGATCACCCGTGAAAAAATATCCCGCCCCGACTGATCGGTGCCGAACCAGTGGGCCAGGCTCGGCGAATGAAACGCATCGCGGGGCACGATAGCCAGCGGGTCGCTGTAGGCGAACAACTGCGGCACCAGCGCCGCGACAATCACCAGCAGCAAAAAGGTAATCGCCAACAGCGGGCCGAGGCGCAGGGTGCGAGTGGTGCGCTGAATCCGCAGCGCGGGCAGCGGTGTTTCCAGGGTCAGGCCGCTCATGCTGGAAGCTCCTGTTGGCGAGGGTCGACCCACAGGTACAGCAGGCCGACCAGAATATTGGCGAGCACGTAACCGGCGGCGACCACCAGGCTGATGCCGATGGTCAGCGGCAGGTCCTGTGCCTGCACCGCCTGGTACAGCTGGCGGCCGAGGCCCTTGCGGGAAAAGATCACTTCGATCACCACGGCGCCGCTGATCAGCGCGCCGATGGCCCAACCCGACAGCGAGATGCCCGGCAACACGGCGTGGCGCAACGCGTGCTTGAAGCGCACGTTGAAGTCACTCAGGCCACGGGTGCGGGCGGTCAGGATGAAGGGTTGGTCGAGGGTCAGGTCCAGGGATTCGCGGGTGACCTGGGCAATAAACCCGGCCAGCGGAATCGCCAGGGCGAACGACGGCAACACCAGGGTGCGCCAGCCATCGCTGCCCGCCGGCGGGAACAGCCGCAGGCCGAACGCAAACACCGCCAGCAATAGAATCCCCAGCCAGAAATGCGGCAACGCGGCGGCCAGGGTTTCGGCCAACGAGGCCAGGCTGGCAACCCAGCGCCGGCGCCCCGCCGTCAGCACCGTCAGCGCCAGCACCAAGACCCAGGCGAGTGCGAGGGACGTCAGGGTCAGTTCCAGGGTCGGCCAGGATTGCTCCGCGAGGACGCGGGTCACTGGCAGGTGCTGGGAATAGGAAACCCCCAGGTCACCCTGCACCAGGCGCCCGAGGTACAGCGCGTATTGCACCGCCAGAGGCTTGTCGAGGCCGTATTCGCGGGTGGATTCAGCGATGGTCTCAGCGGTGGGGTTGCCACTCGGGCCGCCGAGGATCGCCAGCACCGGATCGCCGGGCATCAGGCGCAAGGCAAAGAAAGTCAGCGTGGCCACCGCCCAGAGCACCAGCACGCCGCCGGCAAGGCGCCACAGCGCACGTTTGCCGAGCCGGGCCAGGCGCTCGTGGCGAGGGTTGGCAAGTGATGGACTGCTCATTTGTTCACCCATGCGTCATAGAGATACGTCACCGCCAGCGACGGCTCCAGCCGCACGCCCTGGGTGGTCTTGTAGATACCCAGCCGCGTGCTTTGCGGGTAGGTGGTCAGTTGCAGGTACTGGCTGGAAGCGATTTTCTGCGCCTGGTAATACAAGGCCCGGCGCTGCTCGCTGTCCTGGGTGGTGAGGGCCTGCTGGATCAACGTGTCGAAGGCTGGATCACTGAAGCCGGCGGTGTTCTGGTGGTAACCCCCGACGCCTGCCGGACGGATGAACTCGCTGCCAAAGATGATCCGCAGCACGTCGGCGGTGTTGGTGTTCCAGTAGCCGAGGCGAATGTCGTAGTCCCAGTCGGCCTGGCGTTTGGTGGCCTGCACATCACTCATCTGGTCGACGATCAGCTCGAAGCCGACCTGCCGGGTGGTGGCCTGCACCTGTTCCCACAAGGTGTATTCCGACGGTGGCGTGCGGTTGCCCATCACCACGTGAACTTGCAGACGCTTACCGTCCTTGGTGCGGTAGCCCTCGCTGTCGCGCTGGGTCCAGCCGGCCTGGTCGAGCAACTGCGCGGCACGGGCCGGGTCGTAATCCTGGGCGTGCTGGAATTCCGGGCTGTAGAAGCGCGTGGCCGGGCTCAACGGCCCACCGGCGCGGGGGAATTCGTTGAAGTACACGCTCTTCAACGCGCCCTCGATGTCGGAACTGCGCACGAAGGCTTCGCGCACCCGCAGGTCATCGAACGGCGCACGGGTGATGTTCAGCGTGCCGTTGGTGGGGTTGCCGGGGCGTTGGGCGATTACCAGGGTCAGGTCCGGATTGCGTCGCGCGGCCTCGTGGGATTCGGGAGGCAAGGCTTCGATCACGTCGACCTCGCCGGCCTGCAACGAGGCGAAGCGTACGGACGGTTCCTGGATGAACTTCCAGACGATCCGGTCGAGCCAGGCCGGGCCTTGGTGTTTGGCGGTGGGTGGGGCCCAGTTGTAGTCGGGGTTGCGCACCAGTTCGACCTGGCTTTGGCGGTCCCAGCGCACGACCTTGAACGGTCCGCTGCCGACCGGGCTTTCGCAGTTCTCGTCGCGGGAGCGCAGCAGTGCGGTGGGGGACTCGATGCCGAGGAAGCCTTGGGCCAACACTTCCAGGAACGCGGCGTAAGGCGTGGCGAGGTGCACCACTGCGGTGTATTCGTCGAGCACGTCGGTGCTGCGGTATTGGCGGATGTAGCCGCCTGCGGTGCTGGATTGGGTCTTGGGGTTGGCCATGTGGTCGAGGTTGGCCTTGACGGCGGCGGCGTTGAACGGGGTGCCGTCGGTGAAGTGCACGTCGTTGCGCAGGTGGAAGGTGTAGGTCAGGCCGTCGGGGGAGACTTCCCAGGTCTTGGCGAGCCAAGGGCCGATGCGGCCGTCGGAGTCCATTGAGACCAGGGAGTCGAGGTATTGCTGGGCGACGAACACCTGGGGCATGTCGCCGGCCACGTGGGGGTCGAGGCAGGTGGGTTCGCGGTCGGTGGCGTAGATCAGGGTGCCGCCCTTTACTGGTTGGTCACTGCGGGTGACGGTGGAGCTGCTTTGGCCGCAGCCGAGCAGCAGGCTGCAGAGTGTGGCGGTGCCGATGAGCAGCAACGAGGTGGATCGTCGCGGGTAAGGGGCGGGTTCTTGCATGATGACTGAGGCCTAAAGTCCGGGAACTGGGTTATTGCACAAGGCATGCCGGGTTTTTGGGCCTGTAAACAGGGGGTGTTGGGGGTTGGGGGGATTGGTGAAAACGACAATGTGTGTGGGAGGTGTTGGTCAGGCAACAGCTGGCCTTGGGGGGGAGTACATATCCGTTGCTGCGGTAACGGCCGCTATTGGTTCCGCTCTTACAGCGGCTCACTTTTGAAGAGCGCAAAAGTAAGCAAAACGCTCTTGCCCCACCACTCGGCACCTCGCCTAGGCTCGGTGTGCCCTCACTCCGGCTTTGGACCGTGGGCCGCCGTCATGGGCCATCCCTGGCCCAGGACGGCTAACCTGGCGTCCTGCCAGGTTACCCACGCTCCAAAGCCTGCGTTCGGCCAGCGTGGTTTAACGGGGCGCCTAAGATCAAGATCAAAAGCAGATCAAAAGCACAGCGGCCTCCCGGCCGGCTTGAGTGTTGAAGAGCAAAATCAAAAGCTAAAGCGGGCACGGTCCAAAAAATGTGGGAGCGGGCTTGCTCGCGAAGGTCGTTAACGATGACGCGGGCATTCTGGATGAACGCGGCGCTCTCAGGTTTTTCGCGAGCAAGCCCGCTCCCACAGAAAAGCAGCTCTGTTTTCGCTCTGGTTTTTGCTTTTGCTCTTCAACACTCAAGCCGGCCGGTAGGCCGCTGTGCTCTTGCTGTTGATCTGCTGTTGATCTTGATCTGACTGCCCCATTCAGCCCGAGGCCGAACGCAGGTATTGAGGAGCGGGTAAACCGGCAGGACGCCGGTTTAGCCGCGCCGGGCCATGGATGGCCCGTCGCGGCGGCCCGCGGAGCAATGCCGGAGTGAGGGAACGCCGAGCCACAGCGAGGCGCCGACAGGCGGGGCAGAGCGTTTTGGTTACTTTTGCGCTTTTCAAAAGTGACCCGCTGTAAGAGCGGAACCCTAAGTGGCCGTTACCGAAGAAACGGATATGTACTCTCAACTCACGCGGGAAACCGCAACGGCAACGCCGGCTTCAGCAACGCCTCCGGATCCCGATAACGCGCGCCAAAATGGTCCCCCGGCAACCGCGCCCGCCCAGCCCCAAACAACCGCTCCCGCAACGTCTCCCCCTCGTTGTACCGCTCACGAAACCGCCCACGACGACGCAACTCCGGCACCACCAATTCAATAAAATCCCGCGCCGTTTCGAACGACAGATACTGCCTCAGGTTAATCCCGTCGATCCCATCCTCATCCAGCCATTTCTCAATCGCATCCGCCACCACCGTAGGTGTACCGGCAACAAAAAAACGCTCACGATTGAAGCCACCAAGCTGGGCCAGAACCGCGCCCACCGTGGAATCCGGTTTATACCGGCTCAAACTCTCCCACCCCTTGACCTGCCGACCCACCAGATCACTGATCAAGGTATCCCGCGGATACGCCGTCAAATCAATCGCCGACTGCCCATGAGCCAACGACGCCTCAACACTCACCAGCTTGCGATAACTGTCGAGCTTGGCACTCACCTCCTCATCGGTACGCCCGACGATCACCCCCGCCATCACAATAAACTTCAACCCCGCCGGATCACGATCATGCTCAACAGCCTTCTGCCGCATCGCCTGGATATTCGCCCGCACCGCCGGCGCATCATTACCCCCGGTAAACACCACTTCAGCATGCCGCCCGGCAAACTCGATGCCCGCCGGTGACCCGGTGGCCTGAAATAACACCGGCGTACGTTGCCGCGAAGGCTGGCACAAGTGCGGACCGGCAACCTTGAAGTGCTCCCCCACATGGTTGATATAGCGCACCTTGTCCGGATCGGTATAGATCCGGCGCTCGCGGTCGACGATTACCGCGTCGTCGTCCCACGAGCCTTCCCAAAGTTTGTACAACACGTCCAGATATTCATCGGCGATCTCGTAGCGGTGATCATGGACCACCTCAGTGTCGTGCCCGAAGTTGCGCGCCGCATTCGGCAAATATGAGGTGACGATGTTCCAACCCACCCGCCCCTTGGTCAGGTGATCGAGGGTACTCATGCGCCGCGCAAACGCGAACGGCGGTTCGTAGGTGGTGGAAAAGGTCGCGCCGAAGCCAAGGTTTTTAGTCACCCCGGCCATCGCCGGAATCACCAGCAGCGGGTCGTTGCTGGGGATCTGCATGCCTTCACGCAACGAGGTTTCAGGGCCATCACGAAAACGGTCGTAGGTGCCAATCACGTCGGCCAGGAACACACCGTCAAAGGTGCCGTATTCCAGCAATTGCGCCAGCTCGGTCCAGTAGTCGAGGTCGTTGAAGCGGTGTCGGTTGTTGTCCGGGTGCACCCACAAACCATGGACGATGTGACTGACGCAGTTCATCTCAAACAAATTCACGTGCAGTTGCTTGGGCACCTGGAGCACTCCTTTCGTAGATACGTTTTCCAATACGTCAGATCGCGACGTTCAGGTAGAACGGGACTGGCGTGTGTTCGGTTTCAAGGTTCGGGATCGCGTCGATCAGCGCGCGGGTATAGGCGTGGGCCGGACGGTCGAACACGGCGCGTACCGAGCCGGACTCCACCACTTCGCCGGCCTTCATCACCAGCACGCGTTCACTGACGTGGTTGATCACCCCCAGGTCGTGGGAGATGAACAGACAGGCCAGGCCGAGGCGGCGCTTGAGGTCGTCGAGCAGCTCCAGAATCTGTGCCTGTACCGACACGTCCAGCGCCGAGACCGGTTCATCGCAGATAAGGATTTGGGGCTCGGAAGCCAACGCTCGGGCAATCGCGATGCGCTGGCGTTGGCCGCCGGAGAGTTCGATGGGTCGGCGGGACAAGGCGCTGGCATCGAGGCGCACCAGTTCCAGCAGTTCCAGTGCGCGGTCGCGCCGTGCGTGACGCGGTACGCCGGCCACCACCAGCGCTTCGAACAGCACACGCTGCACCGTGTAGCGCGGGTCGAAGGAGCTGAGGGGGTCCTGGAACACCACTTGCACCGCACGCCGGGCTTCGCGTTTTTGCCGGGTGTCGAGGTCGGACCAGCGCTGGCCCTTGATCCATACCTCGCCGGCATCGGCGGTTTCCAGGCCGAGTATCAGGCGGGTCAAGGTGGTCTTGCCGCAGCCCGATTCGCCCACTACCCCCAGGGTTTCGCCGCGACGCAGCTGCAACGACACCTGGTTCAACACCGTGCGGGTTTTGCCGTCGGGACCAACAAAGGTTTTGGAGAGATCACGCGCTTCGAGCAGCACCTCGCCTTCGGGAGCAGGCTCCGGTTCAACTGCCGTAAGCAACCGGCGTGTGGGCTGGAAGTGCACGGCCTTGGCCGCCCGCAGCAGCAGTTGCGTATACGGATGACGCGGGTCTTGCAGGACCTGCTCGGTGCTGCCCTCCTCCACGATCACGCCGTGGCGCATCACGGCCACGCGATCGGCCAGGCGCGAGACCACCGACAGGTCATGGCTGACCATCAGCAGCGCGTTGTCTTCACCCCGCAGGCTTTCCAGCAGCGCGATAACTTGGGCCTGCACCGTGGCGTCCAGTGCCGTGGTGGGTTCATCGGCAATGATCAGCCGTGGGTTGCAGGCGATGGCCGAGGCGATCAACGCACGCTGGCGCAAACCGCCGGAAAGTTGCCAGGGGTATTGGCTGGCGCGCAGCTCTGGTTCCGGCACGCCGACATCCCGCAGCAGTTCCAGCACCCGCAGGCGGCGCGCTTCCAGGCCCAATGCGGTGTGCAGGTGCAACGGTTCTTCGATCTCGGCACCGACGCGGCGCAGCGGGTCCAGCGCGCCGAGGGCGTCCTGCATCACAAAGCCGATGCTCGCGCCGCGCAGTTGCTGCCAGGCCCGCTCATTGAGCTGGCGCAGGTCGACGCCCTGGAAGGCCAGCTTGGCGGCCTGGACGTGGGCGTCCTTGCCGGTGAGGCCGGCCAGGGTGCGGGCGGTGACGCTTTTGCCGGAGCCCGACTCCCCCACCAGCGCCAGGCATTCACCGCGATGCAACTGCAGGCTGACGCCGTGCAACACCGGCTCGGCCTGGCCGAAACAGACCGTCAGGTCGCGGATATCGACCAGCGGGCCGAGGGTATGGATGTTCATCGTCATAGGGGCTTTCCTTCGCTGCGGCGCAACAGTTCGCGGCCGATGGCACTGATGGAGACAACGGTCAGGGTGATGATCAGGGCGGGCCAGGCCACCAGCCACGGCGCATTGGCCAGGAAGCTGCGCCCGATGGACATCATCCCGCCCCACTCCGGCGCGGGCGGCGGTGCGCCGAAGCCGAGGAAGCTCAAGGCGGCGCCGGCGGTGATCGCGCCGCCGACGCCGATGGTGGCGAGGATTAGCACCGGCTTGAAGGCATTCGGCAGGATGTGCCGCAGCACCACCGCCAGATGGGATTGGCCGAGGGTGACAGCGGATTCAACGTAGCCGGCGTTGCGCACATTCAGGGTTTGCGCCCGCACCAGCCGCGCATAACGCGGCACGCCGGCGATGCCAATCGCGAGTATCAGGTTGGCCGTGCCCTGGCCGAAAAACGTGATGATCACCAGCGCCAGCAACAGGTCGGGAAACGACAGCAGCACGTCGATCCCGCGCATCAGGGCGCCATCCAGCCAACGCGGACCAAGGCCGGCGATCAACCCGAGCACGGTGCCCCAGGCCAGTCCCAGCGCGGTGGCAGCGAGGCCCATGAACAGCGACGAGCGCACGCCATAAATCAACCGGCTGAGCACGTCGCGGCCGTTCTCATCGGTGCCCAGCCAATACAGGTTGCTCGGCGCCTGGAACGCCAGGCGCGCCGACGCCTCCAGCGGGTCATAGGGCGCCAGCCATTGCGGAACAACGGCGGCCAACAGCAGCAGGGCAACAAACACCCCGGCGAGCAATAGGCCCGGCCGCAGCCGGGTCAGCCCGACAAGACGCAACGGGCGAATGCCGCTCAACGTATCAATGGTCTGCGTCATGCCAGGCTCCTCGTTCTAGGGCGCAGGGTTGGGAATGCGCTGGTGGATGGCCTGGACCTGCGCCTTGATCTCGTCGCTGAGGCTCACGTCCAGCGCGCCGAGGTTGTCGCGCAATTGCGCCAGGCTGGTTTGCCCGGTGAGCGCGCTGGTGACGAAGGGTTTGTCGATGATGAAGGCCAGGGCCAACTGGGCCGGCGTCAGGCCGTGCTGCCGGGCAATTTCCACGTAGCCGGTGATGGCCTCCAGGGCCGAGGCACTGTCATAGCGGTTGAAGGTGCGGTACACCGCCGACAGCCGCGAACCCTCGGGACGTGCGCCGCCCAGGTATTTGCCGGTGAGCGCACCGAAGGCCAGCGGCGAGTACGCCAGCAGGCCGACGCCTTCGCGGTGGGTGAACTCCGAGAGGCCGCCCTCGTACAGGCGATTCAGCAGGCTGTAGGGGTTTTGCACGCTGGCAATCCGCGGCAGGCCGAGGCGTTCGCTTTGCTTGAGAAACTCGGCGACGCCCCACGGGGTTTCGTTGGAAACGCCGATGTGGCGCACCTTGCCGGCCTTTACCTGATCGGCCAGCACCGCCAGGGTTTCCTCGATGGCGACGCTTTGGGTGTCTTCCCGATACGGGTATTCGCGCTGGCCGAAGATGTTGGTGGTGCGGTCCGGCCAGTGCAGTTGGTAGAGGTCGAGGTAGTCGGTGTTCAGGCGTTTGAGGCTGCCGTCCAGGGCTTCGACGATGTTGCGCCGGTCGTGGTGGCTGAGGCCGTCGCGGATGTGTTGCTGGCTGCTGGGATCACGGGCCGGGCCGGCGATTTTGCTCGCCAGGATCACCTCGTCCCGGCGACCACTGGCCGCCAGCCAACTGCCGATGTAGCGCTCGGTGGTGCGCCAGGTTTCAGCCTTGGTGGGCGTGGGGTACATCTCGGCGGTGTCGATGAAGTTGATGCCTTCGGCCAGCGCCAAATCAATCTGCTGATGGGCATCGGTTTCGGTGTTCTGGTGGCCCCAGGTCATGGTGCCCAGGCCCAGCACGCTGACTTGGATATCGCTGTTGCCCAGTTGGCGGTAACGCATGGGTGATCCTTTTTTATTCAAGGGTTGAAGGCTCATACCGCACTCGCTTCGTCGCGGGCGGCCTGCTGCTCGGCGTCGGCGGCTTGCAAGCTGCGCCAGGCGGCGTTGGGGGTGACATCGTTGAGGTAGTAATTGCCCAGAGCCCGTTCGCGAAAGATCGCCGGGTTATGGGAGGCCAGGGTGCGCGCGTTGCGCCAATGCCGGTCGAAGCGACGCGACTCGCTGGTGGCGGAGGCGCCGCCGACTTCGAACAGCAGCGTGGTGGCTTCCAGTACTTGTTCCAGCACGATCTGTTGCGCCTGAAAGGCGCGGATCTCCGCCTCGGTGTAATGCTCTTCGTTGGCGTAGCCGCCCTGCTCTGCTTCGTGCACCTCCTGAAGGACCTCGGCAACGGCCAGCACCTGGGTGCGGGCGGCATAGGCCAGGCTCGACAGGCGACCGATCACCCGCTGCACCAGCGGATCGTCCTTGGGGCTCGATTGCCCCGGCACGCCAAACGCGCGGGTGCGGCCTTTGACGAATTCGGTGGCGTCGCGCAGCACGGCGTTGGCGATGCCGGCCAGGGTCGCCAGGTGGAACAGCTGGTAGAACGCGCTCAGGTAGGACTCGGCGCGCAGTTCGTCTTTCTTGAAGCGCCGCACGATGTGCTGCGCCGGTACGTCGACCGCCTTGAAGCGCGTGGTGCCGCTGCCGGTGAGGCGCTGGCCAAAGCCGTCCCAGTCATCCTCGACGGTGACACCCGGCGCGTCGGTACGCACCGCGAGGCTGACAAAATCCTCACCATCCAGGGCAACGGCGGCGATCCAATTGGCGTACAGCGTGCCGGTGCAGTAGTACTTCTCGCCGTCCAGCTGCCAGCCGGAATCGACGGCGCTGAGGGTCACCGAGTTGCGGGTGGTGTCGGTGCGTTCGGCCATGGCCGCGCCCCACAGCTCGCCGTCGACGACTTTGGCGAACCAGTAATTTTGGGACTCGCTGTCACGGCTGGAAATCCGGCCTTCAACAAACCCGAAATGCGCGCGCACAATCTGCGGCAGGTTTGAATCCGCCTCCCCCAGTTCAATCAACAGGCGAAACAACTGCGGCAGGCTCGCACCCAGGCCGCCCAATGCCTGCGGCACACGCAGGGCGCCAAAGCCGGCCTCCCGCAGCCACGCCACCGCATCATGGGCCAGCTCGCGTCGCTGCTCGCGGGCGACGGCGGTGTCGGCTATCCGTGCAAATACGTCGGCGAAACGCTGGTGCAAGTCGGCATAACTCACCGCAGCGGGGATCGAAGCACTCATGGTTTTTCCTTCTTCAAAGACACTCACGCTTGATGGGCCCGGGGGTCAATCCAGCGGTTGATCAAATCGACGGCCAGGTTCACCAGCACGTACACCGTGGCCGCGAGCAGGGTCACCCCCAGCACCATCGGCACGTCGTTGTTGCTGGTGGCATCGAGCATCAAGCGCCCGATGCCCTGGCGTGCAAACAGCAATTCCACCACCACCGCGCCCCCCAGCAGGCTCGCGAACACGAACCCGGCCAGGGTCACCAACGGCACCAGCGCGTGACGCAACGCATGGCGCAGGCGCACAGCGGTTTCGGACAGGCCGCGTGCGCGGGCCATGGCGATAAAGGGTTGTTCGAGGGTGTCTTCCAGGGACTGACGCAGCAGTTGGGTCAGCACCGCGGCTACCGGCAAGGCCAGCGCGACCGAGGGCAGGATCAACGAACGCCAGCCCACGGAACCGGACGGCGGCAACCAGTGCCAATGAAACGAAAACACCAGCAACAGCAGCATGCCGATCACAAACGAAGGCGCCGACGACAGCACCAGTTCACTGCCGGAGACGACTGAGCGCACCCAGCGCGAACGGTTGGCGGTGAGGATCGCGCACACCAGGGCCAACACCACCGCCAGCAGCGCCGCGCTCAGGGACAGTTGAATGGTTGCGCCGATCTGCTCGGCAATCGCCTGCTGCACCGGGATACGCAAGCGGTAGGATTCGCCCAGGTCGCCATGGGCCAGGCGTACCAGGTATTGGCCGTATTGCACGATCAGGGGCTGGTCCAGGCCGTATTCGGCACGCACCCGGGCCAGCAGCTCCGGCGTGGGCATCGAATCCGGGCCGCCGAGGATCGCCAGCGCCGTATCTCCGCCGCTGAAATTAACCGCGAGAAAGGTCAGCGTCGCCGCGCCCCACAGCACACCGATGCCCGCCAGCAGGCGCCAGGCGATGGATTTGAACAGGCTCATGGTTGCCCCCGGTCCAGCCAGATGCTGGTGAAGAACGGTACGTTGTGGGAGGTATCAAAAATCACGCCCTGGACTTGCCGGCCATACGCGGTGAGCACCTGGCTTTCCACCGAAGGCACCGCCGGGACGGTTTCGGTCAAGCGCTTTTGCGCTTCGCCGTAGAGCGCCTGCAATTCAACCGGGTCGCGGGATTGGCGAGCGGCGCTGAGGACCCGATCCAGCTCGGCATCGCGGAAGCGTCCGACGTTCTGGCCGATGATCTTGTCGGTGCTGATGGCCTGGCTGTGATAGAGCACGAACAGGCCATCGGGCGTGTTGGTGTGCCAGTAACCGCCGGCCAGCGCCTGGAATTTCCCGGCGTAGCGTTTCTCGGTCACCCGGGTCAGCGGCAGCATTTCGATGGGCATTTCGAAGCCGACTTTTTTCAGGTCGGCCTGGATGGCCACCGAAACGCTGGCGGGAAACGCCGGGTTGTCATAGGACAGCATCGTTGCCTTGAGGCGCTGACCGTCCTTGGTTCGATAGCCCTGGGCATCGCGCCCGGTCCAGCCGGCGTCGTCCAGCAGCGCATTGGCGGCTTTGACGTCGTAGGCCAGGGCGTCGTTGTTGGGTTGATAAAACCGGGTGTTGGCCGCCAGGAAATCCGCCTTGGCGATGTATTCGCCGAAGCCTGAAATCCATGCCAGCCCTTCGCGGTCAATGGCCTTGGCGACTGCGCGGCGCACACGTACGTCGTCAAACGGTGGCTGTTCAACGTTGAAGGTCATGCTGCGGCTCGGGTTGCCTTTGCGGATCCGGCTGCGCATCACCAGGTTCGGGTTGGCACGAATGGCGGCGGCGTTCTGGGCCGGCGCGTCGAGGGCGAAATCCGACTGGCCGGACTCCAGCGCCGTGAAGCGGATCATGGCTTCGGGGACGTAGCTCAACTCGATGCGGTCCAGGTAGGCCTCACCCTTGTGCCGCGTCACCGGTGGCGCCCAGTTGTAGCCGGGCCGCTTGATGAACACCGCACCCTGGTCACGGGTGTAGCTCTGCAACAGGAACGGGCCGCTGCCGATGGGATGTTCAGCGATGGTCTTGGGCGCTTCGCGGATCTGTTTTGGCGAGATCATGCTCAGCCAGGACTGCGCCAGCACGTCGAGGAAGGGGGTGTAGGGTTCGCGCAAGTGGGCTTCGAAGGTGTAGTCATCGATGACCTTGCCGCCCAGGTACGGCGCGATATAGGCCGCAGCCAGCGGGGACTTGGTCGCCGGATCGCGCATGTGCTCCAGGTTGGTTTGCAGCGCCTGGGCGTTGAATTTCTCGCCGTCGCTGAAGGTCACGTCATCGCGCAGGTGAAAGGTGTAGGTCTTGCCGTCCTCGGAGATGTCCCAGGAGCGGGCCAGCCATGGGCTGATATTGCCCTGCTCGTCCTGATACACCAGGCAATCGTAGAGAATTCGGCCCATCCATTGGATGTTGCCGTTGGATAAGGCGTGAACATCGAAACTGCCGGCGTCGGAGGCGGCGGACACTCGCAAAGTTCCACCGCTGCGACCCGGTGACGGCTCATAAAAGTCCGCCGCCGAATAAGTCACCACACCGTTAGTGACGACGCCATCGGCCGCCGAAGTTTCATGTTGTGGTGCCGCAGGCGGTGAACAGGCATTGATCGCCAGGGACAGTGATATAACTGCCGACAGTTTCAAAATGGTTGTCAATGACGCTTCCTTAGAGGAACTCGATAAACACTGAAAGTTTGCAACTACAGTCGGTAATGCAGTGAGCATGCCAGTCTTTCAGAAACGCCATCCCGTCCACAAAACAAGCGCGAACCCCTTACAAAACGAGCGTAATCCTGCCAAACACTTATATGGTTATACCCGTTATACGACCTTGAGTTGTTGGCAGCCTTACACACTGCTTATCAACTGTTGCGTTTGCGACAGTTGAAGTAAATCCGGCCAATAAGTTGACTGTTGAAAATTAAACACTGATTCAAAACAAAGTATCCCGCAGAACACTTACCTCCCACTAAGCGCCCGTAATCCTTGGCAAATAGCGTTGGCATAAAAACTGCTCAGAGCGAAACAGGCATGACTATTCGAATAGAAAGCTGGGGCTATCTTTATCTATTCACAAGGAACACGCTTAATGGATCCGATCTTTCGGGGAGAGTTGCAAAAGTTGACACTTGCCGTGCGGCAAGCCACTTGGCTGGCGATGCTGGGACTGGGCTCGGCCCTGATGTTTTCAGCCAGCGCACAGGCAGAGGATGAGGTCACACCGACAACCGGTACACGGCTAAAGACCGTGACGGTGGAGGCACAAAAAATCACGCCCGTTGAGGCGGCAAAGAGTCAGTTGTCCGAGGTACCCGGCGGCACCAGCGTGGTGGACAGCGAACAGGTGGCCAAGGGGCGCACCGCCACCTTGCAGGACACCCTCGCCTACCAGCCGGGTGTGTTCGTGCAGTCCACCGGTGGTAACGACGCGGCCAAGATCTCGATTCGGGGCTCGGGGGCCAACACCTCGCCGGGGTATTTCCGCGAGGGCATCAAGTTCCTGTTCGACGGCCTGCCGATCACCGGCCCGGGCGGCACACCCTACGAATTCCTCAACGGCTCGGGGGTGAACTACACCGAAATCCTGCGGGGAGCCAACGCCTTCCAATACGGCGCACTGAGCCTTGGCGGCGCCATCAACTTCGTCAACCAGACCGGCTACACCGCGCCCGGGCTGCGGGTGCGCGCGGAAACCGGGAGCTACGGTTATAACAAGCAAAGCCTGAGCGTCGGCGGCGTCGAGGGCGCGTTCGATTACTACCTGAATGCCGACAACTACCGCAGCGATGGCTACCGCGATTACAGCCTGTCGAAAAGCCAGGGCGTGGTGGCGAACGTTGGCTACCGCTTCAGCCCGCAACTCGAAACCCGGGTGATGCTGCGTTACCGCGACGAGTTCCACAACGACCCGAGCGCCACCACCCTGGATGCGGTGAAGCACCACTCCGACCGCGCCAGTGCCACCGCCGAAAGCAGCGGCGCCGGTAGCCGTCGCCCCGGCAGCGTATGGCTGGGCAGCAAGACCACCTACACCTTTGAGGACGACGCCACCCTGTCGGTGGGTTTCGTCTACTACCAGTACGCCCACAACAACAGCCCGAACAGCCCGAGCAACCCCAGCTACTGGGACTGGCATGACCTGAGCGCGGTGATCAACTACGACCGCCGCGACACCCTGTTCGGCCACGAAAGCCGCTCCAGCCTGGCCTTCACTTCCACCGAACACCTCAAGGGTCAGGTCGACTCCACCTTCGCCAACAAACAGACCCGCAAGTTCGTCGACTACAGCTCATCGTTCGATCACGTGTTCTCCGTGGGCAACGACCTGGAACTGGTGGACGGCCTGTGGCTGACCAGCGGCGTCTCGGCGATCAACGTACGGCGCCATGCCGACGTCAAGGAAGCCCTGGTGGCCAACACCACCACGTACCCGAGCGATGTGACCTACGACAACTGGAGCCTGGCACCGCGAATCGGCGTGCGTTACGAGTTCACCCCGCAACTGCAAGTCTTCGCCAACGTCAGCCGCTCCGTCGACCCACCGGCGTCGTGGGAATACTCCGGCTCCGGGCCGACCTCGCCGTACGTACGGCCGCTGGTGGAACAGAAAGCCAATACCGTGGAAGTCGGGATCAAGGGTTCATCGGGCATCTTCGACGGCAGCCTGGCGCTCTACCGCTCGTGGGTGAAAAATGAATTGCTCAACGTGCAGATCATTCCGGCCACCTCCACCGCAGCGGCGATCACCGGCGCATTCAACGCCACACCGACGATCCACCAAGGGATCGAGGCCGGCTTGAATACGCGCCTGTGGGAAAACACCTCGGGTGAAAAAATCACCCTGCGCCAGGTGTATACCTATAACGACTTCTACTACCGGCACGACCCGACCTTCGGCGACAACCAATTGCCGGGAATTCCGAAGCATATCTATCAGGGCGAGGTGCAGTATCAGCACCCGGCGGGCTTCTATACCGGGGTGAACGTGCAATCGGCTTCGCGTACGGCGGTGGACTATGCCAACAGCTTCTATGCGCCCTCCTACACAATCTTCGGGGCGAACGTGGGGTATGAAACGCCGAGCAAGGACTGGAAGGTGTCGCTGGATGTGAAGAACCTGACCAATCAGAAGTACGTGACGGCGGTGCAGCCGTTGTATGACGCGAAGGGGCAGGATACGGCGTCGTTGTATCCGGGGGATGGGATTGGGGCTTATGTGGCGGTTGAAATGCGCTACTAGGTCCGCACTGACCAAGCATCGGCGGCTGGGGTTAGTCGTAACCTCGGCCGCCGAGCCCATCACCGAAGCGCGCGTTGCAGGCCCTCAGATACTCAGCAGCTCGGCCACCGGAAAACGATGCGTGGTCTTCATTTCCCGAAGCGACAGGTTCGAGCGGATGCTCAATACACCCGGAAGCTTTCTCAGCACCTTTTCAACGAATCTGCTGTAGCTGTCCAGGTCTCTGGCGACGACCTGAAGTAAAAAATCCGCCTCGCCCGTTGTATTGTGACAACTGAGTACCTGAGGCGCTGACGCGATGATTTTTTCAAACCTTTCCGTGGCTTCTTCACTGTGGTCACTACAGGAAATCTGAACAAAAGCCATCACCCCCAGGCCCAGCTTTCTACGATTCAGAATGGCTTGATACCCCTCAATCACCCCGCACTCCTCAAGGCGCTTTTGCTTGCGCCAACAGGACGCTTCGCTGAGGGAAAGTTGCTCCGCCAATTTGACATTCGACAGTCGCCCATCTCGCTGCAGCCGCTCTGATATTGCAATGTCCACCTTATCCAAACGCTCGAGCATGGTTGATCCTTTCAATTATGGGCCGTCTCATGGAGATTAATTTCATTGCCCGCACACTATCAACCGCAATATGAAAAGCAATTTCAACGCATTTGCACATAATGGATCAGCACTGATTCGAGCCGCCCCGCCCACGAGATCAATCGAATACAGCGCAGTGTCTATCCAAGTAGAGGTGACTTTCATGAAAGCAGTTGTCTACGAAGCCTTTTCCCAACCGCCGCGCCTGATGAACATCGAAGACCCGACGCCGGAGCGTCACGGCGTGGTCATACAGGTGCGCGGCACGGGCGTTTGCCGCAGCGACTGGCACGGTTGGAAGGGGCATGATCCGGACATCCAGCTGCCCCATGTTCCCGGGCATGAGCTTGCCGGCATCGTGGCGGAGGTTGGCAGGGACGTCACCCGGTGGAAGGTCGGCGACCGTGTGACGGTGCCTTTTGTGGGCGGGTGTGGCGCGTGTCCCGAGTGCAACAGCGGTAACCAGCAAGTCTGCACCACCCAGTTTCAACCGGGCTTCACTCATTGGGGTTCGTTTGCCGAGTACGTCGGTATCCACCAGGCCGACCTGAACCTCGTCGAACTCCCGCAGAGCATGGACTTCGCTACCGCTGCGAGCCTGGGCTGCCGCTTCGCCACGTCATTCCGCGCGGTTGTTGACCAAGGCAAAGTCAGCGCCGGACAGTGGGTCGCGGTGCATGGCTGCGGAGGCGTGGGCCTGTCCGCCGTGATGATCGCCCAGGCCCTCGGCGCGAACGTCATCGCCATTGATATCTCGCAGGAAAAGCTCGAGCTGGCGCGCGCGCTCGGTGCCGTTGCAACCGTGAACGCACAAGACGTTGCGGACGTCACCGAAGCCGTGCTGGAAATCACCCAGGGTGGCGCCCACGTATCGCTGGATGCATTGGGCCATCCCACCACGTGCTTCAACTCCATCAACAACCTGCGCCGTCGAGGCAAACACGTCCAGGTGGGGCTGATGCTCGCCGACCACGCCACGCCGGCAATCCCCATGAGCAAGGTCATCGCGCACGAGCTTGAGATCTACGGTAGCCACGGCATGCAAGCCCATCGTTATGACGCGATGATCCAGATGATCACCAGCGGAAAACTGGCCCCGGAAAAACTCGTGGGTAAAACCATCAGCCTGGAGCAGTCCATCGATGCGTTGATGAACATGGATCGCTTCGAGACAGCCGGCGTAACCGTCGTGACACTGGACTAGAGAATGGACTGATTTAATCCAGATACCGGTGGCGGCAGACTGGAGCGTGCTGCAAAATCCGTACATCCAAAGACCTTATTTTATTGATGAACCTCTCGAAGTGTTCAACAGTAAAATATTGTGAATCATGCGGCAGTACGAGCACCCATGGAAGGACTGACAATTTATGGCAAAAACTCGCGCGTTCACCTCACCCCATGAAGCCGGCCTCGAGCACATGGTCACCGCAAGACAAGTCGCCCATCAGCGCCTGACACGGTTCAATGGACAACCTACACCTGATCGTTACTTCAGCAATCATCGGCCCGGGAAGCGCGTTCCGGTCAAACACGTCATGAAGGGAAACAACTGCTACTTCTCCTATATCGGCGACGGTACCGGCGGCCATGGCGAGGGGGAGTCGCTGAATCACCTCTTGTTCAAAGAGGCACTACTCACCGTCACCACAATGACCTTGAACCTCGCTTTCCCCACAAGCGGCAAGGCAAAGAAAGTCCATCAAATCCCGATCACCATCAGCCATATCGAGCCGGAAAAGTTAGTGGTTACCGCCAATGGAAATCGCTATGTGGATATCTATCTGGAGTTCCAGGCAGAGCATTGGCTGGGCACCAAGTGGGACGGCAAACTGTACCTGGAGATCCATAACACTCACGCGGTGGACGCCATCAAGCAGAGCGAGCTGAGAGCGCTGGATATTCCGCTAGTGGAGGTCAGTATTCCCAAGCTTTTCGAGTACATGACCCCGGAAGAGGACACGACCGATGAACGCGAAGATGCACACCGTCAACGCATCAAGAAGATACTGGAAAGTCCGAACGGCTACTTGCAGGGCGTCGTGCTGAGCAACCCGAGTTCGAAGGCATTTCTGGAGTCGATGATCCAGGAACAGTTCAAAAGAATGGAAGCACTCAAACAGCAAAATATCCACCTCGATCAGAAGGTGAGCACCGCTGAAGCTGCCCTGGGTCAAGCCCAGCAAAGCACTGCAGATACAGCAACGAAATTGCTCGAAGTGACCAGGCAACGCGATGCGCACGCCGTCGCGCTTAACAATGCTGCCAATGAGCTAAAGACAATGACGAAGGCGCGCGACGAGCTTCTATCGGACCAGCGTGCCTTTATTATTGAGCGACGCTGGTTGATCGCAGGTTTCTGCCTCATGACGCTGCTATGTGCAGGATCCGTATGGCTGTTCGGAACTCAGTTGCCGAGCTAATACCGACAGGTCTCTGTAGTCGACCTGCACGCGGCAGGCGACTTCAATGGCGCAGCAGTTTACGCAGGGGCACGCCGTCCTTGAGCACCGGCGACTTGATGACGATATAGCTGAAGTACTTGGAGATACCAATGTTCTTGTCCAGCAGGCTCTCCACCACTTCCTGGTAATGCTGGATGCTGCGGGTCATGAAGCGCACCAGGTAGTCGTAACCACCACTGATCAGGTGGCATTCGAGCACTTCGTCTACCAGGCGGATATTGGATTCGAACTTGGCGAAGTCTTCGCGCTTATGGTCGCTGAGGGTGATCTCGGTGAACACCGTGACCGAATCGGTAATCTTGGCCAGGTTCAAGTGCGCCTTGTAGCTGGAGATATACCCCGCTGACTCCAACCGCTTGACCCGTTGCAAACACGGGCTGGCAGACAAGCCCACGGCGTCGGCGAGACTGACATTGGTCATCCGGCCGTCCTTTTGCAGTTCAACCAGAATACTGATATCGATCCGGTCCAGCTTCACTTGCCCTTCCATTACGTACCTCTTGACTGCCGTTTGTAAGACAATCTTCTAGCAAAATCAGCGCCGTAAAGACAGCTGATGCTGAGCCACCAGATCCGCCATGCTGCTGATGCAGTACTCCGCTGCGCACGGCGAAGGCTGCCGGGGCCGCTGGCGGCCGATCAAACAGCGGTCCAGCACCCCGTGCGCCGCGACCGACGGTCGTGTCACATGCAGCACCGGTTGCACATCCTCCGCTTGCGCGCTGAGCCATTGCAGGTCATCGGCCAGGGAAATGAAATCTTCCGGTGCAATACCCAGTCGCTCACACAACACGCCACGATCCTCTGCGTCACGGTCGCCACGCACCAGTAGCCGATAGAACTTGCGCAAATACAGCATAGCCCCCGGCGCATCCTCGAACAGCGCCCAACTGCCGGCGCTGCGGGCAAAGCTCATGCCCTCCTCCCAACTGGCGTGGAGCCCCCAGCGTTCGGCGAGTTGGCGGTGGGCGAAACACAGCAGGCCACTGAAGCCCAACTCGGCGAAGCGCGGGTAGAGATTCGCGACCACCGTGTTGTACTCGGCCAGTACCTGCTCCCTGGGCGGTTGCCCGCCACGACTGTCGAGCAGCGGCTGCAAGGCGGCCAACACACCCGAGTCGCGGTCCACCAGCACTTCATCGCAATCGATCAGCAACGCTCGATAATCTGTCAGTCCCATGTGGGGTCAAGTCTCCAATGATGCAGTCCACCCTGAACAAGCACAGGCTCAGTTCAAGACCCGTGCCAAGGCGCCGTCGAGTATCTGCAAGGCTTCGTCGACCTGGGCCTCGGTCGCCACCAGCGGCGCGAGAAAGCGCAGCACGTTGCGATGCACGCCGCATTTGATCACCAGCAACCCGCGGGCGCGGGCTTCATCGATCAGCCGTTGGTTGAGGTCGGCGTCCGGCGTGCGCGCCGGGTCATCCTGAATCAGTTCGATCGCCAACATGAAGCCGGTGCCGCGCACATCGCCGATACGCGGGTAGCGCGCCTGCAAACCGAGCAGGCCCTGGCGCAGGCGTTCGCCCAGCCGTTGGCCGCGTTCGAGCAATTGCTCCTGCTCGAACGCGCTGATCACCGCCAGCGCCGCCGCGCACGCCAACGCATTGCCGCCGTAGGTGCCGCCCAGGCCGCCGGGCAACGGCGCATCCATGATGTGCGCCTTGCCGACCACACCGGACAATGGCAAGCCGCCGGCCAGGCTCTTGGCCACGGTGACCAGGTCAGGCTGGATGCCCGCATGCTGGTACCCGAACCAGGTCCCGGTACGGCCGAAACCGGTCTGGATCTCATCCAGGATCAACACGATGCCATGCTTGTCCGCCAACGCACGCAGTGCCTGGAGAAACTCCGCAGGCGCGGCAAGGAAACCGCCGTCGCCCTGCACCGGCTCGATGATGATTGCCGCGATCCTCTCCGGCGCCACTTGGGTCGCCAGCAGTTCATCCAGGGCTTTGAGTGCCAGCTCGCTGGTCACCCCGCGATACGCATTCGGATACGGCGTGTGGAACACCTCCGGTGCAAACGGCCCGAAGTTCTGTTTGTAGGGTTGGCTCATACCGGTGAGCGTGGTGCCAAGCAAGGTTCGACCATGGAAGCCGCCCCGAAAGGCGATCACCGCCGAACGATTGGTGTGGGCGCGGGCAATCTTCACCGCATTTTCCACGGCTTCGGCGCCGGAGGTGAAAAACGCGGCCTTATAGGCTTCCTGCCCGCCGACCATTTCGCACAGCCGCTGTGCCAGGTCGAGGTAAGGCTGGTAGGCCACCACCTGGAAGCAGGCGTGGGAGACCTTCTGCAACTGGGCCTGCACCGCAGCCACCACCTTGGGATGGTTATGCCCGATGTTCAGCACGCCGATCCCGCCGACGAAGTCCAGGTAACGCTTGCCATCCACGTCCCACAACTCGGCGCCCTGGGCACGGTCGATCACCAACGGGTGAGCGGTCACCAGGCCACGGGGAACGAATTGATCGCGCTGACGCAGCAAATGAGGGGTTTCGTCGACCTTGCTATTCATGGCAGTTCCCATCGTGAATGCAGCAACCGGAAAGTGGTTGCGATGCGGTTCAGAGTAAGGCTTGCGGGCAACCAACTACGCCGAACTTGGCCCGTGAGAAATTCGGATCGACTGTTTTGCCCCCACCTTTCAACAGATCCTGCGCCGGGCTTGGGGGATGATGAGGGCTACCCGAACCCTGCAGGAAATGCCCATGGCCTTGCTATACAAAGCTGACCCGGTGCGCGGCCAACATTGGCAGGCACTGTTCGCCGAACACGCGCCGCAGATCGAATGGCGCGCCTGGCCCGACATCGGTAATGCCGAAGAGGTGGACTACCTGGCCGCCTGGCAGGCGCCCGACAACCTCAAGCAAGTACTGCCCAACCTGAAAGTGCTGTTTGCCTTGTCGGCTGGGGTCGACCAACTGGACCTCTCCCGCCTGCCGCCCGACCTGCCCGTGGTGCGCCTGCTCGACCCCGGCATCACCCGCGGCATGTGCGAGTACGCCAGTTGGGCGGTGCTCAGCCTGCACCGCGATATGTTGCGCTATCGCCAGCAGCAAGCAGCGCGTTGCTGGCAGGCACACCTGTTGCAGCCGGCCGTGAATCGCAGGGTCGGCGTGATGGGCCTGGGCACCCAGGCCCAGCAGATTCTGGCAACGTTGGCGCCGTTGGGGTTTGCGCTGTCGGGCTGGGCGCGCAGTGCTCATCAGTTGCCAGGTGTGGACTGCTACGCCGGTGAACACCAACTGCCGACGTTTCTCAGCCAGTGCGACATTCTGTTGTGTGTGCTGCCGTTGACCGAGCAGACCCAAGGCATTCTCGACCGCCAGCTGTTTGCGCAGTTACCGCGTGGAGCGGCGCTGATCAACATGGGGCGTGGCGGGCACCTGGTGGAGGAAGACTTGCTGGAGGCATTGGGCAGTGGGCAACTGAGCGGCGCAGTGCTGGATGTGCTGCAAGAGGAACCTGCGCCGGCGAATCATCCATTCTGGGATCACCCGCAGATTGTGCTGACGCCCCATATCGCAGCGATGACCCAACCGACGAGTGCGTTTGGGGTGTTGCTGGAGAATATCCGGCGGTATGAACGTGGGGAACAGATGGTGGGTGAAGTGGATCGGCGCAAGGGTTATTGACGCGTGGAGATCCAAATGCGGGAGCACCTGTCTTGACGTGATCGTTCCCACGCTCTGCGTGGGAATGCAGCCCCGGACGCTCTGCGTCCAACGAGCAGCACACGGTTCAAGTCTTGCGCAGTGGTGACGCGGAGCGTCACAGGATGCATTCCCACGTTGAACGTGGGAACGATCGCTGAAAGCTCGACAGCTCCCACAAAAAACCTGCGTAACTGATGCAATTAGGTGCCGGCGCACAGATGGCCAAGCTGACACCCTGCAGTTTGGAGGCTGACCAAGACCCAATGTGGGAGCTGTCGAGCTTCAGCGAGGCCGCGATGGCGGTGGGTCAGGCACCATCAATGTCGACTGTGCCGACCACATCGCAGCCTCGCTAAAGCTCGACAGCTCCCACAGAAAACCTATGTAACTGATGCAATTAGGTGCCGGCGCACAGATGGCCAAGCTGGCACCCCGCAATTTGGCGACTGACCAAGACCCAATGTGGGAGCCGTCGAGCCTTAGCGAGGCCGCGATGGCGGTGGGTCAGGCACCATCAATGTCGACTGTGCCGACCACATCGCAGCCTCGCTAAAGCTCGACAGCTCCCACAAAAAACCTGTGTAACTGATGCAATGAGGCGCCGACGCGCAGATGGCCAAGCTGGCACCCTGCAGTTTGGCGGCTGACAAAGACCCAATGTGGGAGCCGTCGAGCCTTAGCGAGGCCGCGATGGCGGTGGGTCAGGCACCATCAATGTCGACTGTGCCGGCGTCATCGCAGCCTCGCTAAAGCTCGACAGCTCCCACAGAAAACCTGTGTAACTGATGGAATTAGGCGCCGGCGTGCAGATGACCAAGCTGGCACCCTGCAATTTGGCGGCTGACAAAGACCCAATGTGGGAGCCGTCGAGCCTTAGCGAGGCCGCGATGGCGGTGGGTCAGGCACCATCAATGCCGCCTGTGCCGACGTCATCGCAGCCTCGCTAAAGCTCGACAGCTCCCACAGAAAACCTGTGTAACCGATGCAATTAGGCGCCGACGCGCAGATGGCCAAGCTGACACCCTGCAATTTGGCGGCTGACCAAGACCCCATGTGGGAGCCGTCGAGCTTTAGCGAGGCCGCGATAGCGGTGGGTCAGGCACCATCAATGTCAACTGTACCGACGTCATCGCAGCCTCGCTAAAGCTCGACAGCTCCCACAGAAAACCTGTGTAACTGATGCAATTAGGCGCCGGCGCGCAGATGGCCAAGCTGGCACCCCGCAATTTGGCGACTGACCAAGACCCAATGTGGGAGCCGTCGAGCCTTAGCGAGGCCGCGATAGCGGTGGGTCAGGCACCATCAATGTCAACTGTACCGACGTCATCGCAGCCTCGCTAAAGCTCGACAGCTCCCACAAAAAACCTGCGTAACTGATGCAATTAGCCTCCGGCGCGCAGATGGCCAAGCTGGCACCCCGCAATTTGGCGACTGACCAAGACCCAATGTGGGAGCCGTCGAGCCTTAGCGAGGCCGCGATGGCGGTGGGTCAGGCACCATCAATGTCGACTGTGCCGACGCCATCGCAGCCTCGCTAAAGCTCGACAGCTCCCACAGAAAATCTGCGTAACTGATGCAATTAGCCTCCGACGCGCTGATGGCCAAGCTGGCCCCCGCAATTTGGCGGCTGACAAAGACCCAATGTGGGAGCCGTCGAGCCTTAGCTAGGCCGCGATGGCGGTGGGTCAGGCACCATCAATGTCGACTGTGCCGACGTCATCGCAGCCTCGCTGGGGCTCGGCAGCTGCTACGGTGTTAGTGCAAGGCCGTGCTCCTCCAGCCACCGCACAAAACTGTTCAAACTCTGCGACACCGTGCCCCGTGTCAGATCAGCCGAGTGCGGGGTGTCAGACAAAGATATTTCAACTGAACCCCTGCATTCGCGAGCAAGCCCGCCCCCACTTTTTTTGACCATGCGCGCTTTAGATCGGGAGCCTTTGGGCAATCGCCAGCCCGACATCCTGAGTAGAGCCCTTCCCGCCCAGATCCGGCGTCACCACGCCCTCGGCAATCACCGACTCAATCGCCTGCAAGATTCCGTCATGGGCCGCCCGATACCGCTCATCCCCATTGCCAAGGAAATCCAGCATCAACGCCCCCGACCAGATCATCGCTATCGGATTCGCAATGTTCTGCCCGTAAATATCCGGCGCCGAGCCGTGCACCGGCTCGAACAACGACGGAAAGCGCCGCTCGGGGTCGAGGTTGGCCGACGGCGCAATACCGATCGTCCCGGCACACGCCGGCCCGAGGTCGGAGAGGATGTCGCCGAACAGGTTCGACGCCACCACCACATCAAACCGGTCCGGTTGCAGCACAAACCGCGCGCACAATATGTCGATGTGCTGCTTGTCCCAACTCACTTCGGGGTAGTTGGCGGCCATCAATGCGGTGCGCTCATCCCAGTAAGGCATGCTGATGGAAATGCCGTTGGATTTGGTCGCCGCCGTGAGCTTCTTGCGCGGGCGGGACTGGGCCAGGTCGAAGGCGAACTTGAGGATGCGGTCGACACCTCGCCGGGTGAATACCGACTCCTGCAGCACGAATTCATGCTCGGTGCCCTCGAACATCTTGCCGCCCACCGAGGAATATTCGCCCTCGGTGTTTTCGCGGATCACCACAAAATCGATGTCCCCCGGCTCGCGCCCGGCCAAGGGGCACGGCACCCCGGGAAACAGCCGCACCGGGCGGATGTTCACGTACTGGTCGAAGTCGCGGCGGAACTTGAGCAACGAACCCCACAGGGAAACATGGTCCGGGACTTTGTCCGGCCACCCCACGGCGCCAAAGTAGATCGCATCAAACCCCTTGAGCTGCTCAAACCAGTCCTCGGGCATCATCTGCCCGTGTTCCAGGTAGTAATCGCAGTGGGCCCAGTCGAGCACTTCGATGCTCAGGTTCAGGTCCCAGATCCTGGCGGCCTGTTGCAGTACCCGCAGCCCTTCGGGCAACACTTCCTTGCCGATACCATCGCCGGCAATCGCGGCGATTCTGAATGCCTTGCTCATGGTGCGTGCCTCGCAAAAATTCAGTTCAAGCCGCCGATATGGAAGGCTTTGACTTCAAGGTATTCGTCCAGGCCGTACTTGCTGCCCTCGCGCCCCAGGCCCGATTGTTTGATACCGCCAAACGGCGCCACTTCCATGGAGATGATCCCGGTGTTGAGCCCGACCATGCCGAACTCCAACGCTTCGCCAAAACGCCACGAGCGCTGCAGGTCCTGGGTGAAATAGTAGGCGCCCAGGCCATACGGCGTGGCATTGGCCAGGGCCAGCGCCTCGGCTTCATCCGTAAAGCGCATCAGCGGTGCCACCGGGCCGAAGGTTTCTTCATTGGCCAGCAACATGCCGGCGTGGGTGTCGCCCAGCACCGTGGGTTGCACGAACTGGCTGTCACCCGAGGGGATCGCGCCACACAACAGGTTCGCGCCCTGGCTCAAAGCATCGTCGATATGCCGTGCGACCTTGTTCACCGCCGCCGGGTTGATCAGCGGGCCGATGGTCACGCCCTCCTCCAGACCGTTACCGACCTTGAGCTTGCCTACCTCTTCCACCAGCCGTGCGGCGAAACGCGCGTAGATACCGGCCTGTACCAGGATGCGGTTGGCGCATACGCAGGTTTGCCCGGCATTGCGGAACTTGCTGAGCATCACCCCGGCCACGGCCTGTTCCAGGTCGGCGTCGTCGAACACGATAAAGGGCGCATTGCCCCCCAGCTCCAGGCTCAGGCGTTTGATGTGCTCGGCGCTCTGGCGCATCAACAGGCGCCCGACAGCCGTGGAGCCGGTGAAGGAAATCTTGCGCACCGCCGGATTGCCGGTCAGCTCCTCACCAATACCGGCGGGCAAGCCGGTGATCACATTGAACACCCCGGCCGGAATGCCGACGCGCTCGGCCAGCACCGCCAGGGCCAGGGCCGACATTGGCGTGAGGTCCGACGGTTTGACGATGATCGGGCACCCGGCGGCCAGCGCAGGCGCACATTTGCGGGTGATCATCGCGTTGGGGAAATTCCACGGGGTAATGGCGGCGCACACGCCCACGGGTTGCTTGAGGGTCAGCAGGCGGCGGTCGCCACTGGGCGCGGGCATGGTTTCGCCGTAGACCCGGCGCGCTTCCTCGGCGAACCATTTGACGAAACCGGCCCCGTAGCGCACTTCGCCGCGGGCTTCGCTCAGCGGCTTGCCCTGCTCGCAAGTCATGATCAGCGCCAGGTCATCAAGGTTGTCGATCATCGCCTGGTACCAGCGCTCCAGCAGCGCCGCACGCTCGGCGGCCGGGCGTGCACGCCAGGCGGGCCAGGCACGTTCGGCGGCTTCAATGGCACGACGGGTATCCACCCCGTCCATGGCCGGAACTTGAGCGAGCAAATGGCCGGTGGCGGGGTCGCGGATGTCCAGGGTGGCGCCGCTGTCGGCAGCGATCCACTGGCCATCCACATAGGCGAGTTCAGCCAGGAGGCTGGGGTCTTGCAAGCGATTCTTGAGCATGGTCGAGTCCTGATCCGAGACACGCTCCAGTCTAGGGAGGTGCCGCGGATCAGGATGCCGAAAGCGCAGCTTAAGCAGCGTCCCGTGCTGAAATTGCCCCCAGGACGGCAGGCTCTGCTAGGCCGTAAGCGAACCCAGCAAACCTTGCAAAAAGCGCTCGCCGGCGTCCATCTGACTGATCTCGATAAACTCGTCGGGCTTGTGCGCCTGCTCGATCGAACCCGGCCCGCACACCACCACCGGCACATCCAGGCGCTGCTTGAACAGACCGCCCTCGGTACCGAACGAGACCTTGGAAGTGCCGGTGCCTGGCGCGGCGAATTGCTTGAGAAAACGCACGGCTTCGACGCTGGGGTGGGTGTCGAGACCGGGATACACATTGACGGTTTCGATTTCGATGGCCGCCACGCTGGACAACTTCTGTGCCTCGCGCACGATCACTTCAGCGCGCTCGCGCATCTGCTCCAGGAATGGGTCCAGATCGTCGGCAGGCAGGTTGCGTACTTCAAAATCCAGGGTGCACAGGTTAGGCACGATATTCAGCGCCTTGCCGCCGACGATCTGCCCCACATGCACGGTGCTGTAGGGCACGTCGTAGTCACTGTCCTGTGCGCCGTGGTGTTGCAGTTGCTGCTGGCTATCGCGCAGGGCAGCGATAAAGTCGCACGCCACATGAATCGCATTGACCGAACGTGGCGCCAGGGACGAATGGGCCTCCTGGCCCCGGCAATACGTGCGGTAAGAGCCCTTGCCCTTGTGGCCCAGCACGAACTGCATATTGGTCGGCTCTCCGATCACGCACAGAAACGGCCGCACCGGCGCCAGGTGCAGCACGTCGAGCAAACGTCGCACACCGACGCAACCGATCTCTTCGTCATGGGACAGCGCCAGTTGCAGCGGGCGGTTCAGGCGGTGGTCGGCGGCATCCAGCATCGTGTCGATGGCCAGGGCGATAAAGCCCTTCATGTCGCAACTGCCGCGTCCATAGATACGCCCGTCCTGCACGGTGGCGGCGAAGGCGGGAAAAGTCCAGGCCTGCCCCGCCGCCGGCACCACGTCGGTGTGCCCGGAGAGCAACACCCCTGGCTGCTCCTTGGGCCCGGTGCTGGCGAACAGGTTGGCCTTCTTGCCGCTCTGGTCTTTGACGATCAGCGACTCGATGCCCTTGCTCAGCAGCAGGTCGCGCACATATTCAATCAAGGCCATGTTCGACTCCGACGACACGGTGTCGAAAGCCATCAACTGTTTGAGAATCTCGAGAACCCGGGGTTTCATGAGGCTTGGCTCCGTTGCTCGGCAGGTGGGGCGAACCGGGTGATGGAGAACGGTTCGATCGGGGTACTGGTGCTTCCGGTGCCAAGCAGTTCGGCCATGACATCACCGACGCCCGGGCCGAGCTGGAAGCCGTGGCCGCAAAAACCGAACGCATAAAACAGGCCGTCGACGGTGCCGCTGGCGCCCATCACCGGCAGCGAGTCCGGCAGGTAGCCTTCGATGCCGCTCCACACGCGGATGATATTCAGGTTACCCACGCCCGGCAGCAGGCGGCGCATCTGGCTGACCTGGTTGAGGATGCTGCGCGGTTCCACATAGGCGCGGCGGTTGAGCATGTCGGGCTTGCTGCGGTAACCGCCGCCGATGACGATATTGCCCCGGGGAATCTGGCGGAAGTAGATCACTTCTTCCGGGATCTTGGTGTAGACGCCGATCACCGTCGGCAATGCATAGGGCACCGGCTCGGTCACCGCCATTTGCGGGCCGTGGGTGTCCAGCGGTACCGGTTCGCCAAACTGCGCCGAGAGTTTCTGGCCCCAGGCGCCGGCGGTGATCAACAGTTGCGCGGCGTGGAACTGGCGGCCGTCGGTGGTGGTGATATGAAAGTCGGCGCCGACCTTCTGCACCTCGGCGACTTCAGTGCGTTCTTCAATCTGCGCCCCCAGGCGTCGTGCGGCGCGAGCAAACGCCGGCGCAGCCAGGCGCGGGTTGGCGTGGCCATCGTGAGGCGCATAGGAGCCGCCCTTGACGTCGGGACCGAGGAAGCCGAAACGTCGATGCAGCTCGGCACCGCGATAAATTTTCAGGTCCAGCTGTTCAGCTTCCGGCGCGGCTGCATAAGCTTCCAGCTCGGCGATTTCGTCTTCGCGGTAACACACGCGCATGTGGCCACTGGGAATGAACTCCAGGTCATCATCGATCAGTTCCGGCAGGCGCTTCCACAACGCCCAGGAGCGGTTGGCCAGGGCCAGTTGACCAAGGAAGCGTCCTTGCCGGCGCACGTTGCCGAAGTTGACGCCACTGGCGTACTGGCCGATCTGGTCGCGCTCCAGCAGGATCACCGACAGCCCGCGACGCCGTAGAAAAAACGCGGTCGCCGAGCCCATCACGCCGCCACCGACAATCACTACATCGGCTTTTTGTACACTCATGAAGGCACCTCCTCGGTGATCAGCATCGACAAGGGTTTGACCGGCGCCTGGCCGCGCTGGCGACCCACCTCCTGGACCTGCACGCCGGCAGCGGCGGCGATCACTTCAGCCCCTGCCTGGGAGCAATAACGCCCCTGGCAACGGCCCATGCCCACGCGGCTGAACGCCTTGGCGCGATTGACCTCGCAGGCGCCCTTCTCCTTCACCGTGCGGCGCAACTCGCCGGCGCTGATCATCTCGCAGCGGCACACGATGGCGCTGTCTGGCAAGGCCCCGGCCTGTTCACTGGGCCAAGGAAACGCCTGGGCCAGGCCGAGGCGGAACTGGTCCATCACCGCCAAGGCCTGTTGTTGTTCATCACGCAAGCCGGTGTCCACCGGTTGCTGCAGGTCTTCCAGCAGCGCCAACGCCACCAGGCGCCCGGCGTGTTCGGCGGCATCCGCGCCGCGAATCTTCGAACCGTCACCGGCCGCGTACACGCCCTTCACCGAGGTGCGTCCGGCGTCGTCGGTGGCCAGCCACCATTGGCTGGAGGCCTGATCAAACGCCATGGCGCACCCGGCCAGATCGCCCAATTGCGTCTCGGGGCGCAGGTGATAACCCAGCGCAACGGCATCGGCCTGCACCGTGACCTCCCGCCCACTGCCCGTGGCGAACCGCACGCCCATCACACCCTTGGCGGCGTCGCCCATGACTTGCAGCGGCTTGATCCCCAGGTGCACCGCCACCTTGGCGCGGTACAGTTGCGCCAGCAGCTTGATCCCGGTGAACAGCAGGCCAGGCCGCGCCAATAGTTTGGGCATGGCCTTCAGGCGCAGGCTCAGTGGCGAGGTATCGAGCACGGCCGCCACCTCGGCGCCCGCCTTCACGTACTGGCTGGCAACCAGGTACAGCAACGGCCCGCTGCCCATGAACACCACGCGATGGCCGATGGACACGGCCTGGTTTTTCAAGGCGATCTGCGCCCCGCCCAAGCTATAGGTGCCCGCCAATTGCCAACCCTCGACGGGCATCAAGCGGTCAGTGGCGCCGGTGCACAGGATCAGCGCGTCATACTCCACGGTGGTATGGCGGCCCTGGCTCACGCAGCACAGTTGCCCCGGCGTCAGGTTCCACACCAGGGTGTCGGGGCGGTAATCAATGGCACCGCGCAGGCGATCGAAACTCTGGTGCAGGTCCTGGGCCTTGGCGGCCTCGCTGCCGTACAGGGTGGTGTAGTCGCGGGTGAACCCGTCGGGCTGGCGGCGGTAGATCTGGCCACCGTCACGGCGATTTTCATCAATCAGGATCGGCTTGATACCCGCCGCCAACAGGGTTTCGGCGCAGCGCACCCCGGCAGGTCCGGCGCCCACAATAACTACCCGTGCAGTGGCCATGTCGCCTCCGGTTGTGTGGTAACGATGTCCAGCCCGTCACGAACTTCATTGGAGCAGGCACGCAGGCGTTCACCGCTGCGGGTCCATACCCAGCAGTCCTGGCACGCGCCCATCAGGCAGAAACCGGCGCGGCGCCCGCTGTCGAATTCCGACTGGCGCAACGCATTGCCCTGGGTCAGCAGCGCCACCATCAGGGTGTCGCCCTGCAAGGCCTCGATGGCTGCACCATCCACGGTCAGGCTGACCGTCGGCCGGCCCTGTTCGGCCAACCTCACAAAACGCCCCTTCATGCATAGGCTCCCAAGCTGGTGGTGGTGACGCCCCGCTGGGTATTCAGCAACTGGGCGCTGTCGTGGTGGCAAAGGATTTCACCGCCGTTGTCGAGGGCGCGGCGACTTGGCGCAGTGCGGTTGCACAGGCCGTCGACGCGTACCGGGCAGCGATTGAGGAAGGTGCACAGTTCCGGCACGTTGGCCCGCTCGCCAATCGCTGGCAGCGTTTCGCACGTGGTGCCGCAGGTTTCCAGCCAGCCCTGGCGCAACTCGGGCACCGAGTGAATCAGCAGGTCGGTGTAGGGGTGGAACGGTGGCTCGGCAAACGACTGGCGGTTGCCGGCCTGCACCTTGTGGCCGCTGTACATCACCACAATGTCATCGCACAACGCACGCACGGTGGAGATGTCATGGCTGATAAACAGGTACGACACCCCCAGTTGCTGGCGCAGGTCGCGCAGCAGTTCGAGGATCGCCGCGCCCACCACCGTGTCGAGGGCCGAGGTCACTTCATCACACAGGATCAGGTCGGGCTTGGCCGCCAGCGCACGGGCCAGGTTGACCCGCTGCTTTTGCCCGCCGGACAGCTCGTTGGGACGACGTTCAGCCAAGGTGCGCGGCAGGCGCACCAGGTCCAGCAACTCACCGACGCGCGCCTTCAAGGCAGCGCCCTTGAGGCCGAAATACATCTTCAGCGGGCGGCTGAGGATGGCCGCCACGCTGTGCATCGGGTTGAGCGCGGTGTCGGCGTTCTGGAACACCATCTGGATACGGCGAAACTGCTCCGGGCTACGCTCGGCGAGGCTGCCGCCCAAGGGTTGTCCGTCGAAGGTCAGGCCGCCGAGGGCCGGGGTCAACAGCCCGGCCACCACCCGCGCCAACGTGGACTTCCCGGAGCCCGACTCGCCGATCACGCCGATGGCCTGGCCACGGCGCACCGTGAGATCGATGTCTTCGAGCACCCGAATTGACGGCATGCCGTGCATGTTTTTGTTGCCGTAACCGGCGGTGAGGCCGCTGATGGTCAGCAGTGGCACGTCTTCGGCAATTCCGCTGGGCGGGCGAATGGTGGTGTCTGGCCGCGCAGCAGCCAGCAGGCTGCGGGTGTACTCGTGGGCCGGCGCCTTGAGCAGCGGCGCCGTGGCGCTTTGCTCGAGAATCTGCCCGCCATTGAGCACCACGATCTGGTCGGCCATTTGCGCGACCACCGCCAAGTCATGGGACACGTAAACGGCCGTGGCGCCGCGCTCACGCACCACCCGTTTGAAGGCGCGCAGCACGTCGATCTGGGTGGTCACGTCCAGCGCCGTGGTCGGCTCGTCGAGCACGACCAGCACCGGGTCGCTGATCAGCGCCATCGCCGCCATCACCCGTTGCAGTTGCCCGCCGGAGACCTGGTGCGGGTAGCGCCGGCCAATGCGCTCGGGATTGGGCAAGGCCAGGTCGCGAAACAAGCCGATGGCCTTGGCTTCGAGCTCGACCCGGGTGCCCAGGCCATGAATCAACGCGCCTTCCACCACTTGGTCAATGAGTTTCTTGGCCGGGTTGAAAGCCGCTGCGGCGCTTTGGGCGATATAGGACACGCGATTGCCGCGCAGGCCCTGCAGCTGTTTTTCGCTCAAGGCGAGCATGTCGTGTTCACCGACCTGTACCACCCCGCCGGACAGGCGACAGCCACGCCGTGCATAGCCGAGCAACGCCAGGGCAATGGTGGTCTTGCCCGAGCCGGACTCGCCAATCAGTGCCAGCACTTCACCTTTTTCAAGGGAAAAGCTCACGCCTTTGACGATTTCCACTTCGCCGCGCTCGTCTCCAGCAACGACACGCAGGTCTTCGACGCGAATCAATTGGGTCATTTCAATGGCCTCCCGTGCGTCGACTACGGCGTGATGACAGGTAGTCGATCAGCAGATTCACACCAATGGTCAGTGTGCCAATGGCCAGCGCCGGAATGATGATGGCCAGCGCGCCCTGATTGAGGCCGCCGATGTTTTCGCGCACCAGCGAGCCGAGGTCGGCGTCTGGCGGTTGCACGCCGAGGCCGAGAAAACTCATGCCGCTGAGCAACAGCACGATGTAGCCGAAACGCAGGCCCAGGTCGGTCAATACCGGGTTGAGCATATTCGGCAGGATTTCCATGCACGCCACGTACAACCGGCCTTCGCCGCGAGTGCGCGCAACCTGCACGTACTCCAGGGCCTCGATATTGACCGCCATGCTGCGGGCAACGCGGAACGAGCCCGGGATGTAACTGATTACCGCCGTGCAGATCAGCAGCGTCACTGACGAGCCAAACGCCGAGACCATGATCAGCGCAAGCATTTTGCTTGGGATCGAGATAAAGGCATCCATGATGCGGCTGATGATCTCGTCCAGCCACTTGGGCGAGACCACGGAGAGCAGCGCACACCCGGTGCCAAAGGTGCTGGCCAACAACGCCGCCACCAGCGCCAGCCCGACGGTGAATCGCGCGCCCACCAATACCCGGCTGAGCATGTCGCGCCCCAGGTAGTCGGTGCCGAACGGATGAGTGAGGCTGAAGCCTTCGAAGATGTTATCGGACACCACTTCACCCACCGGGTGTGGCGCCAGCCAGGGGCCGAACAGCGCCACCAGCAACCAGGCGACGCACACTACGGCGCCCACCAGCCCCAGCCAGGACGGGCCGCTGGAAACCTTGGCGAGGGCCAGCGCGGAGGACACAGGCTTGGATTTCGCAATGAGCGGGTTCATTGGTTTCTCAGCCTCGGGTTGGACAGGATTGCGCACAGGTCGGCGATCAGCACCAACCCCAGGTAGGCCGCGCAGAACAACATGGTGCACGCCTGCACCAGCGCCATGTCACGGTTGGTCACGGCATCGACCATCAAGCTGGCAATGCCGGGATAATTGAAGATGGTTTCGACGATCACCACCCCGCCCAACAGGTAGGACAGGCTCAGGGCGATAGCATTGGCAATCGGCCCGATGGCATTGGGCAGGGCATGGCGCAGCACAATGCGAATGGGGCTGACGCCTTTGAGTCGGGCCATTTCCACGTAGGGGCTGTCGAGCTGGTCGATCACGGCGGCGCGGGTCATGCGTGCCATTTGCGCGACGATCACGCAGCACAGCGTCATCACCGGCAAGGCATAGGTACGCATGAATTGCAGCGGTGAGGTGATGTCGCTGGCGTAAGACAGCGCCGACAACCAGCCGAGGTTGACCGCGAAAATCAGCACCGCCAGGGTTGCCACCAGAAATTCCGGCACCGCGACCATCGCCAGGGTAATAAAGCTCAGGCAGCTGTCGATGCGCCCGCCCCGGCCCATCGCCGAGCCAATACCCAGTACCAGTGCCACCGGCACCGAGACCAGCGCCGTGGCGCCCGCCAGCATCAGGGTGTTGGGCACCCGGCCCGCCATCAGTTCACCCACCGGCATGGCGTTGGACACCGACACACCCAGATCGCCGGTGAGCAGGCTCATCAACCAGTGCAGGTAACGCAACACACCGGGCTGGTCCAGCCCCAGCTTCAGGCGCAGTGCCGCCACCTGCTCAGGGGTCGCGAACTGGCCGAGGGATTGCTGCGCCGCGTCCCCCGGCAGCACCGCCGTGATCGCGAACACGACCATGGACACGATCAACAAGGTCACGGCCCCGGCGCCGAAACGCCGGGCGATCAACCACAGTGTATTGCCATTCATCGCACTGCCCTCCTCACGCGTCCAACCACACCTGCTCGGCAAACATGTAGCCCATGAAACCGCCCAGCGGGTTGGTGCCGTAGCCTTTGATGCGCTGGTCGACACCGTCGATGTTGCTGATAAATACCGGTACACCGATACCGCAGTGGTCGTGCACCAGGGTCTGCATGTCGCCATACATTTTGGCGCGCTTGGCGTCATCGGTTTCGCCACGGGCCAGCATCAACAGCTGGTCGAACTGATCGTTCTGCCAGCCGGATTCGTTCCACGGCGCCTTCGACTGGAAGAACTGCGAGAACATCACGTCGGCATTCGGCCGAGGGTTGATGTTGCCGAAGCTCAACGGGTGCTTCATCCAGTGGTTGGACCAGTAGCCGTCGCTCGGCAGGCGGTTCACGTCCAGCTTGAGCCCGGCCTGTTTCGCCGATTGCTGCAACAGCACGGCGATGTCCACCGAACCGGTGGCGGCTGGCGATGCCATGACCGGCATAGTGATGCTTTCCATGCCGGCTTTCTTCAGCAGGAACCTGGCTTTTTCCGGGTCGTAGACCGTCTGCGGCAAGTCGGCGTTGAAGTAACGTGAACCCGGCGCGATCGGGTGGTCGTTGCCCACCACGGCAAACCCACGGAACACCGCAGACTTGACCTGCTCACGGTCGAGCAGCAGCTTCATGGCCTGGGTGAATTCCGGGCTTTTGCCGGGTAACTGGTCCTGGCGAATGATCAAGTCAGTGTAGTTGCCCGACGGCGCATCCACGACCCGGTGCTTGGTACTCGCGGCAATGCGCGTGGTGGAACGCGGGTTGACCTCGTTGATCATGTGCACGTCGCCCGACAGCAACGCGTTGACCCGCGATGGCTCGTCGGCGATGGCAATGAACTCGATCTCGTCGAGGTACGGCAAACCCGGTTTCCAGTAGTTCTTGTTGCGCACGGCAATCGAGCGCACACCCGGCTTGAACTCACCGACAGTGAACGGGCCGGTGCCAATGCCTTTGTTGAAGTCGGTGGTGCCCTCGGGAACGATCAACAAATGCGACACGGCGAGGATCGACGGCAACTCGGCGTTGGGCGCGCTAAGGCGAATTTGCACCTCGTTCGGCCCGCTGGCCTTGATCTCGGCGAACTGCTCCATCAGCGGCATGACTTTGGAGCCGGTCAGCGGGTCTTTGTGGCGGTTCAGGGAGAACACCACGTCGGCGGCCGTCAGGGCCTTGCCATTGTGAAAGGTCACGTCTTTGCGCAGGGTGATGGTCCACACCGTGGCGTCGGTATTGTCGATGCGCTCAGCCAGTTCCAGTTGCGGCACCAGGTGCTTATCGAAACGGGTCAGGCCGTTGTAGAACATGTAGTGGCGTGCATAGTCGGTGGACAGCGCGCCCTTGGCCGGGTCGAGGGTGTCGGCGGTGGAGCTGGACATGCCGGCCACGCGGATCTTGCCGCCCGGCTTGCCTTTGCCCTCGGTGGCCGCTTCATCGGCGAACAATTTGCCGGCGGCGCCGAACAGGCTGCCCGCGCCAGCGGCGGCGACCCCCGCAACGCCTAGCATTTGCAGGGCATTGCGGCGCGACATGCCACGGTTGAGACTTTCGAACACCCGCAGGCTTTCCTGGCCGGAGATGAGCTCGGGTGTGTTTTTGTTGTCAGTCATAGCAAGGCTACCTGTCGATAATCGGAAGAATCGAGTGCTCACGGATGTCCGGAGCGTCCTGGAAACGCAAACGACGGTCACGCAACAACGGCAACTCAGTGCAAATAGTCCTGGAAACGGTAATAGGCGCCCACGAACGGCAGGAACCAGGGTTTGCCGAAATGCCCGGGGATCGCCGGCCATTCCAGTTCACCCCACGGGTTGGCTGCCGTGTTGCCCGCCATGACGTCGGCCATGACCTGGCCCATGTGCACCGACATCTGCACGCCATGGCCGCTGTAGCCCATGGAATGGAACACGCCGCCATGCTGGCCGGCGCGGGGCAGGCGGTCGGACGTCATGTCCACCAGGCCGCCCCAGCAGTAGTCGATCTTCACGTGCGCCAACTGCGGGAACATGTTCAGCATCGCCGCTTGCAGCACCTTGCCGCTCTTGGCGTCGGAGACGCTGTCAGACATGGCAAACCGGGCACGCCCGCCAAACAGCAGGCGGTTGTCCGGGGTCAGGCGAAAATAGTTGCCGATCATGCGGCTGGTCACATAGGCGCGACGCAGCGGCAGCAACTGATCGATCAACGCTTGGGGCAAGACTTCGGTGGCGATGACAAAACTGCCCACCGGCACAATGCGCCGGCGGTACCAGCCGAGGTCGCCATGCTGGCAGGCGCCGGTGGCCAGCAGCACTTGCCCGGCGTGCAGCGAGCCTTTGGCGGTGTTGACCTGATAACCGCCGGCCTGGGCCTTCCAATCCTTGACGGGAGTGTGCTCGTAGATCATCGCGCCACGCCGCGCGGCCGCCTCGGCCAGGCCAATTCCGAAGCGACCGACATGCATCTGCACACCATTGCGCTGCAGCAAGCCGCCGTGGAACTGGGTCGAGTTGACTTCGGCACGGGTCTGTTCGGCGCTGAGCAACGCGACATCGGCATCCACCTCCTGGCGGATCAGCTCACAGGTGCGGGCCAGGCCTTCGTAATGCAGGGGCTTGGCCGCCAGCTTGAGCTTGCCGTTGCGCACCAGGTCGCAGGCAATCCCTTCCTGCTCGACCAACGAAACGACGGTCTGCACCGCGCTTTCATAGGCCTGGTAATAGGCGCGCGCCTTGGCGGCACCGAGGCTGGCGTGCAGCCCGGCATAATCCTGGGCCACGCCGGTGTTGCATTGGCCACCGTTGCGCCCCGAGGCCTCACCGATCACGCGGCCGGCGTCGAGCACCACCACACTCGCCCCTTTGCTCGCCAACGCACGCGCCGCCGCCAGGCCAGTGAAGCCACCACCGACCACCGCCACATCGACCTGCCCGGGCAAGCTGCCCAGTTGGGCACCGGTGAACGCCGGTGCGGTGTCGAGCCAATAGGATTCACTGCCCATGCTTTACCCCTTGGTGTGCTGTTACAGACCGACCAACGCTGGCAGCCCACCGATATCGGTGATCTGCTGGTAACCGTAAAACGCGTTGCCTGGCACTTCGTGGCCACGGGCAACGAACGCCTTGTTTTTGATCTTCATGTCATGGGCCGGCATCAGGTCATAACGGAAGCTGGAAGACACATGCAAGATGTCGTCCGGACCGCAACCCAGGTTATCGAGCATGAATTCGAAGGCGGCCAGGCGCGGCTTGTAGGCCTGGGCCTGTTCGGCAGTGAATACTTTGTGGAACGGCGCGCCGAGCTTGTCGACGTTGGACATGATCTGACTGTCGCTGGCGTTGGAGAAGATCACCAGGGGAATCTTGTCGGCAATCTTCGACAGGCCGGCCGGCACGTCCGCGTGGGGGCCCCAGGTCGGCACAGCGTCGTAATACAGCTGGCCTTCCTCGCGATACTCGATACCCCAGCGCTTGCAGGTACGGGCCAGAGCGGTCTTGAGAATTTCGTCGTAAGGGCGCCAGTCGCCCATGACCTGGTCGAGGCGGTAGGCGGAGAAGTCCTTGACGAATTGGTCCATCTGCTCAGAGGTGATGCGATCGGCGAAGAGCTCGCGGGTCATGGTGCCCATATGAAAGTTGGTCAGCGTACCGTAGCAGTCGAACGTAATGAATTTGGGACGAAGAAAGCTCATGGAGTGCGGTCCTGAAGTTCGTTGAGTGTGACAAGCGTTCACTGCCCTGGCGGCGGCTCCGCCTCGTTGCAGCACAGGTTCATTACACCACTGTGAAATCAGCATATGCCGTCTAAAAAGACCTTCGCTCAATACAAACCACCGTTTTGGTGGCCGGGCTCAGCAGACTTTGCGGTGCGCGCCAGGCTTGGGCAGGGCCTGTGTTTGTGCGCTTTTAGGGGGCTTTTGGGGGCAGAAAGGCTTAAGGACGGGGGTGCAGGCGGCAGAAAGTGTGGCTGGCCGGGATTGCTTGCATGGCCGTGACCGCGCGATGGAGATGTACTCGGAAAACACCCTTGGCATTTGCTGCTGCCCCCCTACCCCAATTAAGTAGTAACTGTGGCCGCGCAACACACAGCCCAAGGAATCTGCCGAATATTCCCGACCCACTTGCCAGCCTCTAAAACAGGTGGGATACAAGCAGCCTCGTGCTGCACAAAACGCTCTATGGAGGCTCGCCATGTCCGCCCTGCCACACCCTGCTTATGTATACCGCCCGATGACCACGGCCGATTTGCCGGCCGCCCATGCCTTGTCGGTGCAACTCAAATGGCCTCACCGCCTGGAAGACTGGGCCATGTTGCAACGTGTCAGCGATGGTTTCGTGGTGATGGATGGCGAGCGTCTGATCGGCAGCGCCTTCACCTGCCCCCAGGGCGACTACGCCACCATCGGCCTGGTGATCGTCAGCAATGACTACCAGGGCCAGGGCATCGGCCGTCGCTTGATGGAAAAAGCCCTCGCCGCGTGCGATGCACGCACGCCGGTCCTCAACGCCACCCTCGCCGGCGCCCCGCTGTATACCAGCCAGGGGTTTGTCGAGTTTGGGCGAGTGCAGCAACATCAGGGCCAGGCGTTGGTGCCCGCCCTGCCGGGACTGGCCGATGGCGAAACCTGCCGCGCCCTGCACGCCGACGACCACACCAGCCTGCTCGCGCTGGCCAAAGCCGCCAGTGGCCTGGACCGCCGCGAAGTACTGCGTGACCTGCAGGTGGAACACGCGGTGGGCATCGAGCGCGATGGCCAGCTACGCGGCTTCGCCCTGCTGCGGCCGTTTGGTCGTGGGCGCTGCATTGGCCCGGTGGTTGCCGAAAACATCGATCAGGCCAAGCACTTGATCGCGGTACTGCTGGCCCAGGTGCCGGATGCCTTTGTCCGCATCGACATTCCCGTCGCCTGCGGCCTCAGCGACTGGCTCGAAAGCGCCGGCCTGAAGAACATCGACACCGTCGCGCAGATGGCACTGGGCACGCCGCCCCGGGCCAGCCACGGCGTACTCCCTTTTGCCCTGATCACCCAGGCGATCGGCTGACTTTCCTCCCGGAGCATTCCCATGTCCTCTCCCCGTATCCTGCTGTTGGCTCGCGCCGACGGCAGCCGAGTTGCCACGTCTTTCAATACCGGCGCCTTGAGCACGCTGGACCCCTTCGGCGACACCCGCCAACTCGCCTGGCTGGGCGACGATGGCGTGTCCGCAGGGCTGGTGACCTTTAGCGGCGAAGCCGTGATCGAAGACTTCCCCCACAGCGAAACACTGGTGGTGCACGCAGGCCATGTGGTGCTCGGCAGTGCAGAACAGACATTGGAACTGGGGATCGGCAGCAGCGCCGTGATCGGTCGTGGTACACGCCTCACGGTGCAGGCGAGCGCAGGCAGCCAATGGGCGTTCTGCGCGGTCGACCAAGCCGATGCTCCGGCGCGCCCGGGCCTGACCTTGCTCGCCCGGCATACCCTGCTCAATCCCTCCGCCGCGCCCGAGCCACAGATCCTGATCGGCCCTACCCCGCAGTGTCGCGCGTGCAACCTGTTCGATGATGAGGTCACTGAGTTGCGCATCGGCATCTGGGACTCGACGCCCTACGCCCGCCACGGCCGCCCGCACAAACTGCATGAATTGATGCACCTGCTCGAAGGCAGCGTCACGCTGCAAGACGACGAGGGGGTTGCGGTGACGGTCAACCGTGGCGACACGGTATTCGTGGCCAAAGGTGCGCCGTGTGCCTGGAACAGCACGGTGTATGTACGCAAGGTCTACGCCGTGAAATAAGGCGCAGATCAGGCTTTCAGCGCCTCTTCCATAAACGCCACCAATGCCTGGACGCGCGGGCTGCGAAGCTTGCGCGACGGCACCAGGAGGATGATCGGCGCACTGTCAAAACTCCAGTCTGCCAACACGCGCACCAGGCTGCCGCTGGCAACGGCGTCGCTGACATCCCACTGCGAACGCAGCACCAACCCCAAGCCTTGCTCGGCCCATCGCCGGGCAACGCTGCCATCGTTGCTCAGCAACGCCGGCTCCACGCGCAGCGTCTTGCGGCCCTGCCCCTTGCGCAGGTGCCACAGCGTGACGTCCTCATCATTTTCACGAATGCAAATGCAGCGATGGGACGCCAGTTCATCCGGTGATGACGGCACACCGTGGGCTTGCAGGTAGGCTGGGCTCGCGCATAACCAGCGCTCGTTGGGCGTGAGCGACCGCGCCGTCCACAGGCTGTCATTGAGATGGCCGATGTGAATCACCGCATCGCTGTCATGACGATCAGGCCAGGGGGTCTCGCGCAAATCCAGGTGCAGGCACAGCTGGGGGTGCATCCTGGCAAAACGCGCCAACAGCGGTGCGATTCGCTGCCGACCATAGCCAAATGGCGCCGCCAACCTCAAGGTGCCCACCAGCGTTTCATCCTTTTGCCTGAACGATTCCGGCAGCGCTTCGAGCTGCTCCAGCAGCAGCGCACTTTCTCGCGAGAACCGCTCGCCATCTGCCGTAAGGCTGAGGCGTCGGGCATCACGATTGGCCAGGGTCAGCCCCAGGAAGGTCTCCAGTTTACGCAGGCGCATGGAGAGCGCCGGCGGGGTGACGTTCAGGGCTCTGGCCGCAGCGCTCAGTGATTCAGAGCGCGCAAGGGTGACGGCCAGCCGCAGGTCTTCGATGGAAATCATTCAATTTTACTTAATGATTGATTAGCCATGATTGAACCACAACTTAAGGAAAGCTGAGTAGAGTTCAGGGTGTACCCAGCCACTTGAGTCCCGCCATGTCCCTGCAGATTGCCTCCCTAGACACGCCTGTCGCACTCATCGACCTTACGCGAATGCAGCACAACATCCAGCGTATGCAACAGCGCATGGGCACCCTTGGCGTACGTTTGCGCCCGCACATCAAAACCAGCAAGTGCTTGCCGGTGATCCAGGCACAAATTGACGCAGGCGCCAGCGGCGTCACGGTTTCCACCCTCAAAGAGGCCGAGCATTGTTTCGCCGCAGGCATCAGCGACGTGTTCTACGCCGTTGCCATCGCACCGGGCAAGCTGCCTCAGGCCCTGGCCCTGCGGCGCAAAGGCTGCAACTTGAGCCTGCTCACCGACAGCGTCTCAGGCGCCCGCGCCATCGTCGCGTTCGCGCAGCAACATGACGAGCGCTTCGACGTCTGGATCGAGATCGATTGCGACGGCCATCGCTCAGGCCTGGCCCCGCAAGACCCTGTGCTGATTGAGGTGGCGCACCTCCTCAACGACGGCGGTATGCGCCTGCGGGGGGTGATGACCCACGCGGGCTCCAGTTACGAGCTGGAAACCCTTGAAGCCCTGCAAGCACTGGCCGAACAGGAACGTGCCCTCTGTGTACGCGCCGCCCACACCCTCCGCGAAACCGGGCTGGCGTGCGCCGAGGTCAGTATCGGCTCAACCCCCACCGCCCTCTCGGCCCTGAACCTGGACGGCGTCACCGAAGTGCGGGCGGGCGTGTATGTGTTCTTTGACCTGGTGATGCGCAACATTGGCGTGTGTCAGGCCGACGAGCTGGCACTCAGCGTACTGACCACGGTGATAGGCCATCAGCCGGACAAAGGCTGGATCATCACCGATGCCGGCTGGATGGCCATGAGCCGTGACCGTGGCACACAGCGCCAGCGCCAGGACTTCGGTTATGGCCAAGTGTGTACCGAAGCCGGCGACTGGATCGACGGTGGGCTGGTCACGGGCGCCAATCAGGAACATGGCATCGTCACCCTGGGCACCGCCGCCAGTGGCGACGTTGTTACACGCTTCCCCATCGGTAGCCGGCTGCGCATTATCCCTAACCATGCCTGCGCCACCGGCGCGCAATTCCCGGACTATCACGCCGTGGACGCCAAAGGCGACGTGCACACCTGGAGCCGCCTCCATGGCTGGTAATCAACCAGGTTCGAAAAGCCAGGTGCTGATTATCGGGGGCGGCATCATGGGCGCCTCGTCGGCGTTTTTCCTGCGCCGGCGCGGCTGCTCGGTCACGCTGCTGGAACGCGACCAGATCGGTCAGTACGCCAGCGGTGTGAACTTCGGCAACGTGCGCCGCCAGGGCCGCTACCTGGGTCAACTGGAGCTGGCCAATCGTTCTTGGGCGCTGTGGAAACGCCTGCCCGAGCTGATCGATGACGACCTGGAGTTCATCCCCAGTGGCCACATGCGCGTGTGCTATCGCGAAGATGAAATCGCTGAACTTGAGGCCTACGCCGCCGCGCCGGAAGCCGCGCAACTGGACTTGAAAATCTATCGCGGCGCCGAGCTGCACCGGCGCTTTGGTTTCCTCGGCCCGGAGGTGAAAGGCGGCTCCTATGCGCCTCACGATGGTCACGCCAACCCGCGCCTCGCCGCGCCGGCGTTTGCCCGTGCAGCCCGGCGTCTCGGGGCACGAATCGAAGAAAAGACCGAAGTCGCCGACGTGGAAAAGGTCAACGGTTTGTTCCAGGTCACCACCACCGATGGGCAGTTGTTCGTCGCCGAGCAGCTGTTGATTACCGCCGGCGCCTGGGCTGCCCGCTTGTCCGAGCGCTTTAGTGAGCCGGTGCCGCTGGAGCCCAACGGCCCGCAGATGTCGGTCACGGAACCGGTGCCCTACGCCTTGCCGACCGTGATCGGTGTGTTCACCAAAATCAAGGAAGAGGTGATCTACTTCCGCCAGATCCCGCGCGGCAACATCATCATCGGCGGCGGCAACCGCTGTACGCCGGACATGATCAACCGACGGGCGTTTTTCAAACCCGAAAGCCTGCTCAACCAGATGCGCCAAATGCGGCGACTGTTACCGGGGGCCGAGAAGCTGAACATCATCCGCGTGTGGAGCGGTATCGAGAGCTACACCCCGGACTCCCTACCGGTGATGGGCCCGAGCGGCAGCGTGGACGGGTTGTTTTATGCCTTCGGTTTCTGTGGCCACGGCTTCCAGCTTGGCCCCGGCGTGGGGGATGTCATGGCCGAGCTGATCAGCACCGGCAGCACCAGCACCTTGATCAGCCCCTTCGATATCCGACGGTTTACCCAACCCTCTGCGGTGCCTGCAAACGCCCCCACTACAGGAAAACTGATATGAGCCACGCCTACGTTTATCGCACAGTCACCGCCGCCGACATGCCCGCCGCCCACGCGCTGTCCGTGCACCTGAAATGGCCTCACCGCGAGGAAGATTGGGCGATGGTGCAACGCACGTCCGAAGGCTTTATCGCTGAACATGACGGCAAATTAGTGGGCGTGGCATTCGCCTGCCATCAGGGGGCTTATTCCTCCATCGGCCTGGTGATTGTGAGCGAGCAACACCAGGGCAAAGGCATCGGGCGCCAGCTGATGAACCTGTGCCTGGACGCTACGGCCCCACGTACGCCGATCCTCAACGCAACCGAGTCAGGGGCGCCGTTGTACACCAGCCTGGGCTTCGTCGACTTTGCGCACATTCAGCAACATCAGGGCGTACCGCAAGCTCCGGCACCCATGCCGTTGACCCGGCATGCCCACTGTCGCGTATTGAGCCTGGCTGATTACCCCACGGTGATCGAACTGGCCAATGCCGGCAGCGGCCTGGACCGCACCGAGGTACTCAACGACCTGCTGCCCACTGCCGAGCATGTGGTTGGCATCGAGGTCGAAGGGCAACTCAACGGTTGCGCCCTGCTCCGCCGATTTGGTCGGGGCCATATCATTGGTCCCGTCGTTGCACACAATCAGGAACAGGCCCGACAGTTGATCACTCACCTGCTGCGGTTGATTCCGGGTCAGTTCGTGCGCTTCGACATTCCCACCGCCTGCGGGTTGGCCGACTGGCTGGAAAGCCTGGGGCTGCCATGCGTCGACAAAGCGCCGCGAATGGTCTTGGGTGTGCCCCCGCAATCAAGCGGCGGCATCAACCAGTTTGCGCTGGTGACGCAAGCAATCGGCTAGGTCGCAACGTCAGCCTGCCAGATTCAGCAGATTATCCCTTGCAACGTTGAATAACGGCATCTTCGGGCTGGGACCTTTTGCTAGCTTAGCGAGACACCGGGCCTTGCTGTTCGCAGCGCCTATTGCCGCTCCAGGGAGCCAGTTGGATGACCATACACGTTTCGAACCAAACGTCTCAGCAGCTTTACATCGACGGCAGCTGGGTTTCCCCGACCATTGCCGCCAGTTTGCCGGTGGTCAACCCGGCCAGTGAGGAGGTGGTTGCACAGGTCGCAAGCGGGTCTGCCGAGGATGTGGATCGTGCCGTTGCGGCAGCACGTGCGGCGTTTGCCGGTTGGTCTGCAACGCCCGCGGCGTCCAGGGCGTTGGTGCTTGGGAAAATCCACGCGCTTATCCTTGAGCGCAAAGAGCAGCTTGCACAGGCGCTCTCCCTGGAAATGGGCGCCGCCATCGGCTTCGCTCGGGCGATGCAAGTGCCGTTGGCGGCCGAACACGTTCGGGTCGCTCGTGACTTGCTGTCCAGCTATTGCTTCCAGACGGTGGAAGGCGGTACCGCCATCCAGCGCGAACCCATAGGCGTCTGCGGTCTTATCACGCCGTGGAACTGGCCGTTGTATCAGATCACCGCCAAAGTCGCCCCGGCCATCGCTGCCGGTTGCACCGTGGTCTTGAAACCCAGCGAACTGTCGCCGCTGAGCGCCCTGCTGTTTGCACAACTGGTGCATGACGCAGGCCTGCCGCCTGGGGTGTTCAACCTGGTCAATGGAAGCGGTGCCCAGGTTGGCGCAGCCATGGCGGCACATCCGGATATCGACATGATCTCGATCACCGGCTCCAACCGCGCAGGCGCGCTGGTTGCCCAAGCGGCAGCCCCGACGGTGAAACGTGTCACCCAGGAACTGGGGGGCAAGTCGCCGAATGTGCTGCTGCCCGATGCCGACTTCGCCAAGGCCGTCCCGCTGGGGGTGATGTCCGCGTTTCGCAACGTCGGGCAATCGTGCAGCGCGCCGACCCGCATGATCGTGCCAATAAACCGCTTGGCCGAGGTCGAAGCCCTGGCGGCGGCGACCGCAAATGCACTCATCGTTGGCGACCCGCAATCGGAAGACACGCAGTTGGGGCCCATCGCCAACGAAGCCCAGTTCAACCGCGTCCAGGCGATGATCCAGGCAGGCCTCGACGAGGGTGCGAAACTGGTGTGCGGTGGGCCTGGGCGTGTGCTGGGTTTTGACAAGGGGTTCTATACCCGCCCCACGGTTTTCTCCGAAGTGAACAGCGCCATGCGCATTGCCCAGGAAGAAATCTTCGGCCCGGTGCTGTGCATCATTGCGTATGAGACGGTGGATGAAGCCGTCGCCATCGCCAACGACACGGTATACGGCCTGGGCGCCCACGTTCAGGGCCACGACTTGACGCAGGCACGTGCCGTGGCGTCGCGTATTCGTGCAGGGCAAGTGCACCTGAACTACCCGGCGTGGAATCCGATGGCGCCGTTTGGTGGCTACAAGCGCTCAGGGAATGGTCGGGAGTATGGCGTGCAGGGGTTTGAGGAGTATCTGGAAACCAAGGCTATTATTGGATTTGGTGAGTGAGGCATGGGCCTGTGGCAAGGGCTTAATTTTGCAGGCATGAAAAAGCCCAAGCGTTACCGCTTGGGCTAAGTCATTGAATTATATGGTCGGGACGGAGTGATTCGAACACTCGACCCCTAGCACCCCATGCTAGTGCGCTACCGGACTGCGCTACGCCCCGACTAGGCGTGTTACTGGGTTCGCTTCGCAACGAAGCGATCAGGAATATACCGCAAGCTTTTGAAATGTGGAAGTATTTTAAAAGCCGGAATTATTTCTTCAAAACCACCAGCACATCTTCCAGTTCGGAGATCATCTGGCGGATCATTTGCTTGTATTGGGTGGTGTCGTCTTTGGCTTCATCACCGGACATACGCTGGCGCGCGCCGCTGATGGTGAACCCCTGGTCGTACAGCAACGCGCGGATCTGTCGGATCATCAGCACATCCTGGCGCTGATAATACCGACGGTTCCCGGTGCGTTTGACGGGGTTGAGTTGAGGAAACTCCTGCTCCCAATAGCGCAGCACGTGCGGTTTTACCGCACAGAGCTCGCTGACTTCACCGATGGTGAAGTAGCGTTTGCCTGGGATGACGGGCAGTTCGTCGTTATGACTTGGTTCCAGCATAAGCCTCAACTCGGGCCTTCAACTTCTGCCCTGGACGAAAGGTGACCACACGGCGAGCCGTGATCGGGATTTCTTCTCCCGTTTTTGGATTGCGGCCAGGCCGCTGGCGTTTGTCCCGCAGGTCAAAATTGCCAAAACCGGACAATTTGACCTGTTCGTTGTCTTCAAGAGCGTGCCTGATTTCTTCAAAGAACAGCTCGACCAATTCCTTGGCCTCGCGCTTGTTCAGGCCCAGCTCTTCATACAGACGTTCCGCCATCTCAGCTTTCGTCAAAGCCCCCATACGTCACTTCCTTAACGTGGCGTTTAACCTTTGTTCGAGCGAGGTGAGGATATTTTGTGTCGTCGTATTCACCTCATCGTCATTAAGAGTGCGCGATGGATGCTGCCAGGTCAAGCCAACTGCAAGGCTTTTTCTATGCGGATCAATGCCTTTACCCTGATAGACGTCAAATAGCCTGAGGTCTGTCAGCCATTCCCCTGCATTTTCACGGATTACGTCCAGAACAGCACTGGCCGCAACACCTTGATCGGCAATCAGCGCCAGATCACGTCGTACTTCAGGGAAACGCGACAACTCGCTGAATTCAGGCATTTTGCCCGAGGCCACTTCAGCCAAGACTAGCTCAAAAACGAAGACTGGACGGTCCAGCCCCAAGGTTTTCGACAGTTCGGGGTGAATCGCGCCAACGAAGCCCACCAGGCGACCTTCACGTTCGATACGCGCGGTCTGGCCCGGGTGCAACGCCGGGTGTTTGCCAGGGGTGAAAGTGAAGGCATCCAGCGCACCGGCAAAGCCCAGCACCGCTTCCACATCCGCCTTGACGTCGAAGAAGTCGACGGTCTCGCGACCTTGTGCCCAGCCTTCCGGCAGGCGGCTGCCGCAGACGACGCCAGCCAGCATCGGCTCTTGCTTCAGACCGTCCAACTGACCGACAAAACGCAGGCCGCTTTCGAACAGGCGCACACGGTCTTGTTGACGGTTCAGGTTGTGGGAAAGCGCTTTCACCAAGCCAGGCCACAGCGACGAGCGCATGGCAGCCATGTCGTTGGAGATCGGGTTAGCCAGCAACAGCGGCTCGACACCCGGGTTGAACAGTTCGAATTGCTTCGGATCGATGAAGCTGTAGGTCACCGCTTCCTGATAACCACGGGCAACCAGCAGGCGACGCAGTTCCGGCAGGTGTGCTCGGGCTTCAGCTTTCGGCTGCGGCGCCAGGCGCGCTTGCGGGTAACGAACCGGCAGGCGGTTGTAGCCGTACAGGCGGGCCAGCTCTTCGATCAGGTCGACTTCCAGGCTGATATCGAAGCGATGGCTTGGCACTTCTACGTGCCACTGCCCTGCTTCACCTGCAGAGATGCCGAGGCCGAGTGCCGACAGCAGGCGCTCGATTTCAACCGGGTCGATCACCAGGCCGAGCATTTGCTCAACGGCCTTGGCACGCAGGACGATCGGTGCAACCGACGGCAGGTGCTGCTCGCTGACGGTTTCGATGATCGGGCCCGCTTCGCCACCAGTGATTTCCAGCAGCAGGCCAGTGGCGCGCTCCATGGCTTCACGGGCCAGTTGCCAGTCCACGCCACGCTCGTAGCGGTGCGAGGCGTCGGTGTGCAGGCCGTAGGAACGGGCCTTGCCAGCGATGGCGATCTGATCAAAGAAGGCGCTTTCGAGAAAGATGTCGCGAGTGGTTGCGGACACACCGCTGTGCTCGCCACCCATCACGCCGGCAATCGCCAGAGCGCGGGAATGGTCAGCAATCACCAGGGTGTCGGCACGCAGGCTGACTTCCTGGCCGTCGAGCAGTACCAGCTTCTCGCCTTCCTCGGCCATGCGCACGCGGATGCCGCCATTGATTTCAGCGAGATCGAAAGCGTGCAGCGGTTGCCCCAGTTCCAGCATCACGTAGTTGGTGATGTCGACGGCAGCATCGATGCTGCGTACTTCGGAACGACGCAGGCGCTCAACCATCCACAGCGGGGTTGGCTTGGACAGGTCGACGTTACGGATCACACGACCCAGGTAACGCGGGCACGCGTTGGGAGCCAGCACTTCGACCGAACGCACTTCGTCGTGCACTGCAGGTACCGCTGCAACCACAGGACGGGTCACGGTCGCGGCGTACAGCGCACCGACTTCACGCGCCAGGCCCGCCAGGGACAGGCAGTCGCCGCGGTTCGGGGTCAGGTCGACCTCGATGCTGGCGTCTTCCAGTTCCAGGTAAACACGGATGTCCTGACCCACTGGCGCATCGGCCGGCAGCTCCATCAGGCCATCATTGCCTTCACCGACCTGCAGCTCCGCCTGGGAGCACAGCATGCCGTTGGACTCAACGCCACGCAGCTTGGCCTTCTTGATCTTGAAGTCGCCTGGCAGTTCGGCCCCGATCATGGCGAACGGGATTTTCAGGCCCGGACGCACGTTTGGCGCTCCGCACACGACCTGGAAGGTTTCCGCGCCGTTGCTGACCTGGCACACACGCAATTTGTCAGCGTCCGGGTGTTGCTCGGTGCTCAGCACCTCGCCCACTACCACGCCACTGAAAACACCGGCAGCCGGCGTCACACTATCGACCTCAAGGCCGGCCATCGACAGACGAGCAACCAGCTCGTCGCGACTTACCTGCGGGCTTACCCAGCCACGCAGCCATTGTTCACTGAATTTCATCCTGCTCTCCTAAAGATCCGTTACGACTAGCGAAATTGCGCGAGGAACCGCAAGTCGTTGTCGAAGAACAGACGCAAGTCGTTCACGCCGTAACGCAGCATGGCCAGACGCTCAACGCCCATGCCGAAGGCAAAGCCCGAGAACTCTTCCGGGTCGATCCCGGACATGCGCAGCACGTTGGGGTGAACCATGCCGCAACCCATCACTTCCAGCCAGCCGGTCTGTTTGCAGACGCGGCAGCCTTTACCGCTGCACATCACGCATTCCATATCGACTTCAGCGGATGGCTCGGTGAACGGGAAGAATGAGGGACGGAAACGCACCGCCAGCTCCTTCTCGAAGAACACCCGCAGGAACTCTTCGATGGTGCCTTTGAGGTCGGCGAAGTTGATGTCGCGATCAACCAGCAGGCCTTCGACCTGGTGGAACATCGGCGAATGGGTGATATCGGAGTCGCTGCGGTACACACGGCCTGGGCAGACGATGCGGATCGGCGGCTTCTGCGATTCCATGGTGCGGACCTGTACCGGCGAGGTATGGGTGCGCAGCAGCATGTTCGCGTTGAAATAGAAGGTGTCATGCATCGACCGGGCCGGGTGGTGGCCTGGGATGTTGAGCGCCTCGAAGTTGTGATAGTCGTCTTCGACCTCAGGGCCTTCGGCAATGCCGTAGCCGATGTGGGTGAAGAACTGCTCGATACGTTCCAGAGTCCGGGTAATCGGATGCAGGCCGCCCGAGGTCTGGCCACGGCCAGGCAGGGTTACGTCAATGGACTCGGCGGCGAGCTTGGCCGCAAGATCGGCCTCCTCGAGCGACGCCTTGCGCGCATTGAGAACCTCTGTAACACGCTCCTTGGCCACGTTGATCAGCGCACCGACTTGCGGACGCTCTTCAGCCGGCAAATTCCCCAGGGTCTTCATCACCTGAGTCAATTCACCCTTTTTGCCAAGGTAGTGAACCCGGATTTGCTCCAGGGCATTGATATCTTCTGCGCGTTGCACAGCCTCTAGTGCTTGAGAGACCAGCGCATCCAGGTTTTCCATGTACAGACTCCAGATACAAAATAGGGGAAGAGCTTGAAGGCTCTTCCCCTATTTAAGACGTTTAACACCTTGGGCCGCGGAAGCGACCCAGGGTGACTGTCGGGGGTACTTAAGCCAAGGTGGCTTTAGCTTTCTCGACAATCGCAGCAAACGCCGCTTTTTCGTTCACTGCCAGATCAGCCAGAACCTTACGGTCGATCTCGATGGACGCTTTTTTCAGGCCAGCGATGAAACGGCTGTAGGACAGACCGTTAACACGTGCACCAGCATTGATACGAGCGATCCACAGAGCGCGGAACTGACGTTTTTTCTGACGACGGTCACGGTAGGCGTATTGGCCAGCCTTGATAACCGCTTGCTTGGCAACACGGAATACGCGTGAACGCGCGCCGTAGTAGCCTTTAGCAAGTTTCAGAATTTTCTTGTGGCGCTTACGCGCCATGACGCCACGCTTTACACGAGCCATGAGTTACTTCCTCTATTCTTGACTAAAATTAACGAAGGCGCAGCATGCGCTCGACTTTTGCGACGTCAGACGGATGCAGCAAGCTGCTACCGCGCAGTTGACGCTTACGCTTGGTCGACATTTTAGTCAGGATGTGGCTCTTGAAAGCGTGCTTGTGCTTGATACCGTTAGCAGTTTTCAGAAACCGCTTAGCAGCACCACTTTTAGTTTTCATCTTTGGCATGTTCGGTACTCCGCATTCAGTTGATAAACATAATCAGAAGGCCTGCCGTGCCCTATTGATTACTTCTTCTTTTTCGGGGCGATGACCATAATAAGCTGGCGTCCTTCCATCTTAGGATGCTGTTCGACCGAACCGTACTCGAGCAGGTCAGCTTCAACCCGCTTGAGGAGTTCCATCCCCAGCTCCTGGTGGGCCATCTCACGGCCGCGGAATCGCAAGGATACCTTGGCCCTGTCCCCATCACTCAGGAAACGTACCAGGTTGCGCAGTTTTACCTGGTAATCCCCTTCCTCCGTCCCTGGACGAAACTTGATTTCTTTTACTTGAATCTGCTTCTGGTTCTTCTTCGCCGCGGCAATCTGCTTCTTCTTCTCGAAGATCGACTTGCCGTAGTCCATCACCCGGCAAACGGGTGGGATTGCATCGGCGGAGATTTCCACCAGGTCCAATTTGGACTCTTCAGCAATACGAAGCGCTTCATCAATCGAGACGATGCCAATCTGCTCGCCGTCAGCGCCAATTAACCGAACCTCGCGTGCCGAGATATTCTCGTTGATCGGGGCTTTCGGTGCAGCTCGTTTATCTTGTCTCATTTCACGCTTAATAATAATTACTCCGAATCTGGGCGACCACGCCGGGAAACCGCTTGCGCGAGGAACTCAGCGAACTGGGCGACGGGCATCGAGCCCAGGTCAGCACCTTCACGAGTACGCACAGCGACAGTCTGCATCTCGACTTCCCGATCTCCGATAACCAAAAGATAGGGAACCTTGAGCAAAGTATGCTCGCGGATTTTAAAGCCGATCTTTTCATTTCTCAAGTCGGACTTGGCACGAAATCCGCTTTCATTGAGAGTTTTTTCAACTTCAGCGGCAAAATCTGCCTGTTTATCAGTGATATTCATGATCACTGCCTGGGTCGGAGCCAGCCACGCAGGGAATGCACCCTCGTAGTGCTCGATCAGGATCCCGACGAACCGTTCGAACGAGCCGAGGATCGCCCGGTGCAGCATAACCGGGTGTTTACGGCTGTTGTCTTCGGAGACGTATTCGGCTCCCAGACGGATCGGCAGGTTAAAATCGAGCTGCAGGGTACCACACTGCCAGACGCGACCAAGGCAATCTTTCAGCGAGAACTCGATCTTCGGACCGTAAAACGCGCCCTCACCCGGCTGCAGGTCGTATGCAAGCCCCGCACTGTCGAGCGCTGCGGCCAGTGCAGCTTCTGCGCGATCCCACAGTTCGTCGGAACCCACGCGTTTTTCCGGACGAGTGGACAGCTTCATTTCGACTTCGGTGAAGCCAAAATCGCGATAAACGTCCATGGTCAGTTTGATGAACGCAGCGGACTCGGCCTGCATCTGCTCTTCAGTGCAGAAGATGTGGGCGTCATCCTGAGTGAAGCCACGTACACGCATAATGCCGTGCAGTGCACCCGATGGCTCGTTACGGTGGCAGGCACCGAACTCGGCCAGGCGCATCGGCAACTCGCGGTAGCTCTTCAGGCCTTGGTTGAACACCTGTACGTGGCACGGGCAGTTCATCGGCTTGATGGCGTAGTCGCGGTTTTCCGACTGGGTGGTGAACATGTTGTCGGCGTAGTTGGCCCAGTGCCCGGATTTCTCCCACAGGCTGCGGTCAACGACTTGCGGCGTCTTGATCTCAAGGTAGCCGTTGTCGCGCTGAACCTTGCGCATGTACTGCTCAAGCACCTGGTACAGGGTCCAGCCGTTCGGATGCCAGAACACCATGCCCGGCGCTTCTTCCTGGAGGTGGAACAGGTTCAGGCGCTTGCCGATCTTGCGGTGGTCGCGTTTTTCGGCTTCTTCGATGCGCTGGATGTAGGCCGCCAGCTGCTTCTTGTCAGCCCAGGCAGTGCCGTAGATCCGCTGCAGTTGTTCATTCTTAGCGTCACCGCGCCAGTAGGCACCGGACAGCTTGGTCAGCTTGAACGACTTGAGGAAGCGCGTGTTCGGCACGTGCGGGCCACGGCACATGTCGACGTATTCTTCGTGGTAATACAGGCCCATGGCCTGCTCGTCCGGCATGTCTTCCACCAGGCGCAGCTTGTAGTCTTCGCCGCGGGCAGTGAACACGTCGATCACTTCGGCGCGCGGAGTGACTTTCTTGATGACGTCGTAATCTTTTTCGATCAGCGCGTGCATGCGCTGCTCGATGGCCGCCAGGTCGTCCGGAGTGAAAGGACGCTCGTAGGCGATGTCGTAATAGAAGCCTTCGTCGATGACCGGGCCGATGACCATCTTCGCGGTTGGGTACAGCTGTTTGACCGCGTGGCCAATCAGATGCGCGCAAGAGTGGCGAATGATCTCCAGCCCCTCTTGATCCTTGGGCGTAATGATTTGCAGGCTGGCATCGCTGGTGATCAGGTCGCTGGCGTCAACCAGCTTGCCGTCGACCTTGCCGGCCACGGTGGCCTTGGCCAGGCCAGCACCAATGGATGCGGCGACCTCGGCTACGGAAACCGAATGATCGAATGAACGTTGACTGCCGTCGGGAAGAGTAATAGTTGGCATGGCGCCTCCTCTCCTAGTGGTGACCCCTACCAAAGGTCACGTGGGTTGGGATGAGCCAGTACAAGATCCAACACCAGGCCGTTCAATGATGAACGCCTGCCTTACAGCGGCAGGAGCCTTTCGGCCAACCGGTAATCGAACCAGAGTGACTGGAGTTAAACAAAAAAGACCTTGGCGAGGCGGCATAGGGCGCGCCGGAAAATAGCCAAGCGGAAGATGCTAGCACAGATGAACGGTCATGGTGCCGGCGCCGATTAACGAAACGCAAATTCCCGGCTTTTAGGGGCAAAAGTGAACTTGAACTGTACGGCGGCCCTCAAACACACCGAGAATCACTGTTCGTCCATGACTCCAGGAGCATTTCATTATGCGTTTTACCTCGACTTTCGCCCTTGCCGCATCCCTGACCCTCATGTCCCTGGGTGCGCACGCCGCAGCCCCGTCGAACTGGCCCGCCGGTGCACGGGAAGGCTTCATCAAGGATTGCAGTACAGCCGCCCAGCAAAGCGTTGATGCCAAAACCGCCAAAGACCATTGCGAATGTGGCGCGGACAAGATCAATGCCGAATTGAGCACTGCCGAGATCAAAGAACTCATGACCAACCAGAACGCGAGCCCCGAGCTGAAAAACAAAGCTGTCGCGGCGATTTCGTCCTGCAAAGTCGTGAAGAAAAAGTAATTTTCACACCCCGGCAGACCGGCTAAAGGACCAAAAATCGCCCTGAAAACTGCCATTTCTCACAAATTACGCAGCTTTTACGGCTTTTTTTAACAACTGATATTTCGCCTAAAAGCCCCGTAGTTCGGGGCTTTTAGCCAACCAAGGCATGAAACACAACACGATTGATTAGCAAACAATGCCTTGGGGGGGCTCCCAAGTCGAACATTTCGACTATGATAGCTCGGTGTGCCCAGTTGGCCTGAGCAGCACAGCACTACTGAAAATATATGTTTCTTGGAGATACACCATGTCTAATCGCCAAACCGGCACCGTTAAATGGTTCAACGATGAAAAAGGCTTCGGCTTCATCACTCCTCAAGGTGGCGGTGACGACCTGTTCGTACACTTCAAAGCTATCGAAAGCGACGGTTTCAAAAGCCTGAAAGAAGGCCAAACCGTTTCCTTCGTGGCTGAGAAAGGCCAAAAGGGTATGCAAGCTGCACAGGTTCGCCCAGAGTAATTCTGCGCCGAACTAAAAAAACCCCGTCCATGTGACGGGGTTTTTTATGGCCTGGAGAAAAGCGCCGAAGCAATCAGCCGCAATTGACGCGATTAATCACCAGGTTGTCATCGGTATTGAGGTTCAGGCGATCGGAGCGGTATTCCAGGGTGACCATGTCGTCTGGCTTGAGAATGCGTGCGTTCTGCGCACCTGCGCGGCTACGGGCCTGTTCCAGCAATTGCGGCGAAGCCTTCTGGCCGATTGCGAACTCGGCAGCCTTCGCCTCACAGCGGCTATGACCAGCATCGGTCACGGCAGTGTCTTTGGCTGGCTCAGAGGTACCCGGGGTGCTGCAACCCGTCAAGACAAGCGCAGCCAACAAAGTACCGAATGATGCGAGCTTCCAAGGCATGAAGCCTCCTTTAAGAAAAAATGGGCAGAGACCGTGCGACCGCGGTTTGGCCGATTGGTTTCCGAATTGTCACAATTGGCCATGGGCCAGTCTGCCTGAGTCGACGCTGGGGGCCTGCGAATCAATCGTCACCAGATATGAACGCGCTCAGTAGATGTCGATGTAATCAAACGGCGGCGTCGGCCAGTTCTGCTTGAGCGCGTTGAAAATCTGCATCACCCACACCTCGTCACTGGCTGCGACGTTGCCGACATAACCGGAACCCGCCGCCCAGGTTTCGAGACGAAACAGCAGGCCGTCGATATCAACACCGCCCACCACACCCGAAGAGATGTAGGCAATGCCGGCTTTGGTGACGCGCAATTGGGTGTGGACGTTGTCACTGGCGGAGGCCAGCAACTGTTTCACAGCCTCCAGCGTCAGGCTCTCGGGGTTGTTCAAATCGATCTGCACGCGGTTTGCCCTGGCAATTAAACAGGCGAACAGTGTCGCACAGCCCTCCCCTCATGCCTAAGTAGCAGTGCCAAACGCTGCGCAAAATGGTTAACTCCACTCGCAAGACAGCACCAACCGCCTTCCAGCCTCGCGAGACACCCATGACCATCGTCACGATCCACGCCGACATCAAAGCCAAGTGGCCCCAAGGGCAAAGCTCCTATAGCCCGGGCAGCCCCGAGGAGTTGGCAATCATCGGTATCGACCTGCTGGTCAAGGAACTGGGGACTCAGGCCGCGCAGGCATTTATCGGCCAGGTATTCGAGAAATACCCGGCCGATCACATGGGAGCACCAGACCCCGAGCGCGAATAAGACCCGGCCGACGAACGCCGACCGGTAAACCGCTTACTTCAGGCGACCAAGACGCTCGGTCAGCAGATCGAAGAAGCCTTGGGCATCGCCGTTTTCAACCCAGAACGCGTTCTTCGGTTGTTTCAGGCCGTCGTACCAATCGACGATGGTCTGGCCGAAGGTCGGGCCTTCACGGCTATCCACCACCACATTGACTTCACGGCCGCTGAACAGCGAAGGCTTGAGCAGGTAGGCAATGACGGTAGCGTCATGCACCGGGCCACCCGGGATGCCGTAGTGCTCCATGTCGCCTTTGACGTATTCATTGAGAATATCGCCCACCACCTTGCTCGCGTTGTTGTTCAACGCAGCGATTTGCTTCAGGCGTGCGTCACTGGTCAGGACTTTGTGGGTCACGTCCAACGGCAGGTAAGTCAGCTTGACGCCGCTTTTGAGCACGATTTCGGCCGCGATCGGATCCGCGAACAGGTTGAACTCGGCCACCGGCGTGATATTGCCACCGTTGAAGTGCGCGCCACCCATCACGACCACTTCCTTGATGCCTTGAGTGATCTCCGGCGCCTGGGTCAATGCCAGCGCCAGGTTGGTCTGCGGGCCAAGCATGGCGATGGTGATGCTGTGGGGCTTGGCGGTGCTCAGGGTCTTGATCAGGTAATCAACGGCGTTGCCTTCGGCCAGGCCTTTCTTCGGCTCATGCACGGTGACGCCGGAGATGCCTTCCTTGCCGTGGATGTTTTCGGCATAGATCGGCGTGCGCAGCATCGGTTTTGGTGCACCGGCGTATACCGGGATTTCCTCGCGCCCTGCCCACTCGCGAGCCAGGCGCGCATTGCGGGAGGTCTTGTCCAGGCGCACGTTACCGGCAACGGTGGTCAGCGCGCGGATGTTCAGCTCATCGGGCGAAGCCATGGCGAATAACAAGGCCACCACGTCGTCCGCACCGGGGTCGGTATCGATGATCAGGTCGATTTTTTCCGCCCCGTGGGCGCTTGCAGCAGTTAGGAAGGACAAAAGCAGCACACTCCGGAAAAGGTGTCGCAGGGTTTGGGTACCACGTTGCATGACGCACTCCTTGTCGTTGGGAATTCTAGAACGTTACGCCGGAGACCAGCGCGATATTGCAGTAAGGCTGGCACTCACCGGTGCGCACCACCGCCCTCGCCTTGCGGCTGAGCTGCTTGAACTCTTCATGGCTGAGCAGGCGGCGCTCGCCGAGGGCGGCCTGTTCGGTCAGGGTATTGAGATCCGTCAGGGCCGGCGGTTGCTTGAGCAGGATTTCTTCCGCCAGCACGTGGCTTTCCACCTGCATTTCGCTGAGAACAATGCGCAAGGTGCTGACGAAATCCGGGATGCCTTTGGTCAGCGCCAGGTCGATCAGCTCAACGCCAGGCGGCACCGGCAGGCCGGCATCACCGATCACCAGAATGTCGCCGTGGCCAAGGGATGCGATCACCCGCGACAGCGCGATATTAAGCAAGGGAGTCTTTTTCATGAGGACACTAAACCTTGGACGTCATGCAATGTAGGAATGGACGGTTGCGCACCGGCACGGGTGACCGACAGCGCAGCCGCCGCCTGGCCAAAACGAATGGCCTCGGCCTCGCTTTTACCGTTAGCCAGTGCCGCCGCAAAACCACCGACGAAGGTGTCACCGGCAGCGGTGGTATCGACCGCCTTGACCTTGGGCGCCACCAAGTGCTCAAAGCCCTGGCCATCGGCAAACAATGCGCCCTCGGCGCCAAGGGTAATGATGACTTTGCCGGCGCCGGCCTTGATCAGGTGCGTGGCGGCGACCTTGGCGCTGTCCAGCGAATCCACCACCACGCCACTCAATGCCGAGGCTTCGCTTTCGTTGGGAATCAGGTAATCGATGGCGGCGTACCAATCCTCAGGCAGCGGACCACTGGCCGGCGCCGGATTGAGGATCACCGTTTTGCCCAGTTCGCGGCCGCGCTTGAGGGCATGGCCGACAGTGTCCATCGGCGTCTCAAGCTGGCAAACAATCACGTCGGCAGCCTGCAGCACGCTGTCGAAGGTCTGTAATTTGGCCGGGGTCAGCTCGCCATTGCTACCGGCGACGATAACGATCGCATTCTGACTGCTGTCATCCACCACGATCAGCGCCACACCGCTGGACCCGTCGACGGTGCTGACGGCCTGGCAATCGATACCTTCCACCAACAGTGCGTCGCGCAATTGCGCGCCATAGGCATCGGTGCCCACGCAACCGACCATCGCGACTTCGGCCCCAAGACGCGCCGAAGCGACCGCCTGGTTTGCGCCCTTGCCGCCGGGAACGGTGGAAAACGATTGGCCGATCAGGGTTTCACCGGCGCGGGGCAGCCGGCTGGCCCGGGTGACCAGGTCCATGTTCAGGCTGCCTATTACCACTACTTTTGCTGGCATACATCAGTACTCATCAATTCGGTTCAGCGGTATTGGGCAAACACACCGGCCAACGGCGCCGTTGACTCGCGCAGAACAATACTCGGCGTCACGATGCGTTGATCGATCGGCAATTGGGGTGTAGCAATTCGTCGCAGTAAAATACTCGGCGGCCATCTCTCCCAGTTGCAGGATGGACTGGCCAACCGTGGTCAGCGCCGGGTACACGTACTGGCTCATTTGAATATCATCGAACCCGATCACCGACAGCTCACCGGGCACGCGGATATTACGCTCGGCCGCCGCGCGCAATACGCCGAAGCCGATCATGTCGTTGCCGGCAAAAATCGCACTGGGGGGATTATCCGCCAGCAATTGCGCCGCCGCCGCGTAACCACCGGTGCTGGTGAAATCACTCTCCAGCACACGGCCGGCCGGCACTTCAAGCCCGGCCTCGGCCAGGGCGCGGTAGTAGCCCGCCATACGCATCTGCGCCACGCGGGTATGGCTCGGGCCACCAATACAGGCAATGTCGCGGTGCCCCAAATCCAACAGATGACGGGTCGCCAGGTAGGCGCCCTGTTCGTGGTCGATGCGCACCAGGTCAACATCGATCCCGTCGAGTGCACGGTCGACGATGACCATCGGCGTACGCACCGCTTTCAGGCCCGTCGCCAGGCCGCTGTCATCACCGCCTACCGAGGTCACGATCAAGCCGTCGATGCGTTTCTCCAACAGCACCCTCAAGTAGCTGCGCTGCTTTTCAGCATTATCGTCGGAGTTGCAGAGGATCACGCAATAGCCATTCCGCTCGCAGTAATCCTCGATGCCCCGGGCCAGCTCCGCAAAATACGGGTTGAGGCTGTTGGGCACCAACAGGCCGATGGTCGCGGTGGTCTTGGCTTTCAGCGACCGCGCGACAGCACTGGGCACATAGTCGAGCTGCTTGATGGCCGCTTCGACCTTGATCCGTACCGGCTCGCTGACCGGGCGCGTCTTGTTCACCACATGGGACACCGTGGTGTAGGAAATTCCCGCAAGCGCCGCCACATCCTTGATCGTTGCCATGGCTCAGGCTCGCCGACTGGCGCGCTGGCTGCGGTAAGTATCCAGCACCACCGCGATCACGATCACGGCACCGGTGATGATACGTTTGGTCGGCTCAGTGGCGCCAATCTGCGCCAGCCCTGCCGCGAGGACCGAGATAATCAGCACGCCGAAGAAGGTACTGATCACCGAGCCACGCCCGCCCATCAGGCTGGTGCCGCCGATGACCACGGCAGCAATCACTTGCAGCTCCAGGCCAGAACCGGCGTTTGGATCCGCCGCCTCCAGGCGCGAAATCTGGAACAGTGCCGCCACGCCGGCCAGCAGGCCCATCAGGCTGAACACCAGGATCTTGTAGGGTTTTGGATTGATACCGGCCAGGCGCACAGCCTCTTCGTTGGTGCCGATGCCGATCAGGTAGCGACCGAACACGGTACGCGTCAGCACAAGCTGCGCGGCGATGATCACCAGCAACGCGATAATGAACGAAGGCGAAATCCCGAAGGCCACCGGGTTGGACAACCAGGCAAACGAATCACCGATGTATGCGGTGCGCGAGCCGGTCATCTGGTACGCCACGCCGCGGGCCATTTCCAGCACGCCGAGGGACACGATGAACGACGGGATGCGCCAGGCCACGGTGATGGAACCGGTAATGGTACCGGCCAACGCGGCGCAGCCCATGCCCAGTATGGCTGCCGGCAACACACTCCAGCCCCAGCCGAGAATTGCCACGCTGACAGCCGATGCGGCCAGGGCCAACACAGAACCCACCGACAGGTCGATGCCGCCGATGATCAGCACGAAGGTCATGCCCACCGCCAATACCATCAGGTCGGGAATCTGGTTGGCCAGAGTGCTGAAGGTGTCGTACGAGAGGAAGTGGTCACTCAGGAACGAGAACAACGCGATCATCGCCAGCAAAGCACCGGCCAGACCCAGGTAAGTGCCCAGGCCGTAAAAGTTGCCGCCACGTTTTGCAGGGGAGGAAATGGTTTTCATGGGGTATTCCTAGGCGCTGCGTCATTGAGCAGCGCATCACGTTTCTGATAGCCGGCAAAAGCAGCGGCAAGCAATTCGTCCTGGGTCCAGCTGTCGCGCTCGAAAGTCTCGATCAGGCGCCCGGCGGAAAGCACGCCGATGCGGTCGCAGATCAGCATCAACTCACGCAGGTCGCTGGACACCACCACCAGCGCCTTGCCCTGGCGGGTCAGGTCGCCGAGCAGCGCATAAATATCGAATTTGGCGCCAACGTCGATGCCCCGGGTCGGCTCATCGAACAACATCACTTCGCAGTCGCGCTCCAGCCAGCGGCCAATCACCACCTTCTGCTGGTTACCGCCCGACAGCTCCGACACCAATTGCGCCGGGCTGGAACTGCGGATGCGCATGGCGTCAACCTGGCGCTTGGCCAAGGCGGTTTCGTCACGACTATTCACCAGGCCACCGCTGGAGACCTTCGGCATGTTGCCCAAGGCAATATTGGCGCCGATGGATTGAGTCAGCAGCAGGCCCTCGCCCTTACGGTCCTCGGTGATCAGGGCGATGCCATGACCCACCGCGTCGGCAGGCGAACGAATGCTGACGACTTGCGCGGGGGTGCCCAGGGCCACGGTGCCGCTGTCGGCGATATCGGCACCGAAGATCAGGCGCAGCAACTCTGTACGGCCAGCACCGATCAGGCCGGAGATGCCATAGATTTCACCGGCACGCACTTCAAACGACACATCGCGGACCTTGTCCGAGCGGGTCAGGCCTTTTACCGTCAACAGCGGCGCGCCGATGGTGCGCGGGCCCAGGTCGATTTTCTCGCCCAGTTCGCGGCCCACCATCAGCGTGACCAGTTGCTCACTGTTGTAGTTGGCCATCGGCTCGACACACACCAGCTTGCCGTCACGCAGTACCGCAATGCGCTGGGCGACACGGGCGAGTTCTTCGAGCCGGTGGGAAATATAGATAATCGCCACGCCCCGGGCCTGCAGGCGGGTGATTTGTTCGAACAGCATCTCGACTTCACGGGCGGTCAACATCGCCGTGGGTTCGTCGAGGATCAATACGTGGCAATCGCCGATCAGGTTGCGGGCAATTTCGACCATCTGTTGGTGGCCGATGCCGAGGCTGCCGACCAGGGTGTCCGGGTCGATGGCGTCCAGGCCAACCTGGGCCATGGCTTCAATCGCGGCCTTGCGCAGTTGCTTGCGGCTGATCCAGCCGCCGTGGCTGGGCAGGTTATCGAGGAACAGGTTTTCGGCGACCGTCAGGGTCGGCAGCAGGTTGAGTTCCTGCATGACCATGCGGATGCCCTGCTCTTCAGCCTGGGTCCGGCTGCCCGGCGTGTAGGCCTGGCCATTGAACTGCATCTGGCCGTCGGTCGGCGTGACCAGCCCGCCGATGATTTTCGACAGGGTACTTTTCCCCGCGCCATTTTCACCGGTAAGCGCCAACACTTCCCCACGATTGAGCGTCAGGGTGATGTCGGACAGAACCGGTTGGGCATAGGTCTTGCCGATACCGCTGACCGAGAGGACAGCGTTCGGTGCGGAAGATGACATAGAAACGTCTCCAGGCGTCCGCTCGAGTGAGCGGACGCTGTTTGGTGCTGCCGGGGAATTACTTCTTGAGGACGAGTTCGACCGGGGTTTCGATTACGCCGTCTTTGGCATCGACTTTTTCACCCTTGACCAGCTTGAGCGCGTTCTGGATACCGAACACCGCTTGCTGGGCAGCCGCCTGGTCGGCGGTCGCCAATACGCGGCCGTCCTGCAGCATGGGTTTAATGGCTTCGATGTTGTCGTAGCCCACGACCAGAACCTTGCCGGCCTTGCCTGCCGCACGTACGGCAGAGACAGCGCCCAGGGCCATGTTGTCGTTACCGGCCAACAATGCCTTGAGGTCCGGGTATTCGCTCAGCATGGCGGAAGCGACTTTCTGACCCTGGTCGATTTCCCAGTTACCCGACTGGGTGGAGACGATCTTCATGCCGGCAGCGTCCATCGCATCTTTGTAGCCTGCGGTACGCTGTTGGGCGTTGGTGGTGGTCGGCACACCTTCAATGATGCCGACCTTGTCACCCGCAGCCAGTTGCTTGGCCAGATAGTCGCCCACCAGCTTGGACCCTTTGCGGTTATCCGGGCCTACAAACGGGATATCGAGGTTTTTGCTTTTCAGCACTTGCGGATCAAGGCGGTTGTCGATGTTGACGACCTTGATGCCTGCATCGGAGGCTTTCTTCAGCACAGTGACCAACGCCTTGGAGTCCGCAGGCGCGATCACGATGGCGTTTACTTTGGCGAGGATCATCTGGTTGACGATATCGATCTGGGCACTGGTATCGGTTTCGTTCTTGATCCCGTTGGTGATCATGTCGAAATCGGCGGCGTGTTCTTTCTGGTAGGACTTGGCGCCGTCCTGCATGGTGACGAAGAATTCGTTGGCGAGGGATTTCATGACCAGGCCGACCTTGGGTTTGGCGGCGGTCTCGTCAGCAAATGCAGAGGAAAGAGGCAGGGCAGCGGATGCGGCAGCAAGCACAGCGACAGCAAGAAGACGTCCAGCGAATGGCAGCTTCATGGGTTCACTCCGATCTTATGATTATTGTGAGCAACGCTTGCACCGAAGAACGCTTCGGCAGCCATCCCACCCGGGCGGCTGATACGAGCTTTCACGACACTCAGGGAGCACCCCGTGAAACATCTCGCAAACGTTTGCGTTAGGTCAAACTATGAGAAGCTTGTCGAGATTTGTCAACGGAAGAAAACAGCCTTTTGATGAATCCGCTCTAAGCCCCGCCCCTTCCCCATTGGCTGTCCTCCCTAAACATCGATGCGGCTTGATCGTTCTCTGAAACGACTGGTCGCGATGTGCCTTCTGCGTTTAAACCCAAACTTTTCCGTCATCCTTTTCGGACAACCGAACATTCGCACGCCGTTTTGTTCGGAAAGCCGGACAAAAGACGAAGCCCTTTGCTTAAAAATCAAATAAATATAGATATAAATCAATAGGTTAAATTCTATTCCCAAACAAAATACCGCTGGTACAAATCCTGCTCTTACTCAGCACCTCGCGGCGTTCAGAACCGCCCGGGTGTTTCTAGATGAACTTGCACCAGCACTCATCAAAAACTAGAGAGAAGAATAATGAAATCTGCGTTGAAAACCTTCGTTCCGGGCGCGTTAGCCCTCCTGCTGCTGTTCCCTGTTGCCGCTCAGGCAAAAGAAGCTGAAACCCAGCAAAAACTGTCCAACGTGGTGATCCTTGCCACCGGCGGCACCATCGCCGGCGCTGGCGCCAGCGCGGCCAACAGCGCGACCTACCAGGCCGCCAAAGTCGGCATCGAACAATTGATCGCCGGCGTTCCTGAGCTTAGTCAGATCGCCAATGTACGCGGCGAGCAAGTGTTGCAAATTGCCTCCGAAAGCATCACCAACGAAAACCTCCTGCAACTGGGTCGCCGCGTCGCCGAGCTGGCCGACAGCAAGGACGTCGATGGCATTGTAATCACCCACGGTACCGACACCCTGGAAGAGACTGCCTACTTCCTCAACCTGGTGGAAAAGACCGACAAGCCAATTGTCGTGGTCGGCTCGATGCGCCCAGGCACCGCCATGTCGGCTGACGGCATGCTCAACCTGTACAACGCCGTTGCCGTCGCCGGCAGTAAAGACGCCCGCGGCAAAGGCGTGCTGGTGACCATGAACGACGAGATCCAATCGGGTCGCGACGTCAGCAAGATGATCAACATCAAGACTGAAGCGTTCAAGAGCGCGTGGGGCCCGCTGGGCATGGTGGTTGAAGGCAAATCCTACTGGTTCCGCCTGCCAGCCAAGCGCCACACCATGAACTCGGAATTCGACATCAAGACCATCAAAAGTCTGCCGGACGTCGAAATCGCCTACTCCTACGGCAACGTAAGCGACACCGCCTACAAGGCCCTGGCCCAGGCCGGTGCGAAAGCCATCATCCACGCCGGTACCGGCAATGGATCGGTGTCTTCCAAGGTAGTACCGGCCCTGCAGGAACTGCGCAAGCAAGGCGTGCAGATCATTCGTTCTTCCCACGTGAATGCCGGCGGTTTCGTTCTGCGTAACGCCGAACAGCCTGACGACAAATACGACTGGGTGGTTGCCCATGACCTGAACCCGCAGAAAGCCCGCATCCTGGCCATGGTCGCCCTGACCAAGACTCAGGACAGCAAGGAACTGCAACGGATGTTCTGGGAATATTGATCGCTCCCAGGCCTGGCCGGTAACGGTTGGGCCATCCCGCTCGTGGCGCACCGCGAGCGGGTCCAAATACCCCCGCTTTACCCCCCGCGCAATAAACCCTTGAAAAACAAAGCCCTCCTACACCAAATCGGCAAAACCACTGTCAGAAGAACTTCCTGGATTTTAAGCAGTTGCGAAATTGCTTACAGTTAAATACTGTATGCACGTACAGCCTAATAAGGAATACTCCGTGGCAAAGCCCTCTTCCGCAGCAGCAGCAGCGCCTGACGCCTATCAACGCCTGGCCATTCGCGTGCAAAAAATCATCAATTCCACCAACGCCCAAAAGAACAAGGCGGCGTTGATCTTCCGTTTGCCCGAGGAACCGGAAGACGAGTGGGCACGACTACTGGAGGAAATCGCAGAAAACGACAACGTCACCCTCGCCTATCGCGATGACGGTGGCGTGCAGATTTTCTGGGTTGTACCGAAGGAAGATTGAGTCAATGAGTGTCCGTTTTATCAGTCTGTTGTGTGTGTTTTTTGCTGTCACCGCTCACGCCCAAGCCCCCAAGACGTTCAGCGAAGCCAAGAAAATCGCCTGGAAACTGTATGAACCGCAATCCACGGAGTTCTATTGCGGCTGCAAATACAACGGTAACCGGGTGGACCTGAAAGCCTGCGGCTATGTCCCGCGCAAGAACGCCAACCGGGCGGCGCGTATTGAATGGGAACACATCGTTCCGGCCTGGCAAATCGGCCATCAGCGCCAGTGCTGGCAAGACGGCGGACGCAAGAACTGCACCCGCAAGGATGCGGTGTACAAGCGCGCTGAGGCCGACCTGCACAACCTGGTGCCGAGTATCGGCGAGGTCAATGGCGACCGGAACAACTTCAGTTTTGGCTGGCTGCCGGTACAAAGCGGGCAATATGGATCATGCCTGACCCAGGTGGATTTCAAGGCCAAGAAGGTCATGCCCCGCCCGTCCATTCGCGGGATGATTGCCCGTACGTACTTCTATATGAGCAAGCAGTATGGCCTGCGCCTGTCGAAGCAGGACCGCCAACTCTACGAAGCCTGGAACAAGACCTACCCGGTACAAGCCTGGGAGCGCCAGCGCAATCAAACCGTGGCGTGCGTGATGGGGCGCGGCAATGAATTTGTCGGCCCGGTGAACTTGAAAGCCTGCGGCTGAACGTAAAAAGCGGGAGCGCCATGAGCTCCCGCTTGTCGGTCCTTTACTGTGCAACCTTGTGTTCGATGACCTCGGACACGGTGTCATTTTTCTTCGCAGTGGCCAGTTTCTCGGTCAACTGCACCTGCTTGGCCTCGGCCTCGGCCTTGGTGCTGAACGGACCCAGCAGTACCTGATCCTTACCGTCTTCCTTCGTCAGATAGAAACTGAAACCGTGTTCCAGCAGCCACGCGGTCAGGTCAGTTATCGCTTGCAGCTTGTGATCCGGCGGCCCCACCCATACATCCCATTCTTGAGCGGCGATCGCACCGACCGCTGGTTGGGCCTGAGCGGGCGCCTCGGCAACGGCGGGCCTGGCCTTGGGGGCATCGACACTTTTACCTTCACCGCAACCGGCCAATGCCAACACCGCAATTGCCATCGCTACTTTACGCACTACCCTGCTCCTTAGAGGATCAAAGAGGCGACTTTATCATTCACTGTCTATTCTGGCCGTCATAAACGTTGGCTTAAACAATGCGAATCATGTATCGCAGACCTGTATGATGGCGGCATGGGAATTAATGCCGCCTCTATGCGTCCTAAAAGAGGCAGCCACAGGGAAGCGCTTCGCAGTAAGCTACACACATCCGACATCTGCCCTGTCTGAAACATGTGTCCTTCAAAGCAATCAAGGAGAAGTCCATGCTGATACTCACCCGCAAAGTCGGTGAAAGCATAAACATCGGTGATGACATTACTATCACCATCCTGGGCGTTAGCGGCCAGCAAGTAAGAATCGGCATCAATGCTCCAAAGGACGTTGCCGTGCATCGCGAGGAGATCTACCAACGTATCCAGGCGGGCCTGACGGCTCCGGATAAAAACCAGACACCTTGAAGCGCCTCCAGTAGCCAGCCCTTTCGTTCACTGTAACGGCTGGCGAAAACCTCCTTTAGCCTGCTCGCGGCTTCCCGTGGCCAGCGCGCCCTATTCCCTTATTCCAGCGCCAGCCCACTGTTACCCCAGGCCTACGCCACGTGCCATTCCCGTCGCTGCAATCATCATCAGCACCACCAGCAACGCCTGCAGGTGGCTGATGCGCGCAAAAAGACCTGCCTGATGCAAATCGAGATGCGCGCCGCGCGCCAAAGCGATGCGCCACTTGATAAAGCGGATCATCGGCGCGAGCTCCAGTAACAAAATTAATACCAGCAGCGACATCTTCACGTGAAACAACGGCTGGTGCAGGTAATAATCACCGCCTTTTTCATAGCCGCCAAAGGCCCGCATGCCACCGGTTACCAACAATATCAGGGCACTGACTCCCCAGATATTGTCCGTGATCAATACACGGCGCACGGTGGATGGTTCACTCTCTACCAGGTTGCGCAAAGCCTTGCCTCGAGCTAGCACGGCCGATAGCGCCATAGCGAATGCCAGTAAATGGACGGCTGCAAGAAACCACTGAACGAACATAAGGCGTACTCCCTTTGCATGACGGAAGGCAGGAACCCTTCACAGTAATAGCCGCTGGGTGCCCTTTACGCATGAAACAGCTTGCATACAAATGGAACTTGTTGAGTTTTCCAGAGCCGAATCTCGTGACAAATCTTTTACAGTCTGCAGCGCGCCAAGGAGCACGTTGATGAGGCGTCCTGATAAACAGCCTTCTTTATCCAAGTCCTGGACGATCGCCGGGTTGATCGCCGTGGTCTTTTTCGGGCTGGAGTATGCAGTGCGGTACGAAATGGAGGGCATCTCCGATAATGCCTACTCCTGGCTGGACCTGGCGCTGTTCCTGGGGGCGTACTTGTTTGTCTTCTGTCTCCAGCCTCTCCAGGCTGCCATTCATCGAAAATTGTGTCGACGAGCCCCTCGCAGTGATCGCCGGAAAGCCTCGTCCTGAGCGTCTGTAAAACCGTCCGTTTACAAAGAAGGCCGATCCGGTTAACCGGATCGGCCTTCTTTATGTCAAGCGCTGCAGGTGCAACAGCCCGGCATCGTCCCGCAAAACCTGTAAATGCTCGTACCCGGCAATCGAGGAGTGTTCCGTGACCATAGGTGTGTGGTGCGTTGCCGTCACCACCATCACATCGGCCCCCGCCGCCTCGCCGGCACGAATCCCGACGCTGGCATCTTCAAACACCAGGCAGTCCTGCACCGGCACTCCCAGCCGTTGCGCACCGAGCACATAACAGGCCGGATCCGGCTTGCCACTGGCGACATCCTCCGCGGTGACCAACACCGCCGGTGGATTGATCCCGGCCGCCCGCATACGGCGCAGAGCCAATGCCTTGGGTGCGGACGTGACCAGCGCCCATTGATCGCCGGGCAGCGTGTTGAGAAATTCCACCGCGCCGGCAATCGCCACCACCCCTTCTACATCCTCCAGTTCAGCCTCGGTGATCCATTGCGCCTCCGCCTGCGCGTCAACCCCGGGCAATGCCTGACGGGTGATGGTATCGATGGCGCGGGCGCCATGAATGGTCTTCAGAAAGGCCGCAACATCCAACCCATGGCGCCCAGCCCAGGTCGCCCATACCCGTTCGGCGGCGGCAATGGAATTCAGGAGGGTGCCATCCATATCGAACAGGAAGGCGCGGTAACGGTTGGCGAATACAGCTGAATCGCGGGTGGACACTGCTCGGCTTCCTCATGTTTTCGTCACCCGGTCTTGGGTACTGACGAACCACTTGCCCGATGCAATCTACGGATCGCCCCAAACGCTGTAAACCTTCCCGTAGTTTGTATCGGACTGTATGGAAAGCCTGCCTGGATACGCGAACCTGCATTTCGCCACGCCCGGGCACACATGGCGGATACACCCCGGGGATTAACTACGACCACCAGCCAATCCGGCTGACTCACGCGTAGGAGCCTCATCATGTTCAATCTCTCGAAAGCTTCGTCCCTGGTATTCGGCCTGGCTGTCGTCGCAGGCCTCGGGCTGTCATCCATGGCGTCGGCCAGCACCCACGCCGCCGCAGCCAAAGCCCAGCCATCCCATCTGCTCGCCGAGGGCGGCGCCGATCGCCTGCACGAACGCGGCCTGGCGGAAGGTGGCGCTGAACGCCTGCAGGCAGCCCGTACTGTCTGATGAATCTGCGCCCAACAAGGGCAGCTCCAGGCTGCCCATTGCATTACAAACTTGTCATCAAGCTGTCAGTGTTGCCAGCACCCTCACTTCATACAGTGAAGTCGTCAGTCACCCACAGCCGGTGACCCCACTTCCCACTGATAAAGAAGCGAGCCCGCCCGATGAAACCTGCAAGCAAACTCTGCCTGATCGCCGCCAGCCTGTTGATGCTGGGCACCGGCACCGCCATGGCCGGCCCGATTGCACCGGTGAAAGCCAACAACGTGGTACTGGTACACGGCTCATGGGCTGACGGTTCCAGTTGGTCCGAAGTGATCACCCGCCTGCAGGCCGCCGGCTTGCATGTGACCGCCGTGCAAAACCCGCTGACCTCGGTGGCGGATGACGTTGCCGCCACCAATCGCGTACTCGATCAGCAGGACGGTCCTACCGTGCTGGTCGGCCATTCCTACGCCGGTACCGTGGTCAGCGATGCCGGGGTCAATCCGAAGGTCAGCTCTCTGGTATACGTCGCCGCTCGCGCCCCGGACGCCAACGAAGACTTCGTCGCCCTGTCCGCCAAGTACCCGAGCACACCCGTACGTGCCGGTGTGGTGGAGCATGACGGCTACCTGACCCTGAACCAGGACGCCTTCCTCAAGTACTTCGCCGCCGACGTGCCCCACGCCAAGGCCATGGAGCTGTACGCCGTACAACAACCGATCGCCAAAACCCTGTTCAGCGGCCGCACCGTCAACGCCGCCTGGCACACCAAACCCTCCTGGTATGCGGTGTCCAGCAACGACCAGACCATCAACCCGGACTTGGAACGCTTCCTCGCCAAGCGCATGAACGCCACCACCATCGAAGTGCCGTCGAGCCACTTGTCGCTGGTTTCCCACACCAAGGAAATCACCGACCTGATCCTCGAAGCCTCCGGCCGCCAGCCCTGATCCCTTCATTACGATCTTGTCATCATCCTGTTGGTTGGCTGTTTGTGTCGCCTGGTTACTGTGAACTCACTGCCGGATACCGGCAGCCAACCCTTAAAGAGAGATACCGCCATGAAACTGTTTATCCTCGGCTTTGCTGCCCTCCTCGCCACCGGCTCGGCGCTTGCCGATACCACTTCGGTCATCCATGACACGCCCGGCTTCTTCATGCACATGGACGTGGCCAAAGTGCTGTCGAGCACCGACACCTACGGCCAGTGCGGCATTGTCCCCGCCCGCCTCGACTACCTCGACAGCCAGGGCCGCGAACACGTGCTGGACTATCAAGTACAGGGCATCGGCTGCCCCAATGACAATTGATCGGGCTACACTTGCGCCACGAAACACCGGCACATCACCAGGGCAACTCCCATGAATATCCTCGTAGTCGAAGACGAGCCCAAGGCGGGTAACTACCTGCTTAACGGCCTGCAGGAACTGGGTTACTCCGTGAGCCTCGCCCGCGACGGTGTGGACGGTTTGCACCAGGCCCTGGAAACCCCGTTCGACGTGATCGTGCTGGACGTGATGATGCCGAAGATGGACGGTTGGGAAGTGCTGCGTCGCCTGCGCAAGGAAGCCGATACGCCGGTGCTGTTCCTCACCGCCCGGGACGACATTGCCGACCGCATCAAGGGCCTGGAACTGGGCGCCGACGATTACCTGATCAAGCCGTTTTCCTTCGCCGAACTGGTGGCGCGCCTGCGCACCCTGACCCGGCGCGGGCCAAGCCGTGAAGAAGAACAACTGCAGATCGCCGACCTGCAGATCGACGTGCTCAAGCGCCGCGTTACCCGCGGCGGTGTGCGCATCACCCTGACCAACAAGGAGTTCGCCTTGTTGCACTTGTTCGCCACCCACCAGGACCAGGTGCTGTCGCGCTCGTTGATCGCCTCGCGGGTGTGGGACATGAATTTCGACAGCGACACCAATGTGGTCGACGTGGCCGTGCGCCGCTTGCGCCTGAAAATCGACGACCCGTTCCAGCTCAAGCTGATCCACAGCGTGCGCGGCATCGGCTACCGCTTCGATACGCAGCCATGAGCAAGCCTCGGCATTATTCCCTGACACTGCGCCTGGCACTGATCTTTGCCTTACTGGCGTTCGCCCTGCTGGCGACCCTCGGCGTGGCGCTGTACCGCGACCTTGAGCGCGAGTTGATCCACCGGGACGATGCCGCGCTGATTTACCGCGTCGACCAACTGCGCAACCTGCTGAACGACAGCAACACTCTGGACCTGATCAAGACCAAGCCGGAGCTGTTCCAAAACATGCTGGGCAACCGCGAATCGGTGCTGAGCATCACCGCACCGGGGCAGAAGCCGTTGCTGGAGGTGAACCCCGGCAACATCGATATGCCCGCCGTGACACCGGTGCCCAGAAACCATGCCCTGGACTTCGCCGATGTGCAGCATTTGCCTGGCGTCAACGGAGTGCCCTTCTCCATGCTGGCCGCCACCATCGATTCCGGCGACCAGGGCAGCCTGCAAGTCACCACCGGGCGCCTGATGACCGAGCGCACCGCTGTGCTCGCCAGCTACCGGCTGAGTGTCTATATCCTCGCCAGCATCGCTGCGTTGGTACTGGCGGTGGTCGGTTACCTGATGGTGCATCGTGGCTTGCTGCCGTTGCGGCGTCTGGCGGTGCATGCCCAGGGCATCGGCGTCGGCAACCTTGCCGCGCGCCTCGACAGCCAGGGCGCCCCCAAAGAATTGCTGCCGATGATTGATTCGTTCAACACCATGCTCGAACGCCTGGCCAAGGGCTTTGTGCAATTGGGGCAGGTCTCCACCGACATGGCCCACGAACTGCGCACGCCCATCAACAACTTGCTGGGGGAAACCCAGGTGGCGTTGCAACAACACCGCAGCGTCGAGGCCTACCAACAACTGCTGGCCTCCAACGTCGAAGAACTTGAACGCCTGGCGCGCATGCTCGACAACATGCTGTTCCTGGCTCGCACCGACCCCGCCAGCGCCTTGCGCCAACGCCAGGAACTGGATGCGGCCGATGAAGTGGAACGCATGGCCGACTATTTCGAAGGGCCGGCGGGCGATGTCGACATCAGTATCCTCGCCCGAGGCACCGGTGTGATCTGGGCCGAACCGATGCTGTTGCGCCGTGCCCTGGCCAACCTGTGCGCCAACGCCATCAAATATGGTGCGCCAGGTTCTGAACTGCTGATCCAGGCCACACCCGGCGCCGAAGGCATCAGCCTGACGGTGACCAACCATGGGGCGACCATCCCGGCGGAGCACTTGCCGAGGTTGTTCGAGCGGTTTTATCGGGTGGATGAATCCCGGGAACGCTCGGCGCATTCCAATGGGCTGGGGCTGTCCATCGTCGCGACCATCATGCAGTTGCACAACGGCCGCTACAGCGTCAGCAGCGAGGACGGCGTGACGTGCTTCGCGTTGTTTTTCCCGGGACGCGAAGCCGAAAACCTCAGCTGACTTGCCCACCCGCTTCAGTGATATCCACCTGGGTATTCCAGGCCGTCAGCAGTGCAATCCGCAACCCTTCAACCTGCATCGGCAACGCCATCGAGGGCGGCTCGGGTACGCGGCCCGCCACCTGTTCGGGCAGCCACGGCACATGGATGAAACCGCTGCGCACCCCAGACCCGGCGAGCGCGTGCTGCAAGAGGTAGAACACCTGATTGCACACGAAAGTGCCGGCGGTTTGCGACACGCTGGCCCCAATGCCGGCCTCGCGCACGGCCCTCACCATGGCTTTGCTCGGCAAGGTACCGAAGTAGGCCGCAGGGCCGCCGGGCACCACTTCCGTGTCGATAGGCTGCTCACCCAGGTTGTCCGGGATCCGCGCGTCGTTGAGGTTGATCGCGACCCGCTCGATGGAAATATCACTGCGCCCGGGGCCCAGCCCGACCGCAATGACCATCTGCGGACGATGTTCGGCCAACAGCTGAGCCAGGCGCTCGCCCGCCGTGGCAAAGGCGCAGGGTAACTGCCGCGCGACAATCCGCACATCAGCGCCCAACGGCACACCCTCCAACAGGCGTACCGCCTCCCAGGACGGGTTGATAAGGTCTTGGTCAAACGGTTCGAAACCCGTCAGCAATACAGTGCGCATTACAGCCTCACATCAGCAGGTAGAGCAGGACAATATTGACCACCAGCATCATCAACGCCGTCGGCATCTGCGCCTTGATCACCGCGTTTTTATCCGGCAGCTCCAGCAACGCCGCCGGGACAATATTGAAGTTGGCTGCCATGGGTGTCATCAACGTACCGCAGTAACCGGAGAACATGCCAATGGCGGCCATCACCGCCGGGTTACCGCCGTAGATACCCACCAGCACCGGCACACCCACGCCGCCGGTCATCACCGGGAAGGCCGCAAAGCCATTGCCCATGATCACGGTAAACAGCGCCATGCCCAACACATACACCATCACCGCTACCAGCTTGTAATCCAGGTTGATGTAGGTGGTGGTGATGTGCGCAACCGCCGTGCCCACGCCCGCTTCGTTGAACAAAAGCCCGAGCATCGCCAGCATCTGCGGCAGCACCATCGCCCAGCCCAGCGCTTCGGTGAGGCGCCGGGATTCGCGAAGGGCTTGCACCGGGGTGTCCCGCGTCAGCCAGCAGGCCAGCGCCAGTGCAATCAGACAGCCGATGCCCAGGGAAACAAAGGTGGTGTTCTTCGGGTCCAGCAGCGGCACGCCGCCGATCTCGGTGTGCTTGAGCAGCACCGAGCCGATCACCGTGGTCAACGGAATGGCCAATGCCGGGATAAACAATTTATGCCCCAGGCGACCAGCGCTGGCCCGTGCGGCCTTGTCATGCAACTGAGCGTGCGCGCCGCGGCCTACGCCGCCCAGGCCCGCAATGAGCGCCATCACCACCACGCCCACGCCGACCACCACCGAAGGCAGACGCTCCCCCACCAGGAACGGAATGGCAAACAGCAGCCAGAACAACGAACTCGACCAGCGCTTGGGGTGGGTGCGATCCATCAGGATCATCCCGGAGGTGATCACCAGCAGAATGCCGGCCAGCCAGTACAGGTATTCAATGGAAATGATCATTGCGCCGCCTCCGCTTGCTTGGCCGGTAACAGCTCTCGGGTCAGCATTCGGTCAAAGCGGTGCAAGCGGATGGCGTGAATAATGAAGGCGCAGATCGCCGTCGGGATGCCCCAGACCGCAATGTGCAGAGGCTCGACATCAATCCCCGAACCCAGCAGGAAGGTGTGCATCAACGCAATCGCACCAAAGGCGACGAAGATATCCTCGCCAAAAAACAGCCCGACGTTGTCGGTCGCGGCACACATGGCCAGGACCTTGTGGCGAAGCTTGTCGGGAAGTTTGCCATAGCGTTTTTCCGCCGCGCCTTCCGCCATCGGCGCCAGCAACGGGCGCACCATCTGCGGGTGCCCGCCCAGGCTGGTCAGGCCCATGGCCGCTGTGGATTCACGCACAAACAGGTAGATGATCAGCAAGCGCCCGACCGTGGCCCGCTCAAAACGCGCGATCCAGTTTTGCGCATGCAGGCGCAAGCCATGGCGCTCCAGCAAACCGATGACGGCCAGGGGCAACAACAGGATCAATTGCAAGGCGCGGGTCTGGAGGAAGCCGTCGCCCATGGTGGCGAGGATCTTTTCCAGCGGGAAGTGGGCGGCAAACCCGGTGGCAATCGCTGCCGCCGTGACGACCAGCAGCGGATTGAAGCGCAACACAAAGCCGACCACGATGACGAGTACGCCAATCAGCGGCCATAGGTTCACAACAGTTTGCATGGTGGTGAGGTCCTTAAGTGCGCGCTGCGGCGCCAGTAAAGCAGGTAGTGAACAAAGGGGTTCACTGCAAGAAAACGGCGTGCAGCCCGGCTCGATTTTTTATTGTTGACCTGGAAGGTCGAGCGTCAGTGGCGGCATCTTTGCTGCTTGGGGAGGGAGGTGTCCAACAAGAAAAATTGTTGCTGCAATCCAATAAAGTTTGTGGGTGTTTGAAGCGTCAGAGGGCATTTGTATCGCAGCGGCTGGGTGGCGCGCCTTACCGCCGATACCGACATAGCGTTTGGCAAACGGGTTGCGCAACTGCGTGCGCTCGATGTGCCCACCGTGCTCGATGAGCCGCCTCACGCCTTTGTCGGCCCGTTTGAAGAGAAGGCCCAGGCGCAGAACGTGCTCAGGTACTTGAAGTCCGATCATGGCCTGGACGGCTTGGTCACGTGGCGGTCGGTGACCCGCTAGCCCTCAGCCCAGATGCTTCTGGAAAAAGTGCCGCGTGTGTCCTGGCGGGTAGTCGGCAATCTGCCCGAACTCGCTGAAACCCAGCTTCCGATAGAATCCGGGCGCCTGGAAGCTGAAGGTGTCCAGCCAGATCCCCGCACAGCCTTTCTCCCGTGCCAGCTCCTCAGCCGCGTGCATCAGCCGCGAGCCCATGCCTTGAGTGCGCATTGACTCAGGCACGCTCAACAGCTCAACGAACATCCAGCCATAGGAGATTTTCCCGTAGAGGCCGCCTACCACTTCCTGGCTGGCGGGATCGCACAACAACAACCCGAAGGTTTCGAACGGGTTCTCGCCGCATTGGCTGATGTTGTATTCCCGCAGCGGCTGGAGAATGGCCTGGCGCTCTTGCTCGGTAACCTCGAAAGATAACTCTATCCTCGATTCCATCTCGTTGAACTCCTGACAGTTTGAAGACGGCTATGGTTGAAGACGGGCACGGACTGGATGACTTGATAAGTCACACCAACGGCAGCGATGAAACTGACCAGGTTTGCGCAACTGCGAAGAGCGTTGGCGCCCTCCTTGTTGGCACCACCGCTGCTCATGACATTCACGTAGATCCAATTAGACATCACCGCACACTGGTCGCCTGACGATACTGGCGCGGCGTAAACCCGGTCAACGCCTTGAACTGCCGGGTAAACGCGCTGTGGTCGGTATACCCACACTGCAACGCGACCTCAGTGATCGGCAGCTCGGTATGCAGCAGTCGGTGCGCATGCTCAAGGCGCACCTTCTGGATCATCTGACGCGGCGTGAGGTGGAACACGCGCTTGCAGTAGCGCTCCAGTTGCGCCACTGAAATCCCGGCAATCCGCGTCAATTCACCCAGGGTGACACGCCGATTGAAATGCGCCCGGATGTGCTCGTCCACCGCCGCCAGCCGTTGATAGGCCGGGTGGGTTTCACTGGCGGTTTGCAGGTCGACCGAGATGCCCGCCAGGCCGATGATCGCACCGTCGCGGCTGTACAGCGGCCATTTGTGGGTCAGGCACCAACCCGGCTCGCGGGTGCCGTAGAGGTGCAACTCCAACTGGTCTTCCAGGACAAATCCCTGCTCCAGCACCCGTCGATCCTGTTCGGTATAGCCGGGCCCCAACTGCGCGGGAAAGACCTCGGCGCTGGTTTTCCCCAGCAGCGGTTGCAAGTGCTTCAACCCGCACCGTTGCACCAGGGTGCGGTTGGCCAATACGTAGCGCGCCTGCACGTCCTTGATAAAGATCGCAGCATTGGGAATCACGTCCAGCATCGGCAACAACAGCCCCACGCCGGCCAGTAATTCTTCGATGGTGTGCGGGCGGCTGGTCTCGCTCCCTTGGCAAAGGGTCGCGAACGCGCTCTGCATCATGACGCTTTCTCCTGCATTCAGCGGACAGGCCAGGCGCCCGGCGGGCGGTGCCTGGCGAGCAGATTGCCCCATGGGCGCCAGCATGTCGAGCGCTCGAAACTGTGCTGATTTCGTCATATCAGCCTGCGCAAAACATCAATCGCGGCGCCGGTGATGGGTTCACTGTATGGCCACTGCATGCCTATCCAATAACCCACAAGAAGGCGCCGCCATGTCAGCCCAAGGCAAGTTCAAGAAACAGCTTTCATTGATCGACCTCACCTTTATCGGACTGGGAGCGATCTTCGGTTCGGGCTGGCTGTTCGCGGCCAGTCACGTCTCTGCCATCGCCGGGCCGGCGGGGATTTTTTCCTGGTTGCTGGGCGGGTTCGCCGTGTTGCTGCTGGGCATTGTGTACTGCGAACTGGGGGCGGCATTGCCCCGCGCCGGTGGCGTGGTGCGCTACCCGGTTTACTCCCACGGCCCGCTGCTGGGCTACCTGATGGGCTTTATCACGCTGATCGCGTTTTCAAGCCTGGTGGCAATCGAAGTGGTCGCCTCGCGCCAATACGCAGCGGCCTGGTTTCCCGAGTTGACGCAGGCGGGTTCCAGCAACCCCACCGTCCTCGGCTGGTTCGTGCAGTTTGCGCTGCTCTCGCTGTTTTTCGCCCTCAATTACCGCAGCGTGAAGACCTTCGCCATGGCCAATAACCTGGTCAGCGTGTTCAAGTTCATCGTGCCGTTGCTGGTGATCGGCGTGCTGTTCACCTTCTTCAAACCGGAAAATTTCCACGCCCAGGGCTTCGCGCCGTTCGGCCTGTCGGGCATTGAAATGGCAGTGTCCGCCGGCGGGGTGATTTTCGCGTACCTGGGCCTGACGCCGATCATCTCGGTGGCCAGCGAAGTGAAAAACCCGCAACGCACCATTCCCATTGCACTGATCCTGTCGGTGCTGCTTTCCACCGCGATCTACGTGCTGTTGCAGACCGCATTCCTCGGCGGCATTCCCACCGAAATGCTCGCCAACGGCTGGGCTGGCGTCGCCAAGGAACTGGCCCTGCCGTACCGCGATATCGCCCTCGCCCTGGGTGTGGGCTGGCTGGCTTACCTGGTGGTGGCCGACGCGGTGATCTCCCCCAGCGGTTGCGGCAACATCTACATGAACGCCACGCCGCGGGTGATTTACGGCTGGGCGCAAACCGGGACCTTCTTCAAAATCTTCACGCGCATCGACGAAAAGTCCGGTATCCCGCGCCCGGCGCTGTGGCTGACCTTTGGCTTGTCGGTGTTCTGGACCCTGCCCTTCCCGTCGTGGGAAGCGCTGATCAACGTGGTGTCCGCCGCACTGGTGTTGAGCTACGCCGTGGCGCCGGTGTCGGTTGCCGCACTGCGCCGCAATGCGCCTGACCTGCCGCGCCCGTTCCGGGTCAAGTGGATGGGTGTGCTCGGCCCACTGTCGTTCATCATCGCCGCGTTGATCGTCTACTGGTCGGGCTGGAGCACCGTGTCGTGGCTGCTCGGCCTGCAAATCCTGATGTTCGTGGTGTACCTGCTGTGCGGGCGTTTTGTGCCGACCCTGCACCTGAGCCTCGGTCGCCAGGTTCGCTCCTCTGCGTGGCTGATCGGCTTCTACGCCGTGACCATCATCCTGTCGAAACTCGGCAGCTTTGGTGGCCTGGGCATCCTCAGCCATCCGTTCGACACCGTGGTCGTGGCCGCTTGCGCGCTGGGTATTTATTACTGGGGCGCGGCCACTGGCGTGCCGGCGCATCTGGTTCGCCTGGAAACCGAAGATGACGAAAGTGAAGCCCCTGAGCCCGACATCGGCCGCGTGCAGCTGGCTTCCTGAGCCTCAGCCAACCCCTGAATGGACACTGTTATGAAACGAGTTCACATCATCGATTCCCACACCGGCGGCGAACCCACGCGCCTGGTGATGACAGGTTTTCCCGAGTTGGCCGGCGAGACCATTGCCGACAAGCTCGACGACCTGCGCACTCAGCATGACCAATGGCGCAGGGCGTGCCTGCTGGAGCCCCGTGGCAACGATGTACTGGTGGGCGCGCTGTATTGCGCGCCGGTCTCGGCCGATGCCACCTGCGGCGTGATTTTCTTCAACAACGCCGGCTACCTCGGCATGTGCGGCCACGGCACCATCGGCCTGGTTGCCTCGCTGCATCACCTGGGGCGGATCGCACCGGGGGTGCACAAGATCGACACGCCGGTCGGCCCGGTCAGCGCCACATTGCATGCTGACGGCGCGGTGACATTGCGCAATGTGCCCGCCTACCGCTATCGCCAACAGGTACCGGTGGAGGTGCCTGGACATGGCCGGGTCTACGGCGATATCGCCTGGGGCGGCAACTGGTTCTTCCTGGTTTCCGAGCACGGGCAAGCGCTGCAAATGGACAACGTCGAAGCCCTGACCGATTACACCTGGGCGATGCTCAAGGCCTTGGAGGCCCAGGGCATCCACGGTGAAGACGGCGCGCTGATCGACCATATCGAACTGTTCGCCGACGACGACCAGGCCGACAGCCGCAACTTCGTCATGTGCCCGGGCAAAGCCTACGACCGCTCGCCCTGCGGCACCGGCACCAGCGCCAAGCTGGCGTGCCTGGCGGCCGACGGCAAACTCGCCGCCGGTGAGCCGTGGGTGCAGGCCAGCATCACCGGCAGCCAATTCGAAGGCAGCTACGAATGGGAAGGCGAGCGTGTACGCCCTTCCATCACCGGCCGCGCCTACATGACCGCCGACAGCACCTTGCTGATCGACGAACAGGATCCCTTCGCGTGGGGCATTTGAAACGCCCCCGCCCCTTCAATCAAACTGGAGCTGAAACCATGAATACCAACATCTTCACCGGCTGCATCCCCGCCCTGATGACCCCGTGCACCGCCGAGCGCAAACCGGACTTCGACGCCCTGGTCGCCAAGGGCCGCGAGCTGATCGATATCGGCATGAGCGCGGTGGTGTACTGCGGCTCCATGGGCGACTGGCCGTTGCTGACGGAAGCCGAGCGCCAGGAAGGCGTGGCGCGCCTGGTGGCTGCCGGCGTACCGACCATCGTCGGCACCGGCGCGGTCAACAGCCGTGAAGCGGTGGCCCACGCGGCGCATGCGGCGAAAGTAGGCGCCCATGGCTTGATGGTCATCCCGCGTGTGCTGTCCCGTGGCGCCTCGGCGACGGCGCAGAAGGATCACTTTGCGGCCATCCTCAAGGCCGCGCCGAACCTGCCGGCGGTGATCTACAACAGCCCTTACTACGGCTTCGCCACCCGCGCCGACCTGTTCTTTGAGCTGCGTCGCGAGTACCCGAACCTGATCGGCTTCAAGGAATTCGGCGGCGCGGCAGACCTGCGCTACGCGGCCGAACACATCACGTCCAAGGACGATGACGTGACCCTGATGGTGGGCGTGGATACCCAGGTGGTCCACGGTTTCGTCAACTGCAACGCCACCGGCGCGATCACCGGCATCGGCAACGCGCTGCCACGGGAAGTTTTGCAACTGGTGGCCCTGAGCAAGAAAGCCGCCAAGGGCGATGCCACCGCACGCCGCCAGGCGCGGGAATTGGAGTCGGCACTGGCGGTGTTGTCGTCCTTTGACGAAGGCTGCGACCTGGTGCTGTTCTACAAGCATCTGATGGTGCTCAACGGCGACAAGGAATACACCCTGCACTTCAACGAGACCGATGCTCTCAGCGATGCCCAGCGTCGGTATGCCGAGCACCAGTACGCGCTGTTCCGCCAGTGGTACGCCAACTGGTCGGCGGAGCAGAACGTCGCTTAACACTATTCAATGCCACAAAAATAAAATGTAGGAGCTGTCGAGCCCCGGCGAGGCTGCGATGGGATCACCGCGGTGTACCTGCCAGAGCGCAGTGCCTGCATCGCAGCCTCGCTCTGGCTCGACAGCTCCTACAGAGATTCTGTTTGTCTGCCTCTCTTTACTTTCTCAGGATTACGCCATGACTCTGACGGGCACCATGCTGATTGGTCAGCACTCCATTCCAGGCAGCCGCGAGGCAATCCGGGCGATCAATCCTGCCACCGATATTGCGCTGGAACCTGCCTATGCCGGCGGCACCGCCGAGCATGTCGAACACGCCTGTGCGCTGGCATGGAGCGCCTTCGATTCCTACCGCGAAACGCCATTGGCCGCTCGCGCCGAATTCCTTGAAAGCATCGCCAACGAAATCGAAGCCCTGGGCGATGAGTTGATTGAACGGGCGATGGCCGAAACCGGCCTGCCCCGCCCACGTATCCAGGGCGAGCGCGGCCGCACCTGTCACCAACTGCGCACCTTTGCCCGCACGGTGCGCGCGGGTGAATGGCTGGATGTGCGGGTTGATTCCGCTCAGCCGGATCGCCAGCCCCTGCCCCGCTCGGACCTGCGTCAACGCCAGGTGCCGCTGGGGCCAGTGGCGGTTTTTGGAGCGAGTAATTTTCCCCTGGCATTCTCAGTGGCCGGCGGTGATACCGCTTCGGCACTGGCGGCCGGTTGCCCGGTGATCGTGAAGGCACACAGTGCGCATCCTGGTACCAGCGAACTGGTGGGCCGAGCGGTGGCCAAGGCCGTTCAGCAATGTGGGCTGCCTGACGGTGTGTTTTCGCTGTTGTACGGCTCGGGCCGCGAAGTGGGCATCGCCCTGGTGCGCGATCCACGCATCAAGGCCGTGGGTTTCACCGGTTCGCGCAGCGGCGGCATCGCCTTGTGCCAGGCGGCCCAGGCACGTCCCGAGCCAATTCCGGTGTATGCGGAGATGAGTTCGATCAATCCGGTCTACCTGTTTCCCGCCGCATTGAAAGCGCGCGGTGAAGCTTTGGCCCAGGGGTTTGTCGCGTCCCTGACCCAAGGCGCCGGCCAGTTCTGCACCAATCCCGGGCTGGTGATTGCCGTTGCAGGGCAGGCGCTGGACCACTTCATCGACAACGCTGCCAATCTGCTTCAGCGCAGCGCGGCCCAGGTCATGCTTACACCGGGAATCTTCAAGGCTTATGACGACGGCGTCAGCGCCCTGGCCAAGCATGCTCATGTCGCGGGTAAAGGGTTGGCGGCGCAAGGCCCGAACCAGGGCCAGGCCCACCTGTTCGCGACCCACGCACAAGATTTTCTCGCCAACCACAGCTTGCAGGCCGAGATATTCGGCGCCGCCTCCTTGATCGTGCAATGTGCCAATGCCGATGAAGTCCGCCAAGTCAGTGAACACCTGGAAGGCCAGTTGACCGCCACCTTGCATCTGGATGGCGACGATCTGGAAACCGCCCGCGCGCTGCTGCCGACTTTGGAACGCAAGGCCGGTCGCCTGCTCGTCAACGGCTGGCCGACCGGCGTGGAAGTCTGTGATGCGATGGTGCATGGCGGGCCTTTCCCGGCAACGTCAGACTCGCGCACCACCTCGGTGGGCACGGCCGCGATCCTGCGATTCCTGCGGCCGGTGTGCTACCAGGACTTCCCGGATGGCCTGCTGCCGACGGCGCTGCAACACGGCAATCCATTGCTGCTGCGGCGCCTGCTCGACGGTCAGAGAGAAGCCTAGGCCATGAGCGAGAACGTCATTCCAGATATCGCCGTGGTCGGGGCCGGAATCATCGGCGTCGCCTGCGCGCTGCAACTGGCACGCCAGGGGCGGCGAGTGGTGGTCATCGACCCACAGCAACCTGGCCACGGGGCCTCGTTCGGCAACGCCGGTCACCTGGCGACCGAGCAAGTGTTTCCCATCGCGGATGCGTCGATCCTCAGCCGCTTGCCGGCCATGCTTCTGGACCCGATGGGCCCGCTGCGCCTGGACTGGAAATACCTGCCGCGCGCCCTGCCCTGGTTTACCCGGCTGCTGTTGAATCTGCGCCCGGCGCCATTCCAGCGCACCGTCGCCGGGATCCGTGCGCTGAATGAAAGCAGCCTGGGGGCGTGGCACCGTCTGCTGGAGAGTATCGACCGTACCGCACTGATGCGCGAAGACGGCTCATTGCTGATCTTCGAGCGCCCCGACTCCCGTCAGGCCATCGACGCCTTGCAGGCACGCATGCGCCAGCAAGCAGTCCCGGTGGATTACTGGCAGGCCAGTGCGGTACAGGAGGTGGCGCCGCAACTCAGCGAAGGGATTCAGGGCGGGTTGTTCTTTCCCCGCACCGGGCATTTTCTCGATCCTTACCGGGTGGTTTGCGAACTGGTGGAAGCGGCCAAAGCCTGTGGGGTGCAATTTCTCAAGCAACCGATTTTGGGTGGGAAGCTGGGCGAGCACGGTGTTTCATTGAGGACTGACCAAGGCGTGGTCGCGGCGCGTCAGGTGTTGATCGCCTGCGGTGCGCATTCGGCCAAATTGACCGCCGAACTGACCGGCAAAAAGGTCCCGCTGGATACAGAGCGCGGTTATCACTTGATGCTGCCCAATGAGCATGGGCGGCTACCGTTCGCCGTCACGTCACTGGAGCGCAAGTTCATCATGACGCCCATGGATGGAGGATTGCGCCTGGCAGGCACCGTGGAGTTTGCAGGCCTCGATCGCCCGCCGAACATGGAGCGCGCGTGGCAGTTGCACCGGCTGAGTCAGGGGCTGTTTCGTCGTGATTTGAGTGCTGAAGATGCGACGCCGTGGATGGGGTTTCGCCCTTCCCTGCCGGACTCGCTGCCGATTATCGACAAGGTGTGCGATGGCAAAGTCTTGCTTGCGTTTGGGCATCAGCATCTGGGGCTGACGCAGGCGGCGGTGACGGCGGAGTTGATTGGCCAACTGGTGTCGCCGGTTTTTTTCAGCCACGGCTTGCCGGCGCTGGAACCCTATCGGCTGAGTCGTTTTTGAAAGGAGCGGCACCCAAATTCGGTGCCGCTCGTCTGTTGCCGCTACTTAGCGATAACGTTCCAGCCAGTGCGCGTAAGGCGCAGGCAAGGTCCAGGATGACTTATCGACCCCCAGTTCCTTGGCCGCAAAGTAGGCCCAATGTGGGTCGGCCAAATGGGCGCGCCCTACCGACACCAGGTCGAGTTGCCCGGCCTGCAATGCGCCTTCAGCCAGTTGCGGCGTACCAAAGCCCCAGGCAGAAGTCACCGGCAAACCGGCCTCGCGACGCACACGCTCGGCGATCGGCCCCATAAATGCCGGGCCCCACGGAATGTTGGCATCGGGCGTGGAGAAACCGACGCTGACGCTCAGCAAGTCCAGGCCACCGGCCTTGAAACGCCGGGCAAGCTCGATGGATTCCGTCAGGGTCTGCTCGTCGCGACCGTCATATTCGATCACGCCAAAACGTGCGGTCAGTGGCAGGTTTTCTGGCCAGACCTCACGTACTGCGGCAAGGGTTTCCAACAGGAAGCGGCTGCGGTTATCGAAGCTGCCACCGTAGGCATCGGTGCGTTGGTTGGAATGCTCGGAGAAAAAGCTCTGGCCCAGGTAACCGTGGGCGAAATGCAGTTCGATCCATTCAAAACCGGCGTCACGGGCACGGCGAGCAGCGTCGACGAAGTCCTGGCGAACCCGTGCGATGTCTTCCAGGGTCATGGCGCGGGGGACATTCGGCAGGTGTGCGCCAAAAGGGATGGCCGAGGGTGCAATGGTCTGCCAGGACCGGGCATCGGAAGCCGGGATATGGTCATCCCCTTCCCACGGACGATTGGAACTGGCCTTACGACCGGCGTGACCAATCTGGATGCCAGGGACCGAACCTGCGGCCTTGATGGCGTTGACCATGGGCACGAAGGCTTGCGCATGCGCGTCGCTCCAGATCCCCGCGCAGCCAGGTGTGATGCGCCCTTCAGGCGCTACAGCGGTCGCCTCGACCACCAGCAGACCCGCACCGCCACGGGCCATACTGGCGAGGTGCACGTGGTGCCAGTCGTTGACCATGCCGTCGTCAGCCATGTACTGGCACATCGGCGGGATAGCGATCCGGTTGCGCAACGTCACGTCTTTCAGCTTGTAGGGTTCGAACAATGCAGCCATGAAAAGTCTCCTGAAGCGAAGGTAGGTTAGCTTTCGATTGTTCGATGTTAATCGAACTATGGTGTTAAGCGATAGCCCTGTTATCATTCGCCCCATGCGAGCCTTCAAACACCCCAATGCCGAAGACCTGATTCTCGAACGCGTGCTCTACGCGTTAAGTGACCCTGTTCGACTGGAAATCGTTCGCTGCCTGGCGGGAGTTACCGAGGCCACTTGCGGCGAGCTGGACGGCGGACGGCCGAAATCCAGCGTCTCCCATCACTTCCGGGTGTTAAGGGATGCGGGGCTTGTACACACCCGCAGTGTTGGCACGACCCATATGAACTCGTTGCGCACTGATGTAATGGACAGCCGGTTTCCAGGGCTGGTCCAGGCGATCCTTTCCCAGCAGTGAGCAGGCCCGCTGCGGTGGCGCCTTTTCCTGCGCCGGCCAGCGCTTCAGGCGAAATGTCTTGCGACGGTTTTGCACTACCAGCAGCGGCAGACCGGTGATTATCGTGCATGACTTTACGGTTACGCGACGCCGGGAACCCGCCTTGAACAACACCCACTTCTTTTCCATACACACGGTGCTGCGAAGCGCCGCGTTTGCGATCATTGCCCTTCTATTTGCCAATAGCGCCATCGCCGAATCGGCCATGCCTTTGGGCCAGAAATCGTTCGAGTCGTATCGCCTCGATACCTTGCAATGGCTGCGGGAGCATCGCGACTTCCAGGGCACCGACAGGGAAGCCGAACTCAACTGGAACGCGCCACAGGAATGGCGCCCGGCTGGAACAGCCAAACGCGGGATCATTCTGGTGCACGGCCTGGGCGACTCTCCGTGGTCGTTCCACGATATCGGCAGCGCACTGGCTGCCCGCGGCTTCCTGGTGAGGACTGTGTTGCTTCCCGGCCACGGCACACAACCGGCCGACATGCTGCAAGTACGTATGGAAGACTGGCGCCGGGTGGTGGACGAACAGTCCGCGATACTTCGCGCAGAAGTGGGCGAGATTTACCTCGGTGGCTTCTCCACCGGTGCCAACCTGGTCCTCGACTACGCCTACAAACACGACGACGTCGCCGGGCTACTGCTGTTCTCCCCCGCTTTCCAGTCCAGCATGACCTACGACTGGCTGACGCCGCTGATCAGCTGGGCACGCCCGTGGCTGCTGGCGCCAGACGCAAGCCGGCCACAACAAAGCCTGGTGCGCTACATGACCGTCCCCACCAATGGCTTCGCCCAGTTCTACCGCAGCAGCCGAGTGGCCCGCCAGGACCTGGAGCGTCGTCCCTACGACAAACCGGTGTTCATTGCCGTCGCAGCCCACGACTCAGTGCTCGATACGAACTATGTGCTGGAGACCTTCCAGCAACGCTTCAGTAATCCCCACAGCCGCTTGGCCTGGTACGGAACACTGCCGGAGAGCGCCTGGGACACACAGCGGATAAAAGCGCGCACCGACTACCTGCCGGAGCTGCGGATCAGCCAGTTCTCGCACATGGGGTTGCTGTTCTCACCCGACAACGCGCTCTACGGCGAACAGGGCAGCCTGCGGTTTTGCTGGAACGGCCAGACGGAAGACGCCACTCGAGCCTGCGAGCAAGGGTCAGAGGTGTGGTATTCGGACTGGGGTTATCGCGAGCCGGGCAAGATGCACGCGCGGTTGACATTCAATCCGTACTTCAACTGGCAGCTTGGGCTGATTGATGAGGTGCTGGGTAACCTGGCTCTGGCGAGTGAGAGCGTTGGGCGCTGAAACCCTTTCACATTTCTTTCACAGATGAACACCTATGGTTTGCCTGCTCCTGGTGAAACTCTAAAGCCCGCGCCCCCATCGCGGGCTTTTCTTTGCCTGTGATTCCAGCCAGGCAGCGCCGAGGCGGTACGTCTTCATAAATGGCATGCAACGGCGTTACCCTGACTGCTTTCCGCTCAGGCTAAGGATCAGCGCCAACATGCGAATTCAAAAACCTCCTGCCGTGGACCATCTGGATATCTCCCTGCGACAACTGGAGCGATCAGATATACCTGCGTGGTATGCCTACCTTTCACAAAGAGAAGTCATTCAACATACAAGCTGGGACCTGAAAAACGAGAATGACCTTTTGCCGTTATTTGACGAGCTGGACTCGACCCGCCTTTCTTCAAACAGGCGCCTGGCTATCATTCATGGGGCAAACCGCGAACTCATCGGCACAATCGGTTTCCACACGATCTCCGACAAAAACCGAAGCGCGGAGATAGCCTATGACCTCTCACCTGCTTACTGGGACAAAGGCATTGCGAGCGCAGTGTGCGCTGCGATAACTCAGTGGGCATTCCTGGAATATGGTTTTGTCCGGGTACAAGGCACCGTTCTCGTGACGAACCCTCGCTCGGCCAACGTCCTGAAAAAAAGCGGATATCAATACGAAGGAACGCTGAGGTCATTCCGTATGGTGCGTGGCAGCCCCGGGGACTTTGAGATGTACGCCCTGCTGGATACCGACCGAACCTGAGAGGTTTGCCTGGCTTTTCCTAGAGACACACCCAAACACCAGACAACAAAAAAGGGCCCACCTTTCGGTGAGCCCTTCTAGACCGCCCAGCAGAGCGGATTTTGTTTGGTAGGCGCGATTGGACTCGAACCAACGACCCCCACCATGTCAAGGTGGTGCTCTAACCAACTGAGCTACGTGCCTGCTGTGAGGCGGCATTCTACGGAATTCCCGAGGGGTGTCAACACCTTTTTTGCAGCTAAGCCTATGAATATGCGAATTTTTTATTTGTGCGCGGCACGACGGTATTTTTCCGGTGGCTGGCAGCGGATTTTCAACTCAGGTAGGATCGGCGCACTCGTAAAAAATATAAAACAGAGGTTCCAGGATGGCGAACACCCCCTACCCCCAGTCGTATTACGCCGCGTCTGCGAATGCGGTACCTCCTCGCCCTGAGTTGCAAGGTGAAGTCGAAACCGATGTGTGCGTGATTGGTGCCGGCTATACCGGGCTTTCCAGCGCGTTGTTCCTGCTGGAGAACGGTTTTCGCGTAACGGTGCTGGAAGCCGCCAAGGTGGGGTTTGGCGCGTCGGGCCGCAACGGTGGGCAGATCGTCAACAGTTATAGCCGTGATATCGATGTGATCGAGCGCAGCGTCGGCCCCAAGCAGGCGCAGTTGCTGGGCGCGATGGCGTTTGAAGGCGGCAAGATCATTCGGGAGCGTGTGGCCAAGTATCAGATCCAGTGCGACTTGAAGGATGGCGGCGTGTTCGCCGCCCTGAACAGCAAGCACATGGGCCACCTAGAGTCGCAGAAGCGCCTGTGGGAGCGCTACGGGCACACTCAGCTGGAGTTGCTGGATGAGCGGCGCATTCGCGAAGTGGTCGCCTGTGACAACTATGTAGGCGGCCTGCTGGACATGAGCGGCGGGCACATTCACCCGCTGAACCTGGCGCTGGGCGAAGCGGCGGCGGTGGAGTCCCTCGGCGGCACAATCTACGAGCAGTCGGCGGCGATCCGCATTGAGCGCGGTGCCAATCCGGTGGTGCATACGGCCCACGGCAAGGTCAGGGCCAAGTTCATTATTGTCGCGGGCAATGCGTATCTCGGAAACCTGGTGCCGGAGCTGGCAGCCAAGTCGATGCCGTGTGGTACGCAAGTCATCACGACCGCGCCACTGGGCGACGAGCTGGCGAAAACGCTGTTGCCACAGGATTACTGCGTCGAGGACTGCAACTATTTGCTGGATTACTACCGGCTGACCAGCGACAAGCGCCTGATCTTCGGCGGCGGCGTGGTATATGGCGCGCGAGACCCGGCGAATATCGAAGCGATCATCCGGCCGAAGATGCTCAAGGCGTTCCCGCAGCTCAAGGACGTGAAGATCGACTACGCCTGGACCGGCAATTTCCTGCTGACCCTGTCGCGCCTGCCGCAGGTCGGCCGTCTGGGGGACAACATCTACTATTCCCAGGGCTGCAGCGGACATGGCGTGACGTACACCCACTTGGCGGGCAAGGTGCTGGCGGAAGCACTGAGAGGCCAGGCTGAGCGTTTTGATGCGTTTGCCGACTTGCCGCACTACCCGTTCCCAGGCGGGCAACTGTTGCGCACGCCGTTTGCGGCGCTGGGGGCCTGGTACTACGGGCTGCGGGACAAGCTGGGGTTCTGATCCCGGATCACGGGGCTGGCTTGCCGGCCCCGCATCAAGCACCGAGCCAAATCGCAGACACAAAAAACCCCGGTCTTTCGACCAGGGGCTTTGCTATCGATCCAACCAAGCCAGCGGCTTGCTTTGGCGTCTCAGGGCGTTCAGTGGGCCCTGGAACAGATATGGCGCAGCGGACGGGACTCGAACCCGCGACCCCCGGCGTGACAGGCCGGTATTCTAACCGACTGAACTACCGCTGCGTATCGCTCAGACTGCTGAAGTGTCACCTTCAACCGTCTTCAAACATCTGACTGATCAGCCTTGGCTGTTCAATCTCAAATCTGAAACATCAGACCTGGAAAATATGGCGCAGCGGACGGGACTCGAACCCGCGACCCCCGGCGTGACAGGCCGGTATTCTAACCGACTGAACTACCGCTGCGCGTCGGTGCAACCTTTAACGTTGCGTCTTGCCCGAAGGCAAAACTCTCAAGAAGTGGTGGGTGATGACGGGATCGAACCGCCGACCCTCTGCTTGTAAGGCAGATGCTCTCCCAGCTGAGCTAATCACCCTTTGCTTCGTTGAGGCCGCGAAATTTACGCAGGTAGCGGACCTAAGTCAATAGCCTGCTTGAAGTTTTTCTGAAAAAGACAAAATTGCTTCAGGACCGCGACCCGCCCTACTCGCTGTAAATCATCTTCTTGCTCATGCCACCGTCGACCACGAACTCTTGCCCGGTCACAAACCCGGCATTGCGCGACAGCAACCACGCCACCATGGCCGCCACGTCTTCCACCGTACCCACCCTGCCCGCCGGGTGCTGGGCGTGATCGGCATCCGTCAGCGGCTCGGCACGGCGTGCAGCCGGGTCCCGGGCATCGATCCAGCCCGGGCTGACGGCATTGACCCGCACTTCCGGCCCAAGGCTCATGGCCAGCGCATGGGTCAGGGCCAGCAAACCGCCCTTGCTCGCCGCGTAAGCCTCAGTATCCGGCTCCGACTGACGGGCCCGGGTCGACGCCAGGTTAACGATGGCACCACCGTGGGCTCGCAGGTACGGCGCACAGTGCTTGGCCAACAGCATCGGCCCACTGAGGTTCACCGCCATTACGCGGTTCCAGTAAGCCAGGTCGAGACTTTCCAGGGTGATGTTGCGTGGATCTGCCACCGCCGCATTGCACACCAGCGCATCCAGGCGCCCGAACTGGCCAAGCACCTCGGCCACGCCCAGGGCGACCTGTCGCTCATCCGCCACGTCCATGGTGATGAACCAGGCGTTGTCGCCCAGCACCTTGGACACCTTGGAACCGCGCTCACGATCAAGATCCGTGAGCACCACCTGCCAGCCTTCACTGATCAGCCAGGCGGCAATGCCCAGGCCGATGCCCCGCGCCGCGCCGGTCACCAATGCGACGCGCCCGTTACTGGCGCCCGCCGCTTCCATGGACCACTCGATCACAGGGCAGCCAACCCACGGGCCAGGTCGGCCTGCAAGTCAGCAACGTCTTCCAGGCCCACGGCAATGCGGATCAGGCTGTCGCGGATCCCGGCCGCTTCTCGCTCCTGCGGCGCCAGACGCCCGTGGGAGGTGGTGCTTGGGTGCGTGATGGTGGTCTTGCTGTCACCGAGGTTGGCGGTGATGGAAATCAGGCGGGTTGCATCGATAAAGCGCCACGCGCCCTCTTTGCCGCCCTTGACTTCGAAACTCACCACCGCGCCAAAACCTCGCTGCTGGCGCTGGGCCAACGCGTGTTGCGGGTGGCTCTTGAGGCCGGTGTAGTGGACTTTCTCGATGCCGTCCTGCTGCTCCAGCCACTCGGCCAGGGCCTGAGCGTTGGCGCAATGGGCCTTCATCCGCAGGCTGAGGGTTTCCAGGCCTTTGAGGAAGATCCAGGCATTGAACGGACTCAGGGTCGGCCCGGCGGTGCGCAAGAAGCCCACCACTTCCTTCATCTGCTCGCTACGGCCGGCAACCACACCGCCCATGCAACGACCCTGGCCGTCGATGAACTTGGTAGCCGAATGCACGACAATGTCCGCGCCCAGCTTCAGCGGCTGTTGCAGCGCCGGGGTGCAGAAGCAGTTGTCGACGATCAGCATCGCGCCCTTGGCGTGGGCCACTTCGGACAATGCGGCGATGTCTACCAGCTCGGCCAACGGATTGGACGGCGACTCGACAAACAGCAATTTGGTGTTGGCCTTGATGGCCGCGTCCCAGCCGGACAAGTCCGCCAGCGGCACGTAGTCGACTTCAATGCCAAAGCGCTTGAAGTACTTCTCGAACAGACTAATGGTCGAACCAAATACGCTGCGCGACACCAGGACGTGGTCGCCGGCGCTGCACAGGCTCATGACCACCGCGAGAATCGCGGCCATGCCAGTGGCGGTGGCAACGGCTTGTTCGGCACCTTCCAGCGCGGCGATACGCTCTTCGAACGCACGCACGGTCGGGTTGGTGTAGCGCGAATACACGTTGCCCGGCACTTCGCCGGCAAAACGCGCAGCGGCGTCGGCGGCGGTGCGGAACACGTAGCTGGAGGTAAAGAACATCGGGTCACCGTGCTCACCTTCCGGGGTGCGGTGCTGGCCGGCGCGCACAGCCAGGGTATCGAAAGCTACGCCATCGAGGTCGCTGTCCAAGCGACCGGCATCCCATTCCTGACTCATGCTCTACTCCTCAACTCGAATGCTTTAACGATTCAAACGCCCCAGGGATAACCCGTAGGAGCGAGCTTGCTCGCGAAGAGATCAAGGATAACGCGCTCATTCAGCATGCCCGCGTTATCGTTGACGACCTTCGTGAGCAAGCTCGCTCCTACATTGTCAGCCACCCTTATCAGGGCCGGTGTCTACTCAGTTGTTGTACAGGTCGATGATCGCGCTGACCGCCTGGGTCTTGATCTTCGAGGAGTCATTGCGCGCCTGCTCGATCTTGTTCAGGTAGGCCTCGTCGACATCGCCGGTGACGTACTTGCCGTCGAACACTGCGCAATCGAACTCATCGATCTTGATCTTGCCACCACCAACAGCTTCGATCAGGTCCGGCAGGTCCTGGTAGATCAGCCAGTCGGCGCCGATCAGGTCCGCAACGTCCTGGGTCGAACGGTTGTGGGCGATCAGTTCGTGGGCGCTAGGCATGTCGATGCCGTACACGTTCGGGTAACGCACGGCAGGCGCGGCGGAACAGAAGTAAACGTTCTTCGCCCCGGCTTCGCGAGCCATCTGGATGATCTGCTTGCAGGTGGTGCCGCGTACGATGGAGTCATCCACCAGCATTACGTTCTTGCCGCGGAATTCCAGCTCGATCGCGTTGAGCTTCTGACGCACCGACTTCTTGCGAGCGGCCTGGCCGGGCATGATGAAGGTACGACCGATGTAACGGTTCTTGACGAAGCCTTCGCGGAATTTCACGCCCAGGTGATTCGCCAGCTCCAGCGCTGCGGTGCGGCTGGTGTCCGGAATCGGGATAACCACGTCGATGTCATGGTCAGGACGCTCGCGCAGGATCTTGTCTGCCAGCTTCTCACCCATGCGCAGACGCGCCTTGTACACCGAAACACCGTCGATGATCGAATCCGGACGCGCCAGGTAGACGTGTTCGAAGATGCACGGGGTGAGTTTCGGGTTCAGTGCGCACTGACGGGTGTGCAGCTTGCCGTCTTCAGTGATGTAGACCGCTTCGCCTGGCGCCAGGTCGCGGATCAGGGTGAAGCCCAGCACGTCCAGGGACACGCTTTCGGAAGCGATCATGTACTCGACGCCTTCGTCGGTGTGACGCTGGCCGAACACGATCGGACGGATGCCGTGGGGGTCGCGGAAACCGACGATGCCGTAGCCGGTCACCATCGCTACGACGGCATAACCACCGACGCAACGGTTGTGCACGTCAGTCACGGCAGCGAACACGTCCTCTTCGGTCGGCTGCAGCTTGCCGCGCTGGGCCAGCTCGTGGGCGAACACGTTCAGCAGGACTTCGGAGTCCGAGTTGGTGTTGACGTGGCGCAGGTCAGATTCGTAAATCTCCTTGGCCAGTTGTTCAACGTTGGTCAGGTTGCCGTTGTGCGCCAGGGTGATGCCATACGGCGAGTTGACGTAGAACGGCTGGGCTTCGGCCGAGGTCGAGCTGCCCGCTGTCGGGTAGCGCACGTGGCCAATGCCCATGTGCCCGACCAGGCGCTGCATGTGGCGCTGATGGAACACGTCGCGCACCAGACCATTGTCCTTGCGCAGAAATAACCGGCCGTCGTGGCTGGTCACAATACCGGCAGCATCCTGGCCGCGGTGCTGGAGGACGGTTAGCGCGTCATACAGCGCCTGATTCACGTTCGACTTACCGACGATACCGACGATGCCACACATGCGACGCAACCCCTACTTAATGAATCTTGACTGAACACAACTTACTGAGGCGTTTTGGCCGGCAAGAGGTGTTCCTTGAACGGAAGATCAGCGGGTACGCTGATCCCGCTGGCCAGCCACTGACTGCTCCACCCCAAAATCAGGTTTTTGGACCAATCTGCAACCAATAGAAATTTTGGCACGAGTACAGACTCCTGCCACCACGAATCCTGCTGTACCGGCCCCAGGCTCAACAGCCCGACCGCCACGACCACCAGCAAGCCGCCACGCGCGGCGCCGAAGGCCATGCCGAGAAATCGATCGGTCCCGGAGAGGCCGGTGACGCGTATCAATTCGCCGATAAGATAATTGACCATTGCCCCCACCAACAATGTGGCGATGAACATGATGGCGCAGCCCGCGATGACGCGAGCCGAAGGTGTTTCGATGTATCCGGCCAGGTAGACGGACAATGAACCGCCGAACATCCAGGCTACAACCCCTGCGATGATCCATGTCAGCAGCGACAATGCTTCTTTAACGAAGCCGCGGCTCAGACTGATCAAAGCGGAGATGGCGACGATTGCAACGATCGCCCAATCAACCCAGGTAAATGGCACAGTTCAGCCTACAGACATATGAGGCGGCGCATTTTAGCAGAGCGTCGGGCTATCGGTAAGCTGTGATTGGCTGTGCATTTGAAATCAATGAGTTATAGGGGAATGGAAACCGGCCTGTCGCGGCACACCCAAAACACCTGTGGGAGCGGGCTTGCTCGCGAAGGCGGTGGGCCAGCCAATAAATCTGCTGACTGATACACCGCCTTCGCGAGCAAGCCCGCTCCCACATTGACCGCATTCCAGCTTGAATGCTTGCAGCCTTAGCCTTTTTCGGGCTGGAAGCGAACCACAAAACCCTTGAGTTTTTGCTGGCGATCCAGCGAGTCACGCAGGCGATCCGCCTCGGCGCGCTCGATCAGCGGTCCGACAAATACCCGGTTCTTGCCGTCGGCACTGCGGATGTAGGCGTTGTAACCCTGGCTGCGCAGGGTTTTCTGCAAGGCTTCGGCGCTTTCGCGATTGGCCAGGCTGGCCAGCTGGATCGACCAGCTGATCGGCAAGCCATTCGGATCAATGCGGCTTTGACCCACGTCCGGTTTGCCCGGTGCAGCCGGTTGCGGCACCACAGGTTTTGGCGCCGGCGCTGGCGCAGCAGGCTTGGCCGCGACTGCCGGAGCAGCAGGTGCAGGCTTCACCACCGGCACGCTCGGCTGAATCGGCATCGACGGCGCTTGCTGCTGTGCAGCCACTTCGTCATCGGTCGGCACCGGCTCTTCTTCCGGCAGCGCCTGCGGCTCGGGAACCACCACCGGCTCAACCTGAACCTGAGGCACCGCGGGCGCCTGGGGCGCAGCCGGGGCCTCGACGGTCACCTGGCGTTGCTCGTCCTGACGGGAAAACAGCATCGGCAGAAAAATCACCGCCAACGCCACCAGAACCAGGGCCCCAACCATTCGCTGCTTGTATGCGCTATCCAGTAATGCCATGTGCAGCTTCCTCCGTGGAGCGCCGGGCCAACCACTCGAGTGCCTCGGCAACACAATAAAATGATCCGAACAACAGAATCTCATCCTCAGGCGTCGCAACCGCGCACTGGGCTTCCAGGGCGGCCGTCACGCTTGCATGGGACGTCACCGACGCGCCAAGGTTCTGCAACGCAACCTGCAACTCGACAGCGGGACGACTGCGGGACGTATCCAGCGGTGCAACCGCCCAAGCCTGGACGTCGCCCAGCAATGGCGCAACCACACCGTCCAGGTCCTTGTCGGACAGCAACCCGAACACCGCGAGGCGGCGACCGACGGGCGGCGTGCGTGCCAGGCGCTTGGCCAGATACTCGGCGGCGTGAGGGTTATGCCCCACATCCAGCAGCAGGTTCAGGCGTTTGCCCTTCCAATTGAAGCTGCGTCGATCAAGGCGCCCCACCACGCGAGTCGCCTGCAACGTAGCGGCAATCTGCTCGGCATGCCAGGGCAGATCCAGCAACAAATAGGCTTGCAGTGCGAGCGCGGCGTTTTCCATCGGCAGGTTCAGCAGCGGCAGGTCGTGCAATTCAACAGTTTGCCCGCGCGCATCGAGCCCGCGCCATTGCCAATGCAGGTCGCCAATCTCGAGATTGAAATCACGCCCACGCAGGAAGAATGGGCAATCCAGCTCGCGCACCTTGTCCAGCAAGGTATGCGGCGGATCCAGGTCGCCGCACAGTGCAGGCTTGCCCTGGCGGAAAATCCCGGCCTTTTCATAGGCCACGGACTCACGGGTGCTACCCAGATAGTCCACATGGTCGACACCAATACTGGTGATCAGCGCCAGGTCGGCATCTACCACGTTGACCGTGTCCAGGCGCCCGCCCAGGCCGACTTCCAGCACCACCACATCGAGTTGCGCACGCTCGAACAGCCAGAACGCCGCCAGGGTGCCCATCTCGAAATAAGTCAGGGAAATCTCGCCACGCCCGGTATCGAGTGCGGCGAAGGCTTCGCAGAGCTGCTCATCAGTGGCTTCGACGCCATTGAGTTGCACCCGCTCGTTGTAGCGCAGCAGGTGCGGCGAGCTGTACACGCCGACCTTCAGGCCCTGGGCTTGCAGCAAGGCCGCGACAAAAGCGCAGGTAGAACCCTTGCCGTTGGTACCGGTCACCGTGATCACGCGCGGCGCCGGCCGACCCAACCCGAGGCGGGCCGCTACCTGTTGCGAGCGCTCCAGGCCCATGTCGATGGCTGACGGATGCAACTGCTCAAGGTAGGCGAGCCATTCGCCCAGGGTACGTTGGGTCATATGTTTGCAGGCACCGGCGGCACGACGATCGGCTCAATTTTAGGGGCGACGTACACAGGTGTCGGCAGGCCCATCATCTGGGCCAGCAGGCTACCCAGGCGTGGGCGCAGTTCGCCACGGGGAATGATCAGGTCGATCGCGCCGTGTTCCAGCAGGAACTCGCTGCGCTGGAAACCTTCCGGCAGCTTTTCGCGAACGGTTTGCTCGATAACACGCGGGCCGGCGAAACCGATCAGCGCCTTAGGCTCACCGACGATCACGTCACCCAACATCGCCAGGCTGGCGGAAACGCCGCCGTAGACCGGGTCGGTCAACACGGAGATGAACGGAATACCCTCTTCGCGCAGACGCGCCAATACCGCGGAGGTCTTGGCCATTTGCATCAGGGAGATCAGCGCTTCCTGCATGCGCGCGCCGCCGGAGGCTGCGAAGCAGATCATCGGGCAGCGGTTTTCCAGGGCGTAGTTGGCGGCACGTACAAAACGCTCACCGACGATGGCGCCCATGGAACCACCCATGAAGGAGAATTCGAAGGCGGAAACCACTACTGGCATGCCCAGCAGCTTGCCGCTGACGGAAATCAGCGCGTCCTTCTCACCGGTCTGCTTCTGCGCAGCGGTCAGGCGGTCCTTGTACTTCTTGCCGTCGCGGAACTTCAGACGGTCAACCGGCTCCAGGTCAGCGCCCAGTTCGGAGCGACCATCAGCGTCGAGGAAGATATCAATGCGGGCGCGGGCGCCGATACGCATGTGGTGGTTGCACTTGGGGCAAACGTCCAGGGTCTTTTCCAGCTCCGGGCGGTACAACACCGCGTCGCAGGATGGGCACTTGTGCCAAAGACCTTCAGGAACCGAGCTTTTCTTCACCTCGGAACGCATGATCGAGGGGATCAGTTTGTCTACTAACCAGTTGCTCATGCTTTCTTTCTCCAGTACCGGTGGCTTGAACACAGCCCCGCGTATGCCCTTGAGCTAAATTCATATGTGGCGATGACACACACTGGACGGGGTCAGACGTTCGACCTGCCATTTCCTGCCTGTGCCCTCAGCCTTCCAGACAACCTGCCGTGCAGGGTTGCCACTTCATTTCCGGGCCTCCCGCAGGCGGCACCGGGCTGTTTTACACAGTGGTAGTTATGGACGGCGGCAGACTGCCAGCCGTCACATCGTCCCACTGCTGTCGCGCACGGCCTGCATGAATGCGCGAATCTTTGCGTGATCCTTGATGCCCTTGGCCTGCTCTACCCCACCGCTGACGTCCACGGCGTACGGCCGCACCTGCTGGATGGCGCCGGCCACGTTGCCCGGATTCAGGCCGCCCGCCAGGATGATCGGTTTGCTCAGGCCGTCAGGAATCAACGACCAGTCAAACGCTTCGCCGGTGCCACCGGGAACGCCTTCGACGTAAGTGTCGAGAAGAATCCCCCGGGCGCCGGTATAAGCCGCGCATGCCACCGCGATATCGTCGCCGGCCTTGACCCGCAGCGCCTTGATATACGGACGCTGGTAGCTTTCGCACTCATCAGGGCTTTCATCGCCGTGAAACTGCAGCATGTCCAGTTGCACGGCATCGAGGGTTTCATTGAGTTCGCAACGGCTGGCGTTGACGAATAACCCGACGGTGGTCACGAACGGCGGTAGCGCGGCAATGATCGCCCGCGCCTGCAACACATTCACCGCCCGCGGGCTTTTGGCGTAAAACACGAAACCGATGGCATCAGCGCCCGCCTCGACCGCCGCCAACGCGTCTTCTATGCGGGTAATCCCGCAAATCTTGCTGCGAACGGCAGACATGTCGATGAAACCTCAGGGCGTGTCCGAGAAAGTCCCGGATGGTAACAAATGCTTTTGAGGGCGTCAGCCGCCAAGTTCGCTAAAACCTGTGAGGAAGTGTGGCCCGATGAAGCGCTGCGGCAATTCGAACTCGTCGCGGTACTCCACATCCACCAGGTACAGGCCGAACGGATGCGCCGTGACGCCGCCGGTGCGACGAATCCGGCTTTCCAGGACTTCCTTGGCCCACTCCACCGGACGCTCGCCGGTCCCGATGGTCATCAGCACCCCGGCGATATTGCGCACCATATGGTGCAGGAAGGCGCCGGCGCGAATATCCAGCACGATCATCTTGCCGTGGCGCGTCACCCGCAGGTGATGGACTTCCTTGATCGGCGACTTGGCCTGGCACTGGCCGGCACGAAACGCGCTGAAATCATGGATACCCACCAGATGCTGGGCGGCCTCCGCCATGCGCTCGGCATCCAGCGGGCGGTGGTTCCAGGTGATTTCTTCGTTGAGATGGGCCGGGCGGATCTGATCGTTGTAGATCACATAGCGGTAACGCCGGGCAATGGCCTTGAAGCGCGCATGAAAATCCGCCGGCATCACCTTGGCCCAACTGACGCTGACGTCGTGGGGCAAGTTGATATTGGCGCCCATCACCCACGCCTTCATCGAGCGCTCGGCCTGGGTATCGAAGTGCACCACTTGCCCGCAGGCATGCACGCCGGCGTCGGTCCGCCCGGCGCACATCAGCGACACCGGTGAGTCGGCGACTTTCGACAGGGCCTTCTCCAGGGTTTCCTGCACCGTCGGCACGCCGGAGGCCTGGCGCTGCCAGCCGCGATAGCGTGAGCCTTTGTATTCCACGCCCAGGGCGATTCTGAAAAAGCCTGCGGCCGCCATTTCGGCGGCCGCGTTATCTATATTTGCCAAGAACTGAGAGCCTGATGAGTTGCGCAAAGGCGGCCATTATAAGGCCGTGCGCCGAGCTTGGGGCTTTTTGTAGGAGCGAGCTTGCTCGCGAAGGCCGTTAACGATAACGCGCCCATCCTGGATGAACGCGGTGCCTGGGAGTTCTTCGCGAGCAAGCTCGCTCCTACAAGGGGGAGGGATCAAGCCAGCCGGCTGAGCATTTCCTTGGCTTCGCCTTTTTGACCGTCATCGCCCTCCTTGAGCACTTCGGCGAGGATATCGCGCGCGCCGTCGGCATCGCCCATGTCGATGTAGGCCTGGGCCAGGTCGAGCTTGGTTGCCACTTCATCAGTGCCGGAGAGGAAGTCGAACTCTGGCTCATCGCCACCCAATGCCGCGTCTTCAGCGGTGAAGGACGGCTCGATCGGCGGATGCTCCAGGCTTTGCGACAGGCGATCCAGCTCGGCATTGACGTCGTCAAGCTCCGAAGCGAATGCATCGGGCTTGGTCGATGCAGGCGCCTCGGGCTCGTCGGCCAGGGACAGGTCGAAATCTTCCGGCAGGTCGAGGTCGTCCAGGTCGGCGGGCGTCAGGGTCGGTGGCTCTACCGGCGGCAGGTCCTTCATTTGGTCTTCGAGACCGGAGAGGAACTCGTCGTCGGACTGGGTCGACAATGGCGGGTCGAGCTGCAGGTCCAGGTCGAAATCCGAGAGATCGTCCTCACTGGCCTTGGCCTCGGTCTGCTGTTGCAGCACCGATTCAAAGCTCAGGTCGTCCGACGCAGGCTTGACCACTGCGGGCGAAGCGGCTTCCAGATCATCCAGGCTCAGGTCGAAGTCGGTGTCAAACGCGTCAGGTTCCGGCGCAGGAGCAGGAGCAGGCGGCGCAGGTTCGTCCTTGAGCAGATCCTTGACGTATTGGGCGTCGAGGGCGGCGGCAGCAACGGCAGCGCTGACGCCAGCCGCGAGCACGGCCATGGCCGGGAAGCGACTTTTCAGCTGTTCAACCTGGGCATGGTTGTCGCCATTGGCGACCAGTTGGCGCTCCTGGGTGACAAACCCCTCTTTGTTGCCCTGCAGACCGTGGACTTCCATCAGCTTGAGGCGCAGGTCGCTGCGGGCTGGCTCTTGCTTGATCGCATCTTCCAGTACTTCAGCGGCCTGGTTCAGGTGGCCTCGGTCGATGTGCGACTGGGCTTGAGCCAAGGCGTTGGCCGGGCGCTCTGCAGCAACAGGCGCGACAACCGGCGCGATCACCGGAGCAACTGCTGCTGGAGCTGGAGCCAGCTTGACGTTCGGCGGCGGTACATCAAGGCCTTCGAAACTGTCGGATGGCAGATCGTGATCAATGTTCGGCGCAAATTCCGGCTCTTCAGCCAGAGCCCGCGCCATGCGCAGGTGCTTTTCTTCTTCAAGGCGCGCATTGCGATGACGCGCCCACAGCAGCAGAAGCAACAGCACCAGCAACCCCGCCGCGCCGCCGATCACGCCGAGCACGATCGGGTTGGTCAGCAGGTCGTTGAATTTACCCTCGGTGGTAGCAGGCACCGCGTCAGCCTTGACCGGCGTCTCGACCGGCACCGCCACGGGAGTTGCCGCCGGGGTTTGCGCAGCCGGCGCCGCCGGTTGTGCAACCACTTCAGCCGGCATCGCGGCCGTGGCAGCAGGCTGCGCCGCAGCACCACCTGGGGTCTGCAACTTGGCCAATTGATTGTTCTTGAGCTCGATCAGCCGCTGCAGCTTGTCCAGCTGACTTTGCAGGTCAGCCATGCGGCTTTTCAGTTCTTCATTCTCGCGACGGGTCGAATCCAGGCTTTCCTGGGTCACCGCCAGCTTGTTGTTCAAGGCCTGACTGTCGCCAGCCCCGCCCTTCACGCCTTTCTTGGCGGCTTCGGCCGAGACCAGGCTCAAGTTGTCCTTGGCATTGGTCTGCGCAGGCGCATTACCGGCCTGGGTACGCTTGGTGGCGTCGAGTTGCGCCTTGCCGGCGGGCTGATTGGCGCCGCGACGCCCCTCACGCCACGCCGCGTTTTGCGCAGTCACTTCAGCAACCGCCTGAGGCTGCGGCAGGCTGGTGCTCTGCCCCGTATCCGGCAGACGCAGGACGTGGCCGGTTTTCATGCGGTTGATGTTGCCGCCGACAAACGCGTCAGGGTTCAGTGCCTGAATGGCCAGCATGGTTTGCTGCACCGAGGCGCCATTACGGTTCTTCGCGGCGATTTCCCACAAGGTGTCATGGGGAGTTGTGATGTGTTCCTTGGGCTTGCTGATAGCCGGAGCCGTCGCAGGCGCGTTCAGACGTGGCGCGGGCGCGGGTGCACTGGCGGCCGGGGTCGACTGGTCGAACTTGGCCGGGTCCAACAATACGCTGTAGTCGCGCATCAGGCGACCGTTGGGCCATTGCACCTGCAGCAGGAAGCGCACATAGGAATCAGGCAACGGCTGGCTGGAGGTGACACGCACCACACTGCGGCCGTTCGGGTTGACCACCGGGGTAAACGTCAGGTCATTCAGGAAGGCCTGGCGATCAACGCCCGCATCCACAAAGGCCTGGGACGAAGCAAGGCTGGGGGTGATCTCGGAGGCGGTCAGGCCGCCGACGTCGAGCAACTCGATCTCCACCGACAGCGGCTGGTTCAGCTTCGACTTGAGAGTCATCTCCCCAAGTTGCAGTGCTTGCGCCATACCGGAGGACAGCGCCGAGGCGGCCGCTATTGCTAACACCAGTTTGCGAACTTGAACCATAGCCTCATCCTTTTTGAACACTCCCCGGCCTGCGAGAAGGGTGGTAACCGCTGCCATAAGGCATGGCGAGCCGATAGGTCACCGACGCGCAATCTTTCCAGCTTGGGGCCAAGCATAGCGCTTTGCTAGAATCAATCTACAAATTGCCGCCAAGTATCTTTTACACAAGGCCTTTTATCAACAACTGCGCCAGCTGTACGGCGTTCAGTGCGGCACCTTTGCGTACGTTATCTGACGTCAGCCACATATTTAGTTCCGCCGGGTCATCAACACCGGCACGCACCCGACCCACGTAAACCACGTCCTGACCGACCGCATCGCCAACCGCTGTGGGGTAATCGCCCTCTTCCACCCGCTCGACACCCGGCGCCGAGTCCAGGGCAAGGTTAACGGCGGCAAGATCGACCGCTGCCCCCAATTGCAGTGACACAGTCAGGCTATCGCCAAAAAACACCGGGGCTTGAACGCAGGTTGCGGAAATCTTTAGCAAAGGCATTTCCAGTACGGCGCGCAATTCTTGCACCAGGCGCTTTTCCAGCGCGGTGTGGCCTTGGGCGTCAGGCGTGCCGACCTGGGCCAGCAGGTTGAAGGCCATCTGCCGATCGAAGAATTTTGGCTCCAACGGGCGCACGTTCAGCAACTCGGCGGTCTGCCGGGCGAGTTCGCTGACCGCTTCACGGCCTTGGGCGGAAACGGCGAGATTGGCCGTGACGCTGACACGCTGGATATCCAGCACGCCACGCAGTGGCGCCAGCACCACGGCCAGGGCGGTGGCCGATGGGCTTGGGCTGCTGACCTGATACGGCTTTTTCAGGCCATCCAGGACGTGGGCATTGGCTTCCGGCACCACTTGCGGTGCTTGATCGGCCGGCAAGGCGCCGGACAGGTCGATCAGCGTGCAGCCGGCGGCGGTGGCGCGTGGAGCGAAACTCAAGGTGACCGCAGGGCCGGCGGCGAAGAACACCAGCTGGACTTTGCTGAAATCAAATTCGTCGACTTCCCGTACCCGCACGTTCTTGCCACGAAACGGCACCGAATGCCCGGCCGACTCGCTGCTGGCCAGCAGGTGCAGGTTGCCTACCGGGAAGTCCTGCTCTTCGAGGATCTGCACCAGGGTTTCGCCAACGGTGCCGGTAGCGCCGATCACGGCAATATCAAAGGTCTGGGTCATGGGGGCTGCCTCGGGCATTGCGGGGGGAGCGGCACTTTACCGGGTGGTTGGGGGTGAGGCAATTAACCTGGGGGTTGTGGTGTGGCTGATGGCCTCTTCGCGAGCAAGCCCGCTCCCACATTCGACCGAGTTTCTTCAGTTGAAATGCGATCAAATGTGGGAGCGGGCTTGCTCGCGAAAGGGCCCGAGAGAGCAATAAAAAACCCGCGCCTGTCACCAGAACGCGGGTTTCTTATTACAAGCAGCGATTACCGCTCCAGCAAGATCCGCAGCATGCGACGCAACGGCTCAGCCGCGCCCCACAGCAATTGGTCGCCGACGGTGAACGCGCCCAGGTACTGCGTCCCCATGTTCAGCTTGCGCAGACGGCCAACCGGCACATTCAGGGTACCGGTCACCTTGTTCGGGCTCAGTTCCTGGATGCTGATATCGCGGTTGTTCGGCACCAGCTTGACCCAAGGGTTGTGCTGGCTGATCAGCCCTTCGATATCGGCGATCGGTACGTCTTTGTTCAGCTTGATGGTCAGCGCCTGGCTGTGGCAACGCATGGCGCCGATGCGCACGCAGATGCCGTCCACCGGGATCGGGCTCTTGAAGCGACCAAGGATCTTGTTGGTCTCGGCCTGGGCCTTCCACTCTTCACGGCTCTGGCCGTTAGGCAGTTCCTTGTCGATCCACGGGATCAGGCTACCGGCCAGTGGCACGCCGAAGTTCTCGGTCGGGTAGGCTTCGCTGCGCATGGCTTCGGCCACACGGCGGTCGATGTCGAGGATCGCGCTGGCCGGGTCAGCCAGTTGATCGGCGACTGCCGCGTGGGTCGCGCCCATTTGCTTGATCAGTTCACGCATGTTCTGCGCGCCGGCACCGGAGGCCGCCTGATAGGTCATGGCGCTCATCCACTCCACCAGGCCGGCTTCGAACAAGCCGCCCAGGCCCATCAGCATCAGGCTGACGGTGCAGTTGCCACCGATGTAATTCTTGGTGCCCGCGTCCAGTTGCTGGTCGATCACCTTGCGGTTGACCGGGTCCAGGACGATGACCGCGTCATCCTGCATGCGCAGGCTGGAAGCGGCGTCGATCCAGTAGCCCTGCCAGCCGGCTTCACGCAGCTTGGGGAAGACTTCGCTGGTGTAGTCGCCGCCCTGGCAGGTCAGAATGACGTCGAGGGTCTTCAGTTCTTCAATGTTGTAGGCGTCCTTGAGCGGAGCAATGTCCTTGCCCACGGACGGCCCTTGACCACCTACATTGGAGGTGGTGAAAAACACCGGCTCAATAAGATCAAAATCCTGCTCTTCCAGCATCCGCTGCATGAGCACGGAACCGACCATACCGCGCCAACCGATCAGACCTACACGTTTCATCGCAACTACACCTTGTTCAAAAGTGGGGCCGCCTTGCAGCAACATCTGCAAGCGGGCCCGAGAGATTACAGATTCCGCAGCGCGGCGACTACTGCGTCGCCCATTTCTTGCGTACCGACCTTGGTGCAACCCTGGGACCAGATGTCGCCGGTGCGCAGGCCTTGGTCCAGCACCAGGCTCACAGCCTTCTCGATGGCATCCGCCGCGTCAGTCAGGTTGAAGCTGTAACGCAGCATCATCGACACCGACAAAATGGTCGCCAACGGGTTGGCAATGCCCTGCCCGGCGATGTCCGGCGCCGAACCGTGGCACGGCTCGTACATGCCCTTATTGTTGGCATCCAGGGACGCCGACGGCAGCATGCCAATGGAACCTGTGAGCATCGAGGCCTGGTCGGACAGGATGTCGCCAAACAGGTTGTCGGTGACGATCACGTCGAATTGCTTGGGTGCACGCACCAGTTGCATGGCGGCGTTGTCGACGTACATGTGGCTCAGCTCGACGTCCGGGTAGTCCTTGGCGACTTCCTCGACGATTTCACGCCACAGCTGGCTGGACGCCAATACGTTGGCCTTGTCCACCGAGCAGACCTTCTTGCCACGTACGCGGGCCATGTCGAAGCCGACACGGGCGATACGGCGGATTTCACTCTCACTGTACGGCAGGGTGTCGTAGGCCTGACGCTCGCCATTCTCCAACTCGCGCACGCCCCGTGGCGAGCCAAAGTAGATACCGCCGGTCAGTTCGCGGACGATCAGGATGTCCAGGCCCGCGACGATTTCCGGCTTCAGGCTGGAAGCGTCCGCCAGCTGCGGGTAAAGGATCGCCGGGCGCAGGTTGCCGAACAGGCCCAGTTGCGCACGGATTTTCAGCAGGCCGCGCTCAGGGCGGATGTCACGTTCGATCTTGTCCCATTTCGGGCCACCCACGGCGCCCAGCAACACGGCGTCGGCTGCACGCGCACGGTCCAGGGTCTCGTCGGCCAGGGGCACGCCGTGTTTGTCGATGGCCGCGCCGCCGATCACGTCGTGGCTCAGTTCGAAGCCCAGGCTGTACTTGGTGTTGGCCACTTCCAGGACTTTGACCGCTTCGGCCATGATTTCCGGACCAATGCCGTCGCCAGGAAGAATCAGAATCTGCTTGCTCATGGGTTCCTCATTTCATCAAGCGACCCGCCCGCGGGCAGGTCGGGAAAAATTAATCAGCGTTCGGCCCAGACCACCAGCACGTCGGTGCTGAAGGTGCCATCGGCTTGAATCTCGAAATAATCGCGCACTTCCTGGCCCATCGCCTTTTGCAACTCCAGGATCGCGGCACGCAATACCTCTGGGGTGCGCATGCGCTCCACCCACGAGGCGTATTCCAGGCGCAGGCGCTGGCGGCTGCTGTTGCGTACATGCATACCGGCTTCGCTGAGCTGGTGCATCCACTCGCCGGCGGAATAGTCGCGCACGTGGCTGGTGTCGCGCAGCACTTCGACGGTTTGCAGGTAAGTGTCCAACAGCGGGCTGCCCGGTGACAAGACGTCCACAAACGCGGCCACGCCGCCCGGCTTGAGCACCCGGCGTACTTCACGCAGGGCCAGGCCGAGGTCGCTCCAGTGGTGGGCCGAGTAGCGGCTGAACACGAAGTCGAACTCGCCATCGGCAAACGGCAGGCGCTCGGCGGCGCCGTGCACAGTGCGGATGTTGCCCAGGCCACGGTCCACGGCAGCGGCGGCGACCACGTCGAGCATTGGCTGGGACAGGTCGTATGCCACCACTTCTTTAACCAGCGGTGCAACGTTGAAACTCACGTGACCGGCGCCGCAACCCAGGTCCAGCAGTCGTGCAGCGCCCTGCCCGGCCAGTTCGGCCTGGAGTAGCGCGAATTCGGTGCCTTGAGCATGTACTGCGCTGCTCAGGTAGGCCGAGGCCTGTTCGCCGAATTGTTTTTGCACGACTTGGGTGTGGGCGGTGCTGGTCATGGGAAGCTCCTCGTTGTTGTGCTTTTTGTAGGAGCGAGCTTGCTCGCGAAGGTCGCCAACGATGACGCTGGGCATCTGACACCCCGTGGCGATCTCAGGTTTTTCGCGAGCAAGCTCGCTCCTACAGCGGGTTACGCGTCGCGAAACAACCAAGGCTGACTCGCCCGGTGCTTGGCCTCAAACGCGGCAATCGCATCACCGTCCTGCAAGGTCAGGCCGATGTCGTCCAGGCCATTGATCAGGCAGTGTTTGCGGAAGGCGTCCACTTCAAAGTGATACACCTTGCCGTCCGGACGGGTCACGGTCTGCGCCGCCAGGTCGACGGTCAACTGGTAGCCCACATTGGCTTCCACTTGCTGGAACAACTCATCCACTTCGGCATCGCTCAAGATGATCGGCAGCAAGCCGTTCTTGAAGCTGTTGTTGAAGAAGATGTCGGCGTAGCTCGGCGCGATGATGCTGCGAAAGCCATACTCTTCCAGGGCCCACGGCGCGTGTTCGCGGCTGGAGCCGCAACCGAAGTTTTCCCGCGCCAGCAACACACTGGCGCCTTGGTAACGTTCGGCGTTGAGCACGAAATCCTTGTTCAACGGACGCTTGGAGTTGTCCTGGTAGGCGTAGCCCACGTCCAGGTAGCGCCACTCGTCGAACAGATTCGGGCCAAAACCGGTGCGCTTGATCGACTTCAAGAACTGCTTGGGAATGATCTGGTCAGTGTCCACGTTGGCACGGTCCAACGGCGCGACTAAACCGGTGTGTTGGGTAAAAGCTCTCATCGGGTATTCCTCAGATCAATTCGCGAACGTCGATGAAACGACCGTTGACGGCAGCCGCAGCAGCCATGGCCGGGCTGACGAGGTGGGTACGGCCACCGGCGCCCTGACGCCCTTCGAAGTTACGGTTGGAGGTGGACGCGCAATGCTCGCCCGACTCCAAACGGTCCGGGTTCATTGCCAGGCACATCGAGCAGCCCGGCTCGCGCCATTCAAAACCGGCTTCGAGGAAGATCTTGTCGAGGCCTTCGGCTTCAGCCTGGGCTTTAACCAGACCCGAACCTGGCACCACGATCGCCTGCTTGATAGTCGAGGCAACTTTGCGGCCCTTGGCGATCACCGCCGCAGCGCGCAAGTCTTCAATCCGCGAGTTGGTGCAAGAGCCGATAAACACGCGATCCAACTGAATGTCGGTGATCGCCTGGTTGGCTTTCAGGCCCATGTACTTCAAGGCGCGCTCGATGGAGCCGCGCTTGACCAGGTCGGTTTCCTTGGCCGGGTCCGGCACGTTCTGATCAACGGCCAACACCATTTCCGGCGAAGTGCCCCAGCTGACTTGCGGCTTGATCTGGGCGGCGTCGAGGGTGACCACGGTGTCGAACACCGCGTCGGCGTCGGACACCAGGTCTTTCCAGGCTTCGACAGCCGCGTCCCAATCGGCGCCGCTCGGTGCGAATGGGCGACCCTTGACGTAGGCAATGGTCTTTTCGTCCGCCGCTACCATGCCCACACGGGCACCGGCTTCGATGGACATGTTGCAGATGGTCATGCGGCCTTCGATGGACAGGTCGCGAATCGCGCTACCGGCAAATTCGATGGCATGGCCGTTACCGCCGGCGGTGCCGATCTTGCCGATCACCGCCAGGACGATGTCTTTGGCGGTGACGCCGAAAGGCAACTCACCTTCCACCGACACCAGCATGTTCTTCATTTTCTTGGCAACGAGGCACTGGGTGGCGAATACATGCTCCACCTCGGAAGTGCCGATGCCGTGCGCCAACGCGCCAAACGCCCCGTGGGTGGAGGTGTGGGAGTCGCCGCAGACCACGGTCATGCCGGGCAAGGTGGCGCCCTGCTCCGGGCCGATCACGTGAACGATGCCTTGACGCACGTCATTCATCTTGAATTCGGTGATGCCATATTCGTCGCAGTAATCATCGAGGGTCTGCACCTGGAGGCGCGACACGGTGTCGACGATGGCGTCGATCCCGCCTTTACGCTCCGGGGTGGTCGGCACGTTGTGGTCCGGGGTGGCGATGATCGAATCGACGCGCCAAGGCTTGCGCCCGGCCAGTCGCAGGCCTTCGAACGCTTGAGGCGAGGTCACTTCATGGATGATGTGACGGTCGATGTAGATCAGCGACGACCCATCATCGCGCCGTTTCACTTCATGGGAATCCCAAAGTTTGTCGTAAAGCGTTTTGCCGGCCATCACGCGGTCCTCATCAGGTGTTTCTATGCCCCGGGCCTTGAACGATTCAATAACCCTTTGGCTTGTGAGGCTGATGGTATGGCGCTACATTAAATAACTCAAATTCATATTTTTTATGCTTTGGATTACCAACTGGAATAGCACAATGGACCTGGCCAACCTCAATGCCTTTATTGCCATCGCCGAGACGGGCAGCTTCTCCGGTGCCGGCGAACGCCTGCACCTGACCCAACCCGCCATCAGCAAGCGCATCGCTGGCCTGGAGCAGCAATTAAAGGTGCGACTGTTCGACCGGCTGGGGCGTGAAGTCGGCCTCACCGAAGCCGGCCGCGCGTTATTGCCTCGGGCTTATCAGATTCTCAACGTGCTGGACGACACCCGCCGCGCCCTGACCAACCTCACCGGCGAAGTCAGCGGGCGCCTGACGCTGGCCACCAGCCATCACATTGGCCTGCATCGCCTGCCGCCCGTACTGCGCACGTTTACCCGGGAATACCCGAACGTCGCCCTGGATATTCAGTTTCTCGATTCGGAAGTGGCCTACGAAGAAATCCTCCATGGCCGCGCCGAAGTGGCCGTGATCACCCTCGCGCCGGAGCCCCACACACTGGTGCGCGCCACCCCGGTGTGGGACGACCCGCTGGATTTCGTGGTGGCGCCCGAACACAGCCTGATCAGCAACGGCAGCGTCAACCTGGCGGACATCGCCCGGCACCCGGCGGTGTTTCCCGGCGGCAACACCTTTACCCACCATATCGTGCAGCGACTGTTCGAGGCCCAGGGCCTCACGCCGAACATCGCCATGAGCACCAACTACCTGGAAACCATCAAGATGATGGTCTCCATTGGCCTGGCCTGGAGCGTATTGCCGCGCACGATGCTCGATGATCAGGTGGCACGCATCGCTTTGCCGGGCATACAGCTCAGTCGCCAGCTAGGCTATATCGTGCACACCGAAAGGACGCTGTCGAACGCTGCGCGGGCTTTCATGAGCCTATTGGATGCACAGGTCGATCTGCCAGGGAATCAGGCATGAATCGCTGTGGCCCGTAGACCGTGAAACCGCGCCGAACGCCCATTGAGCCAAGGCCCTTTGATAATGCGCAACCCCGTCGATACCGTGCCACCCCTGCCCCGCATCTACGCCCTGGACCCACAGGAAGCGGAACAGAGCTGGGACAGCGCGCCGCAACTGCTGGCGGCCCTCAATGCAGCCCGGCTGGGCGCCTGGAGCTGGGAAATCGATACCGGCCGGATCAGCTGGTCCCGAGGCACTCAGGCCCTGTTCGGCTTCGACCCGCGCCAGCCGCTGCCTGAAGACCTGGAGTACCTGGACCTGCTGGCCCCCGAGGACCGCGCCAAGGTGGTCCGGGCCTTTCATGCGGTGCTGGCCGGCGAACCCGCTGTCCAGGCCATGCACCACCGTATCCAATGGCCCGATGGCAGCCTGCACTGGCTGGAAATCAACGGCAGCCTGCTACCGGACAAGGCCGGGCGTCGGCGAATGATCGGGGTGATCCGCGAAATCACCCACCAGCGCGAGCGCGAACACGCCCTCAGCCATTCGGAAAAGCGTTTCGCCACCCTGTTTCACTTGTGCCCGCTGATGGTCCTGCTGACCCGCCAGACGGACGGCCTGATCAGCGAAGCCAACCAGTATTTCGAGAGCCTGTTCGGCTGGCCGTTGGCCGATGCCATTGGCCGCAGCACATTGGAGCTGGGCCTCTGGGTACACCCCGAACAACGCGCGCACCTGGTCAAGGCCACCCAGCGCAAAGGCGCCCCCATCACCATGGAAGTGCAGTTTCGCGCCAGCAACGGGCAGATCCACGATGGCACCCTCAGCGCCCAGAAAGTCGAGCTGGACGGCGAGGACTACCTGATCAGCACCTTCCTCGACACCACCGACCGCAAGAACGCCGAGCAAGCCCTCAAGGACAGCCAGGAACGCCTGGACTTGGCCCTGGACTCCGCACAACTGGGCACCTGGGACTGGCACATCCCCAGCGGCATGCTCTACGGCTCGGCCCGCGCCGCCCAGCTGCACGGGCTGGAACCCCAGCCGTTCCACGAATCCTTCGACGCTTTTTTTGAAGGCATGCCCCGGGAAGAGCGTGAGAGCATGCGCAATGCCTACCGGACCCTGCGCGAAGGCCCGGCGGGCAACTACCAACTGACCTATCGCGTGCAAATGGAAGATGGCAGTTCGCGCTACCTGGAAAGCCGCGCCCGCCTGTATCGCGATGAACTGGGCGTGCCCCTGCGCATGGCCGGCACGCTGCTCGACATCACCGACCAGGTCGAGCGTGAACAACGCCTGACCGCGTCGGAAGAAAAGTTCGCCAGCCTGTTTCTCGCCAGCCCCGACCCGATCTGCGTGACACGCCTGGAGACCGGCCAGTTTATCGAGATCAACCCGGCGTTCACTCAGACCTTCGGCTGGACCGCCGCCGAGGTGCTCAACAACAACGCCGAACAGATCGGCTTGTGGGATGAGCCCAGCAAGCGCCTGCAACGCATCGAGCAGGTGATTCGCGAACAATCCCTGAGCAACGTGGCAATCACCGTTCATCACAAGAACGGCCAAGCCCTTAACTGCGTGATCTCCAGCCGCCTGATCCAGGTCAGTGACCAACCCTGCATCGTCACCACCTTGCGGGACATCACCCAGCAGCAACGCTCGGAAGCGGCGCTCAAGGCCAGCGAAGAGAAGTTCGCCAAAGCTTTTCATTCCAGCCCCGACGCGGTGTCGATCACCGAACGCGATACCGGGCGCTATGTCGAGGTCAACGACGGTTTCTGCCGCTTGACCGGCTACCGCGCCGAAGAGGCGATCGGCCTGACGCTGTACCAGATCGGCATCTGGGCCGACGAAAACCAGCGCTCTGCGTTATTGGCCGAGCTGCAGATCAAGGGCCGCATTCATCACCTGGAAATGCTCTGGCACAACAAGCGCGGCGAAGTGCTGGCGGTTGAAGTGTCGGTGGAACCCATCACCCTCAATGAAACCCCGTGCCTGCTGCTGACCGCCCGGGACGTGAGCCTGCTGAAAAACGCCCAGGCGCAGATTCGCCACCTGGCCTATCACGACCCGCTGACCAACCTGCCCAACCGCGCCCTGCTGATGGACCGCCTGAGCCAGCAGATCGCCTTGCTCAAGCGCCATAACCTGCGGGGTGCCCTGCTGTTCCTCGACCTGGACCACTTCAAGCACATCAACGATTCCCTCGGTCACCCGGTGGGCGACACCGTGCTGAAAATCGTCACCGCACGCCTCGAAGCCAGCGTGCGCATGGAAGACACCGTGGCGCGCCTGGGGGGCGATGAATTTGTGGTGCTGCTCAGTGGCCTGGAAGGCTCGCGCTCGCAAGTCAGCGCCCAGGTTTCGGAGTTGGCCGATACCCTGCGCGAACTGTTGTCCGAACCGATGTTCCTGGATGGCCAGCGCCTGCAAGTCACGCCGAGCATCGGCGTGGCGCTGATCCCTGATCACGGCTCGACCCCGGCAGACTTGCTCAAGCGCGCCGATATCGCGCTGTACCGGGCCAAGGACTCGGGACGCAACACGATCCAGATGTTCCACAACAGCATGCAGAAGACCGCCAGCGAGCGGCTGCGTATGGAAACCGACCTGCGCCTGGCCCTGTCCCGCGGTGAATTCAGCGTGCACTACCAACCGCAAGTGGATGCCCGGGGCAACCGGATCGTCGGCGCCGAAGCCCTGGTGCGCTGGCAGCACCCGCAGTTGGGCGCGCAATCGCCGGCGGAATTCATCAAGGTGCTGGAAGACAGCGGGCTGATTCTGGAAGTCGGCACCTGGATCCTCGATGAAGCCTGCGGGACCTTCGCGCAACTGATCGCCGAGGGCTTGGTGGACCCGCTGAATTTCAGCCTGTGCGTGAACATCAGCCCCCGGCAATTTCGCCAGAACGATTTCGTCGAGCGGGTGGAGCGCAGCCTGCGCACCCACCAACTGCCTTTTACGCTGTTGAAACTGGAAATCACCGAAGGCATCGTGATTCAAAACCTGGACGACACTATCAGCAAAATGCGCCGCCTGAAAAAGCTCGGCGTGAGTTTTGCGATGGATGATTTCGGCACTGGCTATTCGTCACTGACCTACCTCAAGCGCTTGCCCGTGGATGCGTTGAAAATCGACCAGTCGTTTGTGCGCGATGCGACCCATGACCCCAACGACGCGGAAATCATCCGCGCGATTGTGGCCATGGCCCGCAGTTTGAATCTGGAGGTGATTGCCGAGGGTGTGGAAACCACCGAACAACTGGCGTTCCTGCAGGGGCTGGGGTGTCATTTGTACCAGGGGTATTTGCATAGCCGACCGTTGCCGGTGGAGGGGTTTCAGCAGTTGCTGGTCCAGGCCGGGCCGCGGTCTCTAAACCAACTTTAGCGCGGTGCCATCTTCACGCATCCAGCCCGATGTCCGCAGTCGGGTTGGGGACCCGTAATCATCTAACGCGCCATCAACCACGACCACGGAGTGCCGAAAGTTCGCCAGCGTCCCGATCACACCACCGGCCAACTCCTGCACGCTGCTCTGACGCGTAAAGGCGTACAACCCCAGACGCCGCAGCGCATCACCCGGGCTCTCGCCATCATTGAGCGTGCCCATGGCCGCCTCAAAACTCGCAGCGGCGCGAAACTCGTGATTCTCTATTTGCGCCCGCTTGGCACTGACGGCGTACAGGAAATTCGCATCCTTGAGCAGTCCGCTGTCTGGGCCCTTGAAATGTGAGCCTTCCCGGGCCTTGTTCAGCTCGTCATGGGTCAGGTGCAGCGTACAGCCGTCGCGCAGGGTCACGGTAAAACCGTCCCGTGTCGGGGTGATGCTTTTATAGATGCCTCGGGGATTTTGACCGTACTTCATCATCGCCGCCTTGATCGCGGACACCGTGACGCAATTCCCCTCGACCCCTTGATAAAATCCGCCCCAGATATCGGCAGGCTTGATGCCCGCCGGCACATCGGAGGTTGGCGAAACGACGGCGCTTGAATCAATCGGTAATCCGGCAGGTATCTCACCGGCGAGCATGTAGCCATACGACCTGGCGACAGGGGCTTTACTTCCAGCGCTGTGCTGTACGCCCTCCAGGACAAAGGCGCTCGAATAGCCAAAGGTATTGATCACCCCGGCAGCACCCCGCGCCTGCATCTTATCGGCGGGAACCAAGCGCAAAAAGCCGATCATCCCAAGATCCTTCAAGACCCTGTAGGGCGTATCGCCTTTTAGCGCGCTTGATAAAGACCGTTCAAAGGAGTTATCCGGGGCAGGATCAAAGCGCGTCAGTTGCCTGCGTTTTACATAGGCCGCCCACATGAAGTTGGCCTGGCTCACTGCCTCCCGGTCAGGCCCGGCGAACCGGGACGCTTCGCTCGCCTGCGCCAATTCCTGCTGAGAAAGGTGAATCGCGAAACCATCCTTCATCGTGATGTCATAGCCACCGCCTGCCGGGGTGACGCTCTCAAGCATGTCCGTGAGGCTTTGGCCAAACCTCAGCATGATCATCTTGATCACGGCGGCATGGCTGCTGACATCAAACGACTCGCCAAACCTGGGTTCAACCGCATTAAAACCATTCAGGATCCCCGCGGGTTTCTCGGCCTGGTGCCTCGTCTGCCCGGCGCTGTCCAGCACGTAGACGTAAGGCCGGTCGGGGCGGTATTGACGGTCAAACCGATGCGCGACCCCATTACAGATCAACGAGGCGCCAAAGTCGTGAGCTTCCATCACGCCAACGGCGTCCTTGCCGACAAGCTGGTGCGAAGGGAGCCGCCGCATAAACCGCTTCATCCCCATGCCTTTGAGCAGATTAAAAGCAGTCTCGCCCTGGAGAGACGCCGACAACGCCGCATCAAAGTGGCTGTTGATACTGCTGTCCGCGCTGGACAATTGTTTGCGTTTGATAAAGACCGCCAACGCAAAATTCGCATTCTCCATCGTGCCTGAATCACTGCCGACAAATCTCGACGCCGCTGTTGTACGGCGTAACTCATGCCCGGAAAGATGCAACGTGTAGCCATCTTTCAGAGTGACAACGTAACCATCGCCGACGCGCCTGACCTCGCTGAACATATCCACGGGGCGTGGGCCGAACGTGACCATCATCATCTTGATGACCGCCGAATGGCTGCTGGTATCAAAGTGCTCAGCGAACCTTCCCTCGGTAGAACTGAAGGCACTGACACTATCGGCGGGCCTTTTTTCAGCTTCCTGCTCACCCGGGAACACGTTGAACCCGACATTCATCGCAAAACCAGCGTTCAAAACAGTCATGGTCATGACCCTCTAAAAAACCACCACACGCCGGGCCTGTTGTTAGCCCCGGGAGAACGTCAGACCAATGCGATGGCATCCCCGAAACGCGGCGGTCCTCCTTTCCTGCCGTAGTACTCCTCGCATCCATCGACCACAGCCACCGAGTGAGCATCCCTGTTGACCATGCCTATCAACGACTTATCCTGAAAGGCGCTTACCGATACTCTCTTCATGTGGTTGCGCAAGCCCAGTCGCAGGAGGCCTTCCCCCGACCAGTCCTCATCTTCACCATTGTTGAGGCTGTGTATGGCGGCTTCAAATCCCCACTTGGCGGTGCCATCATTGTTTTCCAACATCGCCCGCTTGGCACTGACGGCAAACAGAAAGTACGCGTCCTTGAGCATGCCGGGATCACGCATCGGGACAAACCTTGAGCCCCTGATTGCCCTGTCCAGTTCATCCTTGCTCAGGTCCAGCGTGTATCCGTCCCGCATGACTACGTGATAGCCATTACCTGTGGCTTGAACAGACTTGAAAATATCGGTCGGGCTCTGCCCGAACCTCATCATCGCCGCCTTGATCGCCGAAACGGTCACGCAATTGCCGTCGGGGCCTTGGCGAAAGCCATTCCATATATTGTCGGGCTTGGCGCCATTGCGCTTATTGGAAAGCGCCGGAAGTCGCTGTGGCGTTGGATCCGGTAGTGGGACGTGCGGCTTGGGTACCACAGTGGTTTGGGGCGCAGGCGTTACCTGAGTCGGAACGATGTTTGTCTGCTCCTTGCCTGTGAGCAGATTTTGCAACTGCATGAAAAACTGGGTGAACAGTTCAAGGAGCTTCGCTAATACCGGGGCGTCGCTGACTGTATTACCAACGCTACCTTGGCCTGTATTACCGAGTGATGAGGGGAGTTGCCAATCGACGCTTACTTGCTCAACCGGAACCGATCGCCGTGGTGTGCAAGTTTCCAAGTGTTGATAATAGTTGCCGAGCTTTCCCGCATTATTAATTTCTGAACACGACATATAACCATCCTTCACCAAGGGCTTCCCGGCGGTTATTGACCGGGAAGCGCTCTATTGAAAAGACCAGAGGAAGTTGCTGACTTACCTGTTCACTCGGCGATCAGGATTGGAACGCCAGTCGTTGTCATAAGCCCAGCGCCGGCCTGTGGTTTCCAACACAAAGTCATCCTCGGCCGGCCCGGGTGCGGTAATGTCCGGCGTCGGTGTGCCTGGCTTCGGCAGGATTGGCGCGCCCGGGTTCGGTGGGACGGGCGCGCCTGGCTTCGGCGAGACCGGCGCTTCTGGATTCGGTGAGACCGGCGCGTCTGGATTCGGCGAGACCGGCGCGCCTGGCTTCGGTGGGACCGGCGCTTCTGGATTCGGCGAGACCGGCGCGCCTGGCTTCGGTGGGACCGGCGCTTCTGGATTCGGTGAGACCGGCGCTTCTGGATTCGGCGAGACCGGCGCGCCTGGCTTCGGTGGGACCGGCGCTTCTGGATTCGGTGAGACCGGCGCTTCTGGATTCGGCGAGACCGGCGCGCCTGGCTTCGGTGAGACCGGCGCTTCTGGATTCGGTGAGACCGGCGTGCCTGGCTTCGGTGGGACCGGCGCGTCTGGATTCGGCGAGACGAGTACCGTCGGTGCATTGGGCTTCGGCGGGACGGGGGCGCGTGGATTCGGTACATCCGGGTGAGGGCAATGGCAGTTCATCACTTGGACCGTGACGTTTACATCGGAATTGCTCCTGTTGTTCACTTGCACGTCTTTGGGCAACGTGGGTTCCCGCAAGCGGAATTCCGTCAACGTCTGGGGCTTTGGCGTTACGGTGAGCGTGGAATTAGGGGCCGCTGGATCGTTTGCAGGTGTGTCTTTCTGCGTAGACACCTCAGGATTAGTCCCGGCCTTGTCCTTGAGTACCGTCTTCAGCACTTCCGATTGAGTCCCGGCCTTGTCCTTGAGTGCCGTCTTCAGCACTTCCGATTGAGTCTCGGTGTTGTCCTTGAGTACCGTCTTCAACACTTCCGATTGAGTCTCGGTCTTGTCCTTGAGTACCGTCTTCAGCACTTCTGGTTGAGTCCCGGCCTTGTCCTTGAGCGTCGTGTTCAGTACTTCCGGTTGAGTCCCGGCCTTGTCCTTGAGTGCCGTGTTCAGCACTTCCGGTTGAGTTCCTGCCTTGTCCTTGAGTACCGTATTCAGCACAGAGGCATGACTGCCAGCCTTATCCTTGAGCTGGGCATCGCCCTCTCTCTCAGGTTTAGGCTGTGGACCTGCATCGGGTATCAACCTGGGCATCCCACCCTGACCGGACAGCATGTTCCGTATAGCCTTAAAGGCATACTCAAACATCTCGAACAACTTCTCGAGTGCATCTTTATTTAAGGTAACTGTTCCGTCCGACCCAACGGCGGGATTGTTTTTCAATAATGTACCGGCTGCAGGTGCCGGCTTTTCACCCGAGCTCTTATCGACTGACCCTGGCAACTCCGTACTCTGCTGATTGAAGTCATTATTCAAGCGAGAGAAGTTATTGACCGAAAAATGAGACATAAATAATTCCTTATTCAGTGATTGCCAAAACGCCGTCAGCGGCCTGGAACAAACCGTCCGGGTTCTGGACTGGAAACAAAACCAAGTGCTGCACACTCGCTACTTTCGTGGGTGTTGCGGGCATCGGGTTCCGAAATTCAGCCTTCACATAAGGAAATCAAATGAAAATCGAGACGTTATCCTATGGACTTTCCGGAATACATCGTGCTTTACCGGTCTTCGCAGTGGGCAAAACAGATATATCAGGCAACAGTCAGGGATTAAGGCAAATTGCTGAAATTACTCGCTCACACAAACCGATCTAGCCTGTGTTATTGCGCGCGCTCTAATACCCAAACTAATAAAAATTCAAAATATCGCCATTCAACCAAGCAAGACTCTGTAGCAAACAAGAAGCCTGCACACATATATAAAGCAACTAAAAATCGACACGGCGACCCAACAGCGACCTTTCTCCTCACCGCACAACGCTTTATTACACGCAAAAAAAGGGCGCCCATGGCGCCCTCGATGACTGGATTGAAACGTTTATATATATGAACTTAATTTTGCAGCGCCACCGAATCCGGTACCCCCAACAATCGTCCTACCTGCTCCAGGTCGGTTTCCCGACGCATCTGCGTAAATAGTTCGACCGCTTCGGGATAGTTACGGGTCAACATGGCCAGCCATTGCTTCAAGCGTCCCGGCGCCTGGCGCTCGGTCAATTGCTCGACGGATTGCCGCCAGAACTCATGAAGCATGGGCTGCATCTGGGCCCAAGTCATCTCCACCACCTCTTCCCCTGCCCGCGCGGCAGCAATCTGCCGAGCCAGGTCGGGGCGGGCCACCAGGCCGCGGCCGAGCATGATGTCTTCCACACCGCTGATTTCCCGGCAACGTCGCCAGTCTTCAACGCTCCAGATATCACCGTTGGCGAACACCGGCACCTTCACCACCTCCTGCACGCGCGGGATCCACTCCCAGTGCGCCGGAGGTTTGTAGCCGTCAACTTTGGTGCGTGCGTGCACGACGATATGCGCCGCGCCGCCTTCGGCCAGTGCCGTGGCGCACACCAGGGCACCGTCCGGGCTGTCGAAGCCCAGGCGCATCTTGGCGGTGACCGGAATATGCGCCGGCACCGCACGCCTTACGTGCTCGACGATCTGGTTGAGCAGTTCCGGCTCCTTGAGCAATACCGCTCCGCCACGGGACTTGTTGACGGTCTTGGCCGGGCAACCGAAGTTCAGGTCAACCACCTGCGAGCCCAGCTCACACGCCAGGGCCGCGTTTTCCGCCAGGCACACCGGGTCTGAACCGAGTAACTGCACACGCAGAGGCACGCCGGCAGCGGTCTTGGCACCGTGCAGCAACTCAGGGGCGAGTTTGTGGAAATAGGCAGGCGTCAGCAGGCGGTCGTTGACCCGGATGAACTCGGTCACGCACCAATCAATACCGCCGACCCGGGTCAGCACGTCCCGCAGGATGTTGTCGACCAACCCCTCCATGGGCGCCAAAGCAATTTGCATGGAAAACACTCAACGAAAAACGTGGCGCAGTTTACGGGTTTCAGGCGCCGGAGGGTAACTCGCCTTGCAGCGCCGGGCCGTAACCTTCAATAAATTCCGACGGCATGCGCTTGGGCTTGCCGCTGGACAACTCGATGCAGACAAAGGTGGTTTGCGCCCGCAGCAAGGTGGCGCCGTCACGGGGACGTACCAGTTGGAAGCGTCGGGTCATTTTCAGGCGCTGGTCCCAGTCGACGATCCACGTCGCCAACTGCAACTCGTCGCCTTCGTAGCCGGCGGCGAGGTAATCGATCTCATGGCGCACCACGGCCATGGCGCGGTCCAGTCGGCGGTACTCGGTAAGGTCCAGCCCCAGGCGCTGGGAATGGCGCCAGGCGCAGCGTTCCAGCCAGGACACATAGACCGCGTTGTTGGCGTGCCCCAGGCCGTCGATGTCTTCGGCACCGACCTGAAGATCGATGATAAACGGCGTTGCCAAATCCCAGCCCATGCAGTGCTCCCGGTCGATTAGTGTCGGCGGCGAGCAGTGTAACCCATGGTTCAGGCGGTTTGGCGCTCCGGCACGTGGCGGCCGGCGAGCAGCGCCAGGACGCCTTCGATCACGCGCGGATCTGCCAGCACCTTCTGGTGCCCGCCTTGCTCAAGGCGCAGCAGGCGGCTGTCGAACCAGGCGTCGTGGATCACCTGGCAGGCTTTGACCGAGACGAAGGTATCGTCTTCGGCATGCACGATCAGCCCCGGGATATTCATTTGATAGTGGGCCACGTCGAGGTGCTTGAGGGGCATGCCCATCGTCAGTTCCACCTCCTGGATAAACGCCGACCGCGCTCGCGCTGGCAGACCGACCATGCCGGCAAAGCCGCGCAATACGTCGAGAAACCGCGAGGGTGCCGCGATGCTGACCAACGCCTCGGTGCGCAAGCCCAACTGCACCGCCAGCATCGCACTGGCGCCGCCCATGGAGTGACCGACGACCGCATGCAGCGGTGGCAGCTCGGCCGCGGCTTCCAGCATGGCGCGGGCGAACAGCAGCACATGGGCTTCGCGCCCCGGCGAACGCCCGTGGGCCGGACCATCCAGCGCAACCACCGAATAGCCCGCCTCCACCAGTGCCGTGATCAGGCTGGCGAACTGCGTCGGGCGCCCTTCCCAGCCATGCATCAACAACACTGCAGGGCCTTGGCCCCACTTCAGCGCCGACAGGCCGAAACGCAAAGTGATGCGCTCGGATTGCGCCAGCAGCGGCAGCTCCCAGTCACGGGGTGGCAAATCGCGAGGCGTCATGAACACTCGACGCATCTTGCTGGCAACGGTGTGCGGCGCCAGCCGGCCCAAGGTGCCATTGACGCCACGAATCCATTTCAACGTGCCCATCGCTTATTCCTCAGGCCAGAAGCCGTTTTTAACGCACTGCGGACTTGGCCGCACGCAACACACGGTCCGACAACTCACCTGGGCCCAGGGCGCGAGCCAGCGACAAGCCGCCGATCATCAACGCCATGTCGGCCAGGGCCTTGTCGGTGTCTTCCGGGCTGGCGGCCAGCTGTGCGGCCATCAGCTCGCAGTGTTCGTTCAAGGCCTGGCGAAATTCGTCCGGCAGGCGGCTCATCTCGCCCACGGTGGCCGGGATCGGGCACGCCTGGGCGGTAGAGTCACGGTGCTTGCGCGACAGGTAGAACGCTGCCACCAGGGCGCGGCGCTCTTCACCGGTCAAGGTCGAGTCCATGTCGTCGATGGACGCGCGACGCCGGGCCAACAATGCGGTGAAGGCCTCCAGCATCAGCGCATCCTTGCTTTCAAAATGCGCGTAAAAACCACCGACGGTGAGCCCCGCCGCGCCCATCACTTCGCCCACACTCGGCTCGGCCGGGCCACGCTGCACCAGGGCGGCGCTGGCAGCTTGCAGAATACGTTCGCGGGTTTGCGCTTTTTTATCGTTCATCGTTGCCTCCGAATCTCATGCTTCGAATATTATTACCATAATAATATTTCGCAAGCCACCGGCATGACCATTGGTCAGAAGAACATTCAAGGAAGAGGAAGGAAGATTGGCCAAACGCCAGACAAACAAAAGGGCCATTCAATAATTGAATGACCCTTAAAAATCCCGCAGAGCGGGTAATCGTGGCGTCCCCTAGGGGACTCGAACCCCTGTTACCGCCGTGAAAGGGCGGTGTCCTAGGCCACTAGACGAAGGGGACACAAACCTTCTGTACAACTGATCAGCGCTGAGACCTGATCGAATTCAAGGACGGTGTGGCCAGACCTTGAACCTGTAAATTGGTGGAGCTAAACGGGATCGAACCGTTGACCTCTTGCATGCCATGCAAGCGCTCTCCCAGCTGAGCTATAGCCCCGGATTTTTCGCCTCGCGGCGCAGCAGACCTTTCGAACTGCTTGTTGAAACTGGCGTCCCCTAGGGGACTCGAACCCCTGTTACCGCCGTGAAAGGGCGGTGTCCTAGGCCACTAGACGAAGGGGACACAAACCTTCTATACAACGTGATCAGGCTGAGTCTGATCGAATTCAAGGACGGTGTGGCCAGACCTTGAACCTGTAAATTGGTGGAGCTAAACGGGATCGAACCGTTGACCTCTTGCATGCCATGCAAGCGCTCTCCCAGCTGAGCTATAGCCCCTCGTCGGTGAGGACGGGGCGAATCTTAATGGCGTATTCGAAACGTGTCAAATTTATTTTCAACAATTTTCAAAATTTTTTGCCGAGATAACAATCACTTACCGAGCAAACCCCGGAAAACCGGGGTTTGGCCATTACAACAGCGGGCTTAAGCGATAGCGCCCAGCAGCTTTTCCCATTCCTTGTTTTCTTTCTTCGACACACCACCAAGCAAATCAAGGGCTTGGCGCAGACGGAAACGGGTCAGGTCCGGGCCCAGAATTTCCATCGCATCGAGTACCGACACCGAACTCGCCTGCCCGGTGATCGCAGCAAACATCAACGGCATCGCATCGCGCAGTTTCAATTCCAGGGATTCAACCACCGCCTGGATAGTCGCGGTGATTGCATCCTTCTCCCACTGGCGCAGGCTTTCGAGCTTCCACAGGATCAACTGCATCAACTGGCGAACCTGATCAGCCGAGAGCTTCTTCGACTCAAACAGCTTCACGTCCGGGTTCACGCCACCGGCAAAGAAGAAGCTCGCCAACGGTGCGACCTGGCTGAACGTCTCCACCCTGCCCTGCACCAGCGGCGCGATCTTCATCATGTACTCGGGGTTCAACGCCCACTGCTGCACGCGGCTGGCGAACTCTTCCACCGGCAGGTCACGCAGCCACTGGCCGTTGAGCCACGACAGCTTCTCGATGTCGAAGATCGGCCCGCCCAGGGACACGCGGGACAGGTCGAAGTTATCGACCATTTCCTGCAATGAGAACTTCTCGCGCTCGTCCGGCATCGACCAGCCCATGCGGCCCAGGTAGTTGAGCATCGCTTCAGGCATAAAGCCCATGCGCTCGTAGAAGGTCACCGAAGTCGGGTTCTTGCGCTTGGACAGCTTGCTCTTGTCCGGGTTACGCAGCAGCGGCATGTAGCACAGCTGCGGTTGTTCCCAGCCGAAGTACTCGTAGAGCAGGATCAGTTTCGGCGCCGATGGCAGCCACTCCTCACCACGCAGTACGTGGGTGATGCCCATCAGGTGGTCATCGACCACGTTGGCCAGGAAGTACGTCGGCAGGCCGTCGGTCTTCATCAGCACTTGCATGTCCATGCGGTCCCACGGGATCTCGACGTCGCCGCGCAGCATGTCCGGCACCACGCACACGCCTTCGCTCGGCACCTTCATGCGGATAACGTGCGGCTCGCCGGCGGCCAGGCGCTGGGCCACTTCTTCCTTCGACAGCAGCAGCGCGCGACCGTCATAGCGCGGGGTTTCGCCACGGGCCTGTTGCTCGGCGCGCATCTGGTCCAGCTCTTCGGCAGTGCAGAAGCACGGGAAGGCGTGGCCCATGTCGACCAACTGCTGGGTGTATTTTTTGTAGATGTCGCTGCGCTCGCTCTGGCGATACGGGCCGTGTGGGCCGCCGACATCCGGGCCTTCAGCCCAGGTAATGCCCAACCAGCGCAGGGCATCGAAAATCTGCTGTTCCGACTCACGGGTGGAGCGCAGTTGATCGGTGTCTTCGATCCGCAGGATGAATTCACCGCCATGCTGCTTGGCAAAGCAGTAGTTGAACAAGGCGATGTAAGCAGTACCTACGTGGGGATCCCCAGTAGGCGATGGCGCGATGCGCGTGCGGACGGTGGTCATGGCGGGTCTCGAATTGGCGATAAAACTGAAAATGAAACAAGGGCGAATGGTAACAGCCCCAAGCCCTTGGGCTCCAGCGTGGGGAGGCGAACAAAGGGCATATGAGACAAGCTCCGGTCTCAAGACTCGACATGGCTATTTGCCAGACGGTTCGCTGGCTATATTCCATTACCTTTTGTTACCGACATGATCGCCATGCCTGCCCCGCTCAAACGCCGCCTGTTTATCTTCCTGTTGATCGTGGTCCTGATTGCCGCGGGCTTTTTCGCCCAGTGGTTCTTCAAGGGCCGCTTTTATGAAAGCACCGATAACGCCTACGTCCAGGGCGAGATCACCCGCGTCTCCAGCCAGCTTGGCGCGCGCATCGTCGAGGTGCTGGTGGGCGATAATGAACACGTGGAAAAAGGCCAACTGCTGGTCAAGCTCGAAGGTGACGACTTCCACCTCGCCGTCGACCGCGCCAACGCCGCCCTGGCCATGCGCGAAGCCGAGCGCGTGCAGGCCCAGAGCAAACTCACCCAGCAAGCCAGCCTGATCGCCGCCGGGGCAGCCAAGGTTTCTTCCAGCCAGGCCACCCTCGGCCGCTCGCAGATCGACCTGAACCGCGCACAAACCCTGCGCAAACCCGGTTATGTCTCCGAAGAACGCGTCACCACCCTCGACGCCGACAACCATATCGCCCGCTCCCAGGTGACCATGGCCCAGGCCGACCTGCAGGGCCAGCGCCAACAGGTCAACGCCCTGAACGCCGAGATCAAACGCCTCGACGCGATGATCGCCAACGCCAAGACCGACCTGGCCCAGGCCGAACTGAACCTGACCCGCAGCGAAATCCACGCGCCCATCAGCGGCCTGATCGGCCAGCGTGCCGCGCGCAACGGTCAATATGTGCAAGCCGGTGCCTACCTGCTGTCGATCGTCCCGGACCAGGACATCTGGGTGCAGGCCAACTTCAAGGAAACCCAGATCGGCCACATGCAGCCCGGGCAAAAAGCCGAGCTGACGTTCGACGCCTACAGCGATACTCCAATCGAAGGCCGCGTGGCCAACCTGTTCGGCGCTTCCGGCGCGCAGTTCAGCCTGCTGCCACCGGACAATGCCACGGGCAACTTCACCAAAGTCGTACAACGGATTCCGGTCAAACTGACCTTCGCCGCCGACAACCCGCTGCAAGGCAAAATCCGCCCGGGCATGTCGGTGACGGTCAAAGTGAATATCCAAGACCCGCACGATGGCCGGTGATCAACTGCTGCCGCCGGTCGGCGAACCGACCCGGCGCGACTGGATCGCGGTCATGAGCGTGATGCTCGGCGCCTTCATGGCAGTGCTCGACATCCAGATCACCAACTCGTCCCTCAAGGACATTCAAGGTGCACTGTCGGCCACCCTGGAAGAAGGCTCGTGGATTTCCACCTCCTACCTTGTAGCCGAAATCATCATGATCCCCCTCACCGCCTGGCTGGTGCAGCTGTTGTCGGCGCGTCGCCTGGCGGTGTGGGTCTCGGGCGGGTTTCTGATCGCCTCGTTGATGTGCTCCATGGCCTGGAGCCTGGAAAGCATGATCGTGTTCCGCGCCTTGCAGGGCTTTACCGGCGGCGCGCTGATCCCGCTGGCGTTCACCCTCACCCTGATCAAGCTGCCCGAACACCACCGCGCCAAAGGCATGGCCATGTTCGCCATGACCGCCACCTTCGCCCCCTCCATCGGCCCGACCATTGGCGGCTGGCTCACGGAGAACTGGGGCTGGGAATACATCTTCTACATCAACATCCCGCCGGGCCTGATCATGATCGCCGGGCTGCTGTACGGCCTGGAGAAAAAGGACTCCAACTGGGACCTGCTCAAAAGCACCGACTACCTCGGTATCGTCACCATGGCCGTGGGCCTTGGGTGTTTGCAGGTGTTTCTTGAGGAAGGCCATCGCAAGGACTGGCTGGAATCCAGCCTGATTGTCAGCCTGGGCACCGTCGCCCTGTTGAGTCTGATCACCTTCGTGATCGTGCAAATGTCCAAGCCCAACCCGCTGATCAACCTGCGCATCCTCGGCAATCGCAATTTCGGGCTGTCGAGCATCTCCAGCCTGGGGATGGGCGTGGGGCTGTATGGGTCGATCTATCTGTTGCCGCTGTACCTGGCGCAGATCCAGAACTACAACGCCCTGCAAATCGGCGAAGTGATCATGTGGATGGGGGTTCCGCAGCTGTTCCTGATTCCGCTGGTGCCCAAGCTGATGAAATACGTGTCGCCCAAATGGCTGTGTACGCTGGGGTTCGGGTTGTTTGGGTTGGCGAGCTTTTCATCGGGAGTGCTGAACCCGGACTTCGCCGGCGACCAGTTCAACCGGATCCAGATCATCCGCGCGCTGGGGCAGCCGCTGATCATGGTGACAATTTCGTTGATTGCAACGGCGTACATCATGCAAAAAGACGCGGGGTCGGCGTCGAGCCTGTTCAATATTTTGCGAAACCTGGGTGGGGCGATCGGGATTGCGTTGCTGGCGACGCTGCTGGATGCGCGCACCAAGACCTACTTTGATTACCTGCGTGAGGCGATTGTGCCGACCAATCCGCAGGTGGCGGAGCGCATGGCCAGGCTGACGGAGACGTTTGGCAGTGAGACGGCGGCGTTGGGCAAGTTGAGTGAAATTGCCCATCAGCAGGCGCAGATCATGGCCTACAACGATGCGTTTCACTTTGTGGGGTTGGCGTTGGGGATCAGTATGGTGGCGATCTTGTTGACCAAGGCGTTGCCGGCGGGGCTCAAGGCTGGGGAATCCCACTGAAATAACCTGTGGCGAGGGAGCTTGTTGTGGCGAGGGAGCTTGCTCCCGCTGGAGTGCGGAGCGCTCCCAGAATTTTGGGGCCGCTTCGCAGCCCAGCGGGAGCAAGCTCCCTCGCCACAAAGAGCTTGAAGATCGTTCCCACGCTCTGCGTGGGAACGATCAACGCGGTCAAAATGTGGGAGCGGGCTTGCTCGCGAAGAGGCCTTGGCAGTCGCTACAAATCAGACAGCCAGCAACCGCTCCCGCAACTTACCAATCTCATCGCGCATCTGCGCCGCTGCTTCAAACTCCAGATCCCGCGCCAGCTGGTACATCTTCTCTTCCAACTGACGAATACGCTTGGTGATCTCGCTCGGCGAACGCAATTCCGCTTCGTACTTCGCGTTCTCCTCCGCCGCCTTGGCCATGCCCTTGCGCTTCTTGCTGCGCGAGCCCGGCACGGTGGCGCCTTCCATGATGTCGGCCACATCCTTGAACACGCCCTTCGGCGTGATGCCATGTTCCAGGTTGTAGGCAATCTGCTTGTCGCGACGCCGCTCGGTCTCGCCAATCGCGCGCTCCATGGAACCGGTAATCCGGTCCGCATACAGAATCGCCCGGCCATTCAGGTTCCGCGCCGCCCGGCCAATGGTCTGGATCAACGAGCGCTCGGACCGCAGGAAACCTTCCTTGTCGGCATCGAGAATCGCCACCAGGGACACTTCCGGCATGTCCAGACCTTCACGCAGCAGGTTGATCCCCACCAGCACATCGAACGCCCCGAGGCGCAAGTCGCGGATGATTTCCACGCGCTCCACGGTGTCGATGTCCGAGTGCAAATAGCGCACGCGCACGCCGTGGTCGGCCAGGTAATCGGTCAAGTCTTCGGACATGCGCTTGGTCAGCGTGGTGACCAGCACCCGCTCTTCCAGGGCCACGCGCTTGGTGATTTCCGAGAGCAAGTCATCCACCTGGGTCAGCGCCGGGCGGATTTCGATTTGCGGGTCTACCAGGCCCGTCGGGCGCACCAGTTGCTCAATCACGCGCCCGGCGTGTTCGGCCTCGTAGTTACCCGGCGTGGCCGAGACAAAAATCGTCTGCGGGCTGATGCCTTCGAACTCGTCAAAACGCATCGGCCGGTTATCCAGCGCGGACGGCAGGCGGAAGCCGTATTCCACCAAGGTCTCTTTACGCGAACGGTCACCTTTGTACATCGCGCCCACCTGCGGCACGCTGACGTGGGATTCGTCGATCACCAGCAAGGCGTCGTCCGGCAGGTAGTCAAACAGGGTTGGTGGCGCCTGCCCGGATTCACGCCCCGAGAGGTAGCGCGAGTAGTTTTCGATGCCGTTGCAGTAGCCCAGTTCGAGAATCATCTCCAGGTCGAAGCGGGTGCGCTGTTCCAGGCGCTGGGCTTCCACCAGCTTGTTGTTGGAACGCAGGTATTCCAGGCGCTCCACCAGCTCAGCCTTGATGCCCTCGATGGCGCCCATCAGCGTTTCGCGCGGGGTCACGTAGTGGCTTTTCGGGTAGAAGGTGAAGCGCGGCAGCTTGCGGATCACCTCGCCGGTCAACGGGTCGAAGGCCGACAGGCTCTCGACTTCATCGTCGAACAGCTCGATGCGGATCGCTTCCAGGTCGGATTCCGCCGGGTAGATGTCGATCACATCGCCGCGCACGCGGAAGCTCGCCCGGGCGAAGTCTATGTCGTTGCGGGTGTATTGCAGGCTCGTCAGGCGACGCAACAGTTCGCGCTGGTCGAGTTTGTCGCCGCGGTCGACGTGCAGCACCATCTTCAAATAGGTTTCCGGGCTACCCAGGCCGTAGATGCACGACACCGTGGTGACGATGATCGCGTCTTTACGTTCCAGCAGCGCCTTGGTCGCCGAGAGTCGCATCTGCTCGATGTGGTCGTTGATCGAGGCGTCTTTCTCGATAAAGGTGTCGGACGACGGCACATAGGCTTCGGGCTGGTAGTAGTCGTAGTAGGAAACGAAGTACTCCACCGCGTTGTTCGGGAAGAACGCCTTGAACTCGCCATACAACTGAGCGGCCAGGGTCTTGTTCGGCGCCAGCACCAGGGTCGGGCGGTTCACCTGGGCGATCACGTTGGCGATGCTGAAGGTCTTGCCGGAGCCGGTCACCCCGAGCAAGGTCTGGTGTGCCAGGCCGGCTTCGATGCCTTCGACCATCAGGCGGATGGCTTCCGGTTGATCGCCGGCAGGCTCGAAGCGGGTGACTAGCTGGAAATCCGACATAACGTACCTCTTGAGTCACCCCGAGGCCGGAAAAAGCAACGGGGACGAAAAAGACCGCGACCCGCGACTGTTCGGCGCAGATTGCAGGAAAAAACCATGATAGCTGTAGAAGTGGAGGCAAATGTGACGGGTTTCAAGGCAATCGTCCTACATGCCGTTGGCCACCCATGTTGCAATAAGACTAACGGTCGGTAAATAAACCGAAAAACTTGGCCGAAAAGCCGTTTCGGCTGTCGCCGTGAGCCGTGATGGCCTCTATACTAGCTCCCCGTTTGTGCACCGCTCTAGTGCATTCGGCTGGAGCGCGACACGTCCCTCCACTCTCTATAGAGCTGCCGCAAAAATGAGCCTGTTCTCCGCTGTCGAAATGGCACCACGCGATCCAATCCTGGGCCTCAACGAAGCATTCAACGCCGATACCCGAACCACCAAGGTGAACCTTGGCGTGGGCGTTTACTGCAACGAGGAGGGGAAGATTCCACTCTTGCGTGCCGTTGCCGAAGCGGAAGCCATTCGCGTGGCGCAACACGCCGCCCGGGGCTACTTGCCGATCGACGGTATTGTCGCCTACGACCAGGCCGTGCAAAAGCTGCTGTTCGGCGCCCAATCGCCACTGATCAGCTCCGGCCGCGTCATCACCGCCCAAGCGGTCGGCGGCACTGGCGCCCTGAAAATCGGCGCAGACTTCCTCAAGCAACTGCTGCCCAACGCCGTCGTCGCCATCAGCGACCCGAGCTGGGAAAACCACCAGGCGCTGTTCGAAAAAGCCGGCTTCCCGGTCCAGACCTATCGCTACTACGACGCCGCCACCCATGACGTCAACCGCGCCGGCCTGCTGGAAGACCTCAACGCCCTGCCGCCCCAGTCCATCGTCGTGCTGCACGCCTGCTGCCACAACCCGACCGGCGTCGACCTGAGCCCGGCCGACTGGCAACAAGTGCTGGACGTGGTCAAGGCGAAAAACCTCGTACCGTTCCTCGACATGGCCTACCAGGGCTTTGGCGACGGCATCGACGAAGACGCCGCTGCGGTGCGCCTGTTTGCCGAGTCGGGCCTGACCTTCTTTGTGTCCAGCTCGTTCTCCAAGTCGTTCTCGCTGTACGGCGAGCGCGTGGGCGCCCTGTCCATCGTCACCGATTCCAAGGAAGAAAGCGCGCGCATCCTGTCCCAGGTCAAGCGTGTGATCCGCACCAACTACTCCAACCCGCCGACCCACGGCGCGGCGATTGTGGCGGCGGTGCTGAACAACCCTGAACTGCGCGCCCAGTGGGAAGCCGAACTGGCCGAAATGCGCCTGCGCATTCGCGGCATGCGCGAGCAGATGGTGGCTGACCTGGCCAAGGCTGCACCGGGCCACGACTTCAGCTTCGTCGGTCGCCAACGCGGGATGTTCTCCTACTCCGGCCTGAGCGTTGAGCAAGTGACGCGCCTGCGCAGCGAGTTTGGCATCTACGCGCTGGATACCGGTCGTATCTGTGTGGCGGCGTTGAACCAGAAGAACATCGATGCTGTAACCAAGGCCATCGTTCAGGTGCTGTAAGCCTGTTGTGATGCAAAAAAAGGGGAAGCCGATGGCTTCCCCTTTTTCATTCTGCGAACGCGCCCAACGTGGCGAGGGAGCTTGCTCCCGCTGGGCTGCGCAGCGGCCCCAAAAACCTGCCACCGTGAACTTTCTGAATGAATGCGGTGCCTGAATGGGGGCCGCTTCGCGCCCCAGCGGGAGCAAGCTCCCTCGCCACAGGGTGAGCAGATTGCTTCAATAGATGAGTGCATCCCCCCTAAAAATTCGCTGCTTTCAGTCCGCTACCCCTAGACTGACAGCAAGACAGTCCCTTCCCTTGAGTAGCCTATGAGAAACGACGACCTGGACCTGCGTGCCGACCGCGACGAACTGGACCACTTCACCCCGCGCCCACCCCCCGTCAAGCGCCAGAAAAGCCTGGTACTGCAAATCGCCCTCGGCGTATTCCTCGGCGGTTTGGCCTTGTGGCTGGTGCAACTGGGCGCCGGCGCCCTCATGGCCAAGCTGGCCATGGGCACTTTCCAGTTCGGCGGCTGACCAAGACCCAATGTGGGAGCCGTCGAGCTTCAGCGAGGCCGCGATAGCGGTGGGTCAGGCACCATCAATGTCGACTGTGCCGACGCCATCGCAGCCTCGCTGAAGCTCGACAGCTCCCACGGGTGGCCTGTGTGACTGATGCAACTGGATACCGGCGCCCTGATCGCCAAATCGGCCATGGGCACCCTGCAGTTCGGCGGCTGACCAAGACCCAATGCGGGAGCCGTCGAGCTTCAGCGAGGCCGCGATAGCGGTGGGTCAGGCACTATCAATGTCGACTGTGCCAACGCCATCGCAGCCTCGCTAAAGCTCGACAGCTCCCACAGGTGGCCTGTGTGACTGATGCAACTGGGTACCGGCGCCCTGATCGCCAAATCGGCCATGGGCACCCTGCAGTTCGGCGGCTGACCAAGACCCAATGCGGGAGCCGTCGAGCTTCAGCGAGGCCGCGATTGCGGTGGGTCAGGCACCATCAATGTCGACTGCGCCGACGCCATCGCAGCCTCGCTAAAGCTCGACAGCTCCCACAGAGGACCTGTGTGACTGATGCAACTGGGTACCGGCGCCCTGATCGCCTAATCGGCCATGGGCACCCTGCAGTTCGGCGGCTAACCTAGACCAAATGTGGGAGCCGTCGAGCTTCAGCGAGGCCGCGATAGCGGTGGGTCAGACACCATCAATGTCGACTGTGCCGACGTCATCGCAGCCTCGCTAAAGCTCGACAGCTCCCACAGAGGACCTGTGTGACTGATGCAACTGGGTACAGCCGCTCTGATCGCCAAATCGGCCATGGGCACCCTGCAGTTCGGCGGCTAACCAAGACCCAATGTGGGAGCCGTCGAGCTTCAGCGAGGCCGCGATAGCGGTGGGTCAGGCACTATGAATGTCGACTGTGCCGACGCCATCGCAGCCTCGCTGAAGCTCGACAGCTCCCACAGGGGATCTAATGCGCCTTCAGGCCGCTCTCTTGTGGCCGGTGCAACTCGGTGCAAGCAGACACCCCGCAATTTGGCGATTAATTCCCTGAGTTGAACTTCCCGTAGCAGCTGTCGAGCCCCAGCGAGGCTGCGTCAGGCGCGACTCGGTTTGAGTGTATGACTCAATAGCGGCAGCGCGGCCAACGCAGCCTCGCTGGGGCTCGACAGCTGCTACGGCTACGATGCCAGGGCCAGGCCGCGCTCTTCCAGCAACCGCACAAAACTGTTCAAACTCTGTGACACCGTACCCCGGCGCCAGATCAGCCAGGTATTCAGGATCCGGAACGTATCCGTCAACGGCCACACACTCACCGTCCTGAACCCCGGCATGCTCTCCAGCATGCTCCTCGGCATCAGTGCCAACCCCGCACCGGCGCTCACGCACGCCAGCATCCCGTGATACGACTCCATCTCAAAGATCTTCCCCGGCACCGCGCCATCCTGGGAAAACCAGCGCTCAAAGTGGTGCCGGTACGAACAGTTCGAGCGAAATGTGTAGATGCTCTCCCCGCTCACATCCTGCCCCCGGGTGATCGGCGCGTGGTGCAGCGGCGCAATCACCACCATTTCCTCCTCAAATACCGCCACGCCTTCCAGGGTCGCGTGCAACACCGGCCCATCGACAAACGCCGCCGCCAACCGCCCCGACAACACGCCCTCGATCATCGCCCCGGACGGCCCGGTGGTCAGGTCCAGCTCAACCTTGGCGTGCTTCTGGTTATACGCCGCCAGCACCGCAGGGATGCGCACCGCCGCCGTGCTCTCCAGCGAACCCAGGGCAAACGCACCCTGAGGCTCCTCCCCCGCCACCGTCGCCCGGGCTTCCTGCACCAGGTCAAGAATCCGCCGCGCATACCCGAGGAAATTCCACCCGGCCGGCGACAACCGCAATCGGCTCTTCTCGCGAATAAACAAATCCACGCCCAGGTCCTGCTCCAACTGCTTGATCCGCGTGGTCAGGTTCGACGGCACGCGATGGATCAACTGCGCGGCGGCGCTGATGCTGCCTTGCTCGGCAACGGCTTTGAAAATTTCCAGCTGGACCAGATCCAAGTCATTCTCCAAACGTGAACGTATTGCTTAATATTATTCAGTTTCCGAAAAAGATACAGCCCCGTACGCTGGCCTCCATCCCATTCACTGCGCAGGACGGTGCCATGAACTCCATTTCTTCCCAGACCAACGCCTTGTCGATCAACCCCGCCAACGGTGAAACGGTCGCCAGCTACCCATACGAAACCGAGGCGCAGCTGGATGCCGCCCTCACCCGCTCGATCAACGCCTTCCGCAGCGGCCGCACTACCCCCGTCGCCCAGCGCGCCGAGTTGCTGCTGGCCCTGGCCAGCACCCTGCGGGACCAAGCCGAAGAAATGGCCCAGATGATCACCCTGGAAATGGGCAAACCCATCGCCCAGGCCCGTGGCGAAATCGAGAAATGCGCCCAGTTGGCCGAGTGGTACGCCGCCCACGGCCCGGCCATGCTCGCCCCGGAAGCCACCCTGGTGGACAACGGTACCGCCCAGATCGAATACCGCCCGCTGGGCCCGATCCTCGCCGTGATGCCGTGGAACTTCCCGGTGTGGCAAGTGCTGCGCGGCGCCGTGCCGACCATGCTCAGCGGCAACACCTACGTGCTCAAACACGCGCCTAACGTGATGGGCAGCGCCTACCTGATGAAGCAAGCCTTCCAGCGCGCCGGCTTCGCCGATGGCCTGTTCGAAGTGATCAACGTCACCCAGGACGGTGTGTCCAAAGCCATCGCCGACCCGCGCATCGCCGCCGTGACCCTCACCGGCAGCGTGCGCGCCGGCATGGCCATCGGCTCCCAGGCCGGTGCCGCGCTGAAGAAATGCGTACTGGAGCTGGGCGGCTCCGACCCGTTCATCGTGCTCAACGACGCCAACCTCGACGAAGCCGTGCAAGCCGCCCTGATCGGCCGCTTCCAGAACTCCGGCCAGGTGTGCGCCGCCGCCAAGCGCCTGATCATCGAGGAAGGCGTAGTAGAAGCCTTCACCGCCAAATTCCTCGAAGCCAGCCGCAACCTGGTGATGGGCGACCCGACCGCCAGCGAAACCTACATCGGCCCGATGGCCCGCTTCGACCTGCGGGACGAACTCGACGGCCAGGTCCAGGCCACCCTGGCCGAAGGCGCCACCTTGCTGCTGGGCGGCCATAAAGTCGAAGGCGCAGGCAACTTCTACGCACCCACCGTGCTGGCCAACGTCACCGACCAGATGACCTCGTTCAAACAGGAACTGTTCGGGCCGGTCGCCTCCATCATCACTGCCCGGGATGCCGACCACGCCGTGGCCCTGGCCAACGACAGTGAATTCGGCCTGACCGCCAGCGTGTTCACCACCGACCCGGAAAAGGCGCGCCACATCGCCAACCAGTTGGAAACCGGCGGGATCTTTATCAACGCCTACAGCGTGTCCGATCCTCGGGTCTCGTTTGGGGGTGTGAAGAAGAGTGGTTTCGGGCGGGAGTTGTCGCACTTTGGTGTGCGGGAATTCTGCAATGCGCAAACCGTGTGGCTGAACCGCCGCTAAGGCAAGCGCTGCAAACGATGGCCCGCCCTGCGGGTCATCGTGCTGCCTGGTTAAGCACCGTCACATACGCACCGAACATATCCGCCATCGCATCCGCGTAGGCAGTAATTTGCGCTTCGGTGCGCGGGCTTCCCGAGAATTCCTTGCCCACCGAACTGAAGGTGGTGACGATCAAATCGCACGCCAGGTCGCGGGTCGCCTCAGGCACCTGCGGCAGCAGTTCCAGCATGAACGTCTGGAAGACCTGTTGCCCTCCCGCCCGCACCTCATGGGCTTCGGGCGCATCTCGATAAAGCGGTGCCGCGTCGCTCAAGGCGACCCGCATCTGCGCCTCCTCACACTCCGAACGAATAAACGCATGCACCAACGCCCGCAGCCGCTCAAGGGGCGGCTGGCTGACGTCTTCCAGAATCCGGCTGAGCATTTGCGAGGTTTGCTGCCATTCATCGGTCTGCAACCGGAACAGGATCGCCGCCTTGTTAGGGAAGTATTGGTACACCGAGCCCACACTCACGCCCGCCTTCTCCGCAACCCGGGCGGTGGTGAAACGGCTGGCACCTTCCTTGACCAAAACCTGAATAGCCGCTTCGAGAATGGCCGACACCAACTCGGTGGATCGCGCCTGCTTGGGTTCTTTGCGTGAGGAAATCTGCGAGGTCTGGCGATCGGTCATGGGGCGTGCCTGCTGCGGTTTGAATGCGAATAGCGAATGTGACGAATTGTTCGCATACTTTAAATGCGACGAATCATTCGCATACTAGCCCGGCGCCTCACGGCGCTCAACCTGCAACAGGACCTCCCCATGAATACGCTTACCTCAGCCCCGATGGCGGCTCTGATTGAACGGCTGTACACACAGGCCGATGCCGTCACAAGCCCCGTCCTCAACAACGTGACACCTGAAGAACGTGATCGCCTGATGCGCAGCAAAACCGACTACCTGGAACTCTACGGGATGCTGAAAGACCTGTGGCTGCCCGTCTCCCGCGACACCGGCACCCTGCTGTACATGCTGGCCCGCAGCAGCAAAGCCCGGGCCATTGTCGAGTTCGGCACCTCGTTCGGCCTGTCCACCCTGCACCTGGCGGCCGCCCTGCGGGACAACGGCGGCGGCACGCTGATCAGCAGCGAGTTCGAGCCCTCGAAGATCGCCCTCGCGCGACAACACCTGGAGCAAGGCGGCGTGAGCGACCTCGTGGAGATCCGCCAAGGTGATGCCCTGGTCACCCTGGCCACCGGCCTGCCCGACAGCGTCGACCTGCTGCTGCTCGACGGCGCCAAAGCCTTGTATGGCGATGTACTGAACCTGGTGGAAAGCCGCCTCAAGCCCGGCGCGTTGATCATCGCCGACAACACCAACTACTGCCCCGACTACCTGGCCCGGGTGCGCTCGCCTGCAAATGGCTACCTGTCGGTGCCGATCGGTGACGACGTCGAGCTGTCAGTTCGCCTCGGCTAATCACCCTCATTGGGGGATTCGAGACGCCAGTGGAAGGGTGCGCGGTTTATACTCGGCACCCTCGCCTTTAACCCACGGCCTACGAACCGAGATACCCGATGAGCCTTTCCCTCTCTACAACCCCTGCGCGCAAGCCGCTCGCGCCCCTGCTGGCGTTTGTCATCCTGCTGTTCGGCGCCATCTTCCTGCAACACAGCGTCGGCTCGCGCCAAGTGCTGTTGCTGGTGGTCGGCGCGGCACTGGGCCTGACGCTGTACCACGCCGCTTTCGGCTTCACCTCGGCCTGGCGGGTGTTCATCACCGACCGGCGCGGCGCGGGCTTGCGTGCGCAGATGGTGATGCTGGCGATTGCCGTGGTGCTGTTCTTCCCCGCGCTGGGAGCCGGCACCTTGTTCGGCCAACCCGTGGTCGGGCTGGTGGCGCCGGCCGGGGTGTCGGTGGTGTTCGGGGCATTTATCTTCGGTATCGGCATGCAACTGGGCGGCGGCTGTGCGTCCGGCACCCTGTTCACCGTGGGCGGCGGTAACGCGCGCATGCTGGTGACCTTGTTCTTCTTTATCTGCGGTTCGTTGATCGCGACTCACCACGTCGACTGGTGGTTCTCGCTGCCTTCGTTCCCGGCGGTTTCCATCGTCAAAAGCTTCGGCGTCGTGCCGGCGTTGCTGCTGAGCCTGGCCGTATTCGGCATCATCGCGGCAGTCACCGTGCGCCTGGAAAAAAGCCGTCACGGGCAGCTCGAAGCCGGCGTCACCAGCGAACACCAGGGCCTGCGCCGATTCCTGCGCGGGCCGTGGCCATTGGTGTGGGGCGCAATTGGCTTGGCCCTGCTCAACTACGCCACCCTGGCACTGGCCGGGCGGCCGTGGGGCATCACTTCCGCGTTCGCGCTGTGGGGCGCCAAGGTCGCCAGCGGGTTGGGCGTGGACGTGGGCAGCTGGGTGTTCTGGCAAATGCCGGGCAACGCCAAGGCCCTGGCAGCGCCGGTGTGGGAAGACATTACCAGCGTGATGGACATCGGCATCATCCTTGGTGCGCTTTTGGCTGCGGGATTGGCCGGGCGTTTTGCTCCAAGCCTGAGGATTCCGGCACGCTCGCTGTTCGCCGCGGTGATCGGTGGGTTGCTGCTGGGTTACGGCTCGCGACTGGCGTACGGCTGCAATATCGGCGCGTACTTCAGCGGGATTGCGTCGGGCAGCCTGCATGGCTGGGTGTGGTTGGTGGCGGCGTTTATCGGCAACAGCGTGGGCGTGCGGTTGCGGCCGTTCTTCTTTGCAGGTGAGCGCCCGCAAGTGGCATTGAGCGGTTGCTGACTGATCGTTCCCACGCTCCGCGTGGGAATGCCGCCTGGGACGCTCTGCGTCCCGCTGTTGGTGACGCGGAGCGTCACGGTATGCATTCCCACGCAGGGCGTGGGAACGATCACACATCGTGGGCGTGCGGTTGCGGCCGTTCTTCTTTGCAGGTGAGCGCCCGCAAGTGGCATTGAGCGGTTGCTGACTGATCGTTCCCACGCTCCGCGTGGGAATGCCGCCGGGGACGCTCTGCGTCCCGCTGTTGGTGACGCGGAGCGTCACGAGATGCATTCCCACGCGGAGCGTGGGAACGAGCAGCATCATCGGCTTTTTGAAATCACACCACTCATGTACTGATTCAAGTCGCGGAAGTCCTGAACTTTCCAGGTGAACGGCGACAGCTTCACACCGTTCTCCCGCAACGTTCTGGGAATCAGGTCGCCATTTGGACGAAGAATGACGGACGACACGATAACGCCCGGATAATCACTCAAGCGTTTTTTGAAAGTAGCCGTTGTCAGGTCAGGCGTAGGCGGATTGCTTTTATTCGCCAAGGGTCCCGTGCCTTTGATATCCGCGCCGTGGCACATGGCGCATCGCTGCAGATAAATGTTTTTCCCGTTAGCGTTGTCCGCAAAGGACAGTGACGTTTGAACCAGCGATAAAATCCCCAGCGACGCGATGAATGTTTTTCTTATGCTCATCTTTCCATGTGGCCTTGTTGTAAAAATCCGATATCAACTAACCGAGCGTAAACGACCCGTGATCCACTCGCGGCTGTAAGCCAGCACCCTGCCCGACATCGCCGTCGGAAAATGAATAAACCCATGAGCCGCCTGCGGTAACAAAAACACCTCAGACCCCGCCCACCGCTCCGCCATCTGCAGCGTGTCGTCCAACAACGGATCCAGATCCCCCACAAACATCAGCGCCGGCGGCAGCCCCGCAAGGTCGCCATACAACGGTGACAACGACGGCTGCCGACGCTGCTCATCACTCAGGCCCGGCGTCAGCAAGCGCAGCGCCTCCACCATGCCCGGCCCGTCCAGCAACAGCGTTTCCCGCCCCGCCATTCGCACACTCGGTGTGCCGGTCAAATCGTAGACGCCGTAATACAGCACCGCCCCCCTCACCCGCGCCAGCAACTCGGGCCATTGCTTCAGCGCCAGCAACGTCGCCGCCGCCAGATGCCCACCGGCAGATTCGCCGACAACGATCACCGGCAGGTCGGCGAACTCCTCACAGTCCGCGAGCAACCAGCGCGCCGCAGCCAGGCAGTCTTCCAGAATCCCTTCCACCGGCGTGTTCACCGCCAGCCGGTAATCCACCGACACCACCGCCACGTCGCACGCGTTGACCATGGCCACGTTGAGGTCGTCATTCATTTGCGCATTGCCGATCACCCAGCCGCCGCCATGGATATCCAGCACCACGCCCTTGGCCTTGCCCTTCGGCCGGATGATGCGCAGCGGCACCGAGCCCACCCGCCGGCTTTCTGCCTGAAGGCCATGCTTGAGCAACTTGTTGCCGGCCACCATCTGGCCGGAGCGCAACAGCGCCTGGATCACCCGGGGCGTCACGCGGTTGCGGATGCGAAAACGCGGCATCCAGGCGAGCTTCTGGTTAAAGCGCTGCATTTGCGCCAGTTCATGTTCTTCAGCAGGCCACAGCGTGTGAGTTCCCAATTCGATATTCCCTCTATCTCTAAAAGAGCTGTTCACCTTGGCCAGTGTGCGTGGGCATCATGGCAATGATGTTTCCGCCCTCTGCCCACGCCGCCAGGCTCAGCGGTTATTGCGCAGGATGGAGAAATTCAACGCTGCCGCAACGCTTAGCCACACCAGGTACGGGAACAGGATCAGCCCGGTGATCAAATCCAGCCGCACCGTCAGCAACACCATGGCGGCGACCACCAGCCACAGCAGCGTGATGATCACCATCCCGGCGAGAATGCGGTGGGCGCCGAAGAACACCGGCGTCCACAGGGTGTTGAGTGCGATCTGCGCAGCCCATAGAGCCAGCACGATTTCGCTGCCGGGGATCAGGGTCAGGCGGTAGCCGGCCCAAGCCAGCAGCAGGTAGATGATGGTCCAGGCGACCGGGAACAGCCAGTTGGGTGGCGTGAAGCTGGGTTTGACCAGGGAGGCGTACCAGTCGCCCGGTTTGAAGATAATGCCGGTGCTCGCCGCAGCACCGCAGGCCAGAAGAAAAATAAACAACGTCACCATAATCGGTCCTTAGCTGAGAGCAGCTGCCTGGAGATGAAAGCCTTGACGGCGGTTTCAGGGTTGGACGCCCCGCGCAGCAAAAAGTGTATTTTTCTTTCCTCCGTGCCCCGCCACAGATGCCCTAGCTGAACGCGATGTAAACAGGCTGCTGCTCCACCGCCGACTGCTCACAAGCACGCACCAGATCCCCCACGCAATAAAGCCGCCAGCCCTTGCCCGCGCCCCACTTGGCAGCCACATCATCAAGCGACGCCGCTTCATCCCGCGCCGCCCGCTCCCAATCATCGTGCCCGATCTCGGCGATCAGGCGTGTTTGGTAGTCCTTGAAAAAGGGAAGCAAGCCCTGCGCATGATCAACCTCCAACAGCACAAAATCAGCCGAATCCAATTGCTGCCTGGCCGCCTCAACCCAGTCCCGCGCCTGCAACGGAAGCGCGTCCAACACCGCCTCAAAGGCCGATCCCGACTTGTCGCTGCCCTGAAACGAACCACACCCAATCTCGCCACCCGCCATGCCCTTCTCCTTAACTGTTATTCATACCCGCCCGGTTACTGACTTAACCCCAGGCGCTTTTTCGCCTTGTAGCAATCATTGATCGCGATCGCCTGCTGGTAATACTCCGTACGCTGCGCACGGTTACTGTCCCCCAGCAGCCGATACATTTCAGCCTGATAATCCCGACTGCTACCCCACTGCAACGCCATGCCCTGAGGCATCTCGGCCCTGCATTCAAGCTTCACCGCAGGCTGCGGAAAATATTGCTCATACGCGGGCGCGCCGGTCGCAATGGCCTTCAGCGTTGTCTGGAATTCCGGCGTGTCCGTAAATTCAAAGCAAAAGGATGAAAGCTGCAGCGCCGGTGGTGCAAAGCCTTGTAGGAAGCTGCTTTGGAACAACGGGCAGGCCTTTTCCTTGATCTCGTCGACCGGGTAGAACATCACGTAGATCATCGCGAGGCGATGCTGGGCCACCGGGTGGTCCAGCGCGGCAGCTTGTTCAAGCAGCTTGATCGCCGGCTTGAGCAACTCGCCTGCCTCCTCCACCAGCACTTGGGTACGCTTTTTCTCGTCTGCGCTGGCGGTGGGAAAGTTCGCAGGCACCGCTTCCAGCTTGGCATCTGCTTGTTTTAGGTACGGCACAGCCTGCTGATAGAGGCTCTCGGCGTGCGGGTCGATGTGCGGGGTGTTGGCCGTGCACAGTTGCGGCAATAGGCAGCCCAGGAAGAGGCTAATAAAGCGGTGAACATTCATAAACAGGCTTCCGTGCGACAAAGGATTCAGATGCCGCTCAAGCGGTGGTATCCCAATAGAAATGGATGAACTCATCTTCGTACTCCGCGACCAACGAAACGATGAACTCGGTCTTCATGGAGTACATCATCAGCGCACCGATAAAGCCCGTTGGCTCATGCAGTGGCAGTTTGAGCGGCGCGACCAATTCATTCGCCTGGTCGGCAACCAATTGGTTGAATTCTGCTTCCGAGATGCTCTCGAACTGGGAATCGGAGACGTAGCCCGCGAAGTATTCCAACCTTCTACACCAATCATTCTGGAGCTCTGCGTATAGCCAGAAGCGTAATCCGTTGTCGTTTTTCGGGTTGGGGGCGCGAGTGACCCTGATGCACTCCTCCCCGTCGGGAGTTCTAAAGGCGTCTTGTCGATAGGTGACGAAATAGATACCTGGGTAGGGACGACCCGATCCGTAGTGAAGCAATTGCTCACGGGGAATCTGGTCAAAGTTGTTTTTATCAAACATGAAGAAGTCCTTCATTCATGCCGAGCGGACGGGTGATGGTAGTGCTCGTTGTCACGGGCTCATTCCTTTGAAAGCTGCGCAGGTTCTGTCACATTCTATGACAAGCATCTCACGGCGAAACACGCCCTTTCACCCTATCGATGATCCCTTATGGAAATACAGATTTCGGAAACGTCCGACTGGCAATTGTTCGCGGCCATCGCCGAAACGCTGGAGCACGGTTTGAACGGCGAATGGACCGTAAAGGCCGACGGGCTGGATCAGCGCTATTGGGATTTGTGCGTCGAAGGCCAGACCCTCACCCTGCACCTTGAGCATTATCTGGGGATCAGCCTGCTCATGCCTGGCCAAGGCGAGAGCCTGGAGGGGTTGAGTGATTTGGGGTTGAGGGCGTACCGGCTGGTGCTTCCATTTGCGGGATAAAGGAGACTTTGCGTAAGCCGTAGCACCTTGCTCCTTTGCCTACGCTTGCGTCAGAATCCGCCGGCTTGTGCACCTGGGTGGCCATCTCTAAGGTTGCTCGGTCGCTGAAAACTCAGTGATCGGGTTTAGTAGCCCTAGGGTCAATTACACATAGTGCATGAGCTGCATCTATCAGACGTTCCTGTCTGTGCTTGATGGTGGCTGTGCGTAGGGCGCCTTCGGGTGCGCCGGCTTTGTGTAATTCCCCGGTCTACTAACCTGCGTACAGCTGCCACCCTTCTTGTGTAGTAGCGAAAGGGTGTCGGCCCCATTCAGGAATTGCACCATGTTCAAAGTAACGCCGAATCCTCCGAAGAAACCGGATCTAAAACTCCACCAGGCTGCCCAGCGCGCCATTGATCACTACCTTAATCCCGGCACTGATGCCGAGACAATCCCAGAGACAACCGCACTCTTCAGCGTCACCTCCGGCGTCAGCAGCGAAATCCTGATCGCCAACAGCTACGAAACCGTTTCCTCCGTCAGCGCCCTGCTGCTCGACCTGTCCGACGAACTGACCGGCAAAGACCGCGACGTGGCATTGGCCATACACCAACTGAGCGAATTGAGCGTACTGCTGATCGGCAAACTGATGGACCGCGAAACACCTCGGGCGTGAAGCCCAACGCGGTCCTGCGGGACTAGCCCTTCAACTCACCCAACCGATTACTCGCCGCGTCGTCGTATGCCACATACAGCGACTCGGCGATTTGGCTTTTGATGGCTTTGGCGCTTTCCAGACCCAATACAAAACCTTCGGCCTTGCCGCCTGCGCGGTTCAGGTCTTCTTTGGTGTCAGCACCGGTGATGGCGTCGAGGAGCTTGATGGCCTGAGGGCCTACGCCTTTTGGGAGACTGATTTGGTCGATGCTCATTGGGATGCCTCGGATGAGGTGCGGGATGGGATGGTGCGTGGTGAAGAGGTCATGGGCGATACCTTGAGATTGAGGTCGGTAGCGCATGGAACCACTGCCGGGGGGGCCATGGTAGACCGGTATGGGAATTAAAGGGCCGGTTTCGGCCAGAAGCTGTCTTCCACGAATGGCAACAATAGCTATCGGCTCCGTGTCCCAGTTGTACATGAGCTCGCAAGCCTTACCACTTGAAAGACAATCCAAGAAATGCGATATGACGTTTTGCCATTACTGCCAAGAGAGGGAAGCGGAATGCCTAGGGACTACGCGAAATACGTTGAAGATGTAACAGAGGACATCAAGATCTGCATAGGAGATATGGCCTGCCAGCCCATATTGTTCGTTGGGTCAGGCTTCACGAAGCGCTACCTGAAGGGCCCTAACTGGGAGGAACTATTGAAAGAGATAGCGGCGCGCTGTCCAGAGATCGCACGACCGTTTGCCTACTACAAACAACGCTACCCCGACTTTGTGGACATTGGCTCTGAGTTTTCCGACAGATACAACGATTGGGCGTGGGGGGCGGGCCAAGAGCAGTTTCCAAAGGAGCTATATGAAGAAACGAGCTCGCCGCAGGTTTACATCAAATACACGGTGACAAAAATTCTCAAAGAGCTTCTGGCAACGGAAAAGCCTTGCCTACCGGATGAGATCGAACTGCTGAAGAAGATTCGGCCACACTCTGTAATTACCACCAATTACGATGAGCTACTGGAGGGCATTTTCCCCGATTATGAAGCGATCGTGGGGCAAAGGATCCTTTACGCTAACCATTCGAGTATAGGGGAGATTTTCAAGATCCATGGATGCGTCTCTCAACCCGAAAGCATCGTACTAACGCGAACTGACTATGAGGAGTTCGTCAAGCGTAAGAAATACCTCTCCGCCAAGCTTTTAGCTTTTTTTGCTGAACACCCGTTAGTGTTCATTGGCTACAGAGCTGAAGACCCGAACATTAAAGCAATTCTTGCGGATATTGACGAAATTCTTTCGGAGGACGGCAAGCTTATTCCAAATATTTATATTCTAGAGTGGGAGAATCGTGACCTCTCTGAAGAGTACCCTCGTCGTGAGAGGCTTATTCCAGTTTCTGATCATCGCAGTGTGATCATAAAAAGTGTCGTCGCCAATGATTTCAGTTGGGTCTATTCAGCTTTCGGAGCAAATGAAGCGCTAAAGAATGTGAACCCTAGATTACTAAGGGCTTTGCTCGCCCGTACCTACCAGCTTGTGCGGACTGACATTCCCAGAAACCCTATTCAGGTCGATTACAAAGTGCTGGCCAACGTGACGGAGGCCGATGGGGAACTGGCTAAACTATACGGAATTGCCGACGGCGCCGACGGCCTAGCATTCAACCTTAATTTTCCATATACATTAACCACTCTGGGTCAGGCGATGGGATACCAGGCCTGGCATGCTTGCGATCGCTTGCTGAGGACGATTGCTGAAACCACTGGAATCGATCTCAAGAGATTCGACAATAAGTATCACTGCGCGATCATGAACGGGGCAGAAGTTCAGTCACACCGTTATTCGGAAGCTTGTAAAGATATCTTGGAAAAAGTGCGATCGGGAGAAGAGTACATCCAAGACGTGGAGAAGGAGGCGGAGGCCAAGGGCCATCGTAATTGAGCGTCCTCAACAAGGAACCTGTCATTGGGCAGGTTCTGGTACTCACTAGGTCAGTTCCTAATAAACTCCTTTGGCAGTCAACAACCCTCCAAGAAAGGTCACTATGGGTCGCTTCCGGTCTTTTACGATGGCTAAAATTGTCCAGAAACCGTCACTCGCGACCGACTGCTTTCGCCCTAAAGCAGTCAAACGGTACGATCTGCCTTGGCGGTTTTTACAGCTGGAGTGGGCTTCAAAATCGATTCGATGAGTCGTAAAAACTCAAAACCCACTTATAATAAACTGAAATAACGTATCAGTTGGACTTTAGGCGAAATCATGACAGGCAAGGATCGCAAGAAGAATAAGCTAAAAGTAAAACCTCCTAAGGTTGGAGTATGTGCCCTCTTGGGGGAGGAAGGTCCTTTTGCAAAGTCTCATTTAATCCCCTAGGCCCTAACCGGAACAGAAGTACCTGGAGAGCGGGTCATTGAAACCGCTAGAGGATTCAGGCCCACTCGAAGATTTACAAGTTGGTATGATCACCAACTTGTAACTCGAAAAGGTGAACAGATACTTAGCGAAATCGATACACATGGCATAGCAGAACTTAGAAAGCATAAATTGGTTTGGAGCGGGTGGGGTAAGGATATAAAACTGAATACCGATGATTATAGTGTACAGCCCGATATAGAAACCGGTCTCGGTATTCGCCTAATTGAAAATCTCGATAGCCATAAGCTAAGACTGTTTTTCCTTAGCTTGCTGTGGAGGTCACTATCTACAAAGATCAAGGAGTTTTCGCACTTGGAAAACATAGGCGTTAACTTACGTACACTTGGTGAGGCTATCGCAACTAAGGCGCGCACCCCTGCCAGCTACCACCCTATTATTCTCAATCAGATGGATAGTCGGGGGATAACTCATAATCACACGCCTACAGTTCAAGAAATCGATTTCCCTTTTGAGGGCGGCATTAGGAAGGCGCTTTATTACAGATTTTACATGCAGGGCGTCGTTGCACACATATACCCAGAGGAGTGTGACGACCTGTTTTCAATTGCACCAGTGTCATTTATAGGGGGAGCAGAGTCGTTGTGGGTTTTCACACGACGCTTTGAAAAATCCAAACAATATGTTGATGCATGCGAAATTATGGAAGATTCAGCTCGGAAATGGCCAGGTGCTTTTTAATTTTTGTTGACCCAACTCCAGTTAGTGACGCTTTAATAACGGTTGCAATGCTGGCAAATGCATAACATCCTGACTTAGGTTCATAGATACATAAAGATTAAGCTAACCACAATAATGACAGCACTTCCATCGGCAACGCCACAAAGCCAGACAGCAATTACCAGGATGAGCAGGTGCATTAGATGCTATGTTACCCGAGATTACGCGACCATAAATACCAATCAAAAGTTTAAAGAGTATTAATAATGCCTATCATCGTCCCTGATTTTTCTTGGTATCAAAGTAAGAGCTCCGAAAGAGGTGCCCCATCATCATGCCCCTATGCGAATGTGCACAAGTGCCCAAGGTATTATGCAAGTATATACATGCTTGGTAAAGCTAGAGCGATCACCTCTATGAGTACAAGTAAAGTAGAGGCTTTGGATACCTTCTGGAATGAGTCAGGATTGTTGCCAGTTATTGAGGAGGAAGACACTGGCATAAGTGGAACCGATGAAAGGATAACCTCGCTTTCGAATTTTTGCCCTGAAGTGGCTTTCACTTACTTCCGCCTCTATGCAAGCTATTTAGGCAGATACGTGGATGAAATTGATAAGGATTGTGGGCATAGGGTTGCAGAAAGGGAAAGTATCCCTGGCGATTGGAGATACGAATGGGGGTTTCTATCGGAGTGCCACTATTTGGAATGCGTCGTCTATAATCAGGTTGATAGCTTTAACTTAAAAGGGGTCGGTAATTTTGAAAGACTTGCCCACTCCAATGTTGTAGTTCTCATAGGGCGGATGGAGCAATGTATTGAAAAAAATGACCCTGCGGGGGTTCTACATGCCGCAGCTAACATACTCGAAACAACAGCAAAAGACATCATAAAAAGCGAAAGCATAAACAATCAAACGTTAGGGAGCTTCATCGAGAAATACGAGAAGGATTCATCGCTACCTGAAGACATAAAGAGTGTTGTGGGTAAAATATACGGACTTAGAAATACAATGCCCTTGTCTGGCCATGGCAGCATTCGAGCACCAAGCATCACTATGAAAGATGCAATTATAATTGCTGCTGCCACAAAATTTATTGTTGAAGTCGAATACCGCATGGCAAAAATCTAAAGCGTCAAACCTAGAGTGTTTCGTCATCAGATTCTCAGAAGCTTGGTAATTGTTCGCCGATAACATCATTACGATGCTAAAGGCCATCACCTATTTTCGGTCACTCGCCAGTGTCGCTTATGGGCGATAACGGCCATTTGCAAGTGACCGCTATTAGCCGACTTCTGCCAGTCGCCACGGGCTGTCGCTGGCACCTCTTCCTGAGAGGCCGTTTGTGACGGGCCCCTTTGGCCAAAGCGGTCTTCATCCTGTGTCTACACATTCAGGGCTGCGCACTGCAATGCTGGGGGAAAAACATGAAGCCTGCCGACTACCAAAGCCGGCACCAAATCGAACCTACTTCGAGTCCCCGTAGACGTTCACCAGTGAGCAGCGTAGTGTGATATCATAAAGCCAGTCTTGGGCGTGAACTTGCACACTGATAGTTTCAAAATCGTATTACAAACCTTCAATTCAAAATTTTTTGTGGAAAGGGAGTTCATAGTGGATTTTAAGGATGCGCGATTAAATGCCTATCATCAATGGCCTCAAAGCACAAAGTTTAAAGCCGAACAAAAATTTGATTCGTGTCTTGAGCGCAATGATAACAAGGTTCCTTTCGAAGTTACGAGACTAGGCAGGCCTTCAGATAATAATCAAAGCATTTATATTGGTCACTATTTGGACGGTCTTGAGGCACTCCCACGCCGTCCAGATTATATGTTTGATCATTGTTTTAGGGTTATTGATAGCTCCTCACAGATACGCTATCCAAAAAAAGGTTTGAAAGGCGTAGCGCAAAGTCTGGGCAAGGAATTAGTTAAATCGGCTCCTGCGCACTGGAAGGTCATTACGAACAGTCTTTGCCATAATTTGCCCGCCTCGACATTGATGTACATTGTTAAGCGCATGTGTGAATCGTATGTGCCGCAAAACGATGCAGGGAAGCAGTTTTACGGGAGAGTGGTTGACTGCACTGGAAAACAATTTTACGACGAGTTCATTAAAAAATTTAGTATTGATAAATCTAAAAATATTACGCCAATCCCGTCTGGCGAACTCCTTCAGTCGGCGTCCAGTTTCATGCGGCTTTATCTCTCGGGCGCAGTCGGCACGAAGAAAAGACGAAATATTGCTCCAGCACTTGATCTCACAAAACCCAATAATGTTCCGTCCGATGCCAGCAGGATAGAGTTCTTGCTGTCGATATGGTTATTCACCATGCGAAATGAGCGAGCCCATGGATCAGCATTGAGCCCATTTAAAACGAGCAAGTCTTCATTGGAGCGATATGAGAGTTACTATTTCTCCATGCTCGCGTGTTACATCTTCTCCCTCGGGGCATTGAGTCTTTCGGCCCCTCATATGATCAAGGTATCGGAAATCGAATCATGCACCTTATCAAACACGGCCCTGCAGAATCTTTTCTTCAGGCGAAGTTGAACAGGTCTCGATGGGGAATGCTGCCTGATCGCGAACGGCGGCTTCTGGCCCCAAGCTGCCCATTACTAAAGGCTGCTTTCGGCCAGGAGCAGTCATTGGATAACTGAGACGCCCCCCCTGAGATATTGCTACCAACAAAACAATTGCATGCCTTGCTGGCTCCCTCCTGGCTAACATTGATTTTTTCAGACACGAAAAGGTAATTTAGATACATCACTCGCTGCAACATCGCGATCAAAATCAGCGCGCGCGTAATCACGAGGGTAATAGGAGAAACTTTTTAGCCTAAAGTATGCATCCATGTCCATGTAGCGCCGGGATAGTTCTAGGCTTGCAGCCTCAGCTGAACTTGCATCAAAATCATGACTTAGATGGATCGTCGATATACCGCTTTCATGCGCACTAGTTGAGTCAACCACTCTCGCACCAAGCTCAGACCATTCACGCAAGAGGACATTCGCAGCGATCGGTGGTCCATATGCTATAACAGGACCGACTGAAACCCCCGCAATCGAGTCTTTATGGTTGTCAAGAAACGAGCGCGTTTCGTCAAGCGTTTTGGCCGTTTCCCCGGCATAAAGTAAGACATTTACCTTCGCGAAGATGCCGTAATCCTTGCAGGCCTCAAGTAAAACAGATGCTCGACGAATATAGCGCTCGGGATCCCTCGATTTACGCATGTTTAGGATCTGCGTTGGTGAGGCCGTTTCGAGTCCTAGATCGAGCACTTTCATACCTGCCTCGGCGAGACAAGCAATCGTTTCAGGCGTTAGCACATCAACACGGCTTTCTGTCCGCCACGAGACGTTGAGGCCGCTAGCCTTCAAAGCCTTCGCAAGGCCAGTGCCCCATTTCACATTGGGGACGAACATTGATGATTGAAAATAGGGGCGGATCTCACCCCCCCCATATTGGCCAGAAACAGCTACTAACGCTTTAGCCATGTTCCCCACACCACCTAATTTTTCCAGAGGAATATCTCGTTCCTCGCAAAAGGCGCACCCCATGCCACAGCCACGAGATGCTTCAATGCTCGGTTGATAGCGCTCAAAGCCTGATACCAAGGTGTGGTTTAGGGCGAAATCTGGTTTCGGAGCGGAAAGGATGCGCAAGTCAGGCGCGTCAGTGAGAAGGCTAGCTATTCGCGGCTCTGCTAGGCCTGGGACCAACAGGTCCGCTTCCGGCAGCTTCGCATGCAGCCAGTCAGGATCAGGTCCAACTACCCAACGCCCACCAACAATAATCTTGGCCCCCGGGTCTGAGCGACGCACCAGCCTACAAAAAATCTGAGACCAAGGTAGGGCGTAGTAGCTTGGGATGGATAGCATTATCGGAAAATTGGACGGAAATACCCCTTCTTCCAGCAGCGCACTTATAACCTCGGCGGGTTCGCGGTGCTCGCCATGCACTAAAAGGGTCGAAGTCCCCATGGTATCTAGGGTTGTTGCCAGCGATAATGCACCATAATTAAGATAGAGCTGCCGGCGAGCAAGCATATGGTCGCGTTTTTTGGGCGATAACATACCAGCGGATACGAATATCACTGTATTAGTGCGCTTCATTAAACACCAACTTCTCTTGACTTTACAGCGAAAGGATGAGCATGCCATTTATAAGCATCGAGGGCATTGACGGTAGCGGGAAGAGCGAACAAGTTAAACGACTTGTTGAACATCTTAGAGCTCTTGGACACTTGGTGCTACAGACAAAAGAACCGGATGGAGGGCATTTGGGTAGCGAGGTTCGGGCGATCTTAACGCACTCCGATCGAGACCTCGCCCCAGCAGAGCAATTGTTGCTAGTCAGCGCTGCACGTTATGACCACGTGAAAAATGTCATTCGGCCTGCATTAGCGAGCGGCGAGTGGGTCATCTCCGATCGCTTCGTTGATTCGACATATGCATTTCAAGTCGCAGTGTCCGATGTCGATCTGCATCAGCTGTTCCGCTCAGTCGCCGACGTTGTCGTGGGAACTACGCTCCCCAACTTCACATTCATCCTCGACCTTCCGCTAGAGGTCGCAAGAGCCCGGAGGGACCAGCGCCATGACGGCATCAACGACCCGGCGGAAGCGACGCGGGATTTCGCGGCCATCCGGGACGGGCTATTAGAGGTGGCGATCAAGAATCCGGAGCGTTGTCATATCATCGACGCGGACCAGCAACCTGGCGAGGTTGCACGCGACATCTGGCGAATAGTCGAGCGAGTACTGCGAGACTCTCCGGCAACCCAATGAGCAACCAAAGCCCGTCGCGCCCAATTTGACACCCAGAGTATTCAATGAATCCGCAAACTCGTAACCTACTCATTCAGCGTGTGATTGATTCGCTGGGCATGCTGGCACCCGGTTCCACTTTCGAGCGTTTCGGAGTCATCCTGATTCAGCGGATGTGTGGTGTCACACTGGTTCAACGTGGCTCTTCAGTCAACGGTAGTCCAGTTGGGGGCGCTTTGGACGCTGTCTCCGAAGATGGTCGGATCGTGGTTGAGGCATCGATACAGAAAGGATACTTTTCAGGCGCGATGAAAAAGCCCCGGGACGATCTCGACCATACTCTCTCGCTTGCGCCATTTGCCGAAAATATCTATTTGATGAGCTCGCAGCGCGCGGAAACAGGCGCTATAGAAGCAATGGTAAATTCAGCTTTGCAACAGAGTCGCATGGCTGGGCGGCACCTCCATCTGATGGACAGCCGCGCCATCGCGGAGGCTATCATTGACACACTGATGCTCTGTGACGATGCGATCGACGACCTAGCGGAATATCTGCCCGTCCTTGCCGAGATCCGAGACGATCACCCAGCGTCATTGAAAGTGCCTCTGCTGAGCGAGATTTATGTTAGGAATGAAGCGGTTGATGCAGAACTCGATCAACGGCTAAAAGCATCAGCCTGTGTTGAGATCAGTGGTATTGGGGGTATTGGTAAGTCACAAGCCGCTGCTGCATGCCTATTGCGGAGTGCACACCGCTTTGAATACCGATTCTGGGTCAGTGGCCGGGATATCGACACTATTGAGCGGCTCTCTTCAGTCCCAGTCAAGCGAGGCGGCGCTGAGCGAAATGTTAGCGGATTATTGAAGAAGAATCGCACCTTCTTAGTCGTAGATGATGCACGCCCAAATCTGAAAGTTGAGCAATTAGCCGCTCTCTGCGGGCCAGGCTCTCGGATTTTGATCACTCGGCAGAACCCCTCAAAAGGAGCATTCCCCATGCCACCCATGGAGGAGATGCAAGCTCGTGAATTGCTTGGCAAAGACCTCAGGACCCACCCATCTGAGGAAGAGTTTCAAACGATCTGGAGCGCTGTTGGCGGACATCCTTTAAGTCTAGTTATGCTAAATGCCGCCGCCCACGAAGAGGTGCCGTGGAACGAGCTCGCCGAGGATTGCGCTAATGTCGCTAATATGGAACATGACGGTGCAAGGCTTGCCGACTGTATTGTCGGGCGGCTGAAACCAGTTCTGGAAGAAGAGTTGTGCATGTTCCAGTGGGCAGGTCAAAGTCACTGCGATCGTGAATTTTTCAAGTATGTTATCGGATCACTGCGTTTGAAACCGTTCGAGCGCCATGGTTTAACTGCACCTGAGAGTAAAGCATCAATCCGTGTTCACGATATAGTTTTTACCGCCTTGAACTCGTTAAATTGGCTAACCGAGGAAAAAGCGAGAGTAATTGATAACAAACTTGAAGCGTTCATTCTCCGGCAAATTCGGGCGAATGGGCATGCGCTACAGCTGATCGCATCTCAACTTAAAGGCAAGATCGCTAGCAATGTCAAAAATGGTGATCGGCGCCCAGCCTTCCTTTACACCTTAGCTATGGTCTGGAGGGGCACTGAAATTCAACATGAATTACTGCCTGATCCGCTTGAGGATGCAAGTCGACTCAAACAGCTAGACGCATCCCAAAACGAGGTAGCGATTTTAGTGGTTCTCGAGACCATCGAAGCAAAAGAACGCTATTTACGTCAAACAAAAGGAGAGTCGACGGCCAGAGCATGGCTTGAAACAAACCTGGAAGCATATGACGATCTGGCCGCTATGGCCGGCCTTGGTATTCGCCTAGCTGCTGAAATCAAGTATCACCATGCGAAAACTCTCCATAGTTTGAGGAGATATGGGGATGCGCAACGCTTATTCTTGGAGGTGGTTGCCAGTTACCCGCTGAATGAAGCCAAACTTCAACTGTTGAGATCTTTTGGTCGCCAGCCTCAGGGCTATGAAACTGCTCAGCGATATGCTTCAGAGATAATCGATGCAAAACTGAATAACGACAGCGTGTCCCCTTCGCTGCTAATGGCACTGGGCGACGCCCTAAATGGGGCGAGGCAGACATGGGCAGGCGAACTCCTCAAGCAACATGAGGAGCTATTTTTAGGGGAAGCATTATACAGTGCCGCCATCGGGATACCGCAAGGCTATCACTCCGTCGCAAGCTTCGTTCGCGCTTTGACCTGGCATGCACCAGAACGGGTTAAAATCCTATTGGAGCAACTACCCGAGCCAACCCCTCTGATGTTGGACGATGACCAAAGCCGCGGTGGCTATGCAGAAATCATGCTGCTCGCATCGGACGTCAATGCTGCTGACCTGAACCTGGTCCTAGATGCTTTCGAGACGCTGAAATCGCCAGATCCCTATCAAAAGCGCAAGTGGGGAGAGTCGCTTTATAAACTGGGCCGCCATACAGAGGCAGAAGCTATTTTAGAGTCCATCGAAGCTGGGAGCGGTCGGATATGGCTGGCTCATAACCTCTCGCAGGTGAAACTTGAGCTAGGCAAGTTAGATGAGGCCCTTGACCTCGTCAACGAGTCTGTTGAAGGGGCAAATGGCGCCAACGAGAGGTACCGTAGCAGTTTCCTTCTGCAGCGCGTTAAAGTTAAGGTCGCGCTTGGTCAAGATCCCTCTTGTGACGTAGCCGAGGGTCGGTGCCATACAACAAATACAGGACTTCTAAGTCAGTTTTCCTCATTCGAAACTAGCAGCGCATAGTATTCAAGAAGACGATTTTAGCTCCGTTGATGTGGAGGCTGTATGAACAGGACGGTCTCCTCTACTCAGCTTCAGTAAACTAAGAGTTGCTCCTGCCCTCCTCCTCTTCAATTGAAGCTCCGCACCACTCACACCTGTCACCTAAGTATTCATCATAGGCGCCTTGACACACTATTTGTTGGTCTTCGTCAGCCTGAGCATCCTGCTCGATGCAGTCATTACATAGGTTGACGGTGGGATATTGTTCGGAGGTGCTGTCAGATTGCATATTCCCAAAAACGGTACATGTTTTCATAGTTAACGGCTCCTGGCTGATAAGCCTAGTGTAATCACTGTGAGGCTCAGAAGACACATGTGAACTGGCCCTATATAGGAAAATACTCGATGACCGCTCTTGGCCGTTTTCTGCCTCTCGCAATGGGCAGAAATCGGCCATAAGCAGCCAGTAGGAAATATCCACGAAACCATGGGCGATTCAGTAGTCGACCCAAGCGGCCTGTAGTATGCAACACCTACAGTGAGCACTCTCACATGCCTTGGACTATTTGACCGAGGCAAAGCCATGAACCTAGCCTGTGGGCTGGTGTTGTCAGCCCCTTCCGTACCGCTCCAGTATTTTCATCAGTACAGCATTGGCGTGCGTGAAGTTTTCTAGCTGACCACGAATTTGGTATGCCCACTTTGATCCGTGAAAAAGGTTATTTCTAAGCCGCCAGACGATCATCAGGATGCATAACATGCTTTCGCCGGGGTCGTCACTTTTGCCATTGATGACGCGGCTTACCAACTCGGGGTAGTCCGTTCTACGAAGGTTTAGGTAATCATAGTGATCAGTTGTTTCACCATTCAGGGAGTAACGGTTCCTGAAGTAGGCTAGTGCTTCTTCATACACCTCAGGGTAAATCCTGTTTTCAGCGACCCAGCCGTTGACCCGATCTGAGATGGTTCGTGCCTGGGCAAAGTTGTCCATGACCTGCGCTTCGAAAAGGCTCCAGAGAAAGGAGAAGTCGAAAATGGCCCGGCGATCTTGATCAGGTAGCTCCCTAAACCCCGGTGCATTCGCATATAGCCACCGTTCACTTGCACTTTTTTCAAAATCATCCATGGTTCAATTTCCTGTCGTGTGCGGGCCGTGGATTCGAACTAGCACACTTAAGTCAGACGTTGTGAGCATACTATGTCATAGGCTTGTTCCGAGCGCGGTAGTGGTAGGGCGGTTATCTGCATTAACTGCTATAACGAACCGCGTTCAGCTACGCATGGTAGATGCATCACACGGGCTACCGCCGCCGTGGGAGGCGCATATGACCCACATATCTGGTGAATTACATGGCCAAGCAGCTTTCCCCCGCAGGAGTCATGGCGCTCAAAGAAGCCCTGTGCTCGGTGTACTGGTATAAATCTGAGCTGCGCGGTTTTCTACAGCTTTGTCTCTCCACTCCAGCCATCCTCCCCCGTTTTAACTGGGAAAATTACAAACGCCAAATCGCCTCCGACGTTGTCGATTTTTTGTGTGCGAATCCCGACACCCATCTCGGTGATTTGACAAAAATTTGTTACGAGCTTTGCAAATTGACTGACTTTTCACACCTCCAGCGCTTGGAAGATGGTGCCCAAAAGGTGGTGAAAGCCAAAAGTGCCGTCAACCAGCTCAAATCGTTAGTTGAGCCGCACCAAGACGTCAAAAAAGAGCAAGATGAAATCAGGCGCAGGCAGGAAGACGCCGCGAAGAAGCTTCGCGAAAACGCTGCCGTACGGCAGAAGCTCCAAGCGATCAACACCCGTTATCTGGCTCTGATTGGCTCTGATAGTGCACAGGCCCGTGGCTTCGAACTGGAGCGCGTCATGTATGAGGTGTTCGAACTTTTCGACCTTGACCCTAAAGCTTCGTTTAAGAATCTCGGTGAACAGATCGACGGGGCCTTTTCCTTGGAGGGAACCGAGTATCTGTTCGAAGCCAAGTGGCAAAAGGAACCAGTCAACAAGGCTGACCTGGCCATCTTCACCGATAAGGTGAGAACCAAGCTGGAAAACACCTTGGGGATCTTCCTCTCCATCAACGGCTTCTCTTCAGAAGGCGTTGCCGCACATCAGGCCGGAGGAGCCTCGATATTGCTGGTTGATGGGGGGGACTTGATGGCCATCTTGGAAGAGCGGATCGACTTCGTAAGGTTGCTGCTCCGGAAAAAAAGACATGCTGCGCAGACCGGGCAAATTTACCTTAGCTACTACCAGATGGTTGCCACTGGGGCTAGTTAACCAGACCACAGTTACGAGGTTACCTCGTGCGCAAAATTCAACCCAAGGTCTCAGAACCTATGTGCGGCGCGAATACAGGCGGGGCTGGCGTTTTCAGGCAGCAATTGGCGCTGCAATTCTTGCGGGCAGTGGGTGTTTGACTTGCTCCTTAAATGCGACGCGCCAAATCGCTATTTGGCGGAGCATTGAGACTGTGGTTTGGGTAGTGACCGCTTCTGGCCGAAAGCGGTCTTTCGCGAACAGCCGTTCTCGACCATCACGAATTATTCAACTTATCTCCATATTGTTGGGACAAAAGCGATCTATTCCAAATCAATAAATCCGCCCCTTTCCAACCTAGTTGCCGAAAACACGCTGGGACGCTCCCGCCAAACGACTCATACGATCTCTATCTAACGACCAGCTGAGTTAGAGCTATCCGTCCCAGGCCCGGCTCCCCCTACGAATTTCGGTGGAAGCTGCTTGAGTAGGCACTCTTAGCCAACCAAACTAAAACAACCCCTTGCCCCCTCGTACCAAACACGCTACAAATCCCACCACCAAGTTGTACGATAACCTAAAAATAAATCCCATCCCCGACGATGGCGCCCAATTCCCGAGCCCAACCATGATTCCCCCTGCCCCCACCCAATTCCCCCGCCACATCGCCGTCCTAATCCTCCTCTGCATGGGCTGCGCCTTCGCCGGCAACCACATCGCCGCGCGCGTAGCCTTCGACGACGGCGCCGGAGTCCTCCTCGCAATCCTCATGCGCTCCGGCGGCACCCTGTTGGTTCTGGCAATACTGGTCCTTTACCAACGCCAAAACCTCCGCCTCCCTCCCGGCGCATGGCGCTGGCAAGTCCTCCTGGGCCTGCTCATCGCCACCCAAAGCCTCTGTCTCTACTCCGCCGTCGCCCGCGTCCCGGTAGCGCTGGCCTTACTGGTCGCTAACGTCTTCCCCATCCTGCTAGCCCTGCTCACCTGGGCACTCGGCGGCCCACGCCCCACTGCACGCACGGCCTTGCTGATGAGCCTGATTCTGGTGGGCCTGGTGTTCGTGCTGGACGTACCCGGCCGTCTCTCCGCCAACACCACCCTCGGCCCGGAATGGCTGGTCGGCGTCTCCCTGGCCTTTTGCGCCGCGTTCGTATTCGCCTGCGCGCTGTGGATCACCGACCACAAGTTGTCTCAGGTACGCGGTTCGGTGCGCAGTCTGCTGACGATTTTCATTGTGTTCAGCAGCGTCAACCTCGCCGGCTTGAGCGGTGCGCTTGTCGATGGCCTGAACCTGCCGGCCACCAGTACCGGTTGGCTCGCACTGGCCACGTTGGTGGTGCTGTATGGCACGGGGTTTATCGTGCTGTTCATTTCGGTGCCGCGCCTGGATATGCCGCGTAATGCGCCGGTGATGAACATTGAGCCGCTGGCGACGTTGTTGATGGGCTGGATCGTGCTCGACCAGATGCTCAGCACCGGGCAGGTGGTGGGCGGGGTGATTGTGGTGACGGGGATTGTGCTGCTGACGTATAGCAAGTCGCCCCAGCCGGTCGTCAAGGCTCAGGCTGCGTAGGTCGAGAGGCGAAAAGGAAAAGGGACGGATCTATTTTCAAATGAGTCCGTCCCTTCTTACTGCCGGGCGTGGGGGCGCTTATAGCGGAAATTCCTGCCCTCCTTCAGCCCATCGGCTCGAACCGCCGCCGCTTCAGGAACAACCCCACCCCCAGTGCAACGGCAAAGATCGACAGCAGCCCCAGGTCAAACCCAAACAAGCGGATTTGGCTCACAGCCACGCAGCCGACCGCCCCCATCGCAACCAACAGCACCCCTAGCCATTTGCGAAGCGGGTACGACTTGATAAACCGATCAAGCAGAAAGAACAGCACCAGGGCAACGACCAGTTGGGTAATGTCAGACATGTGTTTCTCCCGTCAGGTCTTGATGATCAGTGTCGAGGCACTGCGTTGCGGGCCGATGCCGCCGTTCACCTGCGCTTCGATGCTGACCAGTATGTCGCCTGCATGATAGGTGGGCAGGGTGTCATTCACATACATGCGCACTCCGGCGCCGACAGGGGCGCCCACGTAAGGAGACGCTATGTATGAGGTGGCGCCAGCGAAGGCCGAGGCCGCAAGGTTGGCGATTTTGGTGCGTTGGGCGTTGAGCACGTCGCCCTGTTGCCGGGTCAGCGGTTTGGAGATGCCGACCATCATCAGGCATGGCAGGTTTTTGGCCAGCATCTTGTCGTACACCTCGACGACTTTGCGGTTGACCTCGTAGTGGGCGCTTTTCGCTTCGCCAAAATGCAGCTCGCTCAGACGTCCGCGTTCGCTGTCGGTGAGGGTGATCTGCGAGACGTTGAACACGATCCCGTGATTGCCCATGTATTGGAAAGTCCCTTCGAACTTCATCGCACGCATCCTTTCGAGCCAAAGGCGGGGATTGTCTAGAAGGAACGCGCCGGATTCAAATCATTTCACCTGGCTGGCAAGGTGTGTTGCCCGCCGTAAGGTGCTGACGGACATAATAATTGTCGAATTCGGTGCTTTCGATGAACTGGAAGCCGTGGCGGGTGTAAAAACGATTCGAGGCGCTGTCTTTGAGGGCACCTACTTTAATCGGGAGTGCAGCTGCATCCGCTACTTTGAAAATCTGAGTGAGCACAGCAGAGCCGATCCCTGATCCTTGCGCGCTCGGCCTCACGTATAAGTGGTCGAGCACGAGTGCATTGGGTTGATGCTTGACCACTACGAAGCCAACCCGCTCTCCAGACACCTCAATGTGATGTGTGTTGTGGGCTTCAAAACCGCTAACAAACCGCTCGCGCGCCCGTACTGGATCAAATCGCCCGAGGCGCTCCAGGCTTTCGCGCATGGCCTCGATTCGGATGGCGACAAGATCGTCCAGGTCGCTTTGTTGAACGCGGACTAACATCACTGGGGAGTTTTGATTGGGTTCGATAGGCATAGGTTGCGCTTCGCCTGGCATGCTGGGATGGCCAGTATAGGAAGATCGGATCAGATCACACTCCACGATTTGCTATCGTGGTCTGACACCCTTTTTTCTTACACAGCCTCAGCCAGCAGCAGACAGTCAGCGAGGTTCCAGTTTTACCGCCCAGGAATGCCCCAAGCCCTGCCCTCAAAAGCGGGGCTTGGGCAGTAGGAGGACGCCCATTTTCGCGTCCGCGAAAACAAAGGAATGACTACATGGACATCGCAACCAAAATGCAGCGTTATCTGGCCCCTCCCGCCTTCCTCACTGCCCTGACCTTATTGATGTCGACTAACGTCGCTGTTGCAGAACCGAATCTCTGGGTGTCTGCCGACCGAGTGGCGCGCCACACCTGTCCGTCCGTTAAATGTGGGGTTGCGGGCCAATTAATGTTCCGCGAAGGCGTCGAGGTTTTGGAGACGAAAGGCGCTTGGGTCCGCATTACCAAGCCCTACTCAGCCTCTTGCTCAGGTGGCATCAGTGAGTACGTGAAGAGTGGTAACTCCGCGTGCGTCGCCAGCAACGGCATTAATAACGGGATGTTCGCAGAGTGGCTGTCTACAAAGTCGCTTACCAAAGACAGGCCTGCCGACCCCGGGGAGGGAGCGACCGGTGACGACATGCTGGTCAAAGACTCGGACGATTACCGTCGCTACCGCGCCCAGTTCACCAAAGCAGCGCGTGAGCTCATAGACAACGGCACCTGCACCGCCAGTGACTTCGAAGAAATCGGCGGATGGATGGCATCCCCTGCCCGAGGTCAAGGTATGTATTTCATGTACTGCGGCGGCATGACCATAGCCAATCGACTATACCTCGACGTGCGCTCGGGCAAAGTGAGCCGCTAGCCGGTTCTGAACAGATCAACTACCTGCAAGCCTAGGTGAATGGGAAAAGAAAATTGGGGTCAGACCCTACGACTCCAAGTTACAGGCATCGAGAACATATAGACAAATATCATACTAAAGGAAATCCAACCTAAGATCGGATCCTCTTTTTCACCAACAACAGGAAGACAGCTATATTTAACGTACTTCATGTGCACATAGACGCATAAAATATTGTAAATCAACATAGCGAAAAATTTTCTCTTTAAAAACCCAGTTCCCGACCATGAATATCTCGCATAAAGCGAAGGGAGATAAGCCAGCATAGTAAAGAACGCATATCCTAGATAAAACAAAACATCACTCAACTTTTTTCCACCCCTGCCACGCATCATCCGCCGTCAATACATCTGCCCCTCGATCAAAAATCAGTCCTCCAAGTAAAGCTTCCTTATAGTCCCTCACATAGTCCAAAGCCTCCGAAAATCCTGGCTTTAAACCATTCTTATGGCGCTACAACTAGATTCAGGGATACGTTTTTTCATATCATTAATGTATTTTTTCGCCAAAAAAAACAGCAGCAACATGAAAAACAAAACCAGAAAAAAGACTTCCCACCATTACTGTAGTGGATGTTGTTTTTCCATGACGCTTATCAAAGCAAGCTAAGGCCAATGTTAAAAAACCAATAAAAAACATTATAAATGACAATGTCGGAACGATAATTGCCATGCCTGTGAATTCATATGATGAGCTATAACCCCGCCCCCTATAGGAAACCGTGGTGTACTGGAAATAAACCGAGCTGATGGACACCATCAAAAAATATAAAGAAATAGTACCGAGAATTACGGGCGCTAAAAATGATATTTCCTTATCGGCGATTTTCTCATGAGATTTTTTTCTGCACGTATAGCAGCGTCCATTTTTCACTCTAAATAATGGCGCACCACTTATTACTTGACAACTTTTGCATGCTTTAGCTTTAGACTTCATTTCTTGAAACATTCCTAGTAAACCAGGGACACCAGGAGTCAATAAGGGTCATGGTTGCGTAGCCTCGTGAATTCTTTCCCACCTGCATTCGCCCGCGTTATCCGAGTTAGTACTTCGTCCCACTATCTGAACTGTACTAGCAGGCCTGCAGCTAATATCCCGGCGGAGGAAATACCCATCATCGTTAGATTGATGAGCAAACGACGCTTCAGGTGAGGGGGGAAGTTTTCAACGTCCACAGGGTTTAAATCGCCCATGCGGATATACGTCTTCGGCCACGCCACCATCCCTGAGATTTTTGACATCTCATAGTGGGACCAAATCAAACCTCTCCTCCCCAGACTCGGCCCCCAAAGATAAATATAACGGCTGTTTTTCAAGGCATTTTTTATCGCGTCCAGATGACAACGGCTCAGGTAAACGCTGTAGGTCAAACTTACAATCGCGAGTAGAAATGGGCCGCCAATGGCAAATATCGCAACCCATGGATTCCAATGGTCGATACTCGTCATGGTTGTGTAGCTTCGTAAATTTTCTCCCCCATGTATTCGCCCCCCATACCTCCGTACTTCGTACCCACCCATGCGCCGGTCCCTACTATGGCTGCAACGCAGACAACACCACCGATACCTGTAGCAAAGCCAAGTGCAGTGCAGACCGAACCACCGACAGAACCTGCTATTCCTCCTAGCACGCCACCACCAGCGGTGGACAATCCAAACTTCCCACCCTCAGTAAACCTAACCTTCTCGCAAGCGGATCCAGAATCCCCGCTACACACCTCCTGAATAGCCAGAAGCGAGGACACCCCACCAATACCAATCCCGATATACCCACCCGCCTTCATATACTTGGCTGCCCGACTCGTCGTCTCCACATGCGTCGCATACCCAGGAATCTGCCCCGGCCCACCGGCCTTGTCCCAGTGATGCACCAAGCTTCGGCTCGAAATACCCAGAGCTGTTTTCAGCTTCGGATGATCGCCCATGGTTGTTTGGCCACGTAGTCGAGTGGAGTTAAGCAAATGCGCATCCAACTGGGCCATCAGCCGCTTGCGTTCAGCAAAAAACTGTAGCGATTTAAGATGCCCATGCTGACGATAGCTTTCCTGATGCAGCCGCTCCATGGCCTGAAGCGTGTCCCGCAGTCGGGTCAGGTGCGTTTCCATTACCACCGCGCTGACGCCAAGCCAGGTTGAGGTGGTACCCATATAACCGGCAATTTCAGCAGCGTGAAGAAACGCGAAATCGGCCTCGTCCGGCGTTAGAGGATCCAGGGACGCCTTGACCTGCTGAGCCGCCTGCATCAGCTGTGCCTCCTGGTAGGTACAGGAAGTGTTTGTCGGATCGCTCAATACGATCAGAGAGCCTGCTTTGACCTCGCCCAGGTTAGGGTTGAGCGCCCTGAACTTGCTCATCACGGCCGGGTTGGCCGTGGGAAAAAGCGTAGTCTCCAGTGCTTCGCGAGTCATGCTTTTGGGCGCCACATAGAAACCCGGTTCCTGAGGCTCCAATCGGTTGAATACCGGTGGGACTGGATTGCCTGAAGGCGCGAACGCAGATTCACGCGGCGCTACGGAGGGGCTGGTTGCCGTTGAATGGGCAGGTTCTGTCGCTCGCCTGGCCACTTGCGGTGCAGCGCTTTCGTTCCGGTATCTGGTGGTGAACTCCGAGGGAATCAGCCGTGCGTTACAGGGGCAATCACTGCGGCTGTCCAGCGTGCCAGCCATCAGCCTGCCATGGCTGTGCATATGCGAAATGCCACCGACAATCCGATAGGTTTCCCCGTCCACCCCACACGTAACCCGATCACCTGCACAAGCATGAAGCACGCCCATTATGTTGATTCTGGGATCACCCTCCAGAACCTCCCCGCCGCAGGTGGTTTTGTCACCTTTGCCAATGAAAAATCCTTCGTTCATTGATGTTTCTCCAGGTGCTCGATAGCGGGCAGAAAGTCCTCGGCCAGCGGCACACCTTCACGCGCTATGAACACGCAGCTGCCTTGGGGCGTATTGATAATTTCGTCGCCATTGCTCAGACGGCTTCCGACCAGCGCAACCTGGCTATTGCCCTCTCCTGCTGCAGTAACGATTTGGGCCTTGCTGCCATCGGCATACACCGCGTAATCGCCTTTCTGCGCGGCGCGTACGTGCTGGCCGTTATCCAACTTGAATTCCCTATGTGTAGTCGCGTGTTGAATCACCCCACCGTTACGGGTTTGGCTGCCCTCGGTTGCCACTCGGTAAATACCAATAGGGGGGTGAGCTTTGGCGTACGCCTGCCGTTGATTCACTACCGCCAAGGCGGCTTCGTCGAAATCGGCAAGTTGCTGCTCCGTGAAGGGCGATTTGTCCAGGATCCGGAGAAATTCAGGGGACACTTCATTGGTATATAACTGAGGCGCTGCATGTTCCATTTTGCTGTCCTTTTCTGCCGTCCAAGCGGGTCCGAACACCGCAAGGGTGTTGCTTCATTGGGTTGGAATTGCGCCTGAGATGCTGCTGGACCGCCCAAAACCAAACAACTAACCGTTCGGCTAGTTCTTGCAAAAAACGAATCGTCAGACGCGCCACCCGGAATTGCCTGTGGGAAAGTCACCCGGCGGCCTCTTCCCTATCGCAATCCTGTCGAATACTTGCCTAATCCTCCGACCTTTCACCCTCCCCATAGCGCCCCCCTGACCTACGGTCTAGAGTCAATCCAAACGCCCGCTAAACTACTCAAACCACGCGCGCGTGAACCATAACGGGCCAACGATGCCCTGCGGCGAAGCCCCACTTCACCGCCCAAAAATACTAAAAAAATGCAAAACCAACCGATGATCAGCGGGTGAGCCATGGAATTACGAATTAACCAGCAGACCCACCAAGTCGATGCAGAACCCGACACGCCTCTGCTCTGGGTCATCCGCGACAACCTGGGCATGACCGGCACCAAATATGGCTGCGGTCTGGCGCAGTGTGGTACGTGCTCTGTGCTTGTGGACGGCAATGTGGTGCGTTCCTGCGTCACGCCGGTCTCCGGTGTGGTCGGTCGGGAGATCACGACCATCGAGGCGATCGAGTCCGATGATGTCGGCAAGCGCGTGGTCGCGACCTGGGTCGAGTATCAGGTCGCTCAGTGCGGCTATTGCCAGTCCGGCCAGGTGATGGCGGCGACGGCGCTGCTCAAGCAAACGCCCAAGCCGAGCGATGCACAGATCGAAGCCGCGATGGTCAATCTCTGCCGCTGTGGCACCTATAACGCGATTCATGCGGCGGTGCATGACCTTGCGAAGGGAGAGGTCTGATGAACGTTCGCATTGATCCCGCTGCCCTGCCTTTGGTCGCGGCGTTGAATGACCCGGTGAATCTGTCCCGCCGTCGTTTCCTGGCCAGTACGGCCGTGGGTGCGTTGGTGATTGGTTTTGGTCTGCCGTTGGGTTCTGGCCGGGTGCAGGCGGCCACTGCGGCGGCGGCTGGTGAGCGCGGTACGCAGGTGCCGGCGTTCCTGGAGATTCGTCCAGATAACACGATTCGCTTGCTCAGCCCCTTTATCGAAGGCGGCCAGGGCACGTTCACGGCGATGGCGCAGATTGTCGGCGAGGAGTTGGACGCCGACCCGGCCACGTTCCTGGTGGAGTGCGCCCCGCCCGGCGAAGCCTTTGTGGTGATGGAAAATGGCATGCGTATCACCGGCGGCAGTATGTCGGTGCGCATGAGTTACCCGACGATGCGCCGGCTGGGTGCGCTGGCCCGGGCGATGTTGCTGGAGGCCGGGGCACAGGCGTTGAAGGTGCCGGTGGGTGAGTTGTCGACCGAGCCGGGCAAGGTGGTACATGCGGCGTCCGGGCGTTCCCTTACCTATGGCGAGTTGGCCGGGCGGGCGATGGACCTGCCGGTGCCGGATGTGGCCAGTGTGAAGCTGCGGGATCCGAGCCAGTTCCGTTGGATCGGCAAGCCGGTGAAGCGTCTGGATGCGTATGACAAGTCCACCGGCAAGGCGCTGTACAGTATTGATATGAAGGTGGACGGCATGCTCCACGCGGCGGTGCAGCATGCGCCCCGCTTGGGCATGACGGTGGGTAGCCTGCGCAATGAGGACCAGGTCAAGGCCATGCCGGGGGTGCATTCGGTGCATCGCCTGCCGGGTGCGGTGGCGGTGGTGGCTGAGCGGTGGTGGCATGCCAAGCGTGCGGTGGAGTCGATTCAGGTCGATTGGCTGGAGCCGACGGCGGATTCGAAAGTGCGCGGGATGCCGAAGGACTTTTCCAGCGACGAGCATTTCAAGCGCCTGGCCGCTGAAACCGGCCCGGCCCGGGATGATGAGAACGAGGGTGATGTGGCCGGTACGCTGGCCAACGCCAAGACCAAGATCGAGGCCACTTACCACAACCAGTATCTGCACCATGCGCAGCTGGAGCCGCCTTCGGCGCTGGCGCGTTTCAATGCTGATGGTTCGCTGGAGATCTGGTTGCCGAATCAGGCGCAGGATATGTTCCTGGCCGATATCGCCAAGCGCACCGGTCTGGCTCCGGAGCGGATTACCCTGCATTCGCCGCTGTTGGGTGGGTTTTTCGGCCGGCATTTTCTGTATGACTCGGCCAGCCCTTACCCGCAGGCCATTGAGTTGGCCAAGGCGGTCGGGCGCCCGGTGAAGTTGATCTGGAGCCGTGAAGAAGAGTTTCTGCGGGATGTACTGCGTCCTGTCGCGGCGGTGAATTTCCGTGGGGCGCTGGACAGCGATGGCTGGCCGGTGGCGATTGAAGCCGTGAGTGCCACGGAGGGGCCGACCGAGGCTCTGGCCGGCAAACAGGGCGAGAAGCTCGACCCGACGGCGCTGGAGGGGTTGTCCGGGAAGTCGTATGCGATTCCCAACAAGCGCATCGCGCAGATTTATGTGAAGGGCCCGGTGATGCTGGGTTACTGGCGCTCGGTGGGTAACTCGCTGAATGACTTTTTCTATGAAGCCTTTCTGGATGAACTGGCTGACAAGGGCGGCAAAGACCCGTTCGAGTTGCGCCTGCATCTGTTGCGGGACAACCCGCGGCTGACCACGCTGCTGAAGGCCGTGGGCGAGTTGTCGGGAGGCTGGAAACGTGGCCCGTTTGTCGCCGAAGACGGCAGCAAGCGCGCCCGTGGGGTGGCGATGGCGTCGCCGTTCGGCACGCAGACGGCGGTGATTGCCGAGGTGTCGATCGAGAACGGGCAGGTCAAGGTGCATGACATCTGGCAGGCAATCGACCCGGGCAGCATCGTCAACCCGGCGATTGTCGAGGCGCAGGTGAATGGGGCGGTGTCCTTGGGCTTGTCCCAGGTGTTGTTGGAAGAGGCGGTGTATGTGGACGGCTTGCCTCGGGCGCGTAACTACGATTTGTATCCGGTGCTGCCGCCTTCGCGGATGGCGCGGGTGCATGTGCGCGTGATCGAGAGCGGGGAAAAAATGGGTGGCATTGGCGAACCGCCGCTGCCAGCCGTGGCACCCGCCGTGGCCAACGCCGTGGCGACCTTGACGGGGCAGCGCATTCGCAGCATGCCGTTAAGCCGCTACTCCTTCACCTGACCGGGGCCTGAGCACTTATGAACAACCGTCGATTCGCAAGAACCGTTGGCTGGCTGGCGCTGCCGTGCCTGGTCGCGGCAGGCCTGTTGGCTTGGTATGTCACCCGTGAGCCGGTTTCGCCGCTGGGCGCCGAGCCTGTCGCCGCAGAGCCCGCGCTGATCGCCCGAGGCGAGTACGTCGCCCGGCTCAGCGATTGTGTGGCGTGCCATAGCGTGCCCAACGGCGCGCCTTTTGCCGGTGGGCTGGAAATGGCCACGCCGCTGGGGGCGATCCATGCCACTAACGTCACGCCGGACCCGGAAACGGGTATCGGCCACTACAGCCTCGCCGACTTCGACCGCGCGGTGCGCCAGGGTGTCGCGCCGGGTGGGCGTCGCCTGTATCCAGCGATGCCGTATCCGTCCTATGCCAAGCTCAGCGACGATGATGTGCGCGCCTTGTACGCGTTCTTCATGAAGGGCGTGGCGCCGGTGCGGCAGGCGAATATCAAGAGCTCGATCCCGTGGCCATTGAATATGCGTTGGCCGATTGCGCTGTGGAATGGTGTGTTTACCGACAGCAAGCCGTACGTAGCGAAGGCTGGGAAGGATGAACTGTGGAACCGCGGCGCCTACATCGTGCAAGGGCCGGGGCATTGCGGCAGTTGCCACACGCCACGGGGCCTGGCCTTTAACGAGAAGGCGCTGGATGAAAGCGGCAAGCCGTATCTGGCCGGGGGTTTGCTGGATGGCTGGTACGCACCGAGCCTGCGGGACGATCACAACACGGGCCTGGGTCGCTGGAGCGAGCCGGAGGTGGTGCAGTTCCTGAAGACCGGTCGCAATAAGCATGCGGTGGTTTATGGGTCGATGACCGAGGCGTTCAACAACTCCACGCAGTTCATGACCGACGATGACCTGGCGGCGATTGCGCGCTATCTCAGGTCGTTGCCGGGTGACGAGCAGCGTGATGGTAAGGCCTGGCAGTATCAGGCAGTGTCGGCTGCGGAACGCCTGGATGCGCCGGGCGCCCATACCTATGTGACCCGTTGTGCTTCTTGCCATGGGTTGGAAGGCAAAGGGCAACCGGACTGGATGCCGCCGCTGGCGGGTGCGACTTCGGCGTTGGCCAAGGAGAATGCTTCGGCGATCAACATCACCTTGAATGGCTCACAGCGGGTGGTGGCAGCGAATGTGGCGGATGCTTATCGCATGCCGGCGTTTCGGGAGCAGTTGTCGGACCAGGAGATTGCTGAAGTGCTGACGTTTGTGCGCGGTACTTGGGGCAATCAGGGCGGTGCGGTGGATGCGAAGGCGGTGGGCAAGTTGCGTGAGCACACGGGCCCGGCGAGCAGTAGCCCGATCATTCTGCAGATGCGCTGAGGGGAAAGGCGCCCTGCGAGCGAGGCGCTTTATGCAGGAGCTGCTTCATGTGGGAGCTGCTTTATGTGGGAGCGGGCTTGCTCGCGAAAGCGGTGTGTCAGTCAGCAAATTCTTCATTGACCCACCGCATTCGCGAGCAAGCCCGCTCCCACATTTTTAACCGCGTTTCGGCAGTTTCCAGTTGGGGCGGATGAAGTGGCAGGTGTAGCCGTTCGGAATCCGCTCCAGGTAATCCTGATGCTCCGGCTCCGCTTCCCAGAACGGCCCCGCCGGTTCGATTTCCGTCACGACACGGCCTGGCCATAACCCCGAGGCATCCACATCCGCGGCGGTGTCTTCAGCCTCGTCGCGTTGCTGTTCGCTGAGGTAGTAAATCGCCGAACGATAGCTGGGGCCAAGGTCATTGCCCTGGCGGTTGGGCGTGCTCGGGTCGTGGATCTGGAAAAAGAACTCGAGGATCTGCCGGTAGGTGATCACGCTCGGGTCGAAAACAATCTCGATGGCTTCAGCATGGTTACCGTGGTTGCGGTAGGTGGCGTTCGGCACATCGCCGCCGGTGTAGCCGACGCGCGTTTGCAGCACGCCGGGGTAGCGTCGCAACAGGTCTTGCATGCCCCAGAAGCAGCCGCCGGCGAGGATGGCGGTTTCAGTTTGGTTGCTCATGGCGTGTTCTTCCCCTGGATGGATACAGCCCTAGTTATGGGGCCGGGTTGAGTAATACCAAGGTTGAACAGCGCGTTACCAGCCCCGCCCGTCGATAGACCCTCGTCTCACCTGGCCCAAATCCTGCGTGCTCCAGCCCCATCAAGTCGCTACTGACTACGCGGACGACTCTTTTGAGCCCCGCCGCCCAACGGCCGCCCCCGATAATCAAGCATCCCCCTACCACCGCCGAGGCCTTCCCCCATGACGAGCCCCTCCACCGAACAGGTCAGCCCGCAAACCCTGCGAAGAGTGATCATCGCCGCCGGCATCGGTAACTTCGTCGAGTGGTTCGACTTCGCCGTCTACGGCTTCCTTGCCACCACCATCGCCCAACAATTCTTCCCCAGCGGCGACGCCAGCGCGGCGCTGCTCAAGACCTTCGCGGTATTTGCCGTGGCGTTCGCGTTTCGGCCCCTGGGCGGGATTTTCTTCGGCATGCTCGGCGACCGGATCGGCCGCAAACGCACGCTGGCCATGACGATTTTGCTGATGGCCGGCGCCACCACGCTGATCGGCCTGCTGCCCACCTACGCCGCCATTGGTGTAGCGGCGCCGATTCTGTTGTCGCTGATCCGCTGCGCCCAGGGCTTCTCCGCCGGGGGTGAATACGCCGGCGCCTGTGCCTATCTGATGGAGCACGCGCCGCGTGACAAACGCGCCTGGTATGGCAGCTTTGTGCCGGTGTCGACCTTTTCCGCGTTCGCCGCCGCAGCGGTGGTGGCTTATGCACTTGAAGCCTCGTTGTCCGCCGAGGCGATGGGCAGTTGGGGCTGGCGCCTGCCGTTCCTGATCGCCGCGCCGCTGGGTCTGGTGGGGCTTTACCTGCGCTGGAAGCTGGATGAGACGCCGGCGTTCCAGGCGGTGAAGCAGGAACACGCGGTCGCCCACTCCCCGCTCAAGGAAACCCTGCGCAACCATGGTGCGGCAATCTGCTGCCTGGGCGCTTTTGTGTCGCTCACGGCGCTGTCGTTTTATATGTTCACCACCTACTTCGCGACGTATCTGCAGGTGGCGGGTGGGCTGAGCCGGGCGATGGCGTTGCTGGTGTCGCTGATTGCTCTGATTTTCGCGGCGGCGATTTGCCCGCTGGCGGGGTTGTATTCGGACCGGGTGGGACGTCGGGTCACGGTGATGACGGCGTGTGTGTTGTTGATGGTGGTGGTGTACCCGTCGTTCCTGATGGCCAGTTCCGGCTCGTTCGCGGCGTCGGTCGTCGGGGTGATGCTGCTGGCGGTGGGCGCGGTGTTGTGTGGGGTGGTGACGGCGGCGCTGCTGTCGGAGACCTTTCCGACCCGCACGCGGTATACCGCTTCGGCGATTACTTACAACATGGCTTATACGATCTTTGGGGGTACGGCACCCTTGATGGCGACATGGTTGATCAGCACCACGGGCAGCAATCTGTCGCCGGCGTTTTATCTGATTGCGGTGGCGTTGCTGGCGCTGGCGGGTGGGTTGGCGTTGCCGGAGACCTCGCGGATTTCGCTGCATGAGGTGGGCGCGGAGGAAAAAGGCGCGGCGGCGGTGTTGTCGCGCTAGGTTCGACTGTTGTGAACACAATGCCCAATCCAACAAAGATCAACTGTGGGAGCGGGCTTGCTCGCGAATGCGGTCTGTCAGCGAAAAATGTGCTGACTGACCCACTGCATTCGCGAGCAAGCCCGCTCCCACATTGGACTTTCTTCGCTTGTTAGATTTCCACTTCCGAACTGAACAATGTGGGTGAACGCGGGTATGATCCAGGCTAAACCGGCCCGACTGGACCCACACACATGCCCGCCGCCCACACCCGCCCTACTCCCGCACCGCTCCTCAAGCCCGGCGAAACCGTGGTGCTGTTCGACGGCGTGTGCAAGCTGTGCAACGGCTGGGCAAGGTTCCTGATTCGCCACGACCGCGACCGGCGTGTGCGGTTGGCGGCCGTTCAGTCGCCCGAAGGTCAGGCGCTATTGGCCTGGGCCGGGTTGCCGCTGGATCAGTTCGACACCATCGCAGTGATCCGCGACAGGCACTACTGGGAGCGTTCGGAAGCGGTGTTCGAAATCATTGCGCAACTGCCTGCCCGCTGGCGCCCATTGCTGGTGCTGCGCGCCATCCCGCGCGTCATTCGGGATTGGGCTTACGACCGCATCGCACGCAATCGCTATCGGCTCTTCGGGAAATACGACACCTGCCTGTTGCCCGATCCGGATCATGAGCAGCGCTTTTTGAAGGAACAGCCATGAATACCTTGGTGCGCATCAACTGGATCGCCCGAGGCGGCCTGGCGTTCATGTTTGCCTACCATGGGCTGGTGCCGAAGCTGCTGTGGTTGAGCCAGGGCGAGCGGACGATGATCCAGGCTCACGGGATCGAGCAAGTTCAGGTGTTCGCCACGCTGGCGGGGGTTGGGGAAATTGTCCTGGCGCTATGGATACTGCTTTCACCACGCAGCGCCTGGCCGATTGCAGTGGCTGCGGCGGCGCTGGCGGGGCTGCTGGTGGATGTGGCGGTGTTCAGCCCGGCGATGCTCAGGGAGGCGTTTAATCCGGTGTCGCTGAATGTGGCGGGGTTGGCGTTGTGTGCAGTGGCTTGGAATACCAAGCCCTGAACGGGTCTTTATTTCAGCTCAATGGCATCAAGCGCAGCTTCCAGCACTGATAACTCAACCACGCTGCCATCGCCCAAGCGCGCAACAAGCCCTGCACAATCAATCACCACGGACACGCCCCGCCCTGTTTTATCTCCCGGGAACTTGCGCAACTTGAGCTCCACTGTGGTCGGGTTTAGCCACACCGACTGATCCGCCGACCAACGAACGTCCTCAAACTGAAAAACACAGCTCCCCTGCCCCGTATCCACAATCCGCGGTGAACACACCCACTGCGTATTCCGCGCCTCCCAAGGCGTCACCTCGACCCGGTAGTGATCATCCGGTGAGGTGGATTGGATTTCGGTTTCACTCATTGGCAGTTCCTTTTATCAGCAACACAGCCCAATCAACTGCCACGGCGTGATCTTCGTCACCATGATCAGCACGATCACAAACATCCCCGAAAACCCGAAAACGCCCATCCAGAACCATTTCCGGTAAACGCTACGGTATCCCTCATCCAGCGCGCTGCCCGTCTCGACCGCACTGAGCGCCATCTGCTGCAACCGCTTCTGCAGCACCAGCACCGGTAGCCAAAGCGCGCCCACGCACAGGAAGATGACCAGCGACGTCAGCACCCATTCGGTGGTCAGCGGCAGCCCGGCCAGCTTGATCAGCAGGAAGCCGGTGCTGATCTGGATAAAGCCAGCCGGCGTGGTAATCCAGGTATCAAACTGCACCACCATCCGCGCCACCTGGGCGATCACTTGCGGGTTGGCCGTACGGCTAGCGGCGATCAGGTACAGGTAGGAGCCCATGCCGAAGCCGAACAGGAAAATCGCCGCGATGATGTGAAGGTACTTCAGGCCCAGATAGAGCATGGGTCAGCCCTGCCCGTCAGAGAATTGCACGGCCAGGCTGAGGTTCGCCGGGTCGTTGATGGCATCCATGTATTCGTCGACGGTGATTTCGCCAACGCACGGCCGCGCACCGGGTTCAGGCACGTAGCCTTGGGCGATTTTGAGGGCCAGGGCAACGGCGGCGCAGCTGGGAATTTCCGGGCCTTTGTCATTCAGGGCCGTCAGTTGCACCGCCAGGGACAGCGGTTGCCCTTCGGTGCCGAGGCCTTGCACGTCGATGTACATCGCGCTTTTGCCATCGCCAAAGCGCTCGAACCAGGTGCCCAGCCGATGCAGGCGTGCGGCCCAGGCGACATGGTCTCGCACGATTCCGGTGCGCAGCGCCTGGGCCAACAGGTAGTTGGCGACACCACCCAGCTTGAGCCCCGCGCCAGCCTTGAAGCTCAGGGTGTGGGCGCCGTAACGGCTGGCGAAGATGTCCATGTCGGGCACGTCCACATTCGCCAACACCCGCGTGCCAAGCCCGGGCATCTTGCGCAGCGTCAGGTCCTGCCAGCCCAGCACTTCATGCACCTGGCCATGCCGGAGCTGCTTGATCGGTTTGCCTGCGTAAGCCAGCACGCCTTCGACGGTGGACAGGCCCGGCATCTTGGCCGAAGAGGAAATACCGTGTTCGATCGCGTCGATGCGGGTGAAGCGGTAGCGGTACTGATCGATGATGGCGGACGAGAGCGTCGGCACGGAGCTGCAACCACTGAGGATCGCCACGCCTGCCTGCCGGGCTTGTGCATCCAGCACGCTCACGCCGTTGACGAAGGTGCGGCAGTCGGACAGGTCGCAGTAGTTCACGCCCGCGTCGATGCAATTCTGGGCGACCGCATAGGATTGCCCTTGGAACGGCCCGCCGGTATGGATCACCAGTTGGATGTTCATCGACCGCAACACGGACGCGAACCCCGCCCCCATGGCATCGCCGCACCAGCCTTCGCAGCCGGCGCCCGACGGGCTTTTCAGCTCATCCACTTTGCGCTGCAACTTGTGTGGGTCGCGGCCCGAGATCACCAGTTCAATGCCAGGCGCTACCGCCAAATGCCGGCAAACGATGCTACCGAAATTGCCGTAGCCACCGACCACCATCACCCTGAGTGTCATTCCATTTTTCCCTGAACTATCGATCATGCGCTGAGCCTGAGGCAGACTGGCGGCTGAGGCGGCTAAAGATACCCGATTTGTTTAACCGCTTGAGCCAGGATCAACAGGGGGCGTCAAATCATGGAGCTATACACCGAGCGGCTTTACCTGCGGCAACTGGAAGCCGGCGACTGGGATTTATTCCTCGCGTTGCACACCGACCCGACGGTGATCCAGTACGTTTGCGACGCGCCGTCCGAAACCGAAACCCGCGAGAGATTTGAATCCCGGTTACCGCACTGGTTGCCAGGCTCCAGGCATTGGTTGTGCCTGGTCGTGTTCGACCGGCAAAGTGGTTGTGCCGTTGGGGTCACGGGATTGAAGCTGGAGCCCGATGAAGACGCGACGGCAGAAGTCGGCTACTTGTTCCTCAGCGGGCAACACGGGAAGGGTTACGGTGTTGAATCGCTGCAACGGGTTATGGATTACGCCCACGACATACTTGGGTTGAAGGTGCTGAAAGCTGTTGTGACCGAGGGTAATGCCGCTTCTTGCCGCCTGCTGGAGAAGTGCGGTTTCGTGTTTGAGCAACGTGAGGGCGATGCTTATCAAATTAACGGGCAGTTTTTTGATGACCTGATCTACCGGCATCGGATGGCTGGGGATCTGAGTAATGAGGCGGTGGCGATTCTTTAGGATAGGCAGCGATCGGCCAAAAGCAGGCGCTCCCACGCTGACACACCTCAACTACCCACCAAACGATACAGCGCCTGAGCGTGAGATGCCGTAAGCCCTGCGCGCTGCAAATTACGGCGACTTTGCGAGCTGGGAAGCGCTGTTGCAGCGATCAAAAGACTGCCGTGCTTCTTTGCTTGCGCTATCCGGTGAGATATCAGGCCTGCGTGATAACCCAAGCCTCGTGCATCTTTTCGGGTGGCTGCGGTCCCCAGGTAGGCAACTCCGTTGCTGGCCAGGTACATCAACGCGCCTGCAACCACCTGTCCGTCAGCCTTAAGGACGTAAATTTTCAGACGGTCATTTGCCATCAGTCCTGCAAACGAAGCCTGGCTCATCTGACGATGCTCTGGCTTGGTATGAAAGCCACTCGCATGAATGGCAGCGAACTCAGGCAGCGTGTGTAAGGTGGCTTCTTCGATTTCGAATGCGTGGTGATTCAAGGCCACATCCTCGATGGAGCACGCGAGTTGCTGGTGCGTCCAACCCCTCAAGCGCTCCAGTCGTCCCTCCCCCACATAAGCGTGCTGTTCCAACGTCGAGGCCTTGCCGATAAGAGGCGTGACGGTCGAGTACTCTGCTGATTCCTTGAGCAGGCTCAACAGTGCCTGGGGCTTGCTGGAGCTGTCGCCGTAGATACGATTGAACATTGGGCTGGGCGATGCCTTTACTTGAAAGCATGGAAACGCTTCGTTGAAAAACACATGAGCACCAAAGGGGTTTCCACTTATCCGAGACAAACTCTCAACGCGGGAACACAAATACTCGCTTTCTGCGGTCTCGATCGCATGAGCCATTCCAACATCCATGTGCGTCGTCCTTATTGCGGGATTTCCAGGGAAGGTAGCGGTAAATCAATCACAACGCACCTGCAAAGACACCTGCTAATGTACGGCGCAAATGGCTAACGATGGCAATCAAGCCAAGACATCGACTTAGCCATTTCAGACCTACCGGCCCAGCCGAGCAGCAAAAAGACGCCAAAGGGCGCCTTTTCGTTGTTAAGCGATTTTAATCACAACCTTTCCAAATGCGCCCTTCGCGAGATGTTCGTAAGCTTCTCGTGCTTTCTCAAACGGGTATACCTGATCGATCACGGGACGAATCTTGCGTTCGTTGAGAAACGCATTCATCCGGTCGAATGATGAACGCGGCGCCACGGCAATACCACGAAGGGTCGTCTGGCGGAAAATGAGGGGCATCAGATTGAGTTCAACGGTTTGCCCTGTCAGAAAGCCGATCTGCGCAATACGCCCCGACGCCTTGGTGGCGGCGACCGATTGATTGATGCCACTGCCACCGGCCACATCGAGCAGCAGATCCACGCCCTTGCCGTCGGTCAGCTTCAGCACTTCATCTGCCCATTTCGGCGTCGTTCTGTAGTTGATGCCCGCCACAGCCCCCAGCGCCTTCACGGCTTGCAGATTCTGGTCGCTACTCGACGTTGCGATGACCTTCGCGCCAAGGGCCGTAGCGATCTGCACGGCAAATATCGACACACCTCCAGTGCCTTGAACCAATACGGTCTGGCCCGGCTGGATTTGTCCGTAGTCCACCAGCGAATACCAGGCCGTGAGTGCAGCAATAGGCAGTGTTGCCGCCTCTGCATCGCTCATGTTGTCGGGTGCACCGACGGCGCTGTCCTCATGGATGATCATGTATTCGGCCAAACCGCCGGGCAACGGCGAGCCGAAGCAGTAATCGGGTTCGTTCGGCCCCGGCTCGCCATCCAGCCAACGTGAGTAAAGATGCGAGTTGACGCGATCACCGACTTTAAACCGCGAGACGTTGTCTCCGACCGCTACCACCGTGCCGGCTGCATCGCTCACCGGGATCAGTAGCTTGGGCACGCTGTGCGGCTCATAAATGCCGTCGACGATCGCTTTGTCGCGAAAGTTGAGCGAGACAGCACCGACCTTCACCAGCAACTCGCCAGCCTTTGGTTGCGGGGTCGCTACCTCTCCCAAGTGCAGGTTGTCGAGTCCGAAATCTTTCAATAACCACGCTTTCATTGCGCCTCTCCATATTCATATCAATGGCCTCGAACCAGAACCGGTTCGGCCTTGGGGATATTTTTCGCTTTTGACGGTGGGCAATAAATGCGTGAAAAAAGACATGATTGTTCTATCCTTGGGCAACAATCAGTTTCAACTTCGTGTAGGCGGGGTTCATAGGAAAGCGTTATGGAACTGCTTCAATCGATGCGACTGTTCGCCAGGCTTGCCGAACTCGGCAGCTTTACCAAAGCCGCCGAATCGCTGGACATAGGGCGCCCCCAGGTCACTCGGTATATCCAGGAGCTGGAGACGTCATTGGGCGTGCGCCTGTTCCAGCGCACCACAAGAAAGGTGGCCCTCACCGCCGAGGGCGAGAGGTTCTACGAGCGGGTGCAAGAAATTTTGGCGGGTATTTCTGCTGCGACTTCCATGTTCGACCGCTCCGGAGCAACGCTCACAGGTCGACTTCGCGTGGATATCCCGACCGCGTTCGCGCAGATGGAATTCATCAAAGGCCTTAAGGGATTCACCGACGCCTACCCGGGTATCAACATGGTCCTGGGCGTGACTGACCGGGCCGTCGACTTGATCGGTGAAGGCATCGACTGTGCGTTGCGTATCGGCGACCTACCGGATTCGACCTTGATCGCTCGCCCCATCGCGATGGCGACGATGGTGACGTGTGCCGCGCCCGAGTATCTGCATGAGCATGGCGTACCCGAGACCCTCGACAATCTGGCCTCCCACCGAGGCGTCAACTTCTTGTCCGGCCAGAGCAACAGAACATTGCCTTGGCACTTCTCGGTAAAAGGTCAGGATCGAACGTTTGTGAGCAACGCCGGCATCACAGTCACCGAGTCGAATGCCTACGTTCAGTGCGGCGTGTCGGGCTTCGGAATAATCCAGGCGCCCGGGATCACCGTGGCCGAGCATCTGGACAGTCGCGGGTTGGTGGAGATCCTGAAACCCTATCGGCCAGCCCCGCGCCCTGTGTCGTTGCTGTACCCAAGCCGGACGCATCTGGCGCCACAGGTTCAAGTTTTCATTGAGTGGCTGCAAGCGCGTTTTCCGCCGCTTTATTCTGACTGGTTGGAACCCTAGCGATCCTTTTGTGGCGCCAACGGCAATGACGCCACCAACTCAGCACGGCAAACATCGAGTATTTCATCCGCGAGAGGAGAGTCATCCGGGCACGCCCGCGACAACATGACGGCACCGATTGCATGCGCCAGCAGGTCGATCATTTTTGCTCGAACGTCTTGCTTCGTCGCACCCTCACGCGGCTGGTATTTTTCCTCGAGTGCTGCCAGCGTGCTTTCTACCCCGCTGGCAAAGGTCGCCTTTAACTCATCGGACTGGCGGGCAGCGTCACCACACAGCGCGGCCATCGTGCATCCCGCGCCCCGGCCGTCTCTGTGATCTCGCGACACGTACAGATTTATGAACCCGGCAACATCAAGGTCGCAGGTGCTGGCTACGGATTGCGCGAGGCTTTTTTCAGCTGCCTCGGCCATCAAATCCGCCTTGGAACCGAAGTGTTTGTAAAACCCTCCCTGGGTAAAACCGGCAGTGGCCATCAGCTCCGCCACCCCCACACCATCGTAACCACGTTCGCGAAAAAGCTCCGAAGCCGTTTCCACAATGTGCGCTCGGTTGGCGAGTGACTGTGTCTTGGTGATCTTCATTTCTCGCCTCCAGGCCTCTTGAACAATGGCCTGACTATACTCTGATGTCGATCATAATCAAAGTTGTTGACAGCTTTGATTATGATCGACATCATAAAACCACTGCCGCATGCCTTAGCCGCCACGGCGCAATTTCCCGTCATTGATCGACGAGTATGGAATCCGATATGAACGACAAGACTTTGTTTGAAACCTACACGCTCGGCTCACTGACGCTTTCCAACCGAATGGTAATGGCGCCATTGACGCGAAACCGTGCCGGGGCCGGCTTTGTTCCGAGCGAGCTCGCGGCGACCTATTACAGCCAAAGAGCATCCGCAGGCCTGCTGATTTCAGAGGCCACGCAGATCTCACAACAAGGACAGGGCTATCAAGATACGCCCGGGATTTACACCCAAGCGCAGATAGATGGCTGGCGTAAGGTCACAGAAGCCGTTCACACCAAGGGCGGACATATTTTCTTGCAGCTGTGGCATGTCGGGCGCGTGTCCCACACCGACCTTCAGGCCAATGGCGCAGCACCGGTGGCCCCCTCTGCGATTCGCCCGGCGACAAAGGTTTTCGTCAACAATAGTTTCGTAGATGTTTCGGAACCTCGAGCTCTCGAAATCGGCGAACTAGCTGGAATCGTCAACGACTTTCGCCAAGCGGCATCAAACGCGATGGCTGCAGGTTTTGATGGCGTGGAAATCCATGGCGCGAACGGCTACCTGCTTGACCAGTTCCTCAAGGACGGTGCGAACGTGCGCACGGATGCCTACGGTGGCTCGGTTGAGAACCGCGCCCGACTTCTGCTGGAGGTCACATCGGCAGTCGTGAGTGAAGTCGGTGCTGAGCGAACCGGTATCCGTCTCTCTCCAGTGTCCCCCGCCAATGGTGTTTCCAGCACCGCGCCGCAAGCGCAATTCGACTACCTCGTCGAACAACTCAACGCCCTGGGCCTGGTTTACCTGCATGTGGTCGAAGGCGCCACTGGCGGGCCGCGCGAGGTCGCGCCCTTCGACTTCAGCGCCCTGCGTCAACGCTTCAATAACACCTACATCGCCAACAACGGCTACGACCTGAATCTGGCTACCACGACACTGATCGAAGACAAGGCCGACCTCATCGCCTTCGGACGTCCGTTCATTGCTAACCCTGATTTGGTAGAGCGCTTCAAGACCGATGCCGCTTTATCTGCATTGGACCCAACCACTTTGTATGGCGGCGGCGCAGCTGGCTACACCGACTACCCGACGCTTACTGAAGGCGCCCAGCGTCACCACTGAAGATCACCGTTGCGTGCTTTCCAGCGATACACATGAACCGCCAATCGACACCCACACACCAGAGAGAAAGCCATGAGCATCCCTAATACCGTTCTGATCACAGGCGCCTCCACGGGCATTGGCGCCACCTATGCCGAGCGCTTCGCACAACGTGGCCACGACCTCGTACTGGTGGCCCGCGACAAGAACCGACTGGACGCACTCGCAGCGAAACTGCGTGAAAAACACAATGTCGCGATTGATGTCCTTCAGGCTGACCTGACCCAAAGCAGCGACTTGGCGACCGTCGAGACACGCCTGCGCGATGACGCCAGCATTGGCATCCTGGTGAACAACGCTGGCGCCGCGCAATCCGGCAACTTTATCGAACAGTCCACCGACAGCGTTGCTCAGTTGGTGACGCTCAACACGACGGCACTGGTACGGCTTGCCAGCGCCATCGCCCCACGCCTGGCACACGCGGGGGACGGCGCAATTATCAACATAGGTTCCGTGGTTGGCCTTGCACCAGAGTTCGGCATGACGGTCTACGGTGCTACCAAGGCGTTTGTGCTGTTTCTGTCACAAGGTATGAGCCTGGAATTGACGCCCAAAGGCGTCTATGTGCAAGCCGTCTTGCCAGCCGCTACGCGTACTGAAATCTGGGAGCGGGCAGGTATCGACATCAATACCCTGACTGATGTCATGGACGTCGGAGATCTGGTCGATGCGGCGCTGGTTGGTTTTGATCGTCGCGAGCCCGTGACTATTCCGCCCTTACAGGACGCCGATCGCTGGGATGCCTTGCAGGCTGCGCGCCAAGGCTTACTGTCGCAGATTCGGCAATCCGAAGTCGCCGAGCGCTACAAAGCCAAAACGTAAAACATCGCAAAGAAGCGCTGGCACCGGAGCGCCTGCTCCGGCCCAGCTCACGTGCAGCTTTTCAACCCGCACCTTGGGGCGAACATGACCCTCTCAGACACGACACCTCAAAGCGGCTCGCCCTCGCGATTCGTCAATGCAGCGAATCAATGGATCAACGTCAACGGAACGGCGTTCGCTTACCGCGACATAGGTCCCAACGGCGGATTGCCGCTGGTGCTGCTGAATCATTGGGGCGCCGTGCTGGACAACTTCGATCCAAGGCTCGTGGATGGGCTGGCAAGCAGCAGGCGCGTCATCGCCATCGACTATCGGGGAATCGGCGCTTCAGGCGGTATTGCCCCGACAACGGTCAGCGAAATGGCAAACGATACTGTCGCCGTGATACGCGCGCTGGGCTTCGAAAAAGTCGACCTGCTGGGCTTTTCCCTTGGTGGATTCGTGGCCCAGGAAATCGTGCTGAACGCCCCTGACGTTGTGCGCAGACTGATATTGACTGGCACGGGGCCTGCCGGTGGTCACCGCATTGATAAAGTCTGGTCAGTGTCCTGGCCGTTGATGCTCAAAGGCTTGCTGACGTTGCGCGATCCCAAGACCTACCTGTTCTTCACCTCGACAGCCAATGGACGGCAAGCCGCCAAGGACTATTTGAAGCGTTTGAAAGAGCGCAGTAAGGATCGAGTTAAAAGTCCTACACCCACCGCGTTCATGCGGCAGTTGAAAGCCATCCACGACTGGGGCAGACAGCCTGCGCAAAACCTCAGCCGCATACGCGTACCGACTCTGGTTGCCAACGGTGATACCGACATCATGGTTCCAACGGTGAACACCATTGATTTGGCACGCCGGATTCCAGACTCACAGCTGGTTGTTTACGCAGACGCAGGGCACGGCAGCATCTTCCAACACCATGCGGATTTCGTGGTGAAAGTAACGGCATTCCTGAATAACTGAAGCGGCCAAGTTTCATTCAACGCCATGAGAGTTGAATCACCATGAAAGCATTTTCAATCGACCGTTACGGTAAAGAGAATGGACGTATCGGCGAGGTACCCACCCCAGAAGTGGGTGCCTATGACGTTCTTGTTCAGGTGCATGCCACCAGCGTCAACCTACTCGACTCGAAGATCAGTACAGGCGAATTCAAACTGATCCTGCCGTATTCGTTCCCGTTGATACTGGGGAATGATCTGGCGGGAGTGGTCCTTAGCGTAGGGTCCTCGGTGCGACGCTTCAAACCGGGTGATGACGTTTACGCACGTCCTCCTCAGGAGCGCATAGGCACATTCGCCGAACTGATTGCGGTAGATGAAAATGCGCTCGCGTTGAAACCGAAAAACATCAGCATGGAAGAGGCTGCCTCCCTCCCGCTGGTCGCACTGACGGCCTGGCAAGTGCTGGTTGAAACCGCCAAGCTGAAACGCGGCCAAAAGGTGTTTATCCACGCAGGTTCCGGTGGCGTAGGCACCTTTGCCATCCAGCTTGCCAAGCTTCTGGGTGCGTTCGTCGCGACAACCACAAGCACGAGTAATGTGGATTGGGTCAAGGCACTGGGAGCAGACGTCGTCATCGACTACAAGAAACAAAACTTTGAAAAGGTTCTGCAGGATTATGACGTCGTACTCAATAGCCTGGGCGCTGATGAGCTGAAAAAGTCCCTCACCATTCTGAAGCCCGGGGGGCAGCTGATATCCATCTCAGGGCCACCGACTCCACAGTTTGCTCAAGAGCAAAAGCTGCCCTGGGTACTCGGCCTTGTTATGCGTATGTTGAGCAGCGGTATCCGCAGGAGAGCGCGCAAAAAGAACATCAGCTATGGGTTTGTATTTATGCGTGCCAGTGGCGCCCAACTGGACAAGGTAACTGCGCTGATTGAGTCCAACGTTATAAAACCGGTGATCGACCGAACGTTTTCTTTCGAGTCGACAGCCGACGCCTTGAGCTATGTCGCGCAAGGAAGATCAAAGGGCAAGGTCATCATTAAGGTCAAATAGCCCGCGTTTTTTAGAGGGCAGGTAGACGCGCAAGTGGTCCGGCGCGATGCGGTCGATGAACATGTACTCGGCCGGGAAGTACTCATTGGTAATGCGCTTGCCCACGATGTACTGCAGGCAGATCACCACCGTCGCATTAACGGCCACCACCGAGCTGAAATCACCATATACGGCAGGGTAATGGCGCGCCCCAGTGTCAGGAACAACGCAGACGACAGCAGCAGATTGACCGAAAACGGGTAGTGTCTGAAGGCAGCGAGCATCAGAGTCGGTTCCTGTAATGGGCAGTATCAAAAGCTGAGCAACATATCCTTACACATTCACCTTTCAGCCAGCATCATTATTTAGCCGCTTCCCCAATCGCCCGCGCCGCCTGAGCCAGGCGCTGCGTGGCGGCGCGGATTTCCTCCGGGTTGAGCGAGGCGAAGCCCAGGCGCAAGGCATTCTCGGGATGATCAAAGGGTGAAAACAGGCGACCGCTGCGCACCACCAGGTCCAGCTCTAGGGCTTTTTCAGCCAGTTGATTGACGTCGATTGAGTCGCAGAACCTGACCCACAACGCCAGCCCGCCTTCCGGTTCCTGCACGGCTATCTGCTCGCCAAACGCCTCCAGCAAACAACTGAGCAGTGTCTCCCGACGCCGACGGTATTCCTTGGATACCCGACGCAGGTGCTTCTTCAACTCGCCATCGTTGATCAGGTCCGCCAGCATCCGCTGCATGACGGCATCGCCCTGGCCCAGGCTCACCGCCGCCGTGCGCTCGAGCACTTCGATGAGGTTCGACGGGGCAACGATATAGCTGCAACGGAAGGTACTGCCCAGGGACTTGGACAGTGAGCCGATGTAGATCACGTGACGCTGCGTGCTGTCACTGGCCAGGGGCAAATAGGGCCGTCCGGCAAAGTGGTACTCGTGGTCGTAATCTTCCTCGATGATGCAGAAATCATGCAGCCGGGCCAATTCCAGGAGTTGCTGACGACGTCCGGCACGCAGGCTGACGGTAGTAGGAAACTGGTGATGGGGGGTGACATACATCATCCGCACGTTGTGCAGGCGGCACAGTTCATCGAGCTGGTCGACCCGGCAACCTTCGTCGTCCAGGTCGACAGTGACCAATTGCGCGCCCAACTGGCGAAAAATCTCCCAGGCCGGTGGATAACTCAGGCGTTCGACCACCACCACATCACCGAGTTTGAGCAGCGCGCTGGCGGTCAGGTACAGCGACATCTGCACGCCTTGGGTCAGGCAAATCTGCTGCGCGTCGACATTCAGGCCGCGATTGTGGCGCAACATTTCGGCCAGGGCGTCGCGCAGGTACTGGCCGCTGCCTTCGGTGCCATGGCGCACGGTGTTGGTGGTAAAGCTGTTGCGCAAGGCGTTGCGGTAGTAGCGGTGCAGGACGGCCCGGGGCAGCAAACGATGGTCACAGGCGCCATTATCGAAAAACAGCGCGCCCGGCCGGTGTTGCAGTTTTGTCACCTGCTCGCCCGGGTTGAAATAGGCAGCCGCAGGCACGTCCCGCAACGCCGGGGCAAACGACTTCGGCGCACTGGCGGCAGTCGCCGCTCCTGTCGCCAGTTGCGTACTGACGAAAGTGCCGCGACGTTGAATGCTGACCAGCCAGCCTTTGGTCACCGCCTCCTCGTAGGCAAGGATTACCGTCTTGCGGTTCACGTCCAGCAGCTGCGCCATTTCCCGCGTGCCGGGCAACAGCGTTCCGGGGCGCAGGCGGCCCTCGGCAATCGCGCTTACCAATCCTTCGATGATCTTTCTGTACGACGCCTGAGGCTGCGCCCCATCGAGTTTGAGCAGCGGGCGCCATTTGCGAAGCTGGACCATGTGAATTATCCAAAACTGGAGGTTCTTCTGGTCCTAGTCTAACGCAACAATCAAACCTCAATTGCCCCGAGGTGTTTATGCACAACCGCCATGTCGTTGAATTGTTGCCCTCGGGCAAATCCTTCGAAGCCGCCGACCAATTGCTGCTCGACGCCATGCTGGCCAGCGGTCTTGCCGTCCCCTTCTCCTGCCGGCGCGGCGCTTGCGGGTCGTGCAAGGTCAAGGTGGTGTCGGGCGAGTTCCGCGAAAAGGTGCTTACACCCGACACCCCGGCGCCCTCCTACCCACTCGCGGCTGACGAGATGTTGCTGTGCCAGAGCCATGCCTGCAGCGATATGCGCCTGGAAATTCCCGGCTGGTCGCTGGACACGCCAACGCTGGAAGTCAGCGCACAGGTGATCAGCAAGCGCGGGTTGAGCGCCGACATCGTCGAGCTGGTGTTGCTGACCGCCCAGCCACTCGACGTCCGGGCCGGCCAATACCTCAGGTTTCGCCTCGACGATGGCGACAGCCGCTGTTTCTCCGTGGCCAATCTGCCCGCACAGGATCAAGGCCGGTTGGTGTTTCATATTCGCCAGGTCAGCGGCGGCCTGTTTTCCGAACGCATCCTGCCGACCCTGCAAGTGGGCGATGCGGTAAAGCTCGAAGGTCCCGTAGGCGCCTGCACCTGGCAACACGACGATGAGCGCCCTGTGGTGCTGTTCGCCACCGGGACCGGTTATGCCGGCATCAAGCCCTTGTTGCTGACGGCCCTGGCCCGCCAGGCCGAAGTCACCCTGTATTGGGGGAACTCGTCGCCGGCGGACTTCTACGACGCTGAGTTTCTCGAGCGCGCCAGCCAGGCACATCCACGCTTTCACTGGCATCGAGTGCAGTCGGTAGACGCCCGCGTGCAACAGGTTGCGCTGACACAGCCCCACCACTGGGCCGAGAGCCAGATCTATGCCTGCGGCAACAGCAAGATGATCAGCCAAGTCCGCGAAACCTGCCTGGCAGCGGGCGCCCAGGCTCACCGTTTTGTCGCCGAAGCCTTCGTCCCCAGCGGTGCATGGACGCCAGCGGAGTCGCTCAACACGCGGCACCCGGTGCTGGAAAAAGTCGGCCCGCGCTACTCGCTGGACGGCATGCTCGCTGCCCGCGAGCAGACGGTCAGGGCCCTGGCCGCCATCGCCGACCAATTGAAAGTCGGCATGACCACCGCGCAAGCCCTCGACATGGCCAGTCAAACCTTGCAGGCCATGGGCGCGTCCCACACCTGGCACCCCACCTATATCCGCTTTGGCGACGACACCATCCGCACACCGCGCCAAGGCATCGACCCGCAACGCAAGCTGCGCGCCACCGACATCGCCGTGGTCGACCTTGGCCCGGTGTGGGATGGCTATGAAGGCGATTATGGCGACACCTTCGTCTTCGGCGAGCACCGGTTGCACGACGCCTGTGTGAAGGCACTGCATGAAGTGTTCGACGAAACCCGCGACGCCTGGCACCAAGGGCTGACCGGACGCGAGCTGTATGACTTTGCCGAGCAAAGTGCCCACGCCAAAGGCTGGCGCCTTGAGCGCAACCTGGCCGGGCACCGCATCGCTGACTTCCCACATGCTTTGTTCGGGCAAGACAAGCTGGCTGAGGTCGAGATCGTACCGAGCGAGATGGTGTGGGTTTTGGAGATTCAGCTGTGCCATCCCACACAACCGATCGGGGCGTTTTTCGAGGATATTCTGATTGGCGAGGCCAAGGGGGGCTAGCTGGCCCCCCCTACGCGCCGGGTGCCAGAGAACCCACCGATGCGCTTCACACCAAACTTTGCCAGTACGACGCCTTTTCAAAGATGAAACGCTGGCCCCGCCTCTGCACCTTGTGGAGGCGCTTCTACCTTCACCTTCAGCGCAATCAACACTGCCGCCAGCAGCATCAAGATACCTGCCGCGACAAACACACCGTCGATACCACTGAAGCTGAACATCGCACCGCCCGCCGCCGCACCCGCTGCAATCGCAGACTGCACCGAAGCCACCACCATGCCGCCGGCGCTTTCCGCCTGATCGGGCACTGCCCGGGCTACCCAGTTTGACCAGGCCACCGGTACGCCGCCAAACGCCAGGCCCCAGAGCATCAACAACCACACCTGGCCCGTCACGGTCGCCGGCAACAGCGCCAGGGCGAGTGCTGCCACGCCGACCAGGGCCGGCATCAGCACCAGGGTGCCCCGTGGCAGACGCACCAGCAGCCAACCGGCCAGCAGCGTGCCAGTGAAGTTTGCAACGCCGAAGCCCAGCAACATCAGCGCCAGCCCTTGGGCGCCGACGCCAGTGGTGCTTTCCAGGAATGGCCGGATGTAGGTGAACAACGCAAAGTGCCCGGTATGCACCAGCACACATCCCAACATGCCCACGGCAATGCCCGGACGCAACAGTACTTCCAGCACGGTTCTCAAGCGTGCCGTCCTGCGGGGTGCAAGCGGCGGCAGGGTGAACAGCTGGAAAATCAGGGTCACGCCGCCCACTGCGGCGGCTGCGAGAAACGCGCTGCGCCAGCCGTACAGCCCACCTAAAAAGCTCCCCAGCGGTACCGCCACGACAGTGCCCACTGCGATGCCGCTGAAGATGATCGACAAGGCACGCGGCAGCAACGCCGCCGGTACGAGCCGCATCGCCACCGCCGCCGCCATGCTCCAGAAGCCACCCAGGGCGATGCCCAACAGGATACGCATCAGCAGCAACACCGTGAGGCTCGACGAGACCGCCACCAGCAGGTTGGAGCAGATCATCAATACGCTGAAGCACAGCAACACCACACGGCGGTCGATCCCTCGGGTCAGGCCTGGCACCAGCAGCCCGGCGAACAAGGCGACTACCGCCGTGACCGTCACCGCCTGCCCTGCCAAGGCTTCCGAAACCCCCAGCTCGGCTGCCATCGGCGTCAGCAGGCTGGCCGGCAGATACTCCGCCGTCAGCAATCCGAACACCCCCATCGCCAACGAAAACACCGCCATCCAGGCCGGCGTCGCGGGCGCTACATCTGCACCGGTTACGGCGTCACACACACAACTGCTCATCACGGTCATCCTTCAAAAGTTATTGCGACCGGCAGTCTAGGTGTGACGATTGGGATGATCTATGATGCAAAATCTCGAATCCTTTACCGAAACCCCGGAAATGATGCCCATCGATCCGTTCGACCAGTCCTCTGACCTTATCAACGAGCTGCTGCGCGGCATGCGCCTGCGGGGTGTCGAGTACCGGCGCATCCAGACTGGGCCGGCGTTTGGCCTGGGCTTCCCGTCCAAGCCCGGGCACGCCTATTTCCACCTTATCGCTGCCGGCTGCGTCACCCTGCGCACCGAGGACGGCACCCTGTATGAACTGACGCCAGGCAATGCGGTGTTCATCTCCCATGGCGGTGCCCATGAGTTGCTCTCCAGCCCGGACGTGCCGGTGCAGGACATCGACCGCTTCAACACGGCAGCCCTCGGTGATGCGGTGTGTGCCGTGGATGCCCGGGCCGATGTGGGCGTGACGCAAAGCGCCCTGTTCTTCAGCGGCTGCATGGAGTTTGAACTGGGGAGCTTGCACGGCCTTGGCCGCCTGATGCCGGACCTGATGCTGATCGACGCCAAGGGCCAGCGTTATCCGGGGCTGATGCCGATCCTGGCGGCCATGGAGCGTGAAGTCAGCAGCGCCCGCATTGGCTTCGCCGGCATTCTGGCGCGCCTCGCAGAGGTGGTGGCGGCCATGGTGGTTCGGGGTTGGGTTGAATGTGCGTGCGGGAACGCGTCCGGCCTGGTGGCGGCGCTGCGTGACCCACGCCTGGCCAAGGCCCTGCTGGCGTTGCACCAGCAGCCCGGGCGCGATTGGACGGTGGAGGAGTTGGCAGCGCAATGTCATACCTCACGCTCGGTGTTTGCCCAGCACTTTCAAACCACCATCGGCACACCACCGCTGCGCTACGCCACCGAACTGCGGATGCGCCTGGCCAGCCAGTGGCTGACGCTGGAGCGACTGCCGATCGAAACCGTGGCGCAGCGCCTTGGCTATAACTCCCAGGCGGCGTTCAGCCGGGCGTTCAAGCGCGTTACCGGACAGCCGCCGGGGGCCAGCCGGCGACAGGCGATTTAAGGGAGCGGTGAAGTGGCTGGAGCGCCTCGCCGACTTTTGGCCCTCCCTACCCGTTCGAGGGCATAGCAGGGCCATCACCTCTCGATCATTCCCACGCTCTGCGTGGGAATGCATCCTGTGACGCTCCGCGTCACCACTGCGCAGGACTTGAACCTTGCATCGCCAGCTGGACGCAGAGCGTCCGAGGCGGCATTCCCACGCAGAGCGTGGGAACGATCATCTCGAGCCGACAAAATCCTGCGTAGGAGCTGTCGAGCTTCAGCGAGGCTGCGAAGAGGCCCTTTCAGGCAATAAAGATGTCGCCTGCCAGTCCGCCATCGCAGCCTCGCTGAAGCTCGACAGCTCCCACAGTTGCTCTTCGCAGGCTTGCACATCTGATCGTTCCCACGCTCTGCGTGGGAATACATCCTGTGACGCTCCGCGTCACCACTGCGCAGGACTTGAACCTTGCATCGCCAGCTGGACGCAGAGCGTCCGAAGCGGCATTCCCACGCAGAGCGTGGGAACGATCATCTCGATCCGACAAAATCCTGCGTAGGAGCTGTCGAGCTTCAGCGAGGCTGCGAAGAGGCCCTGTCAGGCAATGAATATGTCGCCTGCCAGTCCGCCATCGCAGCCTCGCTGAAGCTCGACAGCTCCCACAGTTGATCTTCCCAGGCTTGAATATTGTGTTCTGATCGTTCCCACGCTCTGCGTGGGAATACATCCTGTGACGCTCCGCGTCACCACTGCGCAGAACTTGAACCTTGCATCGTCAGCTGGACGCAGAGCGTCCGAGGCGGCATTCCCACGCAGAGCGTGGGAACGATCATCTCGATCCGACAAAATCCTGCGTAGGAGCTGTCGAGCTTTAGCGAGGCTGCGAAGAGGCCCTGTCAGGTAATAAATATATCGCCTGCCAGTCCGCCATCGCAGCCTCGCTGAAGCTCGACAGCTCCCACAGTTGATCTTCGCAGGCTTGCACATCTGATCGTTCCTACGCTCTGCGTGGGAATACATCCTGTGACGCTCCCGCGTCACCACTGCGCAGGACTTGAACCTTGCATCGTCAGCTGGACGCAGAGCGTCCGAGGTGGCATTCCCACGCAGAGCGTGGGAACGATCATCTCGAGCCGACAAAATCCTGCGTAGGCGCTGTCGAGCTTCAGCGAGGCTGCGAAGAGGTCCTGTCAGGCAATAAATATGTCGCCTGCCAGTCCGCCATCGCAGCCTCGCTAAAGCTCGACAGCTCCCACAGTTGATCTTCGCAGGCTTGCACATCTGATCGTTCCCACGCTCTGCGTGGGAATGCATCCTGTGACGCTCCGCGTCACCACTGCGCAGGACTTGAACCTTGCATCGCCAGCTGGACGCAGAGCGTCCGAGGCGGCATTCCCACGCAGAGCGTGGGAACGATCATCTCGAGCCGACAAAATCCTGCGTAGGAGCTGTCGAGCTTCAGCGAGGCTGCGAAGAGGCCCTGTCAGGCGATAAAGATGCCACCTGCAAGCCCCCCATCGCAGCCTCGCTAAAGCTCGACAGCTCCCACAGTTGATCTCTCGCGTATCATCACCCTCCTCGCTCATAAGGGACTCCCCATGTCTTCAACCAAACGCGACAGCGCCCGCATCGAACGCCGCCTCGTTGCGACCCTGACCGAAGCCTGTGAAATTGCCAAAGCCGAAATCACCGGCTTCGATTGGCTGACCCACGAAGTCGACTACCAGGCCTTCGCACAAAGTCTGGTCGTCATCTGGGTATTCGACACACGTGCCAACAAGGAACTGGCTCTTTCAAGCGGACAGGACCAACGCATGCGCGAGCTGACGGCCATTGCGCTGGAAGATGCCGGCGTGGATCGCCCCTCTTCGGACCGCTACGTGCGCTTCGACTCCGAGGAAGAATGTCACCTCCAGCATGGCGGCAATTGGCGTCTGCGCCTGGCCAAACTGGCCGCTGTGCAATAGCTCAAGCCATCAAGTACGGCCCACCGAACCGCTAACCGGTAAATTCCCCAACAGCTTGAGCCCGGTAGTCTTCACAAACGTTTCGTAGTCCATCGGTTTCTGGATACGGGTTTCAGCGTTGGGCAGTACATACGCCCAGGCACGCTTGGACGACACATCGTAGACCAGCTTGAACAAGCGGGTCGGCACCCAGACCTTGTTGGCGCCAATGGTGCTGTAGCCCGGGTCAAACAACGGACCGGTGAACACGTACACATTGCCGTCGGCGCGCTTGGCAAACTTGCGCACGTCCGCCTCGACCTTGCTCCAGATCTTGCGGTTGTTGGTGGGGTCCTGGGGCACCATGTTCGACAGTGCGAAGGATTGCGCCATAGCGTTGGTGCTCGGCGCATCGGCGGCAGGGGATTGATGGCCGCGGTCCACGGCCGGGTGTTGGCCACGGTAGTCGCTCAACTCGGCACGCGCGCCCTTGGGAATGCGCGGGTCGGGGTAGAACTGGTTGGTGCGTTCTTCGCCTTTGGCGTCCTGCAACTGGCGGGCATTCAGGCGTTCGACCACTACCAACGGGGTCTTGCTGGTTTGCGAGTACAGCACCGCAAAATTATCCGAGCACAGCGCCAGGGGTTTCAGGGTGGCCGGCACCGTGGCCGTGTTGATCGGTTGCGCAGACGGGAACAGATCGGCGCAGCCGTCGAAGGAAGCCCGCTGCTGTTTGTTTGAATAGAGATTTAGAGCGGCACTCTGGCTGATGGAACCCGAGCGGGAGGTGTGCTGCTGATGCTCGGCAGGCAGCTTGATGAGGTCCAGCAGACCACGAGCTTCTGCCCCGGTGGAGAGCAAAACAAGGGCCGACAGCCCAACTGCAATTTTGCGTAGGTGCATGGGTTAAATCTTCAAATGGTAGGAAGGAAAAACGTAAGGCGAGGCCCGATTTACGGGGATCAGATGGAGGCAGTGGCGATCACTTTGCGGCGAGCATTCTGTCATTGTCCTTGATCAAAAATACTAACGCGGAGCCGGCCGGCTCCGTGCGGGGCTTATTGACCATCACTATTCACATTAGTGCTGAGCAGCTCGGTAATCCAACGCGCCTGCTGGGCGACCTCTCGCACCTTGTCCTCGGACACCGCCTGCCGTGCCTGGGCAAAGTCGCTGAGGGTCTGCTGTTTGTGCCGCAGGATGCGCTGCCACTTGAGCAGGAATTCCGGGCGGCGCGCCTGCATTTGCAGCGGGCCGAAGAACAGCTCTTCAGCGGTGTAGCTCACCGGCTCCGCGCGCTCGGCAACGATGATTTCGTAGAAGAAGCGATTCTCCCGCAGCAGCTCTTCGCACACGATGCGGTAGCCGTTTTCCATCAGCCATTGGCGCAACGGTTGCTCGCCGCCGTTGGGCTGCAGCACCAAGCGCTCCTGGCCGTTGAGGCGTGCCTTGTCACTGTCGAGGATGTCGCGGATCGTCTCGCCGCCCATGCCGCAGATGCTGATCGCGGTGATCCCGTCTGCCGTCTCGATTGCCGCCAGGCCACTGGCCAGGCGAACGGTGATGTGTTGCTCCAGCTCATTCTCGCGCACCGTACGCTCGGCTGCGCGGAACGGCGTCAAGGCCACTTCGCCCGCCACCGCCGCCACAATAGCGCCGCGACGCATCAACGCCACCGGCAGGTAGCCGTGATCAGAGCCGATATCCGCCAGGCGCGCTCCGGCGGGTATATGGGCTGCCACGCGCTCCAGGCGCATGGACAATGTGTGTTCGTTCAACTGCCGTTCCTTTTGCCACGAATGAGCTGGTCGGTTCAGGATAACTGATGGGGTATGCTTGCTCACCGCACAATTGCCAGGAAGAGGTGAGCAATGACGTCATTTCGCGTTCGCGAGCTGAGCAGTACGGACACTGAAGCATTGCTGGCCTTCGAAACTCGTAACCGTGAGTGGTTCGAGTCGCATATCGAGGCGCGCGACCCTTCGTTTTACTCAACGCAGGGCGTCGCCGAGCATATTGAAGGCTATTTATCTGGCCTCGCCACCGGTGCCTGGCACCCGTTCGTGATCGAAGACGCCAGCGGCGAAATCGTCGGTCGCGCCAATCTGAAAAGCATCGACTCACCGAAGGGCTCTGCCGAAGTCGGTTACCGCGTCGGCGAGCGTTCGTGCGGGCAAGGGCTGGCAACCCTGGCGTTGAAGCATCTGATCCACGAGGCACAGGCGCGTTGGGCACTCAAGCAACTGGTGGCCTACGTGTACCCGGAGAATGTGGGCTCACAAAAAGTCCTGACCCGCTGCGGTTTCGTGCCTGAACAGTCCGCACCGGACGGCATGCCCCACAGCGAAAACCGCTTCGTTCTGTCGCTTCAAGCCTGAACACGCAGCCCCCCGGCGAACCTTTACCCGGTAAACACCGTCCGAGCTAGGGCATTGATGCTTACCGCTCGCCGCGAGGTTTCCGTTTGAAAGCTGCCATCATCAAAAAATACCGCCTGATCATCAAGACCATGGGCTATGTAGGCTGGGCACTGTTCTGGCTGTTGCTCTGGGATATCGCCGTCACCGTGGACTTCATGCTGTTCCTCAACAGCAAGATCAACCTGCCGCTGATGCCACTGACGTTGCTCGGCTCGGCGCTGGTGGTATTGATCAGTTTCCGCAACAGCAGCGCCTACAACCGCTGGTGGGAAGCACGCACCTTGTGGGGCGCGATGGTCAACAATTCCCGCAGCTTTGCGCGGCAAGTACTGACGCTGCTGGATGACCCGAACAATGAGGTCAACCCGATAAAGTCGACGTTGCTGCGCCGTCACGTGGCGTATGTGAACTGCCTGGCGGCACACTTGCGAGGCCAGCCTTGCCCGGAGGAAATCCGCGCGTTTCTGCCGGCCGACGAATTCGCCCGCAGCACCAGTACCAATAACTTTTCCAACGACATCCTCAACGGCTCCGCTGCCCTGCTGGCCCAGGAATACAAGGCCGGGCGCCTGGACAGCATTCGCCTGGCGCGACTGGAATCGACCCTGGTGGACTTGTCCAACAGCCAGGGCGGCATGGAGCGCATCGCCAATACGCCGCTGCCCTACCCTTATGTGTATTTCCCACGGCTGTTCATCTCGCTGTTCTGCCTGATCGTGCCGGTGGGCCTGGTGGAATCCCTGGGCTGGTTCACCCCGCTGGCCTCCACGGTGGTGGGCTTTATGCTGCTGGCCATCGAGCGCATCGGCACCGATCTGCAAAGCCCGTTTCGCGACAGCGAGCATCAGATCCAGATGGAAGCCCTCTGCGAAACCATCGAGAAAAACCTGCAGTCGATGCAGCGTGACTCACTGGGGGGTGAGCGGATCCGTTGAGCCTTGCCGGGCCATTAACAAAAAAATCCAGCCAACGGTGAATTATTCAGTGTCCGCATGTATCTGACCAAAGAGCACGTGCCATTAAAACAATGGCAATGAAATGGACCAGGGCTGAGTAATTCCCATGAAATCACGCAAGAAAACCGTCAATCCCATTGGATTGGATGACATCACCATCGTCGACGACGCCAAGATGCGCAAGGCGATCACCGCCGCTGCGCTGGGCAACGCCATGGAATGGTTCGACTTCGGCGTATACGGCTTTGTCGCCTATGTACTCGGCAAGGTGTTCTTCCCCGAGGCATCCCCCAGCGTCCAGATGATCGCCGCCCTGGCGACGTTCTCGGTGCCGTTCCTGATTCGCCCGTTGGGCGGCCTGTTCTTCGGCCGGCTGGGGGACAAATACGGCAGGCAAAAGGTCCTGGCGGCGACCATTGTGATCATGTCCCTGAGCACCTTCGCCATCGGGCTGATTCCCTCCTACGACTCGATCGGCATCTGGGCGCCGATCCTGTTGCTGCTGGCCAAGATGGCCCAGGGCTTCTCGGTAGGCGGTGAGTACACCGGCGCGTCGATCTTCGTCGCCGAGTACGCACCCGACCGCAAGCGCGGCTTCCTCGGCAGTTGGCTGGACTTCGGCTCCATCGCCGGTTTCGTTCTCGGCGCCGGGGTGGTGGTGTTGATTTCGGCGGTGATCGGCGAAGAGGCGTTCCAGTCCTGGGGCTGGCGCCTGCCGTTCTTCCTCGCGCTGCCGCTGGGCATGATCGGGCTTTACTTGCGTCACGCCCTGGAAGAGACACCCGCCTTCCAACAGCATGTGGAACAACTCGAACAAGGCGATCGCGAAGGCCTGGCCGGTGGCCCGAAAGTGTCGTTCAAGGAAGTCGCCACCAAGCACTGGCGCAGCCTGATGACCTGCGTCGGCGTGGTGGTGGTGACCAACGTCACGTACTACATGCTGCTCACCTACATGCCGAGCTACCTGTCCCACAACCTGCACTACAGCGAAAACCACGGCGTGTTGATCATCATCGCGATCATGGTCGGCATGTTGTTCGTGCAACCGCTGATTGGTTTCGTCAGCGACAAGATCGGGCGCAAACCCTTCATTCTCGTCGGCAGCATTGCACTGTTCTTCCTCGCCATTCCGGCGTTCATGCTGATCAACAGCGGCAAGCTCGGGCTGATTTTCTCGGGGCTGCTGATCATTGCGGTGGTGCTCAACTTCTTTATCGGGGTGATGGCGTCCACCCTGCCGGCGATGTTCCCTACCCACATCCGCTACAGCGCGTTGGCCAGTGCCTTTAACATCTCGATCCTGATTGCCGGCCTCACGCCGACCGCCATGGCCTGGCTGGTGGAGACCACCAACAACCTGTACATGCCGGCCTACTACCTCATGGTGTTCGCCGTACTGGGGCTTTTCACCGCCCTGACCATGAAGGAAACCGCCAACAAACCCCTGCGCGGCGCGGCGCCGGCGGCGTCGGATATCGAGGAAGCCAAGGAGCTGCTGCAGGAGCACGAAGACAATATCGAGCAGAAGATCGAAGACATCGACGCGCAAATCGCCGAGCTGGAAGCCAAGCGCGAAAATCTGGTGCAGCAGCATCCACGCATCAACTGACGCAACATATTTAGAAACGAATAGACGGTGAACTAACGCGCAAGCAGCAGGCTCCTTCCTTAAGCGCAGTCAGCGCGGCCCTGATGAGCCTCATCAGGGCCGCTCAACGATAAGGAGCCGCCCGTGACCGTCACCACCGCCCTCACCTACCGCTGCACGCCTGGCCCGCTTCACGCGACCTTGCTTGCCGGTACCGTTCCGCTGTTTCTCGGCGCCCTGCTGAGTGACATTGCCTACTACCAGACCTACCAGATCCAATGGAGCAACTTCGCCGCCTGGCTGATCGCCGGCGGCCTGCTGTTCTGTGGGCTGGCGGGGTTGTTTGCACTGGTCAACCTGCTGCGTGCCGACCGCAAGGCCGGTCGCCCCACGGTGTACTTCCTGCTGTTGCTGGTGACCTGGGCACTGGGCCTGGTGAATGCCTTTGAACATGCGAAAGATGCCTGGGCCGTGATGCCTTCGGGCCTGGTGCTGTCTGCCGTCGTGACCCTGCTGGCCTGCGTGACCACGTGGGTCGGGCTGACCAACCTGCGTTCCGGAGGTGCCCAATGAAGCCTTCCAGCACGCTGACCGTTTTAAGCATGGCGATGTTGTTGAGCGCATGTGGGGGCGAAGCCGACAGCACTCAGGCTCGCGGCCCCGACCCCAAACTGCCGGAACCCCAACGCGGCCTGTTGCCCAGCATGAAGATCGCCGAACCGGTGGCCTGGGGTGAGCAGAAACCCACCGTGCCCGAGGGTTTCAGCATCACGGCCATCGCCACCGACCTGCGGATCCCGCGCCAGACCCTGGTGCTGCCCAACGGCGACATCCTCGTTGCCGAAGGCCGGGGCGGCAGCGCAGCGAAACTCAAGCCCAAGGATGTGATCGCCAGCGTGATCAAGGCCGAGGGCAACACCAAGGTCAAGGGCGGCAATCGCCTGACCCTGCTGCGGGATGCCGACGGTGACGGCACCTACGAGTTGAAAACCGTGTTCGCCGAAAACCTCAACGCGCCCTACGGCCTGGCCTTTGCCGACGGCAAGCTGTACGTGGCCAATCAGGATGCGCTGGTGCGCTTCGACTACGAAGACGGCCAGACCAAAGCCGGCGGCCCGCCCACCACCGTCACCGAGCTGCCCGCCGCGATCAATCATCACTGGACCAAATCCCTGGCGATCAGCCCCGATGGCCGCTCGCTGTATGTCGGCATTGGGTCCAACAGCAACATCACCGAACGCGGCATGGAGGTCGAGATCGACCGGGCGATGGTCTGGCAGATCGACGCCGCCACCGGTGCCCACAAGCCTTATGCAACCGGCTTGCGCAACCCGACGGCATTGACCATTCAACCGGACTCCGGGCAGGTGTGGGCGGTGGTCAACGAACGGGATGAACTGGGCCCGGACCTGGTGCCGGATTACCTGACCTCGGTGCGCGAAGGCGAGTTCTACGGCTGGCCCTACAGCTATTGGGGCCAGAACGTCGACACCCGCGCCCAACCGCAGAACCCGGCCAAGGTCGCCGCCGCGATCAAGCCGGATTACAGCCTGGGTTCCCACGTTGCCGCACTGGGCGTCGACTTCTCCATCCCGGCCATGGGCGAGAAATACGCCGACGGCGTCTTCGTCGGCGAGCACGGCAGCTGGAACCGGGATAATCCGGTGGGCTACAAGGTGATCTTCGTGCCGTTCAGCAATGGCCGGCCTGCCGGTGAGCCCCTGGACTTCGCCACGGGTTTCCGTGGGGACGATGGCAAGACTCGCGGGCGGCCGGTGGGGGTCACGGTTGATCCGAAGGGTGCGCTGATCATTGCCGATGACCTGGCCAACACCGTGTGGCGGGTGACGCGCAATAAATAAGGCCTGAAGCGGCCAACGTGGTTGCCTTCCCGGGGAGCGCGGCGGTACCTTCGCCGCACTCACGAACAGGAAGGTAACCGCAATGCCAGACACCACCGACAACGGCTTCTACGATCGCGCGGACGCGCACATCGAGCTGTCCAACGAGCAGTTCAGGGCGTTCGCCGACCTGGGCAAAGTCAGCGCCTCGATGATGTTCGGCACCACACGCTTCAATGCCTGGGTCAGCGCACGCAGTTTTAAATCCGGCGAAGAAATGGCCCAGGCCCGTGAGGCGATGCTGAAGTATTTCTGTGATCAGTACCGGATGATGCTTGAAGATAATATTGATGATCACATCAACAATTTCAGCAAGTACATGCTGATCAAGGCACCTGAATAAGCCGGTTTTTTTCCGCTTAAGGAGAGGTCAATGTCACCAGGTACTTTCCTGAATTCACAGGCTTCCCTTGGCCATCCACCAATGTGTATTGCTGCTGGTAATAAGGCCCCGACCGCCCGCTGTCGGCGACCAGTTTCACGCTGACGGCGCTGTGATCAAGGGCAGTGACCGAGCTCACAGGTTCCACGTTACGGACGCTGATGGCGCTGCCGCGTGCCAGGCTCGGACAATTGCTGAGTTTTAATCCGTCCGCCATGGTCAGCGGCGTGCAAGACGCCTCGACAATGCTGCCGTGAAAGTTAATGACTCCCTGCCCCACCGGGCTCGCGGCCATGCAGGCACCGGACAGGCTGAACAACAGGCCAACATGGATTGCAGACATTCTCTTGATGCGCATGCCGATACTCCGGGGGTGATAAAGCCTATGCCCCGGGATATCGGCCGAGCAGCAGGTTATTTTAAGATTTGTCTGATGTTAGAAGCTGTTTTTCCAAAGACTTTGGAAATATCAGTGCCCGCCAACCGCAGGCTGGCCGTGGACCCGGCGCCCCGGTTTGAAGCCATGGTTGCGAGCAGCCCACGTAATCGCAAACCCCACCGCCAGCAACACCAACATTGCCCAGGGGAAAGAAGCCACGCCCCAGGTATCCAGCAACACGCCACCCACCACGCCACTCCCGGCAATCGCGCTGTTCCAGGCCACCACATTCAGCGACAGCGCCACGTCCGCACCCTCCCCGGCTGCGTCCGCCAACGCGGTTTGCAACAGCGTTGCAGCGCCACCAAAACTCAAACCCCAGACCGCCACGCCGAGGTAAATAACGCCCGGCACTTGCGCGAGAAAACCGAACGCCAGGCACGTCGCCGCAAAGCCCGCCAGGCTGACCAGCACCGTCTTGCGCAACGCCACATCCACCAACCGGGCGGTTACCCAAATCCCGAGCAGCGCCGCCACACCAAACACCAGCAGCACCAGATCCACCCGATCGACCAAGCCCGCCGGGGCCACGAAGGGTGCGATGTACGTGTAGAGAATGTTGTGGGCGAGCATCCACGCAATCACCACCGCCAGCACTGGCCGCACACCCGGCGTGGTCAGCACTTTACGCAGCGGCATACGCTGATGGGCCGCCTGGCCGGGATAGTCCGGCACTTTCACCAGCACCCAGACAATCAACACCAGGGTCAGCGCCGACATGATCCCGAACGTGGTGCGCCAGCCCACCAGCCCACCCAGCCAGGTGCCCAGCGGCACGCCGAGTGACAGGGCAATCGGCGTTCCTACCATGGCCAGCGCCAACGCCTTGCCCTGTTGATGCGGTTCAACCATGCGCCGCGCATAGCCGGCCAACAAACTCCAGGCCAGCCCCGCTGCCATCCCCGCAAGGAACCGCGCCAGCAGTGTCAGCCCGTAGTGGGACGACAGCGCGGTGATCGAATTGAACAGCAGAAAACCGACGATGGTCAGCAGCAGCACATTGCGTCTGCGCCAGCCGCGGGTGGCGATGGTCAACGGGATCACCGCCAGCACTGAACCCAACGCATAGGCGGTAACCATCTGCCCGGCCATGGACGGTGAAATAGCGAGGCCGTCACTGATCAGCGGCAACAGGCCTGCCGGCAGGGTTTCAGTGACGATGCAGATAAAACCGGTCATGGCCAGGGCGAGCAAGGCGCCGATGGGCAAGCGGTCGGGAACGGCGTCTGCCGATAAGGTGGTAGAGGGGGTCACAGGGAAACTCCTTGAACAAGAGGACTTAAATACCGATCGATATAAATGTTGGGCGCACCACCCGGCGTTGTCAACGACTTATGTATCGACTAGTATTTATCTCATCACCCGAGAGGATTCCCCCATGGCGCAGATGGGCCGCCCCCGCACTTTCGACCGCGACCAGGCCGTGGAACAGGCCATGCACCTGTTCTGGGAGCATGGTTACGACGCGACATCCCTGAGCCAGTTGAAAAGCGGACTGGGTGGCGGCATCTCCGCGCCGAGTTTCTACGCGGCGTTCAGCTCCAAGGACGCGCTGTTCCAGGAGTGCGTGCAGCGTTATCTGGCGACGTTCGCCCAGGTCACCGAATGCCTGTGGGATGACAGCCTGCCACCGCGCCAGGCCATCGAGACCGCGTTGCGCCAATCGGCGCGCATGCAGTGTGAAGAGGGGCACCCCAAAGGCTGCATGGTGGCCCTGGGCGTGATGAGCGCGCCCTCCCCCGAAAACGCGCGAGTGACCCATGCGCTGACTCAGTCGCGGGAGCGTACAAGGGCGGGCATCGTGCATTGCGTCGAGCGTGGCATTCGCGCAGGCCAGTTACCCGCCGAGACCAACGCCCGTGCGATGGCTACGGTCTACGACAGCTTCCTGCAAGGCGTGTCGATCCTGGCCCGGGATGGCGTCGACGCTGATGCCATCGATACGGCCATCGGCCAACTGATGCTGACCTGGGATTTATCCGCCGCTACAGCGCCGCCCATTCGGCGCGATGCTCCAGCAGAAAATCCACAAACGCCCGCACCCGATGGGGCACATAGCGGCCGTGGGGATACAGCAAGGTAAACGGCCGCGAACGCCCGCCGTAAGGCTGTAATACCTCCACCAGGCTGCCGTTGGCCAACTCGTCCTCGACGATGAATTTGTAGGTCTGGAACAACCCTGCACCGTGCTTGGCCAGGGTTACGCCACCCAGCACGTCGTCAGAGCAGCTGTAGCCTGCTTCCCCGGCAAACTCCCGCTCCTTGCCATCGACCTGGAACAGCCAGGAAATGCGCCGCCCGTTGCTCGGCAATTCGTACTGGATGCACTCATGGTCCGGCAAGTCCTCCAGGGTTTGGGGCGTGCCGGCACGCTTCAGGTACGCCGGCGTCGCGACCACCACCAGCTTGGCGTCTTCCAGCAACCGCGCAATCAGCGTCGAGTCCGGCTGGGCACGCACGCGGATGGCCAGGTCATAGCCTTCGGCGACGAAATCGATGTTGCGGTTGCTGATGTGGATATCCACGGTGACTTGCGGGTACAGCGCACGGAATTTCGGCAGCAGCGGCAGGATCCGGTGATGGCCGTAGGTGGTCGGGATGCTGATGCGCAACAGCCCGGACGGCACCGATTGGGCGCCCATCATTTCCTGCTGGGCTTCCACCAGTTGCGTGAGGGCCTGGCGGCATTGCTCAAAAAACGTCCGGCCGCCATCGGTCAGGCGGATGCTGCGGGTGGTGCGTACAAACAACCGGGAACCCAGGCGCTCTTCCAGCCGCGAGATGCTGCGGCTCACCGCCGCCGGCGTCACGCCCGCCACCTGGGCGGCGGCAGTAAAGCTGCTGGCCTCGGCAGCCAGGCAGAACAGCTCGATGCTGCCCAGCTGCAAATCTTCGAAATGGCGCTTCATGATGGATTACACCGGGTATCTGCTTGGGGGCTCACCCGCTCTATTTATCAGCAAGGGCCGCATAAATATAGGGGTCCTACCTGGCCCGTGCTTGCTTTCACTCCACGCACACCGCCCACAACTTCCGTGGCAATGCTCCGTCGTTGCACCTTGCGAACTCCATCAACAACCAGCCGGTCGTGGTCAACCGATCACCGAATACCGACCGTGGTTCGCAGATCGACTCCCTGCAAAAAGGCGTGTATTTCCAGGACCAGATCAAGTTCGACGAGGCCACCACCTCGCGCGCAGGGTTGGTGTACAAGGCTGACAACGGCCTGGCACCGTACCTGAGCTACAGCGAATCGTTCTTCCCGGTAGCGGGTGTGAGCAAGGCCGGGCAAGTGTTTGTGCCCACCGAAGGCAAACAGTACGAGTTCGGTGACTCACCGCTGGTAGGCCAACAACGGCTCACTCAGCGGTTCGGGGCGTCAGGCATATGGCGTTGGGGGCGGTGATTGGGGGCATATCCGTTGGTTTTGTTACGGCTACTATTGGTTCCGCTCTTACAGCGGCTCACTTTTGAAAAGCGCAAAAGTAAGCAAAACGCTCTTGCCCCACCACTCGGCACCTCGCTTGGGCTCGGTGTGCCCTCAGCTCCGGCAGCACGAAGCGGGCCGCCGCGACGGGGCGTCCCTGCCCCGTCGCGGCTAAACCGGCGTCCTGCCGGTTTACCCGCTCCGTACTGCCTACGTTCGGCCAGCGTGGTTTAACGGGGCGCCTAAGATCAAGATCAAAAGCAGATCAAGGGCACAGCGGCCTACAGGCCGGCTTGAGTGTGGTGAAGCAAAGGGCAACAGCAAAATCAGAAGCTAAAGCGGGCACGGTCCAAATGTGGGAGCGGGCTTGCTCGCGAAGGTCGTTAACGATGACGCGGGCATTCTGGATGAACGCGGCGTTCTCAGGTTTTTCGCGAGCAAGCCCGCTCCCACAGAAAAGCAGCCCTGCTTTCGCTCTGGATCTTGCCTCTGCTTCACCACACTCAAGCCGGCCGGGAGGCCGCTGTGCTTTTGCTTTTGATCTGACTGCCCCATTCAGCCCGAGGCCGAACGCAGGCAGTGCGGAGCGGGTAAACCGGCAGGACGCCGGTTTAGCCGCGCCGGGCCATGGATGGCCCGTCGCGGCGGCCCGCGGAGTGGTGCCGGAGTGAGGGAACACCGAGCCTAGGCGAGGTGCCGACAGGCGGGGCAGAGCGTTTTGGTTACTTTTGCGCTTTTCAAAAGTGACCCGCTGTAAGAGCGGAACCCTAAGTAGCCGTTACCTAAATAACGGATATACACTCAAAACAACAACCGCGAAAAATCACAACACTGCACCGCCAACTGCGCCACATTCTGGTTCAAGCCAAACTGCCGATCTCCACGATGCAACGCCACATACCCAACCTTGGGCAGCGCCGGTTCCGTCTCCAATGCGCGTAATTCTCCGCGCTCGATCAAATGCGACAAGCACGCCTTGGGCAAGTAACTCACCCCCACCCCCGACAGCGCGAGCCCGACCTGCACCAGCAAGTTATGGCTGGTCAGCTTACGCGGCATCTGCACAGCATGCGCCGCCAGCCAGCGCTCATAAAGCAGGCCCGTCCCGGAGTGCGAACCCTGGGTCAGCACCGTGTACCCCGCCAACGCCTCAAGCCCTACCGGATCAGGCTCACTGACCAACCACGGGGCGCACATCCAGGCGTTTTCCACACTGCCCAACGGCGTGCTCAGAAACCGCGAATCACTGTAGGCATCGGGCACGATCACCAGGTCCAGTTCATCACTCTCCAGCTTGCGAAACAGCTCGCTGCTCAACTCCACCGACGGCTCGATCTGCACTTTGGGATACGCCTCACGCAACGCTTCCACCAGCGCCGGCAACCAGGTGAAAGCCGTCAATTCCGTCACCCCCAGGCGAAACCTGCGCACCAGCACTTCACGGGTACTCACCCGCTCCAGCAAGTAGTCGCGACGCTCCAGCAGGTCCTTGGCGTAGTCGAGCAACTCGGCGCCTTTTTCGGTCAGCCGGGCATTGCGTTTGCTGCGGTCGAAAATCTCGACATCGAAGGTTTCTTCCAACTCCTGGATGCGCTTGGAAATCGCCGACTGCGACATGTTCAGCTTGTTCGCCGCGGCCTCGAAACTGCCCAGCTCGGCAATCCAGTACAACGCGTCGATTTGCTTGAACGTGATCATCGGCCACCTCCCATGAGAAAAAGCGATCCTATCAGATAATAAAATATCGCTAAAACTGTATGTTCATCACTCCTAAGATCTAGCCACAGACCCATAAGATCAATCGGAGTTACAGCCATGTCCTTGCCCGGTTTCCGCATCCTCCCCAACCCACCGCTGGCTTCTGCCGAAGTGCTTGAAGCCTTCACTCACGTGGTCACCCCGCACATCAGCGACAACCTCGGCCGGCACATCGGCGCCCGCGGGCTGAACCGCTACAACCGAACCGGCAAGCTGGTGGGCACCGCGCTCACGGTGAAAACCCGCCCTGGCGACAATCTGCTGATCTACAAGGCATTGAGCATGCTGGAGCCCGGCCACGTGCTGGTGGTGGACGCCCAGGGCGACACCAACAACGCGGTGATCGGCGAGTTGGTCAAGCTCTACGCCCAGCAACGCGGCTGCGTGGGGTTTGTGATTGACGGGGCGATCCGGGATGTCGCGAGCTTCGAGGACACGCCCTGCTACGCCCGCAGCGTGGTGCATTGCGGGCCCTACAAGACCGGCCCGGGGGAAGTGAATGTGCCGGTGTCCATCGGCGGCATGCTGATCAACCCGGGGGATGTGCTGGTGGGTGACGAAGACGGCCTGGTCGCCTTCTCCCAGGCCGACGCCGCCGAAGTACTGCGCAAGGCGGCTCAACACGCGGCCCACGAAGAGGAAGTCAAAGCCGAAATCTCCAGCGGTGCGGTGCACCAGAGCTGGATTGACAAGGTGCTGCAGCAGGCCGGCCTGGCAGGTTGAAGGGGAACATCATGAGCACTGCATTTCTCTCCGATCGGGTGCTGGGCATTGCGCCCTCCCCGAGCATCGCCGCCAACGCACTGGTCAGCGAACTGCGCGCCCAGGGCCGGGACATCGTCAACTTCACCGTGGGCGAACCGGATTTCGATACGCCCGCGCATATCCTCGAAGCAGCCAGCGCCGCGATGCGCAGTGGCGACACCCACTACACCGCCACCAGCGGCACCCTCGCCCTGCGCCAGGCGATCTGCCTCAAGCTCAAGCGTGATAACCAGCTGGACTATGGGCTGGACGAAGTGATTGCCGGCTGCGGTGGCAAGCACATCATCTATCACGCCCTGGCGGCGACCCTGAATCGCGGCGACGAAGTCATCGTGCACACGCCGTATTGGGTGTCGTACCCGGACATCGCACGGCTGAATGACGCGACGCCGGTGATCATTCCCGGCGATGAGTCACTGGGGTTCAAGCTGTCGCCGCAAGCCCTGGAACAGGCGATCACCCCGCGCAGCAAATGGGTGATCCTCAACAGCCCGAACAACCCCAGTGGCGCGGTGTATAACGAAGCCGAGCTGTTGGCCCTGGCCGAGGTGCTGCGGCGTCATCCCCACGTGCTGATCATGGCCGACGAGATCTACGAGCACTTTGTCTACGACGCTGCCCGCCACGTGTCTCTGACCCGACTCGCACCGGACCTGAAACCGCGCACGCTGATCGTCAACGGCGCCTCCAAGGGCTATGCCATGACCGGTTGGCGCCTGGGTTTCGGGGCTGGCCCGGCGTGGTTGATCGCGGCCATTGCCAAGCTGCTTTCGCAAACCACCACCTGCCCCAGCTCTCTCAGCCAGGCCGCGGCGGTTGCCGCCTTCGCCGGCGACCAGGCGCCCATCGCCGGGATGCGCGAGGTGTACCAGCAACGCCGTGAACGCATGCTGGGCCTGCTCGAAGACATCCCCGGCGTGAGCTTCACCCCGCCGGATGGCGCGTTCTACGTGTTCGCCAACGTCGCCGGATTGATCGGCAAGACCACCCCGCACGGCGAGCGGATCGACAGCGACACACAACTGGCCGAGTACCTGCTGCGGGAACACGGCCTGGCCACCGTGAGTGGTGCGGCGTACGGCATGTCGCCGTATATCCGGCTGTCGTTCGCCAGCTCGCTTGAAGTGATTGAAGAAGGTTGCCGTCGCCTGAATGAAGCGTGCCATCGATTGCGCTGACGGATACCCGCCCCACCCGGCGGCCACGGACGGCCGCTCATTGACTGCCTAGAACAACACTCATAATCATTGATATAAATGAGGCACTCCCATGCACAAGCCCCGCATCGCGCTGGTCTGGCAAATCCTGATCGGCCTGCTCGCCGGCATCGCCATCGGTGCCCTGCTGCACCGTTTTCCCGAATCCCGGCCGTGGCTGGTGGACAACCTGCTGCAACCGGCGGGCGATATCTTTATCAAGCTGATGAAGATGATCGTCGTGCCCATCGTGTTTGCCTGCATGGTGGTGGGCATTGCCGGGCACGGTGACGGTAAATCCCTGGGACGCATCGGGGCCAAGTCCCTGGGCTATTTCTTCTGCATCACCACGTTGGCGATCATCGTCGGGCTGGTGATGGGCAACCTGCTCCAGCCGGGTGCCGGCACCGAACTGGCCAGCCTGAAAGCCAGCGCCGTGACCTTGCCCACCAGCAGCACCGGTGGCGGCCACAGCCTGGGGCAGATCATTGTCGGGATCATTCCGGACAACGTGATCAACGCCATGGCCCAGGGCAGCTTGCTGTCGGTGCTGTTCTTCGCGGTGATGTTTGGCCTCGGGGTTTCGCGCTTGCCGGCCGAGCGCAAAGACCCGGTGATTGCCTTGCTGCGCGGGGTGTCGGAAGCGATGTTCAAGGTGACGTCGATGATCATGGCCTACTCGCCTATCGGCGTGTTCGGGATGATCGCAGTCACCGTGGCCAACTTCGGGTTCAGTTCGCTGCTGCCGTTGGCCAAGTTGATCATGGTCAGCTACGTGTCGATTGCGTTCTTCGTGCTGGTGGTACTCAACCTGGTGGCGCGGCTGTGCGGGATCAACCTGTTTGCGTTGATGCGGCATATCAAGGATGAGCTGATCCTGGCGTTCTCCACCGCCAGCTCGGCGGCGGTAATGCCGCAACTGATGAAGAAGCTCGAAACCTACGGCGTACCGCCTTCGCTGGTGAGCTTTGTGGTGCCGGTGGGGTATTCGTTCAACCTGGACGGTGCGTCGCTGTTCCTTGGGATCGGCACGCTGTTCGTAGCGCAGTTGTATGGCATCGACCTGAGCCTGGGCGACCAGGCCCTGCTGGTGGTGACCATGGTGCTGACGTCCAAGGGCGCCGCCGGGGTGCCGGGGTTCATGTTCGTGATCCTGTCGGCGACCCTGGCGAGTGCGGGCTTGCCGTTGGAGGGCATCGCCTTCATCGCCGGGGTGTATCGCCTGATGGAAATGCCGACCACCGCATTGAATGTGCTGGGCAATGCCCTGGCACCGCTGGTGATCGCCAAGTGGGAGCGCCGTGAAGGCACCGCAGAAACCCGTGGCGAGGGAGCTTGCTCCCGCTGGGCTGCGAAGCGGCCCCAATAAGCATCCCGCATTCTTTCAGGCAGAACGTGGGCGCAGGTTTTGGGGCTGCTGCGCAGCCCAGCGGGAGCAAGCTCCCTCGCCACAAGGGCGGATGGGTCAGTCTAGGTCCGACGCCTCATGCCGCTCGCGCAGTTGCTCTGACGGCTCGCCCGACACGCGGTTGACCCGGCGCCCACGCTGCACCGCCGGCCGCGCTTCGATGGCATCGGCCCAGCGCAGCACGTGCGTGTAATCCTGCACCGAGAGAAACTCCCCCGCCTCATACAAGCGGCCTTTCACCAGGCCGCCATACCACGGCCAGATCGCCATGTCGGCGATGGTGTACTCATCCCCGGCGATGTATTCGTGCTCGGCCAGTTGCTTGTCCAGCACGTCCAGTTGGCGTTTGGTTTCCATGGCGAAACGGTCGATGGCGTATTCGATCTTGGTCGGCGCGTAGGCATAGAAATGCCCGAAACCACCGCCCAGGTACGGCGCGCTGCCCATCTGCCAGAACAACCACGACAGGCACTCGGCGCGGGCCGCCGGTTCGGTGGGCAGGAACGCACCGAACTTCTCGGCCAGGTACTGCAGGATCGCTCCGGACTCGAACACCCGAATCGGCTTGGGCCCGCTGCGGTCCAGCAGCGCGGGAATCTTCGAGTTCGGGTTCACGCCGACGAAGCCGCTGCCGAACTGGTCGCCGTCACCGATCTTGATCAACCACGCATCGTATTCCGCGCCCTTGTGCCCCAGGGCCAGCAGCTCTTCCAGCAGGATCGTGACCTTCTGGCCATTGGGCGTTGCCAACGAATACAGCTGCAACGGATGACGGCCTACCGGCAATTCCTTGTCGTGGGTCGCGCCGGCAATGGGCCGGTTGATGCTGGCGAAGGTGCCGCCGTTTTGGGTTTTCCAGGTCCAGACTTTTGGCGGTACGTAATCAGTCATGCCACTACTCCTTGGATTCAATGTTCACAACAACTAACTAACTGACTGTAGGAGCGAGCTTGCTCGCGAAAAACTCGAGAGCGCCGCGTTTAACCTATAAATACGCATAATCGTTAACGACCTTCGCGAGCAAGCTCGCTCCTACAGGTTCTTTTGGGCCAGTTGGGCCATATTCCAGCCGCCACCCAAGGCCTTGATCAGCCCTACGTTGGCGCTTAACTGTTGAGTCTGTAGATCCAGTACAGTTCGCTGTGCCTGCAACGACGCTACCTGCGCCGTCACCACATCCAGGTAGGCGGCGCCGCCCTGGCGATAGCGCGCCAGGGACAAGTCCTCGGCGTACTGCGCGGCAGCGGCGGCATCGCGCTGGTCAACCAGGGCGGTGTCGAGCCCGGAGATAATCGACAGGTTGTTCTCCACCTGCTCGAACGCGGTCAACACTACACCACGATACTTGGCCGCGGCTTCATCAGTTGCCGCCTTGGCACTGTCGACGCCGGCCTGGCGCGCGCCGCCATCAAAAATCGTCCCCACCAGCGACGGGCCAATGGCCCAGAAGATGTTGGGCGCACTCAACAAATGCGCGAACTCATCACTCTGGAAACCGCCTTGGGCACTCAGGGTGAGGGCCGGGAACCACGCGGCTTTCGCGACGCCTATGCGTGCGTTGGCCGAGGCAATCCGGCGCTCGGCAGCGGCGATATCCGGCCGGCGCTGCAACAGCGTAGACGGCACACCGGTGGGCACGCCGGGCAAGGCGATGTCCGCAACGCTGGGGGCAATCGCGTAGGTCGATGCGGACTCACCCAGCATCGCCGCTATCGAGTGTTCGAGCACTGCACGCTGCACCCGGTTCTGGCTCAGTTGCGATTTGACCGTCGACAGTTGGGTACGCGCCCGCGCCACGTCCAGGCCGGAAACGATACCGCCGCCGTGCAAGCCTTCGGTCAGGCTCAGGGCCTTGGCATAGGCATCGCTGGTTTCCTGCAGCAACTGGTCTTGCCGGTCGATGCCGCGCAGGCGGATATAGCTGTCGGCCAACTGTGCCTGCAAACTCAAGCGCACCGAAGCCAGGTCCGCCTTGGCGGCCTGGGCATCGCTGGTGCCGGCGGCAACGGTGTCACGCACGCGGCCCCAGAGGTCGACTTCATAGTCCAGTTCCACGCCCACGGTGCCGGAGTCATAGACATTCGGCGGGCTGGCCGAGCGCAGTGGACGGGTGTCCGACTGGCGAATGCGCTGAGCATTGCTGGAACCGATCAGCTTCGGAAACAGCCCGGATTGCGCCTGAGCCAAAAACGCCTGGGCCTGGGAATAGTGAGCCAGTGCCGCGCTCAAGTCCGGGTTGTTTTGCAGCAACTGCTGCTCCATCCCATCCAGTTGCGGGTCCTTGTAGATGTGCCACCAACCGTCGCGACTCGCTTGGTCGTTCGGCGTGCCGACGGTCCACGGGCCCCGGGTATGGAACTGCGCGGCCACGGGGACCTCCGGCACGTCCAGCGGCGGCGCCAGGTGGCAGGCGCCCAGACCCAGGGTCGCGACCAATACCAGGCAAATGCGCTTAGCCATGGGGTTTGACCTCTGAAGTGTTGGCGGCCAGCTGCACCGAATCGTCGTCGGCCAGGCCGTCGGGCGGGGTGTCGATCACCCGGTCGGTGGCGACGAGGCCACTGCCGATTTCCACGCTGTCACCAAAGTCCCGAGCGATGGTCACGGTCTTGAAGTGCACGTGATTGTTCGCATCGAGGGTCGCCACACGCATGCCTTTGTCATCGAACACCAGGGCGCTGGCAGGCAGGCGCAGCACGTCGGTCTGCACCGGCAAGGTGAACTGCACGCTGGTGTAGCCGCCCGGCAATAGGCGGCTGCCGGGGTTGTCCACCAGCAATTGCACCAGGGTGCTGCCGGACGCGGCATTCACCGCATCGGCAGTGGCGATCACCTTGGCGGTGAAGGTTTCACCGCGATATTCCGGCACGCTCAGACGCGCCACGGTGCCGACCTTGATCTGCGGCGCCGACGACTGCGGCACCTGAACATACACCCGCAGGCGGCTGACATCGGAGACCGCGAACAGCTCTTTGCCAGTGGCACCACCGGCACTGATCAACGCACCCACATCGGTGGAGCGCGCGGTGACCACGCCAGCGAACGGCGCAGTCAACCGCTGGAAGCCCTTGGTGGCAATCAACTGGTCCACATTGGCCTTGGCCGCGACCACTTTGGCCTGCTTGGCGGTGAGGTCGCCGGTGCGCTCATCCACGTCCTGGCGCGACACCGAATCCGAGGCCAGCATCGCCTGCCAGCGCTTGGCGGTGGTCTGTGCCAGCGACTCGTCGGCCTGGGCGGAAGCCAGTACAGCCTTGGCTTGCAGCAGTTGCTGATCGAGCTCCGGCGTGTCGATTTCGGCCAGCAGTTGCCCGGCCTTTACGTGGTCGCCGATGTCGACGTTCCAGGTCTTGAGGTAGCCATTGACCCGGGCAAAGATCGACGCCCGTGAATACGCCTCAAGGCGCCCCGGCAGGTTCAGGATCGGCCCTTGGGGCTGCACGCTTGGGGTGATCAGGATCACGCTGGGCAAGGCCTGGGCATCGGTCCAGGTTTTCAGGTCGCGGGATTCGCTGGCGCGCACGCCGATGCCGAACACCACCACGGCGACCAGCACTACCAGCCCCAGCATCAGCCAGAGCAGACCACGGGATTTACGGCGGGGCGAACCCGGATGGGAAACGGAAGTGGACATGTCAAACCCCTTGAGTGGCGGTGGTCGCAAGCGTGGCGTGCTGACGCCGCCCGTGCACAAGACTGAAAATCAGCGGAACCAGGAACAACGTGGCAATGGTGGCGAAGGCCAACCCGCCGATGACCGCACGGCCCAGCGGGGCGTTCTGTTCGCCGCCCTCCCCCAGGCTCAGGGCCATCGGCGCCATACCGATGATCATCGAAATCGCGGTCATCAATACCGGACGCAGACGGGTAAAGCCGGCTTCAAGCGCCGCCTGCACCGCATCCCCGTGCACCGCCAGGCGTTCACGGCAGAAGCTCACCACGAGGATCGCGTTGGCGGTGGCCACCCCCATGCACATGATCGCCCCGGTCAAGGCCGGTACCGACAGCGGCGTGTGGGTGATAAACAGCATCCACACAATGCCCGCGAGCGCCGCCGGCAAGGCGGTGATGATCACGAACGGGTCAGCCCAGGACTGGAAGTTGACCACGATCAACAGGTAGATCAGCACCACCGCGCCGAGCAGGCCAAACAGCAAGCCGCTGAAGGCCGCGTTCATGGTTTGCACCTGGCCCTGCAACAGCACTTTGGAACCGGTGGGCACCTCGCTGGCGTGGGCGGCGATGATCTTCTGGATGTCGGCGGCGACGGCGCCGAGGTCGCGGCCCTGGACCGCGGTCAACACCTCCACCACCGGCTGGATATCCGATTGGGTCACTACCGAGTTGCTGTGGCTGCGGTCGATGGAGGCCAGGCCGCCGAGGGTCTGGTCCGCTGCCACACCGGCACTGCCGCTCAACGGCAGGTTATGCAAGGCGGCCAGGGTGTCGAGGCCGTATTGCGGGGTTTGCATCACAATCGGGTAGGACACGCCGTTGGCCGGGTTGAGCCAGAACGTCGGCGCCACCTGGCTGGAACCGGCGAGGTTAACCACCAGGCTGTTGGTCACGTCGCGCTCGTTCAGGCCCACCAGTTGGGCTTGGGTACGGTCCACATTGATATTGAAGGTCGGCAGTTGCCGCGACTGCTGGATACGCGCATCCACCACACCCGGCACCCGCCGGATTTCCCGCAGCAACGTGCTGGCATAGGTGAAGTTGGCTGGCAGGTTATTGCCGCTGACTTGCACATCCACCGGCGCGGAAGACCCGAAGTTGAGGATCTGCCCGACGATATCCGACGCCGGGAACGAGAACACCGCATTCGGGAATTCACGGGGCAGTCGTTCCCGCAGTTCGCGCATGTATTCGGCGGTGGGGCGATGGCCCTCTTTCAGGCTGATCTGGATATCGCTGTCCTGGGAGCCGACGGTGCCGGTGTTGTTGTAGGCCACGTTGATCCCGCTGATGGCCAGGCCGATGTTGTCGACGATGGCCGCCAGTTCCTGGGGCTCGATCACTTTATGAATGGTGTTTTCGATCTGCGACACCAGCCGCGCATTGCTCTCGACACGTGTGCCGATCGGTGCACGCACATGCAGCAGGATCTGCCCGGAGTCGACCTCGGGGAAGAAGTTGCGGCCGAGAAACGGCACCAGTGCAAACGACACGGCAACAAACGCCAGTAGCGCGATCACCACGATACGGCGGTGATGCAAGGCACTCTCCAGTGCCCCGTGGTAAACCCCGCGAAACGCTTCAAACTGGCGCTCGAACCCGCGCTGGAATTTCACCAGCGGGTTGCTCGACGGCGCAACCACCGGCGTGCCGTCCGCATGATGTTCGTGAGGCTTGAGCAGGTAATTGGCGAGGGTCGGCACCAGGGTTCGCGAGAGGATGAACGAAGCGATCATCGCGAAGATCACCGCTTCCGCCATCGGCACAAACAGAAAGCGCGCCACGCCTTCCAGGAAAAACATCGGCACGAACACGATGCAGATACACAGCAGCGACACGAACGCCGGCGTGACGATCTGCGCCGCACCGTCGAGGATCGCCGTCTCCACCGGCTTGCCCTGCTCCAGGTGCCAATTGATGTTCTCGATGGTCACCGTGGCGTCGTCCACCAGAATCCCCACGGCCAATGCCAGGCCGCCGAGGGTCATGATGTTGAGGGTTTCACCGAGCGCCGACAGCGTGGCAATCGACGACAGGATGGCCAGCGGAATCGAGGTGGCAATGATCACCGTGGAGCGCCAACTGCCGAGGAACAACAGGATCATCAGGCTGGTCAGCGCCGCTGCAATCACCCCTTCACGGGCCACACCGCTGATGGCCGAACGCACGAACAGCGACTGGTCGCCGATCAGGTCGATGTTCAGGTTGGGCGGCAACGCGCCTTTGTTGTCGGCCAGTTTGTCCTTGATGCCGGCGATCACCCCGAGGGTCGAGGCCGAACCGGTCTTGAGCACCGGCAGCAACACGGAACGGTTGCCGTTGACGTGCACGATGTTGGTCTGCGGCGGGTTGCCGTCGCGTACGGTGGCCACGTCACGAATCAACACGGTAGTGCCGTCGGCGGTCTTGATCGGCAGGTTTTCCAGGTCGTGGAAATCCGTCGGCGAGTTGTTCAGTTGCAGGTTGAACTCGTAGCTGCCGATCTTTTGTGTGCCTATCGGGGTGATCAGGTTCTGCGTGGCCAGGGCGGTGGCCACGTCTTGCGCCGACAGCCCGCGGGCCTGCATCTGCGCCGAGTCGAGGTCGATCTGCACCTGGCGGGTCTTGCCGCCAAACGGGTATGGGAGTGCCGCACCGGGCACCGTGGTCAGCATCAAGCGCACGGTGTTGAGGCCCAGGTCACCGAGTTTCTGTTCGCTGAGGCCTTTGCCGGACAACGCCAATTGCACGATCGGCACGGTCGAGGCGCTGTAGTTGAGAATCAGCGGCGGCGTGGTGCCCGGTGGCAATTGACGCAGGATGGCCTGGGACACCGAAGTCATTTGCGCGTTGGCGGTACTGATATTGACGCCTGGCTGGAAGTACACCTTGACGATGCCGAAGCCGTTCAACGACTCCGCCTCGATATGGCGGATGTCGTTGACCGTGGTGGTCAGCACCCGCTCGAACGGCGAGGTGATCCGGCCGGCCATCTGATCCGGAGGCAAGCCGGTGTACTGCCAGATCACGGCAATCACGGGGATGCGAATTTCGGGGAAGATGTCGGTCGGGGTACGCCCGGCCGCGAGCGGGCCCACAATCAGAATGAAAATAGCCAATACCAGGAAGGTATAGGGGCGCCGCAATGCGATGCGCACAAGGCTGAGCATAGGTGTGATCCAGACAGGAAGTTGAACACTGAAGGAGGCACTGAACAGTGCTTCCCTCCTGCCTCGCCCGTCTGTGATCCGGGCCAACTGCGCTGACATCCGGTCAAAATAGAGGCATATGCCACGATATAGCGTTTAGAGGCATACGCAACTAATTTGTTGCTACATGTGTCAATATTCATCTTGCCGGATTAACGTTCGGTTAACCCTTGATCTGTAGCGAGTGATCAGCCTGTGAAATGCGCACCACCCGGCCTGAATAGTCCCAGTACCTGCTCTAACGGCGCCGTGCGTCGTGCGTCCCGGCGGATGGCGCAAATCTATGATGAGGCGTTTTTGCCGTTTGGGCTGAAGGCCACTCAGTATTCGTTGATGAACCACATTGCCAATGGGGACGCGCCGAAAATGCGTGATTTGGCGCAATCGTTGGTGATGGATTTGTCGGCCCTCGGGCACACGCTCAAGCCGCTGGTGCGGGATGGGTTGGTGGTGTTGCAGGTGGATGAGTTGGACCGCCGCAGCCGGCGGGTGCTGTTGACCGACGCGGGGCAGCGTAAGTACGAGGACGCGCGGGTGGTGTCCAGGCAGATGGCGGTGCGGTTTGATGAGGTGTTTGGGGCTGAGGCGGCTTGCGAGTTGCGCAAGGCCATGGACTTTATTGCGTCGGATGAGTTTGCTCGGGCGTTGTTGGGTTAGGGGGCATATCGGTTATTTAGGTAATGGCTGATATGGGTTCCGCTCTTGCCGGCATTACTCCGCGGGCCGCCTAAGATCAAAATCAAGAGCGGGCACAGTCAAATGTGGGAGCGGGCTTGCTCGCGAAGGTCGTCAACGATGACGCTGGCATCCTGATTCAACGCGGCGTTCTCAGGTTTTTCGCGAGCAAGCCCGCTCCCACATAAAGCAGCTCTGCTGTTGATCTGCGGGCCCCGTTAACCACGATTGATACGCTTGACCGCCCCCTGTGTTTTTCCAAAAGTCATGAAAGACACTTGCCTGAGACTCAGCATGAACGAAACACTCGAAGACATTCTGACCAAAGACCTGGCCGTGATTTTCTGCGGCATAAACCCTGGCCTGAAGGCCGCCGCCACCGGGCATCACTTCATGGGCAGGAGCAACCGGTTCTGGCGCACGCTGCACCTGGCCGGGTTTACGCCCCATGAAGTGCAGCCGGAAAACGACCGCACGATTCTGCAGTACCAATGCGGGCTGACCACGGTGGTGGAGCGGCCTACGGCCCGGGCGGATCAGTTGTCAGCGGATGAATTCAGGGCAGCAGCGGTGAGTTTTGAACGCAAGATCGCACGTTATGCGCCACGGTATGTGGCGTTTCTGGGAAAGGCAGCCTATAGCGCGTTGAGCGGGCAGAAGCAGATTGCCTGGGGGCTTCAACCGCACACCCTGGGGCATGCGGCTGTGTGGGTTCTGCCCAACCCCAGCGGCAGAAACCTTGGGTTTACGCTCGACCAGTTGGTGCAGGCATACCAACAATTAAGGCGGGCAACACTCAGTCCCGATTAGGACTCAGCTTCTCCCACAAAAAGCTGTAGACCAGCGCACTCATATGCGCAGCCTGTGCATTGTCCGCCGCTCCGCCGTGCCCACCCTCGATATTTTCGTAGTACGTCACGTCCTTGCCGGCGTCGATCATCTTCGCCGCCAGCTTGCGGGCGTGGGCTGGATGCACCCGGTCATCGCGGGTAGAGGTCAGGAAAAACACCGGTGGGTAGGCCTTCGCCGGATCGAACAAGTGGTACGGCGAAAACGTCTGGATATACGCCCACTCTTCAGGCTCGTCCGGATTACCGTATTCCCCCATCCACGACGCTCCGGCCAACAAGAGGTGGTAGCGCTGCATGTCGAGCAGGGGCACCTGGGAGACGATTGCACCGAACAGTTCAGGGTATTGGGTCAGCATATTGCCGACCAACAGACCACCGTTGCTGCCACCCTCCGCGCCCAGGTGTCGGGGTGAAGTAATCCCGCGATCGATCAAGTCTTGGGCCACTGCGGCAAAATCTTCATAGGCGCGCGGACGGTTCTGCTTGAGTGCTGCCTGGTGCCAGCGAGGGCCGTATTCACCGCCACCGCGAATGTTGGCAACCACGTACACCCCGCCCTTCGAGAGCCAGGCGCGGCCTGCCTTACCGGAGTAATACGGGGTCAGGGAGTATTCAAAGCCGCCGTAGCCATAGAGCAAGGTCGGCGCCGTGCCGTTGCGCGGCAGGTCTTTGCCGAGCACCAGGAAATACGGCACACGAGTGCCATCCCTGGAGACCGCGAAGTGCTGTTCGATCACGTGCTGGCTGGAATCGAAAAAGGCCGGCAGGGTTTTCAGCACCTCGGGCGGATGACCGATCTCGGCCAGCGATAAGGTGGTCGGCGTCAGGTAGTCAGTGGTCACCAGCCAGACGGCATCACTGTCGTCGCTGTCCACTGCGCTGGCATCCACCGTCCCCATGCTCGGCGCCCCGGTGAACGGGCGGTGCTGCCAGCCGCTCGCGCCGGGGGTGAGGACGCTGAGGCGGTTCTTGACGTGGTCAAGGACGTTCAGCACCAGATAATTCAGCGTCCAGAAAAACCCCGCCAGCGAGGTGCTGTCCGTAGGAGCGAACAGCACGTCGAAATCCCGCTGGCCTGCCATGAAGCGATCAAACCGGATCGCCAGCAACGAGCCGGCCACAAACACCTCATCAAGCGCCCAGTCCTCCCGCAGTTCCAGCAGCAGCCAGTCTTTGTACACCGACTTTTCCGCCGAGTTTGGCGCGTCGATTTTACTTAACTGGCCGCCGTTGCCCCGCAGGTACAGCTCGTTGTTGTAGAACGCCAGCGTGCGGCTGACGAAGTCACGCTCATAGCCCGGCGTATCATCGTGCATCGCCGCGATGTACATATCATCCAGCGTGCCTTCGTAGACAATACGGGCGGCACTCATCGGCGTACCACGCTGCCACTGTTTGACGATGCGCGGGTAACCGGAGCGGGTCATCGTCCCTTCACCAAAATCGGTGAAGACATAGACGTTGTCACGGTCGATCCAGCCCAGGCCACCCTTGGACTCAGGCAACTGGAAACCGTCTTCGACCCAGGTCTTGCTGGCCAGATCAAACTCCCGGGTGACACTCGCATCCGCCCCGCCTCGGGACAACGCCAGCAGGCAGCGCTGGTAGTCCGGGTGCAAATAGTCAGCACCGTGCCATACCCAGTTTTCGCCTTCGGCGGCGTTCAGTGCATCAAGGTCCAGCAGCGTTTCCCAGGCGGGCTGAGGCTTGCGGTACTCCTCAAGCGTGGTGCGACGCCACAGGCCCCGCGGGTGAGCGGCGTCCATCCAGAAGTTATAGTAATAGGCGCCGACCTTGTCGACGTAGGGGATATTGCTGTCCGAGTCCAGCATCTCCAGTACATCGGCTTTGATTTGCCGAAAGCTATCGGAGCGGGCGAGTCGGTCTTCGGTCTTGAGGTTCTGGGCCTGTACCCAGTGCATCGATTGCTCGCCGTCGACGTCTTCAAGCCATTGGAAAAGATCAGGGGTGATTGCGGGAAGTGTGGTCATGCTCGACTCCTGTCGACAAACAGCCATGGATAGCACGTAGGGGGAAAAGTTTGAACGTCTTTTTCAGTTGGGCGAGCCGGGGGGCAGGCATCTCACCCTTCGACAAACAGCCAAAGCACGAGGGGAAAAGTTTGAACGTCTTTTTCAGTTGGGCGAAGCCGGGGCATAAGGTGGAGCGCCATCAAGACTTGAACCGCCCTGGCGGAACGCTCAGGCTGAACCACGATCACCCGGCTGTGCGGGCTATGACCTAGTCGTAGTTGAAATACAGTCGCGGGAGCCTGGGGATTGTGCGAAGGCTCGATCACTCTGAGCCTTCAGGCGGCATCAGTATTTCCAGGTCACGGAGGCCACGACGTTGCGCGGTGCCCCGTAGCTGGCTGTAGACGCACTGTTGTACAGCGATAACAAATATTTGCGGTCGGTAACGTTGTTCAGATTTACGGACGTACTCCAATTGCTGTCAATGTCATAGCTGGCCATGAAGTCGAGCAACGCATAGGCGTTTTGACGGATAGCACTGTTGGTGTCGTTTTCCACCGCGCCCTGCCAACTGACCCGCGTGCCGACTTTGGCCTTGGGCATACCCGGCAGACGATAAGTGAGCATGCCCCGCACGCTGTGGGTCGGCACATATTTGCGCGCCTTCTCTCCGTCGTCATTGTCGATGCGCACGTACGTATAACCGGCGAGCAGATCCAGGCCAGGCAGCGCTTCGCCGGAGGCTTGCAGCTCGATGCCGTGGCTCTTGTAATCCATCGGGTTGTAGACCTGCCGGCCCTCGACCAAACCGGCGTACTCCGCGACATTCTGCTGCTGGGTCTTGAACGCAGCCGCGGTCACGTTGAGGCGGTTATCCAACAGACTGCCCTTCACACCCGCCTCCATGCTTTTGCCTTCCAGAGGTGCAAGCAATTTCCCGTCGACACCCAGGTTGTATTGCGCGCTGTAGATTTTCGTCCAGCTGCCATACACGCTCCACTGATTGCTCAGGTCGTAGACCAGGCCGGTATAGGGCGTGACCTTGCCGTGCGCGCGGGTGTAGTAGTCGGCGCCATAACTGTCGCCGGAAGCATCCAGGCTGATCATCCGTGCGCCAGCGATCCAGTGCAGGTTATCCGCCAGGCTGAACCGCGCACCGGCGTAAACGCTTTTCTGGGTGTCGGTGAAATTCTGAGTGTTGCCGTCACTGGTAAATACGAACGACGGATGCGCCAGGTTCCCCGCCAACACCTGCGAGAACGATGCATCGTAATAACCGGATTCGGCCGCATCGTACTCTCGAGCCTTCTGGTGGGTGCGGCCATAGGCGGCACCGACGGTCAGTTCATGCTCGCGACCAAACAGGCTGAACGGTCCAGAGACCTGCGCCTCGCCCAGCAACTGATGGTCCTCGCTGGTGGTGTTGGCGGCAAACACCGAGGCGTCATCACCTGAAACCCCGGCGACGTACAGCATGTTGGTGTCTTGCTTCTCGACGATCCCCGTCGCCGTGACCGTGGCGTTCCAGCCATTGCCAAAGTCATGCTTGAGCTCAGTAAACATGCGCTGGGTACGCAGGTTCCAATAGGTCCAGGGCTGGCCGATGCTGGAGCTGCGGCTGCCATAGTGGATGGCGTTGCCGTTGTTATCCACCAGCGGCAGGTTGCCCCAGGTGCTGGCGTTGGAGTTGCTGTCATGCTGGGAAAAACCCACCGTCACCGTGTCGGCATCAGACAGATCGAAGGCCAGCAGGCCAGCGGCGACATTACGCTCGTGGCTGTAGCGATCCATCCAGGAATTGCCCTTGTCGTGGGAATAGATGAAGCGGCCACGGACGTTGCCGGAGTCCGTCAATGGCCCGGCAACGTCCACGTCTACGCGACGGCCGTCCCAGGAACTGACGCTGGTATCGACTTGCGCCTGGAACGTGTCGGTCGGGCGTTTGCGCACGAAATTGACCGTGGCCGACGGGTTACCGGCACCGCTCATCAAGCCGTTGGCGCCATGCAAGATGTCGATTTGTTCGAACTCGGCCAAGTCCTGCTCACCGATCAGTGTGGTGCCCACGAACGGCATGCCCACACCGTCGTATTCAAAGTTGTTGATGTCGAAACCGCGGGAAGTGAACTCCGTACGATCGGTTTCGGTTTGCTCCACGGTCACTGAGGGCGCGGAGCGCAGCGCGTCCTTGATACCCGTAATCTTGAAGTCGTCGAGTGCTTGCCGAGTGATGGTGGTCACGGCCTGCGGTGTCTCCTTGTCCGTCAGACCCAGGCGGGTCGTGCTGGATGCCGGACTGCCCTGGTAGCCGTCGCTCGGCCCGTCAGCGCGTTCACTGCTTCCATCGATCTGGGTCGCCGGCAGCGTCAAATCTTCTACAGCGTGGGCAAGAGGCATGGCGCTGCATGCACCGGCAAGCAACAGAGTGGCTGGAAAGCGATGTTTCAAAGAAAAATTCCTACGACAAGATGATCAAGGACGATCGTTGCTGATAACGCTAATAGGAATCTAACTCATTAACTGAAATTATTTCAAAATATTTTGTACCCGTTTTGAAATGCTCCCCCCTTATGGGGGCCAAGAGAGCTGGGGCTTTGCAGGCCTATTACTTACTCAGCGCATTGGCCAGGCGCAGCATCGCTGCTTCGATTTCATAGGCGGTCAAGGACGAATACCCCAATAGCCAACCGTGTTTCTTCTCCTCGCCAGCGTACAGCCGACTGAGGCCGGGCAGTTGCACGCCCGCGCTGGCAGCTTGGCGGAGGGTCTTTTCCTCCGACCAACCATCGTGCAGCAGGCAGGGAATTTGTAGCCCGCCGGGTGGACGCAAAGCGGTAACGATGCCGTCCAGGTGCTTGCTGATCGCATCGAGCATGATGGAACGGCGCCCGGCATATAGCTTGCGCATGGCCCGGACATGGGCGTTGTAATGGCCGTCCTCCATAAAGCGCGCCAGGGTCAGTTGCAGGATTTGTGGCGTGTGACCGTCGATGATGCTGCGCGCGTAGGTGAAGGCTTTGATCAACTCGTGGGGCAGTGCCATGTAGCCCATTCGCAACCCAGGGTAGAGGGTCTTGCTGAAGGTGCCGATGTAGAGCGTACGCTGGTACTTGTCCAGGCCCTGAACGCAGGCAGTGGGCTGTCCGTCGTAGTGAAACTCGCTGTCGTAGTCATCTTCGATGACCCACTTGCCCTTCTCCGCTGCCCAGTTGATCAGCTCAAGACGACGCTCCAGCGACAAGGTTGCGCCGGTGGGGTATTGATGAGACGGCGTGACATAGACGCAATTGGCGCCGCTACGGTCGGCGTACAGCAGGTCTGTGCGTATGCCTTGGGCATCGACGTCAATGGGCACGACCTTGGTCTCGGCGGTTTCAAAGGCCTTCCTGGCGCCGTAGTAGCCCGGGTTTTCCAGCAGGATCGGTTTGCCGACATCCACCAACAACTGCGCACACAGAAAAAGCGCCTGGCGAGTACTGCTCAACACCAGAATCTGATCGGGGGAGCATGTGGCCCCGCGCTCGAGGTTCAAGTAGGTGGCTATGGCCTTGCGCAGAGGCTCCGCGCCTTGCGGGTCTCCGTGCAGCAGAACATTGCCGCGGTGGTCCTTCATGACCTGGCGTTGCAGGCGTTCCCAGACATCGGTGGGGAAGGTGCGGGTTTCCGGCAGACCTGTGGCAAAGGCCTTGATCACCTGTTGATCGTTAACTCCACCACTGTCGAAAATCATCCGACCGCGTCGGCTCAAGCCCGGTCCTGGCACCACCTCGCTGCGTGGGGTGTCTTGCAGCTTCATGCGCCGACGCGCCGCCCCGCGTAATTCGGTGCCAACCGTCTCGGATACATAGCTGCCCGAACCCTCGCGCCGCACGATGAAGCCATCACGCTGCAATTGCACGTAGGCGTTCTCGACCGTGTCGCGGGCAACGCCGAGCGTCTTGGCCAGAACCCGGGTTGCCGGCAGCTTCAGGCCTGCGTCAAGGGCTCCGTCGAGGATCAGTGCACGCAGGGCGCGCTGAATCCGCTGGTGCAGATCCAGCAACTGAAACTCGGGGTCGGTGAGCCGCATCTTCAGCGTTTCGAGCTCGAAGGTTTTTGCCATGCGGTCTGCCCTGGATAAATAAGTTGGCCTGCAAAGAAAAGTGGTCTGGTTGCATACGCAAAAGTGTACGGGCTAAACAGGCCAGTTCAGCGTTATAAATCACTTTCCAGTCGAGGCCAAGTACCTCTCTTTGCAAGGAGCAAAATTAAAGCCATGCCTTCTTCAACAACCAAGTCATCTATTCGCCTCGGCGATCTCATTCATCCGATTGTCGCCGGCCTGATCTCGGTCATCGTCAACTATGGCGGTACGTTCATTCTGGTCTTCCAGGCAGCCAAGGTCGCTGGGCTGAGCCCTGAGTTGACAGCTTCGTGGGTGTGGTCCGTGTCGATTGGCGTGGGCGTTACCGGGCTGGTCCTCAGTTGGGTTTCTCGCGAGCCGATCATCACTGCGTGGTCGACACCCGCAGCGGCATTTCTGGTGGTCGCCCTGGCCACCACGCCCTATGCCGAGGCGGTGGGAGCGTACATGATCTCGGCCGCTGCCTTCGTGCTACTGGGCTTGTCCGGCTACTTCGAAAAAGTCATCCGACTGATCCCGCCGGGTGTGGCCGCAGGACTGCTGGCCGGCATCCTGCTGCAGTTTGGCATCGGGGCTTTTGGCGGCATGAGCATTGATCCGATGCTGGTCGGGTTGCTGATCGGTGCCTACATCCTGCTCAAACGTTTTACCGCGCGCTACGCGGTGGTGGGCATTCTGGCAGTGGGGTTGGCCTTCCTGCTGATTCAGGGACGCCTGGATTTGTCGGGGCTGGGGCTGCAACTCGCGGCACCCGTGTTCACCCAGCCTGAGTTCTCGCTCAATGCTTTGCTCAGTGTCGCGCTGCCGCTGTTTCTGATCACCCTGACCGGTCAGTACATGCCTGGCATGCTGGTACTGCGCAACGATGGGTTCAGCACCAGTGCCAATCCGATCGTGACCCTCACCGGGTTGGGTTCTTTGCTCATGGCGCCCTTTGGTTCTCACGCGTTCAACATCGCGGCGATTACAGCAGCCATCTGCACCGGCAAGGAGGCCCATGAAGAACCCTCCAAACGCTGGATCGCCGGCCTGGCTGCTGGCGTCTTCTACATCCTCGTAGGGATCTTCGGTGTGACCCTCGCGGCGGTGTTCATGGCCTTCCCGGCAGCCTTCATCACGACGCTGGCCGGGCTCGCCCTGCTGGGCACCATCGGCGGCAGCCTGGCCAGTGCCATGGCCGACGCCAAATCCCGCGAAGCCTCGCTGATTACCTTTTTGGCTGCTGCCGCCAACATCACTTTGTTCGGCATCGGTGGAGCATTCTGGGGGCTGCTGATGGGTCTGGTGGCGTACGCCGTCCTCAACGGCCGTTTGCCGCGTCGCGAGCCGGTTTCCCTCAATCCTGCTGCCGAGCCTGTGACCCGTAAAGGCGCTGCCAACTGAGATACGCGATCAAACGGCTTCAGCCCACCCAAGCCGAGCGCGTGCATCCGCAAGGTCCGACTGCATGTCGTGGTTCCATAACCAGTCGAATCGACTGGCCAGGGTGGTGGACAGGAGGGCTTCTCGATCCTCGACCTGGAGATCCCGAAACTCATAGAGCTCGCCGGCCTCCCAAGAGGTGCGCTGCACGCGGCAGGCGCGTGGTCGCCGAATCGCGTCATACGCCTGAAGTACGTCTTGGGCGTTACTCTCCAACACTCGTGGGTCTCCCAGCAGGCGGGCGAGCAGCCAGGCATCTTCCAGCCCTTGCCCTGCCCCGGCACCTTGGTGTGGGAGCATGGCGTGAGCAGCGTCACCGATCAGTCCGACCCGGCCATGGGTATAGCCTGCAAGTTCGCCGAGTTCATGAAGGGCCCACAGGGTCGGGTCGGGAATGCATTCGAGCAGAACGCGTACGGCATCGCCCCATTCGGCGAACGCCTCCAGCATCTGGGCCTGGCTGGTGCTTTTCACCCAGGGTGTGCCTGGTGGCCATACCGGGTTCGGGTCGCTGCGGTCAGAAACAAACGCCACCACGTTGATCAGCCGGCCTTGCTTGACGGGGAATGTGAGGATGTGGGCGTCGAGGCCCAGGTACATTTGCGGGACGTTAATCAAATGCTCGTCGATACCAGCAGCGCGATAGGCCGTGCGCAGTTGCTCGCTGTCGATCATGCCGCGGTAGGCGCAGGTGCCGCTGAAACGCGGTGCGACCAAAGGCTGGCCGAGCCCCTGGAGTACATAGTCGCGAAGATTGGACTTGATTCCGTCTGCGACGATCAGCAGGTCGCACTCATAGTCTGTGCCGTCGGTGAACTGGACGCTGACCCTGTCGCCCGTCTCTTGCGCGCTGACCGCACGCTTATCGAAGCGCGCGATGCCGTCCGGCAGTTGTTTGGCCAAGGCATCAAGAAAATCTGCACGGTGCACGGAGGACTGGCCCACGCCATGGGCGACGCTGGCACCGAGATAGCCGGCGTCTGCACCGCGACGCCATTCAAACCAGATGTCTTGCCACGGTTGCGGGGTTCGGTCAGCGATCCGTTCGTAGGGTTTGCCAATGCCCAGTCCTTCGATGGCGCGAACAGCGTTCGCACCAAACGACACACCGGCGCCCACCTCACCAAAGGCGGGAGCTGCTTCGAACAATGTCACTTCCAGGTGCTTGTGACGGCACAGATCGAGTGCCAGGGCCACGCCAGCGATGCCGCCGCCGACAATGCCCAGTTGCAAGACAGATTGAGGGCTAGTCATGGGTAAACCTTATGTTTGTTTTTGGAATAGTCCGATCATGACTATTCACAAATCATTGATAAATGCCCTCGCCCCCATACAAACTATCACCATCCTGAATATTCATAACCTTTCTGAAGTCCACAGAGCGATAAGCCAAGATGAACCTGCGCGAGCTGGACCTGAACCTTTTGGTGATCTTCAACCAGATACTGCTGGACCGAAGCGTGTCAGCAGCAGCCGAGAGCCTCGGGCTGACTCAACCCGCTGTCAGTAACGCGCTGAAGCGGCTGCGGACCACGTTCAACGATGAACTGTTTGTACGGACGCCCAAGGGCATGCAGCCCACACCCTATGCCGCGCAACTGGCGGAACCCGTCTCCCAGGCAATCGGCCTGTTGCACGGCGCGATCAACCGCCACGATGAATTCGACCCGGCCACCAGCCAGAAAAGGTTCGTGGTGGCGATGACTGACATCGGCGAAATTTACTTTGTGCCGCGCTTGATCGAGGCGCTGCTGAAGCAAGCGCCGGGCGTTTCGGTGAGCACCCTGCGCAGCCATGCCGATCTCTCCGAAAGCCTGGCCAATGGTGAGGTGGATCTGGCGGTCGGGCTCCTGCCGGACCTGCAGGCAGGCTTCTACCAGCGCCGCCTGTTTCATCACCGCTATGTGTGCCTGTGCCGAAAAGACCACCCGCTGACTGAACTGCCGATGACCCGGGAACGATTCTGTGAGTTTGGGCATGTGAGGATCGTGGCCGCCAGCACCGGTCATGGGGAAATTGACACACACATGCAGCGCGCAGGCCTGCAACGTGAGATTCGGTTAGAGGTGCCGCACTTTGTTGCGGTGGGCCATATCCTGCAGAACACTGACCTGATCGCCACCGTCCCCGAGCGTTTCGCCGACAGTTGCGCCGGCCCTTTTGGCCTGACGAGCCTGCCGTTGCCTATGCCCTTGCCCGAGATTGCAATCAACCTGTTCTGGCACGGCAAATACAATCGGGACCCGGCCAATAAATGGTTCCGACAATTGATGTTTGAACTGTTCAGCGATTAGCCTCATCACCAGGTGAACTTCACCAGCAACGGCCCTTCCTTCAACCAAGAGCAGGCTGAATCCAGCCGACAACTGTCGAGCCGATTTATTGATGCGCTGCCAGCGATGCCGACCGTGATCGCAGGCTTCAGCCAGGGCGGCATCATGAGCGCCAGCGTGGGGCTGACCGAGCCTGAACAGGTGGTCGGTTTTGCCCTGTTGAGCGGACGCATGTTGCGCGAGCTTGATCCACATGTAGCGTCCGCAGGGCGACTCAAATCCGTACGCGCGTTTATCGCGCATGGTCATCAGGACAACGTTCTGCCTATCGCCTGGGCGCAAGAGGCGGATGCCTGGCTGGACCGTCTTGGCGTCGTCCATGAAACGCATTTCTACACCATGGGCCACGAGATCGTCGCGCAGGAACTGGCTGATTTTTCTCAATGGCTGACTCAAACCTTGCCGCTTTCTCACTGAACAAAAGGATCTTCACCATGATCGACACACGCACCGCTCCCTACGCCGCCTTCGTTTTGCGCCTGCCCTGGGCATCATGTTCCTTGCCCATGGCCTGACCAAAGTGCTGGTGTTCACCCCTGCGGTCACCGCCGGCTTTTTCGAATCCATCGGCTTTCCGGGCTTTCTGGCTTATCCGGTGATGGCCTTTGAAGTGATCGGCGGCCTGCTGTTGGTGTTGGGCGTCTACTCGCGCTGGATCGCTGCCCTGGCGGTGGTTCAACTGTTCGTTGCGGCGACTGTGCACTTCGGCAATGGCTGGAGCTTCACCAACGCCAACGGCGGCTGGGAATATCCGATCTACCTGTGCGTCACCGCGCTGGTCGTTGCGCTGCTGAGCGATGGTGCGTTTGCGACAAAGTCTTCCGGCAAAGCCTGATCGAGGCGACAGGCCGCGCTTGAGCAAAGTGACGAGCGTGGCCCCATGCAGGCGGAGTGCAGATCAAGATCACCCCTCACCAGGTTTCGCCAGGTCAAATCCCAGGCAAAAAAAAGCCTGCATCTCTGCAGGCTTTTTCACTATCTGGCTCCACGACCTGGACTCGAACCAGGGACCCAATGATTAACAGTCATTTGCTCTACCAACTGAGCTATCGCGGAATGCGCCGTATGTTACTGATTGAAAAGGAGAAGTCAAGCACTGAATACTTCCAGCCCAACACCGACCGAATCAATTCATGGGCCAGCCGGCGCAAGACTAAACGTATTCGGGTGCGGCATGGGGCGTGTAAGGCGCAGAGAGTCGTGAGAGCTCCTCGGTTTCAAGCTCAATGCTAAGTGAACCCACCAGCTCATCAAGCTGCTCCAGACGGGTCACGCCGATAATCGGCGATGCAACAGCCGGCTGCCCAAGCAACCAGGCCAGTGCGACCTGAGCATTGGTGACGCCTCGCTCCCTGGCAATTGAGGTAACCACCTCGATGATCCTTGTGTCGCTTTCCACCGCCGATTCATAGAGCCAGGATTGCACCTTGTCCGTCTGCGTCCGCAATGATTGTTGCTGTTGCCCATCAGTCATCCCTTACACATAGTTTTTAGCGAGTAAGCAGCCACTCATATAAGAGTTTCAACTCTATACTGCTACGGCTGACTGCCTGAAAAATGTGCACTTGACGAAACACCGCAACTAAAACTTTATACTTCTGACTCATTGACTGCTTATTGGGCACAACACATCGCGTAAAGAACCCGGTGAGTTCGCTATTAACGCATCGTCAAGCCGCCATCCACTGCGTATTGGCTGCCGGTGACGTAGGAAGAATCATCCGACAGTAAAAACAAGGCGACAGCCGCCGCTTCGGCTGCCGTACCGACGCGCCGCAACGGCAATTGATTGACCAACCCATTTTCGAACTGTCGACGGACGTCATCAGGCATGAAGTTGCGAAAGTTGGTATCAATCGGGCCCGGCACCAGTACGTTAACCCTGATGCCTCGCGGCCCTAACGCCGCAGCACAGCAACGCGCCATAGAAATCATTGCGCCTTTGGTTGCCGCGTAGACGCTGGCCATGGGGGCCGACTCATAGGCTGAGGTCGAAGACGTCAACACAATGGAGGCACCGGGAGAAAGCAGGTCGGTCAGTTGGGCAAGTTGAAGTAGCGGCGCTCGCGCGTTGGCGCTCATCATCCGGTCGAAAAACTGCGCATCTGTGTCTTCGATTGAGCCCACTTGAGCATAACCCGCGTTCAGCCATAAGCCATCGAGCCCCCCAACTTCCTGACCTCGTCCACCAATTGCGCTACGGCGTCAGGATCCGATACGTCATTTCTGAACACCAACGCATCAGCAGGAAGTGTCGCTGCGGCTTCTTCGAGATGCTCACGACTGAAGCCCGTAACAGCCACTCGGCCGCCTTCGTCAGCAATACGCTTGGCACCTGCCAACCCCATGCCGCTCGTGCCCCCGGTTATCAAAATGCGTTTGCCAGAGAATCTGCCCACAGGTCTACCTCCATTGTTGACGTAAAAAGCTCGAAGCCGGGCTGAGTATTGCGTAATTGGATCCATTTGATAATGCGTTATTATCCGCATGACCCATTAAGGAAGTGGACACAATGCGAGGCAACGAATACGCCCAACTGCAAGCGTTTGCTGCGGTCATTCAACAGGGAAGTTTTGTCCGCGCCGCCGCACACCTGGGAATGTCCGCCTCCGCCCTGAGCCAGACAATCCGCACTATGGAAGAACGCCTGGACGTTCGCCTGGTCAACCGCACGACCCGCAGTGTCTCTCCAACAGAGATCGGCGCCAGGCTCCTCGCGGACCTGCTGCCGGCCCTGACGTCACTGGACACGGCATTAGCCAGATTGAGGGAGTCCAATGATGGCCCGTGCGGGCTCCTGCGCATCAATACCAGTCGACTGGCCGCCATCCATTATCTCGCTCCGTTGATAGGCCCGTTTCTAAAAGCATATCCGGGCATTCAATTCGACATCGTTACCGATGAACGCTTGGTGGATATCGTTGCCGGTGGGTTCGATGCCGGTGTCAGGCTGGGCAAAAAACTGGACAAGGACATGGTGGCCCAAGAGCTGGGCGATCACCTGGAGATGATGGTGGTTGCGTCGGCAGACTACCTCAAGCGCAACGGCACCCCAAAAGCTCCGCAGGAGCTGGCCAATCATCAATGCCTGACTTATCGCTGGCCTACGGATGGCAGCTTGTATCGCTGGGAATTCGAGCGCAATGGCGAGTCGCTGGAAATCGAAGTCAAGGGCCCACTGGTCGTAACTGAACCCGAGATGCTGACCCGCATCGCGCTCGATGGTGTCGGCATCGCGTACCTGTTCAGAAACCAGGTGGCTGAACTGATCGAGGCAGGCAAGTTGATCCACATTCTCAAAGAGTGGACACCGACCTTTCCCGGGTTTTACCTGTACTACCCCAGTCAACGTCAGATGGCGCCTGCGCTTCGTGCATTCATCGACTTTGTCATGCAACACCAGCGCCCGGAGGGGGCCGGTCTCGATACTCCCGCGCAGAGCAAGCCATCACGCGTTTGAAGGTGTAATGGTATGGAGCCCGCTGGCCGGCGGGCTGCTGTCCGGGAAATTCACCCGGTCGACGCAGAGCCCCGAGGGCGCACGCCGCTCAGCATTCGACTTTCCTCCCGTAGACCGGGAGCGGGTTTATGACCTCGTTGACGTGATGACCCCCATTGCCCAGGCACACGGCGTTTCGATTTCAGCGATCGCGCTCGCCTGGTTATTGCACCGCAAAGGCGTGATGAGCGTCATCGTCGGCGCCAAGACGCTGGAGCAATTGGACGACAACCTTCGTGCCAGCCAAGTGCGTTTGACAGACAAGGATATCGCCACGCTGGACGAAGTCAGCCAGCCACACCCCGAGTACCCTGGCTGGATGCTCGAGCGCCAGGCGGATGAGCGTTTACCCACCCGCGATTGATGACCTCAGCGGGCACCAGCCTTTGGCTGGGTGCCCGCGACCCTCAACTCAACTGCTCGATCACCCCGCCCGCCTTGAGCTGCCCCAACTGCTCCGCCGACAACCCCAGGCGCTCGCCGAGTACCTCATCGGTATGCTGCCCCAACATCGGCGCCGGCCTCACATACTCCACCGGCGTGCCCGACATCTTGATCGGGCTGCCGACCATGGCGAACTCCGGATTCTTGGGATGCGGGATCTTCACCATCAAGCCCCGGGCAATCACCTGCGGTTCTTCCAGCGATTGCGCGATGTTGTTGATCGCCCCCACCGGCACCTTCGACGCGTGAATGCTCGCCACCCACTCGTCCGCCGTACGCCCCAGAAAGTGCGCCGACAACAGCTCGACAATCTCCGCCCGATGCGCGACCCGATCGGCATTGCGCCGAAAGCGCGGGTCGTCCGGCAGGTGCGGCAAGCCAATGCTGTGGCACAGCGCAACAAACTGGCTGTCGTTGCCGCAGGCAATAATGAAGTCGCGGTCTGCCGCACGGAACACCTGGTACGGCACGATGTTGGCGTGGGCGTTGCCGTACCGTTCCGGCACCTTGCCCGAGGCCAGGTAGTTCATGCTCTGGTTGGCCAGGGTTGCCACTTGTACGTCCAGCAGCGCCATGTCGATGTGTTGGCCAACGCCGGTGCGTTCGCGGCTGAGCAGTGCGGCCTGGATGGCGACGGTGGAATACAGGCCGGTCATCAGGTCGGAAAACGCCACGCCGACTTTTTGCGGACCGCCACCGGGCAGGTCGTCGCGTTCGCCGGTGATGCTCATCAGGCCGCCGATGCCCTGGATGATGAAGTCGTAGCCGGGTTCCTCGGCACGCGGACCGGTCTGGCCGAAGCCGGTGATGGAGCAGTACACCAGCCGTGGATTGACCTCGGCCAGGGTCGCGTAATCCAGGCCATAACGCGTCAGGGAGCCGGCCTTGTAGTTTTCGATCAGTACGTCGGAGCTGGCCGCCAGGGCTCGCACCAGTTCCTGGCCTTCAGGGGTGGCGAGGTCGATGGCCACGGATAATTTGCCGCGGTTGGTGGACTGGTAATAAGACGCTTGCCCGGACGACTCGCCGGTGTCGGTCTTCATCCACGGCGGGCCCCAACCACGGGTGTCGTCACCGCTTTGTGGCCGTTCGATCTTGATCACTTCCGCGCCAAGGTCCGCCAACACCTGGCCACACCAGGGCCCGGCCAATACCCGGCTTAAATCCAATACCCGCAAACCAGTCAATGCACCCATTATTCTTGTCCTGTGATGAATCGAAATCAGCCGACTGCCGGCTCTTCATGACGCAGGGAAATCCCCAGCACTGCACGCCGCCGCAGCCAGGGGCTGGGGCGATAACGTGGGTCGTGGGTGAGCTCGCTCATGCGCTGCAAAATCGTGAGGATGCGCCGTGGCCCAAGGGCATCGCCCCAGGCCAGCGGACCCTGCGGGTAACCCAGGCCGAGGTGTACGGCCTGGTCGATGTCGTCGACGCTGGCGATGCGTTGCTGGGCGATATCGCAGGCCAGGTTGACCACCATCGCCAAGGTGCGCTGGGCGACGAAGCCGACGCTGTCGCCGATCACCGTCACGCCCACCCCGTCACTGGCGAGCAGCGCGTGGGCGGCGTCGCGGGTGGCGGTGGACGTCAGCGGGTTTTGCATCAGGGTGCGATGGCGTGACAGGTCCGTGAGCAGGTCGATGCACAGGGTGCGCGCCGGGTCGGTGTGGAAGCGCTCGCTGGCCGAGGTGGCATCAAGGCCGTAAGGCGCCAGCAGGCACAGCGCTTCAGGCGAAGGCTGCGCCGCGCTTTCAAGGTGCGCGCCCAACTCGATCACCAAGGCGCTCAGGCGCTCGTAGTCGTCAGCGTTTTCGGTGGCGATCCACACTGGCGGCAACTGCTTCACCGAAGGCACCGGCTGCGGCTGCGGGCCGTCCACCACCTGGCCATTTTCATAACGGTAGAAGCCCTGCCCGCTCTTGCGTCCCAGTCGTCCGCCCACCAGCATCTGGCGGGTCAGGGGCGACGGTTTGTAGCGCGCTTCTTGATAGAACTGGTTGTAGATCGACTCCATCACCGGGTGGGAAACGTCGAGCCCGGTCAGGTCCAGCAGTTCCAGCGGGCCCATGCGAAAGCCTGCGCCCTCACGCAGGATACGGTCGATATCGCCGCGCTCGGCAATGCCTTCATCGAGCATCTTCAAGGCTTCGGTACCGTAGGCACGGCCGGCGTGGTTGACGATAAAGCCCGGGGTGTCCTTGGCGCGCACGCCGCGATGGCCGGTGCGGGCCACGAAGGCCAGCAGGTCGTCGCCGACCTTCGGCGCAGTGGCCAGGCCGTCGATCACTTCGACAACGCGCATCAACGGCACCGGGTTGAAGAAGTGCAGACCGGCGACCCGCTCAGGGTGTTGGCAGCCGGTGGCGATGGCCGTGACCGACAGCGACGAGGTGTTGGTGGCAAGGATACAGCCCGCGCTGACCACGCCTTCCAGTTGCTGCAACAGGCCGCGCTTGGCGTCGAGGTTTTCGACGATGGCCTCCACCACCAGATCGCAATCGTGCAACGCCTCGATGGTGGCGGCGACTTGCAGGTTCGCAAGCGTTGCGTCCACCGCTGCCTGGGTGATCTTGCCCTTGGCTGCCAGCTTCGAGAGTGTGGCGCCGAGATTATCCCGAGCGGTTTGCGCGGCGCTTTCGCGGGCATCGAACAAGCGCACCAACACGCCGGCCTGGGCAGCAATCTGTGCAATCCCGGCGCCCATCACGCCGGTGCCTGCCAGGCCCATGATCTTGATCGAATCGGTCATGTTCATTCCCCCAGGTAGTTCGCGGTGCGTTTTTCGAAGAACGCCGCGGCGCCCTCCTTCTGGTCTGCGGAATCGAACAGCAGTTGAAAGGCTTTGCGCTCCAGCACCAGCGCGCTTTCCAGCGGCAGGTCGGCGCCGGCGAGCATCACTTCCTTGATCTGCTCCACCGCCAGTGGCGGCAAGGCGGCGATCTGCGCAGCCAATTCCAGGGCGCGGGGAATGGTTTGGTCATCCGCCACCACTTCGCTGAGCATGCCCATGGCCAGGGCTTCCGGCGCCTTGACCATGCAGCCAGTCAAGGCGATGCGCATGGCCTGGAACTTACCCACGGCGCGCACCAGGCGCTGGGTGCCACCGGCGCCTGGCATCAGGCCCAGCTTGACCTCGGGCTGGGCAAACCGCGCCGACTCTCCGGCGACGATCAGGTCGCAATGCATGGCCAGCTCACAACCGCCGCCCAGGGCAAAACCATTCACCGCAGCGATCACCGGCTTCGGGCAGCGGCTGATGGCTTCCCACAAATACTCGGTGTGCCGGCGGTACATCTCGATCGGCGTGGCGCTGGCGAATTCCTTGATGTCGGCACCGGCCACGAAGAACTGGTCGCCGCCGGTGAGCACGATGGCCCGCACATCACGGCGCTTGGCCAGGGCACGAAAGTGCTCGGCCAGCGCTTCGCGAACCTGGGCGTTCAAGGCGTTTTTCACGTCGGGACGGTGGATGCGTACCACGGCGACGCCATTGTCCTGGACGTCGAGGTGCACTACGGGTGGGTCGAGACTGGCCACAAGTTCTCCTGCTGCAATGTTCTTGTTAGTTCGGATGCCGCAAGTTTCGCTATGCGAAACAATATTCCGTATTTAGCGATAATCATAAGGACCGACTCGTCGCGATGTAAACGTAAAAACCTGATCCGCCAGAAAATCGGGCTATAACTCTTTGTTTAGACGGGTTTTATTAAACAAAAAAACAACCAACCGTGAAGTTGCTTAGTTTCGCTGTGCGGAATACAATTTTGTTTTGTTGATTTTCTAAAAAAAGGGGGACTAACATGCGCCGTCGAAACCTGGACCCGAATACACCTGAAGCACCTGCCGGCAACCACGCATTCGAGCACTTGCTGATCGATCCGATGAATGCCGACGAGGAAGAAGACAAGGACCGCCAGTTCGTTACCGCCCTGGCACGCGGCCTGGAATTGCTGCGTTGTTTTACCCCCAGCGAAAGCGTGCTGGGTAACCAGGAGCTGGCGCGCAAGACCGGGCTGCCAAAGCCGACGATTACGCGGATGACTCACACGCTGACCCGCTTGGGGTATCTCAAGCACCTGCCGCAGTCAGGCCGGTATCAGCTGGATGTAGGGGTAATGGCGTTCGGTTACGCAATGCTTTCAAACCTGTCGGTGCGGGCCGTGGCCCATCCGCTGATGGAGACGATGGCCAAGTACGCCCAGGCCGCGGTGGCCATGGCGACCCGCGACCGTTTGGACATGGTGTACCTGGACGTGGTCCAGGGCGAAGCCAACATGACCATGCGCCGCCAGGTCGGTACACGGTTACCGTTGCACTTGAGTTCCGCAGGCCGCGCCTGCCTGGCCGCGATGCCGGAAAACGAGCAGGAATTTATCCTCGACCATATCCGCCAGCGTCATCTGGAGGATTGGCCGGGCATCAGGAAGGGCCTGGAACGGGCCTTCCGGGATTACACCGATTTCGGCTACTGCATGTCGATCGGTGAGTGGCACCGCGATGTAAACGCCATCGCCGTGCCGCTGCTGCATGCACAACATGGGCTGCTGACGTTCAACTGTGGCGGACCGAGTTTTCACCTTTCCCGGGAGAAACTCGAGGACGACATCGGGCCCCGTCTCAAGCACATGGTGAACAACATCGAGGCCGCCGCCCGCTAGACAGATCGGTGCAAGGCCTCGGCAGATTGACGACAACAGGCCCGCCGAACGGGCCGCTGAGGAATGCACATGATCCGAGACCCCGAAACGCTTCATCTGTTGCTGGAAACCCTCCAGCAGTTCGTCAACGAAGCGCTGATCCCACGGGAAAACGAACTGGCCGAGGCCGATGACGTCCCGGCGGATATCGTCAGCCAGTTCCGCGAGTTGGGCCTGTTCGGCCTGACCCTGCCCGAAGCCTACGGCGGCCTCGGGCTGACCATGGAAGAAGAGGTCAACGTGGCCTTTGAACTGGGGCGCACCTCGCCGGCATTCCGCTCCTACTTCGGTACCAACAACGGCATCGGCTCCATCGGCATCCTGCTGGACGGCACCGAGGCGCAGAAACAGCACTACTTGCCGAAACTGGCCAGCGGCGAGTTGCTCAGCTCGTTCTGCCTGACCGAACCGGACTCCGGCTCCGACGCCGCCTCGCTGAAAACCACAGCAGTGCGCGACGGTGATCACTACCTCATCAACGGCACCAAGCGCTTTATCACCAACGCCCCCCACGCCGGGATCTACACCGTGATGGCCCGCACCAACCCGGACATCAAGGGCTCGGGCGGCATCAGTGCGTTTATCGTCGAGCGCAACACACCGGGCCTGTCCCTGGGCAAGCGCGACCACAAGATGGGCCAGAAAGGCGCCCACACCTGCGACGTGATTTTCGACAACGTGCGCGTGCCGGCCGACCAGTTGATCGGCGGCGTCGAGGGCGTCGGGTTCAAGACCGCGATGAAGGTGCTCGACAAGGGCCGCCTGCACATTGCCGCGGTGAGCGTCGGGGCTGCCGAACGCATGCTCAACGATGCCCTGCATTACGCCCTGGAACGCAAACAGTTCGGCCAGCCGATTGCCGAGTTCCAACTGATCCAGGCGATGCTCGCCGACAGCAAGGCCGAGATCTACGCCGCCCGCTGCATGGTGGTGGACGCTGCGCGCAAGCGTGACGAAGGCCTGAACATCGGCACCGAAGCGTCCTGCTCGAAGATGTTCGCCACGGAAATGTGTGGCCGGGTGGCCGACCGTTGCGTGCAGATTCATGGCGGTGCCGGGTATGTGAGCGAGTACGCCATCGAGCGGTTCTATCGCGATGTGCGTCTGTTCCGGCTGTATGAAGGCACCACGCAGATCCAGCAATTGGTGATCGCCCGCAACATGATTCGCGAGGCCAAACACTAAACCCTCGGAACAACACAGAACCACTGTGGGAGCGGGCTTGCTCGCGAATGCGGTACATCAGCCACCGAATGCATTAACTGACACACCGCATTCGCGAGCAAGCCCGCTCCCACATTTTGACCGTGTTCCAACCGCATTACCGCAACACCCATAACTTGTGCCCTAACAACTACAACAAGGTATCGCTATGGAAGTCGCCGCTTCGGCGGGTGCGTTGTCGCCCGCGAAAAACAACCTGTGGATCATCGTATTCATCTTCTGCTTCCTCGGCCTGCTGATCGACGGTGCCGACTTGATGCTGCTGTCCTACAGCCTCAGCAGCCTCAAGGCCGAGTTCGGCCTGACCAGCGTCGAAGCCGGCAGCCTGGGCAGCTTCACCCTGGCCGGGATGGCCATCGGCGGGATTTACGGCGGCTGGGCCTGTGACCGTTTTGGCCGGGTGAAAACCGTGGTCTGGAGCATCGTGCTGTTCTCCGCCGGCACGGCGATCCTGGGCATGACCCACAGCTATTGGCAGTTCGCGAGCACGCGCTTCTTCGCCTCCCTTGGGTTGGGCGCGCTGTATGTCGCGTGCAATACGCTGATGGCCGAGTACGTGCCGACCCGTTATCGCACCACCGTGCTCGGCACCCTGCAGGCCGGCTGGTCGGTGGGTTACATCGTCGCCACCTTGCTCGCGGGCTGGATCCTGCCGAACCACGGCTGGCGCTGGCTGTTCTACGTGGCGATCATCCCGGTGATCCTCGCCGTGCTGATGCAACGCCTGGTGCCGGAGCCGCAAGCCTGGCTCAAGGCCCAGGCCGAACGTGCCCGGGAAAAGGCCGAGGGCATCAAGCGCGTGTCGGCGAAGAAACCCGACGGCATGTTCAAGCTGATCTTCAGCGACCCGAAAGCCAGCCGCATGTTTATCCTCTGGGCGCTGACCGCAGGCTTCCTGCAGTTCGGCTACTACGGCGTCAATAACTGGATGCCGTCGTACCTGGAAGGTGAACTGGGGATGAACTTCAAGTCGATGACCAGCTACATGGTCGGCACCTACGCGGCGATGATTTTCGGCAAGATCCTCGCCGGGCTCGCGGCAGACCGCCTGGGCCGGCGCCTGGTATTCGCCGTCGGCGCGTTGGGCACGGCGATTTTCCTGCCGGTGATCGTGCTGTTCCAGAGCCCGGACAACATCCTGTGGATGCTGATTGTGTTCGGCTTCCTGTACGGCATTCCCTACGGCGTGAATGCGACCTACATGACCGAAAGCTTCGAAGCGAAATTTCGCGGCTCGGCAGTGGGCGGGGCCTACAACATTGGCCGAATTGGCGCAGCGGTGGCACCGGCCGCCATTGGGTTCCTGGCGTCCCATGGCTCGATCGGCGTTGGATTTTTGGTAATGGGCGGCGCCTACTTTATCTGCGGCGTGATCCCGGCGCTGTTTATCCGCGACAAGCAGTTTGATCCGCAAAAACAATAAGCCCCACGCCGGGGCCAGCGGCAACGCGGCCCCGGCTATAAGACGTGCGGCAGTTATACCCTTCGGCAAACCGGGCTAGACTATACGTCAGTCCTACGGAACTGAAGGAACAGTACGACGCTCTCACCCAGCCTGTAAGACAGTTTTGTGCTTAGGGGCTCATACACTTATGAAAACACCGACCCAGACCAACGCAATTGACTTCGACAGCGCCAAATTGCAACGCCTGGGCTTTGGTCAGCCTTCTCTTCTTACACGCCGCCCCGCCACCGTTGCGCAACTTCGCCAGCAACTGGGCATGCAATTGCAAACCAGCCTGGAGCCGGAGCACATCCTTGCGCTGTTCTTCCGCGAGATCCAACGCCTGGTGCCACTGGACGCCCTGCAATACCGTCACGAAGCCAGCGACCTGCGCCTGGAGTACGGCCACCGCGGCCATCATTCGGTGAGCTATGCCCTCAGCCACGAAGGCGAGCACCTCGGCGAACTGGTGTTTCGGCGCAACCAACACTTCATGGAAGACGAGTTGGCCAACCTGGAATCACTGCTGGCCACCCTGCTCTACCCGATGCGCAACGCCCTGCTCTACCGCGCCGCGACCCGCAGCGCCCTGCGCGACCCGCTGACCGAAACCGGTAACCGCATCGCCATGGACCAGACCCTGCAACGGGAAATCGACATGGCCCGCCGGCACCTGCAGCCGCTGTCCTTGCTGATGCTGGACATCGACCATTTCAAACACATCAATGACACCCACGGCCATGCCACGGGTGACAAAGTGCTCAAGGCGGTTGCCGCCTCGATCAAGAGCCAGTTGCGCAATGTGGACATGGTGTTTCGGTTTGGCGGGGAAGAGTTTCTGATCCTGCTGTCCAACACCGGCCGGGATGCGGCGTCGATGGTCGGTGAGCGCCTGCGCCACGCGGCACAGGCCCAGGATTACTGGGCGGATGAAGAACGTATCGAATTGACCGTGAGCCTGGGTTGCTCGACCTTGCTGGCAGGCGAGTCCGCCGAGAGCGTATTGCGCCGGGCGGACAACGCCTTGTATGTGGCCAAGCGCGAAGGCCGCAATCGCCTGGCAATGGCGGGGTAACCGCTTGACTTCAGAGTAACCCCGCCCTCACGCGACTTATGCTTCGCTGGCAACCAGAGTCGGTTGCTTACGGGTGGCAGTCGCCGATTTTTCCAACTGCATGCAGCGTTCCAGGAACAGGTACATGTAGTCGTAGCTCTTGCACACCGCCTGACGCAGCTCTACCTGCAGTTCCTGGGTCGGGTTCATGCCGGCCAGGGTGCAGATGATTTCCAGCGCTTCCCACGGGTGAGCATCGTCGTACTGGGCATGCATCTTCAGCCACTTCATGGCGCGTTTGCGGTCTTCCTCAGGGAAAGCCGCAGCATAGACGCCGGTGGAACACACCACGGCGGACCACTCCCCAGTGGCCCCCTCGATGGCGTAATTGGTGGCGGCAATCGCGACAATCAGCGAATCGGCCGAGCTGGTGTGCCAGCACCAATGGCTGAGTGCGTGCAGCTCCGGCGGCACTTCCTGTGCCTGCAACTCTTCCAGGCTCACGCCATGAGCGCGGGCCCAATGCACCCAATAATCGGCATGGTTGAGTTCCACGCGAATATTGCGCATCAGCCAGCGGCGCGCCATGTCCTCCCCAGGATGGCGGGCAAATTTGGTCTTGGTGAGGTTCTGTGCCATGTACAACGCAAACTGTTCAACCACTGGCCAGCCACCAATGAGGTAGTGGCGCATGGTTTTGGCGCTGAGCTTGTTATCGCGCATGCGCTGGTACAGTTCGTGTTCGACAACGCGGCGCTTGCTCTCGCTACAGGCCTGGATCAACTGCTGTGCCCAGGCGGGGTAACTCGAGGCTTCCATAAGCGGGCCGGTTCTGTTGAATGTGTCGATCACTGTCGGGCTCCTTTTGATTTGTGATATGTACAGACCAGCAAATGTTTCATCGGAACGTGCCAGGCGCCTTGAATAACAGAGGCTGCGGTCGCACAGGTCGACACTGCAAACTATCAAAGGTAAACAACTGCGGTCGCTCGATCAGGTATCCCTGAGCGTAGTCAACCCCGATCTCAAGCAAGGCTTGTTCGATCTGGGGTGTCTCGACAAATTCGGCAATTGTGCGCTTACCCATGACATGACCGATGTGATTGATCACTTCGACCATAGCGCGGTTAATCGGGTCGTCCAGCATATCCTTTACGAAACTTCCATCGATCTTCAAGAAGTCTACAGGTAAATGTTTAAGATATGCGAACGAGGACATCCCGGCGCAGAAGTCATCGAGGGAGAAATGGCACCCTAACTCTTTGAGTTCGTTGATAAAACGAATTGCACTACCCAAATTCGCGATAGCGCTGGTTTCTGTAATTTCAAAACAAATCATTTCTGGCGGAATGCCATACGCGCTGAATTTCTCACGCAGGAACCCGAGAAAGTCCTCATCGCCGATGGTAATGCCTGACAGATTGATCGCACACATGGCCATGGGCCGGCCCGGGCGCTCGCGCATGCAGCCTGCGACGATCTTGAACACGTTCTCCACCACCCAGCGGTCCAGGGAGGTCATCAAACCGTAACGCTCGGCCGCCGGGATAAAACTGTTCGGCAGGATGATCCGCCCCGCCTCGTCATGCAGCCGCAGCAGGATTTCGATATGCCCATTGCCGTGCTCGGTGTGCCCCAGCGGCGCAATTTCCTGGGCGTACAGGCAAAAGCGGTTCTCTTCCAGGGCCATATGCAGGCGCTGCACCCAAGCCATTTCGCCAAAGCGCAGGGACAATTCCGAGTCATCGGCGTGATACACCTGCACCCGGTTGCGGCCTTTTTCCTTGGCCATGTAGCACGCCATGTCTGCGGCCCGCAGAGACGTTTCCAAGGTGGTCGGGGCTTGGGTGATGTGCACCAGGCCGATACTCACGGTGGTGAGAAACGGCCTGCCCTTCCATACAAAATGCAGGCTCTGCACGGTATGACGCAGGCTTTCGGCGATTTTTTCCGCCACCTGCGCCGGGCAGTTCTCCAACAGGATGCCGAACTCGTCGCCCCCCAGCCGGGCCAGGGTGTCGCCTTCGCGCAGGTCCGACTGCAGCAGCGCGCAGATATGCCGCAACAGCTCATCCCCTGCGGCATGCCCGCAGGTGTCGTTGACCAGCTTGAACTGGTCCAGGTCAAGGAACATCAAGGCATGGCGCCCGCTTTGCTGGCGCCCGACGTTGTGCAGCACCTGCTCCAGGCGGAACTCAAACTCGCGCCGATTGGCCAGGCCGGTCAAGGCGTCGTGAGTCGCCTGCCAGGACAGGTTGGCGATGTACTGCCGCTCCTGAGTCATGTCGTGCAACACCAGCACCGCGCCGACGACTTTACCGGCACTGCGGATCGGCGCCCCCACCAGGGTGACGGACACGGTGCTGCCGTCCACGCGCTGAATCAGCTTGGAGTGCTCGCTGCCCCCGCCGAGCTGGCCGCCCAAAATGCGTTCGATCAAGGTAAAGCCGTCGGCCTGGGCATTTTCATCCAGCAGGTTGAACAGCGCCGCCAGCGGCAACCCCTGGGCCTGAGCGCCTTTCCAGTGGGTCAGGGCTTCGGCGGCCGGGTTCATATACGCAATGGCGCCGTCGACATCGGTGGTGATCACCCCGTCGCCAATCGACTCCAGGGTTATCTGCGCCCGCTCCTTCTCTAACTGCAGCGCGTCGGCAAACGCGTGCCGCTGGGCCAGCAGCTTGTGGGTGCGCAACAGCGCCAGCACGATCAAGCCCAGCGCCGTGGCCAGGTTGGTCACCAGCAGCAGGCGCAGAATCATCCGCGAGCCTTCGCCCAGGGCGTCACTGAAGGCTTTGGCGGCCGGGGTCACGCCGTCGTTGATGGCGAAAATCCGTTCCTTCCAGGCGTGCACATCGGCGCTGCTGACCTGATCGGCCAGGATCGCCCGATGCATCTCCTGCGCCAGGTCGTCCAGTTGCAACAGATAGCCATCACCCACCGTCCACAGCTCGATGGCCTTTTCCAGGTAACTGAAATGGCGAAAGTTGAGGTATAGCCAGATCAGGCTGGAAACGTCGTCACGGTGGTTGCCGCCCTTGAGGATGCCCGAGCGCGCAGCGTTCAGGTCCGGGGTCGGGCGGTCGAGGGCCACCCGCAGTTCATGCCCGCCCTGAGGCACGGCAATCGCGTTCTGGTATTTGAGGAAGGTGGCTTCGTTGCGGTTGTCGGCGTACAGCGTCAGGTAGAAGATCGCGTCTTTCTGGCCCTTGGACCACAGGCTTTCGCCTGCCACATAGCCGCGCACCGCCGAGAGTACGTAGAGACTGACGCAGCCTAACAATGCCTGGAACAGCACGACAGCGATAAAAGGCCACACAATGCCCAATAACCGAGGGGTTCCGAGAGTCTGCTTATGCTTCATGAGGTCCCTTGCACATGCACAACTAAAATACGCACGCGAGTGAAAACCGCTCCTGATAGCTCAGCGTAGGCTAAATCACCGCACTTGTTGCAAGTGTCCGTAAAGTTTGGCGTACAGGCCACCGTCAGCAATCAACTGCTGATGGTCGCCATCTTCGGCAATATGCCCGCCATCAAACACCAATACCCGATCCGCCTGTTTCACCGCCGACAGCCTGTGGGCGATGATCAAGGTGGTACGGCCACTGAGAAACCGCGCCAGCGCTTGGTGCAGGTTGTATTCGGTTGCCGCATCCAGGGCCGAGGTGGCTTCGTCGAGTATTACCACTTTTGGCTCCGCCAGCACCATGCGTGCAATGGCCAGGCGCTGACGCTGGCCGCCGGAGAAGCGTACGCCAGAGCGCCCGACCACGCTGTCCAGGCCCAACGGCAGCGCTCTGACAGTCGCATCCAGCTGGGCAATTTCCAGCGCCTGCCAGCAGGCCTGGTCACTGCGTTCGCGGCCCATGGTCAGGTTGGCGCGCACCGTGTCATTGAACAGCGCCGGGTGTTGCAGCACCACGGAGACATTCTCGCGAATCGTCTCCAGGCCGATTTCCTGCTGGGTCAAGCCACCAAAACGGATGCTGCCCGCCTGCGGCGTATATAGCCCGAGCAACAGTTGCACCAGGGTACTTTTGCCGCCGCCGCTGGCGCCGACAATCGCGACTTTTTCACCCGGGGCAATGTTCAGGTTCAACTGGTCGAGCACCAGTTCTTCGCCGTAGCCGAAATTCAGGCCACGCACCTCGATGCCGACGGTCTCACGCCCGGTAAACGGATCGGCACCGCCCGCGTATTGCGGTTCGTCGGCGCGAGCCAGCAGTTCGTTGATCCGCGTCAGCGCCCCGCCCGCCGCGTAGTAGGCGTATTGCAGGTTCAACAGCTGCTCCACCGGGCTGATCATGAACCACAGGTAACTGAACACCGCGAGCATCTGGCCGATGGACAGGTCGGAAAACAGCACCGTCAGCATCGCCGCCGCGCGGAAGATGTCGATACCGAACTGGAACAGCAAGCCACTGGCGCGGCTGGAGGCGTCGCTTTTCCACTGGGAATTGACGGCAAAGTCCCGCACTTCCTGGGCGCGCTGGCCCAGGCGCCCAAGGAAAAAGCCCTGGCGGTTGCCGGCGCGCACTTCCTGGATCGCATCAAGGGTTTCGGTGAGGGCCTGGGTGAACCGCGAGGTGCTGTCGTTTTCCAGCTTCTTCAGGTGCTTGACCCGTTTGCCCAACTGCACCGTGGCGTAGATCACCAGCGGGTTGAACAGCAGGATCAACAGCGCCAGCTTCCAGTGCATCCACATCAGGATCCCGGAGGTGCCCACCAGCGTGAGCATCGCCACCAGGAATCGGCTGAGGGTCTCGCCGACGAATTTGTCCACCGTGTCCAGGTCGGTGACCAGGTGCGTGGTCACCGTGCCGCTACCCAGGCTTTCGTATTCGCTGAGGGAAATGCGCTTGAGGCGCTCGATCAGCCGTACGCGAATGCGATAGACAATGTCCTTGGCCAGCCGCGCAAACAACCGCGCCTGCAACACGTTGAACACCAGGGCGCCGCAACGCAACAGCAAGGTCACCAGCAGCATCAGGCCGATATAGCCGGCGGCCTTCTGCCAACCCAGGGGCAGCGCGTGGTTCATCACTTTCAGTGCCGCATCGCCGTGGCCCAGCAGTACTTCGTCCACCAGCAACGGCAACAGCAACGGGATCGGCACGCTGCACAGGGTCGCCAGCACGGCGACGCCATTGGCGATCCACAGGGATTTTTTGTGATGCAGGGCCAGGCGGCGGACTTCCGCCCAGGTCAGCCGGTCGACGCGCTTGGGTTGTTCAACGGGATCGGGCTGATCATGCACAGGCAGCTCGCTCCAGCCAGCGACTCAGCAGCGGCGACAACTCGGACAGCGGCTGATAGCCGTTGGTCAGCAGCGCCAACTGCCCATTACGCTCCGCCAGCAAAGTCGGGAACCCGGCGATGCCCAAATCCTGAACCCAGGTGAAATCCGCCGCGGTGGCCGCGTGCTGATCGGCCCGGTCGAAGGCTTCGGCGAATTCGATACGCGGCACGCCGGCCGTCTCGGCCAACTCCACCAGCACATCGGCGCGGGTCACGTCGCGCCCTTCGACGTAAAACGCCTGCTGGATCAGGCCCAGCAGTTTCCACGCGCAATCCGGCGCCAGGCTGCGGGCCGTGACCACCGCGCGGCAAGCCGGCTCGGTGTCGTAGACAAATCCGTCAGGCAACGCGCCCTCCCGCTTGAACGGCTGGCCGGTGGCGTCGGTGACCGCCTGCCAGTGCTCAAGAATGTAGCGCCGGGTGGTCGGCTCCAGCGCTGCGCCACTGCCGGTGCGCAGACCGCCCACCACCAGGTGCAGCTCCACGCCTGCGGCCTGGGCCTGCTCAACCAGCGCCTTGGCCACTGGAGCGAACCCCCAGCACCATGAACACATCGGATCCATTACATAGAGCAGGCGTGCAGACATGGCTCAGGCCTCGGAGGATGGGGATTGCTTGTAGTTGTAGCCAATCGGGTGCGGCAGGTTGCGGGCCTTGGCCAGTTCAATCTGCTTCTGCCGGTCGATCGCGCTGCGACGGGTCTTCTCGGAAAGCTTATCCCAGCAATGCGGGCAACTGATGCCGGCCACATAGTGTTCGGATGCACGGTCTTCGACGCTGACGGGTGTGCGGCAGGCATGACATTGATCGTAGTCGCCTTCGCTCAAGTCGTGGCGCACGGTCACACGATTGTCGAACACAAAGCAGTCGCCCTGCCATTTGGTTTCTTCCTGCGGCACCTCTTCAAGGTACTTCAGGATGCCGCCCTTGAGGTGGTACACCTCGTCAAACCCTTCGCTGAGCATATAGCTCGAGGCTTTTTCGCAACGAATGCCGCCGGTGCAGAACATGGCGACTTTCTTGTGCTTGGCCGGGTCGAAGTTGGCTTTGATGTAGTCGGGAAATTCGCGAAAGCTGGTGGTTTTCGGGTCGATCGCGCCTTCAAAGGTGCCGATGGACACTTCGTAGTCGTTGCGGGTATCGATCAGCAGCACTTCCGGGTCGCTGATCAGTGCATTCCAGTCTTGCGGATTGACGTAGGTGCCGACTTTTTTGTTCGGGTCGACGCCTTCGACGCCCAGGGTCACGATCTCTTTCTTGAGCTTGACCTTGGTGCGGTAGAACGGCTGCTCGTCGCAGTACGACTCTTTGTGGTCGATGTCGTCCATGCGTGGGTCGTTCTTGAGCCAGGCCATCAAGCCATCGATGCCTTCGCGGCTACCGGAAACGGTGCCGTTGATGCCTTCTTCGGCGATCAGCAGGGTGCCTTTGATGCCGTTGTCGACCATCGCCTGCAGCAGTGGCTCGCGCAGGGCGACGTAATCTTCGAGGGTGACGAACTTATACAGTGCCGCCACGACAATCGGTTGAGTCATGGGTGTTCTCTCCAGGTGGCTACCCTCGTAAAGGGTGAACCGGATGCAAAAAAAACGCGCCGACTAAGCGGCGCGTTGCGGATTCTATCAGGGATAAACCGTTAACTGTAGGAGCGAGCTTGCTCGCGAAGGACGTCAACGGTGACGCGGAACACCTGAAACCCAACGGCGCTCTCAGGTTTTTCGCGAGCGAGCTCGCTCCTACAGGGGAGTTCAGTCGATACCCATCAATGTCCGCCGGCGCAGGTCGGCGAGGCCGGGGCTGCGTCGATTTTCGCCCATTCTTCAGGCGTGTAGGTATGCAGCGCCAACGCATGGAATTCGCTCATCAGGTCACCCAGGGTGGCATAGACCTTCTGGTGGCGCTTGACGCGGTTGAGCCCCTCGAACTGCTGGCTGACCAGCACGGCCTTGAAGTGGGTCTGCAACCCACGGCTGTGCATATGGCTTTCATCCAGCACGCTCAAGTGTTCCGGGCTCAGGGCGACGAGTGCCGATTCGATACGCTGTTGCATGGTCATTCCTGTTTACTTCTTCTTGGCCGGGGCTGGGGCTTTTGGCGTCAGCTCGTTGGTCATGTCTTCCAGCAGCTTGTTCACCACAGGTACCGCGCTTTCCAGCTTGGCCTGGGTCATCTGGGCCGATTGCTGGGTCAGCTGAGGCATTTTTTCCAGGACTTTCTTACCCAATGGCGACTGGTAGAACGCAACCAGGTCCTTGAGCTCGGATTCGCTGAAGTTACTGGTGTACAGCTTGATCATGTCCGGCTTGAGCTTGTTCCAACCAATGGCCTGGTCCAGGGCAGTGTTGGCCTTGGCCTGGTAGGTGTCCAGAACGGTTTGCTTGGAAGCAGGCGCCTTGGTCTGCTCGAAACGCTGAGCGAACATTTGTTGCACTTGCATGTACACCGGGGTACCCAGCTTGTCGGCATGGGCCAGGGTAAGGAAGGCTTCGGCACTGGCGTTGTGGCTGGCGGTATCGGCAAAAACCTGGCCGCTGGCACATACCAGAGCAACCGCGGTACAGATGGCACGAAGACGAGTCATCGAGTTTCCTTTTCTAGCAGGCGAGGTAAGACCCCAAGGGCGCCCATTCTGCGCCTAAAAAACGCCGCGGCTCAACCCCACGCCTTATGGGGCCTGGTTTTGCGGTACATAATCCGATGAAAAGTCTTTAATGGAACCCTCAAGGTCCATCACGGCCTAAACTGCGCAAACGAACCTGAAGGAGTGTGCCCGATGAGCCGTATCGAAACCGACAGCCTGGGAGAAGTGCAAGTCCCGGATGACGCTTACTGGGGTGCGCAGACCCAACGCTCGCTGGTGAACTTCGCCATCGGCGACCAGCGCATGCCCCTGGCTGTGCTGCACGCCCTGGCCCTGATCAAGAAGGCTGCGGCCCGGGTCAACGACCGCAATGGCGACCTGCCCGCCGACATCGCCCGGCTGATCGAACAAGCCGCTGACGAAGTGCTCGCTGGCGAACACGATGACCAGTTCCCCCTGGTGGTGTGGCAGACCGGCAGCGGCACCCAGAGCAACATGAACGCCAACGAAGTGATCGCCGGTCGCGCCAACGAGCTGGCGGGCAAGCCCCGTGGCGGCAAGAGCCCGGTTCACCCCAATGATCACGTGAACCGCTCCCAGAGCTCCAACGACTGCTTCCCCACCGCCATGAGCATCGCTGCTGTGCAGGCGGTCACCGAGAAGCTGTTACCGGCCATCCGTGAACTGTCCGGCGGCCTGGCAGAGTTGTCGGCGCGCCACATGAAGCTGGTGAAAACCGGCCGCACCCACATGATGGACGCCACGCCGATTACCTTCGGCCAGGAAGTTTCAGCCTTTATAGCGCAACTGGATTACGCCGAACGCGCGATCCGCAGCGCCCTGCCCGCCGTCTGCGAACTGGCCCAGGGCGGCACCGCCGTCGGCACCGGGCTCAACTCGCCTCACGGTTTTGGCGAAGCGATTGCCGCGGAATTGGCCGCACTGTCGGGCCTGCCGTTTGTCACCGCACCGAACAAATTCGCCGCGCTGTCCGGCCATGAGCCGTTGACCACCTTGCACGGCGCCCTGAAAACCCTGGCCGTGGCCCTGATGAAAATCGCCAACGACCTGCGCCTGCTGGGCTCCGGCCCGCGTGCCGGGCTGGCGGAAGTCAAGTTGCCGGCGAATGAACCGGGCAGTTCGATCATGCCCGGCAAGGTCAACCCGACCCAGTGCGAAGCCCTGTCGATGCTGGCCTGCCAGGTGCTGGGCAACGACGTGACCATCGGTTTCGCCGCCAGCCAGGGCCATTTGCAGCTGAACGTGTACAAGCCGGTGATCATCCACAACCTGCTGGAGTCGATCCGCCTGCTGGCTGACGGTTGCAGCAACTTCCAGGAGCACTGCATCGCCGGCCTCGAACCCGACGCCGGACAAATGGCCGCGCACCTTGAGCGTGGCCTGATGCTGGTGACTGCGCTGAACCCGCACATCGGCTACGACAAGTCCGCCGAGATTGCCAAGAAGGCTTATGCCGAAGGGCTGACCTTACGGGAAGCGGCGCTCGAGCTGGGCTATCTCACGGATGAAGAGTTCGACCAGTGGGTGCGCCCGGAAAACATGCTGGAAGCCGGTCATTAAGACGCCAACCGCGTACGCCGGGCCTTGAGCCCGGCGAACAACGATGGCGCCAGCGCCACCGTTGCGGAACCCAGCACCACCAGCACGGCCCCGCCGTAGCCGAGGGCATTGATGTCTTCGGCGTGCACGTAGTCGGGCCACATCCACGCCGCCACGGCCACCGCGACGAAGGTCACCAATGGCGTCAGCGCCAGGGTGGCGCTGACGCGCGAGGCTTCCCAGTGGGCCAGGGCTTCGGCGAATGCGCCGTAGGCAATCAGGGTATTGAAACAGCAGGCCAGCAGCAGCCAGCCTTGCAGCGGGCTCAGTTGCAGCGCTTCCATCGGGTGCGCCCAGGGCGTCAGCAAGAGCGCACAGCACAGGTAGATCACCATCATCACCTGCAACGAATTCCACACGGTCAACAACTGCTTCTGGCCCAGGGCGTAGAAGGTCCAGATGGTGGTGGCCAGGAGGATCGTCAGTACGCCGGCGGTGTAGCTGCCCAGGGAGGTCAGCAGTTCGGTCAGGCGCTGGTTGAAGAACAGGCCGAAGCCGATGATCAGTACCAGCAGGCCCACGCCCTGGCCGAGGCTGAAACGTTCCTTGAACACGAAGACGCTGGCGATCATCAGGAAGATCGGGCCCACCTGCACCACCAGTTGCGCGGTGCCGGGGCTTAGCAGTTTCAGGCCGACGAGGTAGAGCACGTAGTTGCCCATCAGGCCGCACACGGCGATTGCTACCAGCCAGCCGCCTTTGGAGCCAAGGGAGCGCCAACTGGGCAGGCGTCTGACTGCCGCGAGGTAGACGAACAGGCAACTGCCGGAGACCACCAGGCGAAACCAGGTGACGGTGACGGGGTCCATCACCTGCAAGACCTGTTTGAGTTTGATCGGCAGAATGCCCCAGAGCAGCGCGGTCAGCAGGGCCAGGGATAAACCGTAGACCCAACGGCCTGATGAGATGTGCATGAATGCCCCGAATGCCTGAGGTGGAGGAGGTGCATTCTAGGGGGACGCGGGGGGTGGGTGTATATCCGTTTTTTGGGTGATGGCTTGTATGGGTTCCGCTCTTACAGCGGGTCACTTTTGAAAGGAGCCCAAAAGTAACCAAAAGGCTCTTGCCCCACCACTCGGCACCTCGCCTGGGCTCGGTGTGCCCTCACTCCGGCTTTGGACCGTGGGCCGCCGCGATGGGCCATCCTTGGCCCAGCGCGGCTAACCCGGCGTCCTGCCGGGTTACCCACGCTCCAAAGCCTGCGCTCGGCCAGCGTGGTTTAACGGGGCGCCTAAGATCAAGATCAAAAGCAAAAGCACAGCGGCCTACCGGCCGGCTTGAGTGTTTAGAAACCAAATCAAAAGCTAAAGCGGGCACGGTCCAAATGTGGGAGCGGGCTTGCTCGCGAAGGTCGTTAACGATGACGCTGGCATTCTGGATGAACGCGGCGGTCTCAGGTTTTTCGCGAGCAAGCCCGCTCCCACAGAAAAGCAGATCTGTTTTCGCTCTGGCTTTTGATCTGGCTTTTAACACTCAAGCCGGCCGGGAGGCCGCTGTGCTTTTGATCTTGATCTGACTGCCCCAATAAGCCCGAGGCCGAACGCAGGTATTGCGGAGCGGGTAAACCGGCAGGACGCCGGTTTAGCCGCGCCGGGCCATGGATGGCCCGTCGCGGCGGCCCGCGGAGCAATGCCGGAGTGAGGGAACGCCGGAGTGAGGGAACGCCGAGCCACAGCGAGGCGCCGACAGGCGGGGCAGAGCCCTTTGCTTACTTTGGGGCTTTTCCAAAGTGAGCCGCTGTAAGAGCCATCCCTTTCAAGGTCTTGGTTTAAAATCCCCTAACCAATCCAGTCAGGACGACGAAACTATGTGGGAAAAGGTTTTAGAACGGTTTGAAAAACAGGCGCCGGCCAGCGTCATGACCAAGTTGATATTAGAGCAGGCAGTAGATGCCGCTTGGGTTGACAAGGTGTTCGATGATCACCGCCAACGGCAGTACTCACGTGAGCTTTTGTTTTCAACCGTTGTTGAGCTGATGTCCCTTGTTTCATTGGGCTTGAGGCCGTCGTTACACGCGGCGGCGCGCAAGATGGAGGGCCTTTCGGTCAGTGTTTCGGCACTCTATGACAAGATCAAGCGAACCGAACCCGAGCTGCTTCGCGCCCTCATTTCGGGCAGTGCCGAGCGTTTGATACCGACCGTCGAAACGCTCGGCCATTCATCGATCCTGCCTGGCTGGCAGTTGCGTATTGTGGATGGCAACCACTTGCCGGCCACTGAAAAACGTCTAGGCGCTCTGCGCAATGAGCGCGGCGCAGCGCGCCCAGGATTTTCAGTAGTTGCCTACGATCCGGACCTGGATTTAGTCGTTGATCTTCAGCCGTGGGAAGATGCCTACGCCAGTGAGCGAGTCAGTGTTTTACCGCTGCTGGCCCGCGCATGCGCGGGCCAGTTGTGGATGGCTGACCGGCTCTATTGCACGCTGCCCGTCCTGCAAGCCTGCGAGGACACGGGGGCTTCGTTCATCGTTCGCCAACCCAGCAAGCATCCACGCCTGGTCCAGGAAAGTGAGTGGCAAGACTCAGGGACGGTCGATAGCGGAACCGTTCGCGAACAAATCATCGAAGTGAAGGGTGGCCGCCGCTGGCGACGTGTTGAGTTGAGCCTGCAAACGGCGAATGACTCAGGTGATTTGGTGATGTGGTTCTGGAGCAATTTGCCCGACACCATCGGTGCCCGGCAGATAGCCGATTTATACCGTCATCGCTGGAGTATCGAGGGAATGTTTCAGCGCCTTGAGTCGGTACTGGACAGTGAAATTACAGGCCTTGGCAGCCCGAAAGCCGCGCTATTGGGCTTTGCCTCGGCGGTCCTGGCTTACAACGTTTTGTCGGTTCTCAAGCGTAGCGTTGAGCAGGCGCACCGCGAAACGCAGCCAGAGGGTTGGGAGGTTTCGATTTTCCATTTGGCGGTGCATGTTCGCAGTGATTATCAAGGCTTGCAGATCGCATTGCCTGCGGAAAATTTCCCTCTTGAAAAGACTCCGCAAGGGCTGGCAGAGCGATTGCTGGCCCTGGCAAGGATGATCAAACCTAAGTCCGTAGCAAAAAGCCCTCGTGGCCCCAAAGTAGCCAAGCCCAAGGAGTGGCTGGAAGGTAAGGCGGCACGGGCGCATGTCTCAACAGCTAGGGTGCTTAAGGCGGCTAAGTTGGATAAACGTACTTAAACACGGCCTTAAACGGGCTTTTAAACGCAGACCTTGAAAGGGATGGCTGTAAGAGCGAAACCATAAGCCGCCGTTACCTAAATAACGGATATGCCCCCCAACCTACCGCACCGCCTCAAACAACCCAGTAGCCCCCATCCCCCCCCCAACGCACATAGTGACAATGCCGTAACGCAACTGACGCCGCTGCAACTCACGCACCAGATGCCCCACCTGCCGCGACCCCGTCATCCCAAACGGGTGCCCGATGGAAATCGACCCACCGTTGACGTTGTACTTGGCGCTATCAATTTCCAGCCGATTACGCGCATACAGACACTGCGAAGCAAACGCCTCATTCAGTTCCCACAAATCAATATCCGCTACCGCCAGCCCGCGAGCCTTGAGCAACTTGGGCACCGAAAACACCGGCCCAATCCCCATCTCATCCGGCTCACACCCCGCCACCGTAAACCCGCGAAAAAACGCCTTAGGCTTCAGCCCCAGTTCCAGCGCTTTCTCCAGGCTCATCACCAGTGTCATGGAAGCCCCATCAGACAACTGCGACGAATTCCCCGCCGTCACCGACCCATCCTCGGCAAACACCGGCTTCAACCCCGCAAGACTGGCCAAGGTCGTATCCGGACGATTGCAGTCATCACGGTCCACCACCCCATCCAACACCTGCACCGCGCCGGTGTTCTTGTCCTCAACCTTATACTTCACCGCCATCGGCACGATTTCATCATCAAACAACCCGTCAGCCTGGGCCTGAGCCGTACGCTGCTGGCTTTGCAGCGCATACAGATCCTGCTCTTCACGACTCACGTGATACCGCCGCGCAACAATTTCCGCGGTCTGCCCCATAGGGAAATAAATACCCGGCACCTGCTCCTTGAGCAACGGATTGATCAGGTTATCGGTGTTCACACTTTTCATGGTCAAGCTGATGGATTCAACCCCGCCGGCCACGATGATGTCGCTGCAACCGGAAGCAATCTGGTTGGCCGCAATGGCGATTGCCTGCAAGCCCGAGGAACAGAAACGGTTAAGGGTCATGCCCGCCGTACCGGTGCCCAGTTGCGACAACACCGCCACATTGCGGCCAATGTTGTAGCCCTGGGCACCTTCGTTGGAGCCGGCACCGACGATGCAATCCTCGACTGTGGCCGGGTCGATGCCGTTGCGGGTCAGCAGCGCGTTGACGCAATGGGCAGCCATGTCATCGGGGCGGGTCTGGTTGAACTTGCCGCGAAAGGACTTGGCCAGGCCGGTTCGCACGCTGTCGACGATCACTACTTCACGCATGGGCTACCTCTATTGTTGGGGTTGTTGAGAGATGGATCGAGCATAGATCCCGCCCTCTTCAACCGCGACAATCATTCATCCCGCGTATGCAAAAGCATGGCGTTACTTCTTCTTGCCCTTCTTGTCATGCTTGTCTGTCTTGTCGAACGCCTCCTCTAGCGCCCGGTTGATGGTGCGCAACACCTTCACCCGCGCCCAGCGCTTGTCGTTGGCTTCAACCAGCGTCCACGGCGCAATCTCGGTGCTGGTGCGGTCCACCATGTCACCCACCGCCGCCCGGTAGTCGTCCCACTTCTCGCGGTTACGCCAGTCGTCCTCGGTGATCTTGAAGCGTTTGAACGGGATTTCCTCGCGGGCCTGGAACCGCTCCAGCTGCGTCTGCTTGTCGATCGCCAGCCAGAACTTGACCACGATCACCCCGGCGTCGCGCAGTTGCTCTTCGAAGTCGTTGATCTCGCCATAGGCGCGCATCCAGTCCGTCGGCGTGCAGAAGCCTTCGATGCGCTCCACCAGCACCCGGCCGTACCAGGAGCGGTCGAACACGGTGAACATGCCCCGCGCCGGAATTTTCTGCCAGAACCGCCACAGGTAAGGCTGGGCGCGTTCGTCTTCGCTGGGCGCGGCAATCGGCACAATGTGGTACTGCCGGGGGTCGAGGGCGGCCGCCACGCGGCGGATCGCGCCGCCCTTGCCCGCCGCGTCGTTGCCCTCGAATACCGTCACCAACGCGTGCTTGCGCATGCGCTTGTCACGCATCAGCCCGGAGAACCGCGCCTGCTCGGTAATCAGTTGTTCTTCGTAATCGTCCTTTTCAAGGCTCAGGCTCATGTCCAGGCTGTTCAGCAAGCTCATCTGGTCAACCGCCGACGGCAGCGGCGCCGGGTTCATGCCGCTGGGTTTAGCCTTGGACACTTTCAACGCATTTTGCAGGCCTTCCAGCAGGATCTTGCCAACGGTCAGCCCACGGTAATGCGCATCGACACCTTCGATCACGTACCAGGGCGCATAGTCACGGCTGGTGCGGCGCAGGATCCGCTCACCGAAATGCACAAACTTGTCGTAGGTCTTTGACTGCTGCCAGTCCAGCGGGCTGATGCGCCAGCTGTGCAGCGGGTCGTCCTGCAAGGCCTTGAGCCGGGATTTCATTTGCTTCTTGGAGAGGTGAAACCAGAACTTGAAGATCAGCGCGCCTTCGTCACACAGCATCTTTTCCAGGCGCTCGGCACCGGCGATGGCCTGGTCGAGCCGCGCATCCTTGATCTCGCCATGGACGCGACTCTGCAGCATCTGGCTGTACCAGTTACCAAAAAAGACCCCCATGCGACCTTTCGCCGGCAGCTGGCGCCAGTAGCGCCAGGCCGGCGGGCGGGCCAGCTCTTCGTCGGTCTGCTGGTCGAAGGTGCGTACTTCGATCAGGCGCGGGTCCATCCATTCATTCAGCAATTTGACGGTTTCGCCCTTGCCGGCGCCTTCGATGCCATTGATCAGGATGATCACCGGGAAGCGCTTCTGCTGGTGCAGTTCGTACTGCACTTCCAGCAGCGCTTCGCGCAAGGCCGGCACTTCGGCGTCGTAGGTGTCTTTGTCGATGGCGTGACCGATTTCGGCAGATTCGAACATGGGCGGCTCCGTTCCAGAATGAGGCAAGACTAGCGGATTGGACGGTGCAGCGCCGGAGGAAATTCCACACCCGGTTGTCATGGATCAATGACACCCCTGTTGATCAGCTAGAATGGCCGCCTTGCCTTTGCCTGCCGTATTTTATGAGCCGCCCATGAACCCCGTATCCCACGCCCAGCTCGACTGGGATGACCAAGGTCGCCCGCACTCGCGGGTGTTCGACGACGTGTACTTCTCCGACAAGTCGGGCCTTGAAGAAACCCGCTATGTGTTCCTCGAGCAGAACCGTTTGCAGGAACGTTTTGCTGCGCTGCCGGTGGGCGGGCGGTTGGTGATTGGAGAGACCGGCTTCGGCACCGGGTTGAATTTTTTGTGCGCCTGGCAACTGTTCGAACAACATGCGGTGCCGGGCGCGCGCCTGCACTTTGTCAGCGTGGAAAAGTACCCGCTGAGCCACGCCGACCTGCGACGCGCCCTCGCCCTCTGGCCGGAACTTGCAGCGTTCGCCGAGCAACTATTGGCGCAATACATCGCGATCCATCAGGGCTTCCAGCGGCTGGTGCTGGATAACGGTCGCGTCAGCCTGACGCTGTTGATCGGCGATGCCCTGGAGCAATTGCCCCAGCTGGACGCCCAGGTCGACGCCTGGTTACTCGACGGTTTTGCCCCGGCCAAAAACCCCGATATGTGGACCGCCGAGCTGTTCGCCGAACTGGCGCGGCTGGCGGCGCCGGGCTCGACCATCAGCACCTTTACCAGCACCGGCTGGGTGCGCCGGTTGATCAATGCAGCCGGATTCAAGATGAAGCGCACCCCGGGCATCGGCCACAAGTGGGAAATCCTGCGGGGTGAGTTTCTCGGCTGGCCCGCTGAAACGCCCGCGCCTGCCGCGGTAAAACCCTGGTTTGCGCGCCCGCCTGCCGTTTCCGGTGAACGCCATGCCCTCGTCATCGGCGGTGGCCTGGCCGGTTGCGCCACGGCGGCCAGCCTGGCGGCACGGGGCTGGCGGGTCAGCTTGCTGGAACGTCACGCAGCGCTCGCCCAGGAAGCCTCCGGCAACCCGCAAGGGGTGTTGTACCTCAAGCTTTCAGCCCATGGCACGGCACTGTCGCAGTTGATTCTCAGCGGGTTCGGCCATACGCGGCGCCTGCTGGAGCATCTGCAACGTGGCGTGGACTGGGATGGCTGCGGCGTGCTGCAACTGGCCTTCAATGCCAAGGAAGCCGAGCGCCAGGCACAGCTGGCCAGCGCTTTTGCTCCAGACCTGTTGCACCTGCTGGATAACGAGCAGGCCCAGGCGCGAGCCGGGATAACCCTGGAGCAAGGGGGCTTGTTCTTCCCCGAGGGCGGCTGGGTCCACCCGCCCGCGCTGTGCCAGTGGCAAGCTAGGCATCCGCTGATCGAGGTGCTCCAGCACCACGACGCCCTTGAGCTCAAACAGGTCGAAGGTGAGTGGCAGGCGCTGCAGGGCGATACGGTTCTGGCGCAGGCCAGCGTGGTAGTGCTGGCCGGTGCCGGCGAGATCAAGCGGTTTTCCTTCAGCGCTGACCTCCCTCTCAAACGCATCCGCGGGCAAATCACCCGGCTGCCGCAAACGGCGCAAAGCCAGGCGTTGGCCACGGTGGTGTGCGCCGAGGGTTACGTCGCCCCGCCACGTCTGGGCGAGCATACCCTCGGCGCCAGCTTTGACTTCAAGAGCGATGACCTTACGCCCACGGTGGCCGAGCACGTGGGCAACCTCGAGATGCTGCGGGAAATCTCCCTCGACCTGCTGCAACGCCTGGGCGCCGACAGCCTGGCACCCGAACAGCTCGAAGGCCGCGCCGCGTTCCGCTGCACCAGCCCGGACTACTTGCCGATCGTCGGGCCGCTGGCGCAACGCGAGACGTTTGATCACACCTACGCCGCCCTCAGCAAAGACGCCCGGCATATCCCCGACGCGCCCTGCCCGTGGCTGCACGGCCTCTATATCAACAGTGGCCATGGCTCACGCGGACTGGTCACTGCGCCACTCTGCGCCGAGCTTTTAGCCGCCTGGCTCGACGACGAGCCGCTGCCGCTGCCGCGCAGTGTCAGCGAAGCCTGCCACCCAAATCGCTTCGCACTGCGGGCCCTGATTCGCGGCAACCCAGGCAAATCCTGAAGGCCAAGACGGGCCCACAGCCCGTCAAGGCTCATTGCCTTATAACGTATTGTTCTAAAACTCCCACAATTTACCCGGGTCAGTCTCTGGGTACCCGCTATTTTTGGCGGCTGCATTTCTATCCCTCCCCAACGGAAAAACCGGTAAGGAATTTATGTGCGGATTAGCTGGAGAGTTACGTTTCGATCACCAACCTGCCGACCTGGCAGCGGTGGAGCGAATCACCCATCACCTGGCGCCACGCGGTCCTGACGCGTGGGGCTTCCATGCCCAAGGGCCGATTGCCCTGGGCCATCGACGCCTGAAAATCATGGACCTGTCGGACGGCTCTGCCCAACCGATGGTCGACGCCCAACTGGGCCTGTCCCTAGCGTTCAATGGCGCGATCTATAACTTCCCGGAATTGCGTGAAGAGCTGGAAGCCCTGGGCTACGCCTTCTATTCCGGTGGTGACACCGAAGTGTTGCTCAAGGGCTACCACGCCTGGGGCGAAGCCTTGTTGCCCAAGCTCAACGGGATGTTCGCCTTCGCCATCTGGGAGCGCGATGCTAAGCGCTTGTTTATCGCCCGTGACCGCCTCGGCGTGAAGCCGCTGTACCTGTCGCGCACCGGCCAGCGCCTGCGTTTTGCTTCGGCCTTGCCGGCGCTGCTCAAGGGCGGCGATATCAACCCGATCCTCGATCCGGTGGCCCTCAATCACTACCTGAATTTCCACGCCGTGGTGCCTGCGCCGCGCACCTTGCTGGCGGGCATTGAAAAACTGCCGCCCGCGTCTTGGATGCGCATCGACGCCGATGGCAAGACTGAACAGAAAACCTGGTGGACCCTGCCCTACGGCCCTCACGCCGATGAAGCCAACCTGACCCTCGAAGACTGGACCGACCGCGTGCTCGACAGCACCCGCGAAGCCGTGGCGATTCGTCAGCGGGCGGCAGTGGACGTAGGCGTGCTGCTTTCCGGCGGTGTCGACTCCAGCATGCTGGTGGGCCTGTTGCGCGAAGTCGGCGTGCAGGACCTGTCGACCTTCTCCATCGGTTTTGAAGACGCCGGTGGCGAACGCGGCGATGAGTTCCAGTATTCGGACTTGATCGCCAAGCATTACGGCACCCGGCACCACCAACTGCGCATCGCCGAAAGCGAAATCATCGAACAATTGCCGGCGGCGTTCCGCGCCATGAGCGAGCCGATGGTCAGCCATGACTGCATCGCCTTTTATCTGCTGTCGCGGGAAGTGGCCAAGCACTGCAAAGTGGTGCAGAGCGGCCAGGGCGCCGATGAACTGTTCGCCGGTTACCACTGGTACCCACAAGTGGACGGCGCCAGCGACCCGTATGCCGCCTACCGCGATGCGTTCTTCGACCGCAGCTACGACGACTACGCCGCCACTGTCGCGCCGAAATGGCTGACTGCGAATGACGCCGCCGGTGACTTCGTGCGCGAGCATTTCGCCCAGCCCGGCGCCGATGCCGCAGTGGACAAAGCCTTGCGCCTGGACAGCACCGTGATGCTGGTTGATGACCCGGTCAAGCGCGTCGACAACATGACCATGGCCTGGGGCCTGGAAGCGCGCACACCGTTTCTCGACTATCGCCTGGTGGAACTGTCGGCCCGCGTGCCCGGCAAATTCAAACTGCCGGACGGCGGCAAGCAAGTGCTCAAGGAAGCGGCGCGCCGGGTGATCCCGAGCGAAGTCATCGACCGCAAGAAAGGCTATTTCCCGGTGCCCGGCCTCAAGCATTTGCAGGGTGACACCTTGAACTGGGTGCGCGACCTGTTGCTGGACCCGAGCCAGGATCGCGGCCTGTTCAACCCGGCGATGCTCGACCGCCTGCTCACCGATCCCCAAGGCCAATTGACCCCGTTGCGCGGCTCCAAGCTGTGGCAACTGGCGGCGCTGAACCTGTGGCTCAGCGAACAAGGAATCTGATTCATGAAACCTCATGCCACGGCTTACAGCCAACGCTTGCTGCGGGGCCAGGCGCCCTCCTACGAGCGTCTGCAAGCCCGCTTAGCCGAAGACGGCAGCGCACTGGACCCCACGCCGATTGCCGTGCATTGCGGTTGGGGCCGGCTGCTGATCGGCCACACGTTCCCGGACCCGGCGAGCCTGGCCCTGGAGTTGCTCAACGAGCAACCCGGCGAACGGGATATCGCGTTGTATGTGGCAGCGCCACAGCAGATCCTCGGGATTGATCCACAGCAGTTGTTTCTCGACCCGTCCGACACCTTGCGCCTGTGGTTCACCGACTATCGCCCGGCAACCCGGGTGTTTCGCGGGTTTCGGATTCGCCGGGTGCAGAGCGAGGCAGACTGGCAAGCGGTGAACCAGCTGTACCAGGGGCGCGGCATGTTGCCGGTAGACCCGGCACTGCTGACGCCACGTCATCAAGGCGGCCCGGTGTATTGGCTCGCCGAGGATGAAGACAGCGGCGCGGTGATCGGCAGCGTGATGGGCCTTAACCACCACAAAGCCTTCAACGACCCGGAGAACGGCTGCAGCCTCTGGTGCCTGGCGGTGGACCCGCAATGCACCCGCCCCGGCGTGGGTGAAGTGCTGGTGCGTCACTTGATCGAACACTTCATGAGCCGTGGCCTGAGCTACCTCGACCTGTCGGTGCTGCACGACAACCGCCAGGCGAAAAGTCTCTACGCCAAGCTCGGCTTTCGCGCGCTGACCACCTTCGCCATCAAGCGCAAGAACGGCATCAACCAGCCGCTGTTCCTCGGCCCCGGCCCGCAAGCGGAGTTCAATCCCTATGCGCGGATCATCGTCGAGGAAGCTCATCGGCGCGGGATCGACGTGCAGGTGGACGACGCCGAAGCCGGGCTGTTCACCTTGAGCCACGGTGGCCGCCGGGTGCGCTGCCGTGAATCCCTCAGCGACCTGACCAGCGCCATCAGCATGACGTTGTGCCAGGACAAGAGCCTGACCCATAAAGCGCTGAAGGCTGCAGGCTTGAGGCTGCCGGAGCAGCAGTTGGCCGGCAGTGCCGATGACAATCTGGAGTTTCTCGACGAACACCAGCGCATCGTGGTCAAGCCGCTGGATGGTGAACAAGGCCAGGGCGTGGCGGTGGATTTGCAGACCATTGAAGACGTGCAAAAAGCCATTGAAGCGGCCCGCCAGTTCGACTCGCGCGTACTGCTGGAAAGCTTCCACGAAGGCCTCGACCTGCGGATTCTGGTGATCGGTTTCGAAGTGGTCGCCGCCGCGATTCGCCGCCCGGCGGAAGTCACCGGCGATGGCCAGCACTCCATTGGCGCGTTGATCGAGGCCCAGAGCCGCCGGCGCCAGGCCGCCACCGATGGCGAAAGCAAAATCCCCCTGGACGCTGAAACCCAGCGCACCCTGAAGGCCGCCGGCTACGACTACAGCAGCATCCTGCCGCGAGGCGAACGCCTGGCCGTGCGGCGTACCGCCAACCTGCACACCGGTGGCTGCCTGGAAGACGTGACGGCCATCCTCCACCCGACCCTGGTGGAAGCCGCCGTGCGCGCCGCCCGGGCCCTGGACATCCCCATGGTGGGCCTGGACCTGATGGTGCCGGCCGCCGACCAACCGGACTACGTCTTTATCGAAGCCAACGAACGGGCCGGGCTGGCCAACCATGAACCGCAGCCGACGGCTGAAAAGTTCGTGGACCTGCTGTTTCCCCATAGCCAACCGACGGCGTGAATGATCGTTCCCACGCTCTGCGTGGGAACGCAGCCCGTGACGCTCCGCGTCACAAGAGCGGACGCAGAGCGTCCCATGAGGCATTCCCACGCAGAGCGTGGGAACGATCATCCTCAACTCATCAGGAGTCTTTATGACCCGAACCATCCCCGAACCGGATCTCGCTTACCTGCAAAAAGTGCTGCTGGAAATGCTCGCCATTCCCAGCCCCACCGGGTTTACCGACACCATCGTGCGCTATGTTGCCGAGCGCCTCGAAGAGCTGGGCATTCCGTTTGAAATGACCCGGCGCGGCACCATCCGCGCCACCCTCAAGGGCCAGAAAAACAGCCCTGACCGCGCTGTCTCCGCGCACTTGGACACCATCGGCGCCGCCGTGCGGGCAATCAAGGACAATGGCCGCCTGACCCTGGCGCCAGTGGGCTGCTGGTCCAGCCGCTTTGCCGAGGGCAGCCGCGTCAGCCTGTTTACCGACAACGGCGTAATCCGTGGCAGCGTGTTGCCGTTGATGGCCTCCGGTCACGCGTTCAATACCGCCGTGGATGAAATGCCCATCAGTTGGGACCACATCGAGCTGCGCCTGGACGCCTACTGCGCCACCCGTGCCGATTGCGATTCCCTGGGTATCAGCGTCGGCGATTTCGTCGCCTTCGACCCGCTGCCGGAGTTCACCGAGAGCGGGCATATCAGCGCCCGTCACCTGGACGATAAAGCCGGGGTTGCCGCACTGCTGGCGGCGCTCAAGGCGATTGTCGACAGCGGTCAACCGCTGCTGATCGACTGCCACCCGCTGTTCACCATCACCGAAGAAACCGGCAGTGGTGCAGCTGCGGCATTGCCGTGGGATGTGAGTGAATTCGTCGGGATCGATATCGCTCCGGTAGCCCACGAGCAGCACTCCAGCGAACACGCGGTGAGTGTGGCGATGCAGGACTCCGGCGGGCCGTATGACTATCACCTGTCCCGCCACCTGCTGCGCCTGGCGGCGGAGAATGAGTTGCCGGTGCGCCGCGACCTGTTTCGCTACTACTTCAGTGACGCGCATTCGGCGGTAACCGCTGGCCATGACATTCGCACCGCGCTGCTGGCGTTTGGTTGCGATGCCACCCACGGCTATGAGCGCACGCACATCGACAGCCTCGCCGCACTGAGTCGCCTGCTGGGCGCGTACATCCTCAGCCCGCCAGTGTTCGCCAGCGATGCACAACCGGCCAAAGGCTCCCTCGACCGGTTCAGTCACCAGATCGAACACGACACGCAAATGGAGAGCGATACCCGCGTGCCGTCGGTGGACAGCCTGGTGGGTCAAAAAACCTGAGACTGGCAACTGGGATCCCGGCGCAGTAGCATCGCCGGGATTCCTTAGCCGAGGCTTGTATGCTGATTCCCTACGATGCACTTGAAGTCGATACCCTGACCCGCCTCATCGAAGACTTCGTGACCCGCGACGGCACCGACAATGGTGACGACACGCCACTGGAAACCCGGGTGCTGCGGGTACGCCAGGCACTGACCAAAGGCCAGGCGCTGATTGTCTTCGACCCCGAGAGCGAGCAGTGCCAGTTGATGCTCAAACACGACGTGCCCAAGCATCTGTTCGACTGACACTCAAGGATTGGGCACCGGCACCGGATGGGTGTTGGCCTGTTGCCCCTGGCGACGGAGGATCTTCTGGTAGACCTCCGCCCGGTGCACATTGACCCCCACCGGCGCTTCCACACCCAGCTTCACCTGAGTGCCATTCACTTCCAGAATGCGCAAAGTGATCTGGTCACCCACCGAAATTATTTCACCTACCGCGCGGCTTAATACCAGCATGGGGTTCGTCCTTTTTAAGTTACCGAACCCCGACCATGCGCCCCCCGCCCATCACCATCAATGGCCTTCAGGTTAAACAGGCATGCCTTACACATCAGGGTAAATTACCCTACAGACAGGCAGTGAATAATCTCGAATTACACCCAAGAACCAAACAATATGTTCATATTTGCAGACGCTCTCTGTGGCTAGAGAGCTTGCTGTGGCGAGGAGCTTGCTGTGGCGAGGGAGCTTGCTCCCGCTGGGGTGCGAAGCAGCCCCCAATAAGGTCAATGCATTCTTTCAGGAAGACTTGGGCGGCTGGTTTTGGGGCTGCTTCGCCCCCCAGCGGGAGCAAGCTCCCTCGCCACATCAGGTACTCACCTGAAATTCAACTTTTTACCGCCTGCGACTGAGCCTTGGCCCGCATCTTGTCCGCCATCACGGTCATCTCGTCATACAGCAACTGCGGATTCTTCTGTTTCAGTGCCCAGGCCATGCGCCCCTGTTCGTGGGGCAGGATCATGAATTGCCCTTCAGCCACCTGCTGATAGATGTAGTCGGCGATCTGTGCGGCGGTGATCGGCGAGCTTTCCAGCAGCTTGCCCACCTGGGCCTTCATCGCCGGCGTCGGCCCGCGGAACGAATCCAGCAGGTTGGTCTGGAAGAAGGATGGGCACACCACATGCACCCCGACCTCCTGCTGCTTGAGCTCCACCAGCAGGCTTTCCGAAAGCGCCACGACGCCGGCCTTGGCCACGTTGTAGTTGCTCATGGCCGGGCCCTGCATCAGGGCGGCCATCGAGGCGATGTTGATGATGCGGCCCTTGCTCTGTTCCAGCAGTGGCAGGAAGGCCTTGCAGCCCTTGACCACGCCCATCAGGTTGATTGCGATCTGCCAGTCCCAGTCTTCCAGGGACAGTTCGCTGAAGAACCCGCCCGACGCCACACCGGCGTTATTGACGATCACGTCGATGCCGCCGAGCTTTTCCTCACAGGCCTGTGCGAAGGCGGTGAGCTGGCTGTAATCGCGCACGTCGCAACGCTGGGTGAAACCGTCACCGCCGGCCTGGCGTACAAGCTTTAGGGTTTCTTGCAGGCCTGCTTCGCTGACGTCCGACAAGGCCAACTGCCAACCCTCGCGGGCCCAGCGCAGAGCGATTTCGCGACCCAGGCCAGAACCGGCGCCGGTGATCATCATGCGATTTTGCATAGGAAAGTAGCCTTGTGGTTCACGGAAGAAGTGAGCCGCAGTGTAGCGAAGGTTTTTCCCGCACCCACGCACCATCAGATTGCTGAATGCCCCGGGCAAACCGTGGGCCGGGTCGGATAGCGGGAAACCCGCCAAGTTCCATTTATTTGAACTAAGGACAGTTATTTGCAATGCGGTTAAAGGAAATAAGCTAGTTAGCGAAAAGCTTTAAAAAAACACGGAATTTTCTGCCAAACACAGGGGTCGGAGTTATTAAGGCGTCCGTATCAGCTGTCGGGCCTATCCGTTAAATAACAGGTCTTTTCAGAAGACAATAAGGAAAACAAAACATGAGCCTCATTCTTATCATTATTCTGATCCTCCTGCTGGTCGGCGGTCTTCCAGTGTTCCCTCACTCACGTAACTGGGGCTACGGGCCATCGGGTATTCTCGGTACTGTGTTGGTAGTGCTGTTGATTCTGTTGTTGCTCGGCAAGATATAACGCGTTCCAGCGTGCAAAAAAAAGAGGCCTTAAAAGGCCTCTTTTTTTATGCGCGGGTGTTTAGTCCGGCTTACCGTCCACTACACCGGCGGTGTTGTCCAGCAGGCTCTTGGTAGCCGTCTGCAGGAACGACTCGAGCTTCTGCTTCAGCGCAGCCTCGTCCGGCGATTCTGGAATCACCTTCCCGGTCGGGTTGGCGCCCAGTTCGTATTCCCACAACTTAGGTGGCATTTCCTTGGGCAGTACCAATACGCGGTCACCGGTGAGCAAGGCGACGGTCTGGTCGCTGCCCGACGGCTTGATCACGCCAAAGCCCTTGTCGCCTTCAGGCAGGTTGAGCAGGTCACGGCCCCAGCACTGGTGCAGGGTGTCACCGCCCAGGCGGCCCATGATGGTCGGCACGATGTCGATCTGAGTGCCCACGGTGTGGTCACGCTCGCCGAACTTCTCTTGCATGCCCGGCGCAATCATCAGCATCGGCACGTTGAAACGGCCCAGGTCCATTTCGGTGATCTGCTGCTCGTTGCCGAAGCCATGGTCGCCCACGATCACGAACAGGGTTTCCTTGAAGTACGGCTCCTTGCGGGCCTTTTCAAAGAACTGGCCCAGGGCCCAGTCGGAGTAGCGCATGGCCGTCAGATGCTCGTTGAGGCTGCCACGGTCGGTGACCTTCTCAACCGGCAATGGCGTCGGCAATGCGTACGGCGTGTGGTTGGACAGGGTTTGCAGCAGCGCATAGAACGGCTTGCCGCCTTCACGGGCCTTCAACTCTTCCAGGCCACGGTTGAACATGTCCTGGTCGGACACGCCCCAGGTCGGGTCCGAGAACACCGGGTTGACGAAGTCATTACGGCCGATGAAGTTGGTCATGCCTTGGTTGCTGAAGAAGCCCGACTGGTTATCCCAGGCGAAGTCACCGTTGTAGACGTACACGTCATCGAAATCGCGATGGCTGAGCAACTGCGGCAGGCCCGACAACTTGTGGCTGCCTTCCGGGGTCTGCATCAGGTATTCGAAGCCCGGCAGGTTCGGGAAGCACGCCATGGTGGCAAACATACCCTGGTGGGTGTGGGTGCCGTTGGAGAAGAAGCGGTCGAACAGCAGGCCTTCCTTGGACAGTTTGTCGAAGTACGGCGTGATGTTGCCCGGGCGGCCCAGGGCGCCCACCGAGTGACCGGCGAAGCTTTCCATCAGGATCACTACGACGTTCTTGATCGGCAGGGTCTTCTCGGCCGGCGGCGTGAAGTCACGGCGCACGGCAGCGGTGTCGGGGTCTACCAGTTTTTCACTTGGCAACACCAGCATGTCGCGCACGGTCTGGGTGGCCAACGGCTGCTCCAGCGTGGCTTTCCAGATGTTCGAGCGTTCTTCGGAGAAGCGCGACTTCGCCGCCGCAATCAGCGACAAGGTACCGTTAAGGCCCAGCTGGTTGGCGAAGTTCGAGTCGGTGGTGTACACGTCGCCCCAACGCAGCGGCGGGCCCTGGCGCAGGGTGCCACGAATGGCGACCACGGCGACCAGCAGGCAAACCACGAACACCGCGATGCGGGTGTACCACGGCGCCACTTGGCGGGTACCAATGGTGCCGCCGCTGAACGGGCCACGTGGGCGCGTTGCACGGTCGGCGCCTTTAAAGGCGATGCTCAGGATCAGCGTACCCACGGCCCAGGCCAGCAGGTAGCGCACCACCGGGAAACCGTACCAGAGCATGCTCATCACGGTTTTCGGGTCTTCTTTCACATACTGGAAGACCAGGCCGTTGAGGCGCTGGTGGAATTCGCGGTAGAAGTCCATTTCCATCAGGCCCAGGAACAGGGCGATGCTGGACGCGACCGTCAGCCACAAGCGGAAAAACCCGCGCGCCGCCATGGCCCGCACGCTGAACAAGGCCAGCAGCAGCGGCACCAGCAGGTACATCACCAGGCGGATATCCAGGCGCAGGCCATTGCCGAACGCTTCAAGGAAGGTCGAGGCCGGCGTGTCGAGGATCATCTCGCGGTTGTAGACCAGCAGCGCCAGGCGCAGCAGGGAGAACATCACCATCATGATCAAGGCACAAAGCAGCGTGTACGCCAGATGGGATTTGACGGTCGGTTGCAGCAAGCGATTAGAAGCTCGCTGCTGATTCAGGGCGTCCGGGTTTGCCATGTCGTTTTAGGACCCATTGGAAGTTTAAGTTGCGAATGAATACAGCGGCGCCCCGCCCTCGCCCAGGCAAGCTGGGGCAGGCAGTTAACGCAATGGCGCAAATGGTGCCCGATCAACGCCGGCAACGCCATTGATTACTCATACCGGCCAGGGTTCGAGACTCGTCTTAGAGCATCCTGGCAGGGAAAATAGCCGGCGAATTGTCTTGGATGGAATGTGAAAATTTTGTACAGCGAATATCTTGACACACAAAAAACAGCCGGGATTGTAGCGAGCAACTTGGGGCCGTATCTTGGCCCTCTGCCCTTTTGGATTGCCCATGATGTTTTATTGCTACCACCCAAGCCCCCTCGGGCCGCTGTTACTCGCGGCCGATGAACACGGTCTGCGCCTGTTATATATGGACGTGCATCAATGCCCGGTGCAGGCAGATTGGGCACTGGCAACTAACGAGTTGGATGAAGCAAGACGGCAACTGGATGAGTATTTTGCACGCAAGCGCGAAGTGTTTGATCTGACACTGGCGCCGGTGGGCACGCCCTTTCAGCAGCAAGTGTGGCAGGCGTTGTTGCGAATTCCCTATGGGCACACCTGGACTTATGGCGAACAGGCCCAGTACCTGAAAAATCCCAAGGCGATTCGCGCGGTGGGCACGGCCAATGGCGCCAACCCGATTTCCATCATCATCCCCTGCCACCGTGTGGTGGGCAGCGATGGAACACTGGTGGGGTTTGGCGGCGGGATTGAAAACAAGGTGAAGTTGCTGGAGCTGGAAGGCAGCTGGTTGATCTAGTAACCGTAGCAGCTGTCGAGCCCGAGCGAGGCTGCGTTCGCGGTGTGCCTGACACACCGCAGACGCAGCCTCGCTCGGGCTCGACAGCTGCTACGTCTACGTCTACGTTGCAGATCTTCAGATGCGCACGTTACCGCGCGGCCCGGCGATCGCCCAGATGATCAAACCCAACACCGGCAGCAGCAGGATCAGCAGGATCCACAGCACTTTGGCGCCGGTACTCGCGCCGCTTTTGAACACGTTGATGATCGCCCAGATATCCAGCGCGAGGATGATCAACCCGATCAGACCATTAAAAGTGGAACCCATGGTGTCGCTCCTAAGTGAGGGCTTGCCTGCTTAGGATAGTCAGCCGTGGCCAGGGGTTCCGTTTTATTTCAGACGTGTACCGCAACCCGCAGGGCTTCCAGGGACGGTTCGCCCTTGATCCCGACTTCGGCACACAACTCCAGCACCCGTGGCACGTCATTGCCGTAGACCAGCACCGCCTGGATGTCGTCGTCCAGCAACTGGCTAAAGTTGACCAGCACGTAGCCGCCGTTTTCCGGATTAAGCGCGCTCATCTGGATCTGGATGCGGTTCAGCGCGGTCAGGGCTTCGGTTTTGGCCAGTTGCTTGGGCTTGAGGTTGAACGCCACGCCCGGGCCGAACGAGGCGACGATCTGGGCGAACAGATCCAGGTAGGTGTCGGCCTGGAACAGCACGGTGTCGGGCAGGCTGCCGACAACGATCCACTCGCCCAGGGGAATCGGGAAAGTGTCGTCGTAGTTGATGTCGGGGTTGGCGGCCAGGAAGGCTTCAGGATCGGCGTAGGCCTGGGCCGCTTCGTCCGCCACCTTGGCAATCTCGGGTTCGCTCATGCAGCCGGAGCTGATTTTACTGATGAGTTCGACGAGTGCGGTTTTCATGGGGTGGTCCTGTGGCGGGGCTGATTTTGAGGGCGCAAAGCCTACACCAGTTTTTGCAACTGCGCCGCCGTATCCACTGCGCCCATGGTCTGCGCGGCGGCCAGCGCGGTCACGCCCTGGGCGTCGGTGGCCTTGGGGTTGGCGCCCTGGCTGATCAGGTAATCCACCATCTCGGTACGGTTGAACATCGCCGCCATCATCAACGCGGTACGACCATCAGAAGAGGCGCCTTCCACCAACGCACCGCCTTCGATCAACGCCTTGACCACCGGCAGGTTGCCCTTGAACGCCGCGCCGGCAATCGGCAGTTGGTTCTTGTCATTGGCAATCTGGGGATCGGCCTTGAATTCCAGCAGCACTTTCACCGCGTCTACATGGCCGTGGTAGGCAGACAGCATCAACAGCGTATCGCCGTTGTGGTTACGCAGGTTTGGCGGCAAGCCCTTGGCCAGCAGCGCAGCCAGCATCGCGGCATCGCCCTTGCGCGCTACATCGAACACTTGCTCGGCAAATTCGGCGGCTTCGTCTTCGGTCATTTGTTTGGCTTGGTCTGACATGTGGGGCTCCTTGTCTGGTGTTTCATAAGGCGCCCAGTCTCGCGATGGAGTTCCCCACTGTCATGCCTTTTTTCCCAAAAGCGGCGATAGGCAGAATCAATAACGGAACTTGCCCGCCCGGATTTCCGCCAGCAGTTGGCCCGTGACCGGCACGTAGCTGTCCGATCCCGGCAGCCAGGCGAAGATCGGATCATCGCCGGCCTTTTCCGGGTCGAACGCCTCCTCCTTGAGTTTCACCTTCTGGTATTTGAAGGTGCCGGTGGTTTCCATCTTCACTTTGATCCGCAGGAACAACGGCACCGCATACGTGGGCAGTTGCCCATGGGCAAACGTCAGCAGCTCGCGCATGTCCAGGGAGGCCAGGGATTCGGCGGGTGTGATGGCGGCCATGCCGGCGCGGCCATTGGTGTTTTCAATCTCAACCCCGTAGGCCACCACCTCGGAGATCTGCGGGTGCTGCAGGAAGATGTTTTCGACTTCGGTGGTGGAGACGTTTTCACCTTTCCAGCGATAGGTGTCTCCCAGCCGGTCAACGAATTGGGCATGACCGAAGCCGATGTTGCGCAACAGGTCGCCGGTGTTGAAATAGCGGTCGCCCTTCTCGAACACATCGCTGAGCACCACCTTGCGATTTTTCTCGGGGTCGGTGTAGCCGTCGAACGGTGCCTTGTCATCAATCCGGGCCAATAGCAGGCCCTGACCGCCCTTGGGCACTTCGCGCATGAAACCATCAGTGCCGCGAATCGGCTCACAGCTGTCATGGGCGTAGTCCACCAGTGCCCAGTGCATCAGGGAAAAGCCGATGGTGTTGTCGAAATTCAGCACGTTGGTGAAGCCGATATTGCCGTCACTGGCGGCGTACAGCTCGCAGATGTGATCGACGCCAAAGCGCTGCTTGAATTCAGCCCAGACGCCAGGGCGCAAGCCGTTGCCGATCATCTTCGTCACCCGGTGCTCCCGGTCCTGCTCGCTGACGGGCTGGTCGATCAGGTAGCGGCACAGTTCGCCGACGTAACCGAGGGTGGTCGCGTTGAACCGGCGCGCATCGTCCCAGAACTGGCTGGCGCTGAACTTGCGGCGAATCGCAAACCCCGACGCCCCGGCAATTGCCGAACCCCAGCACACGCACAACCCGGTGGCGTGATACAGCGGCAAGGTGCAATAGACGACATCTTCAGGGCCCATATCCAGGGCGATGGTGCCGAAACTGGCCGAGGTCCTCATCCAGCGGCCGTGCTTGAAAATACCGGCCTTGGGTAAGCCGGTGGTGCCGGAGGTGTAGATATAGAAGCAAGGGTCGTTGAAGTAGATCTGCTGGGTGCTGGCGGGGTTTTCCACCGGGCAATCGGCGCTGGCCGCCATCAGGTCTATGTAATTCGGCGGCATGTGGGTGTGCTGCTGATCGGCGATAAACCAGCTTCTATCGGCCGCAATTGTCACCTGGCTGCGCACGGCCTCGTAGGCCCCTGCCAACTCGGCCCCCACGACAATCGCCACCGGCGTCACCAGGTTCAGGCTGTGTACCAGCGCGGACTGGGTTTGGGAGGTATTGAGCATCGCGCAAATGCCGCCCACCTTGGCCACGGCCAGCACGCTGAGCAACAACTCGGGGCGGTTCTCGATAAACAAGGCCACCACGTCGCCCTTGCCGATGCCCTGCTGTTGCAGGTAATGGGCCATGCGGTTGGCTTGCTGGTTGGCCTGGCGGTAACTGAGCACGCTGTCGCCATACAGCAGCGCGGCGCCATCGGGGTTGCGTTGAGTGGCTTGTTCGAACGTCCAACCCAGGCCGCACGGTTGCGCAGGGTCTGTGACGTTGGCGGCGCCCCACCCAGCCGCACGGTTGCGCAGGGTCTGTGACGTTGGCGGCGCGCATGCCGCGGACCAGGCGCGGCAGGGCACGCACAATGGTGGGCACCTTACGCAGCATCTTTCCCCAGGTGATCATGTCACTCGGCGGGTGGCTCATGGCGGGAACGTCCTTTTTCTTATTGTTCGTATGACCTTCAGGCACCCTTCGCACCGTAAGACCGGCGCCGAATGCCTTGCAGGAAAATACGCCAGCCATTCTTCGGCTGTACACGCAGGATTTGAAAAGTTTTGTATCCCAAAAGGAAAAGGAATTTACCGGCCGGTAATGCGGTCACTATGGAAGACCTGCCTCGCCCACTCGCGGCGAAACACTTGGCAAAACCCCGCAAAATGCAGGATGCACGATGGCCATTCATGCAAATTGCACGAAACTGAAAATCTAAAAAATTTATAAGTCGCTGATTTATAACGTTTTTTTAAGACGCTCAATACTGGCACAATCACTGCACCTATCACTCCACGCTGCAAAACATGAGCAAACGGAGCTGATAGATATGAGCCTGATCCAAGATAAATTTTCTTCTGTGTTCTCCAATTTCGACGTCACCACCCAGGCCCGTCCTGATGGCGGCATCCTGCTGACCTTGCGTAACAGCGAAGGCAAGCAGATCAAACGTTCGATCTCTTATCAGCAACTGCACACGGCCGACCAACTGACGTGGGTCATCAGCGCCATTCGCCGCGACCTGGCTGAACAAGCCAGCGACCTGCCACAGATTTCGATGCTGCAGAGCCAGAACCGCTTTGCCCTGCCGACTTACCATTCGGCTTGATTGACATGCAGGACTTGAACAGGTCGTGGTGCCGTTGCGCACCACGGCCTTTTTTTATTTGCACAATCCCTGCTTCACCGCCTCATTGACCGCCTGGACGCGGTTAGTCACCTGCAACTTGCCGTAGATGTTGCGCAGGTGAAACTTCACCGTGGCCTGTGAGATTGAGCGAATCCTGCTGATTTCCCACACCGTCTTGCCCTCGACCGCCCAATGCAGGATTTCCCGTTCCTTTGGGGTCAGGGGCTTACCCGACAACATCGCACGCGTCTTGCGGCTGGCAACCGGCGCGTTATCAGTGTGCGTGGACGGTTGCTCCTGTGGCTCTGTACCGCTCATGCAGGCCTCTCTCTTCATATAGGTCGTGTAACGCCCGAAGTCGGATTCCTCCTATTGACAGGCGAGTAAATATTTCGACTAGAGAGAGTTACACAAAGAGAGGAAATATTAAGTAAGGCCAGGGATAAACAGCTGTTGCCCACAAACTTTAAAGTTTGTTCCTACAGTGATTTCCAATCTGCAGGAATTGAACTAAAAAAATGCCCCCTATTCAGGAGGCATTGGCGGGCGCACTTAGTCCTCAAGCCGGGGAAAGCCCTCGGCGATCGCGTCGCCGGTCAGGTTGACCGCCAACCCTTCAGGATCACTGAACAGGCGTATCGCTACAAAGTGCGGGGTCTCGCCCATGTCAAACCAGTGTTTGATGCCGGCAGGCACCGAGATCAGGTCGTTTTTCTCGCAGAACACCGCGTACACATAGTCTTCGATGTGCAAGGTAAACAGCCCACGGCCCGCGACGAAGAAGCGTACGTGGTCTTGGGCCATGCGGTGTTCGTCCAGCCGCTCGGCGCGCAATTCGGCTTTTTGCGGGTGATCGTTGCTGACGCGGATCACATCAACGGTGGTGTAGCCGCGCTCGGTCATCAGCGTGTCGATGGGCGCTTGATAGGCCGCGATGATCTCAACCTCGCTGGCGTCCGCCTCAAGCCGGGTAGCGGCCTGCCAGCGGTCAAACCCCACGCCCAGCTCGGCCAGGGTCGAGGCAATATCGTCCTGGTGAGTCAGGACCTTGTTCGGGGTGTCGGGGGTGGAGACGTGGTAAACCGCGAGATAGCTCATCAAACTCTTCCTCTGTCACGGGAGCCGCTCATGGCCGCTCCTCTTGCAATCGAATGCCAATGATTAGGGCGGCGGCCAGGGCCGCAACGCTGGCAATGCTGAAGGTCAGGGTCGGCCCCAGCAGGTTCCAGCTATAACCTGAATAGAGTGCGCCCAGCGCACCGCCGGTACCGGCCAGTGCCGCATACAGTGCCTGGCCCTGCCCTTGCTGGCGAGCACCAAAGCTGCGTTGCACGAACTGGATGGCCGCCGCGTGAAAACTGCCAAAGGTCGCCGCGTGCATCACCTGCGCCAACAACAGCACCCAGAAGAATTCGGCGAACGAGCCCAGCAGCAACCAGCGCAGCGCCGCCAGCAGGAAACTCGCCATCAGCACCCGGCGTACCGAAAAGCGCGAGAGAATCCGGCTCATGGCCAGGAACATCAAGACTTCCGCCACCACGCCCAGCGCCCACAACATGCCGATCACGCCTCGGCTGTAACCGAGGTGTTCAAGGTGCAGGGTGAGGAAGGTGTAGTACGGGCCGTGGCTCATTTGCATCAGCGCCACGCAGGCATAAAACGCGAGGACGCCGGGGCTGCGCAGTTGCCGCAAAAAGCCGTCACCGGCCAGGCGGTTGCCCTGGGCCGGCGGCTGCGCATTCGGCACCCAGAGACTCGCGCCGATGATGCCGGCCATGATCACCACGATCACCACCGGGTAGATGTCCAGGCTCAGCCAGTCGAACAGGCGGCCCATGATCACCACGGTGAGGATAAAACCGATGGAGCCCCACAACCGTACCTGGCTGTAGCGCGAGGTCTGGCCTTGCAGGTGCGCGAGGGTGATGACTTCAAACTGCGGCAGCACCGCATGCCAGAAGAACGCGTGCAAGGCCATGACCAGCGCCAGCCAGGCGTAGGTCTTGCTGACAAAGATCAGCGAGAAACTCACCAGGGTGCACACCGCGCCAAAGCGCACGATGGCCAGGCGCCGGCCGGTGTAATCCCCCAGCCAGCCCCACAGGTTGGGGGCCACGCAGCGCATCAACATGGGGATGGCCACCAGCTCGCCAATGCGTGCGCTGGAGAACCCCAGGTGATCGAAGTACAGCGCGAGGAACGGCGCCGTCGCCCCCAGCAGGGCGAAATAGAACAGGTAGAAGCTGGAGAGTCGCCAGTATGGAAGGCCTTGCGTCAGCATAAGTGACTTGTGGCGAGCGAGCCTGCTCGCGCTAGGGCGCGAAGCGCCCCCACTAGAAGCGCCGCAGTTCTCCAGGTCCTACCGGGTTGCAGGCTTTGGGGCCGCTGCGCAGCCCAGCGCGAGCAAGCTCGCTCGCCACACACGGTCACAGCTGGCCCAATACCGGAGTACTGACTTTTACGTCGGCGTTTTGCCCACGATGACGCAGCAGGTGGTCCATCAACACAATCGCCATCATCGCTTCGGCAATCGGCGTGGCACGGATGCCGACGCACGGGTCGTGACGACCCTTGGTGATCACGTCCACCGGGTTGCCGTGCACATCAATCGAGCGGCCCGGCGTGGTGATGCTGGACGTCGGCTTGAGGGCCAGGTGCGCAACAATCGGCTGGCCGGAGGAGATGCCGCCGAGAATGCCGCCGGCGTTGTTGCTGAGGAAACCTTCCGGGGTCATCTCGTCACGGTGCTCGGTGCCACGCTGGGCCACACAATCGAACCCGGCGCCGATTTCCACGCCCTTGACCGCGTTGATGCTCATCAGCGCATGGGCCAGCTCGGCGTCGAGGCGGTCGAAAATCGGCTCGCCCAGGCCCGGCATCACGCCTTCGGCGACCACGGTGATCTTGGCGCCGACGGAATCCTGGTCACGGCGCAACTGGTCCATATAGGCTTCCAGCTCCGGCACTTTGTCCGGGTCTGGGCAGAAGAAAGCGTTGTCTTCGACGCTGTCCCAGGTCTTGAACGGGATTTCGATCGGGCCCAGCTGGCTCATGTAGCCGCGGATCACGATGCCCTGGGTCGCCAGGAATTTCTTCGCGATCGCCCCGGCCGCCACGCGCATCGCGGTTTCCCGCGCCGAACTGCGGCCACCGCCACGGTAGTCGCGCTCGCCGTATTTGTGGTGGTAGGTGTAGTCGGCGTGGGCCGGGCGGAACAGGTCTTTGATCGCCGAGTAGTCCTTGGACTTCTGGTCGGTGTTGCGGATCAGCAGGCCAATGGCACAGCCGGTGGTGCGGCCTTCGAACACGCCGGAGAGGATTTCGACTTCGTCGGCTTCCTGGCGCTGGGTGGTATGGCGGCTGGTACCGGGCTTGCGGCGGTCGAGGTCACGCTGCAGGTCTTCCAGAGACAACTCGAGGCCCGGTGGGCAGCCGTCGACAATGGCGACCAACGCCGGGCCATGGCTTTCGCCCGCGGTGGTAACAGTGAACAGCTTGCCGTAGGTATTGCCGGACATGCAGGGCGCTCCGTGAAATCAGTTGAATCAAGTCAACCGTAATAACTTAAGGCGGCCAGTATACGCAGGCTAACCGACTAGTTCATCCTCGAAACCTTACCGGTAGACGTTGGTCCAACCGGCACCTTCCTCATGATGGCGCGATGATGCTGCGAGTTCTGCTTTTGACCCTCACCCTGTTTTCCAGCCTTGGCTTCGCCGCCTCCCCTGTCGTGCTGCAACGGCCTATCAGCCTGGACACCGGCAGTGGCGAGTTGTTTGGCTCGTTGTTGTTACCCAAATCCGACAAGCCAGTGCCGGTGGTGCTGATCATCGCCGGCTCCGGGCCCACCGACCGCAACGGCAACAGCGCCGACGGCGCACGCAACGACAGCCTCAAGCGCCTGGCCTGGGTGCTGGCCAGGCACAACATCGCCAGCGTGCGCTACGACAAGCGCGGTGTAGCCGCCAGCCTTGCCGCCACCCCCGATGAACGCAACCTGACTCTTGACGCCTACGTGTCCGACGCCGTGGCCTGGGGCAAGTTGCTCAAGGCCGATCCGCGCATGGGTCCGTTGATTGTGCTGGGCCACAGTGAAGGCGCGCTGGTAGCCGCCCTCGCCGCCCCGCAGTTGAATCCGGCCGGGGTGATTTCCCTGTCGGGCAGTGCACGCCCGGTGGACCAGGTTATCCGCCAGCAACTGGCCGACCACATGCCTCCCGCGCTATTACTACGCAGCAACCAGATTCTCGATCACCTCAAGGCCGGCCAGGTGGACGCCGATGTGCCTACACCGCTTGAGGGCATCTTCCGACCCAGCGTGCAGCCTTATCTGATCAGCCTGTTCCGCGCCGATCCTTCGGCAGCATTTGCCAAACTGAAGATGCCGGCCCTGATCGTCCAGGGCACCAATGACCTGCAGGTCGGCGTGGCCGATGCGCAACAATTGCAGAAGGCCAAGCCCGACGCCGAGCTGACGGTGATCGAGGGCATGAACCACGTGATGCGGATCGTGCCCAATGACGTTAAGCAGCAATTGGAGTCCTACAACGACCCACAGTTGCCGCTGGCTGCAGAACTGGGCACACGCCTGGTTCGCTTTATCGACGGACTTCGCGCCAGTTAAGCGAGTATTCCCCCTCCAGTCCTGAGTAAAACGGCCGATAAGCCCTGGGTCGACAGCAAAAAGCCTGTCGGCCCGCAGAGCTTGGACAGGATCGCGCCGAATGACGAACACCGAAGCAACACCCGAACCTACCGCCGACGCCGCAGCTGACACCGAGGCCGCCGCATCGGCCGCGTTACCGTGGGCGGAGGTACAGGCCGAACATTTCAAGATGCTGCGCCTGGCCCCTTTGGCCACCGACCGCGCCACCGGCGTGCGGCCCCTGCGCTTTGTGCAGTTCGGCTGGGCCGAACGCAACAACAAGGATCACAGCCTGCTGCGCATGGTCATCCAATTGCCTGGCCAGCGGGTGCGTCGGGAACAGAATCACCTGGATATCTGGGTTGATCACGCTACCCACCGCGTGCATTTTGGCCCGGGCAACAGCCTGGAGATCGAACCGGCGAACCGCGGCATCGGCCGCTTCCTGGTGGCCCAGGGCGCAGCCTGGGCGAAAAAGAAGTGGTCGCACTACCGCGTCGACGGCGTTGACCTGGCCAACAAGGACGCACTGAACGAAGCCACGCGCCTGCGCCGGGATCACTTCCTGCGAATCCAGGGCTTTGATGTGGCGTATGCCGATGTCCAGCATTTGAAGGGCAACGTGCAACCGGGCAAGGTCAGCAATGTGCTGGACAGCTGGAACACGGAGAAGCTGCAGTTCGTGGAGATTCTGGAAGCGGCGCAGATGCTGCAACAGGCCGAGCAGAACCTGGCGGAACAGGAAGTGAAGTTGCGCAAGGAGGAGGAAAAGGTCACCAAGTTCAAGCGCGAAGACAGCGGGTTGCGCTTTACGATTACGTGTTTGGTGGCGTTTACCGTGTTTCAGGCGGGGTTGTTGATCTGGATTGCGACACATCGGTAATCCGGTTTATCAATTGAAACCGGATCAAAATGTGGGAGCGGGCTTGCTCGCGAATGCGGTGTGTCAGTCACCGGATATCTTGACTGAGCCACCGCATTCGCGAGCAAGCCCGCTCCCACACTGACCGCGTTACCCACTTGGAAGCGGTTAAACCCTCGCGGCAAACACCGCCTGATGCGCCCGGCACTGCTCAGCCGTCAACATGAACACGCCATGCCCACCGCGCTGGAACTCCAGCCAGGCAAAGTCCACTTCCGGGTACAGCGCCTCGACGTGAACCTGGCTATTGCCTACCTCGACAATCAGCAAGCCTTTCTCGGTCAAGTGATCTGCCGCCTCGGCCAGCATCCGCCGAACCAGGTTCAAACCGTCATCCCCGCAAGCCAGGCCCAGTTCCGGCTCATGCTGGTATTCATCCGGCATGTCGGCAAAGTCTTCGGCATCGACATACGGCGGGTTGGACACGATCAGGTCAAAACGCTGGCCCGGCAAACCATCAAAGCCATCGCCCTGAACGGTGTAGACGCGCTCGTCGACGCCATGGCGCTCGATGTTCTGGTTGGCCACTTCCAAGGCTTCAAAGGACAGGTCACCCAGCACTACTTCGGCGTCCTGAAACTCGTAGGCGCAGGCAATACCGATGCAACCGGAACCGGTGCACAGGTCCAGAATGCGTGCTGGCGGCGCGCCAAGCCACGGTTCGAAGCGGTTTTCGATCAGTTCGCCAATCGGTGAACGTGGAATCAGCACACGCTCATCAACGATAAACGACATGCCGCAGAACCAGGCTTCCTTCAACAGGTACGCAGTAGGCACGCGCTCGTGGATACGGCGGTGCAACAGGCGTTGCACGTGGGAGATTTCCTCTTCTTCCAGGTTGCAATCCAGGTAGCTGTCGGCAATTTCCCACGGCAGATGCAGGGCACCGAGCACCAGTTGCCGGGCTTCGTCCCAGGCGTTGTCGGTGCCATGGCCAAAAAACAGGTCTTCTCCATGGAAACGGCTGACGGCCCATCGGATGTGGTCGCGCAAGGTGCGCAGGCGAGAAGTGATCACGGGGGCAAGCTCCTGGAAAAAACGACCGGCGATTCTAACAGCCTTAAGCTGTACCGACGATGTACGAAAAAACCCTTTGCCGCACGTCGGATTTCATCTTAAACGCGGTTTTTGCCTAAACGTAGTGACCTATTGACATCGCTGCACGCCAACAACGGCGTACCTTACGATGGTAGCGATTCACAGAAGCGCTCAGCCAGAGGACAATGTCACAAAAGCCCCACTCACAGGAGCCCCAGAATGTCCGTTCCAAAGACGATGTTTCAACTCAGCGGTCGTGGTTACGCAGCGGCGAACCTGAACCATGCGACCCTCGTGATCATCGACGCCCAGAAGGAATACCTCAGCGGTCCCCTCGCCCTCTCGGGCATGGACGCGGCTGTGGAAAATATCAAGCAACTGGCCGCTGCCGCGCGCAACGCCGGACGCCCCATCGTGCATGTGCGCCACCTGGGCACAGTCGGCGGGCTGTTTGATCCCCAGGGCGAGCGCGGTGAATTCATTCCAGGCCTCGAGCCCCAGGCCGACGAGACCATCATCGGCAAGCTGCTGCCCAGCGCCTTCCACGGCACTGGCCTGGAGAAGCACCTGCAAGACCTCGGTTCCCTGGACCTGATCGTCTGCGGCTTCATGAGCCACTCCAGCGTCAGCACCACCGTGCGCGCGGCCAAGAACCTGGGCTTTCGCTGCACCCTGGTAGAAGACGCCTGCGCCACCCGCGACCTGCCGTACAAGGGCGGCATCCTCAGCGCCGACCATGTGCAGCAGACTGAAATGGCCATCATGGCCGACAACTTCGCCACCCTCGCCTTGACCAAAGATCTGATCTGATCGACCTCAGATGAGCGGGTAGCCGCCCGCTCATCCGCAAATACCTGTCATTTGCTGCAATTGCCTCTGTACCCGGAACAACCTGTGTATCTTCCGGTCGAAGGGCCGATACCCTGGAGGAAAGGTCGGAATGAAGATATCCGATGGTTTTGATGCACGTCGCTTGCGCCCCAAGGGCCCGAGCAACTGGCGTCTGCGCATCGGCGCCGGCTTTGCCGCGCTGCTGGCGATAGGTGGCGTACTACTGGCAATTGCCGGCGGCGCTGGTTTGGTTGGACATTCACCGGCCTTGGGCGAACTGAACGCCAGCCCTGGCGGTTCTGCAATACTGTTGGTCATCGGCCTGTTGGTGCTGTGGTTCGGCGTCTGGCTGTGGCGCCGTTGCCGTCGGCGCATGCGCCAGCCCCTGTCACTGAACATCGCCTCGCACCTGATGAAAAAGCACGACTGATGGCATGCCGATAGCGTTTGTTGCGCATCAAGCCGCCGCGATTAGGTAAACTGCCCGCCCTTCGCGGAGGCTGACATGCAAGACGACGATTTTTCCCTATTCAAGAACGAACTGCGCGGCGTCAAGCCGATCAAGCATGATCGCGCCGACACCGGCAAACCCAAGACCGACCGCGCCCAGATCGCCAAGCTGCGCCAGGCGGCGACCGTGCGCACGGACGCCACCACGGTGGACGGTCTGTCGGATCAGTTCGTTATCGACGTAGGCCCCGAAGACGAGCTGATGTGGGCCCGCGACGGCGTGCAGGAAAGCCAGATGCGCAAGCTCAAGGTCGGCCAGATCCCGTTCGAAGGCAGCCTCGACCTGCACGGCATGACTGTCGAAAAAGCCCGCGAGACCCTCTGGGCGTTCCTCGCCGAAGCCACCCAATTCGAAATCCGCTGCGTGCGCGTCACCCACGGCAAGGCCGTGCGCCTGGACGGCAAGCGGCCGATGATCAAAAGCCACGTCAACACCTGGTTGCGCCAGCACTCCCAGGTGCTGGGTTTTACCTCATGCCAGCCACGTCACGGCGGCGCTGGCGCGGTGTATGTGATGCTCAAGCGCACCATGATGGAAGGCCGCGACGAGTAACAAGTGCCATCGTCAGGCTTGCAGCGATGTGTTGGCCGCCGTACCCTTGCCCTTTGCGAAAATCCCACTAGGTAGTTTCATGTCCCTGGAACAGAATTACACCGCGATTCTCGGCCAACTCGGCGAGGACGTTTCCCGCGAGGGCCTGCTCGACACGCCAAAACGTGCCGCCAAGGCCATGCAGTATCTCTGCCGCGGTTATGAACAGACCCTCGAAGAAGTCACCAACGGTGCCTTGTTCAGCTCTGACAACAGCGAAATGGTGCTGGTCAAGGACATCGAGTTGTACTCGCTGTGCGAACACCACCTGCTGCCGTTTATCGGCAAGGCTCACGTCGCGTATATCCCGAGCGGCAAAGTGCTGGGCCTGTCGAAGGTCGCGCGTATCGTCGATATGTATGCCCGCCGCCTGCAGATCCAGGAAAACCTCAGCCGCCAGATCGCCGATGCGGTCCAGCAGGTCACCGGCGCCCTCGGCGTTGCAGTGGTGATCGAGGCCAAGCACATGTGCATGATGATGCGCGGTGTGGAGAAGCAGAATTCGTCGATGATCACGTCGGTGATGCTGGGTGAGTTCCGCGAAAACGCGGCGACCCGCAGCGAGTTTCTCAGCCTGATCAAGTAATACGCAGCACCTGGAAAAACCGGCGTTCATCGCCGGTTTTTTTTCGCCTGTGAAAAATCAGGTAAGCTGCGGCCCCTTAAGTCTAGGGCAAGAGGTTTCAGCCATGTTCGTCAAAGCACTTCGAGTGGGCCTCGGCCACGTCATCATCGCCGGCGACTTCCTGACCCGTCCGCGCAAAAAGCAGCGCCCTGCCGAACAACAGGCGCAGGTGAACGCAGCGGCCAAGGACCTGACCCTGTATCAATTCCACGCCTGCCCGTTCTGCGTGAAGACCCGCCGCACCCTGCACCGCCTGAACGTGCCGGTGGCCTTGAAGGACGCGAAGAACAACGAACAGGATCGCCAGACCTTGCTGGAGCAAGGCGGCAAGATCAAGGTGCCATGCCTGCGCATTGAAGAGAACGGCCAGACCACCTGGATGTACGACTCCAAGGTGATCATCGATTACCTGGACAAGCGGTTTGCGGCGGTCTGAAGCCCGGCCACGCTTCCCCTGTAGGAGCGAGCTTGCTCGCGAAGGTCGCAAACGATAACGCGGGAAGCCTGGCACCCAGCGGGGTTCTCAGGTTTTTCGCGAGCAAGCTCGCTCCTACAGGGGGCGTAAATCAAGATCCAGTAACGCTGAGCCCAGGCACTTGCCATGGGCATCCAGCGCCAGCGACCGCGTCACCCCGCCCCGCAAGATGCCCGGCAACACGAAGTTCAGTGCCTGCACATTGGGCAACTCATAACGCCGCACCGGTGCAGCGCCCGCCTCCAGTAACGGCGCAAAAAATGCCGCCACCACCTCAGCCGTCAATTGCTCGCAGAGCAGCGAATAATCCTCGGCCCGATACGCAATGATCGAGATGTTCGAGGTGTCGCCCTTATCGCCGGTACGGGAGTGGGCCAGGGTGTGCAGTTTCATGACTCGATCCTCGGGTTGACCGCGTTACGGGGCAACAGCAACGACGCCACCGCCACCACCTGGCGCAGGCTCTTGCTGGCACCACCGCCGCCGGACGGGCCATTGGTGTAGAGGGTTTCCACTTCATTGCCGACGCGCACCGCCTCGCCGCGTTCTTCGCAGCGGGCGGCAATGCGCAGGCGCACTTCCCACGGTTCAACCGTGCTGCGCGGGCCATGCAACGAGTCGATGCCGATCAGTTCGGCACGCACGTCCTGCATGCGCACGCCGGTCAATTCCAAGCGTTTCAGGACCACATCGCGAGCCAGTTGCGCACGAGCGACCGCGCCCGGGCCGCCGTAGGAAATCTGCCCCTCACCTATCCAGCCGTCCAGATAACCGACGCTGACTTTCAACGCTTCGGGACGAGGCCGTCCGCTCGCGCCGTGGGCACGCACTCGGTCCACGGCTTCTTCGGTAAACGCTACTTGGGAAAAATCCGCGCACACGTCTGGTGTGAGGTAGGCCGCCGGGTCGTGCACTTCGTAGATCAATTGTTCGGTGCACGTGGCACGGCTGACCCGCCCACCGGAACCTGCGACCTTGGTGATCAAGGCCTCGCCGTCTGCGTCAATCTCGGCCAACGGAAAGCCAAGGCGTGCCAGATCGTTCACATCCTTGAAGCCCGGATCGGCAAAATAGCCACCGCTGACCTGCCCGGCACATTCCAGCAAATGCCCCACCAACGTGCCGCGTCCAAGCCGTTGCCAATCATCCGCAGCCCAGCCGAATTCGAACATCTGCGGCGCCAGGAACAACGAAGGGTCTGCCACCCGGCCGGTAATCACCACGTCGGCATCGGCGCGCAACGCGTCGATAATGCCGTCGGTGCCCAAATAGGCGTTCGCGGAAATCAGCCGGTCGCCCAATGAGCCAAGGGTCTGGCCGTTGTCGAGCAATTGCTCCGGCTGGCCCCGCAACGTCTCGAGTACGTCATCGCCAATCACCGCCAGCACCTTGAGGTTCAGCCCCAGTTCAGTGGCAATCCGGCGCACTTCCACCGCCGCCGCCACCGGGTTGGCCGCGCCCATATTGGTGATCACCCGCAAGCGCCGGCGCCCGTCGGGCCGGCCGACAAAGGGCAGCACGCGGCGCATGCGCTCACTCAACAGCGGGTCGTAACCGCCTTGTGGATCGCTGATCCGCGCGTGTTGCGCCAGGGCGATGGTGCGTTCAGCCAGGCATTCGAAGACCAGGTAATCCAGGTCACCCTGTTCGGCCAATTCCACCGCAGGTTCGACACGGTCGCCGGAGTAGCCGGCGCCGGAACCGATGCGCAAGGTTTTCATGTCAAATCACTCCCAGGAGCAAAGCCGTCAGGGTCATCAACACCGACGCGGCAAACAGAAAGGGGATGGTGAAGCGCTGGTGATCGGCCAGTTCGATCTTGCACAGGCCCACCAACAGGAAGGTCGCGGGCGTCAGCGGGCTGACCGGGAAGCCGGTGGTGTGCACGCCCAGCAATGAGGCCTGGGCCACTTGCAGCGGGTCGACGCCCAGGGCTTTGCCGACTTCGGCGATCACCGGCATCACGCCGAAATAGTAGGAATCAGGGTCAAACAGCATGCTTAACGGCATCGACAGGAAGCCCACCACCGCCGGGATCAACTTGCCGTGGCCCGCCGGAATCTGTGCCACCGCCACTTCGGCGATGGCCTTGAGCATGCCGGTGCCTTGCATGATGCCGGTGAACACACCGGCGGCGAGCAGGATGCTGGCCATGGTCAGGGCGGTTTTTGCGTGGGCATCGATCCGCGCGCGCTGGGCGTCGACGTTCGGGTAGTTGATGCACAGCGCCACCACGGTGCCGAGCATGAACATCACCACCGGGTCGACCCAACCGGCGATCATCACCACCATCACCAGTACCGTCAGGATCAGGTTGACCCAGAACAAGCGCGGGCGACGCAGGGCGATGTCATCCTCGCTGAGCACCCGTTGCGGCACGGCGTCCACGCTGGAACCAGCGCCCAGGCCCAGGCGTTTTTCTTCGCGGTGGCCCAGCCACCAGGCGCAGGCGAATACAAAGACCAGGCCGACGATCTGCACCGGGATCAGCGGCTGGAACAAGTCCGCCACCGGCACATGCAGCGCCGCCGAGGAGCGCAGTACCGGGCCGGTCCACGGCAGGAAGTTGACCCCGGCCGCCATCGCCGCCACACACGCGAGGATGCGTTTATCAATCCCCAGCCGCGTGTACAGCGGCAGCATCGCCGGCACCGTCACCAGAAAGGTCACCGCGCCGGAGCCGTCCAGGTGCACCAGCAGTGCCAGGGTCGCGGTACCGACGACAATCCTTGTAGGACGCGTCCCTACCGTGCGCAAGATGCGATCAATGATTGGATCCAGCATGCCGGCATCGGTCATGATCCCGAAAAACAGGATCGCGAACACAAACATGCCCACCACGGGGGCGACGTTCTTGATGCCGGTGATGATGAAGGCGCTGGTTTGCAGGCCGAAACCGCCGAGCAGCGCGGCGATGATCGGCAAGGCGATCAGGGCCACCAGTGGCGACAGGCGTTTGCTCATGACGGCAGTGAGCAGGCAAAGGATGGTGATGACACCCAGGGTAGCGAGCATGGGGTAGCTCCAGAACGGCGTTTTCGGCCGGTTATTGTTTTCCCTGGAGTATTGGAATCGCGTTAGGCTTTGTAAATTGGAATATTCGGCACTGCACATTCGAAAAAACAAAACGCTCGAGCAAAATAAAAATGAAAAATTCGATCCAGCATATCCAGGCGTTTCTCGCCGTTGCCCGTACGGGCAGCTTTACCAAGGCGGCCAATGAGCTGCACTTGTCGCCCTCGGCGCTGACCGTGCAGGTGCAGCAACTGGAAGAGTGGCTAGGGGTTGCCCTGCTCGACCGCAGCCCGCGCCACGTCAGCATCACCGCCGCCGGCCTGGATGCACGCGGGCCGATGGAGAAGCTGTTGTTGGACCTGGACAACATCGTCACCGGCTCCCGTGACCTCGCAGCCTTGCGCCGAGGCGTGGTGACCATCGCCGCCCTGCCCTCCGTGTGCGCCGGCGCATTGCCGCCTGCCCTGCGGCTGTTTCGCGAACGTTTTGCCGGGATCGAGGTGCGCTTGCATGACTTGGTTGCTCACCGCATTCATGCACAAGTGCGTTCCGGCGAAGTGGATTTCGGTATTGGTGTGCGGGCGAGACTGAGCCATGGGTTGGCGTTTGTGCCGGTGCTGAATGATCGGTTGTGTGCGTTTGTGCCGCTGGATCATCCGCTGACTCGTTTTGAAAAGTTGAGCCTGGAGCAACTGGCCGAGCAGCCGATCATCCTCACCGGCCGCGACAGCAGCGTGCGGGAACAGGTGGACGCGTTGTTCGACGAGACGCGCCTGACGATGGTCGCGGGGATGGAGGCCAACTACATGTCGACCGTGCTGGCGTTGGTGAGGCAAGGCTTGGGGATCAGTGTGTTGCCGGAATCGGCGGCGGACAGTCTGGAAGGGTTGAAGCGGATTACGATTGATCATCCGGGGGTGAACCGGGAGATCGGGTTGATCAGTCGCAGTGGGCAGCCGTTGAGCCCGGCGGCAGAAAGGTGCTTCGAACTCTGTAGGAGCGAGCTTGCTCGCGAAGAACGTTAACGATAACGCGGGGCACCTGATACCCCGCGGTATTCTTGCGTTTTTCGCGAGCAAGCTCGCTCCTACAGTGGAAGACCGGTGATCAGCCCAGCATCGGCACATGCTTTGGATGGCTGGCCACGCGCTTCAACCAGGCTTGCACACCTGGATAGGCGCCAAGGTCAAAACCACCCTCATCCGCCACATGGGTGTAGGCATACAGCGCCACATCGGCAATCGAGAACTGGTCGCCCACCAGATACGGCGTCAACTGCAACTGGCGCTCCATCACCTTCAGGGCTTTATAACCGCCCTTGTGCAGCTTCTTGTATTCCTCCAGCCGATCTTCCGGCAGCCCGAGGTAAAACTGGATAAACCGCGCCACCGCGATGTACGGCTCGTGGCTGTACTGCTCGAAAAACTGCCACTGCAGCACTTGGGTGCGCAGGCGCGGTTCGGTCGGCAAGAACTCACTGCCGTCGGCGAGGAAGTTGAGGATCGCATTGGATTCCCACAGGCAGGTGCCGTCTTCGAGCTCCAGCACCGGGATCTTGCCGTTGGGGTTCTTGGCCAGGAACTCGGCGGTCTGGGTGTCGCCCTTCAGGATGTCGACATCGATCCACTCGTAGTCGATGCCCAACAGGCTGAGCATGAGTTTGACCTTGTAGCAGTTGCCCGATTTGTAATCGCCGTAAACCTTGTACATGGAGGCTCCCCTATGCCGCTTGCGCGTGCTGTGCTTGACGGACCACCGCAGCGAGACGCTTGAGACCTTCGTCCAAACGCGCCGGGTCGATATGGCTGAAATTGAGCCGCAGGTGACCGTGATGGTTATCCGGCTCGGAAAAGAACGGCTCACCGGGCATGAACGCGATGTCCTGGTCGAGCGCAGGTGCCAACAAGGTGCGGGTATCGAGCGGCTGTTTCAAGGTCAGCCAGAAGAATAATCCGCCCTGGGGTATTTGCCAGTCGGCCAGGTCGCTGAAATGCCGCTGCAGTGCAGCCTGGAATGCGTCGCGGCGGCCTCGATAGAAACCGCGCAGCTCCACCAGGTGGTGCTGGTATTGCTCGGTGCCGATCCACTGCATCGCCTGCCACTGGCCAACGCGGTTGGTGTGCAGGTCCGCCGACTGCTTGAGCTTGAGCAGGTGCGGGAACAGATCGGGACTGGCGATCAGGTAGCCGACCCGCAGGCCGGGCAACAGGGTCTTGGATACGGTGCCGGTGTAGATCCAGCTGGCCTTTTTCAGCCGGCTGACGATGGGTTGCGCGCTGCCGCCGTCGAAGGTCAGTTCGCGGTAGGGCTCGTCTTCGATCAGGGTCACGCCGAACTCGTCCAACAGCGCGGCGACGGCCTCGCGTTTGGCCTCGCTGTAGCGCACCGCCGACGGGTTCTGGAACGTCGGGATCAAGTAGACGAAGGACGGACGCTGCTGCTCAAGGCTGCTGCGCAGCGCCTTCAGGTCCGGACCGTCCGCTTCAAGCTGCACGGTCAGGCACTCGGCGCCGAACAGCTGGAATATCTGCAACGCCGCGAGATAGGTCGGGCCTTCCAGCAGGATTTTGGTGCCCTTGTCGATATACAACTTGGCCGCCAAATCCAGGGTTTGCTGGGAGCCGCTGACCACCATGACCTGGCTGGCCTGGCACGGAATACCCAGCCCCCGCGCCTCGGCCGCCAGCAACTCACGCAACTGCGGCTCGCCGTCGCTCATACCGTACTGGCCGATGTTCAGCGGCATGTCGGTCCAATCCAGCTTGGGCAGCATCACTTCGGCCGGCAGGCCACCGGCGAAGGACATCACCTGCGGTTTTTGCGCCGCCGCGAGGATTTCACGGATCAAGGAGCTTTTAAGGCGCGAAACACGTTCTGAAAAGGCCATAAGGGTCACCGGTAGCGAAGCCTGAGGGAAATACGTCAAACTGATTGACCGAAATTACGACGACTTGGGCAGATACGTCAATATGCTTGACCTTAAAAACCAGACCAGCCAACAAACCGCCATGGAAGCCTTCTTCTTCGGCTACCAGGCGTTCACCGCCAAGGCCGATGAAATGCTCGAGCGTCGCGGCCTGAGCCGAGTGCATCAGCGCATCGTGTTTTTTATCGCGCGCTACCCGGCCTTGAGCGTCAAGGAATTGCTGGAATTGCTCGGGGTGAGCAAACAGGCGTTGAACATGCCGCTGCGCCAATTGCAGGAAATGCACTTGGTAAACAGCGTGGCGTCCGAGACCGACAAGCGTAAGCGCCTGCTGGAGTTGACCGACGAAGGTCAGCGTTTCGAACAATCCTTGCGACGCGAGCAAGTGAAGCTGCTGCAACGGGCGTTTGCCGAGGCTGGCGAGACGGCAGTCGAGGGCTGGCTGGCAGTGAACAAGGCACTCGGTGGCCAATCCTGAATTGCCTTTCATCCTTTTCGCACACAAAATAGAAAACATTATTTGCTTTATTTGTATACAAAAGCATAATTCGCTTCGTGCGAGTTCCTGACCTACTGGTCAACAAAACCCGCTGGTACCTCAAAGCGCTGCTGCCCACTCATGTGTCCGGCGCTGGAAATAACAATAAAACTCTTGAGGAGTACTTGCTGTGGAAAGCCGCAAATCCGAAGCCCCTACGCTCGACCTCTCGCCAACCCCGCTCTCCCCCACGAAGCATGGTTGGCTGGAACGCCTGTTCAAACTCCGCTTGCATGGCACCACAGTGAAGACCGAGCTGATCGCTGGCCTCACGACCTTTATCACCATGGCCTACATCATCTTCGTCAACCCCAACATCATGGCCGACGCCGGCATCGATCACGGCGCGGCGTTTGTCGCCACCTGCATCGCCGCCGCGCTGGGTTGCCTGTTGATGGGCCTGTACGCCAACTGGCCAGTAGGCCTGGCGCCGGGCATGGGCCTGAACGCGTTTTTCACCTACACCGTGGTCGGGACCATGGGCTACAACTGGGAAACGGCACTGGGTGCGGTATTTATCTCCGGTGTGTTGTTCATGATCCTGACGCTCTCACGCATTCGCGAGTGGCTGCTCAACAGCATTCCGGTGAGCCTGCGCCATGCAATGGGCGCCGGCGTCGGATTGTTTCTCGGGGTGATCGGCCTGAAAACCGCCGGCATCATCGTGCAAAGCCCGGCCACCCTGATCAAGCTCGGCTCCCTGCATGAACCCGCCCCATTGCTGGCGGCCATCTGCTTCCTGTTGATTGCGGTCCTCAGCTACCACCGGGTATTCGGCGCGATCCTGATCAGCATCATCGCCGTGACCCTCGCCGGTTGGGGCCTGGGCCTGGTGGAGTACCACGGCATCCTGGCCACCCCGCCAAGCCTGGCGCCGACCTGGATGGCCATGGACGTGATGGGCGTGTTCAACGTCAGCATGATCAGCGTGGTGTTCGCCTTCCTGTTTGTGCACATGTTCGACACCGCCGGCACCCTGATGGGCGTGGCCCAGCGTGCAGGCCTGGTAAATGCCGACGGCAAGATCGAAAACCTCTCCCGCGCCCTGAAAGCCGACAGTGCTTCCAGCGTGTTCGGCGCCATGGTCGGCGTGCCGCCAGTGACCAGTTACGTGGAAAGCGCCGCCGGGGTTGCCGCTGGTGGCCGCACCGGGCTGACGGCGGTTACGGTTGGCGTGTTGTTTATCGCCGCGATGTTTTTTGCTCCGCTGGCTGGCATGATTCCGGCCTATGCCACCGCAGGCGCGTTGATTTATGTGGCGATGCTGATGATGAGCGGCATGGCCCATATCAATTGGGACGACGCTACTGACAGCATTCCGGCGATCGTCACGGCGATCATGATGCCGCTGACCTTTTCCGTCGCCGATGGCATCGCATTGGGTTTTATCACCTACGTGGCGCTGAAGGCCGGCACCGGTAAGCACAAGGAAATTTCCATCAGCCTGTGGGTGCTTTGCGCGATCTTCATCGCCAAGTTCGCGTTCCTGTAGGCCAACCTGCTTGACCCTGCCTCACCCCGTCGGGTGGGGCTTTTGTACGAATGGAGGAATGCAATGAGTCTGGAAACCTGGCTGCTGTTCAGCGGCGCTGCGCTGGTGGTGATCCTGATCCCCGGCCCCCTGTCCTTGCTGATGATCAGCAACAGCCTGAACTACGGCCTGCGCCGTTCGTACCCGGCGTTTCTCGGCGGGGTGATTGCTTCGATCTGCCTGCTGAGCGCCTCGGCGCTGGGTTTGGGGGCGTTGTTGTTGGCCTCGGAACAGCTGTTCAGCGCCCTGAAGATCGTCGGCGCGCTGTACCTGTTCTACCTCGCCTGGCAGAGCTGGCAGCAATCGCGGCAACCGTCCCACGCTGCCGACGTACCGCAAGTGGCCGCCACCCCGCGTTTTCGTGCGCTGTTTGGCCGGGCCTTTGTGCTGGGCGCCAGCAACCCGAAAGACATCCTGTTTTTCGCCGCCTTCCTGCCGCAGTTTCTCAGTGCCCAGCAGGCCTTTTTACCGCAGTTGCTGATCATGATCGCCACCTGGACCGTGCTCGACCTGCTCTGCAAACTGGCCTACGGCCTGGGCGCCCATGGTGCTGCGCGCTACCTGCGCAGCGGCAAGGGCCAGAGCTGGTTCAACCGGATCAGCGCGGGCTTGTTCACAGGCGCCGGCGCTGCATCGCTACTGAGCCACTGAAGATCCAGCCCCGATCGCACTGGCAATCGGGGCTGCCTCATCGTGCAATCAGCAGGCGAAAAAAAGCCCGCAGTGTGAGCGGGCGAAAACCAACGAAGAGCTTTGGGGGTATGAAGCGCGGTGACGACTCAGCTACCGCGATAGGTGGAGTAGCTGTAAGGCGAAATCAGCAAAGGCACGTGGTAGTGATCCTGTTCGGCACTGATGCCGAAGCGCAGCACTACCACATCGAGAAACGCGGGTTCGGGCAGCTGCACACCGCGGGCGCGGTAGTAATCACCGGCGCTGAACTGCAACTGATAGACACCGCTGCGGTAGTCATCGCCCTGCAGCAGAGGTGCATCGCAGCGGCCGTCGTTGTTGGTCAGGGTGCTGGCCACCAGCTCAAGCTGTGTGCCCTCGACACGGTACAACTCAACCTTGATCGCGCTGCCGGGGCAGCCATGCGCGGCGTCCAATACGTGTGTGGTCAAACGTCCCATAGCGTCTGCGCGCCTCCCGAAGTCAGTAAGTGAAAGACCGCACCTTTTCAGGTCACTGAAAAAGCCGGCGATGGCTGATTAAGACACTTTTCAAAAAAATTGTACACAATAAATTCAACAAGCCCGCGTTCCGTTGCTGACGCCGATACTGTAGGAGCGAGCTTGCTCGCGAAGATCTTCAACGATAACGCAGCGCTTCAGGGTTACCGAGGCGTTCTCAGGTTTTTCGCGAGCAAGCTCGCTCCTACAGTGAAGGAGGTTTTTTTCAATTTAGCTGACCACTCAGGCAGGTTTCTTGCAGTGCTATTCTGCAAAGACCCTGCGGAAAAAATGCAGAAATACAGGCTTACAAAGTGCGCACTAAGTTGTATACAATCAGTCATCGTTGTGACGCCACCCAGTCTTTCCGCTGCCCGGCCGCCACACACACCGCTACCACGAACAAGAAGGAAGACTGCAGTGAGCGCTGACTACCCACGCGACCTGATCGGTTACGGCAGTAACCCTCCTCACCCACACTGGCCAGGCAAGGCCCGTATCGCCCTGTCGTTCGTACTCAACTACGAAGAAGGTGGTGAGCGCAACATCTTGCACGGCGACAAAGAGTCGGAAGCCTTCCTGTCCGAAATGGTCTCGGCGCAACCGCTGCAAGGCGAGCGCAACATGAGCATGGAATCGCTGTACGAATACGGCAGCCGGGCCGGCGTGTGGCGCATCCTCAAGTTGTTTAAAGAATTCGATATCCCGCTGACTATCTTCGCCGTGGCCATGGCCGCCCAGCGCCACCCGGACGTGATCCGCGCGATGGTCGCCGCCGGCCACGAGATCTGCAGCCACGGCTACCGCTGGATCGACTACCAATACATGGACGAGGCCCAGGAGCGCGAGCACATGCTCGAAGCGATCCGCATCCTCACCGAACTCACCGGTGAACGCCCACTGGGCTGGTACACCGGGCGCACCGGTCCCAACACCCGGCGGCTGGTGATGGAGGAAGGCGGTTTCCTCTACGACTGTGACACCTACGACGATGACCTGCCCTACTGGGAACCCAACAACCCGACCGGCAAGCCGCACCTGGTGATCCCCTACACCCTGGACACCAACGACATGCGCTTCACCCAGGTCCAGGGTTTCAACAAGGGCGACGACTTTTTCGAATACCTGAAAGACGCGTTCGATGTGCTGTATGCCGAAGGCGCGGAAGCACCGAAGATGCTCTCCATCGGCTTGCACTGCCGCCTGATTGGCCGCCCGGCGCGCCTGGCCGCCCTCAAGCGTTTTATCGAATACGCCAAGGGCCATGATCAGGTGTGGTTTACCCGCCGCGTCGACATCGCCCGTCACTGGCATGACGTACACCCTTTCCAGGGAGCCGCCAAATGACAGCGTTCCAGACCTTGAAACCCTCGACCCTGAGCCGCAACGAATTCGTCGCAGCCTTCGCCGACATCTACGAACATTCGCCATGGGTGGCCGAAAAGGCCTTCGACCTGAGCCAGGACCCATCGATCGACGAGATCGAAACCCTGCACCAGCGCATGAGCGACATCCTGTTGAGCGCCGATCACGCAAGCCAACTGGCCCTGATCAACGCTCACCCGGACCTGGCGGGCAAAGCGGCCGTCCAGGGCCAGTTGACCGAAGCCAGCACTAATGAACAGGCTGGCGCCGGTATTCACCAATGCACGGCCGAAGAGTTTTCTCGCTTCACCGAGCTGAACGACGCCTACAAGGCCAAGTTCAAGTTTCCCTTCATCATGGCGGTAAAAGGCAGCAACCGGCATCAGATCCTCGCCGCGTTTGAAACGCGCATTCACCACTCGGTGGAAGCCGAGTTCAAATGCGCGCTGGCCGAGATCAATAAAATCGCGTTGTTCCGATTACTGACCCTTTAGCAGACCTGGCCCGAGCGATTCATGAACGCCCAGGGCCTGGCGAGCATCCCAAGCCACTTACTTTAAGGCAGACAAGAAGAATGAAAGCTTACGCCGTACCTTTCGAGAAGTTCGTCAACCTGGCCGACGCCCGCCTGGGCACCAAGATCATCTCTGTCACCGATGACTGGTTCGCCGACGCCAACCGCCTGTTCCAGCCGACCCCGGCCGTGTGGAAGGAGGGCGTTTTCGATGACAACGGCAAGTGGATGGACGGCTGGGAGTCGCGCCGCAAGCGCTTCGAAGGCTACGACAGCGCGGTGATCCGCCTGGGCGTACCGGGTTCGATCAAAGGCGTGGACATCGACACTTCATTCTTCACCGGCAACTTCCCGCCATCGGCGTCCCTGGAGGCCTGCTTCCTGGCGTCCGGCGAGCCGGATGACAACACCCAATGGGTTGAAGTGCTGTCGGCGGTGGAGCTGCAAGGCAACAGCCATCACTTCCACGAGATCAACAACGACCAGGCCTTCAGCCACCTGCGTTTCAACATCTACCCGGATGGTGGCGTGGCCCGTCTGCGTGTGTACGGCATTCCGTTCCGCGACTGGTCGGCGGTGGGCGACAACGAACAGGTGGACCTGGCTGCTGCATTGAACGGCGGCCGCGCACTGGCCTGCTCCGATGAACACTTCGGGCGCATGAGCAACATCCTCAACCCGGGCCGTGGCATCAACATGGGCGACGGCTGGGAAACCGCACGTCGTCGTACGCCGGGCAATGACTGGGTCATCGTCGCACTGGGCCACCCGGGCGAGATCGAGAAGATCGTGGTCGACACCCTGCACTTCAAGGGCAACTACCCGGACACCTGCTCGATCCAGGGCGCATTCGTGAAGGGCGGCACCGACAGCCAGATCGAAACCCAGTCGCTGTTCTGGCGCGAACTGCTGCCGGCGCAGAAACTGGAAATGCACGCTGAACACACGTTTGCCGAGCAGATCAAGGCACTGGGCCCGATCACCCACATTCGTCTGAATGTATTCCCGGATGGTGGTGTGAGCCGCCTGCGGGTTCTCGGTAAGGTCTCGAAGTAACACCCGATCGTTCCCACGCTCTGCGTGGGAATGCATACCGTGACGCTCTGCGTCACAAGAGCGGACGCAGAGCGTCCAGGGCGGCGTTCCCACGCAGAGCGTGGGAACGATCCATACACAAGATTAAGAAGACAGCCATGCGCACACTGATGATCGAACCCCTGACCAAAGAAGCCTTCGCCCCTTTCGGAGACGTTATCGAAACCGATGGCAGCGATCACTTCATGATCAACAACGGGTCGACCATGCGCTTTCATAAACTGGCGACGGTGCAAACCGCCACGCCAGAAGATAACGCGATCATCAGCATCTTCCGCGCCGACGCGCAGGACATGCCGCTGACCGTGTGCATGCTGGAACGACACCCGCTGGGCAGCCAGGCTTTCATCCCGCTGCTCGGCAATCCCTTTCTGATCGTGGTCGCGCCACTTGGCGATGAACCTGTATCGGGCTTGGTCCGCGCCTTCGTTACCAACGGCAGGCAGGGCATTAATTACCATCGCGGCGTCTGGCACCACCCGGTGCTGACGATCGAAAAGCGGGATGACTTCCTGGTGGTTGATCGCAGTGGCACAGGCAATAACTGCGATGAGCATTTTTTTAAAGAGGATGAGCGGTTGATCCTCGCCCCCCACCAATAAGAGAAGGTCTGATCACTCGACGACAGAGTGACAGGCGAGAGGTAAAGACTGTGGAAGCACATTTGATGGAATGGCTGAACCTGAGCGTGCGCTGGGTTCACATGATCACTGGCGTCGCCTGGATCGGCGCTTCGTTCTACTTCGTCTGGCTGGAAAACAACCTCAACCGCGTCAACCCCAAGGACGGCCTCGCCGGTGACTTGTGGGCGATCCACGGTGGCGGTATCTACCACCTGGAAAAATACAAACTGGCCCCGCCGACCATGCCGGACAACCTGCACTGGTTCAAATGGGAAGCCTACTTCACCTGGATGTCCGGCATCGCGCTGCTGTGCGTGGTGTTCTACGCCAACCCGACCTTGTACCTGCTGGCCCCGGGCAGCAGCCTCAGCGGTCCGGAAGGTGTGTTGCTGGGCCTCGGCTCGCTGCTGGCCGGCTGGTTCATTTACTCCTTTCTCTGCGACTCGGCACTGGGCAAGCGCCCTGCCCTGCTCGGCCTGATCCTGTTCGTACTGTTGATTGCCGCTGCGTACGGCTTCAGCAAAGTGTTCAGCGGCCGTGGTGCGTACCTGCACGTGGGCGCCGTGATCGGCACCATCATGGTGGGCAACGTGTTCCGCATCATCATGCCGGCCCAGCGTGCGCTGGTGGCGGCCATCGCCGAAAACCGCACACCCGACCCGGCACTGCCGGCCAAGGGTTTGCTGCGTTCGCGTCATAACAACTACTTCACCTTGCCGGTGCTGTTCATCATGATCAGCAACCACTTCCCGAGCACCTACGGCAGCCAATACAACTGGCTGATCCTCGCAGGTATCGCGGTGGCGGCGGTGTTGGTGCGTCACTACTTCAACACCCGTCACAACAGCCAGAAATATGCCTGGACCTTGCCGGTGGGCGCACTGGCGATGATTTGCCTGGCCTACGTGACCGGCCCAAAACCGGTGGCGACTGCACCGGAAGTGGCCAAGGCACCAGCGGCCATCGAGTACCAGCCACTGCCAGAAACGGCGCTGGGTGGCGGGCTTAAACCGGCTGCTCCAGCGGCACCTGCACCGGCACCTGCCGAAGCAGCACCGGCCCAGGCCTCGATTGATTTTGACAAGGTCCACGGGGTGATCCAGGAGCGCTGCGCGGTGTGCCATTCGGCCAAGCCGACAAGCCCGCTTTTCAGCACCGCACCGGCCGGGGTGATGTTTGACACGCCGCAGCAGATCCAGCAAATGGCCCCGCGCATCCAGGCACAGGCCGTGGCCAGCCAGATCATGCCCCTGGGCAATATCACCCAGATGACCCAGCAGGAACGGGACTTGATTGGCACCTGGATCACTCAGGGGGCGCGTACCAATTAAGTCGGGATGAGATCCCATGTGGCGAGGGAGCTTGCTCCCGCTGGAGTGCGCAGCGCTCCCATTCTTTTGGGGCCGCTTCGCAGCCCAGCGGGAGCAAGCTCCCTCGCCACAGCAAGCTCCCTCGCCACAACAAGCGCTTTTGCCACACAGATTGCTGAAACAACAAAAATAAAAAAGATCCGAGGTGTTGCATGTCCCAGCTAGAACCGCAGACTCTTGCCGCGCCCGCCATGGTGCGGCTGCCCCTCTTGCAACTGATTCTGGTAGGCCTGCAACACGTCTTGCTGATGTACGGCGGCGCCGTCGCCGTGCCTTTGATCATCGGCCAGGCCGCAGGCTTGAGCCGTGAAGAAATCGCCTTCCTGATCAACGCCGACCTGCTGGTGGCGGGCATCGCAACCATGGTTCAGTCATTCGGCATCGGCCCGGTGGGCATTCGCATGCCGGTGATGATGGGCGCCAGTTTCGCCGCAGTCGGCAGCATGGTCGCCATGGCGGGCATGCCCGGCATCGGCCTGCAAGGGATCTTCGGCGCGACCATCGCCGCCGGCTTTTTCGGCATGCTGATCGCGCCGTTCATGTCCAGGGTCGTGCGCTTCTTTCCACCGCTGGTGACCGGTACCGTGATCACCGCCATTGGTCTTTCGCTGTTTCCCGTCGCGGTCAATTGGGCCGGCGGTGGTGCGGCGGCGTCCACGTTCGGCTCACCGATTTACCTGGCGATTGCCGCGCTGGTGCTGGCCACCATCCTGCTGATCAACCGTTTCATGCGCGGCTTCTGGGTGAATATCTCGGTGTTGATCGGCATGGCCCTCGGCTATGGGTTGTGCGGGATGATCGGCATGGTCGACCTCAGCGGCCTGGCCCAGGCACCGTGGGTGCAAGTGGTGACGCCGCTGCATTTCGGCATGCCGAAGTTCGAGTTGGCGCCGATTCTGTCGATGTGCCTGGTGGTGGTGATTATCTTCGTCGAGTCCACCGGGATGTTCCTCGCCCTGGGCAAGATCACCGGCCAGGAAGTCACGCCGAAGATGCTGCGTCGTGGCCTGTTGTGTGATGCCGGCGCGTCGTTTTTTGCCGGCTTCTTCAACACTTTTACCCACTCCTCGTTCGCGCAAAACATCGGCCTGGTGCAGATGACCGGTGTGCGCTGCCGTTCGGTAACGATCATGGCCGGGGCGTTTCTGATTGTGCTGAGCCTGCTGCCCAAGGCCGCGTACTTGGTAGCGTCGATTCCGCCCGCAGTGCTGGGCGGCGCGGCGATTGCCATGTTCGGCATGGTGGCGGCCACCGGGATCAAGATCCTCCAGGAAGCCGACATCGCCGACCGCCGTAACCAGTTGCTGGTGGCGGTGAGTATCGGCATGGGTTTGATCCCGGTCGTACGTCCCGAGTTCTTTGCACAGTTGCCGCTGTGGATGAGCCCGATCACTCACAGCGGTATCGCCATGGCCACCCTCAGCGCGCTGTCGCTGAACCTCTTGTTCAACATTCTGGGCGGCGCCGAACGCGCGGCCGCAAGCGCTCACGCACACCCACATTGATTCCTGCGTCACAACAAAAACAATAACGATCAGGGAATACACCATGCACGCCATTCACCCGGGGCCGGCCACGCGCCGTGCCCCATTCTCGCCCCGCGCGCGCTGTAACGGCGCACTTGAGCACCGGCCTCGGAGTCAGTATTCTCGGCGCCCGCTCAAATCGACTCAAAAAAAAACAGCGAATGTAAAAGCTGACTGCAAGGCCAACTTATCCGGGCCCCAAGTCCGCAGCCAATGTGTGCAAAAACTCTCCGAATTCGACTGTGTTCATCACAGCCGACGGGGATTTTTTGGCTTTTTAAACACCTTGGCGCAGCTCTTGCTAAAAGCATTAAAGCTGACCGAACAGACGATTTTTGCGGCAAGCAAAAAGACGCCACACCAGAGCGTCCGCTTAGAAAAAAAACCAGAAACCTTTACCTCGGGAGCAACCGAATGAAACGTACTGTGAACAGCCTGATGCTGGCGGGATCCCTGCTGGCCGGGGGCCAGGCCATGGCCGGTGATCTGCTGCAGTGGCAGAACAACAGCCTGACTTATCTGTGGGGCAAGAACTTCACCGTTAACCCGCAGATCCAGCAAACCGTGACCTTCGAACACGCCGATGCGTGGAAGTACGGCGACAACTTCTTCTTCCTCGACCGCATCTTTTACAACGGCAAGGAAGACGGCAATGTCGGCCCAAGTACTTACTACGGCGAGTTCAGCCCACGCTTGTCGTTCGGCAAGATCTTCGACAAAGACTTGTCGTTCGGCCCGATCAAGGACGTGTTGCTGGCGTTCACTTACGAGTTCGGCGAAGGCGACAACGAGTCGTACTTGCTCGGCCCGGGCTTCGACCTGGCAATCCCTGGCTTCGACTACTTCCAGCTGAACTTCTACCAGCGCCAGACCGAAGGCAATCGCCCGGGTGATGGTGTGTGGCAGATCACACCGGTGTGGTCGTACACAATCCCGGTGGGCAACTCCAATGTGCTGATCGACGGCTTTATGGACTGGGTCGTGGATAACGACAAGAACGCCCGTGGCACTTACCACGCCAACCTGCACTTCAACCCACAGATCAAATATGACCTGGGCAAGGCGCTGCATTGGGGCGATAAGCAGCTGTATGTCGGTATCGAATACGACTACTGGAAGAACAAGTACGGGATCCAGGACAGCGGCGCGTTCGAGACCAATCAGGACACGGCGAGTTTGTTGGTGAAGTACCACTTCTGATGTTTCTCCTGTAGGAGCGAGCTTGCTCGCGAAGACCGCAAGAACACCGCGCCTATTCTGAATAAACGCGCCGCTCTCAGGTTCTTCGCGAGCAAGCTCGCTCCTACAGGGAATCAGGTCAGGCCTAGAAACCGCTTTAGCTCTTCGCGCTTGGCCAGCGCATCCCGCCTTCCCAGTTCGATCAATTCGCTGCAATACCCCGCCTCGAACAGCAGGTAACTGAGCACGCCCGCCCCGCTCGTTTTGGTCGCCCCCGGCCCACGCAGAAACAGGCGCAATGCCGCCGGCAATTCCTGACGATGACGCGCCGCGATTTCGTCGATTGGCTGGCTGGGTGCGATCACCAGCACCTCTACCGGCGCCAAACCCTGTATCGCCGCATCGGCAGGCAATACATGACTGAACTGGTTCAGGCGCTCAAGCAATTCGATATCGCTTTCCAGGCTGTCGATGAACGTGCTGTTGAGCATGTGCCCACCGATCTGCGCCAAGGTCGGTTCCTGGCCGGTGAAGGTCCGTGCCGGGTTCGAAGGGTCGTTGCCGCGCGGGTTGCCACTGACGCCCACTACCAGCACCCGGCTGGCTCCCAGGTGCAGCGCGGGACTGATCGGTGCCGATTGCCGTACTGCACCGTCGCCAAAATATTCCTGATCGAGTTTGACCGGCGCAAACAGCAACGGAATCGCCGAGCTGGCCAGCAGGTGTTCAACGGTCAGTTGGGTGGGAATGCCGATACGCCGATGGCGCAGCCAGGCGTCGATGGTGCCGCCGCCCTGATAAAAGGTCACGGCTTGCCCGGACTCGTATCCGAAAGCGGTGACGGCCACCGCATGCAGGTGTTTGTGGCGGATCGCCTCGTTGATACCTTCCAGGTGCAGCTTGTCACGCAACAGATCCCGCAGCGGCGAACTGTTGAGCAGCGCCACTGGCACCTGCGCACCAACCCCCAGCAAGCTGTGGATAAGGAAACGACTGGCCTGGCTGATCACTCCGGGCCAGTCACTGCGCAGCACCAGGTGGCTGCGAAAGCCTTGCCAGAAGGCGGTCAGGCGCTGGATGGCGGCGGTAAAGTCCATGGCGCCACTGGCCAGGCTCACCGCATTGATCGCCCCGGCCGAGGTGCCGACAATCACCGGAAACGGATTGGCGGCCCCCGGCGGCAACAGCTCGGCAATCGCCGCCAATACCCCCACCTGATAGGCGGCCCGCGCCCCGCCGCCGGAAAGAATCAAGCCTGTGACCGGTTCAGCTGGGCGCATTGCATCACTCCAGGGTGCTTGGGGACTTCAGATCAACGACGGCGTTTTTCGTACAGCTTAGGCTCACCCGGTGGCCGGCTCTTGAAGCGGCGGTGGGTCCACAGGTATTGCTCGGGGCATTCGCGCACGGAAGCCTCGACCCACTGGTTGATGCGCAGGCAATCGATCTCGTCGGATTCACCCGGGAAGTCGGTCAGCGGCGGATGGATCACCAGGCGATAACCGCTGCCGTCGGCCAGGCGCTCCTGGGTGAACGGCACTACCAGCGCCTTGCCCAGGCGTGCGAACTTGCTGGTGGCAGTGACGGTAGCAGCCTGAATACCGAACAGCGGCACAAAGATACTTTGCTTGGCGCCGTAGTCCTGGTCCGGTGCGTACCAGATTGCACGGCCGGCCCGCAGCAGCTTGAGCATGCCGCGCACGTCTTCACGCTCTACGGCCAGGGAATCAAGGTTGTGCCGCTCGCGGCCACGGCGCTGGACGAAATCGAACAATGGGTTGCCATGTTCGCGGTACATGCCGTCGATGGTGTGCTTCTGCCCGAGCAAGGCGGCGCCGATTTCCAGGGTGGTGAAATGCAGGGCCATGAGGATCACGCCCTTGCCTTCCAACTGCGCCTGCTTGAGGTGCTCCAGCCCTTCGACATGGGCCAGGCGCGCGAGGCGCGGCTGGGTCCACCACCAGCTCATGGCCATCTCGAAAAAAGCGATGCCGGTGGAGGCAAAGTTTTCCTTGAGCAAATGTTTACGTTCTTTGGCGGATTTTTCCGGGAAGCACAGTTCCAGGTTTCGCGCGGCAATGCGTCGACGTTCACCGGCCACCCGGTACATTCCCGCACCCAAGACACGGCCAATCCCCAGTAAAGCCCGGTACGGCAACTGCACAACCAGCCACAGCAAACCGAGCCCCAGCCATAGCAGCCAGAAACGCGGGTGAAAAAATACAGCTCGAAAACGCGGGCGATCCATTAAAGATTCCGGTAAAGACAACGGCCGCGCATTCTACAACGGTTCGACCCGGCTTGCGGCTAGCGGATGTTCTCGTTATAAGTCTCGACACTTTTCGTGACAAGCCGCTTTGCCGACCATGAGCCAAACCGAACCGCTAGACCAAGATCCCGTGTTCCAGTTGAAAGGCAGCATGCTCGCCATTACCGTGCTGGAACTGGCCCGCAATGACCTTGACGCCCTGGACCGCCAGCTCGCCGCCAAGGTCGCCCTGGCGCCGAACTTCTTCAACAATGCGCCGCTGGTACTGGCCCTGGACAAACTCCCGGCCGGCCAGGGCGCTGTCGACCTGCCCGGGTTGATGCGTGTGTGCCGCCAGCATGGCCTGCGCACCCTGGCGATTCGTGCCAGCCGCATCGAAGACATTGCCGCGGCGATCGCTATTGAACTGCCAGTACTGCCGCCGTCGGGTGCTCGCGAGCGTCCGCTCGACCCGTTGGTCGGCGAAGAGAAGAAAAAACCCGAGAAACCGCCGGAGCCGACGGTCAAGCCGACAAAGATCATCACCTCTCCCGTCCGGGGCGGGCAGCAGATTTACGCCCAGGGTGGCGACCTTGTGGTCATCGCCCCGGTAAGCCCGGGGGCGGAACTTCTTGCCGACGGAAACATCCATGTATACGGCCCCATGCGCGGTCGTGCACTGGCCGGCATAAAGGGTGACACCAAGGCCCGTATTTTTTGCCAGCAGTTGACCGCTGAGCTAGTGTCCATCGCAGGCCAGTACAAGGTTTCGGAAGATTTGCGCCGCGATCCGCTGTGGGGGGCCGGGGTACAAGTCAGCCTGTCGGGCGATGTGTTGAACATCATCCGTCTTTAACGGATACTGCCGCATTTTCCAAGCATCTCTAGACTCTGATAGCACAGCGAAACCGGCAATACTTGTGTAGGAATAATTGAAAGCTGGCGTTTCCCCTACGGAAACCACATCTTTTTCCTACAAAGGCTGTCCGCCTGCAGCGAGTATCAAGAGATGTTTTTCAGGGACTGAACGTCCTTTTTCCTTAGGGGTGAAACACCTTGGCCAAGATTCTCGTGGTTACATCCGGCAAGGGTGGTGTGGGTAAGACCACCACCAGCGCCGCTATCGGTACCGGCCTCGCTCTGCGCGGCCACAAGACAGTCATCGTCGACTTCGACGTCGGCTTGCGTAACCTCGACCTGATCATGGGATGCGAACGCCGCGTGGTGTACGACTTCGTCAACGTGGTCAACGGCGAAGCCAACCTGCAACAGGCCCTGATCAAGGACAAGCGCCTTGAGAACCTTTACGTGCTGGCCGCCAGCCAGACCCGCGACAAAGATGCGTTGACCAAGGAAGGCGTAGGCAAAGTCCTCGCCGAACTGAAGGAAACCTTCGAATACGTAGTGTGCGACTCCCCGGCGGGTATCGAAACCGGCGCTCACCTGGCGATGTACTTCGCCGACGAAGCCATCGTCGTGACCAACCCGGAAGTGTCGTCGGTACGTGACTCGGACCGCATGCTCGGCCTGCTGGCCAGCAAGTCCCAGCGCGCCGAGAAAGGTGAAGACCCGATCAAGGAACACCTGCTGCTGACCCGCTACAACCCTGAGCGCGTCAGCAACGGCGAAATGCTCGGTGTTGAAGACGTCAAGGAAATCCTCGCCGTGACCCTGCTGGGTGTGATCCCGGAATCCCAGGCCGTCCTGAAGGCATCCAACCAAGGTGTGCCGGTGATTCTTGACGACCAGAGCGACGCCGGCCAGGCGTACAGCGATGCAGTTGATCGCTTGCTGGGCAAGACCGTGGAACATCGCTTCCTCGATGTTAAGAAGAAGGGATTCTTCGAGCGTATCTTTGGAGGCAACTAAACAATGAAATTTCTCGACTTCTTTCGCGCCAACAAAAAGCCAAGTACCGCGTCGGTAGCGAAAGAGCGTCTACAGATCATCGTGGCGCACGAACGCGGCCAACGCAGCACCCCGGATTACCTGCCAGCCTTGCAGAAGGAACTGGTGGAGGTGATCCGCAAGTACGTCAATATCGGTAACGATGACGTGCATGTCGCCCTGGAAAATGACGGCAGCTGCTCGATTCTGGAACTCAATATCACCCTGCCTGATCGTTGATCGAAAAGGCGGTCTCCACGGCGGCTCGGTTACTGGGCTTCTGTAGCAGCGAGCTTGCTCGCGAAGGACGTTAACGATAACGCGCTCATCCTGAATGAGCGTGTTGTTCTTGAGTCTTTCGCGAGCAAGCTCGCTCCTACAGGAACTTCGGCAACCCAGCCGCCGTTGGCGTTTGTTACGAGGCTGTTTTAATGCCGTTGTCCAATGTCCACATCCTTCATCAGGACGCTGCTGTCCTGGTGGTGAACAAGCCTACCCTGCTGCTCTCGGTGCCCGGTCGCGCCGACGACAACAAGGACTGCCTGATCACCCGCCTGCAGGAAAACGGCTACCCCGAAGCCCGCATCGTCCATCGCCTGGACTGGGAAACGTCGGGCATCATCCTGCTGGCCCGCGACGCCGACACCCACCGTGAACTGTCGCGCCAGTTTCATGACCGGGAAACCGAAAAAGCCTACACCGCACTCTGCTGGGGCCAACCGGAACTGGACAGCGGCAGCATCGACTTGCCATTGCGCTACGACCCGCCGACCAAGCCACGGCATGTGGTGGATCACGAGTTCGGCAAGAACGCGCTGACCTTCTGGAAAGTCCTGGAACGATGCGGCGACTGGTGCCGGGTTGAGCTGACGCCGATCACCGGCCGTTCACATCAACTGCGTGTGCACATGCTGTCCATCGGGCATCCGTTGTTGGGCGATGGTTTGTACGCCCATGAGCAGGCCTTGGCGGCCTGGCCGCGCCTGTGCCTGCATGCCAGCATGTTGAGCTTCACCCATCCCCAGAGCGGCGAGCGCCTGCGCTTCGAGTGCCCCGCGCCGTTTTAACCTGTAAACGCAATTAAAATGTGGGAGCGGGCTTGCTCGCGAATGCGGTGTGTCAGTCGCTGAATGAGCTAACTGGTCCACCGCATTCGCGAGCAAGCCCGCTCCCACATTTGTTCTGTGCACTTATCCCGTCGGACGGTAAACTCGCGCCATTGCTGTCTGGAGCTACTTATGCGCGAAGAGTTGAACCAAGGCCTGATCGACTTCCTCAAGGCCTCCCCTACCCCATTCCATGCCACCGCCGCCCTTGCACAGCGCCTGGAAGCAGCCGGTTTCCAGCGTCTCGACGAGCGCGAGACCTGGGCCACCGAGGCCAACGGTCGCTACTACGTCACCCGCAACGACTCCTCGATCATCGCCTTCAAACTCGGCCGCCACTCGCCCCTGCAAGGCGGTATTCGCCTGGTCGGTGCCCACACCGACAGCCCGTGCCTGCGGGTCAAGCCACAGCCTGAACTGCAACGCCAGGGCTTCTGGCAACTGGGTGTGGAAGTGTACGGCGGCGCGCTGCTGGCGCCTTGGTTCGACCGCGATCTGTCCCTGGCCGGCCGCGTGACCTTCCGCCGTGACGGCAAGGTAGAAAGCCAGTTGATCGACTTCAAGCTGCCCATCGCGATCATCCCCAACCTGGCCATTCACCTGAACCGAGAAGCCAACCAGGGTTGGGCGATCAATGCCCAGACCGAACTGCCGCCGATCCTTGCGCAGTTCGCCGGTGACGAGCGCGTGGACTTCCGCGCAGTGCTGACCGAGCAACTGGCTCGTGAACACGGTTTGAACGCCGACGTGGTGCTCGACTATGAGCTGAGCTTCTACGACACCCAGAGCGCCGCGGTGATTGGCCTCAACGGCGACTTTATCGCCGGCGCCCGCCTCGACAACCTGCTGTCGTGCTACGCCGGCCTGCAAGCCCTGCTCACCGCCGAAACCGACGAAACCTGCGTGCTGGTGTGCAACGACCACGAAGAAGTCGGCTCGTGCTCCGCCTGCGGTGCCGACGGCCCGATGCTGGAGCAGACCCTGCGCCGCCTGCTGCCAGAAGGTGATGAATTCGTACGCACTATCCAGAAGTCGCTGCTGGTGTCTGCCGACAACGCCCACGGCGTGCACCCCAACTACGCCGAGAAGCACGACGCCAACCACGGCCCGAAACTCAATGCCGGCCCGGTCATCAAGGTCAACAGCAACCAGCGCTACGCCACCAACAGCGAAACCGCCGGGTTCTTCCGCCACCTGTGCATGGCCGAAGAAGTGCCGGTGCAGAGCTTTGTGGTTCGCAGCGACATGGGTTGCGGCTCGACCATCGGCCCGATCACCGCCAGCCACCTGGGCGTGCGCACCGTGGATATCGGCTTGCCAACGTTTGCCATGCACTCGATTCGCGAGCTGTGCGGCAGCCACGACCTGGCGCACCTGGTGAAGGTGTTGAGTGCGTTTTACGCGAGTCGTGATTTGCCTTGATTGCAGGATGAACACAAATCAAATGTGGGAGCGGGCTTGCTCGCGAATGCAGTGGATCAGTTAGCTCATTCGGCGACTGACACACCGCATTCGCGAGCAAGCCCGCTCCCACATTTTGATGTTCATTGTTTGATAGATCGGGCTCAGTTCAAGACTTCACTCAACGGAATGAAGTTGACCCGATCACCGATCTCCAGCGTCGTCCCTTCCAGCACCTCTACCAAACCTTCAGCCCACGCCGCACTGCGCAGCACACCCGAGCTCTGGTTGCGGTAGATGATCGCCTTGCCCTGCTCCAGCCGCCCGCGCAGATACTCACGGCGATTCCCCGGCTTGGCCCAGACAAACCCCACCGGCACCTCTATGCGCAACGGCTGCACGTCTTCCACGCCCTGGCGGCGCAACAGGTAAGGCCGTGCCAGCAAGGCAAAGGTCACCAGGGTCGATGCCGGATTGCCCGGCAAACCGATCACCGGTACACCACGGAAATGCCCGAACGTCAGCGGCTTGCCCGGCTTGATCGCCAGCTTCCACAGCGCCAGCTCGCCCTCTTCCCGCAGTGCAATCCCGAGAAAATCCGCCTCGCCCACCGACACACCGCCGGTGGACAGAATCAGGTCCACCGAGCCCAGCGCGCCCAGGCGTTCGCGGGTTTGTTCCAGGTCATCCGGCAGGATCCCGGCGTCCACCACTTCGCAGCCCAGGCGCTCCAGCCAGCTGCACAGCACCCGGCGATTACTGTTGTAGATCTGCCCGGGCCCCAGCGGCAGGCCCGGTTCAATCAACTCGTCGCCGGTGGACAGCACGGCCACGCGGGCGCGTCGCACCACCTCCAGCCGATCACGACCCAGCGAAGCCGCCAGGCCCAACTCGATCGGGCCAAGACGTGTGCCGGCGGGCAATACCAGTTCGCCGACCGTGGTTTCCTGGCCTTGGGGACGGATGTTTTGATCCACCTGCAACGCTTCGGTGAAGCTCACCCGCTGATCGGGGTGGACCACGGCGTTTTCCTGCATCTCAACGCAGTCCGCGCCTTCCGGTACCGGGGCACCGGTGAAGATTCGCGCACAGGTGCCGGCGGCCAAAGGCTCCGGTGCCGTGCCTGCGAAAATGCGCTGGCTGACCACCAATGGCTCGCCGGTCCAGTCCGCCAGGCGCAGGGCGTAACCGTCCATGGCGCTGTTGGGCCAGGGCGGCAAGTCCAGGGTCGAGATCAACGCCTGCGCCAACACCCGCCCGTCACACTCCGCCAACGGCAACGTTTCCTGCTCACGAATCGGCGCAGCCTCGGCCATCGCCAGCAGTTGTTCGAGGGCGTCTTCTACCGGCATCAACGCACCGGTCTTGCCCGGCTTACCCACGGGATTCACAGGGCTCGGCCTGCTTCAAATGCGCGACGAAGTTGCACGGGCGGTGACGGTTATCCAGTTGCTCGGCGAGAATCCCGTCCCAACCGGTGCGCACCGCGTTGGTGGAGCCCGGCAGGCAGCACACCAGGGTGCCATTGGCCAGGCCGGCCAGGGCGCGGGACTGCACGGTGGAAGTGCCGATATCGGCCACGGAGATTTGCCGGAACAGTTCGCCGAAACCATCCACCTGTTTATCCAGCAGGCAGCTCACCGCTTCCGGGGTGCTGTCGCGGCCGGTGAAGCCAGTGCCGCCGGTGATCAACACCACTTGCACCACGTCTTCGGCAATCCAGTGCGCCACTTGCGCACGGATTTTGTACAGATCATCTTTAAGCAGAACCCGCTCGGCCAGCAGGTGGCCGGCGGCGGTCAGGCGGTCGACGAAGACCTGGCCCGAGGTGTCGGTTTCCAGGGTGCGGGTGTCACTGACCGTCAATACAGCAATATTCAGGGGTACAAAGGGCGCATCAGCCTTGGCTTTCATGGCTCGGTCCGGTTGTCGAAGGAACAGCCCGATGTTATATCACAGCCCCCCGTTTCACTGCCCGCAGGAGCCGTCATGCCAAGCCATTCTTCCCCTCTGCCCTGCTCCGTGCTGTTGCTGGCCGGCGGCCGTGGCCAGCGCATGGGCGGCCTCGACAAGGGCCTGCTCGACTGGCACGGCCAGCCGTTGATTGCGCACCTGCACCATCTGGTGCGGCCTTTGACCGACGACCTGATCATCTCCTGCAATCGCAACCAGCCGCAGTACACGGCCTACGCCGATCAATTGGTTGGCGATGACAGCCCGGATTTCCCCGGGCCACTGGCCGGCATCCGCGCAGGACTGGCGGTGGCGCAGCATGGGCATCTGCTGGTATTGCCGTGCGATGTGCCGCAGATCGACGCGCGATTGCTCGCCGGCCTGCGCAGCACGGCGCAGCAACATCCGTTGTTGCCGGTGATGGTGCGCCACGGCGATTTCTGGGAGCCATTGCTCTGCGTCATACCGACGCGGCTGCGCGAGCGGTTCGATGAGGCCTGGGCCGCCGGCGAGCGCAGCCCGCGCCGGATCATGCAGGCGCTGGGGGCCCTGGCCCTGGATTGCCCCGCCGACGACCCACGCCTGGCCAACCTCAATACACCGGAGTTGTTGCACCGCCCGCCCAGCGTGTCAGAATGAACGTCGAACAAGGAACTTTGCCGACGTTGCACACGTCACAAGGTCAGTACTCAACAAAGCATTCTCTCGGAGACAAACTCATGACTCAACGGACCATCGCCGCTCTCATGCTTGCACTGGGCCTCGCTACCCTTGCCGGTTGCGCCTCGCCTACAGTGATCACCCTGAATGACGGTCGCGAAATCCAGGCCGTCGACACTCCAAGTTTCGACAAAGCCACCGGCTTCTATGAATTTCAACAGCTGGATGGTAAGCAAACCCGGATCAACAAGGATCAGGTTCGCACTGTTAAAGACCTGTAAGTCTTAACGCCAGATACGAAAAAGCCCGCGTAATGCGGGCTTTTTCGTATCTGGGGTTTACCAGTCCAGGCTGATCTCGCTGCGAAAGTTTCGCTCCAGACCGGTGACCGGGTCGATGAAACGCACGCCTTGGGCCAGCAGCTTGAGTGGGTTGGCGTAGTCGTCCTGCGCATCCTTGATGACGTCAGGGTAGAACGGATCGTTGCAGATACTCGCGCCCAACGCCGTCATGTGCACCCGCAACTGATGTTTCTTGCCGGTCACCGGAAACAGCCCATAGCGCCACAGGTCGCCATTCTTTTCCCGCACCTCTACGGCTGTCTCGGTATTGCTCGCCCCTTCGCCTTCCTGCATGCGAAAGAACGGCTCACCATCCACCAGCCGGCTTTTGTGCACCAGCGGAAAGACCAACCCAGGTAATGCCGGAGCAATGGCTTCGTAGAACTTGTCGATCTTGCGCGTGGGAAACAGCTGTTGATACGCCGAGCGCGTCTGCGGGTTTGCCGAAAACAGCACCAGCCCCGCGGTATGCCGATCGATGCGATGCAGCGGCACCAGGGCCGGGTTGTCCAGGCGACGGATCAAACGCCGCAACAGGGTCTGCTCGACGTATTCACCGGCAGGCGTGACCGGCAGGAAGTGCGGCTTGTCGGCCACCACCAGGTGTTCATCGGCGTAGAGGATGGTCTCCTGCACCGGGATCACTTTCTCGTTCGGCACTTCGCGAAAGTAGTAGATGCACAGGCCTTCGCGGTAGGCGAGATCCAGACTGATGGGAGCGCCATTGATGTCCAGCACCCGCCCCCTGGCGACGCGATCCAGCCATTGTTCGCGACTGATGGCCGGAAAGTGCTCACACAGGCAATCCAGCACGGTGGCCCAGGCGCCCGGCGGCAGGTACAAGGTGCTGGCTTGATGCTGGGCAGCGGAAAAAACGGACATGGGCAGGCTCAACGCATGGACATACAGGCGGGCATTATCCCGCATGCGGCCGGATCAGGCCCAGCACAGATTCAAGCCTTGGCCAATTCCGCGCGCAGCACTGGCGACGCACTGGCCGCCTCGGTGAATTCCTTGAGCCAGCGCAGCACATCCACCGCTTCCCAGCGGCCCGGATCGTAAAGCGCATACAGCAAGCCCTGATAGCCCACCACATCCAACTGCTTGTGATAACCGGCACGCTGGAACAGCGCCTCGATCTCGGCAAAGCAGGTATTGAAGTGCACTTTGTTAAAGGGCGTCTTGCCTTCCGTGACCAGGCCATCGAGGCGCAGCTCGTTCACCGCGTCGCGCACGACATCGGCAGACATGCGATTGACGCTGCTTTTCAGTTGTTCAACATTCACCACGGGCGTTCCCTCTTATTCAATCGCTGTACAAACATACAGTAACTGAATAATCGGGAACTCGCCATCGCCGAGTGCTAGAGGAGAAAGCTCACCACCTGCGCTTCATCGAACGGCCAGTTCAGCTCAGCGCCTGTGTCCACCCGGCGCAGCACCGGAATCCGCAGGCCGTAGGCTTCAGACAGGGACTCGGAATCGGCGATATCCACCAACTCCACCAGCAGGCCGTGTTCGACCAACGGCATGATTTCCGCTTCGGCAATCTCGCAAAGATGGCAGCCCAAGGTGCCGAACAACTGACATTCAGGAAGCATGGCAAAGGGTCCGAGAAGAATCAGGTGCCTATTCTAACAGCGTCGGGGCACTGCAAAAGCCTGACCCAGATCAGCATGGCGTATAACTGATTCAGCGACTCTCGCGACTTTTTTCCCGTAATACCTGCAATGGAGCTGCACGTGTTTGCCAACCTGCTGATTATCCTGGCCTCCTCCCTGGTGGTGATTGCGTTGTTTCGTCGCCTGCAACTGCCACCGGTACTGGGCTATCTGTGTGTGGGCCTGGCCGTAGGCCCCACCGCGCTCGATTGGGTCAATGACAGCGAAGAGTTGCCAGACCTTGCCGAACTGGGTGTGGTGTTCCTACTGTTTTCCCTGGGCCTGGAGTTTTCCCTGAGCAAAATGCTCAGCCTGCGCCGGGTGGTGTTTGGCTTGGGCAGCCTGCAGGTACTGTGCTGCGGGTTGCTGCTGGGCGGTTTGCTGGCACTGTTCGGCCTGTCGCCGACGACCGCGCTGTTGCTCGGTGCTGGACTGGCGTTGTCGTCTACCGCCATCGTCAGCAAGGAGCTGACCAGCCTTGGCGAAATCTTCAGCAGCCATGGCCAGAATGCGATTGGGGTATTGCTGTTCCAGGATGTAGTGGCCGTATTGCTGCTGACCCTGGTGCCAGTGTTCGCCGGTAACAGCGAGCAAGCCTGGTACTGGGCATTGCCACTGACCCTGGGCAAAACCGTGGTGCTGTTCCTCGGCCTGCTGCTGGCCAGCCGCTGGTTACTGCCGCGTTTGTTCCGTGAGGTGGCAGCGTCCCATTCGGCCGAGTTGTTCGTGCTGCTGGCACTGGTGATTGTGCTGCTCACCGCCTGGCTGACGCACCTGCTGGGCCTGTCCCCGGCCCTTGGCGCTTTTCTCGCTGGCATGCTGCTGGGAGAAAGCCATTACCGCCATCAGATCGAAGCCGATATCCGACCGTTTCGCGACATCCTGCTGGGACTGTTTTTTGTCAGCATCGGCATGCTGATCGACCTGCAATTGTTTATCAGCCACAGCCTGTTGATTCTCGGCCTGACCCTCACCCTGATGCTGATCAAAGGCTGCGTCGTCGCGCTGCTGGTGCAACTGCGCGGCAGCGACGGCGAAACCGCCTGGCGCAGTGGCTTGGCGTTGGCCCAGGGCGGTGAGTTTTGTTTCGCCTTGATGGCGCAAATGCAGCAAAGCCGCCTGATGCCAGCTGACATCAGCAGCCTGCTGCTGGCCGCCACGTTCTGCTCGATGCTGCTGACGCCACTGCTGCTCAGGGCGGCACCCGCGATTGCCCTGCGCTTGCACCGCAAGCCCAATCAGCAAGTGCAGCTTGAAGAGATCACCGCCCTCAACGCCGAGCTGCGAGGCCATGCGGTGATCTGCGGTTATGGCCGGGTTGGCCAGTCCATCGGACGCTTCCTGCACCGCGAACAGCAAGCCTTCATCGCCCTGGATGACGACCCGGAGCGGGTCCAGGAGGCCTCCACCGAAGACCGCGCCGTGCACTACGGCGACTGCCGCCGTGGCGCCCTGCTCAGCGCCGTCGGCCTGGAGCGTGCGCGCCTGGTGGTGATCGCGGTGGACAACAGCGACGTCGCCCTGACCGTGCTCAACGAAGCACGGCGGATCAACCCGAACGTGCCGATCCTGGTGCGCACCCGTGACGACAGTCAACTGGCCGAACTGAAAGCCGCCGGCGCCACGGAAGTGGTCCCCGAGTTGCTGGAGTCGAGCCTGATGCTCGCCTCCCACGCGCTGATCCTGCTGGGGTTGTCGGACCAGCAGGTGAAGGACCGCGTGGATGAGGTGCGCCAGAGCCGCTATCAGCTGCTACAGGGCTTCAACCATAGCGGAGGTGACACGCCCCTCAATCCTGACTGACCGCCCCAATCTTGTGGATCGACAAGTCCGCGCCGTAATACTCCTCTTCCTGGCTTAAGCGAAGGCCGTAAACGCGCTTGATCACCCCATACACCAGGAAGCCGCCGGCCAGGGCTACCACCACACCCAGCGCGGTGCCGATCAACTGGCTGATCAGGCTCACGCCGCCCAAACCACCCAGGGCGGTCTGGCCGAAGATCCCGCAGGCAATCCCGCCCCACACGCCGCACAGCCCGTGCAGCGGCCATACACCCAGCACATCATCGATCTTCCAGCGGTCCTGGGCCGCGATAAAGAACCAGACGAACAAGCCGCCCGCCACCGCGCCAGTCACCAGTGCGCCCACCGGGTGCATCAGGTCGGAGCCGGCACAGATCGCGACCAACCCGGCCAGCGGACCGTTGTGCAAGAAGCCTGGGTCGTTACGCCCGATGACCAATGCCGCCACGGTGCCGCCGACCATCGCCATCAACGAGTTGACCGCCACCAGCCCGCTGACCCCCGACAGGGTTTGCGCACTCATGACGTTGAAGCCGAACCAGCCGACAATCAAGATCCACGAGCCCAACGCGAGGAATGGAATGCTCGACGGCGCGAACGCCACCAGGCGCCCTTCCCGATAACGTCCCTGGCGTGGGCCGAGCAGCAACACCGCCGCCAGTGCCAGCCAACCGCCCATGGCGTGCACCACCACGCTGCCGGCAAAGTCATGGAAGCTCGCGCCGAAGCTGGCCAGCAACCAAGCTTGCAGCCCGTAATTGCCATTCCACACCATGCCTTCGAAAAACGGGTAGATGAAGGCTACGATCAACGCGGTGGCGCACAGTTGCGGCGCAAAACGTGCACGCTCGGCAATCCCCCCGGAAATGATCGCCGGGATCGCTGCGGCGAAGGTCAGCAGGAAGAAGAATTTCACCAGGCCGTAGCCGTGGTCGGCACTGATCACCGCCGCCGGTTGCATGAAGGTCACGCCGTAGGAGATCCAATAGCCTATAAAGAAATAGGCCAGTGTGGAGATGGCGAAGTCACTGAGGATTTTCGACAGGGCATTGACCTGGTTCTTCTGGCGCACGGTGCCGACTTCCAGGAAGGCAAAGCCGGCATGCATGGCCAGGACCATGACCGCACCAATCAGAATGAACAGCGTGTTGGAACTGTGGACGAGGGTGTCCACCGCGCTTTGCAAATTTTCCATGGAGGATGGCAGGCCTGCACATGCAGGAAAAAGCACCAAAGCAGTTCATGACCTTCATGACGCGCACTAAATTGGCACCCAGGGCTCGACCTTCTTTTGAGGCCGTGAACCGGTTTAGCGCAGCGATCATTGAGAAAGGCAGAATCCGACAGGGTTTTTCCGCGAGTTTTAGTTATTTAGGGTAAGGTTTTTCAGGGTTTGAGCCCCAACCGCCCGGATTCAGCGCAAGGCCCCAGGCCTGCGCACCAAGGCAAAGCAAAAGCTGTACCAGACAATTGCAGTGAACCTTCACCGATGCCGGTGACTCGAAACCAAAAGTAAACAGACCAGCTACTCACGGAGATAACCATGGCCAGAAAAACGGCAAAGACTGCTCAAGAAATACTGATGGCGGATTTTCAAACCCTGGTCAGCGATACCGAGAAGCTGCTGGACGACACGGCGATTCTCGCCGGTGACCAGGCAGACGAGCTGCGCAGCAAGATTCACGACAGCCTGCTCAAGGCCCGTGAAACCCTGCAATTGACCGAAGACTCGCTGCGCGAACGCGGCCAGGCGGCGGTCACGGCCACTGAGGATTATGTCCAGGCCAACCCATGGCAGTCCGTCGGCATTGCAGCCGGCGTAGGCTTTTTGATCGGCCTGCTGGCTACAAGGCGCTAATCATGTCTATCGGCGAATCCGGCTCGACCACGGGCCCAAGTTCTACATCGCGGCGCCTGGGCGCGGCTGTCCTGGGTTTGCTGCACAGCCACGTCGAGCTGTTTGGCATCGAGTTGCAGGAGCAGAAAGCCCGCACCGTCAGCCTGTTGCTGTTCGCCGGCTTGGCGCTGGTGTTTGCCCTTCTGTTGCTGGTGGGCTTGTCGGCGCTGGTGATGATTCTGGTGTGGGATACCTACCGCCTGACCGGGATCATCAGCCTGTGTGTGTTCTACATACTGGCCGCAGCATTCTGCGGGTTGCGCCTGAAGGCGGCGGTGTTCGATGAGTCCACGCCGTTCCACGCCACCCTCGAAGAGCTGGCCAACGACCGGGAGCGCCTGCTGCCATGAGCATGACTGAATTGCCGCACAACACTTCCCGGCGAGAAATGCGCAAGGCGTTGATCCGCCTGCGCATGGAAATGCACCGCCAGGAAATCCGTCACGAGTCCCAGCAACTGATGCTGCCGCTGCAAAAGGTCCGCAACATGGGCCAGAGTTGGCAGGACGGTTTTGGCATCAAGCACGCGCCGCTGTGGGGCGTGGGCGTGGTGACACTGTTGGGCTTTCTTACCGGTAAAGGCGCCAAGGGCAGCGGAATCGGCACCATGACCCGCCTGGTGCGGCTTGGCGCCGGTCTGATCCCGTTGATCAAATTGGCCATGCAAGGTGCTTCGCGCAAAAGTTAAGCCGCGCTGGCTGCATTCTTGCAAACAGATCAGGCCCGGCCCTCACCCTCGAGGGCCGGGCCTTTTTTATTCCGGTCTTTTAAGGAGGCCCCGTGATCGACGGGCAACCGCTCGCCTGCTTCCAGCCATTCATCGACACCGCTACCGGCCGCATCGCCGGCGTAGAAGCCTTGGGGCGACTGCGCCAGGCGAACGGTGAACTGCGCTCGGTGGGTCCGTTGTTTGCCGACCCGCGCACCCCCTCCGTGGCCTTGCGCCGCCTGGACCGACAGATCCGCGACAATGCCCTGAGCCGCCTGCATGAAGCCCCGCAAGAGTGGTTCCTCAGTCTGAACATCTCGCCACGCTGGATTACCCGGCTGCGCCCGGGGCAAGCCTTGCCGAGCCTTAGGCAATTGCAGGTGCATAACGTCGACCCGCGCCGCATCGTATTCGAGATCACGGAATTGGGCGGCGATATCCAGCGCCTGGCCGACGTGGTCGAGCGCTACCGCGAGGCCGGGGCGCGGATTGCCATTGATGATTTCGGCGCCGGCTATTCGCAACTGGACCGGGTGCTGGCGTTGCAACCGGACATTCTCAAGCTGGACATGCGTCTGTTCCAGGCTGCTGCCCGGGGCGGCCCCAGCGGGGACGTGGTGCGGGCGCTGGCACAAATGGCGGAAAAAACCGGCTGCTGGATCATTGCCGAAGGCGTCGAGACCGAAGCCCAGCTTTATTTCGCCCTGGAATGTGGTTCGCGTTATGTCCAGGGCTACCTGTTCGCCCAGGCCCAGCTGGACTGGTTCGCCACGGACGCGTTCGTGCCGCGCTTCGCCCAACTGCGCAACGGCTATGTTCAACAGAAGCTGGCCGAGCGTGGTCGGATCATGCAGTTGCGCCAGCAACTGGCGGAACTGATGCAGATCCTGCAAACCTGGGCGCAGGCCCAGGCACCGCTGAGCCAACTGCCGCAATTGCCGGCATTTCCCTGGCTGCTGCGTTTCTACCAGTGCGACCGGCATGGCACGCAACTGACGCCCAATTTCGAATGGCACCAGGGCGCGTGGCAGGCCGACGCGCGCTATCTCGGCCATAACTGGTCTTGGCGCCCGTATTTTTATCACCTGCTGGCCGAAGGTTGGGAGGAGCGGCGGCTGACCCTGTCCTCGACCTACCGCGATGCCACGACCAACCAGTACTGCCTCACTGCCGGACAATTCTTTGATAATGGTCGGCGCCTGCTGTTAATCGATATCGACGCCGTCGGCTTGTAGTTTTTCGCTTGCGAAGGCCCGGCTGAACCGGGAAGCTGGGAGGCGTCATTCACCGCACGGAGAGTAACCGCCTTGGATTGGCCCACCCTGCTTACCCGCGAACGTCTTGGAAAACCGCTGCACAGCCCGGAAGAACTGGGGCGCAGCCCGTTTCACAAAGACCATGATCGCATCATCTTTTCCGGCGCATTTCGCCGCCTGGGCCGCAAGACTCAAGTGCATCCGGTGACCAGCAACGATCATATCCATACGCGGCTGACCCATTCCCTGGAAGTCAGCTGCGTGGGACGGTCCCTGGGCATGCGCGTGGGCGAGACCCTCCGCAGCGCCCTGCCTGACTGGTGTGACCCGAGCGACCTGGGCATGGTGGTGCAATCGGCCTGCCTGGCCCACGACATCGGCAATCCGCCGTTTGGTCATTCCGGTGAAGACGCGATCCGGCACTGGTTCCAGCAGGCGTCAGGACGTGGCTGGCTGGATGACATGACCAGCGCCGAGCGCAATGACTTCCTGAATTTCGAAGGCAATGCCCAGGGCTTCCGGGTACTCACGCAGCTGGAATATCACCAGTTCGACGGCGGCACCCGGCTGACCTACGCCACCTTGGGCACCTACCTGAAATACCCCTGGACCGCGCGCCACGCCGACTCGCTGGGCTACAAGAAACACAAGTTCGGCTGCTACCAGAGCGAGCTGCCGATTCTCGAGCAGATCGCCCAGAAGCTCGGCTTGCCGCAACTGGAAGAACAGCGCTGGGCCCGGCATCCGTTGGTGTACCTGATGGAGGCGGCCGACGATATCTGCTACGCGTTGATCGACCTCGAAGACGGACTGGAAATGGAGCTGCTGGAATATGCCGAGGTCGAGTCCCTGCTGCTGGACCTGGTGGGCGACGATTTACCGCAAACCTACCGGCAACTCGGCCCGCAGGATTCCCGGCGACGCAAGCTGGCGATCCTGCGGGGCAAGGCCATCGAGCACCTGACCAACGCCGCCGCCCGGGCGTTCGTCGAACAACAGGACGCGTTGCTGGCCGGTACCCTGCCGGGGGACCTGGTTGAACATATGCACGGCCCCGCCAAACGCTGCGTACTGGATGCCAAGGACATGGCGCGCAAGAAGATCTTCCAGGACAAGCGCAAGACCCTGCATGAAATCGGCGCCTACACCACCCTGGAAATCCTCTTGAATGCCTTCTGCGGCGCGGCCCTGGAACAACATGGCGGTCGCACCCCGTCGTTCAAGAACCGGCGCATCCTCGACCTGCTGGGCAACAGCGCCCCGGACCCGTCGTGGTCATTGCACGCCTCGTTCCTGCGCATGATCGATTTCATCGCCGGCATGACCGACAGCTACGCCAGTGAGATGGCCCGAGAAATGACCGGGCGCTCCAGCCCGCAATGAAGCAGCGCCCTGGCTTATGGCCAGGGCTGCTTTTCAAAGAATCGCCCTACGCACGGAACAGAGCGGCCTGATCGAAGCTCTTCCCCGCCGCGATGAATAATCGCGCGCCCAGACCGCAGTCTTTCGACACATTTCTGCGCCCCATCGCTGGCGGGCCCATTAACTTCTAACTACACGCCCTGGCGGAGCGTCTTCAGGGCACTTGGCCATTTCATGGAAAAACCCATGCTCGAACAACTTCGTATCCTGTTGGTGGAGGATCACCCCTTTCAATTGCTGGCCACCCAGTGCCTGTTGCGAAACTACGGCTACCACAACCTGGCCCTGGCTGAGAACGCCGAGCAGGCAATGCGCCTGATGACAGAAACCGACACACCATTCGATATTCTGCTGTGTGATCAATGTTTGCCGGACCTGCCCGGGCTGGAGTTGATTGAAATCGCCAACCGCAGAGGCTTTATAAAATCCGCGATATTGCTCAGCGGCCTGCCCGTCAACGAACTGCAGAACCTTGAGGCCCAGGCACACGAGCGCAACTTTCCGTTACTTGGCTACTTGTCGAAGCCGCTGAACCACCTTGGGCTGAGCGAACTCATACGCCAATCGCGCCCCTCCCCGCTCAACAAAAAAGTAGGAAGTTAAACGCCCGCCCACTTGGAAAATTCTTCGTTATAACGCTGTTCCCCCACGGGTACTTATTTTTAAATTCCACTCACGCAAAATTCTTACACCCGAACAACAAATACCCGACAGAGCGTAATCCCTTGCTTTTTTTGATGTAGGAATATTCTTGTTTTACGTTTGTTCCACATCAGGCTCATCCTCCTGCATTGCCATGTGAGCTAATGTGCCGACTTTATTTGCGCTTGTATGGAATATGATCATGAACTCAGTTTTTATTATCGACGACCACCCCGTTATACGACTTGCCATTCGAATGTTGTTGGAACATGAAGGTTATAAAGTAGTTGGAGAAGCCGACAACGGTTGTGACGCAATACAGATGGTCAAGGAGTGCCAGCCGGACCTGATCATCCTTGATATCGGGATTCCTAAACTCGACGGCCTGGAAGTGTTGTGTCGATTCAACTCAATGAGCACGCCGACCAAGACGTTGATACTCACCGCCCAGACCCCGAAGCTGTTCGCCACACGGTGCATGCGCTCCGGTGCCGACGGATATGTCTGCAAGGAAGGTGACTTGAGTGAGCTACTGAGTGCCATCAGGGCGGTCTTGTCAGGTTACAACTACTTTCCGAGCCAGGCCCTTAATGGCAGCACTAACGAAACAGATTGCAATGAAGAACTCGAACTTTTCAAAGTCGTCAATGATCGCGAACTCATGGTATTGCAACTTTTTGCACAAGGCCGGACAAACAAGGAAATAGCCAAGGGCATGTTCCTCAGCAACAAGACTGTCAGCACCTACAAAAAAAGGCTCATGCAAAAACTAAAAGCCAAATCCTTGGTAGAACTTATCGAGATGGCAAAACGTAACGCGCTAGTGTGAGAAATCGGATGCCCAGGCGTTTAAAGGACTATCTAATCATATTGAGTATCGGGGTGTGCCTCAGCACTGCCGTGCCTGCCGAACAAACGGCTCCCGAGCAATACGCACTGCTGGGGCGCGCCGGTGCCGCTCAACTGGACACACCACTGAACAAGACACAACGCCAGTGGCTGCAGAACAAACGGGAACTGATACTGGGCACGTCTGCGCCAGACTACCCGCCCTTCGACATCACCTCCAGCGGGCGGGATTATGAAGGGTTGACCGCCGATTACGCCGGCCTGGTGGCCAGGACGCTGGCAATACCGCTGAAGGTATTGCGCTACTCCACCCGGGAAGCCGCGATCCAGGCGCTGGAAAACGGTGATATCGACTTTCTGGGCTCCGCCAATGGCTTTGAGGCGGCGAATCCCGACATCGCCCTGTCATTGCCCTACGCGGTGGATCAGCCGGTACTGGTCACCCGTGAAGGTGAAAACCGTAATCTTGGCGACGGCCTGGCGGGCTTGCGCCTGAGCCTTGTCTACCACTACCTGCCCATGGATGAAGTGCAGGCGCTGTATCCGAAGGCGACCATCCACGCCTACCCGTCCTATCAAAATGCCTTGAACGCGGTGGCATTCGACCAGGCTGATGTATTCCTGGGCGATACCATTTCCACTCATTACATGATCAACAAGGGCTACCTGAAAAATATCCGCATGGCCAACTTCGGCAAGCACGAGGCCCACGGATTCAGCTTCGCCTTGCGCAAGGATCAACCCATTCTCCTGAGCATCATCGACTCAGTGCTCGATGGCATATCCACCTATGAACGCGACAGCATCGCCAAGCGCTGGAGTGCGGGCAGCGACATTCTCCTGACCGACCGCAAGCTGCAACTGACCCTGCGTGAACAGCGCTGGCTCAAGGACCACCCGGTGGTGAAGGTGGTGGTCAATGAAACCCTGGCGCCCCTGACATTCTTTGACACTGACGGCAACTTTCGGGGTGTCACCGCCGATCTGCTGGAGCTGATCCGCCTGCGAACCGGCCTGCGCTTCAAGATTCAACACGAGCGTAACGTCGCCAACATGATCGAACTGGTGCAAACCGGCGCTGCCGACATCATCGGCGCAATTACCCCCAGCACCGGCCGCGAGTCCCGGCTGAACTTCAGCCGCCCCTACCTGGAAAACTCCTATGTATTGCTGACCCGCAAAGAGCCGGGCGCGCCCATGAGCCTTGAACAAATGGCCGGCAAGCGCCTGGCGATTACCCAGGGCAATCAGCTGGAAAAATTCCTGCAGCAGGCGTTTGCACAGATAAACCTGGTGGAAACCGGGGATACCTTCAAAGCATCGGAATTGTTGGCACAAGGGCAAGTGGACGGCGCGGTGAACCCCTTGGTGATCGCCAACTATCTGCTTTCTTCTCCGGCATTCCAGGACAAATTGCAGATCAGCTCCAGCATCGGCACGTTGCCCGCGACCTTTGCCCTGGCGACGTCCCGTGATGCCACGGAGCTGAGTTCGATTCTGGACAAGGCGCTGCTGAGTATCGCCCCGGATGAGATGGCGGCGATCAACAGCCGCTGGCGCGGCTACAACGCGGCGTCCGATGGCTACTGGCGCAATTACCACCGCCTGATCGCCCAGATCATCATCGGCACCGGGCTGCTGCTGTTGATTTCCCTGGCCTGGAACGGCTACCTGCAGCGTCAGATCAAGCATCGAAAACTGGCCGAGCGTGCCCTGAACGACCAGTTCGAGTTCATGCGGGCACTGGTCAATGAAACGCCCCATCCGATCTACGTACGCGACCACAACGGTTTTCTGCAAACCTGCAACGACAGCTACCTGCAGACGTTCGACGTCAAGCGTGAAGATGTCATCGGCAAGAGCATCACCCAGATGAGCATGGCGCTGGAAACGGAGTCGGCCCAATACCATGCCGACTATCAGCGGGTAGTGGCCGAAGGCAAACCGCTGATCCTTGATCGCACCCTGCATGTGCATGGGAAAAAACTCACGATCTACCACTGGATTCTCCCGTACCGCGACTCCATGGGCGAAGTCCAGGGCATCATTGGCGGCTGGATCGATATCAGCGAACGGCGCCAGTTGTTTGATGAACTTCGCGCCGCCAAGGAGCGTGCCGACGAAGCCAACCGTGCGAAAAGTACGTTCCTGGCCACCATGAGCCACGAAATCCGCACACCGATGAACGCCGTCATCGGCATGCTCGAGTTGACACTCAAGCGCGCCGACCAGGGGCACCTGGATCGCCCCGCCATCGAGGTCGCCTACAACTCGGCCAAGGACCTGCTGGAGCTCATCGGCGACATTCTGGACATCGCACGCATCGAATCCGGCCGCCTGAGCCTGGCGCCGGAGCGGGTCAACCTGCGCGAGGTGATCGAGTCGGTGGTCCGTGTATTCGACGGTCTGGCGCGCCAGAAAACCCTGAGCCTGGTGCTGGAATTCACCCCCGATGCCGGCGACACCGACGTGCTGATCGATCCGTTGCGGTTCAAGCAGGTGCTGTCGAACCTGGTGAGTAATGCGATCAAGTTCACTGAACGCGGCCAGGTGAAGATCAAGGTGCAACTGAAGGCGACCGGGCAACCTCAACAGATCGAGATGAAACTGGTGGTGGAGGACACCGGCATCGGGATCAATCGCGAAGACCAGTTACGCCTGTTCGAACCTTTTGCCCAAGCCGACAACTCCGGGCACCTGGCCAGGAGCGGCGCCGGCCTGGGCCTGGTGATCTGTCGCAGCCTGTGCGCCATGATGGGCGGGCAATTGAGCCTGAGCAGCGTGCCCATGGTGGGCACCCAGGTGCACGTCAGCCTGAAGATGACCAGCCTGCAGCCGGTCAAGGCGGTAGATAAACTGGAGCCTGCCGCGACCACACCGGCACCGGTACTCAATGTGCTGGTGGTGGATGACCATCCGGCCAACCGCTTGCTCATGTGCCAGCAACTGGGCTTCCTGGGGCATCAGTTCACCGCGGCCCATCATGGCGCTGCGGGGTTCCAGGCCTGGCGCGAGGAACACTTCGACCTGGTCATCGCCGATTGCAATATGCCGATCATGAACGGCTACGAGTTGAGCCATTCCATCCGCGAGTATGAGCAGCGTGAGCAAAAAACGCCCTGTGTGATACTCGGTTTTACCGCCAACGCCCAACCCGAGGAGAAACAACGTTGCTTCGACGCGGGCATGAATGACTGCCTGTTCAAACCCATCAGCCTCACCGCGCTGGAACAGCAACTGGCACAAGTCTGCCCGCTGCCCATGCGCAACGTGTTCACCCTTCAAAGCCTGGACGCGATGACAGGCGGCGACCCTCAATTGAGCCGGCGCCTGCTTGAAGAGTTACTCAGCAGCAGCCGGCATGATCGAGCCGAGCTGATGGCCCTGCTGGCGCAACACGCCGCCCCCCAGGACCTGATCGAGCAGGCTCACAAGATCAAGGGCGCCGCACGGATCATCCAGGCGGACATCCTGGCTGGACAATGCGAGGCGCTGGAGCAGGCCTGTGGCCAGGGCGAGAATCAGCACGTTGTCGAGGTGGGTATCAAGGCGATGGAGAAATCCATGCTTGAGCTGGAAAGGATGCTGCAAATGCAACTGGACGTACTGGACCATCGATAATTTGCAGGAGCGAGCTTGCTCGCGAAAATCGTCAGCGATAACGCGGTCATTCTGGATGCACGCGGCGTTATCTGGTTTTTCGCAAGCAAGCTCGCTCCTACAGGAGGCTCAGTCCATCAGCAATCGGTCAACCGCAGGAAAATCGCCGCCAACTGCTCGATGCCGGCCTGATCCTGCGGGGTAAATCGCGACAGCGATGGGCTGTCCAGGTCCAGCACACCAATCAGGCGCCCGTCCTTGACCAGCGGAACCACCAGCTCACTGTTGGACGCGCTGTCGCAGGCGATATGCCCCGGAAACTCATGCACGTCTTCCACCCGCTGGGTTTGCCGCGAGGCCGCTGCCGCGCCGCACACCCCACGACCAAACGGAATACGCACACAGGCGATCTGCCCCTGGAAAGGCCCAAGCACCAGCTCTTCATTACGGTTGAGGTAGAAACCCGCCCAGTTCAAATCATCCAGCTGGTTGAACAGAAACGCCGAAAACTGCGCCGCATTGGCGATGAAATCCCGCTCATCCGCCAACAGCGATTCCAGCTGCGCATGCAGCATGGCGTAGCCATCAAGGCCGGCTCCGGACTGTTGCAAATCGATCATGGTTGACGCTCCAACAACTTGAGGCCCACCCAATAGCGGGCGAACTGATAGGCACAACGGCCGTTGCGATTGCCGCGCCCGGTTGCCCAACGCACGGCGAGGATGTCCAGCTCCTCATCGCGCTGCCACTGCAAACCAGCCTTGTTCGCCAGCTCACCAATCCAGTGCTCGACCACATCCAGGAAGTGCTCTTGATTGAACGGGTAAAACGACAGCCACAAACCGAAACGGTCAGACAGGGCAATCTTGTCCTCCACCGCTTCGTTGGGATGCAGCTCACCGTCTATCGTTTTCCAGTTTTCGTTATCGCTCTGGTTCTCGGGCACCAGGTGACGACGGTTGGAGGTGGCATACAACAGGACGTTTTCCGGCGCCTGCTCCAGGGAACCGTCGAGTACACTCTTGAGCACTCGGTAATCGCTCTCGCCGGCTTCGAAGGACAGGTCATCGCAGAACAACACGAAGCGCTGTGGCAACTTGATCAGTTGCTCGACCACCCGCGGCAGGTCCGCCAGGTGATCGCGCTCGATCTCGATCAGGCGCAACCCGGCCTTGGCATGCTGGGCCAGCAAGGCACGCACCATGGACGATTTCCCGGTACCGCGCGAGCCCCAGAGCAACGCGTGGTTGGCCGGCAAGCCGTCGAGAAACTGCTGGGTGTTGCGGGCCAATTGTTCGCGTTGTTTGTCCACGCCGATCAAGTCGGACAGGCGCATATCCAGGCTGACTTCCAGCGGCAATAAAAAGCCGCTGCGACCTTCGCGCTGCCAGCGGGCAGCCAGGCAATGGTTCCAGTCAATGGCCTCGCGTGGGGCGGGCAACAAGGGCTCCAGGCGAGCCAGTACCGCGTCGGCACGCTCAAGAAAGGCATTCAATCGAGAATCCACGACTATTCCTCTGGCAAGTTCTTGTAAAAGATGGCGTATTGGCAACCCTGAGGCAGACCGTGCAGGGCTGCACCGAATAAAATCGATTCATGCCGGGCAAGTTTGAGCCTGTGGATGTTCAGCTATGCTTGCCGGGCGAAAGGAAACGTAAAGTGGTACAGCACCCGATGGATATCAAGTTCGCCCACCGCTTGTCTTATAAACAAGCCAGACTGACAGTGCTGGTCGGATTCGTCTTGGGAACCCTGCTCAGCCTGCTACAGATCGGGATTGATTATGCCAGTGAAGACGCGTCCATCAACCGGGAAATACGCGCGCTGATTGAAATCAGTCATAACCCGGCTTCACGCATCGCCTACAACATCGACGCCGAACTGGCCCAGGAACTGACCCTGGGCCTGCTGCACTCCCCTGCCATCACTCGGGCACAACTGGTCGACAACAACGGTTTGGTCCTGGCCGATGTCCAGCGCCCGCGCAAGGAAAGCAGCTACCGTCCCATCAGCGACTTCCTGTTTGGCGCCAACCGCCAATTCGAAGACCGGCTGTACCTCACCCACATGCCCAATGACGCCCTTGGCGTATTGCGCCTGGACGTCGACACCTACGCATTCGGCAGCCGCTTCCTGCGCCGCGCCGAGATCACGCTGTTCAACGGCTTTGCCCGCAGCCTGATCCTAACTGGCATTCTGCTGGCGCTGTTCTACGTGATGCTGACCAAGCCGCTGGTGCGCATTATTCGCGAACTGAGCTCACGCAAGCACGAGCGCCTGGACTGCCCGCAGGGGCACGAGCACGACGAGATCGGCGTACTGGTCAACGTTGCCAACCAGCAGTTTGAAAACATGGAGACCGAAATCCAGCAACGCCGCCACGCCGAAAACCGCCTGACTGAATACCTCGGCCAACTAGAAGACATCGTTTCTGCGCGCACCACCGAGCTCAAGGCCATCAATCATCGACTGACGCTGTCGAACGACGAACTGGAAGCGGCGAAGATGACGGCCCTGGCCATGGCCCAGGCACGCGCGGCGTTCCTGGCCAACATGAGCCATGAAATCCGTACGCCGCTCAACGGTCTGCTCGGGATGATCGCCCTCTCCCTCGACAGCCCGCTGAATGCCGAGCAACGCCAGCAACTGTCGATCGCCCATGACTCGGGCAAAGTGCTGGTGGAGTTGCTCAACGATATCCTCGACCTGTCCAAGTTCGACGCCGGCCAGTTGGAGCTGGAAAGCATCCCGTTCGACCTGGGCGCACTGGTGGAGGACACCGCCAACCTGCTCTCGCAAAACGCCGCGCCCAGCGTGGAGTTGACGTGCCTGATCGACCCGCAGTTTCCCGCCCAGGTGCTGGGCGACCCGACGCGGGTACGGCAGATTGTCAGCAATTTGCTGTCCAACGCCCTGAAGTTCACGCGTTTTGGCCGGGTGGACGTGCGCCTCAGTGCCCAGGCCGACCGGGTCAGAATCGAGGTGTGCGACACCGGCATCGGGATTGCGCAGGATGCTCAGGTCAAGATCTTCCAGCCGTTCACCCAAGCCGGTGCGGGCATCACTCGCCAGTTTGGCGGCACCGGGCTGGGCCTGGCGCTGACCCACAACCTGTGCGAGGCCATGAAGGGCCGCCTGAGCATCAGCTCCGAGGCCGGCTTTGGCAGCCAGTTCTGCGCCGACCTGCCACTGCCGACGCATTTACCGGCGATGCGCCTGGCGCCGCTGGCAGGCGACGTCATCGCGATCACCAGCAGCAGTAGCGGCCTGGCGGAACTGCTCAACAGCCTGCTGCCGAGTTGGGGGCTGACGCCGCGCTGCTACTCCATTGACGATGACTTGAGCGGGCAGAATCCTGACCTGCTGATCACCGACTGCCCCGAATGCCTGTTTCGCCTGCGCCCGTCGATCACCGCCCCGATCCTGGTGGTGACCGCCTACGGCAACTTCATGCCCAGCGAAGAAGTCGCGGCCCTGGCGCCGCTGCAACAACAAGCCCGGCCCCTGAGCCGCACGGCGCTGTACCAGATTCTGCAACGCAACTTGCGCATCGATCCGGACGTGGTGCTTGACCTGATCCAGCTGGAAACCGGCCCCCTCGCTCACCGGGCACGCGTCCTGCTGGTGGAAGACAACCCGGTGAATCAACTGGTGGCCAAGGGCATGCTCACCAAGCTCGGCTGCGAGGTGATCGTCGCCGCCCACGGTGGCGAAGCCCTCAAGCTGTTGGAAGAACAAAGCTTCGACATGGTGCTGATGGACTGCAATATGCCGGTGATGGATGGCTATGAGGCCAGCCGGCAGATCCGTCGCAGCGGTCGCTGGCCGGACTTGCCGATTGTCGCGCTGACGGCCAACGCCATGTCCGAGGAACGCGAGCGCTGCCGGGCGGCAGGCATGAATGACTACCTGGCCAAGCCGTTTCGCCGGGAAGAACTCAAGGCCTTGCTCGACCTGTGGGTACCGACTACGACAAGTCTTTGATCTGTCGCAACAGCTCATCCAGACCGTCACGCAAGGCATCGGCCTGGTTCAGGTCAACCCCGCTGTCACACAACAGGCGGGCCTTCAGCGGCTGCACCTGGTCACGCAAGTGTCGACCTTCATCGGTCAGGCTCAGGTGCACTTCACGCTCATCCTGCGCACTGCGCTGACGCCGTACCAGAGCAAGCTGCTCCAGGCGCTTGAGCAACGGCGTCAACGTGCCGGAATCCAGCATCAAGCGCTCGCCCAAGGCCTTGACCGTCGGCTGTGGCATGGCTGCAGCCTGCCATTCCCACAACACCAGCATCACCAGGTATTGCGGGTAGGTCAGCCCCAACTGATCGAGCATCGGCTTGTAGGCCCGGGTGACCGCGCGGGAGGCGGCGTAGAGCTTGAAGCACAGTTGGTCGTCAAGGGACAGGGACAGGTCGGTCATTTGAGCAGGGCTTCAATCTCTTGGGTCAGGTCCTGGGGCTTGGTGGTCGGGGCGAAACGCTTGACCACCTGGCCGTCGCGACCGATCAGGAACTTGGTGAAGTTCCACTTGATGCCCTTGGAGCCCAGCAAACCGGGAGCCTGTTTTTTAAGCTGCACGAACAAGGGATGAGCGTCGCTGCCATTGACGTCGATCTTCTTGAACAGCGGGAAGCTGACACCGAAGTTCAGCTCGCAAAACTCGGAGATGGCACCTTCGTTGCCCGGCTCCTGCTTGCCGAACTGGTTGCAGGGAAAGCCCAGCACCACCAAGCCCTGGTCCTTGTACTGCTGCCAGAGTGCTTCAAGCCCCTTGTACTGCGGGGTGAAGCCGCACTTGCTGGCGGTATTGACCACAAGAATCGCCTTGCCGGCGAAATCGGCCAAGGTCTTTTGCTCACCCTTGATGGTGGTGCAAGGGATGCTCAGCAGGTTGTCGCTCATGGCAGTGCCTCGAAAGAAATAAGAAGAACTGAAAGATAGTAGGCAATTCAATTGTGTGCAATTTAATTGCCCGGGCTTATGCCTTGGTATAACGGCTCTTGCGGGCACGAAGGCCCGCAGGAGATAGCCGGTTTAGCGCGGCACCAGGTCCAGGCACACCGAATTGATGCAGTAACGCAACCCGGTCGGCGGCGGACCATCCGGGAACACGTGGCCCAGGTGCGCATCGCACTTGGCGCAGGTGACCTCGGTACGGATCATGCCGTGGCTGACATCGCGAATCTCGACCATTGCCTGCTTTGCAATCGGCTCGTAGAAGCTGGGCCAGCCGCAGCCGGAGTCGAACTTGGCCTTGGAATCGAACAGCGGTTCATTGCAGCAGATGCAGTGGTAAACGCCGTCGGTCTTGGTGCCGTTGTACTTGCCGCTGAACGGTCGCTCGGTGCCTTTGAGGCGGCACACGTTGTACTGCTCCGGGTCGAGCATGGCTTTCCATTCTTCAACGGTTTTCTGCAACTTTTCCATCGGTACACCTCGGCAACTGAAAAAGCCTGATCTGTGTCTTTTCCATGGATCAGGCGGCACGTATGATTGCGCCTCTTCAAAGCGCCAGTCTGGCACCCGCGTTACCGGCATTCAAACGTATTTATGGGTCAGGCCAACGCAGGATTCTCAGCACGGTAGTCCTCACACCGTCTGGATCGTTCATTTTCAGGATCACATCGCCATGCAGGTCAGCAAATCGAACAAGCTCGCCAACGTCTGCTACGACATTCGCGGCCCAGTGCTCAAGCACGCCAAACGCCTGGAAGAGGAAGGCCATCGCATCCTCAAGCTGAATATTGGCAACCCGGCACCCTTTGGTTTCGAAGCGCCGGACGAAATCCTCCAGGACGTGATCCGCAACCTGCCCACCGCCCAGGGCTACAGCGACTCCAAGGGCCTGTTCAGCGCGCGCAAGGCCGTCATGCAGTACTACCAGCAGAAGCAGGTTGAAGGTGTCGGCATCGAGGACATCTACCTGGGCAACGGCGTGTCCGAGCTGATCGTCATGTCCATGCAGGCCCTGCTCAACAATGGCGACGAAGTGCTGGTGCCGGCTCCCGACTACCCGCTGTGGACCGCCGCCGTCACCCTGGCCGGTGGCCATCCGGTGCATTACCTGTGTGACGAGGGCGCGGACTGGTTCCCGGACCTGGCTGACATCAAGGCCAAGATCACCCCGAATACCAAGGCCCTGGTGATCATCAACCCGAACAACCCCACCGGCGCCGTCTACTCCAAGGAAGTGCTGCTGGGCATGCTCGAACTGGCGCGCCAGCATAACCTGGTGGTGTTCTCCGACGAGATCTACGACAAGATTCTGTACGACGACGCCGTGCACATCTGCACCGCGTCCCTGGCCCCGGACCTGCTGTGCCTGACCTTCAATGGCCTGTCGAAATCCTACCGGGTGGCGGGTTTCCGTTCCGGCTGGATCGCGATTTCCGGTCCCAAGCACAATGCCCAGAGCTACATCGAAGGCATCGACATGCTGGCCAACATGCGCCTGTGTGCCAACGTGCCGAGCCAGCACGCGATCCAGACCGCATTGGGCGGCTACCAGAGCATCAACGACCTGGTGCTGCCACAAGGCCGCCTGCTGGAGCAGCGCAACCGCACCTGGGAGCTGCTGAACGCGATTCCGGGTGTCAGCTGCGTCAAGCCCATGGGCGCGCTGTATGCCTTCCCGCGGATCGACCCGAAAGTGTGCCCGATCCTCAATGACGAGAAGTTCGTGCTCGACCTGCTGCTGTCGGAAAAGCTGCTGGTGGTCCAGGGCACAGCGTTCAACTGGCCGTGGCCGGATCACTTCCGGGTGGTCACCTTGCCGCGGGTGGATGACCTGGAGATGGCCATCGGTCGTATCGGCAACTTCCTGAAGTCCTATCGCCAGTAATGGACATTGCGCTGTACGACCCGCCCATGGTCGTACAGCGATTATCTGGCAACACTTCTCTGCCTTGTGCAGGCCCCTCGCCGTTCACACGCACCGGTTACCCCCTCGGTCGAGCATCACCCTATAATTACAGGGCTGCAAGGTAATGGAGCGAGACTGCCGAGCTACCCCGGACCTCGGAAATTCCCTTCAAGGCTCTACATTCAGGCTGTAGGACACAGTTTGAAATAGTCCCTCGGTTGAATAGCCCCATGCTGCACCTTATATACCCCGCAGTACGCGACATATTTAGCATGAGGAGAATTCTACAACCATGATGCGCATTCTGCTGTTCTTGGCCACTAACCTGGCGGTCGTGCTGATTGCCAGCATCACGCTGAGCCTTTTTGGCTTCAATGGGATCATGGCGGCCAACGGGGTTGATCTGAACCTCAATCAGCTGCTGATCTTCTGTGCGGTCTTTGGTTTTGCCGGCTCGATATTCTCGCTGTTCATCTCCAAGTGGATGGCGAAGATGAGCACCAGCACCCAGATCATTACTCAGCCACGCACCCGGCATGAGCAATGGTTGCTGCAAACCGTCGAGCAACTGTCCCGCGAAGCCGGGATCAAGATGCCTGAAGTCGGGATCTTCCCGGCCTATGAAGCCAACGCCTTTGCCACCGGCTGGAACAAGAACGACGCTCTTGTGGCCGTCAGCCAGGGTTTGCTGGAGCGTTTCTCGCCCGACGAAATCAAGGCGGTGCTGGCCCACGAGATCGGCCACGTGGCCAACGGTGACATGGTCACCCTGGCGCTGGTTCAGGGCGTGGTGAACACCTTTGTCATGTTCTTTGCGCGGATCATCGGCAACTTCGTCGACAAGGTGATCTTCAAGAACGAACAGGGCCAGGGCATGGCCTACTACGTGGCGACCATTTTCGCCGAACTGGTACTGGGCTTCCTCGCCAGCTCGATCGTGATGTGGTTCTCGCGCAAACGGGAATTCCGTGCAGACGAAGCCGGCGCACGCCTGGCCGGTACCGGCGCAATGATCAGCGCCCTGCAACACCTGCGCTCCGAACAAGGCTTGCCGGTGCATATGCCGAACACCCTGACTGCCTTTGGCATCAACGGTGGCATCAAGCAAGGCATGGCTCGCATGTTCATGAGCCACCCGCCGCTGGAAGAGCGGATTGACGCACTGCGTCGTCGCGGCTGACAGCAAAAACAAGAAGGGGCGATTTGATCGCCCCTTTTTTGTGGGCGCGATTCAGCGCCTGGCTAACCGGTACGCCCGCTCTTCCAGGCGTGTGACGCCGTCCTGAACAAACTTCCAGCTCTGCCCCAGAATGTCCTGCTGCTCCAGTACCTCGGGGCTCCACTGCGCGCCAAGCAGCAGTTGCACTTCTTCATCGCTCACCGCAAACGGCGGGCCTGCCTTCTGCGCCTGTTCATAGTCGAGGGTGATCAACAGGCCGCGGCTGCCTTGCGCCAGGAGCCCGTTCAAGTGCGCGGCATACTGCTCCCGCATCAACGGAGGCAGGGCAATCAACGCTGCCCGGTCGTAAAGCGCCCGGCAATCAGCCACTGCGCCTGCATCCAGGGCGAAGAAATCCCCGCACCACAGCTCAATGGCACCCGCCTGGTAGACCTTGAAGGCACCGCGCTGACTGATCTGCGGCGTCAGTTCCTGCTCGCTGAAAAACTCCTCAACGGCCTTTTCCGACAGCTCGACCCCCATCACCCGATGCCCAACGCTCGCCAGCCACACCAGGTCCAGGCTCTTGCCACACAACGGCACCAGCACCTGCGCCCCGCTCGCCACACCCAGGCCGGGCCAGTGGCGCAGCAGGTAAGGATTCACCTCGGGCAGATGGAAGCCCGTCTGATTGCGTGCCCAACGCTCATGCCAAAATCCAGGCTCCATAATTCACCCTAAAACTTGATCAAATAGCGCTAAAACTTATATTAGATTTAGATCAATGATCTGATTGAAGATGGTCCCATCTTAACCCTCAGGACCCGATCATGCTCCCCAGCCTGTTTATCTCCCACGGTTCACCGATGCTTGCCCTGCAACCCGGTGCCAGCGGCCCGGCACTCAAGCGCCTGGCCGCCGAGTTGCCACGGCCCAAGGCCATTGTGGTGGTCTCGGCACACTGGGAAAGCCAGGGCCTGCTGGTGACCGGCAGCGCCGCGCCCGAGACCTGGCACGACTTCGGCGGCTTCCCGCGGGAATTGTTCGCCGTACAGTACCCGGCGCCCGGCGACCCGGCATTGGCCGCCGAGATTGTCCAATTGCTCAAGGCTGACGGCCTGGAGGCGCACATTGATGACCAGCGCCCCTTCGACCACGGCACCTGGGTACCCCTGTCGCTGATGTACCCGGCTGCCGATATTCCGGTGGTGCAGGTATCGCTGCCAAGCCGCATGGGCCCTGCCCTGCAAACCCGTGTCGGTCATGCACTGGCGAGCCTGCGGGAACAAGGCGTGCTGCTGATCGGCTCCGGCAGCATTACCCATAACCTCGGTGAACTGGACTGGCATGCCGGGCCGGAGAGCATCGAGCCCTGGGCGCGGGATTTTCGCGATTGGGTGGTCAGCAAGCTGGCGGCCAACGATGAAGCCGCCCTGCACGACTATCGCCGTCAGGCACCCCATGCCGTGCGCAGCCACCCCAGCGATGAGCATTTGCTGCCGCTGTATTTCGCCCGGGGCGCCGGCGGTGAATTCAGCGCAGCCCACCAAGGCTTCACCATGGGCGCGCTGGGCATGGATATTTATCGTTTCGCTTAATCGCAGGCATAAAAAATCCCCGAACCAGTCGGGGATTTTTTATGTTCGATCAATCAGCCCAAGGGCGGATCAATCTTCGCGGTAGCGACGCAGCTTCAACTGCTTACCGGCAACGCGAGTGTCCTTCAGCTTGGTCAGGAGTTTCTCCAGACCATCTTCCGGCAGCTCCACCAGGGAGAAGCTGTCACGCACCTGGATGCGACCGATCGCTTCACGTGCCAGGCCACCCTCGTTGAGGATAGCGCCCAGCAGGTTCTTGGCAGCGATGCCATCACGCGCGCCCAGCGCGGTACGGCAGCGAGCACGGCCTTCAGCCAATGGAACCGGAGCACGACGCTCGCGATCACCACGGTCTGGACGGTCGCCAGTACGTTCTGGACGATCACCGCGCGGAGCGTTGTTCGGCACCAGTGGACGTTCTTTCTCGATGGCCGCCAGGGTCAGGGCCTGACCGTTGGTAGCCTTGCGCAGCAGGGCTGCAGCCAGGGCACGCGGGGTGCAACCGATATCGGCAGTCAGGCGGTCCAGCAGGTCGCCGTGGGTCGATTCAGCGTCAGCCACCAGCGGCGACAGGCTGTTGGTCAGTTTCTTGATGCGGGCATCGAGAACGGCCTGGGCATCCGGCAGGCGGACTTCGGCAACTTTCTGACCGGTTACACGCTCGATCACTTGCAGCATGCGGCGCTCACGTGGAGTCACCAGCAGCAATGCACGACCTTCGCGACCGGCACGGCCGGTACGGCCGATACGGTGAACGTAGGACTCTGGATCGTAAGGCATGTCAACGTTGAACACGTGAGTGATACGTGGAACGTCGAGGCCACGAGCGGCAACGTCGGTCGCCACAACGATGTCCAGACGGCCATCCTTGAGGGAGTCGATGACGCGCTCACGTTGGTTCTGGGCAATGTCACCGTTCAGCGCAGCGGCTTTGTAGCCTTTGGCTTCCAGGGCACTGGCCAGGTCCAGGGTGGCTTGCTTGGTGCGCACGAACATGATCAGAGCGTCGAAGTCTTCGACTTCCAGCAGGCTCAATACAGCCGAGGTCTTCTGGTCAGCGTGAACCAACAGGTGAGCCTGTTCGATCGCGGTAACGGTCTGAGTCTTGGTCTGGATCTTCACGTGTTGCGGATCGCGCAGGTGGCGTTCGGCAATGGCACGGATCGACTGTGGCAGGGTGGCCGAGAACAGTACGGTCTGACGGGTGGCTGGCAGCGCCTTGAAGATGACTTCCAGGTCGTCCATGAAGCCCAGCTTGAGCATTTCGTCAGCTTCGTCCAGAACCAGGTGGTTCACGGTCGACAGTACTTTTTCGTCGCGACGCAGGTGGTCGCACAGACGGCCCGGAGTGGCGACAACGATCTGTGCGCCGTTACGGATTGCTTTCAGTTGTGGGCCCATAGGCGCGCCGCCGTAAACGGCCACAACGGTAACGCCCGGCATTTGCTTGGCGTAGGTTTCGAAAGCGGTTGCTACTTGCAGCGCCAACTCACGGGTTGGCGCCAGGATCAGGGCTTGCGGCTCGCGCTTGGCAGGATCGATGCAGTGCAGGATTGGCAGGGCGAACGCGGCGGTTTTACCGGTACCGGTTTGCGCTTGGCCAATCATGTCTTGGCCGGCCATGATGATCGGGATCGATTGCTGCTGAATAGCCGAAGGTTCTTCGTAGCCAGTCGCGATGACGGCAGCAAGAATATTCGGGTTAAGATTAAAAGCGGCGAAGCCGCCGGTTTCCTGGGTCATGGGTCTGCCTCTAAGTGCATCCGCAAAGACCCATGCTCCAAAGCTGCGCATGCCGTGTTGAGACTCAAGAGTCGCCCTGGCTGCTTTGTCGGCGGGGATTTGCGAAAACGAATGAATGAAAAAGATTCGTCAAGGAAGAGTCCGCTGTGCGGACGTGCAGCCGAAGCTGACTTCGGGGAATTGCGCTACCTAAACGCGGCCCGGTTAAAGGCCGGCGCGCACTATACCGGAAATCGCTGAAAAAGGGAGCTTTTTTTATCGGAAACCACAGGTGAACGGCTCTGCATCAAAGGCTTTGCGCATTGCGGTGAGCGGGTCTATTTTTCAAAGGCCCGGCCCTGTTGGTCATGACGCTTAAACGGTTCACCTTTAACAGCGGGCCCTTCGGTCCGAAACCTCCCTTTGCGCCCGAGGGCACACCCCATGAACCAAGCCAGCAGCAGCCGCGTCAGCCGTGAACAGCAGGGCCATATCCTGTTGTTGGGTCTGGATCGCGTGGCCAAGCGCAATGCGTTCGACCTGGAATTGCTCAATGAGCTGAGCCTGGCGTATGGCGAATTTGATCGCAATGAGGAGGCGCGGGTGGCCATTGTCTTCGGGCATGGCGATCATTTTACCGCCGGGTTGGACCTGGCCAATGTCGGTCCAACGATGGCACAAGGCTGGCAACCGCCTCTGGGTGGTTGTGATCCCTGGGGAGTTTTCGCGGGGCCCCGGGTGAGTAAGCCGGTGATTGTTGCGGCTCAGGGGTACTGCCTGACCATTGGTATCGAGTTGATGCTGGCGGCGGATATCAATCTGTGTGCCAGCAATACCCGCTTTGCGCAGATGGAGGTGCAGCGTGGGATCTTTCCTTTTGGAGGGGCGACGTTACGTTTTCATCAGATCGCTGGGTGGGGGAATGCTATGCGCTGGTTGCTCACCGGGGATGAGTTTGATGCTCATGAAGCGCTGCGGTTGGGGTTGGTGCAGGAGGTGATGGCCAGCGAGGATTTGTTGCCTCGGGCGGTGGTGCTGGCGAACCGCATAGCCCAGCAGGCGCCGCTGGGGGTGCAGGCCACGCTGATGTCAGCGCGCCAGGCACGGATCGAGGGGGAGACCGCGGCGGCGGCCGGGTTGCCCGTTTTGGTGGAGAAATTGCTGAATAGTGAGGATGCCAAGGAAGGTGTACGGGCGATGGTCGAGAAGCGGCCTGGGGTTTTTAAAGGCTGTTGATTTTTTGGGGGGGCTTGGGGCGGGGTACATATCCGTTATTTAGGTAACGGCCACTATGGGTTCCGCTCTTACAGCGGCTCACTTTTGAAGAGCGCAAAAGTAAGCAAAACGCTCTTGCCCCACCACTCGGCACCTCGCCTAGGCTCGGTGTGCCCTCACTCCGGCTTTGGACCGTGGGCCGCCGCGATGGGCCATCCTTGGCCCAGCGCGGCTAACCCGGCGTCCTGCCGGGTTACCCACGCTCCAAAGCCTGCGTTCGGCCAGCGTGGTTTAACGGGGCGCCTAAGATCAAGATCAAAAGCAGATCAAAAGCACAGCGGCCTCCCGGCCGGCTTGAGTGTTAAAAGCAAAATCAAAAGCTAAAGCGTACACGGTCCAAAAAATGTGGGAGCGGGCTTGCTCGCGAAGGTCGTTAACGATGACGCGGGCATTCTGGATGAACGCGGCGCTCTCAGGTTTTTCGCGAGCAAGCCCGCTCCCACAGAAGAGCAGAGCCACCCCGACCGTAGCAGCTGTCGAGCGCCAGCGAGGCTGCGTGCCTTTGATCTTGATCTGCTTTTGATCTTGATCTGCGGGCCCCGTTAACCACGATGGCCGCAAGCAGGCACGGTGGAGCGGGTAAATCGGCAGGGATGCCGATTTAGCCGCGCCGGGCCATGGATGGCCCGTCGCGGCGGCCCGCGGAACCGGGCCGGAGTGCGGGCATGCCGAGCCTAGGCGAGGCACCGAGTGGTGGGGCAAAGACCTTTTGGTTACTTTTGGGGCGTTTGCCAAAAGTGACCCGCTGTAAGAGCGGAACCATAAGTAGCCGTTACCGCAGCAACGGATATGTACACCCCCCTTACGTAGCCGGCCGAATCGCCTTAATCAGCGACTGCAACGAATACCCCAACCGCGACGCCAACCCCTCAGCCCGCGCAGACACCGCAGCCAGATCAAGCTCCTGATCCAGGTCCGCCGGCACCAAAAGAATCACATTCCCCTCCTTCACCGGCAGCTCCCAATAATGCCGGTGATACAACCCACGCAACAACGCCGCCCCCAACGGCTTGCCGTCATCCGTAGCCCACTGATTAATCACCAACCACCCACCCGGATTCAGCTTCTTCTGGCAGTTCTCCAAAAACGTCCAAGCCAGATGCCCAACACCCGGGCCAACATCCGTATACAGGTCGACAAAAATCAGATCCGCCGACTCAGCGGAAGGCAGCAATTCCAAAGCATCCCCAACGCGGATATACAGCCGAGGATCATCATCCAGCCCCAAGTACTCAATGGCCAGACGCGGCACATCAGGCCGCAACTCGATGGCCTCAACATCTTCCAAAGGCAAAAACTTCAGACAAGCCTGGGTCAACGTCCCAGCGCCCAAGCCCAGGAACAACGCACTCTCCGGCTGCTCATGACACAACGCACCAATCAGCATCGCCCGGGTGTAATCGTATTCCAACCAACTCGGGTCAGCGGTAAACACGCAACTCTGCTCGATGGCATCGCCGAATTCGAGAAAGCGGTAATCGGCCACTTCCAGCACGCGGATCATGCCGAAGTCATCATGGACCTCGGCCAGCAGGCGCTCGACGCGCTCCTCAGACATTGCAACTCCTAACGCAGGGCCAACAGGAAAGGCGGGATTGTGGGCGAACCGGCAGCAGCAGGTCACGTACTAATTGCTGATAACATGACGGCCCGACCGCAAATCACTCGAGTTCATGATGAGCCAACCCTGGAGCCCCGACAGCTGGCGCGCCCTGCCGATCCAGCAACAACCCCAGTACCCTGACGCTGCGCACCTGTCGCAGGTCGAGCAGAACCTGGCGAGTTATCCGCCGCTGGTGTTTGCCGGTGAGGCCCGTGAATTGCGCCGTCAGTTTGCCGAGGTAACCCAGGGGCGTGCCTTCCTGTTGCAAGGCGGCGATTGCGCCGAGAGTTTTGCCGAGTTTTCGGCGGCAAAAATTCGCGACACCTTCAAGGTGCTGCTGCAGATGGCGATTGTGATGACCTTCGCCGCCGGTTGCCCGGTGGTCAAGGTCGGACGCATGGCTGGCCAGTTCGCCAAGCCGCGCTCTTCCAACGATGAAACCATCGACGGCATCACCCTGCCCGCCTACCGCGGCGATATCGTCAACGGCATCGGTTTCGACGAAAAAAGCCGCGTGCCGGACCCGGACCGCCTGCTGCAGTCCTACCACCAGTCCACCGCCACCTTGAACCTGCTGCGGGCCTTTGCCCAGGGCGGGTTTGCCGACCTGCACCAGGTGCACAAGTGGAACCTGGACTTCATTGCCAACTCCGCCCTGGCCGAGAAGTACAGCCAACTGGCCGACCGCATCGATGAAACCCTGGCGTTCATGCGTGCCTGTGGCATGGACAGCTCGCCGCAACTGCGCGAGACCAGTTTCTTCACCGCCCACGAGGCGCTGCTGCTCAACTACGAACAAGCCTTCGTGCGCCGCGACAGCCTGACCAACGACTATTACGACTGCTCGGCCCACATGCTGTGGATCGGTGATCGCACCCGCCAGCTGGACGGTGCCCACGTCGAATTCCTGCGCGGGGTGAACAACCCGATCGGGGTCAAGGTCGGCCCGAGCATGAATCCCGATGACCTGATCCGCTTGATCGACATCCTCAACCCGGACAATGACCCGGGCCGCCTGAACCTGATTGTGCGCATGGGTGCGAACAAGGTCGGTGACCATCTGCCGAACCTGATCCGCGCCGTGCAGCGCGAAGGCAAGCAGGTGCTGTGGAGTTCCGACCCGATGCACGGCAACACCATCAAGGCCAGCAGCGGCTACAAGACCCGGGACTTCGCGCAGATCCTCAGCGAAGTGAAGGAGTTTTTCCAGGTGCATGAAGCCGAAGGCACGTATGCCGGCGGGATTCATATCGAGATGACCGGGCAGAATGTCACCGAGTGCATTGGCGGCGCGCGGCCGATTACCGAAGACGGGCTGTCGGACCGCTATCACACCCACTGCGACCCACGGATGAATGCCGATCAGTCGCTGGAATTGGCGTTCCTGATCGCCGAGACGCTAAAACAGGTCAAGCGCTAAGAGCGCCACCCGCAACCGTGCCGCACTGGCCCGCTGGCAATTGAGCTGGATCTGCTCAAGCCCGAGCCAGTCGGCCATCTGCCGCAGATTCAGGGCCAGCGCCTGCATGCCCTCCTCGTCCAGCCCCGGCTCTTCCTCGTGAACTGCATGCACCGCCAGGCGTCCGGCCGCCCGCTCCGCGCGTAGATCCACCCGCGCGGCGATCCGCTCGTTGTGCAGGAACGGCAACACGTAATAGCCAAACACCCGCTTGTCCTGAGGCGTGTAGATCTCCAGCCGATAGCGAAAATCGAACAACCGCTCGGTACGGCTGCGCTCCCAGATCAGTGAATCGAACGGCGATAACAATGCGCTGGCGGGCACCTTACGCGGGACTTTTGGCTCGGGCAGGCAATAAGCCGGCTGTTTCCAGCCCTGGACCTCGCACGCGATCAGTTGCCCGTCCTCGACCAGTTCCGCCAGACGCCCACGGCTGTCGGCCGGGTCGAGGCGGAAGTAGTCCCGCAGGTCTTTTTCGGTGCCCACACCCAACGCCGTGGCGCTGTGCAGCAGCAAGCCGCGCTGCGCTTCAGCCTCGTCCAACGGGGTTTGCTGGAGGATGTCGGCCGGGATCACACGCTCCGGCAAGTCATACAAACGCTCAAAACCACGCCGCCCGGCGACGGTCACCTGGCCGGCGGCGAACAGCCATTCCAGCGCATGCTTTTCATCGCTCCAGTCCCACCAGGGGCCGGCGCGTTCCTCGCGGGTCGACAAACTGCCCGCACCCAAGGCGCCTTGCTGCTCAACGATGCTCAGCACCCGCGCGATGGTGGCCTGCTGCTCGCGACCAAACCGCGCCATTTGCTGATAGATGCCCTGCCCCTGGGCCGCCCGCGCCATGCGCCAGCGCATCAGCGGGTACAGCGCCATCGGCAACAAAGAAGCCTCATGCCCCCAATACTCGAACAGCGAACGGCGCCGCCCCGAACTCCAGGCGGCCTGTTCAAGAATCAATGGAGCGTAGTTACCCAGCCGGGAAAACAGCGGCAGGTAGTGCGAGCGCACCACCGCATTCACCGAATCAATCTGCAACACGCCCAAACGCTCAACCAGGCGATTGACCTGTGCGGCCTTGATCAATGCCGGCGGCTGGCGCCCGGAAAAACCTTGGGCAGCCAGCGCCAGGCGTCGCGCCTGCTTGAGGGAAAAGGATAACTCTGCGGGCATGTGACTCTCCTTGTGTGCTCGCGAACCACCCTACTGCATCACGCGTCATTTTCGCAGCGGATCTTCCCAAAAGTGCCGGCGGCTTTCCTGCTCGACATCGCCACGGTTGAGCCCGATATCCTTGAGCGCATCATCGCTCATGCCCATCAACAGTTGGCGCTCACGGTGCACGGCCAGCCACCGGGAACCCAGTTGAAGCAGCCCGGAAAACGGCCGCTTCGCCATCAGAACAAAGCCTCTTTGACCTTTCATCATCTCGCCCTCCAGTGGGGATGACTGAAGTCTGTGCCTGGGGCTATGATCAATCCAACGAATGTTTCTTATGCAATACATCTCGGAGATTGATCGATTGTCCAGCTACCCGAGTATCGACACTGAAGTGCTGCGCACCTTCGTCGCCATCGCCGATCAGGGTGGTTTCACCCGCGCCGGCGAGCAGGTCAACCGCACACAGTCGGCGGTGAGCATGCAGATGAAACGCCTGGAAGAAGATGTGTTGCAGCGCAAGTTGTTCGAGCGCGATGGCCGCCAGGTACGGCTGACGCCGGAAGGCCAGGTGCTATTGGGCTATGCCCGCAGGATCCTGAAGTTGCACAGCGAGGTGTTCAACACCCTGCGCGAGCCGCACATGGTCGGGCTGGTGCGCATCGGCACACCCGACGATTACGTGATGCGCTACTTGCCGGGGATTCTCAAGCGCTTCTCCAAGGCTTACCCGCTGATCCAGATTGAAATGCACTGCGAGTCGTCGCCGATATTGATGCAGCGCCGGGACCTGGCCCTGACGGTCATCAGTCGCGAACCCGGAAATGAGATGGGCGAGCTGCTGCGTAATGAGCGGATGGTCTGGGTGGCCGCCCCGTGTTTCTGCCTGGACGATCACAGCGCCCTGCCCTTGGCGATTTCCGGCATGGACAGCTTCTGCACCCAATGGACCCGCGCTGCACTTGATGCCATTGGCCGTGATTATCGCCTGGCGTACCACAGCTCCAACGGCGCGGCGATCCAGGCAGTGGTCGGCGCGGGCCTGGCGGTCACCGTCAGCATGGAGAGCCTGGTGACCGAAGACTTGCGGGTGCTGGGCAGTGAAGAAGGTTTCCCACCGCTGCCGTCGGTCAATCTGCGGCTGTTGCGCAATCCCGGGATGACGTCGCCGATTACCGAATGCCTCGCCGAATACATCCTCGAAGGCTTCAAACTTTAAAGGTCAGCATCACCGCGCAAACGGCCAGGAACCCGCAGAACAGCCCGCGCAACATACGCTCCGGCATGGCGTGGGCAACTTTCACGCCCCAACTGATGCTGAGCAGGCCGCCGACGGCCAGTGGTACACCGATGACCCAGTCCACTTCATGGTGCCAGGCGTAGGTCACCAAGGTCACGCTGGTACTCGGCAAGGCCAGGGCCAGCGACAGCCCTTGAGCGACCACCTGGCTGGTGCCGAAAATGCTGGTCAGCACAGGCGTGGCCACCACCGCGCCGCCCACGCCGAATAAGCCGCCCATGGACCCGGATGCTGCACCCAATACCCCCAGCCATGGCCAGGAATAGCGCATCTGCGCCGAAGGCGGTGCGTTGTGGGTAAACATTCGCAGCAAGTTGTAGGACGCCAATACCAGCAGAAAGGCGATAAACCCCACACGCATCACGTCAGCATCGATCCCCACCGCCCAGATCGAACCCAGCCAGGCGAAGGAAAATCCCATCACGCCCAGCGGCAATGCATGGCGCAGTTCGATCCGGTTGCGCTGGTGATAACGCCACAACGCGAGCATCACATTCGGCACCACCATCACCAGGGCCGTGCCTTGAGCGATCTGTTGGTCCAGGCCGAAGAACACGCCCAACACTGGAATCGCAATCAGCCCACCGCCGATGCCAAACAAGCCGCCGACAGTGCCCAACGCGACACCCAGTGCCAAATACAAGGCTAAATCTGCCACCACTTCGCTCCCGCCATTCCCGAACCTTGCATGCTACGCAGTCCGCCCTGGCGCGGAAACGCACAGCAACGCACAATGGCTGTGCCAACTTCGCATAAGCAGCCGCTGATGAACCCTAATACGCTGACCGACCAACTGAGCCTGTTTCTGGATGTACTGGAAGCGGGCAGCTTTTCCGCAGCCGCACGTCGTCATCCGCTCACGCCCTCGGCGGTGGCGCGGCGTATCGACAGCCTGGAAAGCTCGGTGGGCAGCCGGCTGTTCCAACGCAGCACCCATGCGGTGGTGCCAACACCCGCCGGCCTGGCGTTTGCCGAGCGCGCCCGCCGGATCGTCAGCGAGCTGCAACTGGCGCGGGCCGAAGCGGTGTCGCTGAGCCATGCGCCTGAAGGGTTGATCCGCGTGGACGCGCCGGCCGCCTTCGGTCGGCGGCACCTGGCACCTGCCATCGCCGACTTTCTCAACGTTTATCCAGGCCTGGACGTGCACCTGCACTTGATCGACAGCTTTGTCGACATGCAGGGCGAGCATTTGGGCAAGGTCGACCTGGTGCTGCGGGCCGGGCATATCGTCGACACCCGGCTGATCGCCACGCCCCTGGCCAGCATCGTGCGCATCGCCTGCGCCAGCCCGGCCTACCTCAAAAGCCGTGGCACACCGACTCATCCCAGCCAATTGAACGAACACGACGGCCTGGACTGGGAAGGCCTGGCACCGATGTTCGCCTGGCGTTTTGAGTTGGACGGGCGCAAGGCCACCTACCGCCCGCAACGCATTCGCATGAGCGCCAACAACGCCGAAGCCCTGCTTTCAGGCGCCCTGGCGGGGTTGGGCATTGCGCACCTGCCCACCTGGCTCGCCAGCGAATACCTGGTGCGCGGCGAACTGGTGCCACTGTTCTGCGAGAACGGCTTGCCGACACCTGAAACCGCCGGAATCTACGCCCTGCGCCTGGAGCAACACGCCAACGCCCGCAGCCGGTTATTGCTGGAGTACCTCAAGGCGCGCTTCAGCCCGGTGCCGCCGTGGGATCTTGCGCTGCAAAGCGCCTTCGGCTGACCGAGCGGACAGAATTGTCTGGCGCGTTAAAGATTTGCCCGCTAGATTCGAAACCAGACACGTTTTAAGGCACTGCCATGACCAAGCCCCTCGATACCTGCGAATCCTTGCTGCTCGACAACCAACTGTGTTTTGCCCTGCATTCCACCTCGTTGTTGATGACCAAGGTCTACAAACCCCTGCTGCAAGCCCTCGGCCTGACCTATCCGCAGTACCTGGCCATGATGGTGCTCTGGGAAGAGGATGGATTGACCGTAGGCGAAATCAGCAATCGCCTGCTGACGGATCCCGGCTCCCTGACCCCGCTGCTCAAGCGCCTGGAAGCCGAAGGCCTGCTCAGTCGCACCCGCAGCCGTGAAGACGAGCGTGTGGTGGTGGTTGAGTTGACCGATGCCGGGCGTGCCCTGCGAGACAAGGCGATGGATATACCACAGTGCATTCTGGGCGCCAGCGGGCTGGACATCGAACAACTGCGCAAGCTGCAGGGCGATTTGCTGGTGCTGCGAAAAAACCTGCAAGTCTCCCTCTAACGGCACCACGCATCAAAAAATGTGGGAGCGGGCTTGCTCGCGAATGCGGTGCGACAGTCACTAGATGCATTGACTGATCCACTGCATTCGCGAGCAAGCCCGCTCCCACATTTGCTTGTGCTGTGCCCCGCCATCGAGCCAGGCAAAATATTTTATAAATTTATATTGCGCACTAACTATTAGCGCGATACATTCACTTCGCCACTTACTTAGCGCGCAAATAATTAGCGCAAATACTTACGAGGAAATCACCATGCAAACTCTCTATACCGCAGTAGCCACCGCCACCGGCGGGCGTGATGGTCGCGCTGTTTCCAGCGACAACATCCTCGATGTAAAACTCTCCACGCCAAAAGAGCTGGGCGGCGCGGGTGGCCAGGCCACCAACCCGGAACAACTGTTCGCCGCCGGCTACTCCGCCTGCTTTATCGGGGCACTGAAATTCGTCGCCAGCCAGACCAAACGCAAAATCCCGGATGACGCTTCGATCACTGCCCACGTCGGCATCGGCCAAATCCCCGGCGGTTTCGGCCTGGACATCGACCTGCACGTCAGCCTGCCCGGCCTGGCCCAGGACGAAGCACAAAGCCTGGTCGACGCGGCCCACCAGGTCTGCCCGTACTCCAACGCCACCCGTGACAACGTCGATGTGCGCCTGCACGTGACCGTCTAACCCCACGCGGTTTTTTGGAGAAGAATATGAACACATTTGGCAAAGTACTCACCGGCACCCTGCTCGCTTTCTCGATCACCAATGCCTTTGCGGCCGGCGGTGACGTGGAGCACAACACCCAGGCGTTCCTGGATGCACTGAACGCCGGCACCGGCAAACCGATGGAGCAACTGACGCCCAAAGAAGCGCGCGCCGTGCTGACAGGTGCCCAGTCGGGAGTAAAACTGACGCTGCCCAAGGCCGACGTCAGCCAGAAGACCATTCAGGTCGATGGCCAGCCGCTGAGCCTGACCATCGTGCGTCCGGCCGGGGTCGAGGGCACATTGCCGGTGTTCATGTTCTTCCACGGCGGTGGCTGGGTGCTCGGGGATTTCCCGACCCACGAGCGGCTGGTGCGTGACCTGGTGGTGGGGTCGGGAGCGGCGGCGGTATTCGTCAACTACACGCCATCCCCTGAAGCCCACTACCCGGTGGCGATCAACCAGGCGTACGGCGCAACGAAGTGGGTGGCCGAACACGGCAGCGAGATCAACGTCGATGGCAATCGCCTGGCCGTCGCCGGCAACAGCGTCGGCGGCAACATGGCGGCAGTCGTCAGCCTGATGTCCAAAGACAAAGGCACACCGAAGATCAAGTTCCAACTGCTGTTGTGGCCGGTGACCGATGCAAACTTCGACACAGGCTCCTACAACCAGTTTGCCGAAGGCCACTTCCTGACCCGAAACATGATGAAGTGGTTCTGGGACAACTACACCACCGATGCCAGCCAGCGCGCCGAGATCTATGCGTCGCCACTGCGGGCCACCACTGCACAGCTCAAGGGTTTGCCACCTGCGTTGATTCAGACCGCAGGCTCGGACGTGCTGCGTGACGAAGGCGAAGCCTATGCCCGCAAGCTGGATGAAGCCGGTGTACCGGTGACCGCCGTGCGCTACAACGGCATGATCCATGACTACGGTTTGCTGAACGTCGTCAGCCAAGTACCGGAGGTTCGTTCGGCGCTGCTGCAGGCGTCCGAGGAACTGAAGCAACACCTGAAGTAAAAACTGGCACCCACAAAAAAGCCCGACGCATGGTCGGGCTTTTTTTATCGTACCGGTGGCGCAAGAATTACTTCTTGGCGCGACCTTTGTACGAACCACCTTCACGGGTGTCGATCTCGATCAGGTCGTCGATTTCGATGAAATCGGCTACTTGCAGTTCGGTACCGTTAGCCAGCTTGGCAGGCTTCATCACCTTGCCCGAAGTGTCGCCGCGAGCGGAACCTTCGGTGTAGGCAACCTTACGCACGATAGTGGTCGGCAGCTCTACGGAAACCAGACGGTCTTCGAAGAATATAGCTTCGCAGACGTCTTCCATGCCTTCTTCCACGAACGGCAGAACGGCTTCGATGTCTTCAGCGTTCAGCTCGTACATGGTGTAGTCGGTGGTGTCCATGAACGTGTAGGTGTCGCCGCTGATGAAGGACAGGGTCGCTTCTTTGCGGTCGAGGATCACGTCGTCCAGTTTGTCATCGGCGCTGTAGACGATCTCGGTCTTGTAACCGGTCAGCAGGTTCTTCAGCTTGGTCTTCATGATTGCGCTGTTACGACCAGACTTGGTGAACTCAGCTTTCTGAACCAGCCAAGGGTCGTTTTCGAGACGGATCACTGTACCGGGTTTCAGTTCTTTACCAGTTTTCATTGCGAATATCCGAAATTTGGATGGGATTTACAAAAATCAAGGTCGCGTATCATATCCAATTTACATAAAACTGTACCAGCGCCGTCGCAAGATCGGTCCGCGAGCCTTGTTCCAGAGCCCATTCCTCGGCATTCGCGGTCACTTCCGGCCAGTGTTCCAGCAGCATTTTCCAGCTATGTGCCATATCGCCATCAGCGTTCCAGGCTTGCCAAAGGCTGACCAACGCGGTTTTCGCGGCGGGTGACAGGCCATTGGTATACAGCTCGAGGAAGGCATCGAGTTTGTCCAGGTGAATGTCTTCGTCCTGGCGATAGATGTGCCACAACAACGGCCGACCCGCCCATTGCGCCCGCACAAACGAGTCTTCACCGCGTACGGCATTGAAATCGCAACACCACAACAGGCGGTCGTATTGCTCCTGGCGCACGAATGGCAGCACTTGCACCGTCAGGGCTTCGCGCTGGAGCACATCGCCGACGCTCAACGACTCGACACCCAGCCAGCGCTGCACGTCACCGAGAATTCGCCCTTCGGGCACCAGCAGATGAGTGGTGCGTCCATCGGCCGCCAGCACGTCGAGCCAACTGGCCAGCCCGGCGTTTTCATAGGCGAACAACGACATCAGGCGCGCACCGGCTGCCGGGAAAACCCCGAGCGCCTGCAAAAAGTGTTGCCGGGCGATGGCATCTTGCTGGAAGGCATCGCGCTGTTCCAGCAGCCCGTCCTCGCGCAGCAAACCGCCGGTACCGGGACGGAACCCCGGAAAGAAGAAGTACTTTTGCACGCCTTTGAATTTCACCGATGGCAGACCGTGACAGCCGACCACCCAGTCCTCGGCGCTCAGGTAATCCAGGTTCATCCACAGCGGCGTGCGTTCGCGCGCGGCCATCGCTTCCATATAGTCCGGCGGCAGTTGACAGGCGAATGCAGCGATCACCACGTCTGCCGCCTCGGTCGCCGGCCAGTCGGAAGGCCAGTAGCGCACGTCCACGCCCTCTCGCCACTGCTGGTTCACCTGCACGTCAATCTCGGGGCACATGCGTTCGAACGCCCGCAGGTCATCAACCCACAGGCGCACCGCACAACCGTGTTCCTCCACCAATTGCCGGGCCAGGCGCCAGGTCACGCCGATGTCGCCGTAGTTATCGACGACGCTGCAAAAAATATCCCAGCGGGCTTTCATTCCGGGCTCCAACGCTCAAAGGCTCGATTGTCCGTATAAATGCCTCGATTGCGAAGGGTTGATCGCGATTATTCTGCGCTTGGCTGTGGGACAATCGGCGCCATGCCGCACGTGCCCGCCAGGAGGCCATCATGTCTGATCGTTCGTTCTCGCTGTTCAAACTCAGTATCGCTGTGGCCTTCGGCCTGTGGCTGGGGTTTATCGCCATTGTGCTGAGCCTGTGGCTGGCGTCCCGCTACCTGCCTGAGCAAACCGTAGCCCCAGTGGCCCGAGTGGTGCAGCAACTGGGCAAGCCGGAAGTGGTTGCACCGGAGCCGCCGAACCGGATGTTCGAGCAGTACCAGGAGAACCTGCGCAAGCAGGAGCAACAGCAGACCCTGGACCAGGCTCGCAACAACCCGCGCAACCTGTCCAACCCCAAATGCCAGTTCTGGCTGCAACAGGACCAGAACGCGCCCAACGACAAGAGCCGGGCCAACGTCCTGCAATTTTGCGATTGATCACGAAAGCCGCCCATGAATAAGCACGCCGTTCACCAACTGGTCCTGGACAAGCTCGCGGTCGATCTCGATATCGCCCAGCGCGCCGCGCAAACCGCGTATGAAACCGCGACCCACGAAGAAAACATCGCCGAGAACAAGTACGACACCCTGGGGCTGGAGGCGTCCTACCTGGCCGCCGGCCAGGCCCGGCGCGTCGAGGAGATCAAGCAGGCGCTGACGCTCTGCCAGAACATGCAACTGCGTGCCTACGATGATCAGCGCGGGATCGAGGTGGGCGCATTGCTGGGCCTGGTGGATGAAAACGATCGCCAGCAGTGGCTATTCCTGGCACCGGACGGCGCAGGGTTGAAGGTCGATGTGGTGGGGCAACCGGTGACCGTCATCACCCCACGCTCGCCCCTGGGCAAAAGCCTGCTGGGCAAGTTCGAAGGGGATGAGGTGGAGATCCTGGTGGGGGGCGCTCGGCAACAGTTTGCTGTTACCGAGGTCAAGTAAGCCGATCAGTGAACCGGCAGTTCAACGCCGTCGAACAGCTCTTCCAGTTCCTGCTTGTTGTGGCACTGGATGGCCTTGGCCATCACTTCGCGCGTCAGGTGCGGCGCGAACTTCTCGATGAAGTCGCACATAAAACCCCGCAGGAAGGTGCCGCGACGGAAACCGATCTTGGTCACGCTGGACTCGAACAGTTCGCTGGCATCGAGCACCACCAGGTCGTTGTCGAGCTTGGTGTCGACCGCCATCTTGGCGACGATACCGACGCCCAGGCCCAGGCGCACATAAGTCTTGATGACGTCGGCGTCGGCCGCGGTGAACACCACTTTCGGCGTCAGGCCACGATGGCTGAAGGCTTCGTCGAGTTTTGAACGGCCGGTAAAACCGAACACGTAAGTCACGATCGGGTACTCAGCCAGGGCTTCCAGGGTCAGCTTAGGCAGCTTGGCCAATGGGTGACCTTGAGGCACTACCACGCAGCGGTTCCAGCGGTAGCACGGCATCATCACCAGGTCGCCGAACAACTCCAGGGCTTCGGTGGCAATCGCGAAATCGACGGTGCCGTCAGCGGCCATCTCGGCGATCTGCATCGGCGAACCCTGGTGCATGTGCAAGGCCACGTCCGGGTACTGCTTGATAAAGCTGCTGATCACCGGCGGCAGCGCATAACGTGCCTGGGTGTGGGTGGTGGCGATCGACAGGGTGCCTTTCTTCTCGTTGGAGAATTCCTGGGCGATCTGCTTGATGCTTTCGACCTTGCGCAGGATCTCGCCGGCGGTGGTGATGATGCGCTCACCGGCCGGGGTGACGCGGGTCAGGTGCTTGCCGCTGCGTGCGAACACTTCAACGCCCAACTCATCTTCGAGCAGGCGGATCTGCTTGCTGATACCGGGTTGCGAGGTGTAAAGGCTTTGAGCAGTAGCGGAAACGTTGAGGTCGTGGTGCGCCACTTCCCAGATGTAGCGCAGTTGTTGAAGCTTCATATGTGTCCCTCAAAGCGGATAGACGCCACGGGTATCAGCGACGGTATATAACTATATTAAAGGTTAGACTTATAAATCTAGAACTTTTTATCGTTTTTCTACCCATCACACATCATCACTGCGGCGGCGCTGTAAAAGTGGCACCAGGTACACCGGCACCTGAGACAGCTGCAGCACCCGTGCAGCGGTTCTTCCCAGGGGGGTCGCCACACCGACCGCCTGGCTGTGACTACCTACGATCAACAAATCCACAGAGAGTTTCTGCGACTGGTCGAGAATCACTTCACAGGGGTCGCCCTGGATCACCCGCACTGAACGGATCAACTTGAGGTCCTGCTCCCCTTCCCCCAGTTCCTCGCGAAAACTGTCGAGCACCCGTTGCTCGATGGTCGCCATCACTGTCGTCAGACCCTGGCTTTGCCATTCACTCAAGGCCTTCTCATCAAGGTAGCTCTGCAACACGGATTCGGCGAACAGCCCGATGGGCTCGACCACGTGAATCACATACAGATCGGCCTTGAACGTTCGCGCCAGCGCCAGGGCATGTTGCATCACATAAGGTGCATATAGACCGAGGTCAGTGGCGTACAGCATCGAACGAATCATAGAACCTCCTGGGTAGCCAGGATGGCGGGGATTGATTCAGCTTAGCAGCGCCTTTGGCAGTGCTCAGCCCTCGGTCTGAATTTTCAACTCGTTACTGATGCCGTGGGGGACGTGCCCGGTGGCCACGAACTCCCGGGCCTTCTCGCAATGCCCTTCCTGGTCATCGAAAAACACATCGGCGGCAAAGGCCTCAAGGAACGCCGACTTCTCCAGGCCACCGAGAAACAGCGACTCGTCGAGACGGATATCCCATTCCCGCAGCGTGCGAATCACCCGCTCGTGGGACGGCGCCGAACGGGCGGTGACCAGCGCGGTGCGGATCGGGCAGGACTCGTCCGGGAACTCGCGCTGCAACAAGTTGAGCGCCGCCAGGAAGCCCTTGAACGGTCCGCCGCGTAACGGCTCGCGGGCCGACTCCCGCTCGCTGGCCTGGAAGGCTTCAAGACCTCCCGACTGATAGACGCGCTCGGACTCGTCGGAAAACAGCACCGCGTCGCCATCAAAGGCAATCCGCAACTCGGCGCTGGAGGCCCGACGTGCACCGCCCGACAGAATCGTCGCTGCGGCAAACCCGGCATCCAGGGCGCTGCGCACATCCTCGGCATGGGTGGACAGAAAGAGGTGGCAACCAAACGCCGCCAGATAAGGATAAGGACTGCGCCCGCCGACAAACGCGGCGCGGGAGATATCCAGCCCGTAATGCTGGATCGAATTGAACACCCGCAGGCCGGTGTCGGCACTGTTGCGCGACACCAGCACCACCTCGACCCGGGCACGGCCGAGGCTGGCGTTGAGGCTCAGGAGTTTCTTCACCAGCGGGAAGGCGTCGCCGGGCTCGAGGATTTCATCCTCGTGGTCGATCTGGTACTTGCGATAGGTCTCGACCCCTTGGGCCAGGTAGACCTTGTGGCTTTCGCTCAGGTCGAACAGCGCCCGCGAGGAAATCGCCAGCACCAGTTTGTCGCCCAATCCCTTTGCCATGGTGTTCCCCCCAATCAGCGGTTATGCCGATCCATAAAACTCAAGGTCTGGTACAGCGCCTGCATTCTTGGCAATTCACAACCCGCCGCCTTCGCCGCCGCCAGGGGGCGTGCGTAAATCGCCGCCAGTTCCAGCGGGCGCTTGTGCACGTAATCGTGATACATGCTGGGCAGGTAGTCATCCATGCTTTCAGTCATGGTGAACATCTGCCCGGCGTAACTGGCGGGGATTTCATGCCCGCAGGCGTGGGCGCCCTGCACCACTTCGGCCATCAGCGCCTGGATCAGTTCGCGGCTGGATTCATCCGCCATCATCGCCGTGGTGCCGGTGCCGAACACGACGGAGAGACCGTTGTAAGGTACGTTCCACACCAGTTTATGCCAGCGTGCCTGATGCACATTGGCCATGGCCTGGGAGTCGATACCGGCCTGGTGAAACAGCGCGGCACCTTCTTCGACAATGGCCTGCCGATGAGTGTCATCGTTGACCGCGGGGCCACTGTGGTAACCCAGGTTGACCCGACCCAGCGCCTGATGCTCGACAATCCCGGGACCGGAACGGTGCACGCCGATGTAACACAGGCCACCCAGCAGGTGCAGCGACGGCGGCAGGTGTTCACGCAGGCTGTCTTCGACATCGAGGCCGTTTTGCAGCAGCACGACTTTGGCGTCCGGGGCGGCAATCTGGGCGATGGTCGGGGCCAGTTCGACATTCCCCGTGGACTTGGTGCCCACCAGCAGCCAGTCGCACGGCGGCATGTCGGCGGCGCGGGCATAGGCCTGCACCGGGTGCAGGTGCAGGGTTCCGTGGAGGGTGCTGTTGAGTTGCAGGCCGCGCTCGCTGACCGCCGCGTACTCGCTGCGCAGCAGGAAATGCACATCGAAACCGGCACGCGCGAGCATCACACCGTAGAAGCCACCAATGGCCCCGGTGCCGATAATCCCGATCCGGGGCGAATGTGTTCTTGCAACTTCGGTCATGGCAATTCCTCTGGTATTCGTTTGAGCGCCTGCTGCACACCCTGAGTCAGGTCGCCGGCGGTCAGACGCGTCAGTGACGCTAATATTCCATGGAATTTCCCGTCGCACACCACAAACAACGCCGGCAGATGAAAGATTTCGTAGCGCTCTACCGCGCCGCCATTGTGGCCTGCGTCCACCCAACAGACCCGGTCCACGGGCAAATCCCAACCGGGTAGTTGCTGGTGCAGGAAGCGGCAGCGCGAGCATCCGTCACCGGTGAACACCACCAGCGAGGTGCCGGGAAGCCCCAATAATTGCTGGTCGATATCCAGATCGGTAAGGTGCAGTTCTTTCACTATACTGCTGCCACCGCCGTCAACTGGACGGTGCTCGGAGTCCGTGTGCATGGGTCGTTTCTTTCCTCACCCTGATGATGTCGCTGTCGAATTAACCCAACGTCCCATTTCCGGCATTTCCCGCCAACGGCTGCACACTATCGGCCTGGGCGGCGTCGCATGCAATTACCCGCGCGCCTGGCGCCAGGGCACCGCCATCGAGATGCGCATCCCTTCATTGGGCTTCACGGCCCGCTACCCGGGCTATGTAGCGTGGTGCCGCAAGGCTGAAAACGGCTACCGCGTCGGCATCACCTTTACCGACGAGCAAGCCTTGTTCGGGGCACGGATGGGCGAGCAAGTGTGCCAGATCCAACGTTACTGCCGACTCCACGAAGGCGCCAGGCCAACCCCCCGGCAGAGCGAAGCCCTGGCCCGGGAATGGGTCACCCGCCATGCCGGCGAGTTCTCCCATGAGGCTTTTGTGCAGCCAGCGCTGGATTAAAGCGGCCTTTGCCCATTGTCTCGCAGCCTTGTAACGCGCTAAGGTTCGGCTCCCCGCTGCACTTAAATCATGCTGTGCTCCGCCGCACGGGGTTCGCTGGCGGCCGGCACCCGTGACCCTGACGAGTAACACGATGGCTGATTTACCGATCAACGACCTTAACGTCGAATCCAACGAGACCCTGATCACGCCCGATCAGCTCAAGCGCGAAATCCCCCTGAGCGACGCTGCCCTGCAGACCGTCACCAAGGGCCGCGAAGTCATCCGTGAGATTCTCGACGGCACCGACCACCGCCTGTTCGTGGTCATCGGGCCGTGCTCGATCCATGACCTCAAGGCTGCCCACGAATACGCCGAGCGCCTGAAGGTGCTGGCGGCAGAAGTGTCCGACACCTTGTACCTGGTGATGCGCGTCTATTTCGAGAAGCCGCGTACCACCGTCGGCTGGAAAGGCTTGATCAACGACCCGTACCTGGACGACTCCTTCAAGATCCAGGATGGCCTGCACATCGGTCGTCAACTGCTGCTGGACCTCGCGGAAATGGGCCTGCCGACGGCAACCGAAGCCCTGGACCCGATTTCCCCGCAGTACCTGCAAGACCTGATCAGCTGGTCGGCGATTGGTGCACGTACCACCGAATCCCAGACTCACCGGGAAATGGCTTCCGGCCTGTCCTCGGCTGTGGGCTTCAAGAACGGCACCGACGGCGGCCTGACGGTGGCGATCAACGCCCTGCAGTCGGTGTCCAGCCCGCACCGTTTCCTGGGTATCAACCAGGAAGGTGGCGTGTCCATCGTCACCACCAAGGGCAACGCCTACGGTCACGTGGTACTGCGTGGCGGCAACGGCAAGCCCAACTATGATTCGGTCAGCGTGGCCCTGTGCGAACAGGCGCTGAACAAGGCGAAGATCAAGCCGAACATCATGGTCGATTGCAGCCACGCCAACTCCAACAAGGACCCGGCCCTGCAACCGCTGGTGATGGAGAACGTGGCCAACCAGATTCTGGAAGGCAACCAGTCGATCATCGGCCTGATGGTCGAAAGCCACCTGAACTGGGGCTGCCAGGCGATTCCAAAGGATCTGGCCGACCTGCAATACGGCGTGTCGATCACCGATGCCTGCATCGACTGGGCTGCCACCGAGACCACCTTGCGCAGCATGCATGCCAAGCTCAAGGACGTCTTGCCCAAGCGCCAACGCGGCTGAGCAAAGACTGCGGACACAAAAACGCCGGGCTAAACCCGGCGTTTTTTTTGATCGTTCCCCCGCTCTGCGTGGGAATGCATCCTGGGATGCTCTGCGTCCCGCCCTACTCAATGCTCAAAGCTTTGCGGCATGGCGCTGGTGGCGCTCCATATAGCGCTCCACGTAGGAGCAGGACGGGATCACCGTATAACCTGCCTCTTCGGCGAACTTCAACGCTTCCTCGGTGAGCGCGGCAGCAATGCCACGGCCTCGCAATGCGTTGGGCACGAAGGTGCGATAGATATCCAGGGTCTGCTTCCCAAGGTCCATATAGGTCAGATAGGCACGATGACCGTCCACATTGGTCTCGAACTGATGACCAGCCTGGTCATGGTGGATGGACAACGCCTCGCTCATCACTACTCCTCGCGGGTCTTGGTTTCTGACCCCTACCTTACCGATGTTTTTCCGGCGAAGGAACATCTACGCCACCCGGTGCCGGTTTCGACAACGAGAAAAGCCACCAGTGCCTCGCACTAGCGCTCACAACCAACACAGGGAAATAGTAGGCGCCAATCGCACAATTGCTCAAGACGCGCTCGTCTTCCGTTGCGCTGGCGGACATAGAAAGGGCCAATCGAGCATCCTTAGGTCGATGGCCTGAACATTGCCGGCAGTTGAAGCTTGAGACGAACACGCGCTCTTAAAGTCACCTCAACATGCACAAAAGATACCGAAGACCGAAAAGACAATCTGAACAATAGTGTCAGGGACGATATATAAAATGACTTATCTTTACATGGCTTAACACATGCCGGCCGGCCCTTTCAGGCTGGATCCAATCCTCGGCCGAGTGCAAGAATCTGGATATTTTTTATACAGACTCTCAAAAGATTAGCCAAAATAGATTGGCCGCGAGAATTTTTTTTGCTTCTTGCGCTACGTCAGTTTACTTACTACAAGTAATGGGTAGTATGTACGCCGGCTATTAGCTCACTCTGAGAGAGTAGTCATTTAATAGAAAGTCCTTGAAGGGGAACACGATGAACAACGTTCTGAAATTCTCTGCTCTGGCTCTGGCCGCAGTTCTGGCTACCGGTTGCAGCAGCGTCTCCAAAGAAACCGAAGCTCGTCTGACTGCAACTGAAGACGCAGCAGCTCGCTCCCAGGCTCGTGCAGACGAAGCCTATCGTAAAGCTGATGAAGCTCTGGCTGCTGCTCAAAAAGCACAACAGACTGCTGACGAAGCTAACGAGCGCGCTCTGCGCATGCTTGAAAAAGCAAGCCGCAAGTAATAATCCTTCGGGATTGTTATCAAGCCGGTCCATTCTTGGATCGGCTTTTTTTTGCCCGCAATTTGACAGGATTCCAGACAATAAAAAACCCGTCACCGCGCGAGGCGATAACGGGTTATGGATCGTGCAGGCTTATTGCTGCAGATCGACCGGCGTACTCGACACCATTGGCGCCCCGCCCGGTACACCGATTTCCGTCGGCAAACCGTCTTCGGCGGCAACCACATCACGCACCTGGTCCCAGTTGACCCGCAGGTTGTTGGACAGGTCTTCACGCTTGAGCAAAGCGTTGATCACCGCGGTGTGCTTGTCGACTACCGATGGCGTGCCATCGTCGTTCAACGGCGTATGCGCCTCCAGGTAAACCTTGCCACCGGCTGCGCCGAACTTGTAGGCGTCGTTGATAATCCGCACCGAGGTACCCACCGGCACCATGTCGGCCATTTCCAGCACGTTGTTGTTGAACATGCGGAAGCAACCGTGGCTGGTACGGGTACCGATGCCGAATTTCATGTTGGAGCCGTGGATCAGGTAGCCGGGCGTGCCCAGGGTGAACTTGAACGGCCCCAACGGGTTGTCCGGGCCAGCCGGCACCACGTTGGGCAACGGGTCGCCATTGGCGGCGTGTTCGGCCTTGATCGAGGCTGGCGGGGTCCAGGTCGGGTTCGGGATCTTGCCCGTGATCGTGGTGTGGGCCACCGGTGAACCCCAGCCTTCACGGCCAATCCCCAACGGGAACGTGTACACCACGTTCTGGCCCTTGGGGTAGTAATAGAGCCGGTATTCCGCCAGGTTGATCACGATGCCTTCACGGGGGCCGGGTGGCAGGATGAAGCGCGTCGGCAACACGATCTCGGTACCCGCCCCCGGCAACCAGGCATCGACGCCCGGGTTGGCCGCGACCATCTCCGAATAACCCAGGTCGTAGGTGGTGCCCAGGTCAGCGAAGGTATCTTCGTACTTGGCCTTGATCACCTGGACCTGGCCAACGATATCTTCACCCGGTGGCGGCAAAGGCAACTGCAACGCTGCAGCAGAACCGGCCGCGCAGAGCGCAGCAAGAGACAGGCAGCAGGTGACGGCGGAAAGGCGCGACAACATCCGGGAATTCCTTCGCAGATCGACGGGTAGTAAAAAATGGATTGTACACGGCTGCCCGGCGGGCACCCATATTCAAAGTTCGAAGCGCAGCTCTGGCCAGATCGGCGGTGTGCCGCGCTTTTGCGACTCGAGGATCGCCCGGCACAGGGGGCACAAACGCTGGTCCTGGAAGATCGAGCGATCCACCGACGACCAACGCGGCTGGGCAGGCAATAACGTACCGCAGAGGGTGCGGTCGATCGACCCACCCAACTCCAATTGACGCGTCACCAGATGCACCCGGACTTCCTGGCAGGCGAACAGATCCAGCTGTTCGTCAGGCTCGATCAGTTGGTAGGCAAACAGGGACCAGGCAGGACGCGACATCGGGGGCTCCAAATCGGGGGGGCGCCACCTTAGCCGAAAGACCGCTGCTAGAAAAGCGTCATAGCAGTGGTTTTAGCGTTGGCCAGACATTTTCCAGCAACTTGCCCTGCGCGCCAACCGCCGGGTGCAATTGGTCAGCCTGCATCAGCTCCGGATGACCACCGACGCCTTCAAGGAAAAACGGCACCAGCGGGACACTTTTTTCCTGAGCCAGGTCCCCGTAGACCTGCGCAAATGCGGTGGTGTATTTCGGTCCGTAATTAGGCGGCAACTGCATGCCTAACAGCAGCACCTTGGCACCGCTGGCCTTGGACTGGTCAATCATCGATGCAAGATTTTGTTTCAATTGCGCAGGTGGCTGCCCACGCAAGCCGTCATTACCGCCCAGCTCAATGATCACCAGGTCCGGCTTATGCTCTGCAAGCGCCACCGGCAGCCGCGCCAGGCCTCCGGCACTGGTGTCACCGCTGATGGAGGCGTTGACCACTTTATCGTCGAAACCTTCGCTCTTGAGCCGTTGTCCCAACAACGCTACCCACCCTTTGCTGGTATCCAGTCCGAAACCGGCACTGATACTATCGCCAACGATCAGGACTGTACCCGCCGCTGCGTTCTGGGCCATGCACATCAAGGCCAGGCCAGCACTCAAAAACCACATTCGCATTGGATTCTCCATGGGCGCAAGCATTCTCACCGCGCGAAACCTTAGCAAAGTGGTTCCCAGCGCGGAAGGTGAACTGACTATCCTGCACGAACTGAGCCTGGAACTGAACAAGGGCGATAGCCTGGCTATCGTCGGCGCCTCCGGTTCCGGCAAATCCACCCTCCTCGGCCTGCTGGCCGGCCTCGACCTGCCGAGCAGTGGCGAAGTCACCCTCGCCGGCCAAGCCCTGAGTACCCTCGACGAAGACCAGCGTGCGCGCATCCGCGCCGAGCACGTGGGGTTTGTGTTCCAGTCCTTCCAGTTGCTCGACAGCCTCAATGCGCTGGAAAACGTGATGCTGCCCCTGGAACTGGACGGCCGCAAGGACGCCCGCGAACGTGCCAGGCACCTGCTGGAGCGCGTCGGCCTGGGCCAGCGCCTTACTCACTCGCCGCGCCAACTCTCGGGCGGCGAACAGCAACGGGTAGCGATTGCCCGGGCGTTTGCCGCCGAACCGGACGTGCTGTTTGCCGACGAACCCACCGGCAACCTCGACAGCCACACTGGCGAGCGTATCAGCGACCTGTTGTTCGAACTCAACAAAGAGAGCGGCACGACCCTGGTGCTGGTGACCCATGATGAGCGCCTGGCCCACCGCTGCCGCCGCCTGATCCGTCTTGAAGCCGGCCTGATGGTCGCGCCCCTGGAGCCTTGATGGCACGCTTGCCCTTGTTGCGCCTGTTCAGCCTTGCCCTTCGCCAGTTGCTGCGCGATGCCCGCGCCGGCGAACTGCGTGTGCTGTTTTTCGCCCTGCTGGTGGCCGTCGCCGCCAGCACCGCCATTGGCTACTTCGGTGCGCGCCTGAACGGCGCCATGATGTTGCGTGCCACGGAATTCCTCGCGGCCGACCTGGTGCTGGAAGGCAGCTCACCCGCCCGTACCGAGCAAATCCAGAGTGGCACCGAGCTGGGATTGCAGCATGCCAGGGTCGTGGAGTTCTCCAGTGTTATTGCCACCGACAACGGCATCCAGCTCTCCAGCATCAAGGCGGTCAACGACGAGTACCCGTTGCGCGGCGAGCTGAAGAGCGCCGCAGAACCCTTCGCCGAGGAAACCGCCGGGGGTGGTCCCAAGCCCGGTGAAGCCTGGGTGGAAGCGCGATTGCTGACGGCACTGAACCTGAAAATCGGTGACAGCATCGACGTCGGCATGAAGACCCTGCGCCTGGCCCGCGTGCTGACCTACGAGCCGGACCGCGCCGGCAACTTCTATAGCCTGACGCCCAGGGTGATGATCAACCTGGCCGACCTCGACGCCACCGGCGTGGTGCAACCGGGGAGCCGTGTCAGCTATCGCGACCTGTGGCGCGCGCCCCAAGGCGGCACCGTACTGCAAACCTATCGCGACCTGATCAAGCCCGGCCTGGCTGCCAACCAGCGGCTGCAGGATGCGCGGGACGGCAACCAGCAGATCGGCGGTGCCCTGGGCAAGGCCGAACGTTACTTGAACATGGCCAGTCTGGTGGCGGTGCTGCTCTCGGGCGTGGCGGTGGCGTTGTCGGCGAACCGCTTCGCCAGCCGACGCTTTGATGCCAGTGCCTTATTGCGCTGCCTCGGGCTGTCCCGGCGCGAGACCATGCTGCTGTTCAGCCTGCAATTGACCGTGCTGGGCCTGCTGGCCAGCCTGACCGGCGCCCTGCTCGGCTGGCTCGCACAATTGGGGTTGTTTGCGCTGTTGCATGACTTGCTGCCGGCGGACGTTCCACCCGGCGGGCTGTTGCCGGCGATTGCCGGGATTGGTACCGGGCTGGTCGCCCTCGCCGGTTTCGCCCTGCCGCCATTGGCCGCGCTGGGGCGCGTGCCACCGTTGCGGGTATTGCGGCGCGACCTGCTGCCGATCCCTTCCAGCACCTGGATGGTCTACGGTGCCGCGCTGTTCGCACTTGGCCTGATCATGTGGCGCTTGAGCCTCGACCTGGTACTGACCTTCGCCCTGCTGGGCGGTGGTGTGATTGCCGCACTGGTTCTCGGCGGTCTGCTCCTGCTGCTGTTGCAAAGCCTGCGACGCCTGCTGGCCCGTGCGTCCCTGCCCTGGCGCCTGGGGTTGGGCCAGTTGCTGCGTCATCCCTTGGCGGCGGCGGGCCAGTCCCTGGCATTCGGGCTGATCCTGTTGTCCATGGGCTTGATCGCGCTGCTGCGTGGCGAATTGCTCGACACCTGGCAAAACCAGTTGCCCAAGGACGCCCCCAACTATTTCGCGCTGAACATTCTGCCCGCCGACAAAGACACCTTCGGCGCACGCCTGCTGGAATTGCAGGCACAGTCTGCACCGCTGTATCCGGTAGTGCCGGGCCGATTGATCAGCATCAATGGCGCCCCGGTGCAGGAAATCGTCAGCAAGGACTCCAGCGGCGATCGTGCGGTACAGCGCGACCTGAGCCTGACCTGGGCCGCCGACCTGCCGCCAGGCAACACGCTGACGGCGGGTTCGTGGTGGACGGCGCAACCCACCGACGAGATTCCCGGCGTCTCGGTGGAGGCCAAGGTCGCTGACAGCCTGAAACTCAAGCTCAACGATCACCTGGTCTTCACCGTCGGCGGAGAAAACCGTGAAGCGCGGGTTACCAGCCTGCGGGAGATCAACTGGGATAACTTCCAGCCGAACTTCTTCATGATCTTCCAGCCAGGCACCTTGAAGGACCTGCCTACCACCTACCTGACCAGCTTCTACTTGGCACCCGGTCATGACCAGCAGATCGTCGACCTGTCCAGGGCCTTCCCGGCGGTGACCATCCTGCAAGTGGAGGCGCTGCTTGAACAGCTGCGCAGCATCCTCGCCCAGGTCACCCTGGCGGTGGAGTATGTGCTGTTGTTTGTCCTGGCTGCGGGGATGGCTGTGTTGTTCTCCGGGCTCCAGGCAACCCTCGATGAGCGGATTCGCCAAGGTGCCCTGCTGCGGGCGCTGGGAGCAGAGCGCAAGTTGCTGGTCAAGGCGCGGCGTATCGAGTTCGGGCTGTTGGGCGCGGTCAGCGGCCTTCTGGCGGCGTTGGGCACGGAACTGGTGACACTGGTGCTGTATCGCTACGCGTTCGACCTGGTCTGGCACCCCCATCCGTGGCTATTGCTGCTGCCGGTGATCGGTGCGGTACTGATCGGCGGTGCCGGTGTGTTTGGCACTCGTCGCGCGCTGAATGCCAGCCCGTTGACGGTGCTGCGCGAGGGCTGAAAACGCAAATGGCCCGCACTCTATCAAGAGGGCGGGCCATCCGTTGTTACTTCACATATTCGATGGCGGTGATCCACCAGCACACTTCGCCGCTCGGGGTCTGCACGAGCGCCTCGTCATCCACCTCTTTGCGCAGCAACGCACGCGCCATGGGTGAATCGATGGAGATGTAGTCCATGCGTTCATAGATCTCATCGTAACCTACGATACGAAAGCGCTTGGTCTCGCCCTGTTCGTTTTCGATCTCCACCCAGGCGCCGAAGAACACCTTGCCTTCCTGCTCCGGCATGTACTCCACCACGCGCATGTCTTCCAGACGCTTGCGCAAATAGCGCACCCGGCGATCAATCTCCCGCAGCAGCTTCTTGTTGTACTGGTAGTCGGCGTTTTCGCTCCGATCTCCCAGGGAAGCGGCCCACGTGACTTTACGGGTGGTATCAGGACGCTTTTCTCGCCACAGGTAATCAAGCTCCTTTTTCAGGGCTTCATGACCTTCTTTGGTAATCAGCTTGGTGCTCAAAAGCTCTACATCCCCTGGAAGTTTCCAATGTTCAGACCCGCTGCTGCATCCGGCACAACGCATTTAACGCCCGATGCCAGCGGTGGAGGTCGATGATAAATGAACAGAGGAAAGTAGCCAGACCTACCGATGGATTCTGCCCCTCAGCGTCAATCTGCATCTTGCCCAAGCAGCCGGCTTTCAGGCTGGCTGCGTCCGGTCTCAGCCAGCCGTGCAAGCGACTCGTCCAGGGTTTGAAGCGCGACCCTCAGGTTTTCCCGCAGGACAGGCAACTGAACCAGTGCAGCCGTCAGTTGTTCCTCCTTGTGACTGACCACCCGTTCACGGTTCTGCACCTGAGCTTCCTCGCTCTCCAGGTAGCGTGCACGCTCGTCCATTCGACGCTGCTCTGCCTGGTTTAACACCGAGCACCCCGCCAGATGCTCCTCCCGGGTAGTCAGCGTGCGGGCCAACTGTTCCAGGGAAGTTTCTTTTTCGGCAACTTTCTCGGCACTCCGTTGAATCTCCTGCTCAAGCTCGAGCTTTTCCTGGCGCAGTTCGAGGCGTCGTTGCTCAAGTGCTTCCTCCTGCTTGAGCACGCTGAGCTTTTGCTGCGTCAACTCTTGCGCCACTCGGGAAAGATTGGCCAGCGTATCGTCCACCTCGAACAGGGAGGCCGTGTCCTGCCGGGCAGCCAGCGGCGCCTGGTGGGTGGGTTCAGGCTGTGGCGCTACCGGTGCCTGCGGAGGCACGACGACTACCGGCGCCTCGATGGGCGGCTCGATCAGTGGCTCGGTTATCTCGAACATATCCACGGGTGCCTGTGACACCGGTTCGGGCAACGGCGGCGGGGGCTCGGAAGGGTCCGCGGCCCTCGTAGGAGAAATCATCCTTGAGGAGAAACGAATCGAAGGGACAATCAACGAGTTGCTTTCGATGGCGGGCAAACCGGGCGTCGAGGTTCCCAGGGTAATGACCTTCATCACCAGGGATTTCTTGATCGTCAACGAGTGATGATCTTCAGGCCTGGCGGGAGGCAGCTTGCAGCCTTTCAGGTCAACAAAATGATAAGGAATCTGAGCTTCGCCGGTGTTTGCGGACTTGGTACCGGATGCTGCGGCAAGCGTCAGTATTTGCTTGAAGACATGGGTCGCTGTTTGCAGGTCTTCCTTGGAATCTATCGCGCCCAGAAAGTACCGATCGGACTTTTTTCGCAACGCTGCGATGTATACCCGTGAACTACCGGGTTCTGTCTCTTCATCCAGACTATAGGCAAGAAAGTTCGAAGCGATCTGAGCCACTGCAAAACCACACAGCAGTGCGCCGTTGACCGGTGCATCATGCCCGGATTGTTCAAGAACAAGGGTACGTAGAAGCAGCATGACGTTCAGGCTCCATTTCAAATTGGCAGAACAAATACACGCCAAATAAACAACGACAGTAATTAAAACATCAAAAGCCTAACAATTGTTTCAGCGAGCCATCGCTTGACACGTAGGACTTATCTTATTCAGGCGCTTCAACGTTTCCAAGACTGCCTATTGAACGTACCATTTTTTAACAATACGACCCTGGACACGCGCATAACAAAATATTTCAACTTTTGACTTTTCGAACATTCACAACCTGCCGCTCATGCAGGTTATTCGAGGTCTCGACTTAACCGAGCCTTGCCATAAACATTCAGTAGAAAAGCATAATGATCGAGATAACGAGCCTGACAAAAAGGATGGGCGGGAAAAACATCATCCACGACTTTTCATTCAATGCCCAACCTCAGGAATGCCTGGGATTGTTTGGAAATGATGGTGCGGGAAAAACAACTATCGTCAAAATGATAGCAGGCTCGATTCCCCCCTCTTCAGGCCATGTAAAAGTATTCGGTTACGATATTGTCCTCAATACACTCCAGGCGAAGAAAATCACCGGCTACCAGCCAGAACGATGCCTGAGCCATAGCGTAATGAGCGTAAAGGGCTTCCTCAGCTTTATTGCCGACATGCGCGGATTCCGCGGCGCGGAAAAACGCAAGATGATTGACCGCGCAGCCGCACGGCTTGAACTTTGCCGGATACTCAAATACCCCATCGAAACCCTCCCGGCAGGGTTGAAACGTAAAGTAGCCATCGCTCAGGCAATCCTGCATGAGCCCAGCCTGCTGTTGCTCGATGAGCCAACGGAAGGTCTGAATGCCGACCAGAAACACAAAGTCAGAATGCTCATCAAGTCGCTGACCGACGAAATGACGATCATTGTCGCGTCCCGCACGCCCGAAGCGTTGACCGGCATTTGTAATCGGGCACTGATCATCGCCGACGGTCAATTAGTGGCAGACACTTCCTTGTCCGAACTGCAGCGCGGTTCCCGGCATTACCAGGCAGTCACCCTTGCAGCCGACACGCCGCTGGACCTGTTGGCCCTGGCGGTATTACCCGGGGTTGCCGGCATCGAGGAAGACCGCGAGACGCCCGGCACAGTGACCGTACTCGCCATGCCGGGGCAAACCATTTACCCCCATATCAACGCACTGATCACCCAGCGCCGCTGGAAAATCAATACCCTGACCCTGGAGCCCGGACGCCTGGATGACGTTATCCATCACATGAGCCAGGAGGCTTCGGTTTGAAACTTCTACCGGTCATCATCAAGCGTCAACTGGCCAGTTACTTTTCCGCGCCCATCACTTACCTGAGCACTGCTGTTTTCCTGATCGCCGCCGCTGTATGTGGCTTCCATACAAGTCAGCTACTGGAACAAAACAGCGTTGACTTGCATGGCTTCTTCCAACTGCACCCATGGCTTTATTTGCTGTTGACCCCTGTGCTTTCCACACAACTTTGGGCGGATGAACACACTGCGGGCTCCATGGACTTCCTGAGCACCCTGCCCGTCACGGGTTTCGAAAGGGTCGTCGGGAAGTTTTTGGCGGCCTGGATTGTTTCTGGCATTGCCTTGATGTTGACCTTTCCCATTGTTATCACGGTTAATTACTTTGGAAACCCTGACAATAGCGTCATTGCCTCCCAATACTTTGGAAGTTGGCTACTCGCCGGAAGTTATCTATCGGCGGGCAGTTTTATTTGCACACTGACACACCATCGCCTCATCATATTTACGGTCACCCTGTGTTTACTGCTGGTCGCGAGCGGATTGTCTTCCATTCTTGATGCCATTGAACATCAAGCGCCGATCTGGCTCATCGACCGCGTTACGTCCCTCAGTCCTTCAACCCGCTTTGACGCCATGGACCAAGGGGTACTGGCGCTTCAAGACAGTTTGTACTTCATCAGCATCATCGTCACCTTTCTCGCCATGACGACTATTGCCCTGAACGTCAGAAACCGTTGAGAAGGACACGCCGCGATGAGAACGCCGTTAAGCGCCAGCATCACAATCATCACCCTACTGTTACTCTTTCTTGCTTTTAACCTGGTGTGGGCACTGAAACTCCCAACTATACGACTGGATTTTTCAGAACATAAAATCCATACATTATCCGAACCTGTACGGACACTGCTCGCCTCACTGGAGCGACCGGTTGACCTGTACTTTTTCAACTCAAGCAAACATCCAAAAAAATCCAATGCCGTGAAAAGCTACGCCAAGCGGGTCGAGTGGTTGCTCAAGGAGTATGAAAAAGCGGCAAAAGGCAAAATCAACCTGCACCTCATCGATCCCAAGCCTTTTTCGGAAGACGACTACAAAGCCAGGTTACTGGGGCTTGACGACCAACAAGGATTCTTCGGCCTTGTCGGTACCAGCACGGGTCATGCGCCACATAGCATCCAGGCATTCAGCCTGGACCGGGAGTCGCTGCTGGAATATGAGATCAGCCATCTGCTTCATAAAGTGATCCACCCGGAGCAACCGGTGATAGGCCTGATATCCACGCTGCCAATGGACGGCGAACGGGATGAGCAGAGCGGCGTGAATACGCCTCCCTGGCAGTCATTGCAGGCGCTGCGCCGCCAATTCAACCTCGTGAGCCTGGAGCCAGGCATCGAGAAAATTCCCGAACACATCAAAACCTTGATGGTGGTCCATCCCGGCAAACTGCCTGATCCTACCCTGTACGCAATCGATCAGTTCGTATTGGGTGCAGGCAAGTTGATGATGTTTATCGACCCGCTTGCCGGGCTGGATACCAGCGTCGCAGCCCCGGAAAACGCCAGACTGGACGCATTGCTGACTGCCTGGGGCGTCCAGATGCACGCGAATAAGGTAATCGCCGATCATGACCACGCCACTTCAGTGATCATGACCACAGGCCAGCCTGCGGTGCGCCATCCCGCTGCGCTGACCTTGCCGCGCTATGCGATGGCACAGGATGACATCAGCAGCTGGAAGCTCCACAGCGTCAATGTCTTGAGCAGCGGAGCGCTGGCCCCCGCCAAGAAGAGCCGCATGACCTTCACCCCGCTGCTGCAAAGCTCCGGGCAAGCGGCCTTGTTTGATGCTGAGCGCTTTGCCCTGCCGGCTCAGTTCGATTCGCTGATTTCCGAGGCTGCCGCCCGTGGTCAGCAACAGGTCATCGCCGCCCGCATTGAGGGGCCTGCCTACTCTGTCTTTCCTGATGGGATCAGCGGGCGTAAAGCCGGCTTGCAAAAGGCTGTGCACATCCATGTCGTGATAGTCGCGGACACTGATCTGCTCAGCGATCGTGTGGCTGGAATGCTCCACGACAACCACGCGCCGAGTGGCCCCTCGTCAGATAACGCGATGTTTGTCTTGAACACCCTGGATAACCTGACCGGGCCTGACACCCTGATGAATGTTCGCCCCCGCACAGGTGGCGGTCGATCGCTGCAGGTGTTACAGGCAATGCGCGAAGACGCGGCACGGGCCTTCCAGGAAAAGTCCGCCGAACGAACGCAACGCCTGGAGCAAACGGAAAAGGAATGGCAATTGCTGAACCCCCGGACGGCCTCGCCGGGCGCCCAAGTCGTAACTTCCAACGCATTGCTGCAAGCGCTCAACAGGGAACGCTTGCGACTACCCATGGAAATTCAAGCGCTGAAGGTTCAGTCATACGCCGAGGTTCACGCCCTGGAGCGCAAAGTGAAACTGCTCAATATCCTGCCTGTGCCGCTGATACTGTGCCTGATTGCGTGGGGTATTTTCCTGCTGCGCCGCCGTCGCCTGCATCTGTCTCCTACGGCGTTTCACTGAGGGCTCAGCGCCGGGCTATCAGCCCTTGCCGGGCTATCCGGGTCAACTGGCGTATCACTTCGCCCGCGTCGCTGGCACTGGGGGCTTGAATAACGGCCAGGTCAAAGCTGTTGGACGCAAAGCGCGCAAGGGAATCGCCGTCTTCGACAAACTGGATCAAAAAGGCCGAAGGCCGCCCCGTGCGACGTGGCCAACCATCCAGATAACGCAGTAGCGTCGGTTGGTGCTTGCCGCCCAAGAGGATTTTCGGATTGCGTTGGGTAAGGTCCGCGGTGATCGGGGCCAGGCGTATAAGGGGGCGTAATGCATTCATCGTGTCGTGTCTCTGCCTCAAAAGTCTGCGGGCAGGTGAGAGGCAACACCGAACCAGCGCTTTAGCGGAATTTCGAAGCTGGCCCAGGGCTCTGGCTTCTGTCGGGACTGTGATCAGTCACCGGTGGCGCCCCGCAATTAGCTGTTTAAATCGGCGCAAGCAACATCCTAGAGAAGCCTGTAGGGCGGTGTCAAGAATCCCGAGCAATGAAAAGGCCCGCACGGGGCGGGCCTTTAAACGGGTTTACGCGGTATCAGTGAGTGATGGCGCGGTCGGCAGACAATTTGCCAGCACCTTCCGACAAGACCGCCAGCGTACCGCCCAGCAACGCCAGGGCGAACTCGTAACCGTTGTTAGCCATGAACAAACCGTTATGGATATGCACCGAGAAAATCGCCACCAGGGAAATGATCGACAAGCCCAACGCCGCAGGTCGCGCCAGCAGGCCAATGATCAGCGCCAGCCCGGCGAAGAACTCGGTACCACCCGACAACAGCGCCATCAAGGTACCCGGTGCCAGGCCGATGCTTTCCATCCACTGGGCAGTGCCCGCCAGGCCACCCCCGCCAAACCAGCCAAAGAGTTTCTGCGAACCGTGGGCGGCGAAGATGATCCCGACAAAAATCCGCAGGATCGTCAGGCCGTAGCCGGCGCGGGTGGAGAGGATGCGGGTGATCAATGGGCTCATGCTGATAATCCTTTTCGATGTAGGGGTTGGTTGGCCGCTATATTAATCAGTTTAGGCAATGATAAAAGCCGATAAAACGGCTAATAACCATCGACTTAATAGATTATTTCCGTGACGCAACTCGTGGCGCTGCCGGCTCCAACGACTCCCGTTCCCGATCGAACGCCAGGTAATACTTGTTCACGCTATTAACATAGCTGACGCCACCCATTCCCACCTGCTCCATGGCAATGCGCTCCACTTGGAAAAACCATTGGTTTGGGTTAAGCCCGCGCCGCCGCGCTTCGGCGCGCATGCCCTGCACCCGCTCCGGGCCCATGTTGTAGGCCGCCAGCACAAACGCCATGCGCTCGCGTTCGTTGAGCTTGGGGCTTGAGAAAAACTTGCGCCGGATCATCGCCAGGTACCGCGCGCCCGCCTGCACATTGCTGTCCAGGCTCTCGATGTTATTGACCCCAACCCGCTGCGCCGCCGATGGCGTGATCTGCATCAGCCCCGTAGGCCCGCCGCTGCTTCTGGCGCCGGGGTCGAGGGCAGACTCCTTGAACGCCAGCGCGGCCAGGTTCAGCCAATCCATGCCCTGCTCACGGGCATGCTTTTGCAGCACCGGGCGCAGTTTTTCCAGGCGCTGACGGTCGGCACGGGCCAGTGGATAACGCACTTGATACAGGCGGCGGTAGATACGCTGAAAGGCTACGTCCTGATCGGACGGGGTGTGGTAGGTCTTGAGGAAACGATCAATGCTGGCCCGCAGCATCGAAGCATCCTGGCGTACAAACCAATACTCTTCGCCCGGCTCGCTGATGGCTACTTGCCGGTCAAACCGCAGCTTGGGCAGGATCTTCGCCCAGCGCTCGGCAATCGGTCGCTCGACAATGGTCAGGTGGAAAATCCCGGCCTGGACCATCTCCAGCACGTCTTCCACCGCCAGGCTGGGGTCGACCCATTCCACCTTCACCGGCGGCAGCTTGTGCAGGGCGAGCTTCTGGTTGACCTGATTGATCGCGTCCGACGCGGCACTGCCGGTGGTCAAGGCGAGGGTGCGCCCGGACAATTGCTCAAGCTTGGTAAACCGCCGCTCACCCTTGAGCCCTACCAGCCACAACGGCACATCGCTGGCAATCGGGTCGCTGGCGGCAATCTTGTGGGCAGCCTTCACATCAAGCAATTCGCCGGGGGCCACCAGGTCGCCCTCGCCACGGGCCAATGCGCCAATCAGTTGATCCTTGGCTTTGGGAATAATCTTGAGGTTGATCTCTTCACCGTCACGAGCGTGACCGTTGAGGTATTGCTCGAAAGCGCGCAGGCGGTGGTATTCAACACCGATGGCCTGGCCCTGGACTTCACCGGAACTGTTGCGACTCTGGTTGACCAACACCCGCAAGGTGCGGCTGCTGCGGATCTGCGCGAGGTCCCGGACCTTGCCGGGCTTGGTGACTTCCAGCGGCCCGTCCAGACGCGCAACCGCCGCCATGGGCAGCAGTAACGTCAGGCACAACACAAGCAACGCCGAGGGTCGGATCATCCGCTCTCCGGAAGAAAGAATACTGCCCATTGCTTCGCGCAAAACGAGGCGTTGGGGGACAGAAACAGAGCGCCATGAGCGCAGGCTTTGGGCGCAAGGGTGGCACGGCAGATGGCGACAAACCAAACACGGTGTTACTTGCGACTTTCAAAGACAGCTTTAACTCGTTGTAGTTCTTGGTTTTTCTTATAAATCTACAGCTCTGATATGCTTTCCGACCGCAGGCGGAGGTAGCACCATGCAACTCATTGATATCGGCGTCAACCTGACCAACCCAAGTTTCGACGAAAAGCACCAGGCCGTTCTCGACCGCGCCTACGCCGCCGGGGTGAGCCAATTGGTACTCACCGGCACCAGTGTCGACGGCAGTGAACAGGCCCTGGAACTGTGCGAGCAACTGGACGAAAGCGGCCAACGCCTGTTCGCCACCGCCGGTATCCACCCCCACTCGGCCAGTGACTGGAATGCCGAAAGCGCCAAGCGCCTGCGCGGTCTGCTCAAGGAAAGCCGTGTGCGTGCGGTGGGTGAATGCGGGCTCGACTTCAACCGGGATTTCTCCCCGCGCCCCCAGCAGGAAAAAGTCCTCGAAGAACACCTGGCCCTGGCCGTGGAACTGAAACTCCCGGTTTTTCTTCATGAGCGTGATGCCAATCAACGCCTGCTGGAAATCCTGCGGGACTACCGCGATCACCTGTCGGCTGCCGTGGTGCACTGCTTCACCGGCGAGCAGCGTGCGTTGTTCAGCTACCTCGACCTGGACCTGCACATCGGCATTACCGGCTGGATCTGCGACGAGCGCCGTGGGACGCACCTGCATCCGCTGGTCAGGGAAATTCCCCGGGGCCGTCTGATGCTGGAAAGCGATGCGCCCTACCTGCTGCCACGCACCTTGCGACCCAAGCCGAAAAACGGGCGCAACGAACCCGCCTATTTGCCGGAAGTCCTGCGGGAAGTCGCCTTGCACCGCGAAGAATCCGTGGAAGACCTGGCGCAACACAGCACCGCCTGCGCCCGGGCCTTTTTTGGATTGCCTGTGCCGGATTGACGCGGCTCATTGACCCATATCAAAACCCGGCGCCTCGATAGCGGCACAATAATGGCACCTTGCCAATGCTGTTTCCGCTATCAGAGAAAACCTTCCATGGGTGCCTGGCTTAGCAACATCTCACTGAAGTACAAATTCTGGGCCGTGAACGCGGTCGCCTTCATCACCACCCTGCTGCTGGTGCTGTACGCCGTGCAGCTCGAACAACAGGCCCGCAGCCAAGCCTCCCAGGCGTCGGCGCAAGCCCAGGCGCGCTTGCTCAGTGCCTGGCCCGCCGGCCAACCGCTGCCCAAGGGCGAGCACTGGCTGACCTATGCCAAGGGCAAAGCCCCACAACTGGGCGACGAGGACCTGTCAGCCCTGGCCACCGCCAGTGGCTGGGTGGACTTCAATCACATGCCGTTGTTCGGCGACAACCCGCTGATAGGCGCCGAAGTGATCAGCCGCGCCGACGGCCAGGAGGTCGCCGTCCTGGCCTACGGACCCAGCTTGAGCCAAGTGTTCGAAGACCGTTTCGCCAACTACGCCGTGGCGGTGATGATTCTGATGCTGGCCATGCTCGGCGCCTCACAGCTGCTGATCCGCTTTCTGCTCAGCCAGCTCAACACCTTGAAAGACGTGATGCTGCACGTCGAAAAAACCGGCGACCTTTCGGCCCGCGTTCCCTTGGCCTGCAAGGACGAGGTCGGGCAGATGGCCAGTGCCTTTAACGCGATGCAGGCGGGTTATCAGCGAGTGGTCAACACCGTCGCGCGCACCGCCAAGCAACTGGACGACGGTGCCGCACGCCTGGCCAGCAGCATGAACGAGGTGCAACACGGCATGCTCGGCCAGCAAAGCGAAACCGACCAGGCCGCCACCGCGATCAACGAAATGACCGCCACCGTCTACCATATCGCCCAGCACGCCGGCGCCACCCGCGACCTGTCCCAGACTGCCGACACCCTCGCCGGCAGCGGCCAGGAAGTGGTCAGCCGGGTGCAACGCTCGATTGCCGGGCTGTCTACCGGCGTGCAGCAGACCGCCGAAATGATCCAGAAGCTGGCCGAGGACAGCCAGAAAATCAACAGCGTAGTCGGGGTGATTCACAGCATCGCCGAACAGACCAACCTGCTGGCTCTCAACGCCGCCATCGAAGCGGCGCGTGCCGGTGAAATGGGTCGAGGGTTTGCCGTGGTCGCCGACGAAGTGCGCAACCTGGCCAAGCGGGTGCAGAGTTCCACTGATGAAATCACCCGTATGGTGTCCGCCCTGCAAGCCGGCACCCGGGACGCGGTGGACTTTATGCAGGAAAGCTCGTTCAAGGCCGACGACTGCGTGCAACAGGCGCAAGAGGCCGGGATCGCCCTCGCTGAAATCACCGGGGCCGTGGCGCAGATGCGCGAGAGCAATACGCAGATTGCCGTGGCGGCCGAGCAGCAAAGCCATGTGGCCGAGGAAATGAATCGGGCCGTGGTGAGCATTCGTGACGTCACCGAGAACACCGTGCAACAAACCGTGGACTCGGCCACCACCAGCAATGAGCTGGCGACCCTGGCCGGCGAACTGAGCAAGGCCATCGGACAATTGAAGCTGTAAACCCGAAGGAATGGCTATGGCCTCCATAGCCATCCTTGATTCGCCGCCCCGCCCTGCCCGTCCTACACTCTGTTCAAGATGTTTCAACGGACAGAGGAATCACGATCATGGGCAAACGTCATCCAAATCTCCCCGCCTGGCAATGGCGCACCCACCCGCAGAATAATCAGCATGCAACCAATCAAGTGCTGCAGCTGCTTGCGCTGCCACTGTTGGTGATCGGCTTTCTGTTGATGGTCTCCGGGGTGTTCAGCGAGAACCTGGCGAGCGTCGCTATCGGGGTTGTCGGTATTGTGGCCGCGCTGGCATTGCAGCATCACGGTCGCAGCCTGGAGACACGCACCAGCGATGCCTCCAACGATCAACACCTGTTGGTCTGAGGGCTCAGGCGAACACCACCACCGACTGACGACTGATAGCAATCAACTGCCCGTCTGGGCTCCACAGCTGCGCAGCCGCATGGCCGTAGCCGTCGCGGGCATGCTCGATGTGGACCCGGTATTGGCACCAGTCCAGGGTGCTGAGGGTTTGCAATGGCTGGACGAATTCGATGGTCCAGGTCAGGGTGCTGCCCGGTGCGGGTTGGGTCAGGTGCGGCAGCACCGCAGGTGGCCACGCATCCACCAGCGCGAGGATATGCGCCTCGGTCAGCGGTTCTTCTTTCACATCGCCACGCAAGCGCACCCAGCCGCCCATCTCACGGGATTTATTGCCGGTGAATGGTAGACCGCCGACGCTCCAGCGCATCGCCAGGTGCCGCATGAATTCCGGTGTCACCCCTTTGACGTAGGGCAGCTCCTGGCACTCATCCCAGTGTTTGAAGGTGGGCGCCGGTTCAGCGGCGACGTCGATCTGCGAGGGCCGCGACGCGCCGAAGCTGGCCTGCACCAGGGTCATCGTCTCACCGTTCTGCACCACACGGCCCAGCAGTTGGCTTACGGCCTTGCCTTCGCGCAGCACTTCGACTTCGTAGCGGGCAGGCACATCCGGCGCCACCGGGCCGACAAAGGTAATCGCCAGCGAACGCAGCGGGCGATCCGCCGGGACCTGCGCACGCAGGGCTTCGTACGCCAACGCCACGACCAACCCGCCAAAGGTGGCGCGGCCCTGGGCCCATTCGGCCGGGACCGAGACGTCCAGCGGGTGGCTGCGGGCAGCGTCGAGCAAATCACTAAAGCGCATGGCGATCTCAACTTGAAGGAAGGATTGAGGGATCTTAACCACCCGGCCTGCGCCGCACAGCACCTATTCCAGCCAAAAGTCCGGACAGAAAGGCCGCGCCATCACGCGAAGCAGTCAGCGCTCAACTTGTCCAGCACTCGGTCCGCTTGCCCTTCGGCCTCGGCCATGGTGCGGTGCCAGCCGGTCACGCACGGCTGCAAATCAGGCTCGTGCCCGGCTTGCGCCAGCCATTGCCAGCAGTCGTGCCAATCGCCAAGGGCGCCTTGGGCTGCCTTGAGACGGGACACAGCTTTAGGCGGCAGCTTGTTCAGCGCGGGATAAGCCTCGGCGGCATAACGCACACGCTTGATCAACAGGCGCAGGCGATGACGGTCATGGTTGGGATCGCGCAGCGCCTCGCCGAGGTTTTTCCATTGCTTGGCCAGGCGTTTTTCAATGCGCGTGCTCAGGCCCTTGAGCAATTTCTGCCGTTGGGAAGCGCGGATAAAACGCGGGAATGCATCGAGGATCAGCAACAATTGCGCCAGCTCCGGCCCTTGTGCAACCGAGCGGTAGGTGACCGGCTGCTGCCGCATACGCCGCTCAGCGGCCTCGTGATGGCCGTGCTGGTGGAGGTAGGCCGCCAACACTTCACGGTCGCGAAACGGTGTGGTCAGTTGGCCGACGGCACTGGCGGCCGCCTCGAGTTGCTCGACACCGGGCAACCCGCGCAATGGTCGCAACAGGCTGCGCAAGCGCCGCACCGTGGTGCGCAGATCATGCAGGGCCTCGTCGTCCGTGACGGCGGCAAGGCGCGCCTGGCAGTTCAGTAACCCTACTTCCAGGCCAATGACCTGAGCGACTAGCTGATCGACCAAGGCTGACATCCTTTCCTCCTCAATGATTAAACCTTCGGGCTTGAGGCCGCCGACGCAGCCTCGTTGCACTCGACAGCTGCTACGCGGGGTTAGCGCCCTGCACGGGACTCACGAATGTAGAAGCGGGCCTTCTCGGCCTTGGTCGAGCAGCCTTCAAAGGCTTCGAACTGCTGCTGGGTCTTGGCGCCAGTCAACAACGACAGAGCCTTGGAGTAACTCACGGTGCCGGCAAAACCTTCGGCCTTGGCCAGATCCAGCTCGTGCCACGCCGCGTCCAGTTGCGTGCCGCAGCTGTCGCGATAAGCGGTTTTCCCGGCACAACCGGCCAGGGCCAACACGATCACAGGCACACACATCCAGGCTTTCATCAAATGACACCTCAAGAAAAGAAAAAACAGTCACAGCTGTAGACGTTGCCTACACAGAAAAGTGCCTTATCCGACTGCCTGAATCCGCAGCTCCGATTGCCAGAGCATACCCGAGCAGGGTCGCCCGCTCGCGAAAATAATCGGTTGTGGCGGTGATGATTGAAGCGCGCCCCTCGATGGGTGCATTGTGGGCACCTGTTTTGCGAAGGATCAGGTCATGAACAAACGTGTTGCATTGGTGCTGGGCTCCGGTGGCGCCCGGGGCTACGCCCATATCGGCGTGATCGAGGAAATCGAAAAACGCGGCTATGACATCGCCTGCATTGCCGGCTGTTCCATGGGTGCGGTGGTGGGTGGGATCTATGCCGCGGGCAAGCTGGAAGCGTATCGAAACTGGATCGAAAGCCTCGACTACCTGGACGTGCTGCGCCTGGTCGATGTGAGCTTTCGCCTGGGGGCGATTCGTGGCGAAAAGGTCTTTGGGCAGATCCGCAAGATCGTCGGCGAGATCAATATCGAAGACCTGCGCATTCCCTACACCGCCGTGGCCACCGACCTGACCAACCAGCAGGAAATCTGGTTCCAGGAAGGCTGCCTGCACCAGGCCATGCGTGCTTCGGCGGCGATTCCCAGCCTGTTCACCCCGGTGATGCAGGGCAACCGCATGCTGGTAGACGGCGGCCTGCTCAACCCGTTGCCGATCGTGCCGGTGGTGTCGAGCCATTGCGACCTGATCATTGCGGTCAACCTCAACTCCACCAACCAGAAGCACTACAAGCTTCCGGTGATCCAGCGTCCGCCGGCGTTCAGGAGCCGCTTCGATAACCTGGTGCGTTCACTGGGTTCGCACTTGCCGTTTCGGCGCAAGCAGGCCGAGCAGTTGTTGATGCTGGAACAGGAAGCGCTGCTGGCCCAGGCTGCCGATATCAACCCGTGGCTGGACTCTGCCGAACCCGAGGCGCAACAACCGGCGGCGGCACCGGAAAAGGCCGGGGCGCCCAAGTCGGCGACCGGCTCGTTCATCATCGATAACGTGGGGCCCGCGTCGCTGCTGGATCTGATCAACCAGAGCTTCGAGGTGATGCAGACGTCATTGGCGCAGTACAAGATCGCCGGTTACCCGCCGGATATTCTGATCAACGTGCCGAAGCGGGTGTGCCGGTTTTTCGAATTTTACAAAGCGCCGGAGTTGATCGCGCTGGGCAGGGAGATCGCCAGCGATACGCTGGATCGTTACGAGAGCGAGCAACACTGAGTATTTATGAACCGAGCGTTTGTGGCGAGGGAGCTTGCTCCCGTTGGAGTGCGAAGCGCTCCCAGGATTTTGGGGCTGCTGCGCAGCCCAGCGGGAGCAAGCTCCCTCGCCACAGGTTGAGCTAACGCTTCAGGCCTCGGTGTTCAACAACCGATAGCCCACCCCAGCCTCAGTCACGATAAACCGTGGCTGAGTCGGATCATCCGCCAGTTTCTGGCGCAGATGCCCCACCACAATCCGCAGGTAATGGCTGTCTTCGGTATGGGTCGGGCCCCAAATATCCTTGAGAAGTTGCTGCTGGGTGATCACCCGCCCGGGATGCCGCGCCAGTTGCGCCAGCACCGCGTATTCCTTGCGGGTCAGCGCCACTTCGACACCGTCCAGCAGCACCCGCCGATAAGCCAGGTCTACCGTCAGCGGGCCAAACCGCAATGCCGCTTCCTGGGCCTCCCCCGCCGGCGCCTGGCGCAGCAACGCCCGCACCCGCGCGAGAAACTCCTGGATGCCAAACGGCTTGGTCACGTAGTCGTTGGCGCCGTTGTCCAGCGCCTCGACCTTTTGCACTTCGCTGGCCCGCACCGACAGCACCAGCACCGGCACCGTGGACCACTCGCGAAACTCGCGCAGCACTTGCTGGCCGTCCATGTCCGGCAGGCCGAGGTCGAGCACCAGCAGGTCCGGCTTACTCAAGGCAGCCTGGGCCAGGCCTTCGTTGCCGGTACCGGCCTCGATCACTTTATAGCCCTGGGAGGCCAGGCTGATACGCAAAAACTTGCGGATCTGCGGTTCGTCGTCAATGACCAAAATCGTCGCAGTCTGGCTCATGGTGTCCAATCAAAATCCGTGAAGAAACATTTCATTGTAGGAGCGAGCTTGCTCGCGAAAAACCCAAGGGCTGCGCGTTAACTCAGAACACCATCATCATCGTTAACAATCTTCGCGAGCAAGAGCCAAACGCGCCCATCGATCCTACAGTTCGCTTTCCAGCCCAGGCTGCGTCTGCAATGGCAGGAATAAAGTGATGCAGGTACCGCGACCGTCGATGCCGTCGGCCACGCTGATATGCCCGCCGTGCGCACCGACCATGCCCTGACAGATCGCCAGGCCGAGCCCGGTGCCCTGCCCGCCACGATCACCTCTGGCGGCGGTGTAGAACATGTCGAAAATCTTCGCCCGCTCCTCCTCGGGAATACCCGGGCCTTCATCGGCGACCGCAAAGAACAATTGATTATCCTGCACGCCGGCACTGAGTTGCAGGCGGCCTTGTGGCGGTGAGAAGCGTGCAGCGTTTTCCAGTACGTTGACCAGCGCCTGCTCGATCAAGGCCGCATGCACATACAGCAACGGCAGTTCGGGCGGCACGTCGGTGGTCACTTGCAGCGGCGCCAGCACCGCACGCAAACGGCCAAGGGAACTGCCGACGATATCGCCGGGTGAGACCCAGTCCCGCGCCAGCTTCAGCGCACCGTGGCCCAGGCGAGTCATGTCCAGCAGGTTCTGGATGTAGCGATCCAGGCGCTCAGCCTCATCGCGGGTGCCTTCCAGCAACTCCCGGCGATCTTCCAGGGGAATCGCCTCGCCGAGGGCCAGCAGGCTGTCGATGCTGCCTCGCATGGACGTCAGCGGTGTGCGCAAATCGTGAGACACGGAGGCCAGCAAGGCACTGCGCAATTGCTCGGTTTCACCGTGCAGGCGTGCCGCTTCCAGTTCCTGGCCGAGCTGCGCACGGGCCAGGGCTTGAGCCAATGGCTGACTCAAGGCCGTGAGCAGGCGACGGCGTTGGCCACTCAGTTCAAGCCCGGCTTTAGGGCTGACACCGAGCAGGCCCAACGGACCTTCTTCGCTGGACAACGGCCACCACCACCAGCGCCCGAACGGCAAGGTGCCGGTGCCCATGCCGGCCGGCTGATCGTGCTGCCAGGCCCAATCGGCGGCGGCGCGCTCGGCTTCGGTGAAAGTGATCGGGCCGCCGGTCTCGACCTTCCAGTCGCCCTGGCCGTCGCGGTTGAGCAGGCACAGTTGCAGGTCGCTCCAGCCTTCCAGGTGATGCGCGGCTGCACTGATCACCGCCTGGCGATCGGTGGCAGCGGTGAGCTTGCGGGACAAGTCGAGCAGCTCGGTGGTTTCTTCCTGGGTGTCGCGCAACGCCTGCAACTGCCGACGCTGGCGGGCGGCCAGGTTGCCGGTGAGCGCGGCCATCAGCAGGAAGAACAACAGCGTCAGCACGTCCTCTTCACGCTGGATAGCGAAGGAGAAATTCGGCGGGATAAACAGAAAGTCGTAGCTCAGGAATGACAGCGCCGCACACGCCAACGCCGGGCCCAAGCTGCTACGTACCGCTACCAGCAATACGGCGGCGAGGAACACCAGCGAGATATTCGGCAACGGCAAAGCACTGGCGACACCCCATGCGACTGCGGCCGCGATCACGGTCGCCACCACCGCCAGGGCATAGTCAAACCACACCAGCCCACGCACATCCGGCAGGCGCGGAGGGGCCGGAACTTCGTCGCTGTCGAGGACGTTGATTTCCAGGCCCCGGGCATTGCGCAGCAGGCGTGCCGCCAAGCCGCCACCAAACAGATTGCGCCGCCAGCGCGGCCGGGACTGCCCCACCAGAATCAAGCTGGCGCGACGCTCGGCGGCGTGCTGGATCAGGGTCTTGGCCACCTCCCCCGCTCGCAGCAACACCACTTCACCGCCAAGACGCTCGGCCAGTTGCTGGGCGTTTTGCAAGCGCAGGCGCGATTGTTCATCCCGTACCCGGCCGTTATCCACATGCACCAGACTCCACGGCAAATGCCGACGCTGGGCTACGCGGCTGGCATGACGCACCAGGCGTTCGGCCTGGGCATCGCCATCCACGCCCACCAACAACCGGCCACGCACGGCGGGCGCGGCTTGGCCCAATTGGCGATAACCCTGGGCCAAGTCATCGTCGACATGGGCCGCAGCGGTTTGCATCGCCAGCTCGCGCAGGGCCATGAGGTTGGTCTGGGTGAAGAATGCATCGATGGCGGCGCGAGCCTGTTCCGGCACGTAGACTTTGCCGTCCCGCAGGCGCTCCAGCAGCTCGCGGGATGGCAGGTCGATCAGCAGCAGTTCGTCGGCTTCCTGCAAGACCCAGTCGGGCAAGGTCTCGCGCACTTGCACGCCGGTGATGCCGCGCACCTGGTCGTTGAGGCTTTCCAGGTGCTGGACGTTGACCGTGGTAAAAACGTTGATGCCGGCGGCGAGCAACTCCTGAATGTCTTGCCAGCGTTTTTCGTGACGGCTGCCGGGGGCGTTGCTGTGGGCGAGTTCGTCCACCAGCACCAGTTTGGGCTTGGCGGCGAGCAGGCCGTCGAGGTCCATTTCCTCCAGCATCACGCCGCGGTATTCGGAACGCAGCAGCGGCTGTTGTGGCAAGCCGCTGAGCAAGGCTTCGGTCTCGGCGCGGCCGTGGGTTTCCACCACGCCGGCAATCAGCCGCACGCCCTGGCGCAGCTGGGTGTGGGCGGCCTGGAGCATGGCGTAGGTCTTGCCCACGCCGGGCGCGGCGCCGAGGAAGACTTTGAGCCGGCCACGGCCGTCCCGGGGTAGATCGGCTAACAGGGCATCGGCGCGGCCGGAGTCGCTCATGCGGGCGGTCTTCCTTCAGGTGTTGATGTGGGTTTCTTGAGTCCGCCTTCGCGAGCAAGCCCGCTCCCACATTTGACCGCATTCCAAAGGTGAAACTCAGTCGAATGTGGGAGCGGGCTTGCTCGCGAAAGCGGCGCCACGGTTTACAGTTTTTCCAGGGCCATATTCAACGCCAGCACGTTCACCACCGGCGGCCCCACCAACGGGCTTTCGATGTGCTCGTCCATCAAACGCTCCAGGGTCGCCACCGGCAGATTACGTGCGGCAGCCACCCGGGCCAGTTGATAGGCAATCGCCTGTGGTGGCAAGTGTGGATCAAGACCGCTGCCGGAGGTAGTCAGCATTGCTATCGGTACCGGCCCCTGACCGGGTACCAGCAGCTTGTTGGCGTCGTCGAATACGCGGGTAGCCAAGGCCGGGTTGCTTGGGCTGAGGTTGCTGGCGCTGCTGGAAACCGTCGCAAACGCACCGGCAGATGGCCGTGGGTGGAACCAGCCGTCACCGGTGAAATCCTGGGCGATCAGGCTCGAACCGCGAACCTTGCCGCTGGCATCGTGTACCAGGCTGCCGTTGGCCTGGTCAGGGAACGCGACTTGCGCCACGCCAGTGACAACCAGGGGATAGGCCACGCCGGTGATCAGGGTCATCAACACCAGCAGGCTCAGGGCCGGGCGGATTATGTTGGACATTTCAAATTCCTCGATTCGGTTATTGCAACCTGCAGGCACCGGTTTGCCGGCGCCTGCAGGCATCGGGTCAAACCAGGTGCAGCGCGGTCAACAGCATGTCGATCGCCTTGATGCCCACGAACGGCACCAGAATCCCGCCCAGGCCGTAGATCAGCAGGTTGCGACGCAGCAACGCCGCCGCACTCGCCGCCTGTACGCGCACACCGCGCAGCGCCAACGGGATCAACACCACGATGATCAGGGCGTTGAACACGATGGCCGAGAGGATCGCGCTCTGCGGGCTTTGCAGGTGCATCACGTTGAGCACGCCCAGTTGCGGGTAGATCGAGGCGAACAGCGCCGGCAGGATCGCGAAGTACTTGGCCACGTCGTTGGCGATAGAGAACGTCGTCAGCGCACCGCGGGTCACCAGCAATTCCTTGCCGATCTGCACCACGTCCAGCAGCTTGGTCGGGTCGCTGTCGAGGTCGACCATGTTGGCCGCTTCACGGGCGGCCTGGGTGCCGTCGTTCATTGCCATGCCGACGTCAGCCTGGGCCAGCGCCGGGGCGTCGTTGGCGCCGTCGCCGCACATCGCAACCAGGCGGCCGTCGTTCTGTTCGTGACGAATGCGCGCCAGCTTTTTCTCTGGAGTCGCTTCGGCGAGCACGTCATCCACGCCGGCTTCAGCGGCAATCGCGGCGGCGGTCAGCGGGTTATCGCCAGTCACCATCACGGTGCGGATCCCCAGCTTGCGCAACTCGGCGAAACGTTCACGAATGCCAGGCTTGACCACGTCCTTGAGGTGAATGGCGCCGAGCAATTTGCCGTCGGCACACACCAGCAAAGGCGTGCCGCCGCTCTGGGCGATCTTGTCGATTTCCCGGGAGAGCGCCGGTTGCAGGTCGCGGCGTTGCAGGCCGATAAAGGCCAGCAGCGAATCCACGGCGCCTTTGCGGAACACACGGCCTTGGTAGTCGACGCCGGACAGGCGGGTTTCCGCGCTGAACGGGACGGAGGTCAACTCATCGGTCGATGGCTCGGCTTGCGGGTGCTGGCCACGCAGGTACTCGACGATGGATTTACCTTCGGCCGTATCGTCCGCCAGGGACGCCAGCAGTGCGCCTTCGGCCAGCTCCTTGCCGCTGACACCGGGCGCGGCGATCACGTTGGTGCAGCGGCGGTTACCGAAGGTGATGGTGCCGGTCTTGTCCAGTAACAGCACATGCACGTCCCCCGCCGCTTCCACTGCGCGACCGGATTTGGCGATCACGTTGAGGCGCACCAGGCGGTCCATACCGGCAATACCGATGGCCGACAACAGGCCGCCGATGGTGGTCGGAATCAGCGTGACCAACAGCGCCACCAGGAACACCAGCGGCAGGTTGCCATTGGCGAAGTGGGCGAACGGCTGCAGAGTCACCACCACCAGCAGGAAGATCAGCGTCAGGCCGATCAGCAGGATATCCAGCGCGACTTCGTTGGGGGTTTTCTGGCGTTTGGCGCCTTCCACCAGGGCGATCATGCGGTCCAGGGTCGACTCGCCCGGGTTGGCGGTGATGCGGATCATCAACCAGTCCGAAACCAGGCGGGTGTTGCCGGTGACGGCCGAGCGGTCGCCGCCGGACTCACGGATAACCGGAGCGGACTCGCCGGTGATCGCCGCTTCATTGACCGCAGCAATCCCTTCGATGACTTCGCCGTCACCCGGGATCATTTCCCCGGCGACCACACGCACCACATCACCTTTGCGCAGGCTGGTGGCCGGCACGACTTTGAAGCTGCCGTCGGTTTCCTTGCGACGGGCGCTGAGGCCCTCGCTGCCCGCCTTGAGGCTGTCGGCACGGGCCTTGCCGCGACCTTCAGCCAAGGCTTCGGCGAAGTTGGCGAACAGCACGGTGAACCACAGCCATACAGCGATTTGCACGGCGACGTAGGTCGGTACGGCAACATCCGGCACGAAGCACAGGATGGTGGTGAGGATCGCGGTCAGTTCGACCACCAGCATCACCGGCGAACGTTGCAGCTGGCGCGGGTCGAGCTTGACGAAGGCCTGAACCAGCGCCGGGCGCCACAGGGCCGACATTGCGGTTTTGGCCGGCTCCTGGGTTTTCACGGGAGCCGCGTTTTTTGCAGGCAAGTTCATTTTCATATCCCCTAGGCTCTTCATTTAAAAAGCAGCCATGCTCAAATGTTCAGCGATAGGCCCAAGTGCCAGCGTCGGCAGGAAGGTCAGGCCGCCCACCAGCAAAATGGTCACGGTCAACAGGGTTACGAACAGCGGGCCGTGGGTCGGGAAGCTGTTCTGGCCAATCGGTGCGGTCTTCTTCATCGCCAGGCTGCCGGCCAGGGCCAGTACCGGGAGGATGTAACCGAAGCGACCCAGCAACATCGACAGGCTCAACATCAGGTTGTGGAACGGGGTGTTGGCACTGAAGCCGCCGAACGCCGAACCGTTGTTGGCACTGGCCGAGGTGTAGGCGTACAGCAACTGGCTGAAACCGTGGGGGCCAGGGTTACTGATGGCACCGGCCGGGCCAGGCAGGCTGGCGGCGATGGCGCCCAGCACCAGGGTGCCGACCGGCATCACCAGCAAGGTCACGACCAGCAACTGCACTTCCTTGGCCTGGAGTTTTTTGCCGAGGTATTCCGGTGTACGACCAATCATCAAGCCGGCGAGGAAAACCGCGATTAACACGTTAAGCAACATGCCGTACATGCCGGCACCGACGCCGCCGAAGATCACTTCGCCGACCATCATGTTGACCAGCGAGATCATCCCGCTCAGAGGATTGAGGCTGTCTTGCATGCCGTTGACCGAACCGTTAGACGCGGCGGTGGTGGCCACCGACCACAACACGGTACCGGTGGTGCCGAAGCGCGCTTCTTTACCTTCCTGCGGCGCAGCCTGTTCAACCGCCGGGTTGTTCAGCGCCGGGTTGGGCTGGTACTCAGCCCACATCGCGGTAGCGCCACCGATGATGAACAAGGCCAGCATGCAACCGAGGATCGCCCGGCTCTGACGCAGGTCTTTCACGTAGTGACCGAAGGTGAACACCAGCGCCACCGGGATCAGGATGATTGCGCCGAGCTCGAACAGGTTGGCCCAGGCGGTCGGGTCTTCAAATGGATGCGCCGAGTTGACCCCGAAGAAACCACCGCCGTTGGTGCCCAATTGCTTGATCGCAATCTGGCTGGCGGCCGGGCCCAGTGGGATCACCTGGTCAACGCCCTGCAGGGTCACAGCGTTCACGTAATGAGCGAAGGTTTGTGGCACACCCTGCCACACCAGGAACAACGCGAGCACCAGGCACAACGGCAACAGGCCGTAGAGGGTGGCGCGAGTCATGTCGACCCAGAAGTTGCCCAGGGTCTTGGTGGATTTGCGACCGATCCCACGGCACAACGCGACCAGGACGGCGAGACCGGTGGCCGCACTGACAAAGTTCTGCACGGTGAGGCCGGCCATCTGACTGAGGTAGCTCAGGGACGCTTCACCGCTGTAGGACTGCCAGTTGGTGTTGGTCATGAAACTGATGGCGGTGTTGAACGCCAGGGTCCATTCCTGACCCGGCAATTTCTGCGGGTTCAGCGGCAGATAGTCCTGGAACACAAGGATGCCGAACAGCAGCACGAAGCCAGCAAGGTTGAACGCCAGCAAGGCCAGCGCGTATTTCTGCCAGCTCTGTTCCTGGTCTGCATCGACACCCGAGAGGCGATAGCAAACGCGCTCGACCGGACCGAACACCGGCGTGAGCCAGGTTCGCTGCCCTTCCATTACCTTGTAGTAGAACCGCCCCAGGGCCGGTGCCGGAATCAGCACCAAGGCAAAGAAGGCGATGATCAGCCAATAGTCATAACTGTGCATAGCCTGCTCCTAGTTCCGATCCGCGCGTAACAGCGCAACCAGCAGATAAATGAACAGCGCCACAGCCAACAGCAGTGACACCCCGTCCAGAACGCTCATGGAAGTTTCTCCGTCGTGCGGCGACTGCCGCGTGTAGGAGGATTGTCCGCAGGAGTGGCGTAAAGGAACGAGAGCGACGGTATGGGTGGGGCGTAAAGACGGCGTAAAGAGTGGGTTTATGCGGGGTTTACGGGGGGATTTGTGAGCGTTTGCTGGAGGCCGCGCCCCTATCTGGTGCAGGCCGAGGGAACATTCAAACGCCAAACCGTCCCCTCGGCGACAGTTCGGCGCCTTTACGACATGGCATTGATGAATGGCATGTCCGCTGCAATGCCCTGAAACATTCCAAACCGTTCAGGGAGTGCTACACGATGAACACACAACTCAAACCTACCTTGGGCACCCTGCATTTGTGGGGCATCGCCGTCGGGCTGGTGATTTCCGGGGAATATTTCGGCTGGAGCTACGGCTGGGGCGTGGCAGGAACACTGGGCTTCCTGGTGACCTCATTGATGGTCGCCGCCATGTACACCTGCTTTATATTCAGTTTCACCGAACTGACCACTGCAATTCCCCACGCTGGCGGCCCGTTTGCCTACAGCCGCCGGGCATTTGGTGAGAAAGGCGGATTAATTGCCGGGTTGGCGACGCTGATTGAATTCGTGTTCGCCCCGCCCGCTATCGCCCTGGCCATCGGCGCCTACTTGAATGTGCAGTTCCCGGCCCTTGATCCGAAACACGCGGCCGTCGGCGCCTACATTGTATTCATGGGCCTGAACATCCTCGGCGTGAAGCTGGCGGCGACCTTTGAACTGGTGGTATGCGTGCTTGCCGTCGCCGAGTTGCTGGTGTTCATGGGTGTAGTCGCTCCCGCTTTCAGCTTCAGCAACTTCGCCCTGAATGGCTGGGCCGGCTCCGACACCTTCGGCGCGCCGGCGATTGCCGGAATGTTTGCGGCGATTCCATTTGCCATCTGGTTCTTCCTCGCCATCGAAGGCGCCGCCATGGCCGCCGAAGAAGCGAAAGATCCCAAGCGCACCATTCCAAAGGCCTACATCAGCGGCATCCTCACCTTGGTAATCCTGGCGATGGGCGTGATGTTCTTTGCCGGCGGCGTCGGCGACTGGCGCACCCTGTCCAACATCAACGACCCGCTACCTCAAGCGATGAAAACCGTAGTCGGCGACAGCTCGGGCTGGCTGCACATGCTCGTGTGGATCGGCCTGTTCGGCCTGGTGGCCAGCTTCCACGGGATCATCCTCGGTTACTCCCGCCAATTCTTCGCCCTGGCCCGCGCGGGCTACCTGCCCTCTTTCCTGGCCAAACTGTCGCGCTTTCAGACGCCGCACCGAGCAATCATCGCTGGCGGCATCGTCGGCATCGCCGCCATCTACAGCGATGGACTGATCAACCTGGGTGGCATGACCCTGACCGCAGCAATGATCACCATGGCCGTGTTCGGCGCCATCGTCATGTACATCATGAGCATGCTCAGCCTGTTCAAACTGCGTAAGACCGAACCGCTGCTGGAACGCACCTTCCGCGCACCGGGTTATCCCATCGTACCGGGGATCGCGCTGGTACTGGCCGTGGTGTGCCTGGTGGCGATGGCGTGGTTCAACGCGCTGATCGGCCTGATCTTCCTGGGCTTCATGGTGGTGGGGTTCGTGTACTTTCAACTGACCGCGCAAGACCGCGCCGATGCGCCGGCAGATGCGATGTTGACCGGGCTTTAAGGTTACCGGGGCAGAACGGGCCTACAATGAACTACTAAGAAAGCCCGTAACTCAAAGCAGCTATTACCGTGGGGAAATCCCCACGGTTTGCTGCCTCAAGGAGAGCCCTATGCCGTGGTATGCCTGGTTGATATTAGTGGTCGCGATCGGTTCGATCGTCGGTGGTTTGCTGATGCTGCGAGACAGCGCCAACAAGGTTGAATTGACCGATGAACAACGCAAGCGCGTGGCAGAGCGAAATGCCCAAGCGGATGCCAAGGATGCGCAGGATCGTTGAGGCTGAAGCGGCTCCCCGTTGAGCCGCACAATTTTGTAAACACCCGCCTATGCCCCGCCAAGCTTGGTTAATATGGCCTGATGTTTCGGAGGCCTTCCCATGCGCTATTCACAAGACCACAAAGCTCAAACCCACCGGCGCATCATCAAGGAAGCCTCGGTACGGTTTCGCCGTGACGGCATTGGTGCGACCGGTTTGCAGCCACTGATGAAAGCGCTGAACCTGACGCATGGCGGGTTTTATGCGCACTTCAAGTCCAAGGATGAGTTGGTGGAGAAGGCGTTACAGGCGGCGGCGGCAGAGCTGGATGCGCATTGCGCAATGCTATTCAGCCAGGAACGGCCGCTGGAAGCGTTTATCGACAGCTATCTCTCGGAGTGGCATCAGACCTCGCCGCATGAAGGGTGCCCGCTGACAACGATGTCTTCGGAGATGGGGTTGCGCGGGCAGCACAGCCGCACGACGGATGAAGTACTTAATGCGCGGCTCAAGCAGGTTGAAGCGGCTCTTGGCTGCCCGAATGCCAGGGAGCAGAGCCTGGTGCTGATGTCGACGCTGGTGGGGGCGTTGGTGTTGTCGAGAAGTGTGGAGAGCGCCGAGTTGGCGACGCGAATTCTTGATGGAGTGCGGGGAAGCTTGAAGGCGGAAGTTGTTGAGCAAAAGAAAGCCGGTCGATGACCGGCCTCCTCGCCTGTTTTCAGGTTCTTATTTCACCTCAAGCCTGTCGCGGTTCTTTTCCAGAAGCGCCTTGCCGATACCCTTTACTTCCAGTAACTCATCTATCGCCGTGAAGGGGCCATTGGTTTCACGGTAGGCGATGATGGCCTTCGCTTTGGCGGCGCCGATGCCGAAGAGGTCGCGGCGCAGGGTTTCAGCGTCGGCGGAGTTGAGGCTGACTTTGGTGGATTGCTCGACCTTGGTCATTTGGGTCGCGATGGCGGTTGGGGTCTCGGGCTTGGTGGCGGGTGCGGCTGTGGTGGCTAGCGAGAGGCTGGTGAGGAAGGCGAAGATGAGGGATGAGAAATACGCTTTATGCATTGGTGACGCTCCATGAGATCGATAAGGGAAAAGCAGCTTTTCCGAAGCTGCAACTCAAACTTAGGTAATATCTCGGGTTAGTCAAAAATGGCTACGTTACAGAGTGTAAGCTACGAAAGCGGCATTGTTTCGCCAGTATCCGGGTGGAGTCGTGAGTGCCAAACCCTTCTAACACTCATTAGAAGCAATAAAAAACATCATTTATAGAAATGAAAAATGCAGGCAATTCGAGTTACGAATTTTACTTTTCTTCAGCTACCGCTATTATCAAAAACATGCACACCGAATAAATATCAAATAAAAACGTTAGAGCACCATTTTAGAACTTATTAACCGCTCCCAAATATCTTATTGAAGAACCAGCAGTTCCTCCCCCCTTTCTCTCGTGCCTTTCTTTAGGTATAATCGCGCGGCCCACCTACACGACATAAAACCCATAAAAAATTGGAAATGGAGAGTTCCATGGAACCCAGCATGAAATCAAAGTATTCAATGCTTGATTTCTTCAGGCTAGCCTGGTCTTTTACAACAACAAAAATATTCTATCGCCCTGCACGAATTATCAGGCAACCCACCCGAATAAGAGGTTGGGGAAACATGTCAATTGGAGTCGGATTTACAACCGGGCAGTATTGCCGGATAGAAGCAGCCAATCATAATGAGGGTAAAATAACGCTGACCATCGGCAATCACGTAGAAATCAACGACGCCTGCCATATTGCAGCACTCTACTCGATAAACATTGGTCACAATGTATTAATAGCCAGCCAAGTCTATATAACTGATCATGACCATGGGGAAATAACCAAAGAAGAACTTCTTAAACACCCCAACCAAAGAAAACTTGTATATGCACCCGTCGTCATCGAAGATGATGTCTGGATTGGGGAAAAAGTGGCGATACTGAAAGGCGTAACTATCGGGAAAGGCTCTGTCATAGGTGCCGGGGCTGTCGTAACAAAAGACATCCCCCCTACTCTGTCGCAGCTGGCATTCCTGCAAGAGTTATTAAAACTCTTTGATCAGAGTATAGTTCTGACAACACCACATACGCTTGATCAACGTAGTATTAACACTACGTAAATTATACAAAGGCCAGTCACTACGTGGCCTTTGTATGAATTATCAGATCAAGGTTCAAGACGACGTTGCTGATAAATCCAATCAACAATCTCACCATCCGGTGCATAACCGCTAACCGTATCTCGCAGCAGTTGACGAACTCGACCGTAATCATCTTCATCAACAGCAGACAGGAGATCGGTCAACTTCAACCTGAGCGTATCCCAAGATATAAAGTCTTCATTAGCACTCATGATCATCGGGTGCTGCGTCGCAACCACATTGTCGCCTATCAACAATTCTTCGTATAGCTTTTCACCCGGTCGGAGCCCGGTAAACTCTATAGCGATGTCACCATGGGGATTTTTTTCAGATCGAACACTCAAGCCGGACAGGTGAATCATTTTCTCGGCCAACTCGACGATTCTGACAGGTTCTCCCATATCCAATACGAATACATCTCCTCCCAACCCCATTGACCCCGCCTGTATGACCAACTGAGCAGCTTCAGGAATAGTCATAAAGTAACGAGTGATCTTCGGATGGGTAACAGTCAATGGCCCGCCTGACTTGATCTGTTTATGAAACAGCGGAATGACTGATCCTGAAGAGCCAAGCACATTCCCGAAGCGAACCATTGTGAAGCGTGTTTTATTGACATGAGAAACATTAAACTTATCGTTGAACAATACAGGAGCCGACTCGCGACTTAGTGCTTGCAACGTCAACTCGGCCAACCGCTTAGTGCTACCCATTACATTGGTAGGCCGTACCGCCTTATCCGTGGAAATCAATACGAAGTTCTGAACACCCGCCTGCAACGCTGCCTGGGCAGTGTTGAGGGTACCAATAACGTTATTTAATACACCCTCGGCAATATTGTGTTCCACCATGGGCACATGCTTGTAGGCGGCCGCGTGATACACGGTATTGACATGCCAGGTTTTCATGATATCAAGCAACTTATCCTGGTTGCGTACCGAACCCAGAATAGGAAGCAAACGAACCGGCAGCGACTCACGATTAATTCGAAGCTCGAGTTCTGACATAATGCTGTAGAGATTAAATTCACTATGCTCGAACAGCAGAAGAACCGTGGGGCGTAATTCAAGGATTTGCCGGCACAATTCGGAGCCGATGGACCCACCCGCCCCGGTGACCAACACGCTCTGTTCCTTGATACAGCGCTCCAGCAGTTCCGCTTGAGCCGGTACGGTGTCACGGCCGAGTAAATCACCGATATCCACTTCCTGGATATCATCAACCTTAACCCGACCGCTTGCCAGATCCATGAAGCCTGGAACGCTTCGAACGTGCAGAGGAAAGCCTTCGAGCAGACCAAGGATTTCACGGCGGCGGCCCCTGGAGGACGAAGGTATCGCGAGGAGAACTTCTTGAGCCCCCGTCACATCAATCATCTGCTGAATGTGTTTGGGCTTAAACACCTGCAAACCTGAAATGACGCGGTCAGCAATACTGCTGTCATCATCAATAAAAGCCACAGGCCGCATTACTCGACCCATTCTCAAGGCAGCGACCAATTGATTACCAGCAGCCCCAGCGCCATAAATGGCAACTTTAGACAATCCATCATGCCTATTGGTGAAAGGCACATGCTGTACGGCGGCAAACCAGTCGCCTAGGAAATATTGACGCATCCCGAGACGCATCCCACCAATCATTATCAAACTCAACCACCAATAGTTGAAGATGATCGACCGGGGTACAACATTCTCATGGTTGCTGTACCAGTACACGACAAACGCCAGAATCAATGACGAAAGGCTGACTGCTTTGACGATAGCAATTAATGCATCGTTACCAAAATATCGCATTACAGCACGATACATGCCAAAGCGTATAAACAAGGGAATAGCAACAACCGGCGCACAAATGAATAGCCAGAAATGCATTTTGACCGGGTTGATCATTTCGTCAATGCCCAGACGCACGACAAAGGCCATCCACAACGCGACCCAAACGAGGGTAATATCCGCGATAACCTGCAGAACGCGTTTCTGACGACGCGAGAGGCTTAACAAATATGTACGAACCTTATCCATAACCCCTTTCAACCTCTGTCGCTCCCAAACCGGTCAATCATCACTTGCTCAAATCCATTTTTCCTCAGGGCGCTCATACTGAAGCGGTCGCCTCACTGAGGACGTCGGCTAATACTTGGCAAGTCAAATCGATCTGTTCTGCGGTTAATGTCGGGTGCACCAAAAACATTAAACTGGTCTCACCCAGAACCTGTGCGTTGGGCAGACGAGTCTCCGGGCGCCAGCCTGTATTATCAAATGCCTTTTCAAGGTACACCTCAGAGCAAGAGCCCGAGAAAGCCGGCACACCACGAGAGTTCATCTCAGCCAGAATACGATCACGGGACCAGTCCTCATTGAGAAGTTCCGGACGTACGAAGACATAGCACTTATAGGCAGCGTGTCGACTTTCAGCCGGAACTGCCGGGACCCTCAGCGCAGGCAACTTTTCAGCACAAGCCCAGATACGCTCCGCGTTCATCTGCCGAGTAGCCTGCCACTGGTCCATTTTCCGCAGCTGAATTCTTCCGATGACGGCTTGCATCTCCAGCATGCGCCAATTGGTTCCAAAGCTCTCGTGCAGCCAGCGAAAGCCAGGAGCATGTTCACGCTGATAAACGGCTTCCCAACTCTTCCCATGATCTTTGTAAGCCCACATGCGGGCCCACAGCTCATGATCGTTGGTAGTGACCATACCGCCCTCGCCGCCGGTGGTCATTATTTTGTCCTGGCAGAATGACCAAGCACCAATATGCCCAATAGATCCAACAGGTCGCCCTTTGTAAAGCGCGCCATGGGCTTGAGCACAATCTTCGATGACTTTCAAATCATGGATACGTGCCAACTCCATTATTTCGTCCATATCGCAGGACCATCCTGCCAAATGGACGCAAATAATACCCCGTGTTTTAGGAGTAAGGACCTTACTGATGGTATCAGCAGTGATATTCTGTGAATTCAAGTCAACATCGGCAAAAACCGGGGTCGCACCCGAATTGACAATACTTGAGACAGAGGCAAGAAATGTGCGGGAGGTAACGATGACCTCATCACCCGCTCCAATTCCCAATGCCTTCAATGCCAAATCCAAGGCCACGGTGCCGTTTGCAAGCGCAACGGCATATTGGGTATCGGTAAAAGCCGCGAATTCCTTTTCAAATTCTCGACATTCTGGGCCTGTCCAATAGTTAACCTTGTTCGAGAGAACCACGTCTCGAACGGCATCAGCCTCTTCAATTGTAAATGACGGCCAAGGAGCGAATGGAGAATTCAGCATAACCAATACCTATAAAATTAAGATCGCAACGCGTCTAGCACACAAGAGTCAAAGGCGGGCAGTGCATGCCGCCCAGGAAAGGCCAACGCCAAATCCGACACAAGCGACCCTGTCGCCTGCTTTAATATTGCCCTTCTTGAGGGACTCCTTCAGCGCGATAGGTATCGTGGAGGACACCGTATTACCGCAATGCTCAAACTCCCTGACGAATCTCTCTTCAGGCAGCTTCAGTCTTCGTTTTAGCGCATCAAGCATAAACTTATTGGCTTGATGAAAGACAAAATGATCGACCATGTCCATTGTGAAGTCTTCATCAAATATGGACTCGAACAACTCTGGAACACGCTTCAGGGAAAACTCCAGAATTGCCGGACCATTCATGTAAAGATTCGCGTCGGTCCGGATGTTACCGCTTTCATCCTGACGTGCCTCCAAGTCAAGATTCAACGCTGCCGGAAATCTCGAGCCTCCCACCGGAACAATCAAGCTCTCCGCGCCAGAACCGTCCGTTCCATAACGAAAACGGTCAAGCGCCACAGTCTCATCGGCTGCACGGATTAGCGTTGCCGCCGCCGCATCGCCGAAAAGCGTACGCACGCTCTTGTCACCTGGGTGAATATACTTACTGTAGGTTTCAGCAGTAACCAGCAATACATTCTTGACCTGCCCCGTCTCTATAAGCCCCTTCGCCAAACCTAAACCATAGATAAAGCCTGAACAGCCTTGGTTGTAGTCAAAAGCGGCACATGAAGTAGGTAGGCTCAATCGATGTTGCAGAATGCAGGCTGTTGCGGGTAAAACATAGTCCGGGCTTTGCGTGCATAATATCAAGCAATCGACGTCTGACCGGCCAATAACGCCAGAATCAAAAATCTTTTCACAAGCACGAAAGGCTAAATCAGACGCACACTCGTCCGCAGCAACTATTCGACGATCATTAATCCCGGTCTTTCCGAATATTTTGGGAACATCCCATTCAGGAAATTCCCGCGCCAAGTCTTCGTTACTTAACGAGTGGCTCGGCAGTTCATATTCAATGGCAACGATTTTTGCAAATTTCATCTTTTTACCCAGCTATTCGTTTAGCAGGAACACCAAATACTGTGGAGCCCGATGCAACTTTGCGTATAACCACCGAAGACGCCCCAATGACAGCATATGCACCCACGGTCACCTTGGGCACAACCACCGCATGAGAGCCCATGAAAACACCCTCTGCCAATTGAACACCACCGGTCACATCACAGTGCCCACTAATGGTGCTATAACTCCCTACAGACGTGTCATGTCCAATAGTAGTAGCGGAGTTAATCGTTACGAAATTACCAATTTCCAGATCGGTGGATAGAATCGTATTAGGGCAAATGACTACCCCTTCGCCGATAACCACGCGCGTGCCTACGATCGCCGTCGGGTGAACAAGAGAGAAAAACTGCGCTCCTTTTTCGAGCAACTTATCCGAAACGATCTTCTTGATCTTTGGATCAGCAATAGCACAAACCAGAACTACGTCGTCCTGATGCTCATAAACATCAATGGAACAAATAATCGGTGGCATATCTGGAAAACGCTCCAGGGCTGCGGGTGCATCATCCAGAAATCCGATGATCTGGTATTCCGCTGGACTCGCGCTAAGTTCAATCCAGTCTTTCAACCAGACATACACCTCGCGCCCAAAGCCTCCCGCGCCAACTATGACAAACTTTTTGGCACTCATGCTAGGTACCCACCATCGACGACCAGGGAAGTACCGGTTACCCAGCGAGCAGCAGGAGAAAGCAAATAGTTGACCGCATAAGCGACGTCTGCCGGAGAACCGAAGCCTAACGGGTGCTTCTGTTCGATAATCTCCATCGATTCTCCCCCGACTAAGTCTTTGAGCGTCTCTGCCATTTCAGTTTTCACGACGCCAGGCGCCACACAATTAACCCGAATACCCTCACGAGAAAGCTCGATGGCTGCCGCCCTGACCATTGACTCCACCGCACCTTTGCTCGCGCAATATCCCAGAAGCGCTGGTTCACCGACCTTAGCCATTACCGAGGAAATAAGCACGATACTAGAGCCGGATTGACATACACCTTTCTGTCGGAACGCCTTAATAAGAGAAAACGACGATGTTACGTTTGTCGAAATGACTCTTTCCCAGTGCGCCAGGCTAGTCGCGCGAATGGGCATAGGGGCCTGAATACCTGCCGCATGAACCAACCCGTCAAACGCTGTCGTTTCCCGAGCAATCTTCTTCATCCAGCCCGACACATCTGGCTCAGTCAGAAAGTCCACTACCGCGATGGCATGCCCATCGCCCTCCAGCCGCTGGAGCGTTTCCTCCAGGCGAGGCGTATCCCTGGCGACCAACGTGATACGCGCACCCTGCGAACTTAGCCATACCGCAACCTCCCGCCCAATTCCGGATGAGGCTCCAGTCACCAAAATATGCTTGCCCTGAAGGGAAAACGGATTAGCCATAGTCATACCGGCTCCTTCAAATCACGGGTATAAGTCATAGGGCTTACCCATACGTTATCAAAGTTTATAATACAACCCGCCCAAGAATAGCCCACACCAAAACCAGCCAACATCATCAAGCCCGTTACCCTGTTATCTTTTTCAAGGTCAGCTAATGAAAGCGCAAGTGGTATGGAAGTACAGCTCGTATTCCCTACACTTTCCAAATCAAGCAAAACTTTTTCTCGAGGCAACTTCATGCGTTTTGCCAAATGCTCCAGCATGAATTTGTTGGCTTGGTGAAAGACATAATGATCAATGCCTTCCCCGCTATCCTGACGACTTTCGTGAAGTGCCCTCACCAACGCGGGTACGCGCGCCAAAGTAAAGGCAAAAATTTCCGCCCCATTCATAAACAAGTCGAATGGGCCACGTACTTCCGGTTCGCTATTATCACTGAACGCGCCGGTACGATCACGAAAGCCGCCCGCCGGAACAATAAGATTGTTCGCACCGCGCCCATCGGTCCCTAGCGCAAAGGAAATCGGTTGCGCCGATTCGTCATATTGAAGCAACGTCGCCGAGCCGGCATCACCAAATAGGGCAGCAACCGAACGATCTTCCTCTGAAACAATTTTACTGATGGTATCTCCTACCAATAACAACACACGTCGGCTGCCGCCCCCGGATATCAAGGAGGAAGCTAGCCATAGGCCGTAAACGTAGCCTGAGCAGCCCAAAGCAACATCGAACGCTGCAACACCGAGGGAAAGTTTCAAGCGTTCCTGCAGGATACAAGCTGTGGCGGGCAAAGTATGATCATGAGTTTGTGACACGAAAATCAACGTATCAATAGAAGCGCGATCCACTGCTAGGTCTGCAATCAAACGCTCGGCCGCAGCGACGCAAAGATCAGATGAACACTCGCTATCGACTACATGCCGGCGGAAGACACCCGTACTTGCCATAATCTTCTGAATATTCTCTTCGCCAAATTTTTCGGCAAGGTCGGAGACTTCAGAAATATTTTCCGGCATCGAACATGCAACGCCTTCAACCCGGACATTATTTACAACCCTTACATCTTTAAACTGACTGGCTGACATAATCACTCACCCTCACCGACAAACAGGAATAAAAGACCGCAATAAAAACAGTGAGAGAACACCGCTATTTATCCCACTTTGCACAGGACTGACGAAAATGAGCAATTTTCTGCTCTAACGAACTCAAGTATTTTGGAGCGGAAACAGTCCAAGAGTCACTAGGGACTCTCTTGCATATCTCATGATCTTCTTCAAAAACCTTGCGATTCAGTTCAGCCGTCGACTTCGAAAAAAGGTCTGTGATTTCACTGTAACGCGAGTCTGATGTACGGGCAGGAAAGAGTCGACTGGTAAAAAATGCGCGATCCCCCTTGGGAGAAGGAAAAAAGTTCTGCATGGAGTATGAGTACCCGAACGTCGATGAGATCATCGCGAAAGGGAAAAGAAAAATACTCATGTAACCTTGGTAAGGATTCGTCGTCTCAAAAAACTTACTAAGCCCGGAGAGACGACGCTGCACCCTCTCGTCCTCTACCGGCGAGTACCAGATAGAGTTCTCACCTTCAAATACATTCTCTCCAACACCTAACTTTAACGTGGCGAGCGTATTACGATGGATCAGAGGGATATGATAAGGCTCGAGCGCATTCTCCAGCGCGATAGTCCAATTGCATTCGAACTCGTAACGGTTAAAATCGCTACAAGCCTGCACATCTCTGCTCAAACGCTCAACGACGCTGTAAACGTGACTTCCGATTTGCTCCTGGAGAGACACCTCAGGGTTAACACCAAAGAAAACCAAATCGCCGCAGGTCTCCAGCTTAAACTGATTGAGCGAAGCGTTTTCAATATCGCATCCCACAAACGAGGCTGCGTTTGGTATCCGCAGGCGCCCATCCGAAAAACTCCACCCGTGGTACTTGCAGATAACGCCGCGGTTGCCATGATCCTCAGTAAAAAAACGACTGCCGCGGTGGGGACAACGATTATCGAAAGCTATCAAGCGGCCCTTATCGTTAAAGATGACCACTTCAAAATCCAAGACATCAAAACGTAAAAAATCTCTATCGTTCGGCAAGTCAGAATTGAAGCACAAGGGATGCCAATATGACTCAACCAAATCCCTTTCGATTTTTTTTGAGTCTAGTTCATCATTCATAAGCACCCATTCCTCATCAATTCTTGTGCAACGCTATACCGAGCAAAATCGATAAACCATTAAATAAAAAACCAAACTGCCCACGTGTTAAACACCTGAGCAGTATGGATCAAACAAACCTAATGCTTATCAAGCACTTTTGGCAGCAACCAGAGCCACGACGTCATCTACCGTGTCGCACTTATTCAAACCATCAGCAGAAACGCTAATATCCCGCTCGGAAAGCAAAGCCATAAAGGTTACAACAGCGATAGAATCCCAATCCAACTGTTCGCCCAGATTCACGGAACCTTCATCAGCTTCTTTGGCTTCAGCGATCAAATCCAGAATTTCTTTGCTCATTTCTTTTCCCCATCAGTTGCATTGTCGGCGGAACCCCTGAAGGCTTCCATAGTTGCTTGCCCCTCTTGATTGATGCCCTCTCGCAAGAACACTTTCTTGAAGGTCAAAATAATAATTTTCAAGTCCAGCAGCAAAGATTGGTTATCCACATACCAGACGTCCAGCTTGAATTTTTCCTCCCAGGAGAGCGCATTTCGACCACTGACCTGGGCAAGCCCTGTCACGCCCGGGCGTACCAGGTGCCGGCGATTTTGTTCTGCACTGTATAGGGGCAGATAGGCCATCAGCAAGGGTCTCGGCCCTACGACGCTCATATCCCCTTTCAGTACATTTATCAAACCGGGCAGCTCGTCAAGGCTGCTGGCCCTGAGGAATCGTCCAAACTTGGTCAGGCGCTCTGAATCAGGCAAAGGCGCCCCAGTCGCGTCGGTAGCATCAAGCATTGTCCTGAATTTTAGCATTTCGAAGGGCTTACCTTCAAAACCAGGCCGGACCTGTCGGAAGAATACCGGCCCGCCCAAATAGTATCGCACCAAAAAATAGACAACGATTATGACAGGAGACAGTAAAATCAAACCTATCCCCGAAACAACAATATCCATTAATCTTTTCATAATATCAAAAAAGCCCGAATAATAAGAACACACTCAATACACGACTCTCAGATGCCTTGCGCCTGAAGGACCCCACCTGCCGCATCAACCTCAGACGATCAAAGAAACTATTCCCTCTCACCAACTTAATAATATCTTTCTCTTTTTCGCCTGCGCCACAATGCTCGGCTATCCACAGCACGTTAGACCTGTACCAACCTCCACGGACGAGTTTGACTTTTTCCAGCAGGCTGCCCACTGTCGTCATCGCACCGTAAACATTGCTAGCATGCTGCCTATAGAAAATTGGAGCATAAGCGTCATAGCACCAGCTCATCTGATGAGCGCGGGCGATCGCATAAACCAGCCAGTCATGAGAACGCCCCATAAAGTCTTCACTTCGAAGTTCAACCGTAGAGCGAACAACAAGAGCAGCCAACGTTGACGTCATCACATACGTGCAGCCCGCCGACGCGCCTTGAAACAGATAATCAAACTCTTTAGCCGGATAAGACTTCTTCAGGTATTGAGCATGACCTTTTAAGTTTGAGTACGCGATCAGATCTGCGCTATAACCTTGATGACCGCCTTCGACAATTTTTGAAACGGCACGCTTCAGTTTCTCAGGATCCCAAATATCGTCCTGATCAGCAAAAGCAACATACTCATAGTCCGCGACATTAATCTGCGAAAGAATCTTGAAAAAATTCCCAGCAGCAGACCGAGTACTTTCCCCATCCTTGATGACTCTTACGCCAAGCAAATTTGAGAATTCATCAATAATGCTGGCCGTCTTGTCCGTCGACCCATCATCACGAATATAAAGATCAACATCCACATCCAATTGCGACAAGATCGAATTCACTTGAGAAACAATAAATGACTCGCCATTGTAAGCTGCCAATAGCACTGCAATTTTAGCCATCATGCACCTCTCGCATTTCGAAGAATATCCATAAACACCAAGCCAAAATATGCAACCGCCAACACCACATCTATCTGACGGTACCGGCTATTGTGCTGCCCACTGAATATAAAGGCGCCTTTGGCCAGCACGCAGCTCCCTAGCACATACAATGCAAATCGGATCCCGGCAACTTCATTGAGTGAGAAAGAAAGCGCAGTGAGCAGCATGGAACCACAAACAAAAATCTTCGTCCGCGCATGCACGGCTACGTTTTTAATCGTTGTATACGCGACGATCCATATCACAATTAAAAAAACTTTTTTTACAATCGACGTCTCCGGCAGCTCTTGAAAGTAAACCGATCGAATACCCATATCCAGCTTAGAGACAACCGAAAACAACGCAAGTGCCACTTGCTGCGACAACAATATCAGCACAAGGGAACACCACATTAAAATCTGATAAAACTTCGGGCCCACAACTCTAAATATACGCGCCATTAAACAGCTGGCAGCATATAGAACTACCAGTATGAGCGCCGAATCATGAAATGAAACGGCCAAAACAGAAAGCAGTAAAAACTTCAGATTAAGCCGACCGCCCGTTGCCGCTATATAAGCAATCAATATATACGCAGGCGAAGCACGAAGCGCGGTCGTAATCAACAAAGGCCCCAGCACTGCCGTAAAAAAGAACCATCCCCGCCGAGAGATCCCGCCTTTAAGCACACCAAAATAAAAGACGAATAAAATATAAAAAACCTGGACGATCAACGCAAAAAAATCGACTACATGCTCAGCGCTATCGAAAAAAAACAGGCCTTGACTTAGAAAAAATCGCGAGACCCACTCCGCCATGTACTCATCTTTACTGAACAAATAACCACCGTTATTCACGATGGTTACGTAATTCGGGTAGTCCGGAAAAGCGCCGCCCCCCATAAGGTAATACACGACCAAAAGCACACATACAAAAAAGACGTTTAAGTAAACATACCCTCTGTCTGAAAATAAACGTGAGCGCGGCCCTGCCCTATCAGGTTTGTCTACGGCGTTAGCTTCCGCACTCACAACTCACCCTCCCAGTACAACATAAAAGCAAAATACGCCGAACACTAATATAAGCTGGGCAATAATCTTGCCCGTAATGATCTTATTCGCACATGCAAATTCATGACCTGCATCGAGCGCCTTGAAAAAAACACGATCAACGTAGGTAAACATAATAATTGAGGCACAAAAATTAAGCAGTTGCCCGGTATATGCAAGCGTCATCCTGACTTCAGGATATCTGACACTCAACATAAACGGCATAATAATAGCCAGGTTAATAAACAAACTAACTAGAACTGAAAACCAAGTAAGCCTTGAGAAAAAATCGAACTCAACATGCCACCAATAAGCTTTTTTTCCAGGCTCACCGAACACCTGAGCAAAGCCTAACCGCTGGAGCACTCTGAGTACTGGCCCCGTAAAGCTGAACTTGCAAACAAGCCCAATCATCACCAACCCAAGACACATTGAATAGCCAAACATCGCTGGCACGCCAATGGTGCTTATTTTACTCTCAAGCAATAAAGATATACTGAACACGGAAACCATATTCATAATTCTTGCCAAGTACTGAATCCAGTTAGAAACAGCTAAGACCTGTGTCGTGCCATCTACGTTTACTTTTGCCCGCACCATGACGGCATATACATCAAAAACTTGGGCCCCGACCAACGTAAAAATCACAACAAATTCAAAAATACTAACTAGATTACTGTCCATCCACACTCCAAGCTCTTGTTATAGCGTCAGGCCAAATCGAATCACCACCCTGGCGTCTCAAGGCCAGTTGTTGGTGCGAGTTGAATACCTGTTTATGCTTGACACTCTGCATCAGTACCGTGTCAAAAAGCATGGATATTATGCCTGAAAGGCTCAGCTCACGATACCGCCCGGAGCGTGCATCCCTCCTTCCTTTACGACCTTAGCTACAAGGATAAATTCAACAAGCACGCAATGTGTCTTCCATCAGGCAAGCATGGAAAAACTATTCATAGCGCCTCATGCTTGCCGTGCAAGGCTACCCAATTCCTGGCGCCACTTAACTTCGACCGAGGGGATGGAACGCAACTGAGACCACCCCACGCTCACAAAGGCCACTATTTCGCCACACCACCCGGACATGCGATGCCCTTACTGGACATGATCCAGCTCTAAAGACGGCGAATCATTGGGTTTCGAGCGATGAGAGCGCCTTAAAAAATAGGAAGCGACGGCAAAACCGACCCCTAAAAGCATCCCACAGAAAACACCGAGCACAATCACCAAAAACCGCTTGGGCTTAATTGGACTTGTGGGCTCCAAAGCCTGCCGATCGACACTTACAAGCTTGAGTCGATCCAAGTCGATATTCAAATTCTGCAACCGCGCCATTTCTGCGCGCAACGGCTGAACGCCATTGACAAACAGTTCTTCGCTTGCACGACTATTCAACAACTCGACTTCACGGTTTGAACGCAGCAATTGAAGATCTTTCGAAATTTGAGCTATCCGACCATCAGCGAAATCATCATTGGTCCGACGCTGTAAAGCAGCCCGTTCTGCAAGCAATGCCTGCGCCCCCATAAAATACAGAGGTACCTGCTGATTATTTATCTCAGTCTTCATCATATTCGCGTTCGGACGCTCCGCTTCCCCGAACAACGACGGCGTAGTGGGTTTATTAATACCCAGCGACCGCGCAATAGCGATTGCCTCATCGAGTTGGGAGATTCTATCTGCACGCAACGCTTTCAGCTGAGCCCGCAGGGCCCTGAGCTCGTCCTTTAATTGAGCACGTTTTAAATTATCATTTTCAAGCAAAGAAGCTATTCGGGCCTGCTTGTCGTTATCATAGCCAGCTCTTGCCGCACTCAACTTGCCTTTAATTTCATTCAGACGATTCTGAACGATAACACTCATATCCGAGGCAATTTTTCTTCGCTCGGTTTCAATGGCATAGTTAACAAAGCCGTTAAGTATCGAAACCCCATCGATGCCCGCCGGATAATTCAACTGAAGGGTAATCTCCGCACCAACAACTCCAGACTTTTGAGCGTCTGATCGAGTTAGAACAATTGAATTACGGTTAAACTCTTCAAAACTCTGCTCCAGCGTTCGCCCCGGACGAACGAATGCGTCAAACAGCTTTTGATTTTCTCTAAAAAAATTCAAACGCGTTTCATAGGACTCAAGTGAAGCACCAACCCCTATCAACGCTGCCTCCGGAGGCAGTTTATATACTTCGGATCGGTTAAGTGCATCCAGCTCGTTAAGTGCAGAAGGCCGCAATACACTATTCACCGAGTATTCAGGAGTCGCTAAAAAAGCATAGGCCGTCGCAAGCAATCCTACTCCGAGCGCGAGGCTCAAAATCAACTTTTTCTGCTGCCAGACGGATTGCACGAGCTCGACAATGTCGATTTCTTCGGACTGAGGTACCGGCGGAAAACGTAAGCTACTACTCACAACAAAAACCTGCCTTCAAAGAGAAACTGCGGGCTCGTTATGCAGACCAAATTGCGTATTTTTTTATTCTAATTAGATGACCGCCAAAAACCCGGCGTCTTTGCCAAATTTTTAGCTCACAAAATGCCCGTTATCGAGAACAGATGGCATTCTGTCACCTCTCCGACATATTACAAGTCTTGACATGACTGTAGGAGGTTTCCCTAACGCCTAGGGATCACCCTTATCAAGCCCATCCGGGAGGGGGGAACAGAAAGAAAATTCGAGCAAACAGACCAATATCGACAACTCTGCAACATTTACGGCGGCCCAGGACGCGCGCCTGTAGAAAACAAGACGTTAGTCGGAAAGCAGAATTATCTGACAGGCGGTCACTACACCCGCATACCGATCCCGGCGCGGGCGATGGATACGGTTTCTAGCTCCGCCTCACCGGAACGGGCTTAGGACGCCGAATACGCGTCAAAGCGCCCAAAAACGGCCCTATCAACATGCCAATAAATAGAGCAATCACGACAAACACCGACACCGGCATTTGCGCAGTGGACGAGCCAAAGAACGAAAGCGAAGTGCCCTGCTGGTTCTCAAGCACAAAAACCAGAACCACCAAAGCAACAACCAATACAACCACTACTGCCGCAACGCGCTTAACCCCACGCATAACCTTCTCCTACCCCAAAAACACTCAGACGCCTTCTTCCTCGTCTTCGTTCACCCGATCCCGCAATTCCTTGCCCGGCTTGAAGTGAGGCACGAACTTGCCATCGAGGCTAACGGATTGGCCAGTCTTCGGGTTACGCCCCACACGCGGCGCCCGGTAATGCAGCGAAAAGCTACCAAACCCACGAATCTCAATTCGATCACCGGTAGCCAGGCACTGTGACATCTGTTCAAGCATGGTCTTGATGGCCAGCTCGACATCTTTGGATGAGAGCAGCCCTTGATGGGTGACAATTCGTTCGATCAACTCCGACTTCGTCATATTTTTCCCTTCTTTTTCAAGCAGCTAGGAAAAGCGCTTCGAAGGTTTTAGCATGACCGGAGGAATTTGAACAGCCCATGTATTGACTTATATTCAAAGACTTGGGGTGTAACTCGAAGAGCGTTGGCATTGCGCACTACGACAGCCAGCTCTCGCTCAGCCTCGCTGGAGCCACTTCAGCGCATTCACTGTCAGATACAGCCTACGAGGTCGAATAGACTGCCAGCGAGACGACAGCGCCTCAGCCGCTTAACGCCAAGGCGACGTTTCGCACGACGCCAAATCCCAGGCACAAAAAAGGGCGACCGAAGTCGCCCTTTTTCTATGGTCTGACAGAACTTAGTTCTGTTTTTCCATTTGTGCACGCAGCAGGTCGCCCAGAGTGGTAGGACCAGCAGAAGGCTCAGAGGTCGCTGGCTTGTCGCGCAGGCTCTGGATGGCTTCTTTCTCTTCAGCATCGTCTTTCGACTTGATGGAGAGCTGGATTACGCGGCTCTTGCGGTCAACGCTGATGATCTTGGCTTCTACTTCTTCGCCTTCTTTCAGAACGTTGCGCGCGTCTTCAACGCGGTCACGGCTGATTTCGGAGGCTTTCAGAGTCGCTTCGATATCGTCGGCGAGAGTGATGATGGCGCCTTTAGCGTCAACTTCCTTCACGATGCCTTTAACGATTGCACCTTTGTCGTTCTCTTGAACGTACTCGGAGAACGGATCGCTTTCCAGTTGCTTGATACCCAGGGAGATGCGCTCGCGCTCTGGGTCAACCGACAGGATAACGGTGTCCAGCTCGTCGCCCTTCTTGAAACGACGAACAGCTTCTTCGCCAACTTCGTTCCAGGAGATGTCGGACAGGTGAACCAGGCCGTCGATGCCGCCGTCCAGACCAATGAAGATACCGAAATCGGTGATCGACTTGATGGTGCCGGAGATTTTATCGCCCTTGTTGAACTGGCCAGAGAAATCTTCCCATGGGTTAGATTTGCACTGCTTGATGCCGAGGGAGATACGACGACGCTCTTCGTCGATGTCCAGAACCATAACTTCCACTTCGTCGCCGACTTGTACGACTTTCGAAGGGTGGATGTTCTTGTTGGTCCAGTCCATTTCGGAAACGTGTACCAGGCCTTCCACGCCTTCTTCCAGCTCTGCAAAGCAGCCGTAGTCGGTCAGGTTGGTAACACGCGCGGTGACGCGGGTGCTTTCTGGGTAACGAGCCTTGATAGCGACCCATGGATCTTCGCCCAGCTGCTTCAAGCCCAGGGAGACACGGTTGCGCTCACGATCGTACTTCAGAACCTTGACATCGATCTCGTCGCCAACGTTGACGATTTCCGATGGATGCTTGATACGCTTCCAAGCCATGTCGGTAATGTGCAGCAGGCCATCGACGCCACCCAGATCGACGAATGCGCCGTAATCGGTGAGGTTCTTGACGATACCTTTGACTTGTTGGCCTTCCTGCAGGGATTCCAGCAGAGCTTCACGCTCGGCGGAGTTCTCTGCTTCCAGGACGCTGCGACGGGAAACGACAACGTTGTTGCGCTTCTGGTCGAGCTTGATGACCTTGAATTCGAGTTCTTTGCCTTCCAGGTGCGTGGTGTCGCGCACAGGACGAACGTCGACCAAAGAACCTGGCAGGAACGCACGGATGCCGTTAACGTCGACAGTGAAGCCGCCTTTAACCTTACCGTTGATAACGCCCTTGACCACTTCTTCAGCTGCGAAGGCTGCTTCGAGAACAATCCAGCATTCAGCGCGCTTGGCTTTTTCACGGGACAGCTTGGTTTCACCGAAACCGTCTTCAACCGAGTCCAGAGCAACGTGAACTTCGTCACCGACATTGATAGTCAGGTCACCAGCATCGTTGTAGAACTGTTCCAGCGGGATCAGAGCTTCAGACTTCAGACCAGCGTGAACGGTTACCCAGCGAGCTTGGTAATCGATATCAACGATAACACCGGTGATGATGGAGCCTGCCTGAAGGTTCAGGGTTTTTAGGCTTTCTTCAAAGAGTTCCGCAAAGCTTTCGCTCATTTTAATTCCTGTTGATAAGGGCGAAGAATACGCCCATCTCCACACCCCAGACGGTGTGGGTCAGTTTCAATTAAAAGAAGCACCACAGGACTATGACTGGTCCCCTGCGGCCTTCTTGGTCACCCGGCGATATCGCGAATGGCGATTTCACTCAAGATGCGTTCCAGCACCTGCTCGATGGACAACTCCGTGGAATCCAGCTGTATGGCGTCAGCCGCCGGCTTGAGCGGGGCTACCGCACGCTGGGTATCACGCTCGTCGCGTGCACGGATCTCATCTAGCAGACTCGACAGACTAACACCATCGACTTTGCCCTTCAACTGCAAGTAACGGCGGCGGGCCCGCTCCTCGGCACTGGCAGTCAGGAAAATCTTCAGCGGCGCTTCAGGAAACACCACCGTGCCCATGTCGCGGCCATCGGCCACCAGACCCGGCGGCTCCTGAAAAGCCCGCTGACGCTGCAGCAAAGCGTCGCGCACCGCCGGCAATGCGGCGACCTGGGAAGCCCAGGAACCGACCTGTTCGTTACGCAGGTCATCGGTCACATCGTCCCCTTCCAGGATGATGCGCTGAGGATGACCTTCCGTCGCCCCGACGAACTGCACGTCGAGGTGCGCAGCCAGCAGCTTCAGCGATTCTTCGTTGGTCAGGTCGACGCCATGGTTGCGTGCGGCAAAGGCCAGCAAGCGGTACAGCGCCCCGGAGTCCAGCAGGCACCAGCCCAGGCGCTTGGCCAGGATGCCGGCGATCGTGCCTTTGCCCGAGCCACTTGGCCCGTCGATGGTAATCACCGGTGCTTTGATATTCACAATTAAGCCTCTTGGGCAACACGAATGCCGACTTGGGCACACAGTGTAAGAAAATTCGGAAAAGACGTAGCCACGTTGGCACAGTCATGGATACGAATCGGCGCAGTCGCTCGCAGGGAGGCCACGCTGAAGGCCATGGCAATCCGGTGATCGCCATGGGCATGCACTTCACCACCGCCTATTACGCCACCGTCGATGATAATCCCATCAGGTGTCGGTTCACACTTCACGCCCAGGGCGAGCAGACCGTCGGCCATGACCTGGATCCGGTCGGACTCCTTGACCCGCAACTCCTGCGCCCCGCGCAATACCGTTCGGCCTTCGGCGCATGCCGCCGCCACGAACAGCACCGGAAATTCATCGATAGCCAGCGGAACCAAAGCCTCGGGAATCTCGATCCCCTTCAACGGCGCCGCGCGAACACGCAAATCAGCAACAGGCTCGCCACCCACTTCCCGCTGGTTTTCCAGGGTGATATCCGCGCCCATCAACCGCAGGATATCGATCACCCCGGTACGGGTCGGATTAATGCCCACATGCTCAAGCAAAAGCTCGGAGCCTTCGGCGATCGACGCCGCCACCAGGAAGAACGCCGAAGAGGAAATATCCCCGGGCACTTCGATATGGGTTGCGGTCAGCGCGTGACCGGACTCGACCGAAGCCGTAGCGCCCGCCACCTCCACCGGATAACCAAACCCACGCAACATCCGCTCGGTATGGTCACGGGTCGGCGCCGGTTCGGTAATCGAGGTTTTACCTTCGGCGTACAACCCAGCCAGCAACAGGCAGGATTTAACCTGAGCACTGGCCATCGGCAATGCGTAGGTCAGCCCCTTAAGTGCCTGGCCACCGCGAATGGTCAGCGGCGGGCGCCCTTCCGGCCCGGTCTCGATCACCGCGCCCATTTCGCGCAATGGCTTGGCCACGCGATTCATCGGACGCTTGGACAGCGAGGCATCACCCGTCAACACACTGTCAAAGCTCTGAGCCGCCAGCAAACCGGACAACAGCCGCATGGAGGTGCCGGAGTTGCCGAGATAGATCGGACCCGGCGCCGACTTCAACCCATGCAGACCAACCCCGTGAATGGTGACGCGCCCATGGTGCGGCCCCTCAATCACCACCCCCATGTCGCGAAACGCCTGCAAGGTCGCCAGGGCATCTTCCCCCTCCAGGAAACCCTCTACCTCGGTGACACCGTCCGCCAGAGAGCCGAGCATGATCGAGCGATGGGAGATCGATTTATCCCCAGGCATCCGAATCTGCCCGCTCAAGCGACCACCGGGACTGGCGAGAAACACCAGGTCATCCGCGCTTGCAGCCGCATCCATATAAGCCCGACGCGCCAGAATCTTGCTGAAATGCTCCCGCGCCACCCGCGCACGGGTGAACACGCCCAACAACTGATGCCCGTCGCCCGCATCCACTGCGTCGCGCAAGGCGTCGAGGTCGCTGCGGAAGGTATCCAGGGTACGCAGTACTGCATCGCGGTTAGCGAGGAAGATGTCGTGCCACATCACCGGGTCGCTACCGGCGATCCGGGTAAAATCACGGAAACCGCCGGCGGCGTAACGGAAAATCTCGAGGTTCTCGTTGCGCTTGGCCAACGAGTCCACCAGGCCAAACGCCAGCAAATGCGGCAGATGGCTGGTCGCCGCCAACACTTCATCGTGGCGCTCGACCTGCATATGCTCGACATCCGCCCCCAGCTCGCGCCAAAGCCGATCCACCACGGCCAATGCCGCAGGATCGGTTTCATCCAGCGGCGTCAGAATCACTTTATGACGACGGAACAGCTGCGCATTGGACGCCTCAACGCCGCTCTGCTCGGACCCGGCAATCGGATGCCCAGGCACAAACCGCGCAGGCATGCCACCAAAGGCCAACCGCGCCGCACGCACCACATTGCCCTTGGCACTGCCGACGTCGGTCAGGATCGCCTGACCCAGATCCATGCCGGCCAACAGCGCCAGCAACTTCTCCATGGCCAGGATCGGTACCGCCAACTGAATGACATCCGCACCCTGACAGGCAACGGCGAGGTCCGCCTCACAGCGATCCACCACGCCCAACTCCACCGCCAGCTTGCGCGACTGCGGGTCCAGGTCCACACCGACCACTTCGCCACACAGGCCGCTTTCCCGCAGGCCCTTGGCGAAGGAGCCGCCGATCAATCCCAGACCGACCACCACCAGGCGACCGATCATAGGCACAGCAGGTTGCAATGCAGTGACATCAACCACGAGCCAGAACCTTGGCCAGCGCCTCGAGGAAGCGGCTGTTTTCAGCAGGCAGACCGATGGTGATGCGCAGGTGGTTCGGCATGCCGTAATTGGCCACCGGACGCACGATCACGCCTTCACGCAACAGGCCCTGGAACACGGGAGCGGCCACTTGACCCAGGTCGACACAAATGAAGTTGCCCTTGGAGGGAATCCAGCCCAGGCCCAGCTCACGGAAGCCATCCTGCAACTGCAGCATGCCGCTTTCGTTGAGGCGACGACCTTCTTCCAGGTACTCAGCGTCCTGCACCGCGGCGCAAGCCGCCGCCAGCGCGAGGCTGTTGACGTTGAATGGCTGGCGAACGCGGTTCAGCACATCGGCCACCACCGGGGTGGACAGGCCATAGCCGACCCGCAGCGACGCCAGGCCGTAAGCCTTGGAGAACGTACGCGAGACCAGCAGGTTCGGATACGCCGCGAGGAAATCAAGGCCGTCCGGCAGGTCGCTGCCTTCGGCGTACTCGATGTAAGCCTCATCCAGCACCACCAGCACGTGCTCCGGCACGTCTTGCAGGAAGTTGTCCAGCACCTCGGCGCTGAACCAGGTACCGGTCGGGTTGTTCGGGTTGGCGATAAATACGACGCGGGTCTGCTCGTCGATGGCCGCCAGCATGGCCGGCAGGTCATGCCCCCAATCCTTCGCCGGAATCACGCGAGCTTCAGCGCCCACGGCCTGGGTCACGATCGGATAGACCGCAAACGCATGCTCGCTGAACACGGCGTTCAGGCCCGGCGCCAGATAGGCACGCCCGACCAGCTCCAGAATGTCGTTGGAGCCGTTACCCAAGGTCACCTGATTCAGCTCAACGCGGCATTTTTCCGCCAACAAGGACTTGAGCTCAAAACCATTCCCATCCGGATAACGCGTCAGCTCAGCCAGCGCGTCACGAATCGCAGCCAATACCTTGGGGCTTGGGCCCATCGGGTTTTCGTTACTGGCCAGCTTTACGATCTTCGACGGATCAAGGTTCAACTCACGCGCCAGCTCGTCCACAGGCTTGCCCGGAACGTAAGGCGACAGTTGTTGCACGCCCGGCTGCGCCAGGGCGAGGAAGTTGCCACTCATGTTAAAGCCTCACAAAACCGCTTTCGGGTAAGAGCCCAGCACCTTGAGTGCCACGGCTTCCTGACTGATTTTCTCGAGCACACCCTTGACCAGTGGGTCGCGGTGATGGCCGACGAAGTCGATAAAGAACACATAAGTCCATTTACCGCTGCGCGAAGGACGCGTCTCGATTCGCGTCAGGTCAATCCCGTTGTCGTGGAACGGCACCAGCAGCTCATGCAGCGCGCCAGGCTTGTTGCTCATGGAGACGATGATCGACGTCTTGTCGTCGCCGGTCGGCGGCACTTCCTGGCTGCCGATCATCAGGAAGCGCGTGGAGTTATCCGGGCGGTCCTCGATTTTCTCGGCCAGGCGCGTCAGGCCATACAGGCCAGCGGCCATATCACCGGCAATCGCCGCCGAGTTCCACTCACCCTTGACTCGCTTCGCCGCTTCGGCATTGCTGGACACCGCCACGCGCTCCACATTCGGGTAGTGCGCGTCCAGCCACTTGCGGCACTGGGCCAGGGACTGGGCGTGGGAATAGATGCGGCTGATGCTGTCGGTCTTGGTGCTTTCGCCCACCAACAGGTGGTGGTGGATACGCAGCTCAACTTCGCCGCAGATCACCATGTCGTGCTCAAGGAAACTGTCGAGGGTGTGGTTGACGGCACCTTCGGTGGAGTTTTCCACCGGCACCACGCCAAAATTCACCGCCCCGGCGGCCACTTCACGGAACACTTCGTCAATCGCAGCCATCGGCTTGCTGATCACCGCGTGGCCAAAGTGCTTCATCGCCGCGGCCTGGGTGAAGGTGCCTTCAGGACCCAGGTAAGCCACTTTCAGCGGCTGTTCCAGCGCCAGGCACGAAGACATGATTTCACGGAACAACCGCGCCATCTCTTCGTTGCCCAACGGGCCCTTGTTGCGTTCCATCACGCGCTTGAGCACCTGGGCTTCACGCTCCGGCCGGTAGAACACCGGCACTTCGCCTTCAGCCAGGGACGCCATTTTCACCCGTGCAACTTCCTGGGCGCACCGTGCGCGCTCACTGATCAGCTCCAGGACTTTCTCGTCCAGGCTATCAATGCGTACGCGCAGGGCCTTGAGTTCTTGCTCAGACATTAGCCGTGTTCCTTTTCGAACTCTGCCATGTAAGCCACCAGCGCCTTGACGGCGTGGATATCGACAGCGTTATAGATGGAGGCGCGCATGCCACCTACCGAACGGTGGCCCTTGAGGTTCAACAGGCCGCGCTCGTCGGCGCCGGCCAGGAATGGCTTGTCCAGGCGGTCGTCAGCCAGACGGAATGGCACGTTCATCCACGAGCGATCGGTCAGGTTGATCGGGTTGCTGTACAGGCCACTACTGTCGATGAAGTCGTACAAGGTACGTTTCTTCTCTTCGTTGAGCTTGCCCATGGCAGCCACACCGCCCTGCTCTTTCAGCCATTCGAACACCAGGCCCGACAGGTACCAGGCGAAGGCCGGTGGGGTGTTGTACATCGAGCCGTTATCGGCCGCGACCTTGTAGTTGAGCATGGTCGGGCACAGCGAGCGCGCACGCCCCAGCAGGTCTTCACGGATGATGTTGACCAGGATGCCGCTCGGGCCGATGTTCTTCTGTGCACCGGCGTAGATCATGCCGTACTTGGACACATCGATAGGACGCGAAAGGATGTCCGACGACATGTCGCATACCAGCGGAACATCACCCACTTCCGGCACCCAGTCGAATTCCAGGCCGCCAATGGTTTCGTTCGCTACGTAGTGAACGTAGGCCGCATCCTTCGACAGCTTCCATTCGTTCTGACCAGGAATGGCGAAGTAGTCGTAAGGCTTGGCAGTGCCCGCCACATTGACGTGACCGTAACGGGACGCCTCTTCAATAGCCTTCTGCCCCCAGATACCGGTATCGATATAGTCGGCAGTGCCACTTTCCGGCAGCAGGTTCAGCGGGATCTGAGCAAACTGCTGGCTCGCGCCACCCTGCAGGAACAACACTTTGTAGTCAGACGGGATGTCCAGCAAGTCGCGCATATCCTGCTCGGCCTTGGTGGCAATGGACACGAACTCATCGCTGCGATGGCTCATTTCCATCACGGAGAGGCCTTTTCCATGCCAGTCGAGGAGTTCACCCTGCGCACGCTGCAGGACTGCTTCAGGAAGCGCCGCGGGACCGGCACAGAAGTTATAGGCTCTCTTGCTCACATCCAATCTCACTCTGATCTGGTGGGGTGGTGCAATAATTCGGGGTTTCAACATTTTCAAAAGGGACAAACAACAAGGGGGCGAATCTTCATCCGCCCCCTGTGTGTCCGCTTATTCCTGCGGTTCTTCTTCGTCTGCGGCAGCGTCGAGTGTTGGCTCGTCGACGCCGTCATCGGCATCGCCGATCACTTGCCCCTCGAGTGCAATCCCCTCTTCACCTTCCAGCTCTTCGCCTTCCACTTCCGATGGCTCCTGGACACGTTCGAGGCCGACCAGTTTTTCGTCCTTGGCCAGCTTGATCAAGGTCACGCCCTGGGTGTTACGCCCCAGGCTCGACACTTCATCAACCCGGGTACGCACCAGGGTGCCCTGGTCGGAGATCAGCATGATTTCCTCGCCGTCGAGCACCTGGACCGCGCCGACCAGACGGCCATTGCGGTCGTTGCTGACCATGGCAATAACGCCCTGGCCACCACGTTTGTACTCCGGGAACTCGCTGATAGCGGTGCGCTTGCCATAACCACGTTCGGAAGCAGTGAGGATCTCGCTGCCTTCTTCCGGGATCAGCATCGAAATCAGCTTCTGCCCTTCCGGCAGACGCATGCCGCGCACACCGCGGGCAGTACGGCCCATGGCGCGAACGTCGGATTCCTTGAAGCGCGTGACCTTGCCGCCGTCAGAGAACAGCATGACTTCACGCTCGCCGTCGGTGATGGCTGCGCTGATCAACACGTCGCCTTCGTCCAGTTCGAGGGCGATCAGGCCCACACTGCGTTGACGGCTGAAGGATTCCAGCGGGGTCTTCTTCACGGTGCCTTTCGCAGTGGCCATGAAGATGAAGTGACCTTCGGTGTACTCGTCCACCGGCAGCATGGTGGTGATGTATTCATCACTGTCCAGCGGCAGCAGGTTGACCAACGGACGACCACGGGCGGCGCGGGACGCTTCCGGGATTTCGTAGGTTTTCAGCCAGTACACCTTGCCCTTGCTGGAGAACAGCAGCAGCGTGGTGTGGCTGTTGGCGACCAGCAGGTGAGCGATGTAGTCCTCATCCTTGACGCCGGTAGCCGATTTGCCTTTACCGCCACGACGCTGGGCCTGGTACGCAGCCAACGGCTGGGTCTTGGCATAGCCACCGTGGGAGATGGTCACGACGCGATCTTCTTCCGGGATCATGTCACCCAGGGTCAGGTCGAGACGGGCATCGAGAATCTCGGTGCGGCGCACGTCGCCGTATTCGGCGCGGATCACTTCCAGTTCTTCGCGGATCACTTCCATCAGGCGCACGGCGCTGTTAAGGATGCGGATCAGCTCGCCGATCTGGTTGAGAATCTCCTGGTACTCGGCCAGCAGTTTCTCGTGTTCCAGGCCGGTCAGACGGTGCAGACGCAGTTCCAGGATGGCCTGGGCCTGTTCCGGGGACAGAAAATACTTGCCGTCGCGCAGGCCGTATTGTGGGTCCAGAGTCTCCGGACGGCACGAATCGGCACCGGCACGCTCAACCATCGCCACTACGGCGCTGGATTCCCACGGCATCTTGATCAGGGCTTCTTTAGCTTCCGACGGGGTCGGCGAGGCCTTGATCAGGGCGATGACCGGGTCGATGTTCGACAACGCAACCGCCTGGCCTTCCAGGATGTGGCCGCGCTCACGGGCCTTGCGCAGTTCGAACACGGTACGGCGGGTCACCACTTCGCGGCGGTGACGTACGAAGGCTTCCAGCAGATCCTTGAGGTTCAGGATGCGCGGGCGGCCGTCGATCAGCGCTACCACGTTGATACCGAATACGCTTTGCAGCTGGGTCTGGGCGTAGAGGTTGTTGAGGATCACCTCAGGCACTTCGCCACGACGCAGCTCGATCACCACGCGCATACCGTCTTTGTCAGACTCGTCGCGCAGTTCGGTGATGCCTTCCAGTTTCTTCTCTTTAACCAGCTCGGCGATCTTCTCGATCAGACGCGCCTTGTTCAACTGGTAAGGCAGTTCGGTGATGACGATCTGCTGACGGCCACCGACCTTGTCGATGTCTTCGATGATCGAGCGGGCGCGCATGTAAATGCGGCCACGACCGGTACGGTAGGCTTCGATGATGCCGGCACGACCGTTGATGATCGCGGCAGTCGGGAAGTCCGGGCCGGGGATGTACTGCATCAGCTCATCGACGGTCAGCTCGGGGTTGTCGATGAGGGCCAGGCAACCGTCGATCACTTCACCGAGGTTGTGTGGCGGGATGTTGGTGGCCATGCCCACGGCGATACCGCTGGAGCCGTTGACCAACAGGTTGGGAATACGGGTCGGCATGACCGCCGGGATCATTTCGGTGCCGTCGTAGTTCGGCACCCAGTCCACGGTTTCTTTGTGCAGGTCAGCCAGCAGCTCGTGCGCCAGCTTGGTCATGCGCACTTCGGTGTATCGCATGGCCGCAGCGTTGTCGCCGTCGACCGAACCGAAGTTGCCCTGGCCGTCTACCAGCAGGTAGCGCAGGGAAAACGGCTGGGCCATCCGAACGATGGTGTCGTACACCGCAGTGTCGCCGTGAGGGTGATACTTACCGATCACGTCACCGACAACACGGGCAGATTTCTTGTACGGCTTGTTCCAGTCGTTACCCAGCTCGCTCATCGCGAACAGCACACGCCTGTGCACGGGCTTCAAGCCATCGCGCGCATCAGGCAGTGCCCGACCGACAATTACGCTCATCGCGTAGTCGAGGTAGGACTGTTTCAGCTCGTCTTCGATATTGACCGGGAGGATTTCTTTGGCCAGTTCGCCCATGAGAAGCCTGATTCCTTTTTCGGGTGAAACCTCGTCACATCCTATGGGACGAACGAAGCTCGCCGCTGCTGGCATGATGCCTGGCAACGACTTACGACAAATCAACGAGTTATGACACGGATCTGCGCATTAAAGGTTACCCCTTGGGGTGACCCTGGAAACCGCCGGATGTTATCACAATCGCCGCCACGCACCTATCCCCCTGATGCGCATGGAGCATAGTAAGTTGACGGATGACAGGCTTGACGGCGACGAGAGGGGCTTAGAACTGAATCCAGGATGTTTTTTGGGCGCGAATTGCCTTAATGCAGGCGTTTACGACACATCAATTGCGCCATCTTCGCCGTGTCCGGGCGTTCGACGATGCCTTTTTCCGTGACGATCACATCAATCAGGTCCGCCGGCGTTACATCAAACACCGGATTGAAGGCGTCTACATCGGCAGCGAAGCGGGTGCCGCCGACTTCCAGCAGCTCCCGGGCGTCGCGTTCTTCAAGCGGCACGTCATCACCACTGGCCGCCATCAGGTCGATGGTGGAACTGGCTGCCACCACCATGAAGCGCACGCCATGGTGCATGGCGCACACCGCCAGCTGATAGGTGCCGATCTTGCTGACCACATCGCCATTGGCCGCAATGCAGTCGGCACCGACGATCACCCAGGTCACGCCTTTGGTCTTGAGGATATGCGCACCCGCCGAATCCGCATTCACGGTGACAGGAATGCCCTCATTGGCCAACTCCCAGGCCGTCAGCCGCGAGCCTTGCAGCCAGGGCCGGGTTTCGTTGGCGTAGACCCGCTCCACCATACCTTCCAGAAACGCACCGCGAATCACGCCGAGGGCCGTACCCACGCCGCCCGTAGCCAGCGCCCCTGCGTTGCCATGGGTCAGGATCGCCTGGACGTTACCCTGGTGCTTGCGGATCAACTCAACACCCAGCTGCGCCATGGTCAGGTTGGCCTCGCGATCACTTTGGTGAATCGCCACCGCCTCGGCTTCCAGTACCGCCAGCGGGTCGGCGTGTTTCTTGAGGCGGTCGAGGCAGTCGCGCATGCGCTTCATCGCCCAGAAAAGATTCGATGCCGTCGGACGGGAGTCCGCCAGCAGCGCGTAGTCCTCTTCCCAGGCCGCCTGCCAGTCATCGCCCTCGGCGACGTGAGCACGGGCAGCCAGCACCAGGCCATACGCCGCACTGATGCCAATGGCCGGCGCACCGCGCACCACCATCGTGCGAATGGCCTCGGCCACCTCGGCAGCGCTGGTGCAGGCGACCCAGGTTTCTGCAGACGGCAAAATACGCTGATCGAGCAGGTACAGTGCGCCATCACGCCAGTCGATGGCCTTCACTTTCTCCGCAGCCAACAGTCGATCGCGCATCCCTCACCCCGCACTCATGAACAAAAGCCGCCGATTATAGCGATCCGCCAGCCAGGACGCTCGGGTATACTTCGCCGTTCTTTATAGATGCTTGGGAAACTGCCCTCGATGACACCGACTGCCGCCCCGCTCGACTTATTGCTGCTGCCCACCTGGCTGGTACCTGTCGAGCCTGCCGGCGTAGTGCTCAAGGAGCACGGCCTGGGCATTCGTGACGGACGCATTGCGTTTATCGGCCCACGCGCCGCGGCCCTGAAGCTCGCAGCGACTGAAGTGCGCGAACTGCCGGGCATGCTGCTCAGCCCCGGCCTGATCAACGCCCACGGCCACGCCGCCATGACGCTGTTTCGCGGCCTGGCCGACGACCTGCCGCTGATGACCTGGCTGGAAAACCACATCTGGCCCGCCGAGGCCAAGTGGGTCGACGAAGCCTTCGTGCGCGACGGCACCGACCTGGCGATCGCCGAGCAGATAAAAGGTGGCATCACGTGTTTCTCGGACATGTACTTCTTCCCGAAAGTCGCCAGCGAACGCGTGCACAACGCAGGCATCCGTGCGCAAATCGCCATCCCGATCCTGGATTTCCCGATTCCCGGTGCCGCTGACGCCGACGAGGCGATTCGCCAGGGCGTCGAGCTGTTCGGCGACCTCAAGCATCACCCACGAATCAAAATCACCTTCGGCCCCCACGCGCCGTACACCGTCTGCGATGAAAACCTGGAAAAAATCCGCATGATCGCCGAGGAGCTGGACGCCTCGATCCACATGCACGTGCATGAAACCGCCTTCGAAGTGCAGCAGTCCGTTGAACAGCGCGGTGAACGCCCGCTGGCACGACTGGGCCGCCTGGGCTTGCTGGGGCCGCGCTTCCAGGCCGTTCACATGACCCAAATCAGCGATGACGACCTGGCTTTACTGGTAGAAAGTAACACCAGCGTGATCCACTGCCCGGAATCCAACCTGAAACTGGCCAGCGGCTTCTGCCCGGTGGAACGCCTGTGGCAAGCCGGCGTCAATGTGGCAGTAGGCACCGACGGCGCCGCCAGTAACAATGACCTCGACCTGCTGGGCGAAACCCGCACCGCCGCGTTGCTGGCCAAGGCCGTCGCCGGCTCGGCCACCGCCCTGGATGCCCACCGCGCCTTGCGCATGGCCACCCTCAACGGCGCCCGGGCCATGGGCCTGGAAAGTGAAATCGGCTCGCTGGAAATCGGCAAGGCCGCGGATATCGTGGCCTTCGACCTGTCGGGCCTGGCGCAACAACCGATCTACGATCCGGTCTCACAGCTTATATATGCCACCGGACGCGATTGTGTGAAACACCTTTGGGTCGGCGGAAAGCAATTGCTCGACGATCGGCAACTGACCCGCCTGGATGAACAACAGCTGTGCGCCACGGCCATCGCCTGGGGCCAGCGCATCAGCGGACACAGCGAATAACGCCGGCCCTGGCAGCACATGCCAGGGCCAGCAAAACGTTTTATCAGATTTAGAGGATTCCCCATGAGCAACGTCGACCACGCTGAAATCGCCAAATTCGAAGCCCTCGCCCATCGCTGGTGGGACCGCGAAAGCGAATTCAAACCCCTGCACGACATCAACCCGCTGCGGGTCAACTGGATTGACGAACGCGTCAACCTGGCCGGCAAGAAGGTACTGGATGTGGGTTGCGGCGGCGGGATTCTCAGCGAATCCATGGCCCAGCGCGGCGCCACCGTGATGGGTATCGACATGGGCGAAGCGCCATTGGCCGTGGCCCAGTTGCATCAGCTGGAATCCGGCGTGAGCGTTGAATACCGCCAAATCACCGCCGAAGAGCTGGCCGAAGAGATGCCCGGGCAGTTCGACGTGGTCACCTGCCTGGAAATGCTCGAGCACGTTCCGGACCCATCCTCGGTGATCCGCGCCTGTTTCCGCATGGTCAAGCCCGGTGGCCAGGTGTTCTTCTCCACCATCAACCGCAATCCGAAGGCCTACCTGTTCGCGATCATCGGTGCCGAATACATCATGAAGCTGCTGCCTCGCGGCACCCATGACTTCAAGAAATTCATCCGCCCTTCCGAGCTGGGTGCCTGGAGCCGCCAGGCCGGGCTGACCGTCAAGGACATCATCGGCCTGACCTACAACCCGCTGACCAAGCACTACAAGCTGGCCAGCGACGTTGACGTCAACTACATGATCCAGACCCTGCGCGAGGAGTAAGCCTGTGAAGTTGCGAGCGGTTCTTTTCGACATGGACGGTACCCTGCTGGACACCGCGCCGGACTTTATCGCCATCTGCCAGGCCATGCGGGCTGACCGCGGCCTGGCGCCGATGAACGACCAGCACATCCGCGATGAAATCTCCGGCGGCGCCCGGGCGATGGTTGCCGTGACCTTTTCCATGGACCCCGAGTCCCCAGGCTTTGAAGAGCTGCGTCAGGAATTCCTGGAGCGTTACCTCAAGGGCTGCGCGATTCACAGCAAGCTGTTCGAGGGCATGGAAGAGCTGCTGGTGGATATCGAGAAATCCAAGCTGATCTGGGGCGTGGTCACCAACAAGCCACTGCGCTTTGCCGAACCGATCATGCAGCAACTGGGCCTGGCGGAACGCTCGGCGCTGCTGATCTGCCCGGACCATGTGAAGAACAGCAAGCCGGATCCGGAGCCGTTGATCCTGGCGTGCAAGATGCTCGACCTGGACCCGGCGAGCGTGCTGTTCGTGGGTGATGATCTGCGGGACATCGAATCGGGCCGCGACGCCGGCACCCGCACCGCGGCGGTCACCTACGGCTATATCCACCCGGACGACAACCCGCGCAACTGGGGTGCCGACGTGGTGGTGGATCACCCGCTGGAATTGCGCAAAGTGCTGGACAGCGCGCTGTGCAGCTGCTGATCGGGACTGCCTGAGGTTGATGCAACGTTGTGGCGAGGGAGCTTGCTCCCGTTGGGTTGCGAAGCAGCCCCGCTTTTCGCGACTGCTTCGCAGTCGAACGGGAGCAAGCTCCCTCGCCACAGAAGCCTTAGCCAGCCTTAGCCGCAATCAATCACATGGATTTTCTGTGAACTTTGTCGAGGTTGTTTATGTTTGATTACTCCGCACGTCCAGAACTGCTCAAGGGCCGGGTCATCCTGGTCACCGGCGCCGGTCGCGGAATCGGTGCCGCAGCGGCAAAGACCTATGCCGCCCACGGTGCCACCGTGCTGTTGCTGGGCAAGACCGAAGCCAACCTGGCCCAGGTGTATGACGAAATCGAAGCCGCCGGCCAGCCACAGCCGGTGGTGATCCCGTTCAACCTGGAGACCGCCCTGCCCCATCAATACGATGAGCTGGCAGCGATGATCGAAAAGGAATTCGGCCACCTCGACGGCCTGCTGCACAACGCCTCGATCATCGGCCCGCGTACGCCCATCGAGCAGTTGTCCGGTGAGAATTTCATGCGGGTGATGCACGTGAACGTCAACGCGATGTTCATGCTGACCAGCACGCTGTTGCCGCTGCTCAAGCTGTCCCAGGATGCGTCGGTGGTGTTCACTTCCAGCAGCGTGGGCCGCAAGGGCCGGGCTTATTGGGGGGCATACGGGGTGTCGAAGTTTGCCACCGAAGGCCTGATGCAAACCCTGGCGGACGAGCTGGACAATGTCGCACCGGTGCGTGCCAACAGCATCAACCCGGGCGCCACCCGCACCAGCATGCGGGCCCAGGCGTATCCAGGGGAGAACCCGACCGATAACCCGACACCGGAAGAAATCATGCCGGTGTACCTGTACCTGATGGGGCCGGACAGTACGGGCATCAATGGGCAGGCGTTTGACGCGCAGTAACTATCGGGAACACAGCAGAACCTAATGTGGGAGCGGGCTTGCTCGCGAAGGCGGTGGATCAGTCAATATCTCTGTTGACTGACACTCCGCCTTCGCGAGCAAGCCCGCTCCCACATTTGTGTTGCGGTGCTCTCTAGAATTTAGTTCTTCACCACTTCCTCAAGGGTGAAGCGCCCCAGCGGGTTTTGCAGGAAGTTGCTCACGTTCTTGCGTGAGATGTTGATGTACGGGCTGTAATACAGGTCGATCCAGTTCACATCCTGTTTCGCCATTTTCTGCAGGTCGACATACATCTGCTCACGCTTGACCGGATCCGCCTCGATCCGCGCGGCCGCCACCAGGTCCTTGACCTTGTCGTTCTTGTAGCGAGTCATGTAGTTCTGGTTGGTGTCGTGGCCCAGCACGAAGGTGGTCTTCTGGTCCGGGTCGAGGATGTCGTTGGTCCAGTACATCACCGAAATATCGTATTCGCCGTCCACCAGCATCTGCCAGCTTTGGGTCGGGTCGACCTTTTGCAGGTTGGCTGTCACGCCGACCTTGGCCAACTGATCCTTGATCATCACCGCAATCTGCTCGTCGGCTTCGTTGCCGGCGTTGACCACATAGTTGAGCTTCAAGTCCTGGGCACCGGCCGCAGCCAGCAGCTTCTTGGCTTCGGTCGGGTCATACGGGCGTTGCAGGTTGTTGGCGTAGTGGTACAGCGAGCCTTTGGGGATGTAGGAATAGGCCACGGTGCCTTGGCCGAAAGTGGCGGTTTTCACCAACGATTGTTTATCGATGGCCATGTCCAGCGCCTGACGCACTTCCGGCTTGGCCAGCAGGCCGTGGGCATGGTTGATCAACAGGTGATCTTCACGGGTCGACGGGTCGGAGTGGACCACCACGTTCTTGTCTTTTTTCAGCTCTTCAACCCGGGAAAACGGGACGAAGATCGCCGTGTCCAGTTCGTTGTTCTGCACCATGCGCATGCGCGTGTTGTCGTCGGTGACCGACACCCACTCCACGCCATCCAGGCTCACGTTACTGGCCTGCCAGAAGTTCGGGTTCTTCTTCAGGATCACCCGATCGCCCTTGCGCCACTCGTCCACGGTAAACGCGCCGGAGGTCACCGGGTTTTCCGAGTAGGCATCTTCGCCCATCTTGGTCATGGCTTTTTCCGACAGGATCGACACCGTCGGCGAAGCCAGTTGCGAAAGGAAGGCGACCGCCGGGGTTTTCAAGGTCACGACCAGCGTCTGCGGATCAGCTGCCTTGGCGGTGTTGATCAGGCTGAACGGGTCACTCCACAGCGAGGCCTTGTTGTCGCGAATGCGCAACAGGCTGAAGGCGGCATCGTCAGCAGTGATCGGCGAGCCATCCGAGAACTTCGCGGCCCGCAGTTTGAAGGTATACGTCAGGCCGTCCTTGGAAATGTCCCAGCTTTCGGCCAGCCCTGGTTCCATCTTGGTGCCCAGGTTGTCCACGCGCACCAGGGTGTCGTAGACGTTGGCGAATACCCAGGTGTCGCGATTCTGCGCGCTTTTGATCGGGTCAAACGTGGTGCTGTCTTCGCGGCAACCGATGGTGAGCACGCCGGCCGCGTGGGCGATACCGGCGGTCAGCGACCACGCGGTGAGTGTGGCGGCGGCGAGCAACTTCAAGTGACGGGATTGCATGTCATAACTCCTTGTCTATAACGGCGGTTGTTCATGATCGGCAGGAAGGGTTCAAAGCAAAGGTTCTTCAAGCACGCAACTGTACCGATGCGTTTGCACAACGTGCGTCGGCGGCAATACCTCGGCACACACGGCTCGTGCATGTCGGCAACGCGGGTGAAAGGCGCAACCATCAGGCAGCTTCAGCGGGCTCGGCGGCTCGCCCGGCAACGGTTCGCTGGGCAACGGGCGGTACGGATCAATCTCCGGGATCGCCTGGATCAACGCTGCTGTGTAGGGATGGCGCGGCGTGGTGAACACCGCCTCCACCGGACCTTCCTCAACGATTTTCCCCAGGTACATCACCGCCACCCGGTCGCACAGGCGGCGGACGATGGCCAGGTCATGGGCGATAAACAGGATCGCGAGGTTCATGCGCTGTTGCAGCTCCAGCAGCAGGTTGATGATCTGGCCCTGAATCGACACATCCAGGGCGGCCACGCATTCGTCGGCGATGATCAGCCGTGGCTCCACTGCCAGCGCCCGGGCGATGCCGACGCGCTGGCACTGGCCGCCGCTGAGAGAGCCGGGCTTGCGGCTGGCGAGTTCGGGGCGCAGGCCTACGAGGTCGAGTAATTCGTCGACCCGGCGTGGAATGTTTTCTGGCGCCACCTTGCGCTGCACCCGCAGGACTTCGGCGATGGTTTCGCCGACCGTCAGACGCGGGTTCAGGGCCGCGTAGGGATCCTGGAAGATCATCGCCGTCTCGTGCCGCAAACGCGCGATGTCGACAGGCCCGGCGTGGGCCATGTCGATACCGTCGAACACCACCTGCCCGGCGCTGATGGGGTTGAGGTGCAAGATCGCTCGCCCCAGGGTGCTTTTACCGCTGCCGGACTCGCCCACCAACCCAAGGGTTTCGCCTGCAGCCAGGGTCAAGGACACGCCGTTGACCGCTCTCACCCACTGCTTATTCAGGCCAAACAGGCCACCGCCGGCGGCGGCAAAACGCACTTCAAGGTCATTCACCTGTAATAACGTCATGGGCGAACTCCCAAGGGGTAGTGGCAGGCAACCCGCACACCTTCCGGCAACAGCTCGGTGCACAAGCTCCCGACTTGCGGGCAACGCGGGTTGAACCGACAGCCCTTGGGCAAGGCATCGAGCAGCGGCGGCTGCCCGGCGATGGTGCGCAACAAGGCGTGCCCACTGCTGGTGGCGGGCTGGCATTCGATCAGGCCGGCGGTGTACGGGTGTTGCGGGTGCGCCAGCAGCTCGTATTTGCTGCCGTGCTCACACAAGCGGCCGGCGTACATCACGGCGATGGAGTCACAGGTTTGCGCCACCACGCCCAGGTCGTGAGTGATCATGATGATCGACAGGCCGCGCTGGTCCCGCAGGTCCAGCAGCAGGCGCAGAATCTGGGCCTGTACGGTCACGTCGAGGGCAGTGGTCGGCTCGTCGGCGATCAGCACTTTTGGATTGCAGCCCAGGGCCACGGCGATCATCGCCCGCTGGCGCATGCCGCCGGAAAACTCGTGAGGATAGTTGTCGATACGCGCCTGGGGATCGGGAATACCAACCTGGCGCAGCACCTCGATAGCCTGCAAGCGCGCGTCTTTTTTCGACGCGCCCTGGTGCAGGCGGATGCCCTCGGCGATCTGCTCGCCAATGCGCATCAGCGGGTCGAGGTGGCTGCTGGGGTTCTGGAAAATCATCCCCAATTGCCCGCCACGAACCGCACGCATGCCCGCGTCATCCAGTGTCAGAAGGTCCTGGCCCGCCAGGCGTACCGAACCGCCCTGCACCCGCAGGCTCGGGGACGGCAGCAAACGCATCAGCCCGCGACAGGCCATGGTCTTGCCCGAACCGCTTTCGCCCACCAGACCGAGAATTTCACCTTCGGCCAAGTCGAAGGACACCCGGTCCACCAGGGTCACATCGCGCCCGGTGTTGTTGGCGATCACACTCAGGTCCTGCACTTGCAGAAGACTCATGAGCGATCCCCCAGCACTTGCGCCACGCCATCGGCCAACAGGCTGAAACCCATGGCCAATGTCACGATGGCCAGTCCCGGGAAGGTGCAAATCCACCAGGCGGTGGTGATAAACGCCTGGCCTTCGGCAACCATGGTGCCCCACTCGGCGGTCGGCGGCTGTACGCCCAGGCCGAGGTAGCTGACGGCTGCACCGTTGAGCAGCACCAGTACCGCGTCAGACATCGAGAACACAATCGAGCCGAACATCGCGTTAGGCAACAAATGTCGAAACAGAATGCGCCCATGGCCAAAGCCCAGGCTTTTGGCGGCCAGGGCGAAGTCGCTCTCCTTGAGCACCAGGATCTGTGAGCGGATCAGCCGCGCGTAGGACACCCAGCCCACCAGCGCCATGGCGATATAGAAGCTTTTCAAGCCCGGGCCGAGAATGGCCATGATCGCCAGCATCAGCACCAGGAACGGAAAGGCGAGGATGACGTCGATCACCCGCATGCAGAAGCTGTCAAAACGCCCGCCGATATAACCGGACACCGCACCCACAAAGGTGCCGATCAGGAAGGGAAAGATCACGCCGACCACCGCCAGTTGCAGGTCGATGCGCGCGCCCCAGATCACCCTCGAAAGAATGTCTCGACCGTAGTTGTCCGTGCCAAATGGATGGGCGAGGCTGGGGCCCAGCAAACTGATGTCGGTGTTTTGCGCAATTGGATCGAACGGTGCGACCCACGGGGCGAACAGCGCCAGCGCCAGCCATGTCAGCAGAATCAACAGTCCCCAGGCCGCCGTCAGCCGGCCATTGCGAAAACCAAAGCGCAGGCGCAAGCGCCACGGGGCAATCAAGGGGCGACTGCTCATTGCATCTTCACTCGCGGGTCCAGCGCGACCGTCACCACATCGGCGACAAAGTTGACCAGCACGGTGGCACAGGCCAGCACCATCGCCACGCCCTGCACCACCATGTAGTCGCGGGTGAAAATCCCGCGCACCAGCAACTGGCCGATACCGGGAATCGCGAACAGGCTTTCGATCACCACCGTACCGCTGATCAGCCAGCCAATGTTCACCGCCAGCAGGTTGACCGCCGGCACCAGGGAATTGGGCAGCACATGGCGACGAAACACCGCCGCCTCCGACAAACCGCGCGCCCGGGCGGCAGTCACGTGATCGGCCTGCAACTCCATCAGCATGCTCGCCCGCAGATTGCGCACCAGCACCGCCGACAGCGCCAGGGCGATGGTCAGGCACGGCAGAACCATGTGGTGTGCCTTGTCCAGCCAGGTACGCCCATAACCGGAGACCGGGAACAGGCCCCATTGCACGCTGAGCAACAGGATCAGCATCAAGCCCAGCCAGAACGCCGGCATGCCCAGGCCGACCGTGGTGAACAGCCGGATCAGATTATCCGCCCAGCCGCCTTTATTACGTGCGGCCACGGTGGCCATCGGCACGGCGATCAACAGCGCCAGCAGCACGCTGCCGAGTACCAGGAACAGGGTCGGCTCGATACGGGTGACGATCAGTTTCAGCGCGTCGACCTTGTACAGCAGGGACTGGCCGAGGTCGCCCTTGAGCAGGTTTTTCAGGAAGTAGAAATATTGCAGCCACAGTGGCTGGTCGAGGCCGTACTGGGCGCGGATCTTCAGCAAGGCGTCCGGGGTGCTGCGCGAACCCAGCAGCGCCCGCGCCGGGTCGCCGGGAATCGAGCGCACCAGCACAAAGGTGATCAGGCTGATGCCAAACAGCACCGGCAGCAATTGCAGCGGCCGGGACAGCACAAAACGGTAACGCGCCAGGTTCATCCGTCAGCCTCGGTGACGAGCAAGGAAGTCCAGCAGCACCGGGAAGTAAGCCTGGGGCTCTTCGTAAAACGGCATATGGCTGCTGTTGGGGAACACGTGCAATTCAGCGTGCCTGGCCGCGCTTTTCATACGCATGGCGCAGGCCGGGGTCAGCTCGTCGTGCTGGCCGGTGGTGATCAGTATCGGCATCTTGAACTCGGCCATCTCGGGGATGCGGTTCCAGTCCTTGAGGTTGCCGATGTAGAGGAATTCGTTGGGGCCCTGCATGGTTTCGTAGGGCCCCATGTTCCAGTCGCCGAGGGAGCGCTGGACCGGCGCCGGCCACTCGTCCAGGCGGCAGACGTGGCGGTAATTGAGCAAGGTGATGGCGGCCTGGTACTGCGGATGGTCGAGGGTGCCCATGGCTTCATGGCGTTGCATCATCGCCACGGTCTCGCTACCGAGGGCGCCGCGCAGGCGTTCCAGCTCAAGGGACAGATGTGGAATGTCGCCGACGGTGTTTTCCAGGATCAGGCTTTTCAGCGCGTCAGGGTAGTGAATGGCGTATTCGATGCCCAGCCATCCGCCCCAGGAATGTCCCAGCAGGTGCACGCGACCCAGGCCGAGGGCCTGGCGCACGGTCTCGACTTCTTCGACATAACGGCTGATTTCCCACAGCGAAACATCGGTCGGTCTGGCTGATGCGCCGGTGCCAAGCTGGTCGAATGCAACCACTCGCAGGCCGTTGTCCTTGAGCCAGCCATGGGCGTCGCGCAAGTAGTCGCAAGGCAGCCCCGGGCCGCCATTGAGGCACAGCAACACTTCATCGCCTTCGCCAAAGCTGTAGGCCACGAGGTTGTGGCCATCGACTTGCACGTTGTACTGCTGGTCGGGGGCAATTTCACGCCACATGCATACATTCCTTGTTGTGTGTCGGCCCTGGGGATAGTGGCCGTTTAAAGGCCAACACTACCGAGGATGCCGCGCGTCCATAACCTGGTAATTCTTATAGGTTTGGTCTGGCAGTCCTTCGCCGGGGCGTGGCATTCTACTTGCAGCAAGACGAGATTCAAACGAATTCGGGAGCAGAACGGATGCTGGCCAGGTTAACTGCCTTTAATGACCGTCTCATCCCCGGCAGGAGCCTGGATGAACAGATGGACAACACCCTCGTATTGGCCCAGGACCTGGGTTTTGATGCGCTGGTCTACGACTACACCCCCGTGCCCATTGACCATAATGGTGCACTGATCACCCCGTCTGTGCTGCAACTGCGCAATACGCCACCCGACTGGTACAGCTTGTGGTGCAGCTCCGGTTTTTATCAGATCGATCCAGTGCAACACCTCGCGCTGTCGACGGTTTCACCCTTTGTCTGGTCCTACGAGGCCAAGGCCGACACCGCGCTGCAAAAGATCATCGACCCTTGCCACGCCCCCGTTTCCAGCTACCTGCACGACCGGCAGATGACCTGCGGCGTCAGCGTGCCGATCCATTTGCCCCGTGGCGGCTTCGCCTCACTGACCGGCCTGCGCACCGGCAAGGCCAGCACGGTGCTGGAGGATGCTCGCCAGACCCTGTCGGATTTCAACCTGATTACCCATGCATTGCAGGAAGCGGCCTACCCGCTGTTCAGCAAGGAACTGCGCTCGTACCCCCACATTCGCCTGACCAAGCGTGAGCGCGAATGCCTGAAATGGGCCGCCGACGGCCTGACCGCCGCCGAAATCGCCACGCAATTGAGCCGCTCCCTGGCCGTTGTCACCCTGCACCTGGCGTCGGCCATGCATAAGCTGGGGGCCAAGAACCGGGTACAAGCGGTCGTGCGCGCCACCCATTACCGGTTGCTGGAAGACTGATCCGAAGGCAAAACCTAGCTGTTTTGCTAGTTACTTAAACTTTCTGTGCCGACTATCGTGTGCCTGATCACTTTTTCTCAGGGCAGGGCACGAAATGGAATTCATCGACACCATCCGCGAAGGCTATGCGGCTTTTCGCGACTACCAGACCTGGTATCGGGTCACCGGCGACCTGGACAGCGGCCTAACGCCACTGGTTATCCTCCATGGCGGCCCGGGCTGCACCCATGATTATGTCGACGCCTACAAGGACGTGGCTGCCAGTGGCCACGCGGTCATTCACTACGACCAACTGGGCAATGGCCGCTCCACGCACCTGCCCGACAAAGACCCTTCATTCTGGACCGTCGGCCTGTTCCTGGAGGAACTGGACAACCTGCTGGACCACCTGCAGATCAGCAACAACTACGCGATCCTGGGGCAATCCTGGGGCGGCATGCTCGGCAGCGAACACGCCATCCTGCAACCCAAGGGCCTGCGCGCGTTTATCCCGGCCAACTCGCCAACCTGCATGCGGACCTGGGTCGCCGAGGCCAACCGCCTGCGCAAGCTGCTGCCAGAAGGCGTGCACGAGACCCTGCTCAAGCACGAACAGGCCGGCACCTATCAAGACCCTGAGTACCTGGCGGCTTCGCGGATTTTCTATGACCAGCACGTGTGCCGGGTCAATCCATGGCCGGAAGAAGTCGCCCGCACCTTCGCCCAGGTGGATTCGGACCCGACGGTGTACCACGCCATGAGCGGCCCGACAGAATTCCATGTGATTGGCAGCTTGAAAGACTGGAACGTGATCGGCCGGCTGTCGAAGGTCAATGTGCCGACCCTGGTGATCTCCGGTCGGCATGACGAGGCCACACCGCTGGTGGTCAAGCCGTTCCTGGATGAGATTGCCGACGTGCGCTGGGCACTGTTCGAAGACTCCAGCCACATGCCGCATGTTGAAGAGCGGCAGGCGTGCATGGGGACGGTGGTGCAGTTTCTGGATGAGGCGTGCTCTGTGCCCCACAGAACGCTCAAGACTGGCTGAGATCAAAATGTGGGAGCGGGCTTGCTCGCGAAGGCGGTGGATCAGTCAGCATATTTAGCGACTGACACACCGCCTTCGCGAGCAAGCCCGCTCCCACATTGGACTCTTTGTGGCTGTTACACCTCGCTGGTCTGCGCCCTGCCCTGCACCACCGCTTTCTTCGGCACGTCTGCCAGCAACGGAATCTCCTTGCCCTCAGCATCAAACAACTTGCCGCCGCTGAAGTAATCCCCGTCCCGCAACGCCGCCACATCCTGGAAGCACAGGCTGCGCTCAGTCCCGGCGACAAACACCGACTGCTGGTCCGAGTTGCCCGCAGTGAAGTGATTGAACGCCAGGTTCAACAGGATCGCCATGATCGCCGACGAGCTGATCCCCGAATGGAAAATGGTCGCGAACCAGCTCGGGAAGTGATCGTAGAAGCTCGGTGCCGCAATCGGGATCATGCCAAAACCGATGGAAGTGGCGACGATGATCAGATTCATGTTGTTGCGGTAATCCACCTTGGACAAGGTCCGAATACCACTGGCAGCCACGGTGCCGAACAGCACAATCCCGGCCCCGCCCAGCACTGAAGTCGGTACCGCCGCAATCACCCGGCCCATAAACGGCAGCAGGCCGAGGATCACCAGGAATATCCCGCCGGTGGCGACCACGTAACGGCTCTTGACCCCGGTCACCGCCACGAGCCCGACGTTCTGGGCAAAGGCACTTTGGGTAAACGAGCCGAAGATCGGCGCAAACATGCTCGACAGCATATCCGCGCGCAGGCCATTGCCGAGGCGCTTGGAGTCGACCTTGGTGTCGATGATTTCACCCACCGCGAGAATGTCCGCCGAGGTTTCCACCAGGGTCACCATGACCACGATGCACATGGAAATGATCGCCGCCAGATGGAAGGTTGGCATGCCGAAATGGAATGGCGTGGGAAAGCCGAACATCGGGCCTTGGGTCACGCTGGAAAAGTCAGCCATGCCGAGGAACACCGCAATCACCGTACCGATCACCATCGCCAGCAGGATCGACAGCCGCGAGATGGTCGCGCTGCCGATCTTGCTCAGCAGCAACACCAGCACCAGGGTCAGCGCCGCCAGGCCGATGTTCGGCATGCTGCCGAAATCCGCCGCGCGGCTGTTGCCACCCATGGCCCAGCGGGCGGCGACGGGCATCAGGGTCAGGCCGATGGTGGTGATCACAATCCCGGTGACCAGCGGCGGGAAGAATTTGGTTATTCGCGAGAACACCGGGGTGATCAGCAAGCCGATCAAGGACGCGGCCATCACCGCCCCGAGTATCGCCGGGATACCGCCCGCACCGTCGCTGCCGACGATCGCCACCATGGTCGCCACCCCGGCAAAGGACACGCCTTGCACCAGCGGCAACTGGCAGCCGAAGAACGGCAAACCCAGGGTTTGCAACAGCGTTGCCAGGCCTCCGGCAAACAGCGAGGCGGCGATCAGCAGGCCGATATCGGCCGGGGACAACCCGGCCGCCTGGCCGACGATCAACGGTACGGCCACGATGCCGCCGTACATGGTGAGCACATGCTGCAGGCCGTAAGCCATGTTGGCCGCGACGCCGAGATTCTCGTCTTCTGGCCGCTGTGGTGACGCCTTCGGGATAGTCATGGTGAGGGGTTCTCTGTTTTTGTTGTGCACTCACTGTATGCAATAGAAAGATTGGATGTCCATAGAGTTGTATACAATCAGTTTCACAAAGAGACCATCAACGGCGTTACAAAAATCCATTCAGCCGCCCTGCCCCGTGGCTCGAAGTGCTGCGCACAAGGACTTGAAAAAAATGCTCAACCGCAAGCTGCGCATTCACGCCCCGGCGATTTACTACTTCGACATGGTTCGCCGTTGCCACTCGATCCGCGAAGCCGCACGCCGCCTGAATGTGGCGTCTTCGGCGGTGAATCGGCAGATCCTCAAGCTGGAAGACGAAGTGGGCGCGGCGCTGTTCGAGCGCCTGCCCGGCGGGCTGCGCCTGACGGCGGCCGGCGAGATCCTGACCCGTCACGTGAGTGTTCTGTTGCAGGATGTGGAGCGCGTGCGCGGCGAACTGGATGGCTTGAACGGCGTGCAGACCGGCCATGTGGAAATCGCCACGGTGGAAGGCGCCACCGTGGAACTGCTGCCCGCCGCCCTCAAGCGCATGCGTGAGCGCTATCCGAAAGTGACCGTTGGCGTCACGGTGCAAGGTTCGCAGTCGATTCACGGCGCGGTGGTCAACGGCCAGGCTGACCTGGGGCTGGCCTTTGCCTTACCGCGCAGCAGCGAAACCATCCAAGTGTGTGTCGGCCATTTCCGCCTGGGTGCGCTGATGGCGCCGGGGCATCCATTGGCTGGCGAGGCCAGCGTGAGTTATGCACGTTGTTGCGAGCACGGGGTGATCCAGGCCAAGAGCGAACTCTCGGTTCATCACCTGATCGCGCCGCTGCACAAGCGTGCGGCGGCGGCGAACAAGCCTCTGCTGCAAAGCAACTCCATGGAACTGGCCCGGCAACTGGCGCGCCAGCAACTGGGCATCGCGTTCCAGACGCGCATCGGCGTGGAGGCTGATTTGGCCCGCGGCGAACTCTTGCACATCCCACTCAGCGACCAGGGCGGGATCTTCAGCGACCTCGGCTTATACGCCCGCAAAGACCGGGACTTGCCGATGGCGGTGCAAGCCATGGCCCATCTGCTCGGTGAAGAAATCAGCTTGCGCGAACATCAGGAAACGCCCTCGGCGCCACGTATTTCCTGACTCTCAGGCCAGCTTCAGTGCTGCCGTTTCGGCATCGGCCCAGGCGAGATTCTGTTCTTTGGAACCCACAATGGATGTGCCGATACTGCGCGCGGCGACCCTTGCGCGGTCGCCATGAGCCAAAACGCCAAAGGAATTAAAACAATGAAAAAGGCACTGCACGGCGCAACCGTATTACTCACCCTGTTCGGCGGCGGGGAGGCTGTCGCGCTGGAATGGATGAACAACAGCGTAGGATTTCGCTACGGGCAACAGTTCACTAATCCGAACAACCCGGATGAATTCAGCAAGCGCATCTACAGTTTCACCCACGCCAGCGGCTACCAATACGGCAGCAACTACCTGAACCTCGATGTGTTCCTGTCCGACAGCCGCGACCCGCGCAAGGGCACCGACCACGGTGGCAGCGAAGTGTATGCCGTGTACCGGCACCAGCTGTACGCCTCACGGGTATTCGATGTACCGCTCGGCACCGGGGTGATCAAGGATTACGCGCTGACCTTCGGCTTTGATGCCAACCGTAACAACAACCTGGCCTCGGCGAAAAAACGTGCGCTGGTGATTGGCCCGACCTTGAAATTCAACGCCGTCGGCGTGCTGGACCTGAGCCTGATGTACTACAAGGAAAGGAACCATTCCGGCATCCCCGGTGCGAAAGAACCCGACCATACCTTCGACGATACCTACATGCTCAACCTGACCTGGATGCGGCCTTTCGAGATCGGCAACCACGGGGCGAAGTTCCAGGGGTTTATCAATCACGTCGGGGAAAAGGGCGAGGACTTCCATGGTCGCGATACGGCGCCGGAAACCCTGATGCGCACCGCGCTGATGGTGGCGGTGCGGCCGGGAAAAAGCGTCAAGCCGAACCTGTACCTGGGGGTGGGTTACGAGTATTGGCATAACAAGTTCGGCGTGGACGGCGGCCGGGGCAGCCGCACATCAACGCCGACGGTGAACATGGAAGTGACGTTCTAGCGGGCGCGCACCAGGTCGACATCCGCATCGTCAACCTTCGGCCGCGCCAGCCAGTAGCCCAACACGGCCAATGGCGCGGTCGCCAGCATCACGATCGCGGTGATCAACAGCGGCTGGTCGATCATCGACGACACAATCAGGCTCCCGAGAAAGCACAGGCCCAACTGCAAGGTGTTCTGCAAGGCGGCCGCTTTGCCGGAATTTTCTGCAAACGGCATCAGCGCATTCGCCACCACGATCGGGTAGCTGGCGCCATTGACCAGCGCCATCAGGCAGAACGGAATCAGCAAGGTGGCGAGCGTCGGCACCGTCAAGGTCGCGACCAGGTACAACGCGACCATGCTGACGCAGTACGCCAGCAGCAGCCACGGCAACAAGGTCTTGCCCTGGAACCGCTGCAACGCGCTGCGGCAACTGTAGCCACCAATCAGGAACGACAGCGTCGGCAGCACGTAGCTCAAGCCGATGTCATTGGGGCTGTAGCCCATGCCGCCGAGGATGAACGGCGAGGCGGTGAGCCAGGCGAAGAAGCTGGCCGAGCACGCGGCGAAGATCATCACGTTGCCGGTGAACACCCGCGACTTGAGCAGTTGCCCATAGCCGAGCCGGGAAGGTTCGGCATCAGTTGTCAGGCGTTTCGGCAGCGGCCGGAGAAACAACGTAGGCAGCAGCAGGAGCAGCGAGACCACCAACAACACACCGAAGATCGCCTGCCAGCCCCAGTGATTCAACATCAGCGCTCCCAGCAATGGCGCGAGGGCCGGCGACAGTGACATCAGCGGCATGATGCCGGCGAACACCCGATGCGCCTTGTCCGCCGGGTAGCGGTCGATCACCAGCGCCTGCCAACTGACAGCGGCGGAACACACGCCAATCGCCTGGACAAAACGCAAGGCCAACAGCTGCGGTGCGGTCTCGACCCAGAACATGCCCAGGCAACCGAGCACAAACAGGGAAAGACCGGTGAGCAGGACCGGCTTGCGCCCGAGCCGATCGGACAGCGGCCCCCACAGCAACTGCCCGACGGCAAAGCCGGCGAGGAAAATACTCAGGCTTGCGCCCACCGCGCCGGGGGAAATCTGCAGTTGCTCGCCCATGGCGCCAAACGCCGGCAAATACATATCCATGGCCAGATAGCCGAGCATGCTCAGCCCCGCCAGGTACCAGGTGAATCCAAAAGAATTTTTCATTAAAGCCTTGTATGAACTGCCATCAAACTATTTGCTGACTGGCGCCTATTATGAAGCTGAGCATTTCCCTGTGAAGCGATAATAATTGAACACTCTTATCAATATTTTTGAAGGCAAATCCCATGTGGTCTGAATATTCCCTGGATGTGGTGGATGCGGTGGCCCGCCACGGCAGCTTCAGCGCCGCCGCCCAGGAACTGCACCGCGTGCCGTCGGCCATCAGCTACACGGTGCGGCAAATCGAAGAGTGGCTGGCGGTGCCGCTGTTTGTCCGACGTCATCGGGATGTAGAGCTGACACCCGCCGGAAAATTGTTCGTCGACGAAGCTCGTGGCGTGATGAAAAAAATGCTCGGCACCCGTCGACTGTGCCAGCAAGTGGCCAATGGCTGGAGCGGTCAGTTGAAAGTCGCGGTGGACTCCATCGTCAAACAGCAGCGCTGCCGGCAACTGGTGCTGGATTTCTATCGCCAGTTCCCGGAGGTGGAATTGCTGATGGAATACGAGGTGTACAACGGCGTGTGGGATGCCCTGGCCGACGACCGCACCGACATCGTGATCGGCGCCACCAGCGCGGTGCCGGTGGCCAGTCATTTCACGTTTCGTGACATGGGCCTGCTGAACTGGCTGTGCGTGGTCAGCAGCCGGCATCCGCTGGCGTCCGTAGAAGGCCTGCTCAGCGATGACCAGCTACGGCCCTTCGCCTCCCTGTGCATGACCGACACCTCACGCAACCTGCCCAAACGCGACACCTGGACCCTGGATAACCAGCGCCGGTTGGTGGTGCCGCACTGGGCTTCGGCGATTGATTGCCTGCGGGACGGCCTGTGCGTCGGCATGGCACCGGCGCACCTGGTGCAGCCATGGATCGACCGCGGCGAACTGAGCGCCCTGCAACTGTCCCGGCCCTTCCCCGCCAGCCCGTCGTGCGTGGCGTGGGCGCAGAACAAACTGTCGCCGGCCATGGCGTGGTTGCTGGATTACCTGGGGGACACCGAGACCCTCAACCAGGAATGGCTGAACGGCCCCGTAGCAGCTGTCGAGCTTTAGCGAGGCTGCGTCGGCAGCACCACCGTCTTCGAGTTTGATCCGAGACCGAGGTGGGGCCGACGCAGCCTCGCTGGGGCTCGACAGCTGCTACGGGGGATGGGGAGATCTAGTCCAGGAGCCGGGAAAGTGCGCGCACAATCTCTCTACTCCCCTGATTCGCGTAGCAGCTGTCGAGCTTTAGCGAGGCTGCGTCGGCAGCACCCCCGTCATCGAGTTTGATCCGAGACCGAGGTGGGGCCCACGCAGCCTCGCTGGGGCTCGACAGCTGCTACGGGGGGGGATGGGGAGATCTAGTCCAGGAGCCGGGAAAGTGCGCGCACAATCTCTCTACTCCCCTGATTCGCGTAGCAGCTGTCGAGCTTTAGCGAGGCTGCGTCGGCAGCACCCCCGTCATCGAGTTTGATCCGAGACCGAGGTGGGGCCCACGCAGCCTCGCTGGGGCTCGACAGCTGCTACGGGGGGGATGGGGAGATCTAGTCCAGGAGCCGGGAAAGCACTCGCACGATCCTTCTACTCCCCTGATTCGCGTAGCAGCTGTCGAGCTTTAGCGAGGCTGCGTCGGCAGCACCACCGTCTTCGAGGTTGATCCGAGGCCGAGGCGTGGCCCACGCAGCCTCGCTGGGGCTCGACAGCTGCTACGGGGGATGGGGATATCTAGTCCAGGAGCCGGGAAAGTGCGCGCACTATCATCTCTACTTCCTTGGCATCGAGGGTCAGCGGCGGCAGCAGGCGGATGATCTTGCCCCGCGTGACGTTGATCAGCAGGCCATGCTCATGTGCCGCGCGCTGGGCTAGGTCGCGGTGAGGCGTTGCCAGTTCGATGCCGATCATCAGCCCTTGCCCGCGAATCGCCAGTACCTGGGGATGCTCACTCAATTCCACCCGCAGGCGCGCCAGCAGCCGATCGCCCTGTTGCGCCGCGTTGTCCAGCAGGCCTTGTTCTTCGATGATTTCCAGCACTGTACAACCCACGCGACAGGCCAGCGGGTTGCCGCCAAAGGTGCTGCCGTGGCTGCCGGGGGTGAACAACTGGGCAACGGAGGCACGGGCCAGGCACGCGCCAATCGGCACGCCGTTGCCCAGGCCTTTGGCCAGGGTCATCACGTCGGGCACGATGCCTTCATGCTGGAAAGCAAACCAGCGACCCGTGCGGCCAATCCCCGTCTGGATCTCATCAAGCATCAACAACCAGCCCTGCCGGGTGCAGTGCTCGCGCAAGGCTTTCAGATAACCCGGCGGCGCGACCTGCACACCGCTTTCACCCTGGATCGGCTCCAGTAGCACCGCGACAATTCGCGCACCAAACTTCTGGGTCACGGCTTCCAGCGCTTTCAAGTCTCCAAAGCCGACCTTGATAAAATCCCCCGGCAACTGTTGAAACCCGAGCCGCACGGAAGGCCCGTCACTGGCGGACATGGTGCCCAGGGTGCGCCCGTGAAAGGCATTCTCCATCACCACCACCAGCGGCTGTTCGATGCCCTTTTTCCAACCATGCAGCCGGGCCAGCTTCAGTGCCGTCTCGTTGGCTTCGGCACCGGAGTTGTTGAAGAACGCCTGGTCCAGCCCGGAAAGTTGGGTCAGTCGTTGGGCCAGCCGCTGCTGCCAGTCGATGCTGTAGAGGTTGGAGGTGTGCAGGAGCAAACCCGCCTGTTCACTGATGGCCGTCACCAGGCGCGGGTGGGAGTGACCGACGTTGGTCACCGCCACACCCGCCACGGCGTCCAGGTATTCGCGACCCTGCTGGTCCCACAGGCGCGTGCCAAGGCCACGGGTAAAGCTCAGGGGCAACGGTTGATAAGTGGTCATCAGGCAGGCGGCGGTCATGGCATCAGGCTCCAGTGCATCGTAGTGATGGCGCTAGTATCGTTAGCCACCCGAGCTGGATAAACTGCGCAACACTGCGATCACTTTAAATCAGGGCTTGATAATGGATCTGTTCCAGGCGATGACGGTGTACGTGAAAGTGGTGGAAGCCGGCAGCATGACGGCGGCGGCGCAGGCGTGCGGCATGTCCACCACCATGGTCGGCAATCACCTGCGCGCGCTGGAACAACGCCTGGGCGTCAGCCTGCTCAAGCGCACCACGCGCAAGCAAAGCCTGACCGAGTTTGGCGGGATTTATTACCAGCGTTGCCTGGAGGTGCTGGGCCTGGTGGCCGACTCCGAGCAGATGGCCGAACAAGCCAATAGCGATGTGCCCAAGGGCCTGCTGCGGATCACCGCACCACCGGCTTTTGGCACCGAGCGCCTGGCACCCGCACTCAGCGAGTTTTCCCAGCGCTATCCACAGATCAAGCTGTACGTGGTGCTGAGCAATCAGCGGATGGACATGGTCGACAGCGGCTTTGACGTGGCCATCCGCTTGGGCGACCTGGACGCTCCAAGCCTGATTGCGCGCCCCATGCAGGATTACACCATCACCCTCTGCGCCTCTGCGGAGTACCTGGCGCGCCGTGGCACACCTCAACGCCCCGATGATCTGCAGCACCATGACTGCCTGGCGTTCGCTTACCCGGCGACCGACGATTGGCGCGACGCCGACAAGTTGTGGCGAATGCGCGGTGCAGAGGGCGAAGTGGAAATTCCGGTTTCCGGCTCATTGACCATCAACAGTTCGCAGGCCTTGCGCCAGGCTGCCCTGGAAGGCATGGGCATCGTGATGTTGCCTGACGCCCTGGTCGAGCCCGACCTGCGGGCCGGGAAACTGGTGGCATTACTGACGGACTACCAACTGCCCAGCCGGCCAATGCACTTGCTCTACGCCCAGGACCGCTATCGCCTGCCCAAGCTGCGTGCGTTTGTGGATTTCGTCATGGAGAAGTGGGCGCGCTAGAGGCTCACCCCCAGTTCGATCAAGCGCTCACGTGTCTGCGCGGCAGATACGTGGTGAATTCCCTGCCAACCAAGCGCAGTGGCCGCCTCGATATTGCCGGCTACGTCGTCAATAAACACCACTTCACCCGGCTGGATATCCGGCAGATGGGCACGCACCTGAGCCAGGCTGGCGTGGTAGATCGCGGGATCGGGCTTGATCAGTTTGATTTCGCCGGACACCACGATGTCGCGAAAATACCGCAGGAACGGGTAGTTGGCCCGGGCATAGGGAAAGGTTTCGGCGGACCAGTTGGTGAGGCCGAACAGCGGCATCTTCGCCTCATGCAAGGCTTCGAGGATCGCCACACCCTCCGGCAATGCGCCCCGCAGCATCTCGTGCCAGCGGTCGTAATACGCCTGGATCAAGGGTTCGTGCTGCGGATGCTCGGCAATCAGCGTGCGGGTCGCCTCGGCCAGGCTGCGCCCGGCGTCCTGCTCGGTGTTCCAGGCCTGGGTGCAGACCGTGTCCAGGAACTGCTGGCGCTCATGGTCGTCGGCAATCAGCTGGCGGTAGAGATGGTGCGGGTTCCAGTCGAACAGGACACCGCCGAAATCAAAAACGACTGCACGAATCGTCATGAAGATCCTCCGTTAGCGTGGGTGTGATAACGGCCGCAGTCTGGCATGACGCGCACAAAAAAGCGGCCCCTGGAGGCCGCTTTTTCATTACCCGAAGCGCTTAAGCCTGAACCAGGCCCTTGATCTTCACGGTCGGATTCACGTCAGCGTCGTAGTCCACGCCGTCGATCTCGAAACCGAACAGGCGCAGGAATTCCGCCTTGTAGCCGGCAAAATCGCTGATCTCGTTGACGTTGTCATCGGAGACCTGATTCCACAGGGCCGCTACCGCGTCCTGAACCTTCGGCTCAAGTTCCGCGAGGTCGGCACGCAGGCGGCCATCGGCGTCGAGCTTGGGCTCTTTGCCATACAGGCTGTCCTTGAACAGGCCGTAGACCTGCTCGATGCACCCTTCGTGGGTGCCCTGCTCTTTCATCACTTTAAACAGCAGCGACAGGTACAGCGGCATGATCGGAATCGCCGAACTGGCCTGGGTCACCACGGCCTTGAGTACCGACACACGGGCGTCGCCCTTCAGTGCAGCCAGGTTTTCGCGCAGGGTCAGGACTTTCTTGTCGAGGTCCTTCTTGGCTTCGCCGATGGAACCGTTCCAGTAGATATCCTGGGTCAGCTTCTCGCCGAGGTAGGTGAACGCGGTGGTCTTGGCGCCTTCGGCCAGCACGTCGGCGTCACGCAGGGCGTCGATCCACAGCTGCCAGTCTTCACCGCCCATGACCTTCACGGTGCCGTCGATTTCTTCCTGGGTAGCCGGCTCAAGGGTGGTGTCGACCACGATGCCCTTGTCGGTGTTGATGCCCCGCAGGGTCACAGCCTTGCCGATCGGTTTCAGGGTGGAGTTGTGCACCACGCCTTGCGGGTCGGTACGGCGTGGCGCGGCCAGGCTGTAGACCACCAGGTCGATCTTGCCCAGGTCTTTCTTGATGGTTTCGATGGTCAGGCGCTTGATCTCGTCGGAGAACGCATCGCCATTGATGCTCTTGGCGTACAGGCCTTTTTCCAGCGCAAACTTCTCGAAGGCGGCGCTGTTGTACCAGCCGGCAGAGCTGAGCTTGCCTTCTTCGCCTTCTTTCTCAAAAAACACGCCCAGGGTGTCGGCGCCGCAGCCAAAAGCGGCGCTGATGCGCGCGGCCAGGCCGTAGCCGGTGGAAGCCCCGAGGACCAGCACCTTTTTCGGGCCGCCTTCAATGGCACCGTGTTCGGTCACGTAGTCGATCTGCTCTTTGACATTCGCTTCACAGCCAACCGGGTGAGCGGTCACACAGATAAAGCCACGAACCCGCGGTTTGATGATCATAAAATTTCTGCCTCTTCCAAGGTGCCGAAGGCCAATGGTGGCCATTACAGCGTCAATCGTACCGGTCTATGACGCCCGGAAAACCGAAGCGTCACGATAGTCGCAAATCTTCTGTTCACAAAATGCTATCCGCAACACCGCCGACCTGGCCATCCGCCGAGGTATTTTAGGGGAACAACGGTAAAAATCTGTGCAGCGACTTCACAAATTTCCAGCATTTAAAACGCCACGTGAGGGCGATAACACCCTATCATGACCATATTATTTCGATATGTTTCAGCCTGGGCATGATGCCCCACGGGTTGACTGATTCCTTTGCCTGGCCTGCCAGTCAATCGCGGACGGTTTTGAAGCAATCGAAAACCGCCCGATGGAGCCCGGTTTCATGAGTAAGAGCGTCATCCGCAAACGCCTGGTATCCGCCGCTTGGGTCCTTGGCGTATTGCTGTTCATTTATTGCTTCCCGAAGACCACTCTGGTTTTTCTGCTGCTGGTGGTGTTCTGTGGGCTGTATGACTTCCTGCGCAATGGCCTGTACGACGGTGAGACCATCAAGAAGTATTTCATCGGCAACGGGCGCAATACCTGGCTGCTGGCACCGTTCAACACGCTGTTCGATTTGTTGAGCCAGCGTAATCGTCACGTTTATAAAATGAACGACCTGCCGCCGGCCTGGCGCGAAGACCTGCAAAAGGTGATCGACGACGCCATGGCCAACAAGGACGAGATCATCCAGTACCTGGATGAGCGCATGGCCGAGAAAAAACGCGGCATGCTGTTTTTCCAATGGTACGGCCGTCCGATCGAGACCACCCTGGATATCCCGCAACTGCGGGAAAAACTGCCCTACGTGAAAACCATCGGCGTGTCGGTGTTCAACGAAAACCGTTCCACCTCGTTTCACTTCGGCCCGCTGCGCATGATGTTCCGCGTGCTCTACAACATGGCACCGGCGCCCCATCACGACGGCGTGTACATCCAGGTCGGCAAGCACAAACACTACTGGCACGATGACCCGCTGTTTATCTTCGACGACACGCTGATGCACGCTTCCTTCAACAAGAACGACGCCAAGCGCTACTGCCTGTTCATCGATATCGTGCGGCCAACCCTGATGCCGTCCTTGCTAAACGGCCTGATCGCGGCTTTTGCCGGAGCCGTCTTTACCTTGCGGCGGTTTTTCTACAAAAACTGGAAGCTGATTCAGTAACTTCTGCGGCATGATGGTGCGCGACGGTGTTTGCGCTCGGCTCCAGTGCCGGGGAAAATGCCAGTCCAATGCGACCGAACACGGCGCGCACTATCCTCAAGCCACTGGCCATACAAGGTCCGGTGGCCGTGCTTTCAGGGAATCAGAATGCCCCAAAGACAAGTCATCAATGCCTCCGTAAGCCCTAAAGGCAGCCTTGAAACGCTGTCGCAACGTGAAGTCCAGCAACTGAGCGAAGCCGGTACCGGCAGCATCTATACCCTCTTCCGTCAATGCGCCCTGGCCATCCTCAACACCGGCGCGCACATCGACAACGCCAAGACCATCCTCGACGCCTATAAAGACTTCGAAGTCCGTATTCACCAGCAGGACCGCGGCGTGCGCCTGGAACTGCTGAACGCTCCGGCCGACGCTTTCGTCGATGGCGAAATGATCGCCAGCACCCGGGAAATGCTGTTCAGCGCCCTGCGCGACATCGTCTACACCGAAAACGAACTGGACAGCCAACGCATCGACCTGAGCAGCTCCCAGGGCATCACCGACTACGTGTTCCACCTGCTGCGCAACGCCCGTACCCTGCGCCCGGGCGTCGAGCCGAAGATCGTGGTGTGCTGGGGCGGGCACTCGATCAATACCGAAGAATACAAATACACCAAGAAGGTCGGCCACGAGCTGGGCCTGCGCAGCCTCGACGTGTGCACCGGCTGCGGCCCCGGCGTGATGAAAGGCCCGATGAAGGGCGCAACCATTTCCCACGCCAAGCAACGCATTACCGGCGGGCGCTACCTGGGCCTGACCGAGCCTGGGATCATTGCCGCCGAGGCGCCGAACCCGATCGTGAATGAGCTGGTGATTTTGCCGGACATCGAAAAGCGCCTGGAAGCCTTCGTGCGCGTCGGCCACGGCATCATCATCTTCCCGGGCGGCGCCGGCACTGCCGAAGAGTTCCTGTACCTGCTGGGCATCCTGATGCACCCGGACAACCGCGACGTGCCGTTCCCGGTGATCCTCACCGGGCCGAAACACGCCGCGCCGTACCTGCAACAACTGCACGCGTTTGTCGGCGCAACCCTCGGCGAAGCGGCACAGGCCCACTACCAGATCATCATCGACGACCCGGCTGAAGTGGCACGGCAGATGACCGTCGGCTTGAAAGCGGTCAAACAGTTCCGCCGCGAGCGCAACGACGCGTTCCACTTCAACTGGCTGCTGAAGATCGACGAAGGCTTCCAGCGCCCGTTCGACCCCACCCACGCCAACATGGCCAGCCTGCAACTGAGCCACGCCCTGCCGCCCCACGAACTGGCGGCCAACCTGCGCCGGGCGTTCTCCGGGATCGTGGCGGGCAACGTCAAGGACAAGGGCATCCGCCTGATCGAGCAGAACGGGCCGTATGAGATTCATGGCGACCCGGCGATCATGAAGCCGCTGGACGAGTTGCTGAAGGCGTTTGTGGAACAGCACCGGATGAAACTGCCGGGCGGTGCGGCGTATGTACCGTGCTACCGCGTGGTGCAGTGAGTCAGCGCTGAACCGCTACGCACTTGATCTCCAGCAGCAAGCCTGGATTGGCCAGTTCTGATACACCAATGACCGTCCAGGCGCACAACCCTCGCGGGAACAGGCGGTTTTTCACTTCACGGAAAACCGCCATGTGTTCGCTCAGGTTCACGTGGTAGGTGGTCATGTCGACCACGTCTTCGAAGGTACACCCGCCCTCCTCCAATACCAGCCGCAGGCTCTCCCAGGCGGCGATGAACTGCGCCTCGGGATCGGTGATGACTTCCAGGTTTTCCGTGCGGCCGACCTGACCTGCGCAGTACAGGGTCTTGCCGACTTTTACGGCCGGGACGTAGCCGGCGCGTTCGACGATGGGGTGCATGGAGGCGGGGATGATGAGGTGGCGGTCGGTCATATGTTGTATCTCTTTGAGCAGCAGTATTCGATGCCGGGAAGAAAGCGGTTGGGCTATCTTTTACCGCCTGGCGCTACTCAGCGCATCCAAAAGTTTGCCCAAGGCACCTGGTCAATGAACAACAAACCTGAGCCTCAACCCACAACAGTCAGCGTTCAAGCGCTGAAAGGTCTGATTCGTTGCCTCGACAAACCGATCAGCATTGATCAGATGACACACGCCTGCGCCAAGCAGGCATCAAAATCCTCCTGGCTGGCTGGAACTCTCTTTCACGGTTCGCGTAACCTTTGGCTTATCCACGTCATATGCATGACGACTGACCCAAATCTGGAAGAACCATAGTGCGCAAACTTCCGCTACTTTTCCTGACGCTGATGCCCTCCCTCGCCCTCGCCGAAGCCATCACCTGGCCCGACCTGCCCGACACCTGCTTCGTCAGCGGCCGATCCGCTACCAGCCAGGATGTGGACACCGGTTGTGCGGCGTTTCTGATCAATGTAAAGGGCAAGGCGGCAGGCACGCCGATCAAGCTGGATATCCCGCAGTACGCCATGCATGTCGACGAGGGCACCGGCAAGGAGACACCAGTGATCCTCATCCAGGCGGAAGAGAATGGCGATGTTAAAGCGGTAGGTTACAAGGAGCTTGGCACCGGCCAGTTGGGCGCGGCGCTGCTCAGGGAAGTTCGGCTTCTGGGTACGAAGAAGCCGATTTAAGCCATTGGAATCGGTCAGCGAACCCAACCGCCGCCTTGCCAGTGATAGCCGTCATTGCGCTGTACCCAGTGCGGATGCACATAGCGATAGCCCGGGCGCTCCGGCTCCCAGTGACCATGCACCGCCACATAGCGCCCACCTTCCCAGCGCCAGTAGCCACGCGACCACACATAACCTGGCCGCCCTTCGGGCTCGACCTCAATGACCTGCACCGGCGGCGGTTGCGGCGCGACGACTTCTACATATTCACGCTGCACCGGTCGTCGATCATGCACGACCCGCTCCTCTACACACCCGGAAGCCGCGACGACCAGAGCCGCCAATGCCGCATAACGTAACAACATACAGAATCCTCGGGCGTCACCGCCCAGCGTTTACACCAAAAAAATGCCCCCTTGTTCCAGCCGCGCTCCTGCTTGGCTATAAGACTTTTTAACAGGTGCCAACTGTCAGCTTGCTGAACCCACGGGCGGACGGCAGGTAAAGAAAAACTGACCTTTTCAGGATGTACACGCTGCGACCGGTTGCTTCAAACGCACCAAAATCAGCCCCGCCACCACCACGGCGATTCCTATATACGTCGATGCATAAATCACATCGCCAAACATCAGTGCAGCCCACACCAGTGTCACCGGTGGTTCCAGGTACACCAATGCCGCCACATGGGTGGCGGTCATGACCCGCAGCAACATCCACAAACTCAGGTACGCCACGAAGGTTGAAAACACCGTCAGCCAAATGATGGAGACCCACACATCGGGAGCCCGGGGAATGCTCAGCGTATCGGTGTACAGCACTGCCGCCGCAAATCCGATCAAGGTCAGCAATGACTGAATAAACAGCGCCAGGCTGAGGTCACCGGACTGAATCTGGGCCGACCGGCGTTCGTACAGGGTGGCCACGGTCAGACCGAGCGCCGACACCAGGGGCAGTAAATACATGACCAACCCGACTTCGACCCCGCTGTTGCGGTACTGACCCGCGATCACAATCGACACGCCGGTAAAACCGATCATCAACCCCAGCCATTGCCAGCTACCACTGCGCTCGGCCACGCTGCCCGATGACAGCGCTGCCGTCATCAACGGCTGCAATGCCGCGATGATCGCCGCAATCCCCGGCGGCAAGCCGTTCTGGATCGCCACGTAGACACAGGTCAAATACAGAAACTGCGAGAGGAAACCAATCACCACGTGATGGCGGACCTGCGCCCAGGAAACCTTCAGCAGCCGCACGTTCAAAAACAGCGCCAGGCACAACGACACCAGTAAAAAACGCCAGAACAGCACATTGAAAATGCCGTCACTCTGGGTCGCCAACTTCGCGCCGATAAAGCCCGAGCTCCAAGACAGGACGAACACCATCTGTAACAGCAGCAGCCCTAAGGTCGATCGTTTCATTGAGCCTCCGGCTCGCTTGATTGACCAAAAGGCTAAGTGCCGCGCATGATTCTGTATATTTGAATAAGCTGCACCACTAATCCTGAAAAGTGGAACCATGAGCAAACAACTGAACATCGATCTATTGCGTACCTTCCACGCCGTTGCCCGCTTTCAGCGATTCAACGAAGCGGCCAATCACGTGCACCGCAGTGCTTCGACGGTGACCACGCAAATCAAAAAGCTCGAAGATCAGGTCGGCCAACGCCTGTTCAGCCGCAGCAACCAAGGGGTTGAGCTGACCATGTACGGCAAGAAACTTCTGGGCGAAACCACCGAGTTTCTCAAGAGCCACGACCGCTTGCTGGCCTCGCTCACGCCGCAACGCATGCAGGGCAAAATCCGCCTGGGTCTACCTGACTCATATGCCCCGGACTTCATGCAGGACTTTCTGCCCCGCCTGGTCGCCGACAACCCACTGTTGGAGCTGGAGGTAGAAGCGCGCTCGAGTGGCGAACTGCTGACGTTGTTCAGCAGCAGGCAGCTGGATCTGGCCCTGATTGTCAGCGCGCAGCCCTTGGAGCAAGGCGAGCGCCTGGGGGAAATCCAGCCGCTATGGGTCGCCGCCGAACACTTCAGCTATTCACCGCAGGCGCCCCTGCCGATTGCCGTGCAACTCTCGGGTTGCCCCTATCGCGCCGCAGCGATTCGAGCCCTGAAAGAGCACGGCACTTACTATCGGGTGCTACTGGAAAGCGCGAGTTCGCCCGCGGTTGAAGCGTGCATCCGCAGTGGCATGGCGGTGGGGTTGGTGGAAGAGAGCCGGATGGGTAAAGGATTGACGCGCCAGATTACTGGAGCTGAACTGCCGCCGCTGCCGCTGCATCACCTGTACCTGCTTGGCGACAGCAGCAACCTGTTGGCACTGCACCTGTATGAGCAGGTCAAAGCCGGCTTCAGCGTCTAGGGCGGGCCGAAACGCAGCAGCACCGCATCGACAAATCGCCGCAGCTTGGCAGTGCGCTGGCGGTTCGCCGTGTAGAGCAAATGCATCTGCCGGCTTGGCGCTTCAAACTCTGGCAGCAAGCGCACCAGTTCGCCACGCTTCAGGGCCGAGCGTAAAAAATCTTCTGGCCCCAGGACAATCCCAAAACCATCCAGCGCCGCAGTCATCAACGCCCGGCTTTCATTCACATGCAGGCGGCTGGCGACCTGGGCCTTGTGCAAGACAGCGCCTTGGTAGAACGACCATTCGCGATCAGCCGGGCGTGACCAGTAGGCGTATCCCAGGCACTCGTGGTGTTCAAGGTCTGCCGGCGTCACTGGCGTGCCTCGCTCGGCCAGGTACTTCGGCGACGCGCAGACCACCAGGCGGTAAGGCTGCAGCGGCCTGGCGGTGAGGCTGCTGTTCGCCAGCGGGCCGATGCGAAACGCCACTTCGTAGCCCTCCTCCACCAGGTCGACAAACCGGTCGGTCAGGTGCAGGTCGATTTCGACCTCGGGGTTGTCCCGTAAAAATTCGGTCACCAGTGGCATCAGGCTGTAAGAGCCAAAGGTCACGGGCGCGCTGACCTTGAGCTTGCCCCGTGGCGTGTCGTTCATGATCTGCGCGAGGGAGTCCGCCGCCTCTGCTTCCGTCAGGATATGTTTGCAACGCTCGTAGTACGCGCTTCCCAGCTCCGTCAGGCTTTGCCGGCGCGTGGTGCGGTTGAGCAAGCGTGCGCCCAGGCGCTGCTCCAGGGCCGCCACATGCTTGGCCACCATCTGTGGCGACATTTCCAGGCGCTCGGCGGCCCGGGCGTAGGACCCCAGCTCGGCAGCCATCACAAAGGCACTCATGCTTGAAAGGCGATCCATCATTCACCACTCCCAGTAACAACACTCAGACCAGAACGGCCATTTATCCTCATCCAGTAGCCAATCATCATAACGGCTCTCTCAACCAAGGAGCACCGACATGAAAATTGGCATCATCGGAGCAGGCTTTATCGGACGCGCTGTTGCGCAATTGGCGTTGGCCGCCGGCCATGAAGTGATGTTGAGCAACTCTCGCGGCCCGCAGTCCATGAGCAGCGTGCTGAGTGGCATTCGCGGGGTTCAAGTGGGCACCGCGCAAGAGGCGGCGCAATTTGGCGAATTAGTGCTGCTGGCCATTCCGTTCGAGCATTACCGCAGCGTGCCGGCGCAGTGGCTGGAAGGCAAAACCGTGATGGATGCCAACAACTACTACCCGAATCGCGACGGCCATATTCCCGTGCTCGACCGTTTCGAAACCACCACCAGCCGGTTGGTGGCCGAGCATCTGTCGCAGTCGAATGTAGTGAAAGTGTTCAATGCCATCCTGGCGCCGGACCTGACTCAGGACGCCCGCACCCGCGGTGCGCCGGACCGGCGTGCGCTCCCGGTCGCAGCGGATGACCCTGCAGCCAAGGCGCAAGTCATCGCCCTGCTGGACGAGATCGGCTTCGACGCCGTAGATGCCGGTGGGCTGGATGAGAGCTGGCGGTTTGAACGCGCCAAGCCGGCGTACTGCATACCTCTGGATAAAGCGGGACTGAAGGCAGCGTTGGCAGCTGCAGAGCGCCAGGTCGAATTGCCCGCGCGCTGGTAACACCTGCAAAAAGCCCGCTGACCGTTACCGGTTCAGCGGGCTTTTTTTACATCGGGTTGATCCTGAATCAGGACCTCGCCAACGTCTTACAGCGCGATGTCAGAAGCTGGCTTGCTCGGCTCAGCCGCAGGCTTGGCAGCCTCGGTGGCTTTTGGAGCAGTCAGTTGCGGAATCGCTGGCGGAGGCGTCAGTTGCAGAATGTTGGCGGTGTAGGCCCATTCTTTAGCCACAGCTTCCGGGCTGTCGTTCAGCTTGGTGCCGTAGCTAGGCACGATCTGGTGCAGCTTTTCCTGCCAGGCCGGCGAAGCAACCTGTTCCTTGAACACTTTCTGCAGCACGGTCAGCATGATCGGAGCCGCGGTGGACGCGCCTGGCGATGCACCCAACAGGCCTGCAATGGTGTTGTCAGCCGAGCTGACCACTTCGGTACCGAGTTTCAGGACGCCGCCCTGCTCTTCGTCACGCTTGATGATCTGCACACGCTGACCGGCTTGCCACAGGCGCCAGTCTTCTTTCTTGGCGTTCGGGAAGTACTCTTGCAGCGCCTTGAAGCGGTCGTCATCCGACAGCATCAGTTGGCCAGCGAGGTACTCGACCAGTGGGTATTCGCGGATACCGACTTTGGTCATTGGCCAGATGTTGTGGGTGGTGGTGCTGGTCAGCAGGTCCAGGTACGAGCCTTCTTTCAGGAACTTGGTCGAGAAGGTGGCGAATGGGCCAAACAGAATCACGCGCTTGCCATCCAGCACGCGGGTGTCCAGGTGCGGAACCGACATCGGCGGTGCGCCAACGGAAGCTTTACCGTAGGCCTTGGCCAGGTGCTGCTCGGCAATCGTTGCGTTATCGGTCACCAGGAACGAACCGCCAACAGGGAAGCCCGCGTATTCCTTGGCTTCAGGAATGCCCGACTTCTGCAGCAGGTGCAGTGCACCGCCGCCCGCGCCGATGAACACGAACTTGGCGTCGGTTTCAGTCTTGGTGCCGTCTTTCAAGTTCTTGTAGCTGACGCGCCACGAACCGTCGGCGTTCTTGGTGATGTCCTGCACTTCGCTCGACAGTTTCAGGTCGAACTTCGGTGTGGTTTGCAGGTGAGCGACGAACTGGCGGGTGATCTCGCCGAAGTTCACGTCCGTACCGATCGGGGTCCAGGTGGCCGCGATTTTCTGGTTCGGGTCACGCCCTTCCATCATCAGCGGGACCCACTTCTTGATCTGAACCGGGTCTTCGGAGTACTGCATGCCGGCGAACAGCGGGCTCGCTTGCAGCGCTTCGTAACGCTTCTTCAGGAACTTGATGTTGTCATCGCCCCACACGAAGCTCATGTGCGGAGTGGAGTTGATGAACGAACGCGGGTTCTTCAGGACGCCCTGCTGAACCTGCCAGGACCAGAACTGACGGGAGATCTGGAACGCTTCGTTGATCTCGACCGCTTTCGGGATTTCAACGTTGCCGTTCTTGTCTTCCGGGGTGTAGTTCAGCTCAGCCAAAGCCGAGTGACCGGTACCGGCGTTGTTCCAGCCGTTGGAGCTTTCTTCGGCCACGCCATCAAGGCGCTCGACCATCTCCATCGACCAATCCGGTTGCAGCTCATTGAGCCACACACCCAGGGTTGCACTCATGATGCCGCCGCCGATCAGCAGCACATCGACTTTCTTTGCCTCTTCCGCGTGAACGGAAGTGATCCCCATCGACAAAGCCAGCCCCAGCAGGGCAGTGTTTACTTTTTTAAACATCAGTAGCACCTATGATAAAACGCCATCCGCCCCACCGCCCCTGATCATGGGCAACCCTCAATCACGCTGCGCCAGGCAACGCACCGCGGGGTTTGCACATTCATTCGGGGACCGCAGGGTGGGCACACAAGGCCGACGTATCGACCTCACTTTTATGTCCCTTCTGCGCTGACTTCTTATCATTATTGGCTTCAGCTACCTGGGCGACAGCAACCGCCGGGACGTATACGGATGTACGTACCCGATAGAGACTAGACCAAGATGGCGCGCAGAATATCATGCTCGGCGCCTTATATGGACTCACCGGTCGGGCGGCCATCAGTTCGCCAGTTTTTAAGATCCGTCTCATGTGCCTCTAAATCACAGCATTGCACTATGGATTGGCTTACCTGACGGGTAGGCAGACAACCTTCCTTCTCTTAAAAGAGGCACTGCAATGCTGAACAAACTGAGCCAACTCACCCTCGCCTGCGGCGCTTGCTGGTTGCTGGCCGGCACCGCACAAGCGGCGGACGGGCAGATCGAATTCACCGGTTCCGTCACCGATAACGCCTGCACCATCACCACCGGCGACGTGAACAAGTCGGTGACCCTGGACCCGGTGCGCATCGCTGACTTCGCGCCCACCGTGGGTTCGGTGCTCACCGATAAAGCCAAGCCGTTTTCCATCAGCCTGGATAACTGCAGCACCGCGACCCGTAAAAACGTCGCGATCACCTTCAGCGGCCAGCAAGACGCCAGCGACCCGACATTGCTGGGCCTGACCGGTGAAAACCAGGTGCGCGGTATCGCGATCCAGATCACCGACTCCCGTAACGGCAACAAGCTGCCACTGAACACGCCGACCGCCGATTACGACCTGCGTGCACAGTCCAATACCTTCGACTTCACCGCTGCCTACGTGCGCACCGTCGCCGACACCACCACCGGTGAAGGCGACGACGCGGTGACCACCTCCGGCATCAGCACCGGTCAGGTGCACGCGCTGGCCAGCTTCGACGTTACCTACAAGTAATTGCTCGTCAACACCGTGGGCCTGGCGTTTGCGCGCCGGCCCGCGGGCTTTCGGAGGTCCCCTGTCATGCATTTGAAAGTCTATCTTCTGCTCGCCCTGCTGCCGCTCTGGCACAGCGCCGCCAATGCCGCCGTCACCGTCGGCGCCACGCGGCTGATCTACGACGGCGCTTCCAACGAAGCCAACCTGACCGTCAGCAACCGCGACGACACCTCGCCTTACCTCGTGCAGTCCTGGGTCAGCCACTTCGGCAGTGGCAACGAGGAAAGCGTCGATAATTTTATCGTCACGCCGCCGCTGTTCCGCCTGGATGCCGACAAGGAAAACATCCTGCGCATCATTTTTACCGGTGGCCCCGAGGTGCCCCAGGACCGCGAAAGCCTGTTCCTGATGAACGTCAAGGCAATCCCGGCCATGAGCGACGATCAAAAAGGCAAGAACGTCCTGCAGATCGCGCTCAAGACCACGATCAAACTGTTCTACCGCCCGGCCGACCTCAAAGGTTCGCTCAAGGACGCGGTGGCGCAAGTGAACTGGAAGGCCCAAGCGGGTGCATTGGCCGTCAATAACGCCTCCAAGCTGCACGTGGTGGTCAGCGAAATGAAGCTCAACGGCCTGCCGATCACCCAGGCGCCGGATGTGCTGCGCCCAGGCGAAGCGCGTGAGCTGCCGATCCAGGCAAAGGCCGGCGATGAAGTGCAACTGAGCTACATCGATGACTACGGCAGCATCGTGACCGCCCCCGTCATCCGCATTCACTGATACCCACGCGACAACCCCGGAACGCCTTTTCAGGAACGACCATGCTCCGTTCATTCCCATTCATGCGCCGTTGCGCCGTGAAGGCTTTCGGCTGCCCGCTCGTGGCCGCCGCCGCCTTGCACTTGGCCCCCGCACACGCCGGCTACGAGTTCGATGCGTCGTTTCTCGAAATCGGCGGCGGGCAGAGTTCGGCCGCTGTGAAACAACAGGTCAGCGCCATGAGCGACGGCCAGTTGCCGGGGATTTACCGGGTGGATATCCAGCTCAACCAGCGCTCGATCGAACAGCGTGATGTGCGTTTCATCCGCGCCACCGGCACCCAGGAACGCTCGAGCACCGGCCTGTTCCCCTGCCTGGATGTCGAGTTCTTCCGCGCCCAGGGCGTGGCCGACACGGCCCTGCAAAACCGCACCGACGCCGACCCCACCTGCATTGCGTTCGATCAGGGCCTGGCCGGCGTGAGCTACGACTACGACTTCAACCGCCAGATCCTGTCGATTGAAATCCCACAGGCCTACCTGGGCAGCATCCCTTTTGAAGTGCGCCGTCGGCAATGGAGTAACGGCGAACAGGTGGCCTTCACCAACTACACCTTCACCGGCAGCACCGTGGAGTCCGATACCGGCCGCCGCCAGGACCAGTTCGGCAGCCTGCGCAGCGGCGTGAATGCCGGGGCCTGGCGCCTGCGCAACTTTTCCACCTGGCAAAAAGGCAGCACCACGCCCGGGCGCTGGGAGTCGCTGGAAACCTATGCCCAGCGCGACATGGGAAACCTGATGGCGATCGCCACACTGGGCGACGCCACCACCGAGGGCGATCTGTTCGACGCCATCCCCTATCGCGGGCTGGGCATCGCTTCGGACATGGACATGCTGCCCGACCAGGCCCGCGAATTCGCCCCGGTGATTCGCGGTATTGCCAATGGCCGCTCGCGGGTGATCATCCGCCAGCGCGGTTATGTGATTCATGAGCAATGGGTGCCGTCCGGGCCGTTCGCCTTGACCGACCTGTACCCCACCGCCAGCAACGGCGACATCGAAGTCACGGTGGAAGGCCCGGATGGCCAGCGCCAGGTCTACACCCAATCGTTCTCGGCGGTGCCCTACATGCTGCGCGAAGGCCAGCAAAGCTATTCGGTGTTCGCCGGCCAGTACCGCCCGGCGCAATCGTCTTTTGCGCAGGACAGGCCCACCTTTATCCAGGCCTCCCTGCGGCGTGGCTTGAGCGGTGGCACCACGCTGTTTGGCGGCAGCCTGATCAGCGACCAATACAACGCCGGCCTGCTGGGTTTTGCCCACGACTTTGCCGGCTTTGGCGCGATCTCGGTGGACGTGACCCACGCCCGCAGCGACGCCATGGGCCGGGAGAAAACCACGTCCAGCGGCCAGTCGTTTCGCTTTCGCTATTCCAAGTCCCTGGCGGCCACCGACACCAACTTCAGCCTGATCGGCTACCGCTACTCCACCAGTGGCTACTACTCGTTCAACGAAGCGCTGAACAGCCGCAGCACCGAGCAAAGCCTGGACACGTACCGCAGCGGTCACATGAAAAGCAACTTTACCGCCAACGTGTCGCAGCAATTGGGCGGCTACGGCGGGGTGTACGCCAACGTGTCGAAAACCGCCTACTGGGACAAGAGCAAGGCCGACACCTCGATCCAACTGGGATACAGCGCGAGCGTCGGGGACATTTCCTACTCCCTTGGGCTGGGCCTGAACAAAGGCGCCAACAGCGACGATCGCAGCCTGTCTCTGAGCATCAGCATGCCCCTGGGCGGCACGCGCAGCCAGCGCGTTACGGCCAACATGAACCAGAGCGCGCGTGGCTCGGCATCACGCACCGCGACCCTGAGCGGCAACGCGTTCGAGGACGATACGCTGGCCTACAGCGCGGGCGTGTCGCAGCAAGTCAGCGGCGCGCAACGCCAGACCGGCGGCACCTTCGCCGCGCAATACGACGCGCCCAACGCAATTGTGCGCGGCGCCTATAACGAGACCAGTGGCAGCCGCCAACTGGACATGGGCGTCGAAGGTTCGGTGGTGGCGTATGACAGCAACCTGATGTTCAGCCAGCCATTGGGCGAAACCAATGTGATCGTCGCCACACCGGGCGCCGCCGACGTGGGCATCAGCAACAAGCGCGGTGTGCGCACCAACAGCAATGGCTACACCGTGGTGCCACAGGCCCTGCCCTATCGCAAAAACCGCGTGTCGCTGGACACCCAGTCAATGCCGTCTGACGTCGACATCGCCGAGCCGGTGCAGGAAGTCACGCCAAACCGTGGTGCCTTTGTGCTGGCGGACTTCGACACCCGGCGCGGCCAACGCATCCTGTTTCGCATCAGCGACACGCAGGGCGAAGCAGCGCCCTTTGCCGCCCGCGCCGAACTGTTCGCGCCGGACGGCCGTGCCTTGGGCAACACCCTGGTAGCCGACAAAGGCCGCGCGTTCCTGACCGGCGTGCCGCCCGAGGCGCGGTTGTTGGTCAGCGTCGACGGCCAGCCGTGGTGCAGCCGCGAATTGAAGCTGGACGACACAAAGCCTGCCGAGGGCGGCATCACCCAAATGAATATTCAATGTGAGCGCGCGGCCGGTGGGTCGGGTGCCAAGGATTCCTGACATGATCGTTAAAGCAACACATAAGGTACGTGGACGGCTGATGCTTGCGCTGTTGTGCGCAGTATTGAGCTGCCTGTCACAACAGGCGCACGCGTTGGTCGAAGGGAATCTCAACTGCACAGTGCCAGGCGTTCCGAGCGGCGGCTACACGTTTACACCGGGCCAGGCGATCAGGATCGTCTTCGAGGGCACGTGCACCGTTCGCCGCGCATTCCCCTATTCAGCCGGTTTAAATACGCGAATCAACTACATGAGCGGCCCGAATCAAGCCCCGTTGAGATGGTCCGCCCCGTATAACAACATCTATTTATACGATCTGAACATCGGCCAATACAGCCGCAATTGCCTGGGCGGCTACTGCCGGCCTCTACCCCTTAATACCGTGGTGCCTTACCGCTACATTCTGGTGGGCACAGCACCCCAAACTGCAGGCACACGTTGGATAGGGGTGTTGCTGGGCGTTACCTCGGAAAACTGGCTGGGTTATGGCGAGTGGTTTCTTAACACAGGGTTTTCATACACCGTAGTCCCGCCTGCCTGCAGCCTGAGTTCACCCGGCAGCGTCAACCTGCGCTTCGGCTCTATCAGCAACAGCGACCTCAATAACCAGATGCAGTCGACCACAGTGTCAATCAAATGCTCGGCTCAGATGCGAGCCAACGTCTACCTGCTTCCAAACCAGACGGTAGTCAGCCCTACTACCGGTGTGACACGCACCTCGCTGGCAGGTTTGAACATGCAGGCGCTGTGGACCGACACCCTGAACCCGGTGAACTTCACTACCCCGCGCTTTATGCAGTTACGCGTGGGCAGCAATGACGTAAACCTGAGCTTCAAGCCACAACTGGCGGCCGGGCAATCGCCGACGGGTGCGTTTCAGAGCCAATACACGCTGAACATCGACTATCAATGAGGGCCTTGCCATGAAAACTCCGCTGCTCGCCCTGGTGCTGCTCAGCAGCACCGCTCACGCTGCCGACGTGGTGAATATCACCGTCAGCGGCACCCTCACCCGCCCACCGTGCGTGCTGAGTACCGGCACCACCCTGACCGCCGCATTTGGCGACGTGCGTACTGACCAGGTGGCGACCACCGGCACTGTGGAAGTGCCGGTACGCTTGAAGTGCTCGTCGGGTTCTTCGCTCAACGTCAGCTTCACGTCCAATAACGGCACCTACACCTCCACCGTGGCCAAGACCACGGCGGATAACCTCGGTGTGTCGTTGCTGTGGGCGGACAACACGGCGGCAAACCTCAATGGCACCGTCAAGAAATACACCAACCTCAGCGGCGACGTGGATATCAGCCTCAAGGCGCAACTGGTCGAACGCGGCACGCTGGCGCCCGGCGCGTTCACCTCGTCGATGGTCATGACCCTCAATTACCTATGAAAGCGCTCGCCTGGATACTGCTGGCCATGGCCGGCACCGCCCTCGCGCAAGCGGCGGATGAAGCGCAGATCGACATCAGCGGCAAGCTGACCGCGCCGCCGTGCACCGCGAGGTTTCCGAATACGCAACAGGTGGACCTGGGCAAGGCCAACCTGAGCCAGTTGGCCGACGACAGCGCCGTCGCCACCGACGTGCCGCTGGTCTTCGACTGTAAGGCGGGCGTCCAGGTCGAGCTGAGTTTGTCGGCGAACATGGCCCGGGCTATCACCGTCAACCCGGTGTTGCTCACCACTCTCCCATCCCTGGGGTTGCAGGTGCAATTGCGTGACAAGACCGACAAGCCGGGGATCGGCCTGGGCCAAACCGGCACCTGGCCGGTAGAAGACGAACCGTTGGCGCTGACCCTGCGCGTCAAGCCCGTGTCCCTGGGCGAGCTGCCCGAAGCGGGTAGTTACAAAGCCACCCTGTTGATGCAGATGACGTACCGCTGATTACTGAAACTGCCGGGCTTCGATGCAATAGGTCAGCAGCGCCTGGTCACTGTCCACGTCCAGCTTGCGCATGGCCGAAATCTTCTGCGCGCTGACGGTCTTGTTGCTGCGGCTCAACTGCCGCGCGATATCGCTCACGCTCATGCCCGTCACGAATAAACGCAGCACTTCCATCTCCCGTGGCGACAGACTCTGGAAGCGCGCCTGCACCTGGGTCACATTGGCCAAGACCGAAGTCGCGGCGGGCTCCGGTGCGCGGTAACTGCGCTGGGCACTGATCGCGCCGAGGGCTTTTTCGATCTCGCCGTGCAGGTGATTTTTCTGGATCACCCCGGCCACGCCCAGCTCCTGCAAACGCGTGAGAATCAGGCTGTTGGAAATCATGGTCAGCACCAGCACCTGGGTCGCGGGAAAGTGACGCAGGATGTACTCGATCAGCTTTAACCCATCGCCATAGGTGTCGTCACCCGGCATGTTGAAATCGGTGATCAGGACTTGCGGCCGGTGCTTGCGCAACTGCTCGATCAGTTGACTGGAACTGACCGCCTCGCCCACCAGGCTGTAGCGCGAATCACGCTGTACGATTTCGCGTACGCCCACCAGCACGATCGGGTGGTCATCGGCGATCACAACGTTCATTTCTCGCATTTTTTATCTTCCTTGTAGTGGGCATTCATCAGGTTTGCGACTCTGCGAGCAAGCACTGCGCCACCGCCGTCAACCGTGCGCACAAGCCCCGGATCCGAGTGGTGGCGTGGGTATCCAGCGGCGCGTCGTACAGCGCGTTCTCCCATTCCTGGCAGGCGCTGGACAGTTCTCCGGCACGCACGCTGGCCAGCGCGCCGTTAAGGCTGTGCAGGCGCTCACGCACGAGGGTGGCATCACCGGTCGACAGGCCTCGTTCGATCTGCTGCACATCCACGAGCAACGTATCGGCCATCAATTGGCGCATGGCCGCGGACAGCTCGATCCAGCCTTCGCGATCCCGGTCCACCTGCACCACCGGCAAGGCCGTGGCCCGCCGGCAGTGCGCCATCAACGCCTGGCGCAGCATGCTCAGGCTCAGCGGCTTGACCACCCACGCGTTCATGCCCACCGCCAGGCAGCGCTCGCCCTCCTCGCGCAGGGCATTGGCGGTGACGCCGATGATCGGCACCTGGACGCCTTGTTCACGCAACGCGCGGGCCAGGTCGTAGCCGTTGAGGCGCGGCATATTGATGTCGGTGATCACCAGATCGAACGGCTGCGACCCCCAGATTTGCAGCGCATGCTCGCCGTCACGCGCTACGGTGGGGTGGGCGCCAAGGGCCTCGAGCTGTTCTTGCAGCACGGCCTGGCTGACCGGGTTGTCTTCGGCGACCAGCACGCGCACGTTCAGACACGGCGCGTCCAGGCACGGCGGCATCGGCGGTTGTTCCGCAGAGGGCAGGGTTTCCTGGAGCACCGGCAAGGTGATGAACAGCGAAAAACTGCTGCCCAACCCTGGCTCGCTGACCACGCGCATGCTGCCGCCCATCAACTCACTCAAGCGCGAGCAGATAGACAGGCCCAGGCCGGCACCATTGCCGTCCTGGCCGCCCGCTACCTGATAAAACGGCTTGAACAACTGGTCCAGCGCCTTTTCCGGGATGCCCACGCCGGTGTCAGTGACCTGCCATTGCAGGGTCACTTTATCGTCCAGTAGTTGCTGCACCGTCAGGCGCAAACGCACGCGCCCGGAGTCGGTGAACTTGATCGCGTTGCCCAGCAGGTTATGCAGGACCTGCCGGATGCGGCCAGCATCGCCAAGCAGTTGCGGCGGTAGTTGCGGGTCGATCTCGGCATCGATCTGCAAGCCTTTATTGCGCGCGGTCGCGCTGAACGCCAACACCGATTCCGCCACCAACTGGCCCGGGCTGAACGGCGCCGCTTCCACGGCCATCTGCCCGGATTCGATTTTCGATACATCCAGTACGTTGCTGATCAACTGGAACAGCACGGTGGACGAACCCTGGATAATTTCCAGATAGTGGCGCTGGCGCTCGCTCATGTCGGTCAGGGCCATCAGTTCCAGGTTGCCGAGCACGCCGTACAGCGGGGTGCGGATTTCATGGCTCATGGTTGCCAGGAACACGGTTTTGGCCTCGTTGGCTTCGGTGGCTTCCTGGCGCGCCTGAGTCAGCAACTGGGCTTCGTCCACATGTCGGGTGATGTCGTTGCAGCCGCAGAGGAACACGTCCTCACCTTCGTAGCGCGCTGCCACCACCACGACCTGCAAGTACCGCCCCTCCACCGCCAGGCACATCTCGCCGGGGGTGTCCGGGCCATCGTTGGCCTTGAGCACGTCGAGCAACGGTGCGGTGCCCTGCAATTGCAGCGCGCGCTGGTTTTCCAGGAGTAACTGGTGGTCGCTGCGGCGCACTACGCACAATCCCACCGGGGCGTTGTGCAGCATGATGCGGTTGAATGCCTCGCTCTCGAACAGCCGCTCCTGCGCGCGTTGCGCCGGGCTGACGATGCGGGTCTTGTACCAATGGTTGATCCACCAGCCCAGCAGCACGGCCGCCAGAAACGTCAGGCCAAGGCCCAGCAGCGGCCATTTGGCGTAGCGCAGGAAGTCCTGATAGCTGATGGCGTACAGGCCGGTCCAGTGCTCGCCGCCCTCGCTGAGCATCTTGAAACGCAAGCCCTGGCTGTTGAAGCTCAGGCCCAGCGGCGCCATCTGTTCATCGCCGAGGCTGCCGAGCAACACATCGCCCTGGGGCGAGATCAGGGTGAACTGGTTGTAGACCGAGAGCCTGAGCACCCGCTCGAATTCATCGACCTGCGAGGTGTCCACCACCACCGCCAGGGTCAGCAGGCCCTGGGGCTGATTGGCCGGTAACACGGCCGCGGGCGCGTCGAGGCCGATCATCGCGACCACACTACGACTGTTCTGATACAGCTTCGGTGGCGCACGCATCCAGCGCACGCGACTGTCGTTCAGCAACGGGCGTTGACTCTGTTGCAGTTGGTGCAAGCGGCTCACCACGTCGCGGTACTGTTCGCGCAGCAACGGTTGATGCTGGCGCAGACCGCCCACACCGGGCACGGCCAGGCTAGCGACATCATTGGGGGTGAACACGAACATTTGCGGCGAGGCGTAAAACGAGCTCGCCCAATAGCCGCCATAGTAGTCGGTCAGTTGCACGCCAAATGCCAGCGCCCGGCGCGTGTCATCCGCAGAGAACGTCTCGGCGTGGGACAAGGTAAACGGCAGCGACAAGGCAAACCCCTTGGCCTGCACTACCACTTGCCCGGCATCGTGCTGCAACTCCATCACCGAGGTCGACAGCACCGACGGCAGCGGCGGTGCGTTGCTGCGGTTGTAGCCGCTGGCCACGTTGCGCAGGAACGCCTCGTGCTCATGGATAATCTCCACCACGCGGGCGAAGTGGAACTCGACCTTTTCCTGCTCGGCGTCGAGCAACCGCGATACCGCCCAATAGCAACTGCTGGACAGCAACAAAGCGAGCCCCGTGAGCAATAACAGGGCTTTGTTCAGGCGTTGAGAGCTTTGCGCCAGCTTGTCCAGGCGCAGACTTGCATGTTTCATCGTCAGTACCGCAGAAGCCTGAATCAGGACGTTGGGCCTATGCTTGATCCCGGCATTGGCCAATAACGCCCGGCTGACCGGGCGACCCTTCCTTCGGGCTTCTTGACTGTGTGACCCTGGCCACTCACATAAGTGCTGGCGCAGGGCCATCCTCGATTAACAGGGCGCTGAATTTTTCCGCCGCCACGGCGTGGGAGATCAGGAAACCCTGCACCTGATCGCAGCGGATACGCCGCAACACCGCCAGCTCCGCCTGGGTCTCGGCGCCCTCGGCGATGGTGGTCAGCCCGAGTTTGCGGCCCAGCTCGACAATGCTTTGCAAGGCCGACGCCAGGCTTTCGTTCTCGGCACAGCCATGCACCAGTGACCGGTCGATCTTGACCTCGTTAAACGGCGTCGACACTAGGTTGAAGTAGGAACTGAACCCCTTGCCGAAGTCATCCTGCGCCAACCCAAAGCCCATCATGCGCAAGCGACATGCTCCAGCGTAGTAGTTACTGGGCAGCCGTGTGGTGGAGCTTTCCATCAATTCGAAGGTAATTTGCCGGGGTTCGGCGTCGCGGCTTTGCACCTGGGCAAGCAGGCGGTCGACCAGGTCGCTCTGGTCGAGCAAATGCGTGGGCAGGTTGATCGACACCGGCAGCCGGTAACCGAGTTGCGCCCACTGCGCCTGGGCGCTGAGAGCCTGGCCCAGGATGCAGGTGAGCAGCCGGGTTTCCAGGCCAAGGCGCTCGATTTCGTCGAGAAACACGCCGGGCATCAATAATCCTTCCTCCGGGTGTACCCAGCGCGCCAGGGCTTCGGCGCCGACGATCCGCCCGTCATGCAGGGATTTTTTCGGCTGGAACCAGGCCTGGATCTCACCGTTGGCCAAGGCGCGCACCAGGTTCTCGCGAGCGTGACTGACGCCCCGGTGGCAACACGGCGTACGCGCCCGCTCGGCGAGTTTGTCGAGGCAATCGCGCAGGGTGCGCACCTCGCGTTCGCGCACCGGCTTGGAGATCAGCCCGGCGACGGTCAAGCCAAGGTTCCCGGCCACCTGCCCGGCGCCCACCAGCATGCGCCGCGAGGCCACGCTCATCAGCGCCAACGCGGGCGGCGCGTGCATCCGCGCCAGTTGCTGGATGAGTTGCACGCCGTCCATTCCCGGCATCATCAAGTCGCTGAGCAGCAGATCGTAGCGCTGGCGGGCCAGGCGTTGCAGCGCGGCGGCGCCATCCCAGACCACATCGACGTCAAACCCGCCGATGGCCTGGAAGACGTTGATCAAGTACTCATGCTGGAAGGGATGGTCTTCCACGATGAGTACGCGATAGGCGCTCAAAGCACCCTCCTCTGATAGCGGTGCAGGCACTGGTAGAGGGCGCGCAGGGTGAACGGCTTGACCAGGCAATGATCCATGCCAGCGTTCAGGCAGCGCTCGGCTTCGTCGAGCATCGCGTTGGCGGTGGCCCCGATGATCGGCAGTGAGCAACCCAGGCGACGCAGTTGCTCGGTGAGTTCATAGCCGTTCATGCGCGGCATGTTGACGTCGGTGAGAATCATGTCGAACGCGGTATCGCCCCACAGTGACAGCGCTTCAATGCCGTCGCCGGCCAGCACCACGCTGCAGCCGAGCTCTTCCAACTGGTCGCGCAGGATCAACTGGTTGATCAGGTTGTCTTCGGCCACCAGCAGGCGCAGGTTGAGGCTGAACTCAGTGGGCTTCTCGCAGATCCTCGGCGACAACAACTCTTCGCTGCCCTGGGCGCGGCTGACCGCACGGTTGAGCGCCTGCAGGTTGTTCAGGCCGATCTGCCAGGGATAAGCGCCATGCTCGTCGACCGCGGCCATCACCCGCGGCCCGGACCAATGCAGCAACTGGTCGGGCTCGGTCGGGCCCGGATACAGCTCGACCAGCACCGCGCCGGGATCGGCCTCGGCAGACTCCGGCGCACCGAGCTGCGCCCGCGCGCCCCAGCGGCGCAACCAGCCGCCGACACTTTCTGCCAGCTCACGCACCGGCGACACCACATACACCCGCTCGCCGAGCAGCGGTTGCGCCCAAGGAGCCCGGTCGTCGTCGTTGACTTGCTCCAGCGGCAAGGTGAAGGAAAAGCTGCTGCCCAGGCCTGGCTCGCTGACCACCCGCAAGGTGCCGTTCATCAAGTGCATCAGGCGCTTGCAGATCGACAGGCCAAGGCCACTGCCGGCGACCACATTCGCATTGCCGCTGGCCTGGAAGAACGGCTCGAACAGGTACCGCTGGTCTTCCTCGGCGATGCCCTTGCCGGTGTCGACTACCTGCCACTGCAACATCGTGCGCTCGCCTTCACGGCTTTCCAGGCGCAGACGCAAGACAATCCGGCCGCTTTCGGTGAATTTCAGCGCGTTGTTCAGCAGGTTATTCAGGATCTGGCGGATGCGTGTGACATCCCCGCGCACGCGGTCGGGCAACTGCGGGTCGAGGCAGGCGAACAACTGCAGGCCCTTGCTTTGGGCGGCGCCTGCGTAGCCCTGGATCACTTCCTGCACCAACTCGATCGGTGAGAACGTGCTGAACTCAAGGGACAGTTGCCCCGCCTCGATTTTCGACACGTCCAGCACATCGCAGATCATTTGCAGCAAGTTCGCCGACGAGCCTTCGATGGCATTCAGGTAGCCGCGCTGCTGGCTGTTAAGGTCGGTGCGCGCAAGCAATTCCAGTGTGCCCAGCACGCCATACAACGGCGTGCGGATCTCATGGCTCATGGTTGCCAGGAACAGGGTCTTGGCCTCATTCGCCGCGTCCGCCAGCGTGCGCGCCTGCTGCAAGGCCAACTCCACCTGCTTGCGTTCGGTGATGTCGCTGAAGGCGCAGATCAGCACCTCCTCACGCTGGTAACGGGTTGGCGCGAAACTCAGGTACAGGTGACGACCGTCGGCCATTTGCAGCTCGTCGGTGCTGCTTTGTTCCGACTCATCGAACGCGCGGCGAATCCAGCCGTGGCACAGTTGCTGGCGCTCGTGGCCGTTGCCCAGCCATTGCCGGGACAGGGGGTTTTCCAGCACTACCTCGCCGTCGCTGCGGCGCAGCACGCACAAGGCCACTGGCGCGATGCGAATCACCGCACTGCTGAATGCCTCACTCTCCACCAGCGCTTCGATGCGATTGGCTGCCGGGATAATCAAACGCTGATCGATGCGCCGCACCAACCGCACCATCAACAAGCTGGCCACTGCGCACAACAGCAGGCACAGCAGCAACGGCATGGCCAGGCTGGGCAACAGTGAACTCAGCTCCAGGCTGTAGACGATCTGCCACTGGGAGTAACCCAGGTGCTTGCGAATGGCCAAGCGATCCGGCAGCCAGCGGCTGCCTTCCCAACCAAAGCTGGCCGTGGCGTGATACTGGCGCAGCACCTGCGCAGCCGACGGTTGATGAGGCGTGCTGCTGAAAATCAGCTGCCCGGCACCGTCAAGCAACATGAAGTCCCCGGCTTTTTCATGCTGCAGGGCGTTGATCAGGTCCGGGCCGTCCACCTCCAGCCCGAGCCAACCCGACGTGGGGCTACGGTCGTCGAGGCGGGTGAAGATGTATAGCGGTGAATCCAGGCGGCTCTGCTCAGTCAGCCACAACTCATCGCTGACCGAGACCTTGCCGGTGTCCACCGCCATCAACCGCTGCAATACCGGCTGGGGCACATTCTCCGGGGCCGCCCCAACGGTAAACAGGCGCTCCACCACCGGCTCGGCACGCTGGGCGACGTAGATCAGGTTGACCTGGTTGACCTGCAGGTAATCAAGCAGGCGCCTAGTCAGCCAAAGGCTCCACATATTGCCCGCCTCGCCCAAGGTGATGTGCACCTCTTCGGCCGGCACATTATTGAGGTTGCCGACGGGTGGCGTGACATGGCGAACCGTCGACAGGCCGAGGCTTTTGAGCAGCGTCTGGCGGCTGACAAAAAAACTCTGCGCATCGGAAATCGCCTCATTCATATAACTGCGCCGTAGCGAAATTTCCTCGTTCAACGCCGCACGCAAGTAGCTATAGGCACCCACATACACGCCGAGCACCAATGCCAGGGCGAACAGCCGCAACAACTTGCGCGCGGCCTTGGGCGTCGAAAAAGAAGAGTCGAGTGGTTGCAGGAAATGTTTGAGCTTCATCACCAAAAGAGTAAGCGGGGCGAGAGGGTAGGTGAATAAGACGGATCTCAAAGCCCCGCACTGCTTGCGCCGATGGAACTCTCGCGCAACACGCTGTTCTAGACACCTTCGTCGCTGCTTGCGTAGCATCGGCGGCAGTCCTTCGTGCACTTCATCAAACAGAGTTACCCATGACTATCCAGCAAACACCCGGGCATGTGCTGCCCGCGCGCAGCGCCGCCAAAATGGAAGCGGCTATGGCCGTGGGCGCCTTTGCGATCGGCACCGGCGAATTCGCCATCATGGGCCTGATGCCCGACATCGCCCACAACCTCAACCTCAGCGAGCCGCAAGTGGGCCACGCCATCAGCGCCTACGCGTTGGGTGTGATGGTCGGCGCCCCGCTGCTGGCGATCCTCGGCGCCAAGTTGCTGCGCAAACACATGCTCCTGCTGCTGATGGGGCTTTATGCCCTGGGCAACCTGGCCACGGCGTTTACCCCGACTTTCGGCTCGCTGGTGGCTTTCCGCTTTATCAGCGGCCTGCCCCACGGCGCCTACTTCGGCATCGCCGCCGTGGTCGCCTCCAGCATGGTGCCCAACGACAAACGTGCCGGCGCGGTCGCGCGGGTGATGATGGGCCTGACCCTGGCCATGCTGCTCGGCAACCCCATCGCCACCTTCCTCGGTCAACACCTGGGCTGGCGCTCGGCGTTCGCGTTGGTTAGCGCCATCGCCCTGTGCACCATCGCGCTGGTCTGGCAATTCGTACCGGATCGCCACGACGAACCCCGCAGCGACCCACGCAAAGAACTGCGCGCTTTCACCAAACCACAGGTGTGGATGGCGCTGTCCATTGGTGCTATTGGGTTTGCCGGGATGTTCTGCGTATTCAGCTACCTGGCGCCGACCATGCTCGAAGTGACCAAAGTCTCGCCGCAGTGGATTCCCTTCGGTCTGGCCGCGTTTGGCGTAGGCGGCATCATCGGCAACATCGCCGGCGGCAAACTGTTTGACCGCCTGCAATTTCGCGCAGTGGGCTGGATTATGGTGTGGTCGATGGCCGTGCTGATCTTCTTCACCTTCGCCGCGAGTTCGCTGTGGAGCGTGCTGCTGGGCATCGGCCTGGTCGGCACCATGATCGCCATGGCCGCGCCGCTGCAAATCCGCTTGATGGACATTGCGCATGAGGCACCGAGCCTGGCAGCGGCGTCCAACCACGCGGCGTTTAACCTGGCGAATGCGCTGGGGCCGTGGTTTGGCGGGATGGCGATTACGGCGGGATATGGGTGGACCAGCACGGGTTACATCGGCGCTGCCACGGCACTGGTGGGCTTGGGCATCTACCTGATCGCCCGCCGCATGAAAGGCGGTCACTAAAGCCCTCCCACGATCCAATGTGGGAGCGGGCTTGCCCGCGAAAGCGGTGGGTCAGTCACTGAGTAAATGACTGCCCCACCCCCTCACTCAGTCATCATGCATCAACCCCGACCCATATTCCCCGTAACTGCTCCCGAGCGCGTTGCCCCCAAAATTCATCTTGGCGGCTTTGCTGGGGCTGTGGTCGCCAAATGCTTGGCATCCTCCTGAAAAACACGGGTCGCTACTCGCGTCCGACGAACCCGTCGAACAAGCGCCCAACAGCAACGTGCCAGCGATCATCACGACTTTGACGAGATTGGAGATCATTTTTCAGTTCCCTTTGGGCTATGGGCTGAGCGTAGGCCTCAATGCCGATGGGAATTATGAAACTTTGCCGTGGGACAGGATCGGTTCAGGTTGATGTCGTTTTGGCGACGAATTATCCCGGCACATATTCTGATTGGCGATATCAACCGTTAGCCCCTACATATTAAAGCCGACCAGGCATCCATTCAGATGATCCTGGGAACTACGTAGAGGAAAGCTCAAGTAATGGCTAAAGACGAAAAAACCAGTGAAAGCGTCGCTTCAAAAGCAGCCAAGCTTCTGGCGGATCCAAGCACTCCGCCGGATGTAAAATCTGTCGCCGCGTCGGCGCTGACTCAAGCGCCGGACAAAAAGAAGAAATAAGCTGAAAACCGTGCCAGGGTGGATGTACCTCTGGCACAGCCCCCAATCCTGTTAAAAAGAAAAAGGGGCTGACTTATCGAATTTCTCACTCAACGAATCACTACCTACTTTCCCATCAATGCTCCATATGATGGCCTTCACCCGCACTCGGGGCCGTAACGACTGACGAGGCAACCTGTGCCACCTTGCCAGAGGCCGGGTTGACCCGAATGATGCTCATCATCCCCAGATCCTCGTGCCCCAGCAGATGGCAGTGAAAGACAAAGTCTCCGACCACTTCGCCACGAAAATCCATCAGCAGGGACACACTCGGGTAGGCATCCTGCGCATTACCCGACCAGGCCGGTACTTCGATGGTGTCCAGATACTGCCCGACAATTCCGGGCGCCTGCGGCTCTTGGCCGAAGTTGTTCTGGCCTTGCACATAGAAATGAATCTGATGGATGTGGAACACATGGTTTTCGGTGCTGCGGTTCTCGACTGACCACTGCTCTACCGTTCCCTGGGTGGTGGTAATGCTCGGCGGCTGATCCGGATTAAACACATGTGGCACCTGTCCATCGACCGTCATGTAGAACTCGGATTGGTCGGCGTTTTCGGAGAAATACAGGTTGCGCTGCGCCACAACGGACGCCTGCGCCAGCCCGGCAAACCTGCGCCCCGCCGCTTCGGGTATCGGCCGAGCAGGCACACCGGCAAGTTTGGCGTCCGTTTTTGTCGCAGGGTTAAGCGTGATTAAAGGGCGGGTTGGATTGCAGTCACCATCGGCGCCAGTATTGATGTTGGCGGTCATGAGCCGTGCCTGTTGCACATTGGCCGCTGGCATATTTGCCACAAATTCCACACGCGAGGCCGGCGGCAAACGGAAGTGGTTGACCGGAACGCTTTGCCCCGAGCCACCGGTGCCGTCTTGAGAGTTGATCGGAACGCCGTCGATGGCAATCAGGTTGAGCGTCTGCGGAACATTGTCGTAGACGAGACTTAGATCAAGTATCGAATCCGCGGAGATATTGGCGATCCGCCAGAACTGCGCCTCACCCGGTGAGACTGGAAGTGTCGCCGGGATAAAAAATACGTTGTTCTTATCAGTGTAGGAATTGACTGGCACGTTGTTCACGGTGACGTCATGGAACGGCACGCCGACGCCGCAGTTACCCGGCCCCTCCGTCAGGTTGTTGAGCTGACGCTGATCACGCAGCACCAGGACCTGCTGCGGCAACCCCTCTACCCCCGGAAAAAACCGTTCGATACCGTCCACGATCAGCGCACCCGTCGCCCCACCCATCACCACCGGATCGGAGATTCCGTGCACGTGCGGGTGATACCAATACATCCCCGGTGGCTCATTCGTGGGGAAATCCAGTGTGTAGGTGAACGTTTCACCGGAATTGATGATGGTCTTGATCACCTCATCGCCACCGCACACCGGTGCGGTGTTGGTGCCGTGGTAGTGCAGGTTGACCGAGGTGCTATTCATGACCTTGGCGCCGCAGTTAGGCGGGTTAAGCGTCATCGGGTTTACGCCTGCGGGCGTATTGTTGGTGACCACCACCGTCAGCTTGTCACCGGGCAGTACGTGCAGGGTCGGGTTCTGCATGCCGTCAGGCGTCATGAAGCAGTAAAGCGTACGGCCCTTGGCATCCACGCTTTGTTGATAGGAAAAACTCACCGCCAGCGTGCCGTTCTGACTGTAAAGCGCGGGAGGCGTGACGACTTGAGCGCCTTGCTCAAAGCGCGGGCAGCCCCCGGGGATCGGCGCGATGGAGGCGCCCTTGGAGGCGGCGTGGGTAGTGGTTTGCGCCAGTGACATTCCCGGCGACAGCAAAGACGACAGGAGTACCACGCACACCGATGCAGCACAGGCCTTGATCGCTATAAGTCCATTCATTATTCACCTCATCATTGAGTACGCCCCAGTGCGCCTACTTCGCTTCATCCTGCGGCTTGAGCGACAGACTAGCTCAGCAACAGCCGGGACAAGGGGAGTTGAAGGACCGTTAAGTTATAACGGCAATAGCAAAACGACATCAGCCAGCACGACGATAGATGTTAAGCAAAGGTGATACTTCGGCGCTCGCCCGTACCGAAAAATCAAGGAAACGGGTTCCGCTTGACCCCATTACCAGGCAACGCGCCCGATGACATCAAATTGATATTGCAGCTTCAGGATTGTCAGCTAGCCTTCGACCAGGACGCATGACCCCCAAGCCCCGATACCCGGCCAAAATGACCTCTCTTTTCACGGAAGAATGATATGGCCAGCCCAGGTGTCACCTCGCGTGTGCAACACCTCCTCCTCGCCCTGACAATCCTCCCCGTGCCGAACCGAACTGCCCCGGCCGTCGCTGACAATAGATTTCTTTCACCTGCACAAGCGCACACCCGTGCAACGGTACAGGCGCGGTCGACACCCCTACCCTGGTTTTCATAGAGAGGCGACATCATGAAGTCATCGCAGCTTACGCATCCTCCTATTCCCGTTCCCTCGTCCGAGGTGGTCCTGCACCTTCCAAAAGACCAATATCTGCATGTCGGTGCACCCACCGAATGGTGGTGGCATACCGGCACACTCAAGGCGGGCGGGCGTACCTTTGGCTTTGAGATCAACGCCGCGGCGTTCTATCCACTGGGCTTCTTCCAGGTGATGCTGACGGATGTAGAGAACCAGAAACACTATCAACTGACTTCCATGATCCCGGAAATCAACGATTGGGCGGAAAGCGACCCGAGCAAGGACTGGTGGGTGAAACAGATAGGCCTCGATAACGTGTCGTATGTGACGATGAACGCGCCCCAGGCTGACCCGACGAAAAACATGCAGGTGGAGGCCGTCATGGTGGACACAGTCACCCAAACGGTAGTGAAGTTTTCGTTGAATATGTCACAGGAAGGGCAACCGCTGTTTGTATGGGGCCGGGGCGTGCTGGACTATCCCGAAAAACCGGGTGGCCTGCAGCAAAACAACTATTACTACTCGCTGACGCGGGTACACACGGAGGGGACACTGACCCTCGGCAACGACGTGTTTGCCGTAGAAGGCCTTACTTGGATGGACCACGAGTATGGCTACTTCGGAGATGCTGCCAACCCGGCCTTGTGGTTCCTGCAAACCATGCAGTTGGATAACGGCGTCCACATCTCGCATTACAAGACATTCACTACGAGCTCTCCTGCGCCTCAACTTGATGTACCGGTGCAGAGCAACGCTACGATCGAGTTTCCCGACGGAACCACCTACTACCAGACAGATTGCACGATGACTCCGACCGGAAAGACATGGACCGGCCCAACCGGCGTGGTGTTCTTCATGGAGTTCAAAGTAGAGATTCCATCGTTCGATGCGGTGCTCCATGTCGTCAGCCTGATGGACGCACAGGACTTCCCCTTCCCCACGGCTCCCGGTGATAAACCCACGGGGCGCGATACCTATGAAGGCGTGGCCAAGGCCGCCGGCACCTTCAAGGGCGAGCAGGTGCACGGCACGGCCTGGAGCGAACAACAGTCATAGGGAGACGGCCCCGATGTCTTTGTTCCAGACATCGGGGCCAGGCCTCGCCCACCCGCCAGTCAGGTCCATTTCCTGATAAACTCCACCGCATTCAAGCCAATGCCCAGCGCCGGCTGCGCCCACAGCGACAGACCTTTTAATGCCTTTGAACGACGCCCCCCTTCCCCGCTCCGAGCCTTCTCGGCGCTTTAGTGTTGCCCCCATGATGGATTGGACGGACAGACACTGCCGCTTCTTCCTGCGCCTCCTCTCCCAAAACGCCCTCCTCTACACCGAGATGGTCACCACCGGCGCAATCCTCCACGGCGACCACGAACGCTTCCTGCGCCATAACGAGGCGGAGCACCCACTCGCCCTGCAGTTAGGCGGTAGCGTCCCTGCCGACCTGGCCGCCTGCGCCCGCATGGCCCAGGACGCCGGTTACGACGAGGTGAACCTCAACGTCGGCTGCCCCAGCGACCGGGTGCAAAACAACATGATCGGCGCGATCCTGATGGCCCACCCTGCGTTAGTGGCGGATTGTGTGAAGGCAATGCAGGACGCGGTCTCGATCCCGGTGACGGTGAAGCACCGCATCGGCATCAACGGCCGGGACAGTTATGCCGAGCTGTGCGATTTCGTCGGCCAGGTGAAGGACGCGGGCTGCACCAGTTTCACCGTGCATGCGCGAATCGCCATTCTGGAAGGGCTATCACCCAAGGAAAATCGGGATATCCCGCCCTTGCGCTACGACGTGGCGGCGCAGTTGAAGCAGGATTTCCCTCAGCTGGAGATCATTCTCAACGGCGGCATCAAGACCCTCGAACAGTGCCAGGCACATCTACAGACGTTCGACGGTGTGATGCTGGGCCGCGAGGCTTATCACAATCCGTATCTGTTGGCCGAGGTGGATCAGCAGCTGTTTGGCAGCACTGCACCTGTGATCACCCGCGCCGAGGCGTTGGCGCAGTTGCGTCCTTATATAGCCGAACACCTGGCGACAGGCGGCTCGATGCATCACATCACCCGCCACGTGCTGGGGCTGGGGACGGGTTTTCCGGGGGCTCGGAAGTTTCGGCAGTTGTTGTCGGTGGATATTCATAAGGCCAGTGATCCGTTGGCATTGCTGGATAAGGCTGGGGAGTTGTTGGAGGGGCGGTGATTTGGGTGTCAGTGGGTTTATTGGGTGGCTGACACGACGCCTTCGCGAGCAAGCCCGCTCCCACATTTGGATGGGGGGATGTCAGGAAGATGGGGGTGGCTGCAGGGGCAAGGCAGCTCCCACCGTTTGATCGGGTGGTCATCGCGCAGTTGGGTTGAACCTGCCGGCTGTTTTGGCCTCCTATTCAGCATTGGCCGGTGATTCAAACGGCTGTTTTCAGGTTGTTGCCCTCGCAAACGATCGAATGCATTTGCGCCCTTGAGCGGCTGTCAGCGCTCGGGTAATGTCATCAGACCCACAGGACAGAGCACGCCCATGACTTCCAAGCTGGAACAACTCAAGCAATTCACCACTGTAGTAGCCGATACCGGCGATTTTTCTACCCTCGCCAAGCTCAAGCCGCAAGATGCCACTACTAACCCTTCCCTGCTGCTCAAGGCCGCGTCGATCCCAGGCTATGCCAAGCTGCTGGATGAGAGCGTTGCCGACTGCAACGGCGACGTAGGCCTGGCGAGCGACCGTTTTGCGGTAGCCGTCGGCCAGGAAATCCTGAAAGTGGTGCCGGGCCGTATTTCCACCGAGGTGGATGCCCGTCTGTCGTTCGACACTGACGCCGTACTCAAGCGCGCGCATCGTCTGATCGACCTGTACGACAAGGCCGGCGTTGGCCGCGACCGCGTGCTGATCAAGATCGCTTCCACCTGGGAAGGCATCCGCGCCGCCGAGCAGCTGGAAAAGGAAGGCATCCAGACCAACCTGACGCTGCTGTTCTCTTTCGCTCAGGCCGTGGCTTGCGCTGAAGCCGGCGTGTTCCTGATTTCGCCGTTCGTAGGCCGTATCTACGACTGGTACAAGAAGGCCAACGGCAACGACTACACCGGTTCCGAGGATCCGGGTGTGCAGTCGGTGACGCGCATCTACAACTACTACAAGGCCAATGGCTACAAGACTGTGGTAATGGGGGCGAGCTTCCGTAACCTGAGCCAGATCGAAGAGCTGGCCGGCTGCGACCGCCTGACCATCAGCCCGGACTTGCTGGAAAAACTGGCTGCCGACAATGGCAAGCTGGAGCGCAAGTTGGCGCCAGGCCATGCCGGTGAGGCGCGTGTGCACCTGACCGAAGCGCAGTTCCGTTGGGAATCCAACGAAGATGCGATGGCTACCGAGAAGCTGGCCGAGGGCATTCGTCAGTTTGCCCGCGACCAGGAAAAACTCGAAGCGCTGTTGGCCGCCAAGCTCTAAAAACGGCGACGACAAAAAGGGCGGCACCTGTGAGGGTGCCGCCCTTTTTTTGTATTAGCCGATTTCGAGCCGAACTCAGTTAAAAATGTGGGAGGGGCTTGCTCCCGAATACAGGGCGTCAGTCGCTACATTCACTGCTGACCCGCCGCTTTCGGGAGCAAGCCCCCTCCCACACTTTGACAGTGTTTCATCTGGAAATTAGTGCCGCTCCAGCGCATTCACCAGGTCGTGGAACGCCTCGCGGTTGGAGTCGTTCAAGCCCATCAGGATCTTGTGGGCTTCCAGCACCTTGATCCTTACCACTTCCTCGGACTGGTCCTGGGACGGCAGGTCGGTCAGGCATTCCGGGCACGGGATCGGGCGGTCAACGATGTTGAACACTTGATCAAAGCCCATGGACTGCAGCAGACGGGTGATGTCTTCGTGGGTGGTGACGACGGTCGGCAGCAGTCCGACCTTCTGCCGAGACAGAATGGACAACTTGGCCAACAGCCCAAGGGTGGTGCTATCGATGCTGCGGGTTTCGGTCAGATCGATCACGATCGCCGAGAAATTCAAGGCTGTGAAGATCCGCTCAATCGTCGCATCCAGCGCCGAACACAAGGTCAGGCGCACTTCACCGACAAACTTCAGGACAAACGTCCCGTCTTGCTCGGCGAATTGGATTCTTCCGGTACTCATCAAAGATTCCTGCTCAACACCAATAGGGCGATATCATCCGGCATCTCCCCTAGCGTGGCCAATCCAAAAACCTGCCGCAGGCCATCCAGGCTGCCGCCCGCCGACCTGACCCGTTGGGGTAAGGCGGCTTCTTTCTCTTTGAGTGTAGGCTCTGGCAAAAGGTCCAGGATACCGTCGGACATCAGCGTCAGGCTGAACGTCGGCGGCAATTCCAGGATGTGGTCTTCGTAGGTGGCTTCATTGAACAAGCCAACCGGCAAACCACGCCCTTCCAGGTAGCGCACACTGTCTGGAGTGTATAAAACCGGCAATGGCAGGTGTCCGCCAATGCTGTAGGTCAAAAGACCTGTTTCTTCATCAATCACGCCGCCGACCATCGTCACGTGCTTGCCCAGCTTACAGCTGATCAGGCCCCGGTTGATGTGGCCCAGCACTTGCGAAGGGGTGAACTCCGGCAAGGTGCCATTGCGCTTGGATTCGAACAACAGCCGTGTGGTCATGAACTTCAACAACACGGTCACGAATGCCGAGGAGGCGCCGTGGCCGGAAACGTCGGCCAGGTAGAACGCGACACGCCGCTCATCAACGCGGAAGTAGTCGACGAAATCACCCGACAGGTACAGCGACGGGATGATCTGGTGGGCAAACTTGAACTCGTCGATGCTCCACGGGCTCACCGGCAGCATGTTCATCTGTACCTGGCGACCGGCGTTCTGGTCTTCCTGGAGCAGGTTCAGACTGGCTTCGAGTTCGCGGTTAGCGGTTTCGAGCTTTTCACGGTAACGCTGGTTTTCCAGCAGCAACCGTGCACGATCCAGGGCACGGCGTACCGAGTGCTCCAGTACGGCCAAATCTTCCAGGGGCTTGATCAGGTAGTCGGCGGCACCCAGGCGCAAGGCCTCGACGGCATCATTCATCACACCGGCACCAGACACGACAATCACCGGCGTCTGCGGGGAAAGGTCAGTCACCTGGCGGATCAGCTCGAGGCCGCCCACTTGCGGCATGCGCAGGTCGCAGATCACAAGGTCGGGCTTGTCGCGCTCGAATACCTGGAGACCCTGGAGGCCGTTGCTGGCCTGCAGGACGCTGAAGCCACTGTCTTCCAAATAGGCCGCGAGACTCGCGCGCACTACTTCGTCGTCATCGATTATCAGCAGCGTGGCACTGGTTTTCTGCATGTGGGCAAACGGCGCCAGAATTAGGTTGGCGTAGGCCGCTCGACAATGGCCGGGCGTACTACTGGATTCGCTTTCTAGCCTCTCTGTCCTACAAAGTGCAGGGATATTGCCCATGCACAAAGGTAAAGCAGAGGTGCCCTTCTAAGGCGCAGACGGTACTCCCATCCGCCAGGGGTTTCAAGCTCACGGCGATGGTCGCCGGGCGTCTTTACATCGCAAATCACCGGTAGTTATAAGAACACATAAAACCGCGACTTAAAGTAAGCACGTAACCCACGGATAAACCTTGAATGCCGCCCACAAAAAAGGCGACCCGAGGGCCGCCTTCTTCATTTAAGCCAGAAGCTTAAAAATCGTCTACAACCTTGCCATCCTTGACCTTGAACTCACGGTTCTGCAGGTAAGCATTGCGGATGAAGGTGTATTTGTCGCCGCTGATCAGCTTCTCGGAGGACAGCAGGCTGGCACGCGTGTCGACGATATTCAGGCCGAAGGTGCTGTTGCGCCAGCCGATATCGTTCATGTAGCGGTATGGCTGGGTGTAGCTGTCCACATATTTGGACGGCGCGTCACGCAGGGTGCTTGGGCCCAGCAGTGGCAGCATCACGTAAGGACCGCTGTCGACGCCCCAGTGGCCGAGAGTCTGGCCGAAGTCTTCATCGTTGCGTTGCAGCCCCATTTTGGTGCCGACATCAATGAAACCCAGCACGCCGAACGTGGTGTTCATCAGCAGGCGGGCCGTGTCGACACCAGCCGCGTGCGGCTTGAGTTGCAGCACGTCGTTGGCAAAGTTGCCGACGTCGCCGATGTTGCGGAAGAAGTTGTGCACGCCGTCCTGCACGAACTGCGGGGTCACGAACTGATAGCCTTGAGCCAAAGGCTTGAGGGCATAGGTGTCAACGGTGTCGTTGAAGGTGAAGATCGGGCGGTTGATGCTTTCCCATGGATCGTCTTCCGAGGCCGCCTGGGCCACGAAAGGCACCAGCAAAATACTGGCACATACGGATAGCTGAGCTAGACATTGGCTCCAGCGCATAGCTTGAACTCCTTGAATGGTCTGTCATGGGCGCTATGCCCTGAATGAGGCCGTCAGTATATGACGGAAGTGTCAGATTAGGCAGCCTTGCAGAAATCTCATTCAACAAATGCACAAAATTCCTACAATTGCTGGGGGTGTAACTTCCTTGTCATCCGCGTTCGATAGCGTCACTGCTATTTCAGGGACGTCGAAATGCCACACGCCGAAATTGTTACTGCCAGCGCCCCGTCCTTGACGGCCGTACTGTTCGGGCTGAGTGGCTGCCTGGTGGATTTTGGTTCCCAGGTCCGTGCCGACTCCGCGCCTTCAAGCGATGCCCATGCCACTGTCGGCGCCCTGAAGATCCTGCGCAGCCTCGAAGAACAGCGCGTCCCTTGCGCATGGCTGGACGAGCTACCCCTTTCGGTTTCCACACCTCTGGCTGCCGGGCTGCCTCGCTGGATCAAGGGCACCAAGCCCTCCTCCACCCGCTGGCCCGCGCCCCACGCCTGCTGGCAGGCACTGATGGAGCTAAATATCGAGCGCCTGGAAGGCTGCGTCCTGGTCAGTGGCGAACCGCGCCTGCTGCAATCGGGGCTCAACGCCGGCCTGTGGACCATCGGCCTGGCGTCCTGCGGCTCGCTGTGCGGGCTTTCCCCGGAGCAATGGCAAGCACTTACCGAGAAGGAACGCGAGCATAAGCGCGCCAAAGCCACCGTCGCGCTCTATGGCCTGGGCGTGCATTCGGTAGTCGACCACCTTGGTGAACTGCACACCTGCCTGGCCGACATCAGTCTGCGCCAGCTCAAGGGCGAGAAGCCCTGATCGAGATCATGCACAGTAGGCGCCAGTGGATTAATCTACAGGTCAGCCCATAGACCTTTCCCGGCGTGCCGCGGTCTATGCCAGTGCCTATCGATAAAAGGAAGAACGCCATGCCTGCCCGCGAACAACTGCAAGAACAGGTCAAAATTTTGCGCGAGCAATTGGATCAGAATCCAGAAATGCCCCTCGAACAGCGCGAAGAGCTGCGAGATTTGATTGCTGAACTGGAAGTTCAGGAGACACTGGAAGGTGCCATTCAGGATCCAAGCATCGCCGACGGTGTAAACCTGGCCGTAGAACGCTTCGAACTGGAGCACCCGGGCATTGCCGGGACCTTGCGCAATATTGTGGTGACGTTGGGTAACATCGGGATTTAATAGCCCGACACCTATCAAATGTGGGAGCGGGCTTGCTCGCGAATGCGGTCCGTCAGCTGATACATAAGCTGGCTGATACACCGCTTTCGCGAGCAAGCCCGCTCCCACATTTGTTTTGTGTGAAGGCTACTGACGAGCCAGGCGCAGGTTCTGGAACTGCTGCTCTTCAGTACTGCGATACGGGTTGATATCCAGCCCGCCGCGACGCACATACCGCGCATACACCGTCAGTTTCTCCGGCTTGAGCAAGCGCTGCAGATCGAGAAAGATCCGCTCCACGCACTGTTCATGGAAGTCCGAGTGCTGGCGGAAGCTCACCAGGTATTCCAGCAGGCTGGCATGATCCAGCGCCGCGCCGCGGTACTCCACCGCCACACTGCCCCAGTCAGGCTGACTGGTCACCGGGCAGTTGGACTTGAGCAGATGGCTGTGGACGCTCTCCTCCACCACGCGCGAATCGTCGCAGCGCAGCAGCTCAGGGCGCGGGTGCTCATAGTTGCTGACGGTAATGTCCAGGTCATCAATGCACATACCCGGCAACGCGACCACGCCTTCGGCTTCAACCTCGCCCAGGCTGCGGATACGCACGCCAACCGCCTTGCCGGCTGCGGCACTCAGGTCGGTACGCAAGGTGGCCTCAAGGCTTTGCACATCGACAAACGCGGTCTGGTTCAGCGAATTGAGGTACAGCTTGAACGACTTCGACTCGATGATGTTCGGCGAGTCGGCCGGGATACTGAATTCACCGATGGCCACCACGGGCTTGCCGGAGGGCAGCAGCCAGGACAGTTCGAAGCAGTTCCAGAAATCCACGCCTTTATACGGCAGGGTCTCGGCGCTCAGGCCCAGCTCGGCCCACTTGGCGGTGCGAGGGATCGGGAACAGCAACGACGGGGTGTAGGTGGAGATGTATTCACTGGACTTGCCCAGCGGCGAATGTTCGGCTGCGGGATGCATGGCGGAAACCTGGCTAAATAAACGCGACTATTCTACCCGCCTTTGCACCCCAGTTGCTTACTGGCTGACCGTCAGCTTGCCGACCATGCCCGCCTGATAGTGGCCGGGGATGTTGCAGGCAAACTCCAGGCCGGTGGCGTGGGTGAAGGTCCAGGTCAGTTCGGCAGTCTTGCCGGGCTCTACCAGCACGCTGTTGGGGTCGTCGTGTTTCATGCCGCCCATGTCGCCGTGGCCCATCGCACTGTGGTCCATTTTGCCCATGCCGGTGGCCGTCAGCATGCCGCTGGCCTGCATCTTGAGCATTTCTTGCTGATGCGCGGCGTGCATCGCTGCGTCGCCAAGATTGAACTCGTGGAGCAACTGGCCTTTGTTGACCAGCACAAAGCGCACGGTCTCACCGGCTTTTACATCAATAGCCTTGGGCGAAAAGGAAATGTCCTGCAGTACCACTTCTACGGTGCGCGTGGCCTTGGCAGCCGGTGCAGCCTCACCGAAAGCGAAGGTTTCAGCCGGGGAAGCCAGCACCGGAAGACTCAGCGCCATCAGGCAGCCAGCCAACAGCCAGGATTTACGCAAAAACATGATCACACTCCAAAGGTTCGGAATCAGTCTGTGGGACACTTTACGAACGCGCCGCTGCCAGCCAGCTGACGGCCAGATTACAACTTTGTCAGCTTGAGCCTGCCGCCGGACCTGCGCTGTATAAAGTCTGTGTTCCCGTAAAACCATGAGCCGCCCATGAAACTGCTGATCGTCGAAGACCAACCGAAAACCGGCCACTACCTGCGCCAGGGCCTGGCCGAGGCCGGGTTCAACACCGAACTGGTGGCCGACGGCACCACCGGCCAGCACCTGGCGCTGACCGGTGACTACGACCTGTTGATCCTCGATGTGATGCTGCCGGGTCGCGATGGCTGGCAGATCCTCCAGGCCGTACGCAACGCTGGGCTCGACATGCCGGTACTGTTCCTTACCGCGCGAGATGCCGTGGAAGACCGGGTCCATGGCCTGGAACTGGGCGCCGACGATTACCTGGTCAAGCCCTTCGCCTTCTCCGAACTGCTGGCCCGGGTGCGCAGCCTGTTGCGCCGTGGCAGCAGCCCGCCTCAGGAAACCAGCCTGCAACTGGCCGACCTGCGCATGGACCTGATCCGCCGCCGGGTAGAACGCGACGGCCAACGCATCGACCTCACGGCCAAGGAGTTTTCCCTGCTGGAACTGCTGCTGCGCCGCCAGGGCGAAGTACTGCCCAAGTCGCTGATTGCCTCTCAGGTGTGGGACATGAACTTCGACAGCGACACTAACATCATCGAGGTCGCGATCCGCCGCCTGCGCCTGAAGGTCGACGATAACTTTCCCAACAAGTTGATCCATACCGTGCGCGGCATGGGCTACGTGCTTGAGGAGCGGTTCAGTTGATGAAACGGATTTCCCTGGCCAGCCGCCTGGCACTGCTGTTTGCTGGCTGTACCGCCGTGGTTTCATTGCTGGCTGGCGTGCTGTTCAACCATGCCAGCGAGGCGCACTTTATCGAGTTGGACCAGCAACTGCTCGACGGCAAGCTGATAGCGCTGCGCAGCACATTGCAAGGTGCCGACACGCCCGAACGATTTGCCTTACGAGAAACAACGCTGCGAGAGGAACTCAATCGCCAGCCCGACCTGGCCCTGCGCATCACCGCCGGCGATCAGCGCTGGTTCGACGGCGCTCCCGGCATCACCCTGCCCCAGGCGCCTGGCCTGCACAGCGTGCAGAACGCCGGCACCGATTACCGCGTGTACAACGTGCCGCTGGTGCCTGGCAACGCGGACTCTCCACAACTGACGCTGATGCTCGACATCACCCACCATCAACACTTCCTGCAACGCATGCAGCACCTGATCTGGTTGACCGTCGGCCTTTCCGCCCTGGCCACTGCCCTGCTCGGCGCCTGGGCCGCCCGTAGCGGGTTGCGGCCACTGCGGCGCATGAGCGAAGTGGCTGGCAGCGTGTCTGCTCACTCCCTGACCCAGCGCTTGCCGCAGGAACAAATGCCCGTCGAACTGGCGGAACTGGCCCAGTCCTTCAACGCGATGCTCGGGCGCCTGGACGATGCCTTCCAGCGACTCTCGGCATTTTCTGCCGACATCGCCCATGAACTGCGCACGCCACTGTCGAATTTGCTGACACAGACTCAGGTCATCCTCACGCAGCCCCGGGCGCTGGAGGACTACCGCGAGGCCCTGCACAGCAACCTCGAGGAACTGCAGTGGATGGCCCAGTTGGTCAACGACATGTTGTACCTGGCCAAGGCGGACCATGGACTGCTGGCGCCCAAGCGCGAAACCCTGGTGCTGGCGAACGAAGTGGATGCATTGCTGGAATTTTTCGCGCCGCTGGCGGAGGACGTCCAGGTGCGGTTGATTCGGGAAGGTGGCGCCAACACTTCAGGTGACCGCAGCATGTTGCGCCGGGCGATTTCCAATCTGCTGGACAACGCGTTGCGGTTCACCCCGCCGGGAGGCGAAGTCAGTGTGCGGATTGTCGAGGGTTTGCACGGCGTAACGTTGAGTGTGGAAAACACCGGGGAAGGCATTCCAGAGGCGTTGTTGCCAAGGTTGTTTGACCGGTTTTACCGGGCAGATCCGGCGCGTCATGAAGGGAGCAGCGAGCATGCGGGGCTGGGGCTGGCGATTACCCAATCGATTGTGCGAGCCCATGGAGGGCGGATTTTCTGTGAGTCGGGGGCGGGGTGGACGCGGTTTGTGATGGAGTTGCCGCGGGGGTATTGATTCAAGCTGTACCGGCCCTTTCGCGAGCAAGCCCGCTCCCACATTTTGACCGAGTGCATTCAGGAAGAACGCGATCTAAATGTGGGAGCGGGCTTGCTCGCGAAGGCGGTCTTAAGAATTACGAATACCTGAGGGCATGCGCCGGCTCAATCTTCGCCGCCCGATACGCCGGATAAATCGTCGCCAAAAAGCTCAACACAAACCCTGCCGAGCAAATCAGCAACACATCTCCGCCCTGCAATTCCGAAGGCAGGTTGCTGACAAAATACACGTCCGAACTGAAGATGTGCTGCCCGGTGACCCGCTCCAGCCACCCCACCAGTTCACTGACGTTCAGCGCGGCAATCACGCCCAGGATGCCGCCGATCAAGGTACCGACGATCCCGATTACCGTGCCCTGCACCATGAAGATCGCCATGATCTGCCGTGGCGTGGCGCCGATGGTGCGCAGGATCGCAATGTCGGCGCCCTTGTCGTTCACCACCATGATCAAGGTCGCGATGATGTTGAACGCGGCCACCGCGACGATCATCAGCAACAGCAGGCCGATCATGGTTTTTTCCATCTTCATTGCGCTGAACAGGCTGCCTTGGGTGTGGGTCCAGTCGTCGGCCTTGTAGTCGGCGCCGAGGCTGGCGGCGATATCCGCCGAGACCTTGGGCGCGGCATACAAGTCTTTCACCGCCAGGCGCACGCTTTGCACCTGGTTCGGCTCCCAATGCTGAATCTCGGCGGCGTCGGCCATGTGGATCAAGGCCATGGAGCCATCCAGCTCAGCGCCTACCTTGAACACACCGACCACGTTCAACCGCTGCATGCGCGGGGTGATGCCACCGGGCGCACTGCTGATTTCCGGCACGATCAGGGTCAGCTTGTCGCCGACGTTCAGGCGGAAACGCCGGGCGGTGATCTCACCGATGACCACACCGAACTCGCCCGGTTTAAGGTCTTCAAGATGACCCTGGACGATATGCTGGGCCACAATCGACACCTTGCCTTCCTGGGCTGGATCAACACCACTGATCTCGATCGGCTGCATCGCGCCTTTGTAGGAAAGCATGCCGTCCATCTGCGTGAACGGTACCGCAGCCGTGACTTCAGGATTCTTCATCGCGGCATCCGCCACCGGCTTCCAGTCGCTGATCGGCTTCACGCCAACGATGGTCGCGTGGGGCACCATGCCGAGGATGCGTGAACTCATTTCCCGCTGGAAACCGTTCATTACCGACAACACAACGATCATCGCCAGCACGCCCAGGGCGAGGCCGATCATCGAGGTCATCGAGATAAACGAAACAAAACGGTTGCGGCGCTTGGCGCGGGTATAGCGCGTGCCGATGAAAATCGATAACGGTCTGAACATTCGCGGGCACCGTTGAAAAAATAGAAAACCCGGCGCCGGGCGCCGGGCTTGAAACAGGTCAGATGGCGACCAGATGACCTTCCTGCAGGTGCAGCACACGGTCCATCTGGCGGGCCATGCTCATGTCATGGGTCACCACCAGGAACGCGGTGCGCATCTGGGTGCTCAGCTCCAACATCAAGTCCTTGATGCCCTGGGCGGTGTGGGAGTCGAGGTTGCCGGTGGGCTCGTCGAGCATCACCAGGCCCGGGTTGTTGACCAGGGCACGGGCAATCGCCACACGCTGGCGCTCGCCGCCGGACAACTCAGCCGGTTTGTGCTCCAGGCGATGGCCCAGGCCGACCCGCTCCAGCAACGCCTTGGCACGCTGGCGCGCCTCGGGAATCGCGGTCTTGCCGATCAACAGCGGCATGCAGACGTTTTCCAGGGCGGTGAACTCAGGCAGCAAGTGGTGGAACTGGTACACAAAACCCAGCGAACGGTTGCGCAGCTGGCCACGGGCCCTCTCGCCCAGGGCCGACAGTTCTTCGCCGGCCAGCCAGACGCTGCCCTGGGACGGCGTATCAAGGCCGCCCAACAGGTTCAGCAAGGTACTTTTACCGGAACCGGAACTGCCGACGATCGCCACGCGCTCGCCCGGGTGCAGTTCCAGTTGCAGGTTGGACAGCACCACCACGGATTCCGGGCCTTCCTCGTAGGATTTGCCCAGGTTGCGGCAGCTCAGGATTGCTTTTTCAATCATGCCCGATTCACTCATAACGTAAAGCCTGCGCCGGCTGGGTACGTGCCGCGCGCCAGGCTGGATACAGGGTGGCAAGGAAACTCAGGACCAACGCAGCGGCGCCGACCATCAACACGTCCTGGCTCTGCACCTGGGACGGCAAGTAGTCGATGAAGTAAACGTCGGAGTTCAAAAATTTGTGGCCGATCAACACTTCCAGCCCGGCGATGGCGGCACTCACGTTCAGCGCGGCGAGAATCCCCACCACAGTGCCGATCAAGGTGCCGACTACGCCGATCACCGTGCCCTGGACCATGAAGATCGCCATGATCTGCCCCGGCGTGGCGCCAAGGGTGCGCAGGATGGCGATATCGCCCTTCTTGTCATTCACCACCATCACCAGCGTGGAAATGATGTTGAAGGCGGCGACGGCGACGATCAGCAGCAACAGCAGGCCGATCATGGCTTTTTCCATGCGGATGGCCTGGTACAGGTTGCCGTGGGTGCGGGTCCAGTCGCGGGCGTAGTACTGGTTTTCACCCAGGTGCTGGGCGATTTCCCACGAGGTGCGCGGCGCGTCGAACAGGTCGTTGAACTTGAGGCGCAGGCCCTGTACTTGATCCGGCTTCCAGCGATGCAGGCGGGCCAGGTCGGTCAGGTTGGTGAGGCCCAGGTAGCCGTCGATCTCACCGGCGCCGACATGGAAGATGCCGACCACGGTAAAGCGCTTCATACGCGGGAACATGCCGGCCGGGGTCACGGTGACTTCCGGCGCGACGAAGGTCAGCTTGTCGCCGATGCCCACGCCGAGCTTGGCCGCGGCTTTGTCGCCGATAGCAATGCCAAAGCTGCCGGGCGACAAGTCGTCCAGTTTGCCCTGTTGCATGAAGTTATCGATGATCGAGACGTTGCGTTCCTGCGCCGGGTCGATGGCATTGAGCAGGACTTTCTGCACCTTGCCGTCGTTGGTCAACAGGCCCTGCATCTGGGTGAAGGGCGCAACCGCCAGCACTTTGGGGTTCTGCTTGACCTTGGCGGCCAGGCTTTGCCAGTCGCTGATGGGCTCACCCGACTCGATGGTCGCGTGGGGCACCATGCCCAGCACGCGGGTGCGCATCTCATGATCGAAGCCGTTCATCACCGACAGCACCACGATCATCACGACAACGCCAAGGGCGAGCCCGATCATCGAGGTCAAGGAAATGAACGACACAAAATGATTGCGACGTTTTGCACGGGTATAACGCGTGCCAATAAATACGAAGAGAGGTCTGAACATGTCGGGGCTTGTTCGGAGGAAAAGAAGACGTCCTTGTGGCGGGGTCAGGTAAGCAGCTTTACACTCAGACCATCACCGCTGCTTTGGGTTCGCCATGTCGACATTAGATGAAGAAGATCGCCGCGAATACTACCGTATCGAGGACATGATCGCACTGGAAATTACCCCGCTGTCGGGCCCGGAAGCGCTGAGCAAGGAAGTGTTGCTGGATGATTCGCCGCTGTTCAATCTACTCAGCGAGTTGCACCTGAGTGAATTCGAATCCCAGCACCTGCTGCGCCAGATCGGCGAACGGGACCGAACCCTGGCCGCCTTCCTCAAAGTGCAGAACAAACGCATGGATTTGCTCAGCCAGATCATGGCGCAAAGCCTGCTGGGCGAGATCGGTACGCCGCAACCCGTGGTCATCTCCGAAGGCGGCATCGAGTTCCTGAACCACACGGCGATCCAGCCCGACAGCCACCTGGCGGTCAAGCTAGTGCTGATGCCACAAGCCCTCGGCCTGTTGCTGAGGGCCAAGGTGACCCATTGCGACGCCAAGACCGGCGGCTTTGAAATCGGCACGGAATTCGAAGCCATGACCGATGCCCAACGCCAGTTGCTGGCGCGCTATATCCTGCAGAAACAGGCCCAGGAACGGCGTCTGGCGCGGGAAAAAAGCGACGAATCCGACACCTGAATACGAACACTGAATGGCGCGTCGCGTCATCCATCCAGCCAGCAATCCTGGCGTAAAGGAGCAACTGTGACCCTGATTTATGGCCACCGCGGTGCCAAAGGCGAAGCACCGGAAAACACCCTGACCAGCTTCCAGGAATGCCTCAAGCACGGCGTGCGCCGCTGCGAACTGGATTTGCACCTGTCCATGGACGGCGAGCTGATGGTCATTCACGACCCGACGCTCAAGCGCACCACCGACCGGCGCGGCAAGGTCGTCGAGTATTCGGCCGCCGACCTGGTGAAGATGGACGCGCGCAAAGGCGGCCCGGGCTGGGTCAACCCCTGCCCGATCCCACGCCTGGAAGAGCTGTTCGAACAGTGCGACTTCGATCACTGGCAACTGGAAGTCAAAAGCGCATCGCGCACCCGCGCGGCAACCACCGTGCTGGCGATCCGGGAAATGGCTCAGCGTTTCGGGCTGATGGACAAGGTCACCGTGACCTCAAGCTCGCGGGAAGTGCTGAAAGCAGCGCTGGACCTCACTCCGGACCTGTCCCGCGGACTGGTAGCCGAATACGCCTGGCTCGACCCGTTGAAGGTCGCGGCCAACTATGGCTGTGAGATTCTGGCGTTGAACTGGACGTTGTGCACCCCTGAACGTCTGGAAAAAGCCCAGCGCCAGGGTTTGCACGTGTCCGTGTGGACGGTCAACGAACCCGCGCTGATGCGCAGGCTCGCCGACTTCGGCGTAGATAGCCTGATTACAGACTTTCCCGGTTTGGCCACTGCCACCCTCGGGAATTACTGAAATCGGTCTCCCCGGCCGGCTCAGGCCACCGGCCGGAGCCGCTCAAAAAAGCCGGTTGAGGCCGTCGTAGGCCGCTACCCGATAGGCTTCAGCCATGGTCGGGTAGTTGAACGTGGTGTTGACGAAATACTTGAGGGTATTTTGCTCACCCGGCTGGTTCATGATCGCCTGGCCGATGTGCACGATCTCCGACGCTTGATAGCCGAAGCAATGCACGCCGAGCACTTCCAGCGTCTCGCGGTGGAACAGAATCTTCAGCATGCCCTGGGGCTCACCGGCGATCTGCGCACGCGCCATGCTCTTGAAGAAGGCCTTGCCGACTTCATAAGGCACCTTGGCCTTGGTCAGTTCGTGCTCGTTCTTGCCGATGGAGCTGATCTCGGGAATCGTGTAGATCCCGGTCGGCACGTCGTTGACGTAGCGCCAGCTGCCGTTGTCGACGATGCTGCCAGCGGCGGAGCGGCCCTGATCGTGGGCGGCACTGGCCAGGCTTGGCCAGCCGATCACGTCACCGGCACCGTAGATGTTGGTCACGCAGGTGCGGTAGTTCTCGTCCACCTCGATCTGGCCACGGCTGTTGACCTTCACACCGATATTTTCCATGCCCAGCTTGTCGGTGTTGCCGGTACGGCCGTTGCACCACAGCAAGGCGTCGGCCTTGATCTTCTTGCCGGATTTCAGGTGCAGGATCACACCGTTGTCCAGGCCTTCGACCCGCTCGTACTCTTCGTTGTGGCGCACAGTGATGTTGTTGTTGCTGAAGTGGTAACTCAACGCCTGGGAAATTTCCGAGTCGAGGAAGCTCAGCAACTGGTCGCGGTTATCCACCAGCTCGACCAATACACCCAGGCCGCTGAAGATCGAGGCGTATTCACAGCCGATCACGCCGGCGCCGTAGATGATCAGTTTGCGCGGGGTGTGGCCCAGGCTGAGGATGGTGTCGCTATCGTAGATACGCGGGTGGTGGAAATCGATATCCGCCGGGCGATACGGACGCGAGCCGGTGGCAATGATGATGTGCTTGGCTACCAGCTTCTCGACCACGCCGTTGGCGCAGACCACTTCGACGGTTTGCTCGTCGGCGAAGCTGCCGGTGCCGAAGAACAGGTCGACGCGGTTACGGGCATAGAAGCCGGTACGCGATGCAACCTGCTTGGAAATCACTTTTTCAGCGCTCTTGAGCACGTCCGGGAACGAGAACCAGCGCGGCTCACCAATGGCCCGGAACATCGGGTTGGTGTTGAACTGCATGATCTGGCGCACCGAGTGACGCAAGGCCTTGGACGGGATGGTACCCAGGTGGGTGCAGTTACCGCCGACCTGGCGACGGCTATCGACCATCGCCACCTTGCGCCCTGCTTTGGCGGCGTTCATCGCCGCACCTTCTCCAGCTGGGCCGGAACCCAGTACCACTACGTCGTAGTTGTAGACAGCCATGCGTACTCCTCAGAACAGGCCAGGGCGCACGGTTGGGCGCCTGGCTAAATCATGCCGCGGCCAGCGGTCATGAAGGATCAATGTGGCTCAAGTGTGTGAGCCGGGGCACAGTCTATAGAAGGCTCAACGCCGCGCACATTAACCCTTGGTCGCGTCGTAGGCCAGTTTTGCCTTTACTACACAGCGTTCGTTATTGAATTAACCTGTAGGCACGCACCTTTCAGGACGGGCCATTATGCGACATGTGATTGTTTGTTTATTGCTGATGTTTTCGGTCCCCGTGCTGGCGAATGAAGCTGAGCGCCTCAAACAAGCTGATTTTCCGGCGCAATCTCATCAACTGGTGCTGAAAAACCAGGCCGTCCTGACCTATCTGTGGGCAGATGTGTATGCAGCAGCACTCTTCGCCCAAGCTGACCTGAGCGCCAAACAGGCCCTGGACCGGCAAAAAGACCTGCGCCTGGAGCTGTATTACTTTCGCGATATCGATCGCAACGATGTCATCAAGGCCGCCACCGCCACCCTGCAACGCCAGCAAACACCCGCCGCTCTCGCCCGCCTGAAACCTGAACTGGAGCAATTGCACAAAAGCTTTCGCGACATCCGCAGCGGCGACCGTTATGCGCTGGACTTCCAGCCTCAGCGCGGCCTGAACCTGGAAATCAACGGCAGCGTGGTATTCAGCAGTCGCAATGACGAATTGGCCAAGGCTTACCTGGGAATCTGGCTGGCACCAAAAGGCTTGTCCGACAGCCTGCGAAACACCCTCCTCAACTGATCGCAAAAACCCTGTGGGAACGGGCCTGCTCGCGAATGCGGTGTATCAGTGGCTCATCAGCTGACTGACACACCGTTTTCGCGAGCAAGCCCGCTCCCAGATTGGATTTTCATCACCCGGAGGCCTGCGGCAATTTGCCAGCTTGCTATCGGTTTTTTGTTGCCTGTGGTGGCTTATACACATATCGTTACAAAACTGTTCAGCGCCAGCCTCGTGCCAGAGCTTCAACAGCAAGGACGGTTGCGACCAGGGATTACTAACAAGATAGCCAAAATGAGTGCATGACATGTCCACTACAACGGGCAAGGGCAAGGCGATCTTTCGCGTTGTCAGCGGTAACTTCCTTGAGATGTTCGACTTCATGGTCTACGGCTTTTACGCCACGGCCATTGCCAAGACATTTTTCCCCACCGACAGCGCTTTCGCGTCCCTGATGCTGTCCCTGGCGACCTTTGGTGCCGGTTTCCTGATGCGTCCGCTGGGCGCGATTTTCCTCGGCGCCTACATTGACCGTCACGGCCGTAAAAAGGGCCTGGTCATCACCCTGGCGCTGATGGCCGCCGGCACCATCCTGATTGCCTGCGTTCCCGGGTACGCCACCCTGGGCGTCGCGGCGCCGTTGCTGGTGCTGTTCGGCCGCTTGTTGCAAGGTTTCTCCGCCGGTGTCGAACTGGGCGGCGTATCGGTGTACCTGGCGGAAATCGCCACTCCAGGCCGCAAAGGCTTCTTCGTCAGCTGGCAGTCCGCCAGCCAGCAAGCCGCCGTGGTATTCGCCGGTCTGTTGGGTGTGGGCCTGAACCACTGGCTCAGCCCGGAAGAAATGGGTGACTGGGGCTGGCGCGTGCCGTTCCTGATCGGCTGCCTGATCGTGCCGGTGATCTTCGTGATTCGTCGCTCCCTGGAAGAAACCCCGGAATTCCAGGCACGTAAACACCGCCCTACCCTGCAGGAAATCGTCCGTTCGATCGGCCAGAACTTCGGCATCGTGATCGCCGGCATGGCGCTGGTGGTGATGACCACCGTGTCGTTCTACCTGATCACCGCCTACACCCCGACCTTCGGCAAGGCCGAATTGCACCTGTCGGACTTCGACGCGTTGCTGGTAACCGTGTGCGTCGGCATCTCCAACTTCATCTGGCTGCCGGTGATGGGTGCGGTGTCCGACAAGATCGGGCGTAAACCCCTGCTGCTGGGGGCGACGATTCTGGCGATCCTCACCGCGTATCCGGCGCTGTCCTGGTTGGTGGCCAATCCAAGCTTCAGCCATCTGTTGATCGTGCTGCTCTGGCTGTCGTTCCTGTATGGCTCGTACAACGGCGCGATGGTTGTAGCACTGACCGAAATCATGCCGGTAGAAGTGCGCACCACCGGTTTCTCCCTGGCCTACAGCCTGGCGACGGCGACCTTTGGCGGCTTTACTCCGGCGGCCTGCACCTACCTGATCCACGTGCTGGACAACAAGGCGGCACCGGGCATCTGGCTGAGCGGCGCGGCAGTGCTGGGCTTGATCGCCACGCTGATCCTGTTCAAGGGCAATCGGCATGAACTGCGTACCGCGCAGGCTTCGATAGTCGGCGGCGCTTGATAGGTCGCTTTCGCGAGCAAGCCCGCTCCCACATTTACCCGCGTATCACCTGAAGAGATGCGGTCGAATGTGGGAGCGGCGGTGCGACGATTCGACTTGCTCGCGAAGAGGCCCAGCCAACCACTACAAAACCCACAGACATAAAAAAGCCCCGAACCAGTCGGGGCTTTTTCATTTACCGCTGATGCTTAGCGCGGGAATGCTGGCGGGTTAACCCCGGCCATGTCTTCCATCACGCGAACCACCTGGCAGCTGTAACCGAACTCGTTGTCGTACCAGACGTACAGAACAACGCGGTTATCCTGGGTAATGGTCGCTTCAGCGTCCACCACACCGGCGTGGCGCGAGCCAACGAAGTCGGTGGACACCACTTCCTGCGAGTTGACGAAGTCGATTTGCTTATGCAGATCGGAGTGCAGCGCCATGTAGCGCAGGTACTCGTTCATCTCTTCACGGGTGGCGGCTTTCTCAAGGTTCAGGTTGAGAATGGCCATCGACACGTTCGGCGTCGGCACACGGATCGCGTTACCGGTCAGCTTGCCGGCCAGCTCAGGCAGGGCCTTGGCAGCAGCGGTGGCAGCACCGGTCTCGGTGATTACCATGTTCAGCGCGGCGCTACGGCCACGGCGATCGCCCTTGTGGAAGTTGTCGATCAGGTTCTGGTCGTTGGTGTACGAGTGAACCGTTTCAACGTGACCGTTAACGATGCCGAACTTGTCATTCACAGCTTTCAGCACCGGCACGATGGCGTTGGTGGTGCAGGAAGCGGCGGACACGATCTTGTCGTCAGCGGTGATTTCACCGTGGTTGATACCGTGCACGATGTTCTTCAGCTTGCCCTTGCCAGGCGCCGTCAGGACAACGCGGTCGATACCCGGGCACGCCAGGTGTTGGCCCAGGCCCTCGGCATCACGCCATACACCGGTGTTGTCCACCAGCAGTGCGTCCTTGATGCCGTACTGGGTGTAATCCACCTCAGACGGGTTCTTCGCGTAGATCACCTGGATCAGGTTACCGTTGGCGGTGATGGTGTTGTTTTCTTCGTCGATGACGATGGTGCCGTTGAACGGACCGTGTACCGAGTCGCGACGCAGCAGGCTGGCGCGTTTGGTCAGGTCGTTTTCTGCACCTTTACGCACCACGATGGCACGCAGGCGCAGACCGTCGCCGCCACCGGTTTTTTCGATCAGGATGCGCGCCAGCAGGCGGCCGATACGACCGAAGCCGTACAGCACAACGTCGGTGCCTTTGCGGGCAGCAGCGTTTTGCTGGCCAACCACGTCGGCCATTTCTTCACGCACGAACTGCTCGGCGGTACGGCCAGCGCCTTCTTTGCGGAATTTGTAGGCCAGCTTGCCCAGGTCTACCGAGGCCGCGCCGAGCTTGAGCTCGCTCATGGCTTTAAGCAGGGGGAATGTTTCGTGGACGGAGAGTTCGCTGTCGTCGGCGGAACGATGGCGAGCAAAGCGATGAGCCTTGAGAATCGCGATGACTGATTGGTTGATCAGGCTGCGGCCATAGATCGAGCTCACCACGTTGTTATTGCGGTAGAGCTGACCGATAAGCGGAATCATCGCTTCAGCGAGTGCTTCACGGTCGATCCATTCACCAAGACACTGGTCGGGCTTCTGAGTCACGGGAACCTTCCACATGTAGGGGCAGAAAAAAGGGGCTACATTATGCCGCTCGACTGCCCTCGGAGCAATGCGCGACCCGCAACAAAACCCCTTGCAAAAAAATATCGCCCCGCTGGAGCCCAGTAAATACGTGGCTTCCAGCGCACCCCCTTCTGAGCCATTGTGACAAAGTGTCCGTAACCCTCCGAAACATACACCGATTTCGGCACTACATAATGAGTCAAAAGGCGCCTTTGTTTGTCTTAGCCACTACATTTCCTACAAACCGTAATAGGCTCAGTCAGCAACTGACAGGCGGCACTCCGGGCCGTTACAATTACCGACTTTGTCGCAACGCTTGGAGCTCAACCTTCCGTGCCCGTTCTGCGTCTACCGCTTCTCCCTGCCGCGGCAGGTAAACAGCACTGGGGCAATCTGCCCGGTGCCGCCCTCAGCCTGGCCATTGCCGAGGCTGCCAGCGCTGCCAAGCGCTTTACCCTGCTGCTCACCGCCGACAGCCAAAGTGCCGAGCGGCTGGAACAGGAGCTGAGTTTCTTCGCCCCCGATTTGCCGGTGCTGCATTTTCCGGACTGGGAAACCCTGCCCTACGATCTGTTCTCGCCGCACCAGGACATTATTTCCCAGCGCATCGCCAGCCTGTACCGCTTGCCGGAACTGGCCCACGGCGTGTTGGTGGTGCCAATCACCACGGCCCTGCATCGCCTGGCGCCGACCAAGTTCCTGCTGGGCAGCAGCCTGGTGCTGGATATCGGCCAGAAGCTCGACGTGGAACAGATGCGCACCCGGCTTGAGGCCAGTGGTTATCGCTGCGTCGACACGGTGTACGAGCACGGTGAGTTCGCGGTGCGTGGCGCGCTGATCGACCTGTTCCCGATGGGCAGCAAACTGCCTTACCGGATCGACCTGTTCGACGACGAAATCGAAACCCTGCGTACCTTCGATCCGGAAAACCAGCGTTCCATCGACAAGGTCGACTCGGTCAAGCTGCTGCCGGCCCGGGAGTTTCCGCTGCAAAAAGACGCGGTCACGCGCTTCAAGGCACGTTTCCGCGAGCGCTTTGACGTGGACTTCCGCCGCTGCCCGATCTTCCAGGATTTGAGCAGCGGGATTACCCCCGCCGGTATCGAGTACTACCTGCCGCTGTTCTTCGACGAAACCTCGACCCTCTTCGATTACCTGCCCCAGGACACCCAAGTGTTCTCGCTGCCGGGCATCGAACAGGCGGCGGAGAACTTCTGGAATGACGTGCGCAACCGTTATGAAGAACGCCGCGTTGATCCGTCCCGTCCTTTATTGCCACCGGCCGAGCTGTTCCTGCCGGTGGAAGACTGCTTTGCCCGCCTGAAAAACTGGCCGCGCGTAGTCGCCAGCCAACAGGACGTGGACGCCGGCGCCGGCCGCGAGCGCTTCCCGGCACAAGCACTGCCGAACCTGGCGATTGAAGCCAAGGCCAACCAGCCGCTGGAAGCGCTGTCGAATTTCCTCGGTGACTTCCCCGGCCGCGTGCTGTTTACCGCCGAGTCCGCCGGGCGCCGCGAGGTGCTGCTGGAGTTGCTGGAACGCCTGAAGCTGCGGCCGAAAACCGTCGACAGCTGGCCGGACTTTGTCGCGAGCAAGGATCGCCTGGCGATCACCATCGCACCGCTGGACGAAGGCTTGCTGCTGGACGACCCGGCCCTGGCACTGATTGCCGAAAGCCCGCTGTTCGGTCAGCGGGTGATGCAGCGCCGCCGCCGCGAAAAACGCGCCGACGCCAACAACGATGCGGTGATCAAGAACCTCACCGAACTGCGCGAAGGCGCGCCGGTGGTGCATATCGACCACGGTGTGGGCCGTTACCTGGGCCTGCAGACCCTGGAGATCGATAACCAGGTGGCTGAATTCCTCACCATGGAATACGCCGAGGGCGCCAAGCTCTACGTGCCCGTGGCCAACCTGCACCTGATCGCCCGCTACACCGGCAGCGACGACGCCCTCGCGCCGTTGCACCGCCTCGGCTCCGAGACCTGGCAGAAAGCCAAGCGCAAGGCCGCCGAACAGGTACGCGACGTGGCTGCCGAGTTGCTCGACATCTATGCCCGCCGCGCCGCCCGTGAAGGTTATGCCTTTGCCGACCCGAAAGCCGACTACGCCACCTTCAGCGCGGGCTTTGCCTTCGAAGAAACCCCGGACCAGCAAACCACCATCGACGCCGTGCGCGCCGACATGCTGGCGCCCAAGCCGATGGACCGCCTGGTGTGCGGCGACGTGGGCTTCGGCAAGACCGAAGTGGCGATGCGCGCGGCCTTTATCGCGGTGCATGGTGGCCGCCAAGTGGCGATCCTCGTGCCGACCACCCTGCTCGCGCAGCAGCACTACAACAGCTTCCGCGACCGCTTTGCCGACTGGCCGGTGACCGTGGAAGTGATGAGCCGCTTCAAGTCGGCCAAGGAAGTGAACGCAGCCATCGCTGACCTGGCGGAAGGCAAGATCGACATTGTCATCGGCACTCACAAGCTGCTGTCGGATGACGTGAAGATCAAAAACCTCGGGCTGGTGATCATCGACGAAGAGCACCGCTTCGGTGTCCGTCAGAAGGAACAGCTCAAGGCCCTGCGCAGTGAAGTCGACATCCTGACCCTCACCGCCACACCGATCCCGCGCACGCTGAACATGGCGGTGTCGGGCATGCGTGACCTGTCGATCATCGCCACGCCGCCGGCGCGGCGGTTGTCGGTGCGCACCTTCGTCATGGAGCAGAACAAAAGCACAGTCAAGGAAGCCCTGCTGCGTGAGTTGCTGCGTGGCGGCCAGGTGTACTACCTGCACAACGATGTGAAAACCATCGAGAAATGCGCCGCCGACCTCGCCGAACTGGTACCAGAAGCGCGGATCGCCATCGGCCACGGGCAGATGCGCGAACGCGAACTCGAACAGGTGATGAGCGATTTCTACCACAAGCGCTTCAACGTGCTGATCGCCTCGACCATCATCGAGACCGGCATCGACGTGCCGAGCGCCAACACCATCATCATCGAGCGCGCCGACAAGTTCGGCCTGGCCCAGCTGCACCAGCTGCGCGGCCGGGTCGGGCGCAGTCACCACCAGGCGTACGCCTATTTGCTGACGCCGCCGCGCCAGCAGATCACTTCCGACGCCGAGAAGCGCCTGGAAGCGATCGCCAATACCCAGGACCTCGGCGCCGGCTTTGTGCTGGCCACCAACGACCTGGAAATCCGTGGTGCCGGCGAACTGCTGGGCGATGGCCAGAGCGGCCAGATCCAGGCCGTGGGTTTCACCCTTTATATGGAAATGCTCGAACGGGCAGTAAAAGCCATCCGCAAGGGCGAGCAACCGAACCTCGACCAACCGCTGGGTGGCGGCCCGGAAATCAACCTGCGCTTGCCGGCATTGATTCCCGAAGACTACCTGCCGGATGTGCATGCGCGGCTGATCCTGTACAAGCGCATCGCCTCGGCCACCGACGAAGACGGTCTCAAGGACCTGCAAGTGGAGATGATCGACCGCTTCGGCCTGCTGCCGGAACCGACCAAGAACCTGGTACGCCTGACCCTGCTCAAATTGCAGGCCGAGCAACTGGGTATCAAGAAGGTCGACGCCGGGCCGCAGGGCGGGCGTATCGAGTTCGAAGCGCAGACGCCGGTGGACCCACTGGTGCTGATCAAGCTGATTCAGGGCCAGCCCAATCGCTACAAGTTCGAAGGGGCTACGCTGTTCAAGTTCATGGTGCCGATGGAACGCGCCGAAGAACGCTTTAATACACTGGAGGCGCTGTTTGAGCGCCTCATCCCGAAATCTGCTTGAAGGACGCCCCAATGCGCCTGTTCCGCATTTTGAGCTTGTTGTTGGTGGTCGTTGCGCCTTCGGCGTTCGCCGACAGCCCGTACCTGGTGGAAATGATTCTGGTGCGCCAGAACGCCGAGCCGGTGATCAACAGTCGTGCGGCGCCGGAAGACTGGGACGCGGGCGCCCCTCGCCTGCCGGCCGACAAAATGAGCCCGCCGCGGCTGGGCAATATCGTCGACAAGCTCAGTGCCGACAATAACTACACCGTGTTGCTGCACCGGGCCTGGGATCAGAACCTCGGTGAACAACCGGTGAAGCTGGCCATCAGCGACGGCCAGGAACAGTTCGGCCAGTTCCCCATCGAAGGTACCCTGAGCCTGCAGCTCGGGCGCTTTACCGATATCGACGCCGACATCTGGGTCAACCAGTTCGACGCCAACGGCAGTGTCATTGCCAGCGAACACCTCAGCCAGCAAGACGTGCGCACCAAGAACAACCAGCTCAACTACCTGGACGGCGGCCACCTCGCCCTGCTGATCAAGATCACTTCGCTGACCGCCAAGCCGCCCAGCGCACCACCGCCCGACGTCCAGGACTGATCCAGCACCATGCCCCTGACGTCGTCGTTGACCAAACCCCTGGCCCCTTCGTGGGCCAATCGCTTTAAAGAGCAAAGCCTTGAGCGTGGCCGACGCTACGCCCTGGAAAACCGTGTGCGCATCGTCGAGTCCGGCGACAGCACCATCATTGCCAGTTGCGAAGGCTCGGGCGGCAACGTCTACCGCCAGACCATTTCGCTGCGCGAATCCGCCAAGGGCACGTTGATCCTGGTGGACAGCCGCTGCACCTGCCCCGTGCACACCAACTGCAAACACATCGCGGCGGTGCTGCTCAAGGTCCAGGAAACCCTGGCCTACCCGGCGGCGGCCCAGGATGCCGAGTTGCTGGAGAAGCTCCAGGCGGTGCTGGATAACCGCGTGGTATTGCCGCAAGTGGTGATAGAAGACGTACAACCGGTGCCGCGCCTATGGCTGGCGAGTATCGAATTCAGCGCCTTCGAACCGCGCAACGGCAAGATGCAGCGTTATATCCAGCACCGCGCAGCGTTGTCCTTCAACTATTTGGGCAACTACGTCAGCGGCCAGAAGAACGCCGATATTATCGTGCGCCAGGAACAGCAGAGCCTGCGGATCAAGCGCCACCCCGAGGTAGAGCAGCAGTTCCGCGAACAACTACGCCTGCTGGGCTTCAAGATCGCCACCCGCCAGAGCAAGGCCCTGCCGGAAAGTGCTGGCGAGCTGTTCGAGATGGTCAACGACAGCGCGTGGCTGAACTTCACCCTGAATGCCTCGCCGAACCTGCGCGCCCAGGGCTGGGAACTACAGATCGATGAAGATTTCGGCTTCGACCTGAGCGCCGTCGACGACTGGTACGCCAGCGTCGACGAGATGCCGGAGCGCGACTGGTTCGACTTGGAGCTGGGGATCATCGTCAACGGCGAACGCCTGAGTCTGCTGCCGATCCTGTTGAACCTGATGCGCTCCCACACCGAGATCCTCAACCCGGAAAAACTCGCCCGGCGCCGCGATGACGAACTGATCCTGGTGAACATTCCCGGCCTGCCCAACGGCCACGGCCCGCTGCAGGTGGCGCTGCCCTATGGCCGGCTGAAACCGGTGCTGGCGACCCTGGGCGAGTTCTATCTGCAAGAGCCCGGCACCACCGCACTGCGCCTGGCCAAGGCCGACGCCATTCGCCTGAACCCGCTGGAAGACTTGCCGCTGCAATGGGAAGGCGGCGAAAAGATCCGCAACTTCGCCCAGCGATTGCGGGACATCAAGGATTTCAGCTGCGAAGCGCCTGAAGGCTTGAACGCGACGTTGCGCCCTTACCAACTGGAAGGCCTGAGCTGGATGCAGTCGCTGCGCCAGCTCGACGTCGGCGGGATTCTTGCGGACGACATGGGCCTGGGCAAAACCCTGCAAACCCTGGCGCATATTCTCAGCGAGAAAATCGCCGGACGCCTCGACCGGCCGTGCATGGTGGTGATGCCCACCAGCCTGATCCCGAACTGGCTCGACGAAGCCGCGCACTTCACGCCGCAGCTCAAAGTATTGGCGCTGTATGGCGCCGGGCGTAAGAAACATTTCCCTCAGCTGCAGGACTACGACCTGCTGCTGACCACCTACGCCCTGCTGCCCAAGGACATCGAGCAACTGGCCGCCCTGCCCTTGCACGTGCTGATCCTCGACGAAGCGCAGTACATCAAGAACCCCAACAGCAAGGCCGCCCAGGCTGCCCGCGAGCTGAACGCCCGCCAGCGCCTGTGCCTCAGCGGTACACCGCTGGAAAACCACTTGGGCGAGCTGTGGTCGCTGTTCCACTTCCTGCTGCCAGGCTGGTTGGGAGATGTGAAGAGCTTCAACCGCGATTACCGCGTGCCAATCGAAAAACGCGGCAGCGATGTGCGATTGCAGCACCTTAATGGTCGGATCAAGCCGTTCCTGCTGCGCCGTACCAAGGAGCAGGTGGCGACGGAGTTGCCGCCCAAGACCGAGATCATTCATTGGGTCGACCTCAACGAAGCCCAGCGCGACGTGTACGAGACCATGCGCCTGGCGATGGACAAGAAAGTCCGCGACGAGATTACCCGCAAAGGCGTGGCCCGCAGCCAGATCATCATCCTCGAAGCGCTGCTCAAGTTGCGCCAGGTGTGCTGTGATTTGCGTCTGGTCAATGATGCGACGTTGCCGGCGAAGGGCAGCAGCTCGGGCAAGCTCGACAGCTTGATGGAGATGCTCGAAGAGTTGTTTGCCGAAGGCCGCAGGATTTTGCTGTTTTCCCAGTTCACCTCGATGCTGAGCCTGATCGAAGCAGAGCTGAAAAAACGTGGCGTTGCCTATGCGCTGTTGACCGGGCAGACCCGGGACCGACGCACGCCGGTGAAGGATTTCCAGAGCGGCAAGCTGCAGATCTTTCTGATCAGCCTGAAGGCCGGTGGCGTCGGGCTTAACCTGACGGAAGCCGACACGGTGATTCACTACGACCCGTGGTGGAACCCGGCCACGGAAAACCAGGCGACCGACCGTGCGTATCGTATTGGCCAGGAGAAGCCGGTGTTCGTCTACAAGATGATTGCCCGGGGCACCGTGGAAGAGAAAATCCAGCATTTGCAGAAGGAAAAGTCTGATCTGGCGGCGGGCGTTCTGGATGGGCGGACGACGGGGGATTGGAAGCTGGGGAATGAGGATATCGAGGCGTTGTTTGCGCCGTTGCCGCACAAGCAGGAAAAGCGCTGACTGTTAGATCGCCTTCGCGAGCAAGCCCGCTCCCACACTTGACCGCATATACCCTGGAGGAATGCGGTCGGATGTGGGAGCGGGCTTGCTCGCGAAGGGCGCACCACAGTTGTCAGTCGATTAACTGAGCATCTCGCAGCGCACCCAACGCCGCCAGCCAACGCGGATCCTGCTTGTACTCGGTCGAAGCCACCGCCTGGCCCCGCATCCGCGCGATACGCGCCGATGGCGTGACCTTCATGCGCTGGGCAGCACTCAGGGCCAATTCAGCGGCCGCGCGGTCGTTGCACACCAACCCCATGTCGCAACCGGCAGTCAACGCAGCCTCGATACGGCTCGCAGCATCACCGACCACATGGGCACCCGCCATCGACAGGTCGTCACTGAAGATCACCCCGTCGAACTGCAACTCACCGCGCAGGATGTCCTGCAGCCAGCGCCGGGAAAAGCCGGCTGGTTGCGCGTCGACCTGTGGATAAATCACGTGGGCCGGCATGACGGCCGCCAACTGCTTGCTCAGGCGTGCGAAAGGCACCAGGTCATTGGCGCGAATCTGCTCCAGGCTGCGCTCGTCATTGGGAATGGCGACGTGGGAATCGGCTTCAGCCCAGCCGTGGCCGGGGAAGTGTTTGCCGGTGGCCGCCATGCCGGCGCTGTTCATCCCGCGGATGAAGGCACCGGCAAGCACGGCGGCGCGCTCGGGGTCGCCTTCGAATGCGCGCGTGCCCACGACTGCGCTGCGCTGGTAATCGAGGTCCAGCACCGGCGCGAAGCTCAGGTCCAGGCCGACTGCCAGCACTTCTGTCGCCATGATCCAGCCGCACTGCTCGGCCAGTTGCTCGGCATTCGGGTTGTCGGCCAAGGCGCGCATCGCCGGCAGGCGGACAAAGCCCTGGCGCAAGCGCTGAACGCGGCCGCCTTCCTGATCGACCGCCAGCAGCAGGTCCGGGCGCACGGCGCGAATCGCGGCGCTCAACTCACGCACCTGGCGCGGGTGCTCGATGTTGCGCGCAAAAATGATCAGGCCGCCCACCTCGGGCTGGCGCAACAAGTGGCGATCTTCAGCCGTCAGCCAGGTACCGGCGACGTCCACCATCAAAGAGCCTTGCAGGGCTTGGGTCATAAAGCTTCCTTAAATAACGCGCGCAGCCCGGAGCCCTCACGAGATCGCATCGCCAGGATTGAACCTGGAAACGGACGCTCAGCGGGAGCAACGGGCTGTGGGTAAATAGCTGAAATCGGCATGGGCGGCTAGCTTAGCGGATGCAAGCGGCCGCGCACACCCGGACGGGGTTAAACCTTGGTCGGTACCGGTACCGACTTGCTGCGGGGACGCAACTGGGCGGCGGCCATGGCCTGGTCGGTAACGCCGGTTTCGGCACGCATGCCGGCAGCGAGAAACGGCACCATCAGGCGCATCACCTGCTCGATGGAGGTGTTGACGCCAAAGTCGGTCTCGGCAATCGCACGCAGGGCCTTGATCCCGGACATGCTGAACGCCGCGGCACCGAGCATGAAGTGCACGCGCCAGAACAGCTCGATCGGCGGAATACGCGGTGCGGCTTCGTTGACCAGCAACATATAGCGGCGGAACACCTTGCCGTACATGTCTTCCAGGTAGCGACGCAGGTGACCCTGGCTCTGGCTGAATGCCAGGCCCAACAGGCGCATGAAGATCGACAGGTCGTTGCCGCTGCGAGGCTGGACCACCAAGGCTTGTTCTACGAGGATTTCCAGCAGGTCTTCCAGGCTTGGCTTGTTTTCAGGCTTGGCCTGGCGACGCTCCAGCTCACGGTCGAGGCTGATACAGAAAGGCCCCAGGAACCGAGAGAACACGGCCTGGATCAGCGCCTTCTTGGAGCCGAAGTGGTAGTTCACTGCTGCCAGGTTGACCCCGGCCTTGCTGGTGATCAGCCGCAATGAGGTTTCAGCAAATCCTTTTTCCGCGAACAACTGCTCGGCAGCATCGAGAATGCGTTCAACGGTTTCCGACTGGGCCATGGCTACTCCGCCTGACAAACACTTGTTTGAAACATACGTTTCAAGCTGTGTCTTGTCAAGCCTGCAGGTCGCTTTGCGGCTGGTCGGTCACCGATTTCATGGCCATTTAATCACATTCGCCAAGGTCTGTAGGCAGTGCTGTTTTCAGCCTGTAGGACGTATGACAAACGACCGTCCAGCGGAGTGACTGAAAACGGTGATTGCCAAGCGCAGTCCACTGTATATAATCCCAGTCACTGTATAAAAAGACAGAGCGATCAACATGCTAAAACTGACGCCACGCCAAGCTGAGATTCTGGCTTTTATCAAGCGCTGCCTCGATGACAACGGCTACCCGCCGACCCGAGCGGAAATTGCGCTGGAACTGGGATTCAAGTCGCCCAACGCCGCTGAAGAACACCTCAAGGCCCTCGCCCGCAAAGGTGCGATCGAGATGACCCCGGGTGCCTCACGGGGCATTCGTATCCCTGGCTTCGAAGCCAAGGCCGACGAGTCGACACTGCCGATTATCGGGCGGGTCGCAGCCGGTGCGCCGATCCTGGCGCAACAGCACGTCGAGGAATCCTGCAATATCAACCCGACGTTCTTCCATCCCCGTGCCGACTACCTGTTGCGAGTCCACGGCATGAGCATGAAGGACGTGGGTATTTTCGACGGCGATCTGCTGGCCGTCCATACCACACGTGAAGCCCGCAATGGCCAGATCGTCGTCGCCCGTATTGGCGATGAAGTGACGGTCAAACGCTTCAAGCGCGAAGGCAGCAAGGTCTGGCTACTGGCCGAGAACCCTGAGTTTGCGCCGATTGAAGTGAACCTGAAGGATCAGGACCTGGTGATTGAAGGCTTGAGCGTCGGCGTTATTCGCCGCTAACGGAGGCATCATGCAGTTCCTACAGACCCCACAACACACTCAGCTGTCGCTGTTTGAGGCCTTTATGGCCCAGCCCCTTGCGCCCATCCTCAAGGAAACGGTCGAAGCGCCCTGGAGCGCCGAACCCGAGGCGTTCAGTGAACTGTCGTTGCGCGGTGCTGCCGGGAGCTGCCTGAGCCTGCTGGCGCCGATCCTTCGCGAATTGAGCGAGGAACAGGATGCACGCTGGCTGACGCTGATCGCCCCACCGTCCAGCCTGACTCAGGCCTGGCTGCGGGACGCAGGCCTGAACCGCGAACGCATTCTGTTGCTGCAACCCCGCGGAGCCCAAAGTGCCCAGCAGCTGACCTGCGAAGCCTTGCGCCTGGGCCGTAGCCATACGGTGGTCAGCTGGCTGAACCCACTGACCACAGCGGCCAGGCAACAACTGATCAGCGCCGCACGTACGGGCGATGCACAGAGCTTGAACATTCGGTTGGGATAAAACGATGCGCGGATAACTGACGGTTATCAGTGTCCGCCATGACGCAAGGCTTCTTCAGGATTGAGAAGCCGATCTGCACGATTGAACCTTACAAAAAGCCGACAGACGGACTCAGTGAAGAATCCGCGAACCGTCTTCTTTCTCCGGCTCGCCTTCAGCCAGGCGCCCTGCCATCTGCACACCGACGCTCAACATGGCTTTCGCCACTTCCACGTGCTGGCCTTGCAGGAACGCTTTTGCGTCTTCGGAAAAATCCAAAATAACCAGAGAACCCTCGTCCTCAGCCCGGCGCAGCTCGATTCGGCCGTCGGGCAATTCAACAATTTCCAGAAAGGACGTTGGCATAAAAGTCTGTTCTCCACGAAAGGCCGGCATTATATCAGTCATCAGCGCGGCCTCGCTCAGGATCTGGACAGCTTTCTTTACGGCTTGATGAATGGTGCCCGGCTTAACTCAGCACTCGTTCAATCCATCCCGAAACCGAATGGCCAGTTTCTTCAACTCCTGCCTCCAGCTTTCCAGCTCCTCTCGGCTTAATGGCTCAGGCCCTTCTTCGTCCAGGCTCACGGCCACGATCAGCGGCTGGGTCACATCGCCTTTGGGAGTGTGTTTCACCCGTGGAGGCTGAAACATATCGGCGTGTGCTACCAGCAATCGGGCCAGCCAGCTGTCCGGGCTCTGCGCCATCTCCACCAACTCGGCCAACTCCGGGATGGCCATGGTCTCCAGCACGTCACGGTTGATGATCATCTCTGCACGCGGTGAGCCGGCCTGAGGCAAGCGATAGAACCCGGCGATCTCATGGCACAAGCCAAGCAAGGCGCCATACAGGTGGAACAGCGCCGCTTCACGCCCGGCCTGTACCAGCGCGATAGCGTTCATCTCCTTTCCTTCTTCGGCACGGCCAAGGGCTTCCAGGGACAAACCCGCGAAGTAAATTTTCTGGTTGGTACGGGTATAGAGTTCGTTGGCCATGAAGGCAGTCTCCACAACGAATAAGGCGTGATGCTGGCTGTGTAGGAGCGAGCTTGCTCGCGAAAAACCTGAGAGCACCGTGGGGTGTCAGGTTTCCCGCGTTATCGTTAACGACCATCGCGAGCGAGCTCGCTCCTACATAGAGCCATAGCCTTCACAGGCGAATCAAGCGCCCTGGCGCTTGTCCTCGACCTTCCACTTGCCACCGTCGTAGAACGCTTTCCAGCCGGTAGGCTTGCCTTCCACTTCGGTCTGCACGTACTGCTCCTTGGTCTTGCGGCTGTAGCGGATTACGGACGGGCGACCGTCCGGGTCCTTCTTCGGCGCTTCACAGAGGAAGTGGTACTTCGGATCGATCTCGTCCTTGTGGGGCACGATCTCGATCACCAGCGGAGCACGGGTTTCGCGGTTTTTCGGGAACTGGCTGGCAGCCAGGAACAGCCCCGAAGCGCCATCACGCAGGATGTAGGTGTCGTTGACCTTCTCGCACTTGAGTTCAGGCATCTTCACCGGGTCCATCTTCGGCGGCGCCGCGTCACCGCTTTTCAGCAGTTTGCGGGTGTTCTTGCACGTCGGGTTGGTGCAACCGAAGAACTTGCCGAAACGGCCGGTCTTGAGCTGCATCTCGCTGCCGCACTTGTCGCATTCCAGGCTCGGACCTTCGTAGCCCTTGATGCGGTAAGTGCCTTCTTCGATCTCATAGCCGTTGCAATCCGGATTGTTACCGCAGATGTGCAGCTTGTGCTTCTCGTCCAGCAGGTAGGCGTCCATCGCCGTGCTGCAGATCGGGCAACGGTGCTTGCCACGCAGTACCAGCGACTCGGATTCACCCTCGTCATCGGCAGCGATTTCATCGCCTGGCACCAGGTTGACGGTGGCCTTGCAGCGCTCTTTCGGCGGCAGGCTGTAACCCGAGCAACCGAGGAACACACCGGTGGACGCCGTACGAATCTGCATCGGGCGACCGCAGGTGAGGCACGGAATGTCCGTCATCACCGGCTGGTTGGCACGCATGCCGTTCTCGGCACTTTCAGCCACTTCGAGTTTCTTCTTGAAGTCGCCGTAGAACTCGTCGAGCACGTTTTTCCAGTCGCGTTCGCCCTGGGCCACGTCATCGAGGTTCTCTTCCATGCCGGCGGTGAAGCCGTAGTCCATCAGGTTGGAGAAGCTCTCGGACAGGCGCTCGGTGACGATGTCGCCCATCTTTTCCGAGTAGAAACGACGGTTGTGCAAGGCGACGTAGCCGCGGTCCTGGATGGTGGAAATGATCGCCGCATAGGTCGAAGGACGACCGATACCGCGCTTTTCCATCTCCTTGACCAGGCTGGCTTCCGAATAACGCGCCGGCGGCTTGGTGAAGTGCTGGGACGGGTCGAGCTTGATCAGCTTCAACACATCGCCCTGAGCCATATCCGGCAGAACGTCGTCGTCGCCCGGCTTGGCGATTTGCGGCATCACGCGGGTGTAACCGTCGAACTTGAGGATACGGCCCTTGGCACGCAGCTCGAAGTCACCAGCACCCACGCTGACAGTCGTCGACAGGTATTGCGCCGGCAGCATCTGGCAGGCCAGGAACTGGCGCCAGATCAGCTCATAGAGGCGCTCAGCGTCGCGCTCCATGCCGCTCAGCTTGCTTGGCTCGGTGTTGGCGTCGGAGGGACGAATCGCTTCGTGAGCCTCTTGTGCGCCTTCCTTGCTGCTATAGACGTTCGGCTTCTCCGGCAGGTACTTCTTGCCGAACTCGCTTTCAATATAAGTGCGCGCCATTGCCACCGCGTCTTGCGACAGGTTGGTGGAGTCGGTACGCATATATGTGATGTAGCCCGCTTCATACAGACGCTGGGCCATCATCATGGTTTTCTTCACCCCGAAGCCCAGGCGGTTGCTCGCAGCCTGTTGCAGGGTGGACGTGATGAACGGCGCCGACGGCTTGCTGCTGGTGGGCTTGTCTTCACGCTTGACGATGCTGTAGCTGGAAGCCTTGAGCTTCTCCAGCGCGGCCATGGCCTGGGCTTCGTTGAGCGGCTTGAAGGCCTCGCCTTTCTCGCGGGCCACCTCAAAGCGCACGTTGTTGCCCTTGGCGGTGCCCAGGTCAGCGTGCACTTCCCAGTATTCTTCGGGGTTGAACGCACGAATCTCGCGTTCACGCTCCACCACCAGCTTTACCGCAACCGATTGCACACGGCCGGCGGACAGGCCACGGGCGATCTTCGCCCACAGCAGCGGCGAGACCATGTAACCCACGACGCGGTCGAGGAAGCGACGGGCCTGCTGGGCATTGACGCGGTCAATGTCCAGTTCGCCCGGTTTGGAGAAGGCTTCCTGGATCGCCTTCTTGGTAATTTCGTTGAACACCACGCGCTTGTAGCGGCTGTCGTCACCACCGATGGCTTCCCGCAGGTGCCAGGCAATAGCCTCCCCTTCGCGGTCCAAGTCGGTTGCGAGATAGATGGTGTCAGCATCTTTGGCGAGCCGGCGCAGCTCTTCGATGACCTTTTCCTTGCCTGGGAGGATCTCGTACTTGGCTTTCCAGCCATGATCGGGATCGACACCCATGCGCGAGACCAGCTGCTTGCGCGCTTTCTCTTTAGGCGTGAGCACCGGACCTTCGCCCGCAGCCGCCTTGCCGCGCTTGGCGGCAGGCTCCTTGCTGGCGCTAGCCGAACCGCTGGTGGGCAGGTCTCGGATATGGCCGATACTCGACTTCACCACGTACTCGTTACCCAAGTACTTGTTGATGGTCTTGGCCTTAGCCGGGGATTCCACAATGACCAGCGATTTGCCCATGGATCGGAAAATTCCTGAATTCGAGAAGTGAAAGGCGGTTGGCGCCTGACGCGGCAACGCTATATATAGTGGCAACAAGGTGAGGTCAAGCGCAGCATTCTGCGCGGCCTGCCTTTATTGCGCGGAAAAAAGGCTGGCTTCGGCCTGGATCAAAGCAAAGCGCGGGACCTGTTCGCCGTCAACTTCGACGGTCTCCAGGAACATGCTCAAGGGACGCACCCAAAAGCCGTAATCGCCATACAGTGCTTGGTAAAACACCACTTCCTCTTCGGTCTCGGAATGCCGCGCCACATTAAAAACGCGGTACTGCGGACCTTTATAATGCTGGTAGAGCCCTGGTTCGACTTTCATGCTCTGGCCCTCTTACAAAATTTGTTAAAAAAAAATATAAAAAATTCCAAAAAACAAAAACCGGGGCACTGGGCCCCGGCTTCCGTCAACGAAACGTTTAGATACGTTCGAAGACGGTGGAGATGCCTTGGCCGAGGCCAATGCACATGGTCGCAACGCCAAGGTTGCCGCCATTTTGCTTCATCACGTTCAGCAACGTGCCGGAGATACGAGCGCCGGAACACCCAAACGGGTGACCCAAGGCAATCGCGCCGCCGTGCAGGTTAACCTTCTCGTTCATCTTGTCGAGCACTTTCAAATCTTTCAGCACTGGCAGGGCCTGTGCGGCGAAAGCTTCGTTGAGCTCGAAGAAGTCGATGTCGGAGATAGTCAGGCCTGCGCGCTTCAATGCTTTTTGTGTGGCCGGTACTGGACCATAGCCCATGATTGCCGGGTCCACACCTGCGACTGCCATCGAACGGATCACGGCCATCGGCTGGATGCCCAGGTCCTGGGCACGCTGGGCCGACATCACGATCATGCACGAAGCCCCGTCAGTGATCTGCGACGAAGTACCGGCAGTCACGGTGCCGCCCTTTGGATTGAAGGCCGGCTTCAAGGCCGCCAGGCTTTCCAGGGTGGTGTCCGGACGAATGGTTTCGTCGTAGTCGAACAGTTTCAGGAAACCGTTCTCGTCGTAGCCGTTCATCGGGATGATTTCATCCTTGAACTTGCCTTCCAGGGTGGCCTTGTGGGCCAACTGGTGGGAACGCAGGCCGAATGCATCCTGGGCTTCGCGAGTAATGCCGTGCATTTTGCCGAGCATTTCAGCGGTGAGGCCCATCATGCCCGAGGCTTTCGCCGCGTACAGGGACATGTGCGGGTTCGGATCGACACCGTGCATCATGCTGACGTGGCCCATGTGCTCCACGCCGCCGACCACGAACACATCACCGTTACCGGTCATGATCGCTTGGGCAGCGGTGTGCAGCGCGCTCATGGACGAGCCACACAGGCGGCTGACGGTCTGGCCGGCAGCGGTGTGCGGGATCTGCGTCATCAAGGAAGCCATGCGGGCGATGTTCCAGCCCTGCTCCAGGGTCTGGTTGACGCAGCCCCAGATCACGTCTTCGACTTCGTTGGGGTCGACCTTGACGTTGCGTTCCAGCAATTTGCTGATCAGGTGCGCCGACATGTCTTCAGCGCGGGTGTTGCGGTGCATGCCGCCCTTGGAGCGGCCCATCGGCGTACGACCGAAGTCGACAATCACGACGTCTCTTGGATTCAAGCTCATAAATATTCTCGCTCTAGTCGTCTGGGCACTTAACCGAAGAAGCTCTGGCCGTTCTTGGCCATCTCACGCAGCTTCGCAGTCGGGTGGTACAGCGGGCCCAGATCAGCGTATTGATCAGCCAGGGCAACGAACTCGGCCACACCGATGGAATCGATGTAACGCAGCGCACCACCACGGAATGGAGGGAAACCAATACCGTAGACCAGGCCCATGTCGGCCTCGGCTGCGGTTTCAACGATGCCGTCTTCCAGGCAGCGTACGGTTTCCAGGCACAGGGCGATCATCATCCAGTTGACGATGTCCTCGTCGGACACTTCACGCTGTTCGTAGATGACCGGCGCGAGTACTTCGTGAACCGATGGGTCGGCCACTTTCTTCTGCTTGCCCTTCTTGTCGGTCTCGTAAGCGTAGAAACCCTTGCCGTTCTTCTGGCCCAGGCGCTTGGCTTCGTAGAGCGCGTCGATCGCCGAGCGGCGGTCATCTTTCATACGATCCGGGAAGCCTTCAGCCATCACGTCACGACCGTGGTGGCCGGTGTCGATGCCGACCACGTCCATCAGGTACGCCGGGCCCATTGGCCAGCCGAATTTTTCCATGATTTTGTCGATGCGCACGAAGTCCACACCGGCGCTGACCAGCTTGGCGAAGCCGCCGAAGTACGGGAACAGCACGCGGTTGACCAGGAAGCCCGGGCAGTCGTTGACGACGATCGGGTTCTTACCCATTTTCTTGGCGTAGGCAACGGTGGTGGCAACGGCCAGTTCGCTGGACTTCTCGCCACGGATCACTTCCACCAGCGGCATCATGTGCACCGGGTTGAAGAAGTGCATGCCGACGAAGTTTTCCGGACGCTTGAGGGCCTTGGCCAGCAAGGTGATGGAAATGGTCGAGGTGTTGGAAGCCAGGATGGTGTCTTCTTTAACCTGGGCTTCAACTTCAGCCAGTACCGCCTGCTTGACCTTCGGGTTCTCGACAACCGCTTCGACCACCAGGTCGACGTGGCCGAAATCGCCGTAGGACAGCGTAGGACGAATGCCGTTAAGCACTTCAGCCATTTTCGCTGCCGTCATGCGGCCTTTATCAACGCGGCCAACTAACAGTTTCGCGGCTTCTGCCAGACCCTGCTCGATACCGTGCTCGTTGATGTCTTTCATCAGGATCGGCGTGCCTTTGGACGCCGACTGATAGGCGATACCGCCGCCCATGATACCGGCGCCGAGTACGGCAGCCTGCTTCACGTCGCGGGCGATTTCGTCGTAGGCCTTGGCCTTTTTCTTCAGTTCCTGGTCGTTCAGGAACAGACCGATCAAGCTCTGCGCCGCAGAAGTCTTGGCCAGTTTGACGAAACCAGCGGCTTCGATTTCCAGGGCCTTGTCGCGACCGAAGTTCGCGGCCTTCTGGATGGTCTTGATCGCTTCAACCGGCGCCGGGTAGTTCGGGCCGGCCTGGCCAGCCACGAAACCTTTGGCGGTTTCGAACGACATCATTTGTTCGATGGCGTTGAGCTTGAGTTTTTCGAGCTTTGGCTGACGCTTGGCCTTGTAGTCAAACTCGCCGCTGATGGCGCCTTTGATCAGGTTCAATGCGGCTTCTGCCAGCTTGTCGGGAGCCACCACGGCATCCACGGCGCCGACTTTCAGCGCGTCTTCAGCACGGTTTTCCTTGCCGGCGGCAATCCACTCGATGGCGTTGTCGGCACCGATGATGCGCGGCAGGCGCACGGTACCGCCGAAGCCTGGGTAGATGCCCAGCTTCACTTCCGGCAGGCCGATTTTCGCGGTGGCCGACATCACACGGAAGTCGGCGGCCAGGCACATTTCCAGACCGCCGCCCAAGGCGATGCCATTGATCGCGGCAACGGTCGGCACGTTGAGGTCTTCGAAATCGCTGAAAATCTTGTTGGCTTCGAGGTTGCCAGCCACAAGCTCGGCATCGGGCAGCTTGAAGTTGTCGACGAATTCGGTGATGTCAGCGCCGACGATGAACACGTCCTTGCCGCTGGAGACGATCACGCCCTTGACCGATGCATCTGCTTTGATGGTGTCTACGGCCTGACGCAATTCATTCAGGGTTAGACGGTTGAACTTGTTGACGGACTCACCCTTGAGGTCGAATTTCAATTCGACGATGCCACTTTCAAGAGCCTTAACCGTGATGGCTTTACCTTCGTAAATCATCAACTGATCTCCACGATATGGAAGCTGAACAGTACACGTCGGACGCAGGATTCAGCGTAGACACTGACGTTACCGTCGATGCTAACGCCAAGTTGCCAGGCACACCCGCCAACGCGATAGTCGGGATTCTGTACGAACGGTCTGAAAGACAAACGCTCAATTCATACGCCCGTTTGATTTGGGTACGTCACCTTCAGCCAAATCCGATGAATTGTCAATCGCTCGAAAGGGCCGCAAAAACGCGACTTTTCAGTCATTTCAGAACCCGGGGCAGCCGGCATCGCCCCGCCAATGTTTAATCATTCGCGAAATCAATAATGTGAATTTTGATTTAAAGGGCTGTACAGGACGGAATATGCGGCTAGGCTAGCGGCACGTAAAACGAATTACCGGCCTGCCTGGCCAACTCCAGCCCGATGATACTTTCGGGCTTTTTAATGCCCGCAGGAATCTCAGGCCAGCGCCTTGAGCACCGCGTCAATGTCCTGCAACACGCTCAACTCGCCCTTCTCGCCCCAGTACAGGGTGATCATTTGCTTGTCGGCTTCGACTTTGTAGACGTTCGCAGGCAGCGTCGCAAAATGCGGCAACAACTTTTCATCAACGCAGGTTTCCTGCCACTGATTGACCCACACCCCCGGTTCCAACTGCCAGTAACTCCAGGTCACCCGCTTGTTACCACGTCGTGGCCGGTGATACTGCGCACACGGGCTGGGCGGCTCGTGCTTGAGCCAGTGCGGCCATTCCTGAGGTGTCAGTTGCATGGTCAAACCAATGCGCCGTGCCTCCATGCGTAACGCCATGCGTCCGCTTGAATGGCGCGAAGGACGCAGCCACGCCAGGGGGCTTAAAACCAGCGCAAGGATTGACACCACTATCCAGACCGTCATATGTGTACTCCCGAATTTCTTGAAGAGCGGATTTGACCTGACGCAACCCCATCCGCTTGAAACCAGCCATACTGAACTTATCGCTTTCCTTTGGAGAAACCCTCATGCCCTACGAACATATTCTGGTCGCCGTGGACCTGACCGAAGAATGCGACCCCGTGATCAAGCGGGCCGTAGGCCTTGCAGGTGACTCGGTGAAACTGTCCCTGGTGCATATCGTCGAACCGATGGCCATGGCCTTTGGTGGCGACGTGCCGATGGACCTTTCCCAGTTGCAACAGCAGCAGTTCGACCAGGCCAAGGAGCGTCTTGATCGACTGATCAACAAGTACCCTGCCCTGAAAAAAGACCAAAGCCACCTGACCTACGGCCAGCCGCGCCAGGAAATCCACCACCTGGCCAAGGAACAGGGTTGCGACCTGATCGTGGTCGGCAGCCACGGCCGTCACGGCCTGGCCTTGCTGCTGGGCTCCACCGCCAATGACGTGCTGCACGGCGCACCTTGCGATGTGCTGGCAGTGAAACTGGTAAAGAGCTCGTAAGACCAACGGCAATCTAATGTGGGAGCAGGCTTGTGTGGGAGCGGGCTTGCTCGCGAAAGCAGTGGATCAGTCGACAAATATATGGACTGACACACCGCATTCGCGAGCAAGCCCGCTCCCACATTTGAACCGCGTTTCATACAAAAAACCCGGTGCTCATACAAATGAGCGCCGGGTTTTTTATTGCGCTTGAATCACTCAGGCATCCAGCTCGGCCCAGCGCTCAACCAGGGCTTCCAGCTCGCTGTTCAACTGCTCGAGGGACGCAATCACCTTGGCGGTTTCGGCAGCAGGACGCAGATAGAAACCCGCGTCAGCCATTTCAGCTTCAACGGCAGCGATCTGCTGTTCCTTGGCATCGATATCACCCGGCAGTGCTTCCAGCTCACGTTGCAGCTTGTAGCTGAGCTTCTTCTTTGCAGCAGGTGCTTCTTGCGCTGGAGCAGGAGCGGCAGCAGCCGGAGCTACCACGGCCGACGCCAGGTCAGCCTTGCCGGATTTGCTCTCGGTCACACCCAGCAGGCGCGGCGAGCCGCCCTGACGCAGCCAGTCCTGATAACCACCGACGTATTCACGTACCTTGCCTTCACCTTCGAAGACCAGGGTGCTGGTGACCACGTTGTCGAGGAATGCCCGGTCGTGACTGACCATCAGCACGGTGCCGTTGAAGGTCAGCAAGACCTCTTCCAGCAGTTCCAGGGTTTCAACGTCGAGGTCGTTGGTCGGTTCGTCGAGCACCAGCAGGTTGGCTGGCTTGCTGAACAGCTTGGCCAGCAGCAGACGCGCACGCTCGCCACCAGACAAGGCTTTCACCGGTGTACGTGCACGCTGCGGGCTGAACAGGAAGTCGCCCAGGTAGCTCAACACGTGGCGGCTCTGGCCGTCGATGTCGATAAAGTCGCGACCTTCGGCGACGTTGTCGATCACGGTTTTTTCCAGGTCCAACTGGTGGCGCAACTGGTCGAAGTAGGCCACGTCGATGCGGGTGCCCTCTTCCACGGTGCCGCTGGTCGGTTGCAAACCGTTGAGCATCAGCTTGAGCAAGGTGGTCTTGCCGGTACCGTTGGCGCCGAGTAGGCCGATACGGTCGCCGCGCTGCAGGACCATGGAAAAGTCCTTGATCAGGAATGGGCCGTCCGGGTGATGGAAGCTGACGTTTTCCAGGACCATCACTTGCTTGCCGGACTTGTCGGCGGTATCCAGCTGAATGTTGGCCTTGCCGGTGCGCTCGCGACGCTCGCTGCGCTCAACGCGCAAGGCTTTCAGGGCGCGTACGCGGCCTTCGTTACGGGTGCGACGGGCCTTGATACCCTGGCGGATCCAGACTTCTTCCTGAGCCAGCTTTTTGTCAAACAGCGCATTGGCGGTTTCTTCGGCGGACAGTGCAGCTTCTTTATGCACCAGGAAGCTGGCGTAGTCGCCATTCCAGTCGATCAGGCCGCCACGATCCAGTTCGAGGATGCGTGTGGCGAGGTTTTGCAGGAAAGAACGGTCGTGCGTGATGAACAGCACGGCGCCCTGGAAATCCTTGAGGGCTTCTTCAAGCCAGGCGATTGCGCCAATGTCCAGGTGGTTGGTCGGTTCGTCGAGCAGCAGCAGATCCGGTTCGGAAACCAGGGCCTGGGCCAGCAGGACGCGGCGACGCCAGCCGCCGGACAATTCGGCGAGGGTTTTGTCGGCCGGCAGTTGCAGGCGGCTCAGGGTGCTGTCGACCAATTGCTGCAGGCGCCAGCCGTCACGGGCTTCGAGGTCTTGCTGGACGTGCATCAACTTGTCCAGGTCTTCTTCGGTGACGCAGTTCTGTGCCAGGTGATGGTATTCGGCGAGCAGTGCGCCCACGCCATCGAGGCCTTCGGCAACCACGTCGAACACTGTCCGTCCGTCGGCCACCGGCAATTCTTGCGGCAATTCGCCAATCTTGAGGCCCGGGGCGCGCCAGACAGAGCCGTCATCGGGCTTCTGATCGCCTTTTACCAGCTTCATCATGCTGGACTTGCCGGTGCCGTTGCGGCCGATGATGCACACCCGCTCACCACGGGCGATCTGCCAGGACACCTTGTCCAACAACGGCATAGCGCCGAAAGCAAGGGACACATCGCTGAATTTGAGCAGGGTCATACGCTTCTCCAAAAACTGGGCGCGCATTCTACCTGACTTAGGGCGCGAGGCGGCCGGCATTTTCGCCGTTGACATGTTCTGTCGGACATTTCAGATGAACTTGAACGAAGCGACCGGCAAAGCTTTCACCGGCTGCGGGCAAAAGGCTAAGCTAGGGGCAATCAGTGTCGGCGACGTCGGCACTAGTCCAGATTCCTCTGCACGGACGTCTCATGCGCAGTCGCCTTTTCAGCTTTTTATCTTGTCTGCTTCTTTCTGCCACCGCCGTTCAATCCGCCCAGGCCGTGGACCTCACCACCCAACGTCAATATTACGATGAAGCCAAACGAGCCCTCGCCAAAGGCGACAGCGGCCCGTATTTCCAGTACAGCCAGGCCCTGGCCGACTACCCGTTGACGCCATACCTGGCCTACGACGAACTGACCGCGCGCCTGAAAACCGCGAGCAACGAGGAAATCGAACAATTCCTCGCCAAGAACGGCGACCTGCCCCAGGCCAACTGGATGAAGCTGCGCTGGTTGCGCTGGCTGGCCGACCGTGGCGACTGGCAAACCTTTGAAAAGTACTACGACGCCAAACTCAATTTCGTCGAACTGGACTGCCTGCACGGCCAGTTCCAGCTGACCCATAACCAAAAAGCCGAAGGTTATAAAACCACCGAGAAGCTGTGGCTGACCGGTAAATCCCAGCCTGCCGCCTGTGATGCCACCTTTGGCCAGTGGGCCGCAGACGGCCAACTGACCGAACAGAAAATCTGGGACCGCGCCAAACTCGCCGCCGAAGCCCGCAACTACCCGCTGGCCAACAGCCTGGTAAAAACCCTGCCGAACCTCGGCGCCCAGGGCCGCCTGATGGTGGACGTGGCGCAAAAACCCGACATGCTCAGCGACCCGTCGCGCTTCCTGCCGGCCAACGAGGCCATGTCCGACGCCGTCGGCCTGGGCCTTCGCCGCCTGGCGCGCCAGGACCCGGACAAGGCCATGGCCCTGCTCGACGGTTATGCCAGCAGCATGCACTTCTCTCGTGACGAAAAAGTGTCGATCGCCCGGGAAATCGGCCTGACCCTCGCACGCCGCTACGACCCCCGCGCCCTCGACGTGATGACCAAATACGACCCGGAACTGCGGGACAACACCGTCTCCGAATGGCGTCTGCGCCTGCTGCTGCGACTGGCCCGCTGGGAAGACGCCTACCAGTTGACCCGCAAGCTGCCCCAGGATCTGGCCACCACCAACCGCTGGCGCTACTGGCAGGCCCGCAGCCTGGAACTGGCAGAGCCGAAAAACCCGCAAGCCCTGGTGATGTACAAGGGCCTGGCCAAGGAACGTGACTTCTACGGCTTCCTGGCAGCGGATCGCTCGCAGTCGCCGTACCAGCTGAACAACAAGCCGCTGCTGATGAGCCAGGCGCTGATGAACAAGGTGCGTAACACCCCGGGCGTACGTCGCGCCCTGGAGTTCTACGCCCGCGGCCAGATCGTTGATGGCCGTCGCGAGTGGTACCACGTCAGCCGGCACTTCAACCGCGACGAGATGGTCGCCCAAGCCAAGCTGGCCTACGACATGAAGTGGTACTTCCCGGCGATCCGCACCATCAGCCAGGCCCAGTACTGGGACGACCTGGATATCCGCTTCCCGATGGCCCACCGCGACACCCTGGTGCGTGAAGCCAAGGTCCGTGGCGTACATTCAAGCTGGGTGTTTGCGATCACCCGCCAGGAAAGCGCCTTTATGGACGACGCCCGCTCCGGCGTCGGCGCCACCGGCCTGATGCAACTGATGCCCGGCACCGCCAAAGAGACCGCACGCAAATTCAGCATCCCGCTGGCCTCGCAACAGCAGGTGCTCGACCCGGACAAGAACATCCAGCTCGGCGCGGCGTACCTGAGCCAGGTTCATGCCCAGTTCAACGGCAACCGCGTGCTCGCCACCGCCGCCTACAACGCCGGCCCGGGCCGTGTGCGCCAATGGCTGCGCGGCGCCGATCACCTGAGTTTCGATGTATGGGTGGAAAGCATCCCGTTCGACGAAACCCGTCAGTACGTGCAGAACGTGCTGTCTTATTCGGTGATCTACGGGCAGAAGCTCAACGCGCCACAGCCGCTGGTGGATTGGCATGAGCGGTATTTTGATGATCAGTAAGGGGTGCAGCTGCAAGCAACAAGCTTGAAGCTGAAAGAAAAGTGCCCGCATTGAGAGATGCGGGCATTTTTTATGGCGCTGCCGGGGACTCGCTTTGCACCGCTTCTGCCAGCGCAAGGTTCAAGGCTTGCAGCATGAACTCGACAAAGGGAGTTGCCTCTGCCTGCTGGTCCGCCGCCGACAATGCGGCGTAATAAGCATCCTGCTGCTCGCGAATCACCGCCTCTACCGGCAAGTAAGCCAGCACCGGGCGCCACTGACTGAGAATCAGGGTTTGCCAAAAGCGGCCCATACGCCCGTTTCCATCGGCAAAAGGATGGATAAACTCGAATTCGTAGTGAAAGACACAGCTAACGATCAGTGGATGCCAGTCAGAGGCGGACTGCCACTTCAGCAAATCATCAACCAAATGCGTAACACGGCTCGCCGGCGGCGCCATGTGCATCAACTGTTCGCCCCGATAGATCCCTACGCCCGCCTGACGAAACCGACCCGCATCATCGATCAAGCCGTACATCAATAACTCATGGGCACGCAGCAGGTCCGCACGTTCGCCCGGTGCCCACTGCGGCATAGCCTCGTAAGCGGAAAAAGCGTTGCGTACTTCCTGAATCTCCCGGGGCAAGCCCAGCACACGCTTGCCTTCCAGCACTGCGGTCACCTGCTCGACATTCAGGGTATTGTTCTCGATGGCCAGCGAAGCCTGAATCGTACGAATGCGGTTGCCACGCCTCAATTGCGGGGTCTGCCGGTTGTCGTCGCCAGCTGAAAGCTGACCAATCTGCTCACTGATATCAGCAACCAGACTCAACATCTTGGCAGTCAGGGTCAACGGAGGTTGATAACGGCTCATATCCTCATCCAAGTCTGTAACGAAAGCCAACATAATGCCCTAAGGAACGGTCGCACCACAGCCTCACTGCCTCAATCAACTTCAGTACCATCACTGAACTGCAACGCCGCCAGCCGTGCATACAGCGGATTGCTGGCGATCAGTTGCTGATGCGTCCCCACCGCCACCAGCTTGCCCTGGTCCATCACGGCAATCCGGTCCGCGTTCTTCACCGTGGCCAACCGGTGGGCGATCACCAGGGTGGTGCGCCCTTCCATCAACTGGGGCAGCGCTTGCTGGATCAGGTGTTCGCTCTGGGCATCCAGTGCGCTGGTGGCTTCGTCCAGCAGCAGGATCGGTGCGTCCACCAACAGCGCCCGGGCGATGGCCAGGCGTTGACGCTGGCCGCCGGAAAGGCCCATGCCGCCATCGCCCAGGTGGGTCTGGTAGCCGTCGGGCATTTGCAGGATGAAATCATGGGCATGGGCGATGCGCGCCGCTTCTTCGACCTGGGCAAAAGTGGCCGACGGATTGCCGTAGCGGATGTTCTCTTCGACCGTGCCAAAGAACAGCGCCGGGCTCTGGGACACCAAGGCGAAACAGCGGCGCAGGTCCAGCGGGTCCAGTTCGGTCAGTGGCTGACCTTCAAGCAGGATGCGGCCTTGCTGAGGATCGTAGAAACGCAGCAGCAGATCGAAGATCGTCGATTTTCCCGCGCCCGACGGGCCGACCAGGGCCAGGGTTTCACCGGCATTGATGCTCAGGCTCAAGCCGTCGATGGCAAAACGATCCGGGCGCGACGGATAGGAGAAGCGCAGATCCTGGATTTCCAGGCGGCCGCTGACCCGCTCCGGCAGCTTGATCACGTTAGCCTCGGGCGCCTTGATCTCATTACTCGATTGCAGCAATTCCCCAATCCGCTCTGCCGCACCGGCCGCCCGCTGCAACTCGCCCAACACTTCACTCAAAGTGCCGACGGCACTGCCGACGATCAGGCTGTAGAACACGAACGCAGCCAGTTCACCACCGGAAATCCGCCCGCTGATCACGTCCATGCCGCCGACCCAGAGCATCACGCCCACCGCGCCCAGCACCAGCATGATCACCAGGGTAATCAGCCAAGAACGCTGCAGGATGCGTTTGCGCGCGGTGGTGAATGCCTCTTCCACCGTCACCGCGAAGCGCTGCTCGTCCTGCACCTGGTGGTTATAGGCCTGCACCGTCTTGATCTGGCCGAGGGTCTCGGACACATAGCTGCCCACGTCGGCGATCCTGTCCTGACTCTGGCGCGAAAGGCTGCGCACCCGGCGGCCAAAGATCAAGATCGGCGCCAGCACCAGCGGCAGCGCGATCACGACGATGCTGGTGAGTTTGGGGTTGGTGACAAACAACAGCACAATCCCGCCGATCACCATCAGGGCGTTGCGCAGGAACAGCGACAGCGAGGAGCCGATCACCGATTGCAGCAAGGTGGTGTCGGTGGTCAACCGGGACTGGATTTCCGAACTGCGGTTGTTTTCATAGAAGCCCGGGTGCAGGTAGATCAAATGGTTGAACACCTGCCGCCGGATGTCTGCCACCACCCGCTCGCCGATCCACGACACCAGGTAAAACCGCGTAAAGGTGCCCACCGCGAGGCCCAGCACCAGAATCATGAACAGGCCGATGGACTGGTTGAGCAGGTGCGGCGACTGGGTCATGAAGCCCTGGTCCACCAGCAGGCGAATGCCCTGCCCCATGGACAAGGTGATGCCGGCGGTGACGATCAACGCCAACAAGGCCCCCAGGGCCTGCCAGCGGTAGGGAGCGACGAAGCGGCTGGCCAGGCGAATCGCGCGGCGTTGACGGGCTGAGAGCATGGCGGGTTTCACCTGAGGGTGGGAGACGGGAACCTACAGAGCTACATGGGGGGAACTTGAGCGAATCACAATGAGTCAGGTTAATTATGCTTACCGAACCTAGGCCCTAGAGGCTATCGGTCTAAGGCCCGGCTGGAAATTTGTATCGGTTTCTGCTGGACTGGGCATTCGATCTGCTGACCGTGAAAGGAGTTGTAACAACGCGGTCACGCGGTGATTTTAAAATAGGTACACAACCTGATGAGGAGACGGGCCATGTCCTTGCAAAACAGCAGCAATGCCAAGATTGAAGTGATCCGCCAGCCGCAGCAGTTGCCTTGCTCGTACATCGACGCTCAAGGCCGCGAAGTGCAAATCACCGAAGAGATGATCCAGAGCGCCTGCGCCGAACTGGAACAGAAATTGGTCAAGCCTGCCAAGCGAGGCTGAATCGCCCACGCTCTTTTAAACCCGGCCTTGATGACCGGGTTTTTTATGCCTTCAGATTGCCTGCGCGCCCAATGCCGACACGATGTTAGACAAGGCCGCAGAGTCGCCGCTGATTCGCACCTTCAAACCCTCAATTTCGCGCCGCGGCGGGTAGTGCTTGCGCAGTTGGTCGAACGCCTTGCGCTGCTCATCCACGGTACCTACAAGGCTACGGCGAAAATCCGCGTCATCACGGCGCGGGTCGTACACCCCACGGCACAGGGCCGCCAGCGCCCAGGCCGGGTCGGTATTGGCGTTGAGGGTGATCTCGGCCAACCAAGGCTCCGGCAGCAAGTCGTTGAGTTGAATCGTCGCCTCCTGACCAAGATACCGGCACAGCGCCTGGTAGATCTGCGCGGTGCCGCGCTGCCTGCCGTCCAGGCTGTAGCCGGCGATATGCGGGGTGGCCAGCACGCACAAGTCGGCCAGGTCGACGTCCACCTGGGGCTCGCCTTCCCACACATCCAGCACCGCCTGCAGGTCTTCGCGTTCCAGCAGCACGTCCCTGAGGGCGGCATTGTCCACCACCGGGCCGCGGCTGGCGTTGATCAGCCAGGCGCCGGGCTTGAGTTGGTTGAGGCGCTCGCGATCGAACAAGTGCCAGGTAGACCCGTTGCCGGATTTGTTCAGCGGCGTATGCAAGCTGATCACGTCACACTGCTCGACAATCTGCTGCAGGCTGACGTAGTCACCATCCTCGGCGATCTGCCGGGGCGGGTCGCACACCAGCACCTTCCAGCCCAACGCCTTGAGCACCTTGACCAGGCGTCCGCCGACTTCACCGGCGCCCACCACGCCATAGGTGCGTTGGGCCAGGTCGGCGCCTTCGATCTCGGCCAGGGTCAGCAGGCTGCCCAGCACATAGTCGACCACGCCACGGGCGTTGCAGCCGGGAGCGCTGGACCACTGGATGCCGGCGCGCTGGAAGTAATCAAGGTCGAGGTGATCCGTGCCGATGGTGCAGGTGCCGACAAATCGCACCGGCGTGCCTTCGAGCAAGGCACGGGTGACATTGGTCACCGAGCGCACCAGCAGCACATCGGCCTGTTCGATAGTCGCGCGGTCGATGGACCGGCCTGGAACCCGGCGAATCTCGCCGAATCCTTCGAAGAATGCATCGAGCAGCGGGATATTTTCGTCGGCAACAATCAGCATGGCAGGCTCCTTTCGCGGATCAGCAGTGTACAGCGGTTTTCCTTGTGGCGAGGGAGCTTGCTCCCGCTGGAGTGCGCAGCGCTCCCAAATGAAGCGCCGTGTTTTTTCAGGTACACAGCGGTTGCCCGTTCTGGGGCTGCTGCGCAGCCCAGCGGGAGCAAGCTCCCTCGCCACAGCAAGTGCCCTCGTCACCAAACGCAACATTTGCGCTGGGATGTGTTTACAAATCCACAACACAGGTTTTTTCCTGACCAACACGTCAAAGCGTAGAATGCGCCGTCCTGCGCTTCCCCTTATCGGACATCTGTACGTGAACACTGCCACCACCGCCCTCTCCCGCCCCGCCCGCGTCAGCCTTGAAGTGCGCAACCTGCTGGCCCTGGCCTTGCCGATCATGATCGGGCAACTGGCGACCACGGCCATGGGCTTTGTCGATGCCGTGATGGCTGGGCGTGTGAGTTCCCGGGACCTGGCGGCGGTCGCCCTGGGCAACTCCATCTGGATCCCGGTGTACCTGCTGATGACCGGCACGCTGCTGGCCACCACGCCGAAAGTCGCCCAACGCTTTGGCGCCGGCACCCACGGCGAAATCGGCCCGCTGGTGCGCCAGTCGATGTGGCTGGCCCTGGTGGTGGGGATTACCGCGCTGCTGTTGCTGATCAGCGCCGAACCGATCCTGCATGTGATGAAGGTCGATCCCGAGCTGATCAAGCCGTGCATGGGCTACCTGCACGGCATCGCCTCGGGCATGCCGGCCATTGCGCTGTATTACGTGTTGCGCTGCTTCAGCGACGGCCTGGGCCGAACGCGGCCGAGCATGGTCATGGGCCTGTGCGGGCTGGCGCTGAATATTCCGCTGAACTATGTGTTTATCTACGGCCACTTCGGCGTGCCGGCTATGGGCGGCATCGGTTGTGGCTGGGCCACGGCGATCGTGATGTGGGTGATGATGCTCGGCCTGGCCGCCTGGACCCGCTGGGCGCCGGTGTATCAGAGCAGCGAGCTGTTCAAGCGTTTTGACTGGCCGCAATGGTCGGTGATCAAGCGCGTGCTGAGCATTGGTTTGCCGATCGGGATCGCGGTGTTTGCCGAGTCGAGCATCTTTGCGGTGATCGCGCTGCTGATCGGCAGCCTCGGCGCCACCGTGGTAGCCGGGCACCAGATCGCGCTGAACTTCAGCTCGCTGGTGTTCATGATCCCCTACTCCCTGAGCATGGCCGTCACCGTGCGCGTCGGTCAGGCCCTGGGCCGTGGCGAACCTCGTGAGGCGCGCTTCGCGGCAGGTGTCGGCATGGGCACGGCGCTGGTGTATGCCTGCCTGTCCTGCAGCCTGATGCTGCTGTTTCGCGAACAGATCGCCACCATCTACACCCAGGACCCGCTGGTGATCCAAGTGGCGGCGATGCTGATTGTGTTTGCGGCGCTGTTTCAGTTCTCGGACGCGATCCAGGTCACGGCCGCCGGCGCGTTGCGCGGTTACCAGGACACACGGGTGACCATGGTGCTGACGCTCTTTGCGTATTGGGGTGTGGGCTTGCCGGTGGGCTACGCGCTGGGGCTGACCGAGTGGCTGGGCCAGGCGCGCGGCCCGAGCGGCTTGTGGCAGGGGCTGATCGTGGGCCTGAGCTGTGCGGCGGCGATGCTGGTGATCCGCCTGATGCGCAGTGCACGCAAGCGGATTCGCCACGAAAAAAAACTGTAGGAGCGAGCTTGCTCGCGAAAAACCCTGGAGCGCCGCGTTAAGCCTGGCAGCCCGCGTTATCGTTAACGACCTTCGAGAGCAAGCTCGCGCCTACAGGGACTTCTTGCGGATCCAGTACAGGTAGGTGCCAGCCTGTTCCTGTTGGTCCACCAGTTCATGGTCGAGAAACACGCAGAACTTGGGGATATCGCGACGGGTCGACGGATCGGTCGCTATCACCTTGAGCAAGCCGCCGGGTGCCAGGTCGCGGATGTGCTGGTGCAGCATCATCACCGGTTCGGGGCAGTTGAGGCCGGTGGCATCGAGGGTGGCGTCGATGGGTAAATCAGGGGTCAGGCTCATGGTTTACTCCTAAACAGGCCGGCATTTTAGCGGTAATGCGGGGCGCCAGGTAGTCAGCGGCGCCCTCAAGGTTTTCGCGAGCGAGCTCGCTCCTACAGGGGGCGGGTTACCGGGACTTTGGCTTCTTCACATCCAGCCGACGTAGATGGCAGGTCACTTCTTCACGGTCGTGGTACAGCTGCTTGCAGCCAATCTCCACCCGAATGCCCCGCTCCTTGAAGCCTTCCGCGATGCGTTCAAGCAGGCGCTTCACTTCGGCATAACGCTGCTTCATCGGCAACTTCAGGTTGACCACCGCTTCGCGGCAATGCCCTTCGCCGATCCAGGTTTCCAGCAGAGCCGCATTGCGCGCCGGTTTCTCGACGATGTCGCACACCATCCAGTCCACCGGCTGCTTAGGCGTGTAGATGAAGCCGTCGGCCATTAAGTGCTGCACCAGGCCGGTGTCCATCAGGCTTTCAGCCATCGGGCCGTTGTCGATGGCGGTCACCAGCATGCCACGGTTGACCAGTTGCCAGGTCCAGCCACCAGGCGCTGCGCCGAGGTCGACACCGGTCATGTCGCTGTGCAGGCGCTCGTCCCACTGATCACGGGGGATAAAGTGGTGCCAGGCTTCTTCCAGCTTCAAGGTCGAGCGGCTTGGCGCGTCCCGCGGGAATTTCAGGCGCGGAATGCCCATCGGCCACATGGCGGAGTTGTTCGACTCGGCCAGGCCCATGAACACTTCACGGCCACTCTTGAAGGTCAGCAACAGGCGCGGCTTGCTGGCGTCTTCCACCAGCTTGCCGGCAGCCATCAGCGCCTTGCGCAGGTGCACTTCGAATTTCTTGCAGAAGTTCGACAGTTCCTTGCCATCGTTGGTGTCGACCATTTCCAGCCACAGGCTGCCGCACACCGGGAAATCCCGCAGGTGCGCGAGGATCACGCTGATGCGGTCGGTTTCCGGCAAATCGATGAACACCCCGCGCGCCCACTGCCTTGGGAAGATCAGCTCGGCAAAGCGTTGGCCGCGCATCAGGCGCTGGGCGCCGTCTTCTTCGGTGCACACAAATTCGGCGCAGGCGCTGCCGGTCTTGGCCTTGGCATAGCCCGAAACGTTCAGGCGAGCGGCGTGTTCCGCGATCTCGGAACAGACTTCGCCTTCAAAACCCGGGCGGCAGTGCATAAAAAGGGTGTTCATCAACTCTCCTGGATCACGGGCTTGCTATAGCGCAATGCCTGTCATGAAAACGCGCGCATGATAGCCGAGTTCGGAACCTTGGACTTATTGATAGAGTCCAGTAATTAGCCAGCTACTTAAAACAGGGCTAATTTAGAAGCTCTGTTCGTCCCGTCAGGTCCGTAGCCGTGCGGACCATAAGGAGTCATGTAATGTCATCCCTTGATAGTCTGAGAACCCTTAAAACCTTACAGATCGACGACAAGACCTATCACTACTTCAGCCTGCCCGAAGCCGCCAAGAGCCTGGGTGATCTGGACAAACTGCCAATGTCCCTCAAGGTGCTGCTGGAAAACCTGCTGCGCTGGGAGGACGAAAAGACCGTCACCGGCGCCGACCTCAAGGCCATTGCCGCCTGGCTCAAGGAGCGCCGCTCCGACCGCGAGATCCAATACCGCCCCGCCCGCGTGCTGATGCAGGACTTTACCGGCGTGCCCGCGGTGGTCGACCTGGCGGCCATGCGCGCTGCCGTGGCCAAGGCCGGCGGTGACCCGCAACGCATCAACCCGCTGTCACCGGTGGATTTGGTGATCGACCACTCAGTGATGGTCGACAAGTTCGCCACCACCGGCGCTTTTCAAGAAAACGTCGACATCGAAATGCAGCGCAACGGCGAACGCTACGCCTTCCTGCGCTGGGGCCAGAGCGCCTTCGACAACTTCAGCGTAGTACCACCGGGCACCGGCATCTGCCACCAGGTCAACCTGGAATACCTCGGCCGCACCGTGTGGACCAAGGATGAAGACGGCCGCACCTACGCCTTCCCCGACACATTGGTAGGCACCGACTCCCACACCACCATGATCAACGGCCTTGGCGTACTGGGCTGGGGCGTGGGCGGGATCGAAGCAGAAGCCGCGATGCTCGGGCAGCCGGTGTCGATGCTGATCCCGGAAGTGATCGGCTTCAAGCTCACCGGCAAGCTGAAAGAAGGCATCACCGCCACCGACCTGGTGCTGACCGTCACCCAGATGTTGCGCAAAAAAGGCGTGGTCGGGAAATTCGTCGAATTCTATGGTGATGGCCTGGCTGACCTGCCCCTGGCAGACCGCGCCACCATCGCCAACATGGCCCCGGAATACGGCGCCACTTGCGGCTTCTTCCCGGTGGACGACGTGACTCTGGACTACCTGCGCCTGTCAGGCCGTCCTGCGGAAACCGTCAAACTCGTAGAGGCGTACACCAAGGCCCAGGGCCTGTGGCGCAACGCCGGTCAGGAGCCCATCTTCACTGACAGCCTGGCGCTGGACATGGGCAGCGTCGAAGCCAGCCTCGCGGGGCCAAAACGTCCGCAAGACCGCGTTTCCCTGCCGAACGTCGGCCAGGCCTTCAGCGACTTCCTCGACCTGCAATTCAAACCCACCAACAAGGAAGAAGGCCGCCTGGAAAGCGAAGGCGGCGGTGGCGTTGCGGTGGGCAACGCCGACCTGATTGGTGAAGCCGACTACGACTTCGAAGGCCAGACCTATCGCCTGAAAAACGGCGCGGTGGTGATCGCGGCGATTACCTCCTGCACCAACACCTCCAACCCCAGCGTGATGATGGCGGCGGGCCTGGTGGCGAAAAAGGCGGTAGAGAAAGGATTGAAGAGCAAACCCTGGGTGAAAACGTCCCTGGCACCCGGCTCCAAGGTGGTCACCGACTACTACAAAGCGGCGGGGCTGACCCAATACCTCGACAAGCTGGGGTTCGACCTGGTGGGTTATGGCTGCACCACCTGCATCGGCAACTCCGGGCCGTTGCCCGAGCCGATCGAAAAAGCCATCCAGAAAGCCGACCTCGCAGTAGCCTCGGTGCTTTCAGGCAACCGTAACTTTGAAGGCCGGGTGCACCCATTGGTGAAAACCAACTGGCTAGCCTCCCCGCCCCTCGTCGTGGCCTACGCCCTCGCGGGCACCGTGCGCATGGACATCAGCAGCGAACCACTGGGCACCGGCTCCGACGGAAAACCGGTGTACCTGAGAGACATCTGGCCCAGCAGCAAGGAAATCGCCGACGCCGTCGCCCAAGTCAGCACCGGGATGTTCCACAAGGAATACGCCGAAGTGTTTGCCGGCGACGAACAGTGGCAGGCGATTGAAGTGCCGCAGGCCGCGACCTACGTCTGGCAAAAGGACTCCACCTACATCCAGCACCCACCGTTCTTTGACGACATCGGCGGCCCGCTGCCGGTGATCGAAGACGTCAAGGGCGCCAACGTGCTGGCACTGTTGGGGGATTCGGTGACCACCGACCACATCTCCCCCGCCGGTAACATCAAGACCGACAGCCCGGCCGGTAAATACCTGCGCGAGCAAGGTGTCGAACCGCGGGACTTCAACTCCTACGGCTCGCGTCGCGGCAACCATGAAGTGATGATGCGCGGCACCTTCGCCAACATCCGTATCCGCAACGAAATGCTCGGCGGTGAGGAAGGCGGCAACACGATCTACATCCCTACCGGCGAGAAAATGCCGATCTACGACGCGGCCATGAAGTACCAGGCCTCGGGTACTCCGCTGGTGGTGATTGCCGGTCAGGAGTACGGCACCGGCTCAAGCCGCGACTGGGCCGCCAAGGGCACCAACCTGTTGGGGGTCAAGGCGGTGATCGCCGAGAGCTTCGAGCGGATTCACCGCTCCAACCTGGTAGGCATGGGCGTGCTGCCCCTGCAGTTCAAGCTGGACCAGAACCGCAAGGCACTCAAGCTGACCGGCAAAGAGAAGATCGACATCCTCGGGCTGACCAACGCCGAGATCGAGCCGCGCATGAACCTGACGCTGGTGATCACCCATGAGGATGGCAGCAGCGAGAAGGTCGAGGTGCTGTGCCGCATCGATACGCTGAATGAGGTCGAGTACTTCAAGGCGGGCGGGATCCTGCACTACGTGTTGCGGCAGCTGATTGCCTCGTAACTGACACGCGCTACACAAAACACCGCCTTCCCAGGCGGTGTTTTCATTTTTACCGTCGGTGACGCTCGTTATACTGCCGCCCTCAGATTTCGATAGTCACAAGGATTCCCCATGCTTGCTCTGCCATGGCTGTACCTGGCGCTTCTTTCCATCGGCTATGTACTCGCCTTGAGCTACGGGCAATTGGGCTTGATGGCGGCGTTGTCCGTCGCCATGTTGCTGCTGGCCGGGTTTGCCGTGCGCCAGCAGCGAAATCCTTGGGTGCGCTATCTCGGCCACGGCCTGTTTATCGTGCTGGCGCTGGGGCTGGCGATGCATTGGCTGCCGGGCTTCTACAACGGTCGCGGGATCGCCCCGCAGCGCTTTACCGCCGACGCCGTACCTTTTTCGATGTACCTGAACCAGGACAAACCACTGATCGGCTTCTGGCTGCTGCTGGCCTGCCCGTGGATCGTTGCGCGCCGGTCATTGCGCCTGTCGATCTATGCCACGGCGCTGGCATTGACCCTGACAGCGATTGCCGCACTGGGCGGTGCTGCGTTGCTGGGCGTCATCAGTTGGGCGCCGAAGTGGCCGGAACAGGCGTGGCTATGGGTATTGAACAACCTGCTGCTGGTAACCCTGGTGGAGGAAGCACTGTTTCGCGGTTACATCCAGGGCGGCCTGAGCCGGCGCTTCAAGCAGTTGCCCTATGGTGAAAACCTCGCGCTGTTGCTGGCCGCGCTGTTGTTCGGCCTGGTCCACCTGGGCGCAGGCTGGCAGTGGACCCTGCTGGCGACCATCGCCGGCCTGGGCTACGGCCTGGCGTATCGCTTTGGTGGGCTGGGCGCGGCGATCGTCACGCACTTCGGCTTGAACCTGCTGCATTTCGGGTTGTTTACCTATCCGATGCTGGCGGGCTGAGGCTGAGCCGATTGTTGCAAAAATAAGTTAAATAAAACCCCGTAGCGGCCGACAACCCATCAAAGCCTTGCGGATTGAACAATCATGCGTAATAACCAACCCGTTACCCAGCGCGAACGTACCTTCCCCGCTCAGCAACGGTTGATCTCCACCACGGATGCCAAAGGCGTGATCACCTACTGCAACGACGCCTTTGTCGAGATCAGTGGGTTTTCCCATGACGAACTGTTGCGTGCCCCGCACAACCTGGTTCGTCATCCGGATGTGCCGGCGGCAGTGTTCGCACATATGTGGTCGACGCTCAAACAAGGCTTGCCATGGATGGGCATCGTCAAGAACCGCTGCAAGAGCGGTGATCACTATTGGGTCAACGCCTATGTGACACCAGTCTTCGATGGCAATCAGGTGATCGGCTACGAGTCGGTGCGGGTCAAGCCCACCGCCGAGCAGATCCGCCGTGCCGAAGCGCTTTACCAGCGCATCAACCAGGGCAAGCCGGCCATCCCGCGCCGCGACAAGTGGCTGCCGGTGTTGCAGGACTGGCTGCCGTTTATCCTGGTCAGCCAACTGAGCTTCCTGATCGGTGTGTGGCTCGACTCCCATTGGGGCTTTGCCCTGGCCGCCGCACTGTCAGTGCCGCTGGGCCTGTTGGGCCTGAGCTGGCAACAGCGCGGGCTCAAGCGTTTGCTGCGCCTAGCCGAGCAGACCACGTCCGACCCGCTGATTGCACAGATGTACACTGACAGCCGGGGCGCCCAGGCGCGTCTGGAGATGTCGATTCTCAGCCAGGAGGCGCGCCTGAAGACGTGTCTTACCCGTTTGCAGGACACGGCTGAACACCTCAACGCCCAGGCGGCGCAGTCCAATACCCTGGCGCATAACAGCTCCAGTGGTCTTGAACGCCAACGCGTGGAAACCGAACAGGTGGCCACTGCGGTCAACCAGATGGCCGCGACCACCCAGGAAGTCGCCAGCCATGTACAACGCACCGCCGATGCCACCCAGGAAGCCAATCGCCTGACCGGGCGTGGCCGTGATATCGCCGGTGAAACCCGCGAGGCGATTCAGCGCCTGTCGGTGGCGGTCGGGGAAACCGGTGTGACCGTGACCCAACTGGCCAAGGACAGCGATGAGATCGGCGGCGTGGTGGATGTGATCAAAGGCATCGCCGACCAGACCAACCTGCTGGCGCTGAACGCAGCCATCGAAGCGGCCCGTGCCGGCGAGATGGGCCGGGGCTTTGCGGTGGTGGCGGATGAAGTGCGGCAATTGGCCCAGCGTACCAGCGAGTCCACCGGGCAGATTCACGCGCTGATCGCCAAGCTGCAACAGACCGCCAATGCCGCCGTACAGACCATGGACGCCGGGCATCGCCAGGCCGAGGAAGGTGTGGCACGGGTGATGGAAGCGGACCAGGCGCTGATCGGGATCAGTGAAGCGGTGGCGCATATCACCGACATGACAGCGCAGATTGCGGCGGCGACCGAGGAGCAGAGCTCGGTGGCGGAAGAGATCAGCCGTAATATCAGCACCATTGCGCTGTTGGCGGATCAGACGTCGGAACAGGCGTTGAACTCGGCGCAATTGAGTGAAGAGCTGACGCATACCGCCAATACTCAGTATTCGCTGGTAGAACGCTTTAACCGGTAATCGACTCACCTGTGGCGAGGGAGCTTGCTCCCGCTGGAGTGCGAAGCGCTCCCTGATTTTGGGGCCGCTACGCAGCCCAGCGGGAGCAAGCTCCCTCGCCACAGGTTTCACTCAAGACCAGCGAGAAACCCCGAGACTGCCACCGCCGCAGCCTCCAGATGCTGCTCATGACTAAACCCCGAAGCCTTCAACGGCTTCAAATCATGATCCCCCGCCACCAACCACATCACCTCGATACTCGGCGACAACACATACCCTTCCACCGCCGCCCGATTGCCCAGCGCATCCCGCTCGCCCTGCACAATCAACGTCGGCGTCTTCAGCCCGGCCAGATGCTCGGTCCGGGGTTTCTCCGGTTTGCCCACCGCATAAAACGGATAACCCAGGCACACCAGCGTATCCGCGCCCAATTCATCCGCCAGTAAACTGGCCATCCGCCCGCCCATGGACTTGCCGCCAACCGCCAGTTTCCCAGCGACATGACGTCGCACCTCGGCATACACCTCACGCCAGCATTCCAGCAGTTTCGGGGCTGGATTGGGTGGGCGTTTGCCCCCGTCCACACGGCGCTGGGCCATGTAGGGAAACTCGAAGCGCAACACGTTCACGCCATGCCCGGCAAGGCGTGCAGCCATGTCGTTCATGAAGCCCGAGTCCATCGGCGCACCCGCGCCGTGGGCCAGGATCAACGTCGTGGGCGTACGCGCGATAGACCCTGTGGCGACATCCCACAACCAGCCGCGTTCCCGCACACACTGCGCCCATTGATCCCCGTCAATACTGGCCTTGTGCTCTTTGCCCATGCTTGCCTCGCTTTTTAGTCTGCCTATAACTCCAGCCCAAGTGCCGCATTTGCTTGGGTTGAACCGTGGATGGGGAACCATGAACACTACTTTAAGTACCGCCTATAACTACAAGGTGGTCCGCCAATTCGCCATTATGACGGTGGTGTGGGGCATCGTCGGCATGGGGCTCGGGGTTTTTCTCGCTGCCCAGTTGGTATGGCCCGAACTCAACTTCAATTTGCCCTGGACCAGTTTCGGCCGTTTGCGCCCGCTGCACACCAACGCGGTGATCTTTGCCTTCGGCGGTTGCGCGCTGTTTGCCAGCTCTTTCTACTCGGTGCAACGCACCTGCCAGACCCAGCTGTTCGCCCCCAGGATCGCGCAGTTCTGCTTCTGGGGCTGGCAGCTGGTCATCGTGCTGGCCGCAATCACCTTGCCGCTGGGCTACACCAGCTCCAAGGAATACGCCGAGCTGGAATGGCCGATCGACATCCTGATCACCATCGTCTGGGTGGCCTACGCCGTTGTGTTCTTTGGCACGGTGATGAAGCGCAACACCAAGCACATCTACGTCGGTAACTGGTTCTTCGGTGCGTTCATCATCACCGTGGCCATTCTGCATATCGTCAACAACCTGGAAATCCCGGTCAGCCTGACCAAGTCCTACTCGCTGTACGGCGGTGCGACGGATGCCATGGTGCAGTGGTGGTATGGGCATAACGCGGTAGGCTTTTTCCTCACCGCCGGCTTCCTGGGGATGATGTACTACTTCGTGCCGAAACAGGCCGAACGCCCGGTGTATTCCTATCGCCTGTCCATCGTGCACTTCTGGGCACTGATCACCCTGTACATCTGGGCCGGCCCGCACCACTTGCACTACACCGCGTTGCCGGACTGGGCACAGTCCCTGGGCATGGTGATGTCGCTGGTGCTGCTGGCGCCAAGCTGGGGCGGGATGATCAACGGCATGATGACCTTGTCGGGCGCCTGGCATAAGTTGCGCAGCGACCCGATCCTGCGCTTCCTTGTCGTGTCTCTCGCGTTCTACGGCATGTCGACCTTCGAAGGGCCGATGATGGCCATCAAGACGGTCAACGCCCTCTCCCACTACACCGACTGGACCATCGGCCACGTTCATGCCGGCGCCCTCGGTTGGGTAGCGATGATCTCCATCGGCGCGCTGTATCACATGATCCCGAAAATCTTCGGTCGCGAGCAGATGTACAGCCTCGGCCTGATCAACGCGCACTTCTGGCTGGCCACCATCGGCACCGTGCTCTACATCGCTTCGATGTGGGTCAACGGCATTGCCCAGGGCCTGATGTGGCGTGCGGTCAACGAAGACGGCACCTTGACCTACTCCTTCGTCGAAACCCTGGTGGCCAGCCACCCAGGCTTCATCGTGCGTCTGGTGGGCGGGGCGATCTTCCTCAGCGGCATGTTCCTGATGGCTTACAACACTTGGCGCACCGTGCGTTCGGCACAACCCGCCGAAGTCGCCGCTGCGGCGCAGATGGCCTGAGGAGTCGATGATGAAACACGAAACCATTGAAAAGAACGTCGGCCTGTTGATGCTGCTGATGGTGCTCGCCGTGAGCATCGGCGGCCTGACCCAGATCGTGCCGCTGTTCTTCCAGGACGTGACCAACAAGCCGGTGGAAGGCATGAAGCCCTACACCGCGCTGCAACTGGAAGGCCGCGACATCTACATCCGCGAAGGTTGCGTGCAGTGCCACTCGCAAATGATCCGCCCGTTCCGCGCCGAAACCGAGCGCTACGGCCACTACTCGGTGGCCGGTGAAAGTGTGTGGGATCACCCGTTCCTGTGGGGCTCCAAGCGCACCGGGCCGGACCTGGCCCGCGTCGGCGCGCGCTACTCGGACGACTGGCACCGCGCGCACTTGTACAACCCGCGCAACGTGGTGCCGGAATCGAAGATGCCAGCATACCCATGGCTGGTCACCGCTGCAGTGGACAGCAGCCACACCGAGACCAAGCTCAAAGTGATGCGCACCCTCGGCGTGCCGTACACCGACGACGACATCGCCGGCGCCGTGGCCTCTCTCAAGGGCAAGACCGAGATGGACGCGCTGGTTTCGTACCTGCAAGTGCTCGGCACTGCCATCAAGAGCAAGAGGTGAGCCATGGGATTTGATTTCGATGCTGGAACCATCCGCGGGCTTGGCACGCTGGTCGTGGCCATCGCCTTCATCGGCTTGTCGCTGTGGGTGTTCAACTCCCGGCGCAATTCGGAGTTCGCCGAAGCCTGCCTGCTGCCGTTTGCCGATGAACCGCTACCGCCAACCCCCGACGCTCAAGAAGAGCCTGCAACAAGGAGCAACCGGCCATGACTACCTTCTGGAGTACATGGATCTGTGTACTGACCCTCGGCAGCCTGATCGGGCTGACCTGGCTGTTGATCGGCACCCGCAAGGGCGAGACCAAGGGCAGCGTGGACCAGACCATGGGCCACGCCTTCGACGGGATCGAGGAGTACGACAACCCGCTGCCGCAATGGTGGTTCATGCTGTTCGCCGGCACCCTGGTGTTTGCCGTCGGCTACCTGATCCTCTACCCGGGCCTGGGCAACTGGAAAGGCGTGTTGCCGGGCTATGAAGACGGCTGGACCCAGACCAAGGAATGGGACAAGGAAATGGCCAAGGCCGACGCCAAGTTCGGACCGATCTTCGCCAAATTCGCAGCCATGCCCGTGGAAGAAGTGGCCAAGGACCCGCAGGCGCTGAAAATGGGCGGTCGCCTGTTTGCCTCCAACTGCGCGGTGTGCCACGGCTCGGACGCCAAAGGCGCCTACGGTTTCCCGAACCTGGCGGACAACATCTGGCGCTGGGGCGGTTCAGCCGACGCAATCAAGATGACCATCATGAATGGCCGTCATGCCGCGATGCCGGCCTGGGGTGAAGTGCTGGGTGAAGACGGGGTGAAAAACGTCGCAGCCTACGTGCGCCATGAACTGGCGGGCCTGCCGTTGCCGGCGGACAGCACCGCTGATGTCGCTGCGGGCCAAGCGGCGTTCAGCACCACCTGTGTCGCCTGCCACGGTCCGCAAGGTCATGGTGTGGAAGCCATGGGCGCGCCGAACCTGACGCAACCCAGCGGCTTTATCTACGGCACCAGCCTGGCGCAGTTGCAGCAGACCATTCGCCACGGTCGCCAAGGCCAGATGCCCGCGCAGGAAGTGCTGCAAGGCAATGACAAGGTGCATTTGCTCGCGGCCTACGTCTATAGCCTGTCCCATAACGCCGATGGCGCAACGCCTGACAGCCAACCCGAGTAATCGCGCACTACCCAAAAGCCGCGCCTGATTCAGGCGCGGCTTTTTTGCGACCCATTGTCGCACCCTTCCGATCAGCGACTTTCCCCTCCTGCCATTCGGGTCTACGCTTGTTGCACAGTGGACTGGCATTAGCCGGTCGACGGCCGACTTGCACTCGATGGGTTGAAACATTTCTGCTCGATGACAGGCGCAAAGGCTGGTACTTACCGGCTGTCGTGCCACTGACCACTCGTCACCCGAGCTGCCTGTTTACACACACTCAGTTACAAGTACCTTCGACCCGTTTAAAATCCTGTCCAAGTCGTCAACTTTTAACCCTGAATTTTGTCCTTACGCCAAACATGGAAAGGGCGCAGAATCTGGTTTGGAACGCATTGACGCAGGTCACCTTGCGTTGCAATGGAATCTTGCTTTCTCCATACTTGCGACCGATTTTTATCCTATAAAAAAACCTAAACCGTGGAACCTTAGAATGAGCACAGCAATCAGTCCGACTGCTTATAACTATAAGGTAGTCCGCCAGTTCGCCATCATGACGGTGGTCTGGGGGATCCTTGGCATGGGGCTCGGTGTCTTCATCGCCTCGCAACTGGTTTGGCCAGAGTTGAATTTTGGTCTGCCATGGACGACGTTTGGACGCCTGCGCCCGCTGCACACCAACCTGGTGATTTTCGCCTTCGGTGGATGTGCACTGTTTGCCACTTCTTACTACGTCGTGCAGCGAACCTGCCAAACGCGACTGATTTCCGATGCATTGGCTGCCTTTACCTTCTGGGGCTGGCAAGCGGTCATCGTTGGCGCGATCATCACCCTGCCGCTGGGCTACACCACCACCAAGGAATACGCCGAGCTGGAATGGCCGATCGCCATTTTGCTGGCGATTGTCTGGGTGACCTACGCAGTGGTGTTCTTCGGCACCATCGTCAAGCGCAAGACCAAGCACATCTACGTCGGCAACTGGTTCTACGGGGCGTTTATCCTGGTGACGGCGATGCTGCACATCGTCAACCATGCTTCCTTGCCGGTGAGCTTCTTCAAGTCCTACTCGGCCTACGCCGGTGCGACGGACGCAATGATCCAGTGGTGGTACGGCCACAACGCCGTAGGCTTCTTCCTCACCACCGGTTTCCTGGGGATGATGTACTACTTCGTGCCGAAACAGGCCGAGCGTCCGATCTACTCCTATCGCCTGTCCATCGTGCACTTCTGGGCGCTGATCACCCTGTACATCTGGGCCGGCCCGCACCACCTGCACTACACCGCGTTGCCGGACTGGGCCCAGTCCCTGGGCATGGCGATGTCGATCATCCTGCTGGCCCCCAGCTGGGGCGGCATGATCAACGGCATGATGACCCTGTCGGGTGCCTGGCATAAATTGCGCACTGACCCGATCCTGCGGTTCCTCGTGGTCTCCCTGGCGTTCTACGGCATGTCGACCTTCGAAGGCCCGATGATGGCCATCAAGACCGTCAACTCGCTGTCCCACTACACCGACTGGACCATCGGCCACGTACACGCCGGCGCTCTCGGTTGGGTAGCGATGATCTCCATCGGTGCGCTGTACCACATGATCCCGAAACTGTTCGGCCGTGCGCAGATGCACAGCGTCAGCCTGATCAACACCCACTTCTGGCTGGCCACCATCGGTACCGTGCTCTACATCGCCTCGATGTGGGTCAACGGCATCACCCAGGGCCTGATGTGGCGTGCGATCAACGACGACGGCACCCTTACTTACTCCTTCGTCGAAGGGCTGCAAGCCAGCCATCCGGGTTACATCGTGCGCGCCCTCGGCGGTGCGATCTTTGCCAGCGGCATGTTCTTCATGGCCTACAACGTCTGGCGCACCGTGCGTGCCTCCGACCCTAAAGAAGCCGAAGCCGCCAGCCAGATCGCCGTTGTGGGAGCTCACTGATGAAGCATGAAGTAGTCGAGAAGAATATCGGCCTGCTGGCCTTCTTCATGGTCATCGCCGTGAGTATCGGCGGCCTGACCCAGATCGTTCCGCTGTTTTTCCAGGACGTGACCAACAAGCCGGTGGAAGGCATGAAGCCGCGCACCGCCCTTGAACTGGAAGGCCGCGACGTCTACATCGCCAACGGCTGTGTCGGCTGCCACTCGCAGATGATCCGTCCGTTCCGCGCCGAAACCGAACGCTACGGCCACTACTCGGTAGCCGGTGAAAGCGTGTGGGACCACCCGTTCCTGTGGGGTTCCAAGCGTACCGGCCCGGACCTGGCCCGGGTCGGCGGTCGTTACTCCGATGACTGGCAACGTGCGCACTTGTACAACCCGCGCAACGTCGTGCCCGAGTCGAAAATGCCGGCGTACCCGTTCCTGGTCGAAAACAAACTCGACGGCAAGGACACCGCCAAGAAGATGGAAGTCTTGCGCACCCTCGGCGTGCCCTACACCGACGAAGACATCGCCGGCGCGGCAGCTGCCGTGAAGGGCAAGACCGAAATGGACGCACTGGTGGCCTACTTGCAAGGCCTTGGCACCATCATCAAAAGCAAACGGTGATCGAGATGGATATCGGGATGATTCGAGGCCTGGGCACCGTTGTCGTGATGGTGGCCTTTATCGGCCTGGCCTTGTGGGTGTTCAGCCCCAAGCGCAAGTCGGAGTTTGAAGACGCGACGTTGCTGCCCTTCGCGGATGATCCCGAAGCCATCAAGCACGTCGTAGAAGCGTCTAGGAGTAACAAAGAATGACTACGTTCTGGAGTCTGTACGTCACAGTCCTCAGTCTGGGTACCATTTTCGCCCTGACCTGGCTGCTGCTGTCGACCCGCAAGGGCCAGCGCGCCGAGCAAACCGATGAAACCGTTGGCCACTCGTTCGACGGCATCGAGGAGTACGACAACCCGCTGCCGAAATGGTGGTTCATGCTGTTTGTCGGCACCATCATCTTCGCCCTCGGTTACCTGGCGCTGTACCCTGGCCTGGGCAACTGGAAAGGCCTGCTGCCGGGCTACAACTACCTCGACAACGACAAGCAAACCCCCTTCGCCAACGGCCAGACCGGCTGGACCGGCGTGCACGAATGGGAAAAGGAAATGGCCAAGTCGGACGCCCGGTTCGGGCCGATCTTCGCCAAGTTCGCTGCCATGCCGATTGAAGAAGTGGCCAAGGACCCGCAAGCCTTGAAGATGGGTGGCCGCCTGTTCGCCTCCAACTGCTCGGTGTGTCACGGTTCCGACGCCAAGGGCGCGTATGGCTTCCCCAACCTGACCGACGCCGACTGGCGCTGGGGCGGTGAGCCGGCCACCATCAAGGAAACCATCATGAAAGGCCGCCACGCGGTGATGCCGGCCTGGGCCGAAGTCATTGGCGAGCAAGGCGTGGCCGACGTGGCCGGCTTTGTGGTCACCAACCTTGACGGCCGCAAACTGCCGGAAGGCGCCAAGGCGGACGTGGCCAACGGCGAGAAACTCTTCGCCGCCAACTGCGTGGCGTGCCACGGTCCCGCCGGTAAAGGTACCCCCGCCATGGGCGCCCCTGACCTGACCCACCCGGGCGCGTTCATCTACGGCTCGAGCTTCGCGCAACTGCAGCAGACCATCCGTTATGGCCGTCAGGGCCAGATGCCTGCGCAGGAGCAGTTGCAGGGGAACGATAAGGTGCACTTGCTGGCGGCGTATGTTTACAGCCTGTCCCATGGGGACAAGCCGGCGGACGCCGAGTAACGCAAAACGGTATAAAAAACGGCCCCGCCAGCGGAAGCTGACAGGGCTGTTTTTGAAACCACCAAAGATCCAATGTGGGAGCGGGCTTGCTCGCGAATGCGGTGTATCAGCAACCAATAAGTTGACTGACACTGCGCATTCGCGAGCAAGCCCGCTCCCACATAAGACCTGCCTTGTTTTGAAGATCCGGGTCTCTTGGCTGACTGCATTCAGGACCTGCCCGCCCACCGCAACAGCAAAAACCGTCCATACTTCACAAGTCAATTGATCCAGATCACGTACACCATCAATTGATTTCCCCCAACGCGACCAAAGGTCGCACCCGTCAAAGGGTATCTGGGGCGTATCATTAGGCCACTGCAACACCCCTATTTTGACCCCGGTTGGCACGTACTGGCCGAGGCAAATCTCCACTGCCGTGGGATGCAATGATGAGCAACCAGATTCCGGTACATGACGTTACCCCGCCTGCCAAAAAATCAAGCAACACTGTCGATCTCTACGCATCACGGGAGAAAATCTACACCCGCGCCTTCACCGGTTTGTTCCGCAATTTGCGGATGCTCGGTGGCGCCGGTTTGTTCCTGCTCTACTTCGGCACCGTGTGGCTGAACTGGGGTGGCCACCAGGCCGTGTGGTGGAACCTGCCGGAGCGTAAATTCTTCATTTTTGGCGCGACCTTCTGGCCCCAGGATTTCATCCTGCTGTCAGGCATCCTGATCGTGGCGGCGTTTGGCCTGTTCTTCATCACCGTGTATGCCGGCCGCGTCTGGTGCGGCTACACCTGCCCGCAAAGCGTGTGGACCTGGATCTTCATGTGGTGCGAAAAAGTCACCGAAGGCGACCGCAACCAGCGCATCAAGCTGGACAAGGCGCCGATGAGCGCCAACAAGTTCCTGCGCAAATTCAGCAAGCACAGCCTGTGGCTGATCATCGGCTTCGTCACCGGCATGACCTTCGTCGGCTACTTCTCGCCGATCCGTGAGCTGGTGTTCGACTTCTTCACCGGCCAGGCCGATGGCTGGTCGTATTTCTGGGTAGGTTTCTTCACCCTCGCCACCTACGGCAACGCCGGTTGGCTGCGCGAGCAAGTGTGCATCTACATGTGCCCATACGCGCGTTTCCAGAGTGTGATGTTCGACAAGGACACCCTGATCGTGTCCTACGACCCACGCCGTGGCGAAACCCGGGGCCCGCGCAAAAAAGGTATCGACTACAAGGCCGAGGGCCTGGGGGATTGCATCGATTGCACGATGTGCGTGCAGGTGTGTCCCACCGGCATCGACATCCGTGACGGCCTGCAGATCGAATGCATCGGCTGCGCGGCCTGTATCGACGCCTGCGACAACATCATGGACAAGATGGAATACCCCCGCGGCCTGATCAGCTACACCACCGAGCACAACCTGTCGGGGCAGAAAACCCATAAGCTGCGCCCGCGCCTGATCGGTTATGCCCTGGTGCTGCTGGCGATGATGGGCCTGTTGGCGGGCGCATTCTTCATGCGTTCGCTGGTGGGTTTCGACGTCAGCAAGGACCGTGTGCTGTACCGCGAAAACGCCGAAGGCCGGATCGAAAACGTCTACAGCCTGAAGATCATGAACAAGGACCAGCGCGACCACACTTACGTGCTGGAAGCCGCAGGCCTGCCTGACCTGAAGCTGCAAGGCCGGCGCGAGATCAAGGTGGCTGCCGGGGAAATCTTCAGCATGCCGGTGGAGCTGTCGAGCGCGCCGGAACAGCTGCCGTCGAGCACCAACGAGGTGAAATTCATCCTCAAGGATGCCGATGACGACAGCGTCCACATTGAAGCCAAGAGCCGATTCATCGGCCCACAAATTCGCTAAACAAGAGAGCCGAACAATGCCCGCAGCAACTGCCGCAAGCCCCTGGTACAAGCACCTTTGGCCCTGGATCATCATTGGGATCCTGGCCTGCTCGGTGACGTTGACCTTGTCCATGGTGACCATCGCGGTGAACAACCCCGACAACCTGGTCAACGACAACTACTACGAGGCCGGCAAAGGCATCAACCGCTCACTGGACCGCGAGTTACTGGCCCAGACCCTGCAACTGCGCGCCAAGGTGCACTTGGACGAGCTGACCGGCGAAGTCGAGTTGCACCTGACCGGTAACAGCGGGCCCGGCACGCTGGAACTGAACCTGATTTCGCCGACCCAGCCGGAGAAGGATCGCAAGATCATCCTGACCCGCAGCGACAGCGAGCCTGGCCGCTACATCGGCCAGGTGACCGACAAGGTCGAAGGCCGCCGCTTCGTCGAATTACTGGGTGTGGAAGGCGACAGGACCTGGCGCATGTTTGAAGAAGAACAGGTCAGCCATGACAAGGACTTGCTGCTGGGTGACGAACCGCTGCAGGGTGCTGAAGACCTGAAAAATATAGAGGCGGCACCTGTTTGATCGTTCCCACGCTCTGCGTGGGCATGCATTCCGTGACGCTGCGCGTCACAAGAGCGGACGCGGAGCGTCCAACGAAGCGTTCCCACGCAGAGCATGGGAACGATCATCGGAACTGAGCCATGACCACCCCAATCCCCTGCTACCACTGCGCCCTGCCCGTGCCGCCCGGCAGCCGGTTCACTGCGGTGATCCTCGGCGAGTCCCGCGAGCTGTGTTGCCCGGGCTGCCAGGCGGTGGCCGAGGCGATTGTCGCCGGTGGCCTGGAAAGCTATTACCAGCACCGCAGCGAAGCCTCGGCCAACCCCGAGGCGCTGCCGGTGCAACTGGTGGACGAGCTGGCGCTGTATGACCGTGCGGATGTGCAAAAGCCCTTCGTGCGCCACGACGGTGATCTGTCGGAAGCCACCCTGTTGATGGAAGGCATCAGTTGCGCCGCCTGTGGCTGGCTGATCGAAAAACACCTGCGCAACCTGCCCGCCGTGGCCGAAGCGCGGCTGAACCTGTCCAACCACCGCCTGCACGTGCGTTGGGCGGATGGGCAACTGCCACTGAGCCAACTGCTCGGCGAGTTGCGCCATATCGGCTACGCCGCCCACCCGTACCAGGCCGACCGCGCCGCCGAACAACTGGCCAGCGAAAACCGCCTGGCCTTGCGTCAATTGGGCGTGGCCGGGCTGCTGTGGTTCCAGGCAATGATGGCGACGATGGCCACCTGGCCGGAATTCAATATCGACCTGAGCCCGGAGCTGCACGTAATCCTGCGCTGGGTCGCGATGTTTCTTACAACGCCCATCGTCTTCTACAGCTGCGCGCCGTTCTTCAAAGGTGCGATGCGCGACCTGCGTACCCGCCACCTGACCATGGATGTCTCGGTATCGCTGGCAATCGGCGGTGCGTACCTGGCCGGGATCTGGACCGCCATCACCGGCACCGGCGAACTGTATTTCGATGCCGTCGGCATGTTTGCCCTGTTCCTGTTGGCCGGACGCTACCTGGAGCGCCGCGCCCGGGAACGTACGGCGGCGGCGACCGCGCAGTTGGTGAACCTGTTGCCGGCTTCGTGCTTGCGCATGAGTGCCGATGGGCAAAGTGAACGGATCCTGCTCAGCGAACTGGCTTTGGGCGACCGGGTGCTGGTGCATCCGGGCGCGGTGCTGCCGGCAGATGGCATCATCCTCGACGGCCAGTCGAGCATCGACGAATCCCTGCTGACCGGCGAGTACCTGCCGCAGCCGCGCCAGGTCGGCGATGCGGTGACCGCCGGCACCCTCAACGTCGAAGGCGCGCTGACCGTCGAAGTCCGCGCCCTGGGCCACGACACGCGCCTGTCGGCCATCGTGCGCCTGCTGGAGCGGGCCCAGGCGGAAAAACCCCGGCTGGCGAAAATCGCCGACCGCGCCGCCCAATGGTTTCTGTTGTGTTCGTTGATCGCCGCTGCTGTGATCGGCCTGGTGTGGTGGGAGCTGGATGCGTCACGGGCGTTCTGGATTGTCCTGGCGATGCTGGTTGCGACCTGCCCTTGTGCCCTGTCCCTGGCGACGCCAACCGCCCTGACGGCAGCCACCGGCACCCTGCACAAACTCGGCCTGCTGTTGACCCGGGGCCACGTTCTGGAAGGGCTGAACCAGATCGACACAGTGATTTTCGACAAGACCGGCACCCTCACCGAAGGCCGTCTGGCCTTGCGTGCCATCCGTCCGTTGAGCGTGCTGGGCAGCGATGAATGCCTGAGCCTTGCCGCCGCGCTGGAGCAACGCTCGGAACACCCGATTGCCCGCGCATTCGGCCGCGCACCACTGGCGGCGGATGAAGTGCTCAGCACACCGGGACTGGGGCTGGAAGGCATTGTCGGTAAACGCCGGTTGCGCATTGGCCAGCCGGGTTTTGTCTGCGAATTGAGCGGCTGCGCCCTTCCCGCCTCGCCAACGGAAGCCGGGCAGTGGTTACTGCTGGGGGACACCGACGGCGCCCTGGCCTGGTTTGTCCTGGATGATCGCCTGCGCAGCGACGCCCCCGCCTTGCTCGCCGCCTGCAAGGCCCGCGGCTGGCGCACCTTACTGCTATCGGGCGACAGCTCGCCAATGGTCGCCAGCGTCGCCCTTGAGCTGGGCATCGATGAGGCCCACGGCGGCCTGCGCCCTGACGACAAGCTGCAAATGCTGCAACAGTTGCACAAGGAAGGCCGCAAGGTGTTGATGCTGGGTGACGGCGTCAACGACGTGCCGGTGCTGGCCGCCGCCGATATCAGCGTGGCCATGGGTTCGGCCACCGACCTGGCCAAGACCAGTGCCGACGCGGTACTGCTGTCGAACCGCCTCGACGCCCTGGTACAAGCCTTTACCCTGGCCCGGCGCACCCGTCGGGTAATCATTGAAAACCTGCTGTGGGCCGGGCTGTACAATGGCCTGATGTTGCCGTTTGCCGCCCTCGGCTGGATCACCCCGATCTGGGCGGCGATTGGCATGTCCCTCAGTTCGTTGACCGTGGTGCTCAACGCCCTGCGCCTGACTCGCCTGCCGAGCACGCCAGCCGTGAGCGCCGCCCCCGTAACCCGCCCGCTGCCGGCTTGAGCCGCGCGGGCATGGAGTGCAGATGCCAGCTCTTTACGTGATGATCCCGGCGGCGCTGTTGATCGTGGCCATCGCCATTTACATCTTCTTCTGGGCGGTGGACAGCGGCCAGTATGACGACCTCGATGGCCCGGCCCACAGCGTGCTGTTCGACGACCAGGACCCGAATCACCTGGCCGCCATCGACGAAGCCAACGGCCCTGAGCAACCGCCCAAGCCCAAAGACCCGCCCCATGCTTGAACTGGCGCCCCTGCTGGTCTCGGCGGTGATCCTCGGCCTGCTGGGCGGCGGCCATTGCCTGGGCATGTGCGGCGGCCTGATGGGCGCGCTGACCCTGGCGATTCCCAAGGAGCAACGCAGTCGGCGCTTTCGCCTGCTGCTGGCCTATAACCTCGGACGCATCCTCAGCTACGCCACCGCCGGCCTGTTGATCGGCCTGGCCGGCTGGGCCGTGGCCAACAGCCCGGCGGCGATGTTCATGCGCATCCTCGCCGGGCTGTTGTTGATCTGCATGGGCTTGTACCTGGCCGGCTGGTGGAGCGGCCTGACCCGTATCGAAAGCCTCGGGCGCGGCCTGTGGCGCCATATCCAGCCGATTGCCAACCGTTTGCTGCCCGTGTCCAGCCTGCCCCGGGCGTTACTGCTGGGCGCGCTCTGGGGCTGGCTGCCGTGCGGGTTGGTCTATAGCACCCTGCTGTGGGCGGCCAGCCAGGGCAATGCGCTGGACAGTGCAGTGCTGATGCTCGCCTTCGGCCTCGGCACCTGGCCGGTGCTGCTGGCCACCGGGCTGGCGGCCGAGCGTGTCACCACGCTGTTGCGCAAACGAAGCGTGCGCATGACCGGTGGCGTGCTGGTGATTGTATTTGGCCTGTGGACGCTACCCGGCCCGCACCAGCACTGGCTAATGGGCCATTAAAAGGCCATGTGGCATAGCGCCGCTCCCCGTTGATGCAAATCAAGATGGCCTGCCCACCCAGCCCCTAGACTCGGCCCACTAGCCTATCCGGGGGAACGCCCGCATGCTCGACGCCATTCGTTGGGACACTGATCTGATTCACCGCTACGACTTGGCGGGGCCACGCTACACCTCGTACCCCACCGCCGTACAATTCGACAGCCAGGTCGGCACCTTCGACCTGCTCCACGCCCTGCGTGACAGTCGCAAGGCCACACGGCCATTGTCGCTGTATGTGCATGTGCCGTTTTGCGCCAACATTTGCTACTACTGCGCCTGCAACAAGGTCATCACCAAGGACCGCGGCCGGGCCCACGCCTATCTGCAACGCCTGGAGCAGGAAATCCAGCTGGTGGCCTGCCACCTCGACCCCAAACAGCCGGTGGAGCAGTTGCACTTTGGCGGCGGCACCCCGACCTTTCTCAGCCATGACGAGCTGCGCCAGGTCATGGGCCGGCTGCGCCAGCACTTCAACCTGCTGGACGATGATTCCGGCGACTACGGGATCGAAATCGACCCACGGGAGGCCGACTGGGCGACCATGGGCCTGCTGCGTGAGCTGGGGTTCAACCGCGTCAGCATCGGCGTGCAGGATCTGGACCCCGAAGTGCAGCGTGCGGTGAACCGCTTGCAAAGCCTGGAAGAAACCCGCGCAGTGATCGATGCGGCGCGCACCCTGCAGTTTCGTTCGATCAATATCGACCTGATCTACGGCTTGCCCAAACAGACGCCGCTGAATTTCGCACGCACCGTGGAAGAAGTTATCAGCCTGCAACCGGACCGGCTCTCGGTGTTCAACTACGCACACCTGCCGGAACGTTTCATGCCTCAGCGGCGGATCAACACCGCAGACCTGCCAACTCCGGCGGAAAAGCTGCTGATGCTGCAAACCACCATCGAACAATTGACCCAGGCCGGCTACCGCTACATCGGCATGGACCACTTTGCCCTGCCGGACGACGAACTGGCCGTTGCTCAGGAGGAAGGCAGGCTGCAACGCAACTTCCAAGGCTACACCACCCACGGGCATTGCGACTTGATCGGGCTTGGGGTGTCGGCGATCAGCCAGATTGGCGACCTGTACTGCCAGAACAGCAGTGACCTGAACCACTACCAGAACGCGCTGGCCGGATCGCAACTGGCTACCAGCCGTGGGCTGTTGTGCACCACGGATGACCGGTTACGGCGGGAAGTGATTCAGCAGTTGATCTGCAATTTCAGCCTGGCATTCGAGAAGATCGAACAGGCCTTCAACATCGATTTTCGTGGTTACTTCGATGAGCTGTGGCCACAACTGGAGGCGATGGCCGAGGACGGGCTGATCGAACTTGACCCCCAGGGCATCCGCGTATTGCCGGCTGGGCGCCTGCTGGTGCGCTCGGTGTGCATGGTGTTCGATGCTTACCTCGAGCACCAGAATCGGCAACGCTTCTCCCGGGTCATCTGATCGCGTGTTACTTCGCCATCAGGCTCATGGCTTCCATCTGAGCCTGAGGCGGCTCGTCTTTCAGGACTTTGGCCAATTGCGTCTGGGCTGTCATCAAGCCGGCCTGAATGGCCGCCACTTCGCCCTGCAAGCCTGCCACTTTGGCCTGGCGCGCCTCCGGGCTCATGGACGTGTCGGCCATGGCGGTAGAGAGCTCAGCCATCTTTTCGGCCAGCTGCTTTCTCAGCTCGCGGATCATTTTCAATAGCTGCTTGGCGCTGTCGCTCAGGCTGCTCTCATCAATATCGCTATTGGAGGATTTCTCAGCCGAGGCCATGCCCATCCCTGCACCGGAAATGGTGACCTTCACGCCTTCAGTGGCGTTGGGCTCGGCAGGCTTGGTATCAGAGGCTGGCGCGTTGGCGGCGGCTTCTTTTTCCTTGGCTGCATCGGCAGCCTTCCAAATCGACACCGCAGGCACGTTGATAATCGGGTTCTGAACAGTGCTGACTGACATGATCTGAGCTCCAGCTCATAGAGATACGTCCATGTATCGGCGCCGATACATAAACCTTTATACCGTTGCTGCTTTTATGTACATGCTGGTCGGATCGTCCCCCAGTGCGGTACCCTTACGTCTTATGTGTGTTTTCCCACAAGGATTTAAGAAATGTCCGAGCCAGTTAAACTGCGCGCTCATAGCCAGGCCCATTGCAAGGATTGCAGCCTGGCTCCCCTCTGCCTGCCACTTTCGTTGAATTTGGAAGACATGGAAGCGCTGGACGAAATCGTTAAACGCGGTCGCCCACTGAAAAAAGGCGAGTTTCTGTTTCGCCAGGGCGACAAGTTTGATTCCGTTTATGCAGTACGTTCTGGCGCGTTGAAAACCTTCAGCCTGAGCGATGGCGGCGAAGAGCAGATCACCGGTTTCCACCTGCCGAGTGAACTGGTCGGGCTGTCGGGCATGGACACCGAGATTCATCCGGTGTCGGCCCAGGCCCTGGAAACCACCTCGGTGTGTGAAATTCCGTTCGAGCGCCTGGATGAACTGGCCCTGCAGTTGCCGCAATTGCGTCGCCAATTGATGCGCGTGATGAGCCGGGAAATCCGCGACGACCAGCAGATGATGCTGCTCTTGTCGAAGAAAACCGCCGACGAGCGGATCGCTACCTTCCTGGTCAACCTCTCCGCGCGGTTCCGTGCGCGGGGCTTCTCGGCCAATCAGTTCCGCCTGAGCATGTCGCGCAACGAAATCGGCAACTACCTGGGCCTGGCGGTGGAAACCGTGTCCCGGGTGTTCACCCGCTTCCAGCAGAACGAGCTGATTGCCGCTGAAGGCAAGGAAGTGCATATCCTTGACCCGATCCAGCTCTGCGCCCTCGCTGGCGGGTCGCTCGACGGTTGATCCAGACGCTTGCGGCCGAGCCATTCGGCTGGGCCGCAGGTATACTTCGAGTCCGTTTTCCTCCCCAGGACTCCTCGACGATGGTCTTCGATTCGTTCGACATCAAATCCCTGATTCGCCCAGTCATCGACTTCCCCAAGCCTGGGGTGATCTTTCGCGATATTACGCCGCTGTTCCAGTCGCCCAAGGCCTTGCGCCTGATGGCCGATACCTTTGTGCACCGCTACGTCGAAGCCGACTTCACCCACATTGGTGCGATGGATGCCCGCGGTTTTTTGATCGGCTCGATCATTGCCTATCAGTTGAACAAACCGCTGATCCTGTTCCGCAAGCAAGGCAAATTGCCGGCTGACGTGCTGGCCGAGGGTTACCAGACCGAGTACGGCGAAGCCTTCCTGGAAGTGCACGCCGACAGCCTGTGCGAAGGTGACTCGGTGCTGATGTTCGATGACCTGATCGCCACCGGCGGCACGCTGATCGCAGCGGCCAACCTGGTGCGGCGCATGGGCGCACGGATTTTCGAAGCGGCGGCGATCATCGATCTGCCGGAGCTGGGTGGTTCCCAGCGCCTGGAAGACATGGGCATTCCGACGTTCTGCCTGACGCAGTTTGCGCTGACAGACCAATAACCCGGAACTCGTGTGGCGAGGGAGCTAGTGTGGCAGGGAGCTTGTGTGGCGAGGGAGCTTGCTCCCGCTGGAGTGCGCAGCGCTCCCAAAGATCTTGGGGCCGCTACGCAGCCCAGCGGGAGCAAGCTCCCTCGCCACAGCTCCCTCGCCACAAAAGCGCTTTCTACAAGCCCATCTGCTTGCTGATGATTTCGTTCATCACTTCCCGAGTCCCGCCACCGATGGACAGGATGCGGTTGTCGCGATACAGCCGCTCCACCAGGTTGCCGCGCATGTAACCCTGGCCGCCGAGGATCTGCACGGCATCAAAGGTCACGCGGTCGGCGGTATCGGTGGCGAGGTTCTTGGCCATGGAAATCTCCTTGATCACACTCTTGCCCGCGGCCATCTTGGCGGCCTGGCGGTAGGTGAACTCCCGGGAGACTTCCACCGCCGTGGCCATTTCCGCCAAGCGATGCTTGAGCACCTGGAACTTGCCAATGGGTTTGCCGAAGGCCTCGCGCTGAGCCGCCCACTTGAGGCTTTCTTCCAGGGCCATCTGCGCAGTCATATTGGCCATCAAGGCCAGGGCCAGCCGCTCGCTCTGGAAGTTGCCCATGATGCAGGCGAAGCCCATGTTCTCGGCGCCGATCAGATTGCCTACGGGTACGCGGCAATCATCGAAGAACAATTCGGCAGTGTCCGACGCCCACCAGCCCATTTTCTTCAGCGGTGTACCGGTGGTGAAACCAGGCGTGCCCTTTTCGATCAACAACAGGCTGATGCCGGCAAAGCCCGGCCCCCCGGTACGTACCGCGACGGTGTAGAAGTCGGCGCGCTGGCCGCTGGTGATAAAGGTTTTGCTGCCGCTGACCCGATAATGATCACCGTCGCGCACGGCACGGGTTTGCAGGCTGGCGACATCGGAGCCGCCTCCGGGCTCGGTGACCGCCAGGGCGGCGATCTTCTCGCCGGACAACACCTGCGGCGCGACACGATCACGCACTTCAGGCCGGGCCCATTTGACGATGGGTGGCAAGCCGATATCCAGCGAGCCCAACCCCGCCACCACACCGCCGGAGCCGCAGCGCATCAGCTCCTCGCTGGCCGCGACCTTGGCGAACAGATCACCTTCGTGGCTGCCGCCGAGGGCTTCGGGGTAACCGATCCCCAGGATCCCCGCCGCGCCGGCCTTGAGGTACAACTCCCGGGGGAAGCTCTCGGCTTCCTCCCACTGCTCGATGCCCGGCAACATCTCGCGTTCGACGAAACGGCGCACGCTGTCGCGGACCAATTGGTGGCTGGGGTCGAAGTATTCCTGATAGGCAGACATCGGCAAGCTCCACGGGACGGTGGAGCGAACTTACCAAGCGCTTGCTTGGTTATCAAGCAAGAGGAAAAACTCGTGAACGCCACCAAACAAATGTGGGAGCGGGCTTGCTCGCGAATGCGGTGTATCAGTCGCCAGATGCATTGACTGAACCACCGCATTCGCGAGCAAGCCCGCTCCCACATTTTGTTCTGCGGTGTTTGTTACAGGGCGATCGGCTTACGTCCGGCAAACGAATGCGCCAAGGTCCCGCCATCCACCAGTTCCAGCTCGCCACCCAACGGCACGCCGTGGGCGATGCGCGAGGTGATCAGGCCTTTGTTGGTCAGCAACTGGGCGATGTAATGGGCCGTCGCTTCGCCTTCCACCGTCGGGTTGGTGGCCAGGATCACCTCGACGAAGGTGCCCTGCTCCTCGATCCGCGTCACCAGTTGCGGAATACCGATCGCTTCCGGCCCCAGGCCATCCAGCGGCGACAGGTGGCCCTTGAGCACAAAGTAGCGCCCGCGGTAACCGGTCTGCTCCACTGCGTATACGTCCATCGGCCCTTCAACCACGCACAGCAGTGTGTCGTCGCGACGCGGGTCGGCGCATTGCGGACAGAGTTCTTCCTCGGTCAGGGTGCGGCACTGGCGGCAGTGGCCTACCCCTTCCATGGCCTGGCTCAACGCCTGGGCCAGTCGGGAGCCGCCGCTGCGATCACGCTCCAGCAGTTGCAGCGCCATGCGCTGGGCGGTTTTCTGACCCACACCTGGCAAAGTGCGCAGGGCGTCGATCAGTTGACGAATCAGGGGGCTGAAGCTCATGGGGAAAGGTCCGACAAAACAACGAGACGCGGTTTATACCCGCGCCCCGGATTAGCGTCAAATGCTCAATCTTGCGCGACGTGCACCACCAACTTGCCGAAGTTGCGCCCCTCCAGCAAACCGATAAAGGCTTCTGGTGCCTGCTCCAGGCCTTCCACCACGTCTTCGCGGAACTTGATCTTGCCATCCCGCACCCACGGCGCCATGGCGCTGAGGAATTCCGGCTGACGGTCGCCGTAGTCGTCGAACACGATAAAGCCCTGGATGCGCACGCGCTTGGTCAGCAAGGTGCGCTGCAGCGCTGGCAGCCGGTCGGGGCCGCTGGGGGCTTCGTGGGCGTTGTAGCCGGCGATGAGGCCACACAACGGGATTCGGGCCTTGGCATTCAGCAGCGGCACCACCGCGTCGAACACCTTGCCGCCAACGTTTTCAAAGTAGATGTCGATGCCCTCGGGACACGCCTGGGCAAGTTCCTCGGCAAAGTTGTCGCTCTTGTGATCGACGCAGGCATCAAAGCCCAGCTCGTCCACCACATAGCGGCACTTGTCGGCGCCACCCGCCACGCCGACTACCCTCAGGCCCTTGATCTTCGCCACCTGGCCGACCACCGAGCCCACCGCGCCGGAAGCCGCCGCCACCACCAGGGTTTCCCCGGACTTGGGTTGGCCGATATCCATAAGGCCCATATAAGCGGTCATGCCGGGCATACCCAGCACACCCAACGCCATGGACGGACTGGCCAGGCCCTTGGGCACCGGCACCAGGTTGCGGCCATCGGAGATGCTGTGGCTCTGCCAGCCGGTGGAACCGACCACCAGGTCACCCACTTCGAACTTGGGGTTGCGGGACTGTTCGATACGGCTGACAGCGCCACCGGTCATCACCTCGTCGATTTCCACCGGCGCGGCGTAGGACGGCGCATCACTCATGCGTCCGCGCATGTAGGGATCGAGCGACAGGTAAAGGGTTTTCAGCAGGACCTGGCCGTCGGCCAGTTCCGGCAGCGCGACGCGCTCCAGGCGAAAGTTTTCCGGCACCGGTGCGCCGTGGGGGCGTGAGACCAGCACAATGCGCTGGTTGAGGGTCAATGCTTCGGACATCAGCGAGGCTCCTTCTATCGGTGATTGAATTCAACGGTATAGGGTGCAGACCCCAACACAGGGTCCAGGGTTCGACAAAACTACTCGCAGTAGCCGTTGTCGAGCGCCAGCGAGGCTACGTTAGCCGCACTGCTGCCTTCACGCCAGACGTGGGACCGAGTCGATGCCGACGCAGCCTCGCTGGCGCTCGACAGCTGCTACGGGTATGGAAAATAGCTGGCCAAAAAAATGCCAGGCACGGGGCCTGGCATTTTCGGTGCTGCGCTTGCCGATCAGAACGGCAGCTTCATACCCGGTGGCAGTTGCATGCCAGCGGTCACGCCGGACATTTTGTCCTGGCTGTTGGCTTCGATCTTGCGCACGGCGTCGTTGACGGCCGCGGCAAACAGCGCTTCGAGCATTTCCAGGTCGTCTTCGCCCACGCCCGGCAATACGCTTGGGTCGATGCTCACGCGCTTGATGTCGTGACGACCGGTCATCACCACACTGACCATATCGCCACCGGCTTTACCGGTGACTTCGGCGTTGGCCAGTTCTTCCTGCATCTTGGCCATTTTTTCCTGCATCTGCTGTGCCTGCTTCATCAGGCCGGCCATGCCACCTTTCATCATGGGAATCACCTCAAAAGTACGTGGATCAATGATTGGCCCCGGCTTATGACGCCTGAACCGGGGCTTCTACAGGTTCAATAGTATCGTGACGCACCACCGCGCCAAACTGCTCCATCATCTGCTGGATCAGCGGATCACCGTGGATCGACTCTTCAGCCTCGCGCTGGCGGTTGACCCGACGACGGGACGCCGCCTGGGCCGGGGTTTCCTGCTCGGGCTTGATCAGCTCGATGCTGATGGTCAGTGTGCGGCCGTGGAACTGGTTCAGGGCATCGTTGAGCCGGCGTTGCTGGGTCGCGTTGAACAGGGCGCTGTGGGCCGGGTCCAGGTGCAACAACCAATGGTCGCCATCCACGGCAATCAGTGTGCAGTTGGCGGCGATGCTGCCGGTCATGCCGGAGATCGGCAGTTTCGGGAACAGCTCCAGCCATTGCAACGCCAGGCCGGTGGCCGGCATCGCGGCGGGTTCAGGTTCAGGCTCCGGGGCAGGCTCGGCGGTGTGTTCGCTGGCCAGGTCGTCCAGGTAGCTGTAGGCCGAATCGATGTCCGGCTCGATATAGTCTTCGTCCAGCGGCGGTTCGTCGTCGAGGTCGGTGCCCGGGGTGGCGGCGTCCACTTGCGCGACAGTCGGTTCCGGCACCGGGGCCGAAACCCACTCGGGGGCGTCCGGCACTACGCTGTCCGGGGTCGGCGCGGGCATGGGTGTCAGTTCAGGCTGCTCGCTGGTGGTTTCCAGCACCGGCTCGACGGCAGGCTGCAGCTCGACCTCGGTTTCTACCGGGTCATTCCACGGCAGGTCGACTTCAGGCACGGGCGCAGGCTCGACCACCGGCTCAGGCACGACCACAGGCGCCACCGGCTCGGCGACAACCGGGGCCGGCGCGGGAGCAACAGGCACAGGCGGCGCAACCACTGGCGCGACAACAGCCGGGCCAGCCACTGGTTTGGCGGAATCAACTGTGGCCTGGCTGATCCCCACTGGCTTTAGCGGCTGTCTCGGTGCATCCGCCGTGTCGGCGGGCCTGAAGGCCAGCATCCGCAGCAGGACCATTTCAAAGCCGCCACGCGGGTCGGGGGCCAACGGCAAGTCACGTCGGCCAATCAGGCCCATCTGGTAGTAGAACTGCACGTCTTCGGCCGGCAACGCCTGGGCCAGGGCCAACACCCGGTCGCGGTCGCCGTGGCCATTGTCGACACCTTCAGGCAGCGCCTGGGCGATGGCGACGCGGTGCAGCACATTAAGGATTTCCGAGAGCACACCATTCCAGTCCGGGCCTTGCTCGGACAGGTGACGCACGGCCTCGAGCAACGCCTTGGCATCGCCTTCGATCAGCGCGTGCAGCACATCGAACACCTGGCCGTGGTCGAGAGTGCCGAGCATCGCCCGCACGTCGGCGGCCATGACCTTGCCTTCACCGAAGGCGATGGCCTGGTCGGTGAGGCTCATGGCGTCGCGCATCGAGCCGTCGGCGGCGCGGCCCAGCAACCACAAGGCGTCGTCTTCGAACGGTACGTTCTCGACGCCCAGCACGTGGGTCAAATGCTCGACCACGCGCTCCGGGGTCATGTTTTTCAGGGAGAACTGCAGGCACCGCGACAGAATCGTTGCAGGAAGTTTCTGCGGGTCGGTGGTGGCCAGGATGAATTTGACGTAGGGCGGCGGCTCTTCCAGGGTTTTCAACAGGGCGTTGAAGGAGTGGCTGGACAGCATGTGCACTTCGTCGATCAGGTAGACCTTGAAGCGGCCACGGCTCGGCGCGTACTGCACGTTGTCGAGCAGCTCGCGGGTGTCTTCGACCTTGGTGCGGCTCGCGGCGTCGATCTCGATCAGGTCGACGAAGCGCCCTTCGTCGATTTCCCGGCACACCGAGCAGGTACCGCACGGCGTCGAGGTGATGCCGGTTTCACAGTTCAGGCACTTGGCGATGATGCGGGCAATGGTGGTCTTGCCCACACCGCGGGTACCGGTGAACAGGTAGGCGTGGTGCAGCCGTTGGCTGTCCAAGGCATTGATCAGAGCCTTGAGCACATGGGTCTGGCCGACCATTTCGCGGAACGAGCGCGGACGCCATTTACGTGCAAGAACCTGATAACTCATCGAAAACCGTCGCAACTGGGAAGCGGAAGCGGGTAATGCTAGCGGAGCAAGGGGGAAATTGCATCCGGCACGCTCGTCTAATCTGACTAAGCTGGTCTAACCAAGCCTGTAAAAGGCTGAACCCGGAGAGTTTATGCGCGCAGTCCTGGGCGCCTTGTGGATGATTGCCACGGTCAGCGTGGCGGCGCCCGTACCTCTGCGTTTCTCCATTTCCGACAGCTGGACCATGCCCATGGTGCAACTCGACCAGGGCCAGCCGACCCAAGGGATTTTGTATGACCTGATGTTGAGCCTGGCCACCCAGGTCGGCCGCCCTGCGAAATTCCATGTGCTGCCCCGTGCACGCATCGATACCGCCATGGAGCGCGGAGATGTGGATGTGCGCTGCTATGTGACGCCGGCGTGGCTGAACAACCTGTCCGGTGATTACACCTGGAGCATTCCATTGCTGGTGCAACGCAATGTGCTGGTCACCGCGCACGTGCCGCCGCTGTCGGTGGTGCTGGACAGCCTTGCCCCGCAACATATCGGCACGGTAATCGGCTATAGCTACCCGACCCTGGAGGCACGTTTTGCCAGCGGCCAGTTCAGCCGAGAAGACAGCCGCAGTGAAGAGCAGGTGCTGCAAAAGCTGGTGGCCGGACGCTTCAAGTATGCGGTGAGCAACGAATGGATTCTCGACCGCTTCAATCAGCAGTTACCGCCCACAGAACGCCTGCACACGGTGGCCGTGATCGAGGAGCAAAGCCTGGGTTGCTATGTGCGTAACGACCCGCAGGTGCCGGGGCAGCAGATCTTGCGCACGTTGCTGCGGATGAAGATGTCCGGGGAGATTGATGAAATCATCAATCTGTATACCGGGAACAGCGCACCCTCCCCTTAAGATCACCTGCTTTACCTTGTGGCGAGGGAGCTTGCTGTGGCGAGGGAGCTTGCTCCCGCTGGGCTGCGTAGCGGCCCCAAGATCTTTGGGAGCGCTGCGCACTCCAGCGGGAGCAAGCTCCCTCGCCACAGCAAGCTCCCTCACCACAGCAAGCTCCCTCGCCACAGTAAACATCACTCAAGCTTTTGCCACTGCGCCGGCGGCCTGAACCCTTCCACCCAACCTGGCACCTCCCCCGCCGGCATCGGCCGGGCGATGAAATAGCCCTGGGCCACTTCGCAGCCCATGCGCATCAATAGCTGCCCGTGCTCCAGGGTTTCAAGGCCTTCGGCAATCACTTCGCGGCCAAACGCACGGGCCAGGCCGATCACCGCCTTGGTCAACGCCAGGTCGTCCTTGTCGTGCAGGATGTCGCGCACAAACGACTTGTCGATCTTGATGGTCTGGGTCGGCAGCCGTTTGAGGTAACTCAGGGAAGAATAGCCAGTGCCAAAATCATCCAGGGAGAACTGCACGCCCAGGGCCTGGCAGGCTTGCAGGTGGTGGGTGACGCGCTGGATATTATCGATGGCCACCGACTCGGCAATTTCCAGGTCCAGCCGGTGCGGCTCCACCTCGGACCATTGCTCCAGCAACTCTTCCAGCCGCTCGACAAAATCCTCGCGCTGGAAATGCCGCGCTGCGATATTCACGCTCACCGACCACCAGTGCCCATGCGCCTGCCAGCGGTGCATCTGCCCCAACACCTGGTCGATCACCCATTCGCCGATGTCGACAATCAGGTCGGTCTGCTCGATCAGCGGCAGGAAATCCCCCGGCGTCACCAACCCGCGCTCGGGGTGCTGCCAGCGTAACAACGCCTCGAACCCCACCACCGTGCCGCAGCGCAGATTGACCTTGGGCTGGTAATGCAGGCACAACTGGCCCGCCGCCAACGCCTGGCGAATCTGCTCCACGGTCTGGTGACTGGCCTTCACCTCCTGCTCCAGGGACACATCAAACAACTGGTAACGGTTACGTCCGCTCTGCTTGGCCACATACATCGCCTGGTCGGCATGGCGCAGCAAGGTGTCGGCGTCTTCGTCATCCAAGGGGAACAGGGTGACGCCAATGCTGGCGAACACGTTCAGCTCGGCCCCCTGGATCGAGTAAGGCTCGGAAATCGCCTTGAGGATGCGCAGCAACGCGGCGTTAAGCTCGTCGATATCACGCACGTAACGCAGGATCAGCACAAATTCATCACCCGCCAGCCGGGCGACCACATCTTCGCCGCGAATGATCTCCCGCAGGCGCGTGGCCACCTCCACCAACAACAGATCGCCACAGGCATGCCCATAGCCATCGTTGACCGCCTTGAAGCCATCCAGATCGAGCATGCACAGCGCCAGCGGAATATTTTCGCTGCGGGAGAACTCCAGGGACTGGTTGAGCAGCTCGGACAGATAGGCGCGGTTGGGCAAGCCGGTCAGCACGTCATGGCCGACCCGCCATTGCAGGGTGTGCAACAACTGGCGTTTTTCGCTCACATCAAAGCGGATCGACACGTACTTCTGCACCCGCCCGGTCTTTTCATCGACCAGTGGCACCATGGTGCTGTCCACCCAATACAGGGTTCCATCCTTGGCCCGGTTGCAGATTTCCCCACGCCACACCCGGCCTTCGCTGATGGCCTGCCACATGCCCTGGAAGAACGCGGCAGGGTGCAGGCCAGAACTCAGGATCCGATGGTTTTGCCCCAGTAACTCGTCACGCCCGTAACCGGACATAGCGCAGAACTGGTCATTGACGTAAGTGATGCAACCCGCCAGGTCTGTCTCGGAGAAAATGGCGGCTGCATCCACGGCCCTGCGGTATTTCTCGTCCATGAGTCAGGCTCACTGTGGCTAGCGGTTGAACCGCTCGACCAGGGCGCGCAACCCGGAAGAGATGCTTTCGAGTTCCCTGCCACGGGTGACTGCAGCGTTGGCATTGCCCGCTGTCTTTTGCACCGTGGCGGCGACGTTATTGATCTGTTGTGAAACTTCCTCGGCGACGTGGGATTGTTCCTGGGAGGCGGCAGCCATTTGCTGGCTCATGCCGGTAATCCGTTCCACTGCGTGGCGAATGCCTTGCAACGCCTGCTGGGCCTCAAGTACCTGCTGCACGCCCTGCTCGGCTTCGCGAATGCCCAGGCTCGCGATCTCGACCGCCTCATCGGCGCCGGCCCGCAGGTTCTGGATAATGCCCTGGATCTGCTGGGTCGACTCGCGAGTCTTGCCCGCCAATGCGCGCACCTCATCGGCCACCACGGCAAAACCGCGGCCCTGTTCACCGGCGCGGGCCGCTTCAATGGCCGCGTTGAGCGCCAGCAGGTTGGTCTGGTCGGCGATCGCCTGAATCATGCTCGCGGCCACCTGGATTTGCTGGGTCTGCCCGGCCAGGTTGCCCACCGCCTGGTTGATCTGGGTGACGGTGCCGGCCAGCAACTGGATCGCCTCGCGCGACGTGCCGGCCACCTGGCTGCCCTGCTCGGCGAGGGTGTTGGCGGTGTGGGCTTCACTGGCGGTTTGTTGAACGTGCACTGCCACTTCGGCGATGGACGCGGCCATTTCGGTCATGGCGGCGGCAGTCATGTCGGTCTCGGCACGCTGCTCCAGCAGTGCCGATTCGGTGGTGCTCGACAGCACGCTGGAATGGGCGGCGGCTTCGGCCATCTGATTGGCCAGGTCGCTGAGGCGCGTCAGGGCAGTCTTAAGTCGCGCTTCTTCGCTGATCAGGATCATTTCCAACTGCGCGGTCGGCCCCAGCGCATCGCTGTAGGTCATAGCGCTGATAGGGTCGGAAAAGGTATTGGGCGTGTTCTGCACAATCCGCTTGAGCTGTAGTCCCAAGCGTTGATGGGCCCAGATACCTACACCGAGAAACAGGCCAACGGTCACCGCCTGCCCCCACACACCCGGAAGCCATTGAAAGGCGGCGACGCTGGCGGCGGCGGCCACCAATGGCAAAGCCAGGGTCTGGGCCATGGATGCCAGGCGCCGCACTGGCGCGACCGCCGCACCACCGGCCTGCAAACGTGCGTACAGCGCTTCGGCGCGCCGTACCTGTTCGCGGGTGGGCTTGACCCGCACCGACTCGTATCCGGTCAGCCGCCCGTCTTCGAGAATCGGCGTCACATAGGCGCTGACCCAATAGTAGTTGCCGTTCTTGCAGCGGTTCTTCACCACGCCCATCCAGCTCTGCCCGGCCTTGAGGTAGCTCCACATCAGTTCGAATACGGCGGGCGGCATGTCCGGGTGGCGCACCAGGTTATGGGTGCTGCCGATCAGCTCGGCCTGGGTAAAACCGCTCATGGCGGCAAACTCGGCGTTGCAGTAGGTAATGTGGCTGTTGACGTCAGTCGCGGAAATTAGCCGTTGCTGCTCCCCAAAAGTCTGTTCAACAGCAGTGACCGGCAAGTTGAGACGCACGTTAAAGCTCCATGGACAGCATTCGATCGCTCTCTGGACTACCGGGTAGGCAGGACAGGCGGATTCGTATTTCCAGTCGGGCTGCGCCGTCGATCGGCTGGTTGGCCGCAAACGGGCGCAAACCCACGATTTTGCACAGCAATTCATCATCCATTGAGTGATGATCAACTAGGCTTGAATTCGGGTATCCAGCACGTGAGGCGCAATGAAGCGTGGCACTGACGAGCGACGTTTCAGTCCCTGCCAAGCGTCCGTTTTATGGGCACATTTATGAGAGGAAGGAGAAAGCAATGATTTCCTGTTTCATAAACCTGCCTTCTGAAACGAGACCACCAAATACTTGTCCTAGATGCCGATTCTACGAATTACATCACATTTTGCAAGAAAAGGTGATGGTATATGCGGTTGTCTAATTTTAAGATTTATCGTTAAGTTCTTGATTCTAAATGGGAATTGAGCGATGCACATTTCAAGTTTGGGTCCGGCCATCAGACGTTACCGCAAGGTCGCAGGGCTTACTCAGGCTGAACTAGGTGAAAAAACCGGTTTTGACCCTAAAACCATCAGCCGCTTCGAAACCGGCACCTATACACCCAGCGTCGAGGCTCTGTTCTTGTTCGCAGAGGCGCTGGGAGTGAAGCTGAAAGTCTTTTTCGCAGACTTGGTCGACGAAGAGGAACAGCGCGCTTATCTGTTCGGTGTCATTCATAAAGCCACCCCGAAGGATCTGGGAAAGCTGATCGCAGCGGTAGACCAGGCCTTGTCCAAGCCTTAGAGCTCGCAACACCAGTGCACGCAATAAAAAGAGCAGACAGCGAGACTGTCTGCTCTTTGCTTGATGACTCCTGACATGAACTGACAGGACAGCCCCTTAGACTAGGGGCTGAGCCGCGGCATTGCTGCGCACTATCAGGGAGTCATCATGAATAGCCTTGCCCATTACGTTTTGTTGTACGTCGACAGCCCAGCCACCAGCGCCAACCTCTATAGTCGCCTGCTGGACAATGCACCTGTAGAGCTGGGCCCGACCTTCGCACTGTTCATCCTCGACAACGGGGTAAAACTCGGCCTGTGGTCGCGCCATACCGTGGAACCGGCTGCCCAGGCCACCGTCGGCGGCAGCGAGGTGGGATTCTGCGTCGCAGATATAGCAGCGGTCGATGCGCTGCACGGGCGCTGGGAGCAACTGGGGTTGAGCATCATCCAGTCACCGGTCGAGGCGGATTTCGGCTACACCTTTGTCGCCCAGGACCCCGACGGTCACCGCCTGCGGGTGTTCACCGTGAACCCGTAACGGCTTGCGGCGCCAGCGTCCTTCCAGGCTGATGGCGCCGACACTGGCCAGCACAATCAGGCCACCCAGCACTACGCGCATCGAAACCTGCTCGCCCAGCAGCGAGGCGGCCATCACCATCGCCACCGGCGGCACCAGGTACAGCGCCACTGAAGCGCGGCTGACTTCGACATGCCGCAACACGTAAGCCCAGGCCAGGTACGCCAGGGCGCTGGGGAACACGCCGAGCAACAACACCGCCCAATTCGCTTGGGCTGATGACTGCGCCACCACTGCCGGTAAATCCGGCAAATACACACACAGCAGCAAGGTGCCCGACCACACGGTGTAGCACACCGTGGTCAGCGGGCTGTAGCGCCGGGAATAGTGTTTCTGGAGGGTGAAGTAAAGGCTCCACGACAGCGCCGCCACCAGGATCATCAAGCCACGGGGGTCAATCTCCCCCAGGCCATGCTCGCCCCAGATCACCACCAGTACCCCGCTCAAACCCAGCAACACGCACCCCCAGCGCCAGCCGGTCACCCGCTCCTTCAAGCCAAAAAACGCCACCAGCACCGTAAACAGTGGAACCGACTGCGCCAGCACACTGGAAGCGGCAGCCGTGACAAATTGCTGGCCAAAATTGATCGTGAGGTGGTGCAGGAAAATCCCGAAGAACCCCAGCACCAGCAGCCACGGCAGATCCTGCAACCGCGGCCGCTCGATCTTCGCCATCAGCGCCACACCGGCCATCAACACCGAAGCAATCAGAAACCGCCCCAAGGCCAATTGGCCCGGACTGTAACTGTGCAAGGCCATATGCACGCCAATCGGCGAATACGCCCAACAGAGGATGACGCTGGCAGTGACTAGCGTAAGCTTTACGGGTGACGGGGCATTCATGAACGGCGTCCTGCAGTGGGAATGCCGTCAGTCTTGACCCCGGCACGACGCAGGACAATTAACCGTTTCTGACTTCTGTAATCACTGGAACTGAGCGATGGAACTGGCCCAACTGAAAATGGTGAAAGCCGTGGCGCAAACCGGCAGCGTGGCCCAGGCCGCCCTGCAACTGCACTGCGTGCCGTCCAACATCACCACACGCATCAAGCAACTGGAAAGCGAGTTGGGCACCCCGCTGTTCATTCGTGCCGGGCGCGGGTTGGCGATCAGTGCGGCCGGCGAAGTGTTTCTCGACTACTGCGAGCGCATCCTGGCGCTGGTGGAAGAGTCCAAGCGCGCCGTCGACAGCAATGCCATTCCACGCGGCAAGCTGCGCATCGGCGCGGTGGAGTCGAGTGCCAGTGGCCGCCTGCCGCCGTTGCTGGCTGAATACCATCGGCGCTATCCACAGGTGGAATTGGAATTGGTGACCGGCGCCTGGGCGCAACTGCTGGATGACCTGCAACATCACCGCATCGATGCCGCGCTGGTGGCCGCCGGCGGCAAACGCCCGAAGCTCGAACAAAGCGTGGTCTACAGCGAGCGCCTGGTGCTGATCACCAGCGCCTCCAGCGCGCCTATCGAGGATGCCCGGGACCTGGCCGGCCGTACCTTGCTGGTCTGGCCGCCCGGCTGCCCCTACCGCGCCGCCCTGGAAAACTGGCTCAAGCCCCACGACATCAAGCCGGCCATCGCAAGTTATGCCAGTTGGGGCACGATCATTGGCTGCGTCAGCGCGGGGATCGGCGTGGCGTTGGCGCCGGAAGGCATCCTGGCGCGCTACGAGCAGGCCAATCAATTGACGTCCTACCGCTTCGACGAATTGGCTGCCGTGGATAACCTGCTGTTCTGGCACAAAGACACCCAACGCCACCTGGCACGCGACGCCTTTGCAGGGCTGCTGCGGGAGACATTCAGCTAACCCGTTACAGCATGTTTCAGTTATCCTCGCGCGAAATTAATTCAAATTGTAAGGGACTACCATGAATTACTTCCGCCTATTGCTGGCGGCGGCCGCCCTGAGCGTGCCCGTCGCGCCCGCCTTTGCTGCCGCCAAGCCTGCCCCCGTTGAAGCCGCTGCACCCGCCGAAGCGCCCGAAACCGCCGAACACTTTCTCGGTTCCCTGAAGCAGAAGACCGGTACCGTCACGCTGCCCGGCGGCATCGCAACCCTCAAGCTCAACGACGAGTTCTACTACCTCGACCCCACCGACACCGAGCGCCTGCTGACCGATGGCTGGGGCAATCCGCCGGGCTTCAAGACCCTGGGCATGATCGTGCCAAAAGCCGTCAGCCCATTATCGGAGCGCGGCTGGGGCGTGATCGTCAGCTACAAGGCCGACGGGCATATTTCTGACGAAGACGCTGCGAAAATCGACTACACCGAACTGCTCAAGCAAATGCAGGAAGAAGACGTCGAAGATAACAAAGAACGCCAGAAACAAGGCTACGCAGGCCTGCACCTGCTGGGCTGGGCCGAGCCGCCGCACTACGACGACACCACCCACAAGATGTACTGGGCCCGCGAACTGAAAGCCGACGACGCCAAGCAAACCACCCTCAACTACAGCATCCGCGTACTGGGCCGTGAAGGCGTGCTGGAACTCAACGCCGTCGCCGCCATGTCCGACCTGGCCACCATCAAGCAGGAGTTGCCCAAGGTCCTGGCCTTTACCAACTTCACCGATGGCAACCTGTACACCGACTTCAACCCGAAGACCGACAAACTCGCGACCTACGGCCTTGCCGCACTGGTTGCCGGCGGGATCGCGGCCAAGGCCGGGCTGTTTGCCAAGATCGGCATCTTCCTGCTGGCGGCGAAGAAATTCCTGGTGATCGGCGTCGTGGCGCTGTTCGCCGTTATCCGCAAGCTGTTCAACCGCAATAAGGCCTGAGTACTGAGAGAGGTAAGGCGGGACGCGGAGCGTCCCAGGCTGCATTCCCACGCAGAGCGAGGGAACGATCAAAAAAGCCGCGGCGTGCCTGGCACACCGCGGCGCGGGGAACAGCTTCAGCCTTTAGGGGCCAGCCTGGCGTACTGGTCGTGGCTGATCCAGCCCTTGGAAGAGCGGCCTTCGCCATTGATGAACTCGACCTGGGCCCAGCCATCCTTGAAGGCCAGCACCGCAACCACGTCGTCCTTGACCACGTAGGCACGGTGACTGGCCTTGGCGTCCGGAGTCTTCTGCAGGAAGGCCTTGTCGGCCGAAACGGTCACCAGGCCAATCCACTTCTTGGCAGCGGTCTGGGTCAGGTCCAGGCCGGTGGCGATTTCCGGCATCAGCACGCTGATGCAGCCGGGATGTTCGCGGCCCTTCTCCACCGTCAACGTCACGCCGTCCGAGGAAGCCGCAACGGTTCCCGGGTAAGCCGCATCCAGCCATGTGGACACCGACGCCTTCGCACCGTCGACCTTGCCCTGCAGGAAGAACGTGCACGTGCGGGTCACGCCCTCGCCCATCGCTTCAGCATAAAAACCTTCCACCTGATGCTCAGGCGTCACGGCCAGCATCAGTCCTTCGTACTTGCCCGAGTGCAGCGCAGCGGCAAACGCCGGCGTTCCCGCAGCAACACAAACGAAAGAGGCAACCAGCAATCGGGACAGGCAACGTTTGAACGGCATTCTATTTTTTCCCTTCAAGTGCTTCGTAGGCTTTTTTGATTCGATGGTCATAGTCGCCATAATCCTTGCCGTTATAGTTCAGCGCCATGGCGGCGTAATCCTTGTTCTTCATGGCCTTGACCAGCGCCGGGCTCTGACTGCAAAAACCGAGGAAGCCCTTGAGTTGATGCCCGGCATTAATCTTCATGGCCACGACAAACTCAAACACCGTTTTATAACCACATGCCGTGAAGTTGGACCCCATTATCTGAAACATACCCCAGGAGGCCGACTTCAAAGCCGCTTCCTGATCCAGCGCAAAGGCCGTGGCCATGGTTTCCCAGGCCTTGGTCTGGTCCTTGTTATTGGCCTTCCACTGAGGGCCGGCTTTTTTCACGTAGGGGTACGACAACAGCGGGTGGGTCTGATCGTATTTATGGTGGGTGTACTTGCGAAAGTGGTGCCCTTCAAAAGCGATCACCGGCAACTTGGCCGGCCCGAACCCGGAGCGCCCGCCCGACTCCACCGTGGCGAACGCCTTGATGATATTGACCGAAATCCCGCTACCCAACTGCGTGGCGGCGTTCTGGAAGTCGGTGTCCGTCAGCGTCGTACCGCCGTCGCACGTGGCCTGGAGCATCATCTGCCGGTTGCGCCGCTCGGCCTCGATCATCGCCCGCATGCGATCCAGGTAATGGTTGACCGTGGCCTGGACCATGTCGGAACTGGTGTTGCCGAACACATTCAGGAAGGTCGGAATACGCAGGGCCGGATTCGGCTTGACCGGCACCTTCACCGCCTCTTCGATCAGGCTATTGAAGGTGCGCCCGGTGGGGTCGATAACCCCGTCGGGATGGGCGTACTTGAGGTAGCGAAACTGATACTGGCTGATGCACTGCACCAACTGGCCGTCGCACTTGCCATTTTCGGCCAGGGGGAAACCCAACTTGGGAATGATCAAGTTGAACAGATACTGGATGCATTGAACGTCGGCGGGCAAGTTGCGGGCTTTGCCGGGAGCACCGACGGAAGCGCTGATGAGCGTGGGCAACCCTTGCAGGTTTTTCATGACCGACATCCTTGTTAGTTAGGGTGAATGAGCAATAAAGCGCCATCACTTTAATATCATCCATGCACTGTCGACATATTTTGAAATATGTGACTGGCGCAAACTAGCAAGGTGGTTTTGGGTTGTCCAGAGTGGAAGCTTGAAGTTGTGAGAGAGCCCTCACAGTCTTTCGCCGGTAACGATTACTTTCGGGCTTGTGAGCACTGAGCTGAAGGACGAACAGCAGAAATCGCTTCGCAGATGACGATTGTCAGCGAAGGGCTTCATAAAAGTATTTTTTTGAATCAAGGAAGGTGGCGTTATGGAGGCAACCCCACCAGCCACACCCCGGCACACAATGTTCCCGCTGTGGCTGCTGCCTTCCGGCTCTGACCAGGTTCACGGGTAATCGTTGCGGGGGGACCGATGGGGTCACCATAACGACGCTCGCCTCTCGGCAAGCCGCGCCATTGTACCGATCTCATCGGAAGTTACAACCGTTCGCGCGGGATTAAAAATATCTGATGGTTCAAGTACTTGCCTGCTGGAGTGAGCGTGCCCGCGAAGAGCCCAAAGAAGCTGCGTTCATTCAGGACAGACGCGTTATCGTTGACGACCTTCGCGAGCAAGCTTGCTCCTACAAAAGCACAACCTCATCTGCCCGGCCGCCCTCTTGCTGGATCACCAGGTGAATGAAGTGCAGCTTGGCAATCACCGCCGGCGGCAGGACGAACGGATAGAAATCCGGCTGGCCCATGCTGCGGGACAGTTCGTTGAGCATGCCGGCCAGTTCGATCCATGCGTTGACGAATGACAAGAACGCCGTGCCACCGGGATGTTCAGGGTCGTAGAGGGTGCTCAGGGGGAATGGTTGATAGTCCAGGTCCATCTCCCGGGCACTCATGCCGAAACCCAGCGCGGTGTCGACGGCGTCCATCATGTGCAGGTAATGCGCCCAGGTTTCCGCCCAGTCTTCCCACGGGTGCATGGTGGCGTAGGCGCTGACGCAGGTTTGCTGCCAGTCCGCGCGCGGGCCGTTCTGGTAGTGCTGTTCGAGGGCGTCGGCGTAGCTGGCGCGCTCGTCGCCGAACAGGGTGCGGAACGGTTCCAGCCAGTGGCTGTTGGCGATCAGGCGGTCCCAGTAGTAGTGGCCGACCTCATGGCGGAAGTGACCGAGCAAGGTGCGGTAAGGCTCGCGCATCTGTACGCGGATCTGCTCGCGATGAGCGTCATCGGCTTCCTTGATATCGAGGGTGATCAGGCCATTGGCGTGGCCGGTGGTGGGCGCGTTGCCTTCCAGGTCGATGCCGACGAAATCAAACGCAAGGCCGGTGTCTTCATCGGCCGTCTTGGGAATCACCTGCAAGCCCAGGCTGATGAGTTGAGCCACCAGGCGGCGCTTGGCGGTTTCGACCTTGCGCCAGCGTTCAGGGTTTTCAGGGATCGACAGATCAGGAATAGTGCGGTTCAGGCTGCACGCCACGCACAAGGTCTGGCCATTGTCGGCGGGCAGCAACCAGTTGCAGGCGGCTGGCGTGTCGAGGTTGGCGCAGCGGCGAAAGGCACCGGCTTCAGGGTCGGCGTCCAGCAGCCAGGTATCGGCATACGGGCCTGGCTGCAGGGATGACAGGCGACTCTGCTCCGGCTGATAGCCCAGCAGCGCCGAACAGGCCAGGCACTGGCTGTTGCGAAAGAACAGGGATTGCCCACAGCGACACTGCCAGACCTTGCTGTTGCGCGAGGTCTCGGCCATGAACGGTGCGGCAATACGCGAACTGAGTTGCTCGAAGAAGCGGTACATGGCGATCTCTCCGGGAGGCTTGCCAATACTAGAGCATTGCCCGAGAGAGATCGTTCCCACGCTCTGCGTGGGAATGCATTCAGTGACGCTCCGCGTTGCAACTTTAGAGCGGACGCAGAGCGTCCAGGGCAGCGTTCCCACGCAGAGCATGGGAACGATCATCAGACCGTGATGTTGTGCTGAGAGATCGTTCCCACGCTCCGCGTGGGAATGCATCCAGTGACGCTCCGCGTCGCAACTTTAGAGCGGACGCAGAGCGTCCAGGGCGCCGTTCCCACGCAGAGCGTGGGAACGATCATCAGACCGTGATGTTGTGCTTGGCCAAAAACGCCACGAACGCCTCTTCATCCAGCACTTTCAAACCCAGCTCAGTGGCCTTGGCCAACTTCGAACCGGCACCCGGCCCGGCCACCACACAATGGGTTTTCGCCGACACCGAGCCCGCCACCTTGGCACCGAGGCTTTCGAGTTTTTCCTTGGCGACATCGCGGCTCATCAGTTCCAGGGAGCCGGTGAGCACCCAGGTGTGACCCGCCTCGGGCAAGCCTTCGACGACCTTCTTCTCGCTCTGCCAGTGCATGCCGAAGTCCTTGAGCTGTTGCTCGATGGCCAGCGCACGATTGGCGTTTTCTTCGATGTCGAAGAAATCCCGGACGGCCTTGGCCTGCTTCTCCGGCAACGCCTGGCGCATGTCGAGCCAGTCGGCCTTGATCACGCCTTCGAGGGAGCCAAACTTGTCCGCCAGCTTCTGCGCAGCGCCCGGCCCTACAGACGGTACGTGCAGCTTGTCGAGCAAGCCGCCCAACGTGGTGCTGGCCGCGAACTCGGCGCTCAGGTCACCCTGCTCCTGCAACTCCAGGCCGCACTCGTCCTTCGAGATCAGGGCGCCAATCACATCCTGGTTATGACTGTCTTCAAAGAAACTGTGAATCTCGTGGGCCACTTCCAGGCCGACATCCGGCAAGTACGTCAACACTTCCGGCAACGCCTGCTGCACGCGCTCCAGGGAGGCCAGCGAGCGCGCCAGCACCTTGGCGGTCTCCTCACCCACATCGGGAATGCCGAGGGCGTAGATAAACCGTGCGAGGGTTGGCGTCTTGCTGTTTTCGATGGCGGTGATCAGCTTCTTGCTGGAGACATCGGCGAAACCTTCCAGGTCGATGATCTGATCGTACTTGAGCTTGTAGAGGTCAGCCGGCGAACCGATGAGTTTTTCATCCACCAGTTGCTCGATGGTCTTGTCGCCCAGGCCATCGATGTCCATGGCGCGGCGCGAGACGAAATGAATGATCGCCTGCTTGAGCTGCGCACCACAGGCCAGGCGCCCGACGCAGCGATACACCGCGCCTTCGCTGACGGTTTCCTTGCCCTTGCTGCGCTTGACCAGTTGCGTGCGCTCAACATGGGAGCCGCACACCGGGCAGCTCTCGGGGATCTGCACCGCACGGGCGTTTTCCGGGCGACGCTCGGTGACTACCGACACCACCTGGGGAATCACGTCACCGGCACGGCGGATGATCACGGTGTCGCCGATCATCAGGCCCAGGCGCGCCACTTCGTCCATGTTGTGCAAGGTGGCATTGGACACGGTCACACCCGCGACCTTGACGGGTTTCAAGCGCGCCACGGGCGTCACAGCGCCGGTGCGACCCACCTGGAATTCAACGTCCAGCAGTTCGGTCAGCTCTTCCATCGCCGGGAACTTGTGGGCGATTGCCCAACGCGGTTCGCGGGCGCGGAAGCCCAGTTCACGTTGGTAGGCAATGCTATTGACCTTGAACACCACACCGTCGATTTCATAAGGCAAAGCGTTGCGTCGCTCACCGATATCGCGGTAGTAGTCGAGGCAATCCTGAATCCCTTTTGCCAGCTTCAGCTCATGGCTGATGGGCATGCCCCACTTCTTCAGCTGTTGCAGATTGCCAATGTGGGTGTCGCTGATATCCGTGGTCACGCCGTAGCAGCAGAATTCCAGCGGACGGCTGGCGGTAATCTTCGAATCCAGCTGACGCAGGCTACCCGCCGCCGCGTTGCGCGGGTTGGCGAAGGTCTTGCCGCCGACTTCCAGTTGCGTGGCATTCAGCCGCTCGAAGCCGGCCTTGGACATGAACACTTCGCCGCGCACTTCGAGGGTCGCCGGCCAGCCCGTGCCGTGCAGCCTCAAAGGAATATTGCGCACGGTGCGCACGTTGACGCTGATGTCTTCACCGGTGGTGCCATCGCCGCGCGTGGCGCCACGTACCAGTTCACCGTCCTGATACAGCAGGCTGACCGCCAGGCCATCGAGCTTCGGCTCGCAGCTGTACTCCACCGCCGCGCCGCCGCCAAACAGGTCGCCCACCGGCAAGTCCAGGCCTTCAGTGACCCGGCGATCGAATTCAAGCATGGTGCTTTCATCGAAGGCGTTGCCGAGGCTGAGCATCGGGATTTCGTGGCGTACCTGAGTGAACGCAGACAATGCCGCACTGCCGACCCGCTGCGTCGGTGAATCACGGGTAACCAAATCCGGGTGCTCGGCCTCAAGCGCCTTGAGCTCGTGGAACAACCGGTCGTACTCGGCGTCCGGGATGCTCGGCTCGTCGAGGACGTGGTAACGGTAATTGTGCTGATCCAGTTCAGCGCGCAGTTCGAGGATGCGGGTGTGGGCGGCGGTCATGGGTGTTCTCTCATAAAGCAAAAGAGCAGCCGAAGCTGCTCAATATGTTAGTGCATGGATTCTACAGGCAACGCGTAAGCTTGGACCTTAGCGCTTCTGTGTCAGGGCGCGACGCTCGAACTCGACGATGCGCTGACGGTAGTGCTCGATGGTCTGGGCGGTCAGGACGCTGCGTTGATCGTCCTTGAGTTCGCCGTTGAGCTCCTGGGACAGCTTGCGGGCTGCGGCCACCATGACGTCGAACGCTTGTTTCGGGTGACGCGGGCCTGGCAAACCCAGGAAGAAGCTCACTGCCGGGGTGCTGAAATGGTCGATGTCGTCCAGATCGAAGATGCCCGGCTTGACCGCATTGGCCATGGAGAACAGGACTTCGCCGTTACCGGCCATGCTTTCGTGGCGGTGGAAAATATCCATCTCACCGAAACGCAGGCCGCTTTCCAGAATATTTTGCAGCAGGGCCGGGCCTTTGAAGCCGGCGGCGTCGCGGCAGATCACACTGATCACCAGCACCTCTTCGGCAGCCGGTTGATCCTTGACGGATTCTTTATGGGCGCTCTTGGTCGGGGACTCGTCCGGGAAGTCATCGTCACGGCTGCTGAAGCTCGGGCCTTCTTCCAGGTCCAGGTTCAGGTCACCCTGGGATGGCTCGCTGGCCGCGCTGCGCTTGCCGCGCTTGGGCTCGCGGGCTTCGCGCACCGGTGCGCTCATCGACGGCAGATCATGCTCGTCCAGTTGCGGCTCTTTATGGTTATCCAGGACACGTGGAGGCCCCAGCAGCTCGGCGCTGCCGTCGTCGTCCGGCAAATTGGACAGGTTGCGGTCCAGGCGAAATTTCAACTTGCCCTTGCCGCCACGCATCCGGCGCCAGCCATCAAAAAGAATACCGGCAATGACAATAATGCCGATGACGATCAGCCACTCGCGCAGACCGATTTCCATGTAATCCCGTGCCTCTAATAAAAAATGCTGAAAAATAAGGGGTTTAGCACCGTGCAAACCGCTTTAAAACGTGGCGCCAACTCTATGTTCTGAATGACGTTTTGCCCACGCATACGAAAATTTGACATTAAACTAGCACGACCAAAGATAACTTTACACCGTCTGTCAAAATGCCTTGAACAAATATGTCCATTTGCCACTTTTCCCAGACCGGTAAATCACCTTACGTCGTGCTGAAAATCCTCCTGCGAAGTGCGCCTCAGGATTCCACCAGCGCCATCGCCTCTTCGACATCCACCGCCACCAATCGCGAACAGCCCGGCTCATGCATCGTCACGCCCATCAACTGATCGGCCATTTCCATGGCGATCTTGTTGTGGGTGATATAGATGAACTGCACCGTCTGGGACATCTCTTTAACCAGTCGGGCATACCGTCCAACGTTAGCGTCATCCAGCGGAGCGTCAACTTCGTCGAGCATGCAGAACGGTGCCGGGTTCAACTTGAAGATCGCAAATACCAGAGCCAATGCCGTCAGTGCCTTCTCGCCACCAGACAGCAAATGGATGGTGCTGTTCTTCTTGCCCGGAGGCCGCGCCATGATCGTTACCCCTGTATCGAGTAGATCTTCGCCCGTCAGTTCCAAGTAAGCGCTGCCACCACCGAAAACTTTCGGGAATAACGCCTGTAAACCGCCATTAATCTGATCAAAGGTATCTTTGAAGCGATTACGGGTTTCCTTGTCGATCTTGCGGATCACGTTTTCCAGGGTGTCCAGGGCTTCCACCAGATCGGCGTTCTGCGCGTCCAGATAGCGCTTGCGCTCAGACTGCTGCTGGTACTCGTCGATGGCCGCGAGGTTGATCGCGCCGAGTCGTTGAATGCGTGCGGCAATCCGTTCAAGTTCTTCTTCGGCTTCTTTCTCGTTGGCCTCGGCGGTCAGGGTATTAAGCACGCCGTGCAGGTCGTAGCCGTCTTCCAGCAACTGGTCTTGCAGGGTTTTGCGGCGAACCGTCAGGGCCTGCCATTCCATGCGCTGCTGTTCGAGCTGGCCACGGATCAGTTGCGATTGCTGCTCGGCCTGGGTCCGGCGTTTTTCCGCGTCGCGCAGTTCGCGGTCGGCGTCCTCCAGGGCAATCTGTGCGGTCTTGAGTTCTTCGTCGACGGTCATGCGCTTGTCGAGCAACTCTTCAAGCTTCAGGCGCAGCTCTTCCAGCGGGGCTTCGCCCTCCTCCAGGTTGAGGCTCAGTTGCTCGCGCTTTTCGGTCAGGCGTTCGGACTGCATTTCCAGACGCTCAAGGGCCTGACGTGTGGAGTCGTGTTGCGCCCGCAGGGAGCCAAGGCGCACGGCCAGTTGATGGGCGTGGTCCTTGTGCTGGCGGGCTTCCTGACGCACTCGGTCGAGGCGTTCACGCAAGCTGTCGCGCTGGGCCAGCAGCAACTCGCGCTGCTCGGTGTCCAGGGCCATGCTGTCGAGGGCTTCCTGCAGTTGCAGGCGTGCTTCGCCGACTTGTTCGTGTTCAAGGGCGCGTTGCTCACCCATCTCGGCCACTTCTTCGTCGAGCCGGGTGCGGCGCAAGGTCAGTTGCTCGACCTTGGCCTTGCTCGCCGAGAGCTGGGCTTTCAATTCGCCTTGCTGGCGCGCTTCGTCCTGCAACAGCCGGCGCAGGTGTTCGCGGCCGGTCTCTTGCTGACGCTGGGTGGCGCGCAGGGTTTGCAGCTGGTTTTCCAGGGATTCGAGTGTGGCTTCGCGCTCTTCGCGCTCGGCGGTCAGGTTGACGATTTCCTGGCCACGGGCCAGAACGCCGCTTTCCGCTTCGCTGGCGCGACGCACCCGCAAAAAGTGCCGACCCACCCAAAAACCGTCACGGCTGATCAGACTTTGCCCGGCCGCCAATTGGCCGCGCTGGGCCAGGGCCTGCTCAAGACTGTCCACCGGTTTGACCTGACCAAGCCAGGGCGACAGATCAATCGCCGCCTCGACTTTGTCCAGCAAGCTGCCCGGCACGCGTGTGCCGTCTGCCGCCGGGCTGAGCAAACGCAGATCGCCCTGGGCGAAACCCGCCAGGTCGAAACCGCCAAAGTCATCCACCAACACGGCTTGCAGGTCGGCACCGAGCACGGTTTCCACCGCCAGCTCCCAACCGGCTTCGACCTTCAAGCCTTCGGCCAGGCGCGGGCGCTCGGCCAGGTGTTGATCGCGCAGCCATTCGGCCGTGCCGGTGCCCGGATCCAAAGCCGCTTGCTGCAAGGCTTCCAGGGAGGCCAATCGACCGTTAAGCCGCTGCAAATCCCCCTGGGCAGTTTGCTGCGCCTGGGTCGCCTGCTGCAGTTGCTGACGCAGTTGCTCCAGGCGTTCCACTTGTTGTTCTTCGCTGGCTTCCAGCTCTTCCAGGGTCATTTCGCTTTCGGCGAGTTTCTCGCTCAGCTCAAGGATCGCCGCGTCTTCCGGGTCGGCTGCGAGCAGCACGCGCTCTTCCACCAAACGCCGCTGACGCTCGGCCAGGCGCTCCATGCTGGTTTCCAGTTGCTGGATGCGCGACTGCTGCACCTCAGCCTGGCGGCGCGGCTCGGCGGATTGCAGGTTGAAGGTGTCCCACTGCTCCTGCCAGGCGTGCATGGTGGTTTCGGATTCTTCCAGGGCCGCAGCGGCTTCCTCGGCGGCAGCGCTGGTGACTTCCTGCTCGGGGGTGAGCATGTCCAGCTCCTCCCCGAGGGTCAGCAGCAAAGTACGGTCGTGGCCCAGGTGCGATTCGGTTTCCAGGCGCGCGCGTTCGGCTTCTTTCAAGTCGTCCTGCAACTGGCGCAAACGCTGCTGGCCGTGCTGGATGCTCTGCTCGACCCGGGCGATGTCGCCGCCCACCGAATAGAAGCGCCCCTGCACCAGATTGAAGCGCTCGGACAGGTCATGGTGACCGTCCCGCAGGCGCTCGATGCTGGCGTCGGCATTGCGCTGTTCAGCCACTAACGCTTCGAAGCTGATCTCCTGGGTGCCGATGATTGCTTCGCGCTGGCCCACCTGGTCATTCAACGCCTGCCAGCGCAGGGCCGACAGTTGCGCCTTGAGCTGACGCTCCTCGCCCTTGTATTCCTGATACTTCTCGGCCGCCTGGGCCTGGCGGTGCAGGCGCTCCAACTGGCGCTCCAGCTCTTCACGCAGGTCAGTCAGGCGGGCGAGGTTTTCATGGGTGCGACGGATACGGTTTTCGGTCTCGCGGCGGCGTTCCTTGTACTTGGAGATGCCGGCCGCTTCTTCGATAAAGTTACGCAGGTCTTCGGGCTTGGCTTCGATCAGCTTTGAGATCATGCCCTGCTCGATGATCGAGTAGCTGCGCGGGCCCAGGCCGGTGCCGAGGAAGATGTCGGTAATGTCCCGCCGGCGGCACTTGGTGCCGTTGAGGAAATAGCTGTTCTGGCTGTCGCGGGTCACTTTTCGGCGGATGGAAATTTCCGCGTAGGCCGCGTACTCGCCCACCAGGGTGCCGTCGGAGTTGTCGAACACCAGCTCGATACTGGCCTGGCTCACCGGCTTGCGGCTGGTGGAGCCGTTGAAGATGACGTCGGTCATCGACTCGCCACGCAGGTTTTTCGCGGAGCTCTCGCCCATCACCCAGCGTACGGCGTCGATGATGTTCGACTTGCCGCAGCCATTGGGCCCGACCACTGCCGCCATATTACTGGGGAAGTTCACCGTGGTCGGGTCGACGAAGGATTTGAACCCCGCCAGTTTGATGCACTTGAGCCGCACGCTTAGGCTTCCGCCAACGCAGCAATGACCAGCGAGCAACTGCGCTCGCCATAGGCCGAGAGTACCTGGCGAATCTGTGGCAGGTCACGGGCCAGCACGGCGGCGAGCAATTGCTCGAACAGCACCAGGTACTCGCTCATGGATGCCTTGCGTTGATCCAGCGCCAGGTAATAGGCACGGTTCATCGCCGGCTGCAGGTTCTCGACGGTTTCCTGCAAATACGGGTTGTTGGCGAACGGATAGGCGGCACGCATCACATTGAAGCTTTCTTCGACGAAGGCGCGGATGTCCTGGCGTTCGAAGCTGGCGATCAGGCGCTGCTGGATTTGCACGAACGGCGCCATGTCGGCCTGGGTCTGCCAGCCGGCGGCGACCGCATTGCCCAGCAGGATGTACAGCTCGCCCATCAGCGTGCACAGGCTCTGCACCTTGTGGGCCGTCAGCTCGGTGACATGGGCGCCACGGCGCGGCAGGATCGCGATCAAGTGCCGGCGCTCAAGGATCAGCAAGGCTTCGCGCACGGAGCCACGGCTGACATTGAGCGCCAGTGTGACCTTCTGCTCCTGGATCCGCTCCCCAGGCTTGAGGTCGCCGCGAATGATACGTTCGGCGAGGTGGTGAGCGATTTGCTCGGCAAGACTATCCGGCGCCTTGAACGTCATGTTTTCCCTTCAAAATCTTCTATCGGTACGAGCGCGGCAGTGTAGCGCACTTGCCCATTGATGGCGTACGGCCCACAAGCACGAATTTGGCATGAAATAAGCAGCCGTTAAAGTCCAGAAGCCCCCAAAAACGGCGGTTCCAGAGAACTGGACCATAATTAAGGATGTTGAGATCGCATTTTCTTGACCCTTAGGTCAGAAAATCGTTGACCGAAAAGTCAGACATGACTAGATTCGGCGCAAAGCGGTTAACAACAATAATGAGTCTGCGAGGCCTTCCGTGATCCAGTTTTTACTAAACCAGGAGCTCCGTAGCGAGCACGCCCTGGACCCGAACCTGACCGTGCTCAACTATTTGCGTGAGCACCTGGGCAAATCCGGCACCAAGGAAGGCTGCGCCAGCGGCGACTGTGGCGCCTGCACCGTGGTGGTCGGCGAGTTGCACACCGACGATCAGGGCGCCGAGCAGATTCGCTATCGCAGCCTCAACTCGTGCCTGACCTTTGTCTCGTCCCTGCACGGCAAGCAACTGATCAGCGTCGAAGACCTCAAGCACCAGGGCCAGCTTCACAGCGTGCAACAAGCCATGGTGGAGTGCCACGGCTCGCAATGCGGCTTCTGCACCCCGGGCTTTGTGATGTCGCTGTTCGCCCTGCAAAAGAACAGCGATGCACCCGACAGCCAGAAAGCCCACGAAGCCCTGGCCGGCAACCTCTGTCGCTGCACCGGTTATCGCCCGATTCTCGCCGCCGCCGAACAGGCCTGCTGCAACAAGCCCCAGGACCAGTTCGACAGTCGCCAGGCCGACACCATCGCCCGCCTGAAAGCCATCGCCCCGACGCAAACCGGTGAATTGAACAGCGGCGACAAACGCTGCCTGGTGCCGTTGACCGTCGCCGACCTGGCGGACCTTTACGACGCTTATCCACAAGCCCGGCTGTTGGCCGGTGGCACCGACCTGGCGCTGGAAGTCACCCAGTTCCACCGCACGCTGCCGGTGATGATCTACGTCGGCAATATCGAAGAAATGAAGCGCATCGAAAGCTTCGACGACCGCCTGGAAATCGGCGCCGCCACCTCACTCTCCGACTGCTACAGCGCACTCAACGACGAATACCCGGACTTCGGCGAATTGCTTCACCGCTTCGCCTCGTTGCAGATCCGCAACCAGGGGACCCTGGGCGGCAATATCGGCAACGCGTCGCCCATCGGTGATTCGCCGCCACTGCTGATCGCCCTCGGTGCGCAGATCGTACTGTGCAAAGGCAACACCCGCCGCACCCTGGCGTTGGAAGATTACTTTATCGACTACCGCGTCACTGCCCGCCAGGACAGCGAATTCATCGAAAAAATCCTCGTGCCCAAAGGCGTCCCGCTGTTCCGTGCCTATAAGGTTTCCAAACGTCTGGACGATGACATTTCCGCCGTCTGCGCCGCCTTCAACCTGAAGATAGATAACGGCGTGATCGCCGATGCCCGCGTGGCGTTCGGTGGCATGGCCGCTACCCCAAAACGCGCGAAAAGCTGCGAAGCCGTGCTGAACGGCGCCACCTGGAACTCCGCCACCGTGGAAAAAGCCTGCGCCGCGCTGGCCGAAGATTTCACCCCGCTGTCGGACTTCCGCGCCAGCAAGGAATACCGCCTGCTCAGCGCACAAAACCTGCTGCGCAAATACTTCATCGAACTGCAAACGCCGCACATCGAGACTCGGGTGACCGCTTATGTCTAACCATCATGCCGTGGAAAAATCCGCAGGCCGAACTCGCCGAACTGTTTGCCAAGGACCTGACCAGCGGCGTCGGTCGCAGCGTCAAGCATGACAGCGCTGCCAAACACGTCTCGGGCGAGGCGCAGTACATCGATGACCGCCTGGAATTTCCGAACCAGTTGCACCTGTACGCACGCATGTCGGACCGCGCCCACGCAAAAATCCTCAGCATCGACACCGCGCCCTGCTACGCCTTTGAGGGTGTGCGCATCGTCATCACCCACGAAGACGTGCCGGGCCTGAAAGACATCGGCCCGCTGATGCCCGGCGACCCGTTACTGGCCATCGACACCGTGCAGTTCGTCGGCCAGGTGGTGCTGGCCGTCGCCGCCCGCGACCTGGAAACCGCGCGCAAAGCCGCCATGGCTGCCGTGATCGAATACGAAGACCTGGAGCCGATGCTGGACGTGGTCGAGGCGTTTCGCAAAAAACACTTCGTGCTGGACAGCCACACCCATCAACGCGGTGATTCGGCGGGGGCGCTGGCGACCGCCAAAAACCGTATCCAGGGCACCCTGCACATCGGCGGCCAGGAACACTTCTACCTGGAAACTCAGATCTCTTCAGTGATGCCCACTGAAGACGGCGGCATGATTGTGTATTGCTCCACGCAAAACCCCACCGAAGTGCAGAAGCTGGTGGCCGAAGTACTCGACGTGTCGATGAACAAAATCGTGGTCGACATGCGCCGCATGGGCGGTGGTTTTGGCGGCAAGGAAACCCAGGCCGCCAGCCCGGCATGCCTGTGCGCCGTGGTCGCACGCCTCACCGGCCAGCCAACCAAGATGCGCCTGCCACGGGTCGAAGACATCCTGATGACCGGCAAGCGCCACCCGTTCTATATCGAATACGACGTGGGCTTCGACGACAGCGGCCGGCTGCACGGTATCAACCTGGATCTGGCGGGCAACTGCGGCTGCTCGCCGGACCTGTCGAACTCGATTGTCGACCGCGCAATGTTCCACTCCGACAACTCGTATTACCTGGGCGACGCCACCGTCAACGGCCACCGCTGCAAGACCAACACCGCGTCCAACACGGCTTACCGTGGTTTCGGCGGCCCACAAGGCATGGTCGCCATCGAAGAAGTGATGGACGCGATTGCCCGGCACCTGGCCCTCGACCCGCTGGCCGTGCGCAAGGCCAACTACTACGGCAAGACCGAGCGCAACGTCACCCACTACTACCAGACCGTCGAGCACAACATGCTCGAAGAGATGACCGCCGAACTGGAACACAGCAGCCAGTATTTCGAGCGCCGCGAAGCGATCCGTCGCTATAACGCCAACAGCCCGATCCTGAAAAAAGGCCTGGCGCTGACGCCGGTGAAATTCGGGATTTCCTTCACCGCCAGTTTCCTCAACCAGGCCGGTGCGCTGATCCACATCTACACCGACGGCAGCATCCACCTGAACCACGGCGGCACCGAAATGGGCCAGGGGTTGAACATCAAGGTTGCGCAGGTGGTGGCCGAGATCTTCCAGGTGGAAATCGACCGCGTACAGATCACCGCCACCAACACCGACAAGGTGCCCAACACCTCGCCGACGGCGGCTTCCAGCGGTGCCGACCTGAACGGTAAGGCCGCGCAGAATGCCGCCGAAACCATCAAGCAGCGCCTGGTGGAATTTGCCGCGCGCAAGTATGAAGTCAGCGAGGCCGACGTTGAATTCCACAACGGGCATGTGCGGGTTCGCGATCACATCCTGACGTTTGAAGCGTTGATCCAGCAGGCGTATTTCGCCCAGGTGTCGCTGTCGAGCACCGGTTTCTACAAGACCCCGAAAATCTTCTACGACCGCAGCCAGGCGCGTGGCCGACCGTTCTACTACTTCGCGTTCGGCGCGGCCTGTTGCGAAGTGATCGTCGACACGCTGACCGGCGAATACAAAATGCTGCGCACCGACATCCTGCACGACGTGGGCGCCTCGCTGAACCCGGCCATCGACATCGGCCAGGTGGAAGGCGGCTTCATCCAGGGCATGGGCTGGCTGACCATGGAAGAGCTGGTCTGGAATAACAAAGGCAAGCTGATGACCAACGGTCCGGCCAGCTACAAGATCCCGGCGGTCGCCGACATGCCGCTGGACCTGCGGGTGAAGCTGGTGGAAAACCGCAAGAACCCGGAAGACACGGTGTTCCATTCCAAGGCCGTGGGCGAGCCGCCATTCATGCTCGGTATTGCCTCGTGGTGTGCGATCAAGGATGCCGTGGCGAGCCTGGGTGACTATCGTCATCAGCCGAAGATTGATGCACCGGCGACGCCGGAAAGGGTGTTGTGGGGATGTGAGCAGATGCGTCAGTTGACCGCCGCAAAAGCTGTGGAAACGGAAACCGAGTTGGCTTCGCTCTAGACCGAGGCGCTGCCTTCGCGAGCAAGCCCGCTCCCACATTTGAATGTGTTCACAAATCAAAATGTGGGAGCGGGCTTGCTCGCGAAGGCGGCCGGACTGACAACAGAGATGTTGAGGTAAACATGAACAACTGGATCAGCGCCCTCGCCGACCTGCAGAACCAGGGTGAACCCTGCGTGCTGGTGACCATCATCGAAGAGCTCGGCTCCACGCCGCGCAATGCCGGCTCGAAGATGGTCATCAGTGCCGCCCAGACGTTCGACACCATCGGTGGCGGGCACCTGGAATACAAGGCGATGCAGATCGCCCGGGACATGCTTGTACGCGGCCAGCAGAACACCCACCTGGAGCGCTTCAGCCTCGGCGCCAGCCTGGGGCAGTGCTGTGGCGGCGTGACGGTGTTGTTGTTTGAACCGATGGGCCAGGTGCAGGCGCACATCGCGGTGTTCGGCGCCGGCCATGTGGGCCGTGCGCTGGTGCCGTTGCTGGCCAGCCTGCCATGCCGGGTGCGCTGGATCGATTCCCGGGAACAGGAATTCCCGGAACACATCCCCCAAGGCGTGCGTAAAATCGTCAGCGAAGAGCCGGTGGATGAAATTGACCACTTGCCTGTGGGCAGTTACTGCATCGTCATGACCCACAACCATGCACTGGACCTGGAGCTGACCGCCGCCCTGCTCAAGCGCAATGACTTCACCTACTTCGGCCTGATCGGTTCGAAGACCAAGCGCGTCAAGTTTGAACACCGCCTGCGGGATCGCGGTTTCGACACCGCGCACCTGCAACGCATGCATTGCCCGATGGGGTTGACTGAGGTCAAAGGCAAACTGCCTGTGGAAATTGCCATCTCCATCGCCGGCGAAATCATCGCCACCTATAACGCCAATTTCGGCCAGCACACTGCGAGCGCCGAACCCATTGCCAAACTGCTGCCGGTATCCCGCCGCAGCCAAGCGACTAACTGAGACGACCATGCCTTTGACACGCAAAGCCTACCGTGCCGCCATTTTGCACAGCATCGCCGACCCTGCCGAAGTGGGGATCGAAGCCTCCTACGAGTATTTCGAAGACGGCCTGCTGGTGATCGACAACGGCCAGATCAGCGCCCTGGGTCACGCCAGCGAATTGCTCGCCAGCCTGCCCGCCGACATCGAGGTCACCCATTACCAGGACGCGCTGATCACCCCCGGCCTGATCGACACTCACATTCACTTGCCGCAAACCGGCATGGTCGGTGCCTACGGCGAGCAGTTGCTGGACTGGCTCAATACCTACACCTTCCCGTGTGAAAGCCAGTTCGCCGACAAGGCCCACGCCGAAGAAGTCGCGGATATTTTCATCAAGGAACTGCTGCGCAACGGCACCACCACCGCCCTGGTATTCGGCAGCGTGCACCCGCAGTCGGTGAACTCGTTTTTTGAAGCGGCCGAGAAACTCGACCTGCGGATGATCGCCGGCAAGGTGATGATGGACCGCAACGCGCCGGACTATTTGACCGACACCGCTGAATCCGGCTACGCGGAGAGCAAGGCGCTGATAGAGCGCTGGCACGGCAAGGGCCGTTTGCACTACGCGGTCACGCCACGTTTCGCACCGACCAGTACGCCTGAACAACTGACCCTCGCCGGCCAGTTGCTGGGGGAATACCCGGACCTGTACATGCAGACCCACATCAGTGAAAACCTGCAGGAAGTGGAATGGGTGAAAGAACTGTTCCCGGAGCGCAAGGGCTACCTGGACGTGTACGACCATTACAAACTGCTGGGTGAACGCTCGGTGTTCGCCCACGGTGTGCACCTGTGCGATGACGAGTGCGCGCGGTTGGCAGAAGCCGGTTCGGCAGTCGCGTTCTGCCCGACGTCGAACTTCTTCCTGGGCAGCGGGTTGTTCAACCTGCCGATGGCCGAGAAGCACAAGCTGAATGTAGGCCTGGGTACGGATGTCGGCGGTGGCACCAGCTTCTCGCTGCTGCAGACACTGAACGAAGCGTACAAGGTGATGCAACTGCAAGGGGCGCGCTTGAGTCCGTTCAAGTCGTTGTACCTGGCGACCCTGGGCGGTGCGCGGGCACTGCGGTTGGAAGACAAGATCGGCACATTGCAGCCGGGCACTGATGCCGACTTCCTGGTCCTGGATTACAACGCCACCCCGCTGCTCAGCTATCGCCTGAAGCAGGCCAATAACATTGCCGAGACGTTGTTTGTATTGATGACGCTGGGGGATGACCGGGCGGTGTTGCAGACGTACGCGGCGGGGCAGCTCGTGCACCAACGCTGATTTAACAAGCACCACAAAACAAATGTGGGAGCGGGCTTGCTCGCGAAGGCGGTGTGTCAGTCGCTGGATGTGCTGACTGATCCACCGCTTTCGCGAGCAAGCCCGCTCCCACATTTTGTGAGTGGTGAGCCTGGCAAATTACAGTTTGACCGAAGAGCGCCCCGGCTTCTTGGTCTGCAACAAATGCGAGAACACCGCATGCAGATCATCAGAAGCGCTCTCCTCATCGAGGTTGAGCTTGCTGTCGATGTGATCCATGTGATGCATCATCAGGTTCACCGCCAGACCCGCATCCCGCGCTTCGATCGCGTCGATCAGTTGGGTGTGCTCATCGTAGGAGCAGTGCGAGCGGTTGCCGCTTTCGTACTGGGCGATGATCAACGAAGTCTGGGACACCAGGCTGCGCTGGAAGCTGATCAGCGGGGCGTTCTTCGCCGCTTCGGCCAGTTTCAGGTGGAACTCGCCGGAAAGCCGGATACCCGCACCGCGATCGCCCCGGGAGAAGCTGTCGCGCTCGTCGTTGACCATCTGCCGCAGCTCGGCCAGTTGCTCGGCCGTGGCATGCTGTACCGCCAACTCAGTGATCGCACGCTCCACCAGACGCCGGGCGAGGAACACCTGGCGGGCTTCCTCGACACTCGGGCTGGCCACTACCGCGCCGCGATTGGGCCGCAGCAGTACCACGCCTTCATGGGCCAGGCGCGACAGTGCGCGGCGGATGATGGTGCGGCTGACGCCAAAGATTTCGCCCAGCGCTTCTTCACTCAATTTGGTACCGGGCGCCAGGCGTTGCTCGAGGATCGCCTCGAAGATATGCGCGTAGACGATATCGTCCTGGGTTCCACTGCGACCGGCCTTACCGGCTCGCGGTTGTTTCTTGAGGGGCTGCAACTGTTCGTTCATGGGCACTCGGGTCGGGAGAACGGCGGCGAATTGACGTTGACTGTAATACGGCACAGAGGGTCGCTGGCAAGTATCGCGTAAAATCAGCGCACATTGTACACAACCCGTTGCGCCAACACACTGTACGGCTGTTTGCGGCGCCGGCTGTATTGCAATGAATCGTTACGTTTGAGTTTAGGCTTGATTCCGCACTTTCTCCTTTGTAGGAGCGAGCTTGCTCGCGAAAAACGTATAAGCACCGCATTCAGTCAGGATGCCAGCGTCATCGTTAACGACCTTCGCGAGCAAGCTCGCTCCTACAGACAGCCCGGTAAAAGGAACACCGCCCCATGTCCGACGCCCCCCAAGCGCGATTACGCCCACTGGCCGACACTTCGCCTTCGGCCATCGTCGCCGGTTTCATCGCCATGATGACCGGCTACACCAGCTCCCTGGTACTGATGTTTCAAGCTGGCCAAGCCGCCGGCCTGACCACGGCGCAAATTTCCTCGTGGATCTGGGCGATTTCCATCGGCATGGCGGTGTGCAGCATTGGCCTATCCCTGCGCTATCGCACGCCGATCACCATCGCCTGGTCCACCCCGGGGGCGGCGCTGTTGATCACCAGCCTGGGCGGTGTGAGTTACGGCGAAGCCATCGGCGCCTACATCACCTGTGCGGTGCTGGTGACGATCTGCGGGTTGACCGGCAGCTTCGAAAAACTCGTCAGGCGCATCCCGGCGTCCCTGGCGGCGGCCTTGCTGGCGGGCATTCTGTTCAAGATCGGCAGCGAGATTTTCGTCGCCGCACAGCACCGTACCGGGTTGGTGCTGGGGATGTTCTTCACTTACCTGGTCATCAAGCGCCTGTCGCCGCGTTATGCCGTGCTCGCGGCATTGCTGATCGGCACGGCGCTGTCCGGGCTGATGGGGCTGCTGGATTTCAGCGGTTTCCACCTGGAAGTGGCAACCCCGGTGTGGACCACACCGCACTTCTCCCTGGCGGCGACCATCAGCATCGGCATCCCGCTGTTCGTGGTGGCCATGACCTCGCAAAACATGCCGGGGGTCGCCGTGCTGCGGGCCGACGGCTATAACGTGCCGGCTTCACCCTTGATCACCACCACCGGCCTGGCCTCGCTGGTGCTGGCGCCGTTCGGCTCCCATGGCATCAACCTGGCAGCCATCAGCGCGGCGATCTGCACCGGGCCCCATGCCCATGAGGATCGCAACAAGCGCTATACCGCCGCGGTCTGGTGCGGGATTTTCTACGGGATTGCCGGGGTGTTTGGCGCGACGTTGGCGGCGTTGTTCGCTGCGTTACCCAAGGAACTGGTGCTGTCGATTGCGGCATTGGCGTTGTTTGGCTCGATCATCAATGGCCTGAGCATCGCCATGAATGAGCCCAAGGAACGGGAGGCAGCGTTGATCACCTTCATGGTCACAGCGTCGGGGTTGACGTTGTTTTCCATCGGTTCGGCGTTCTGGGGGATTGTCGCGGGGGTGTTGACGCTGGTGATTCTGAACTGGCGCAAGGCCTGATTCTTTAGACCCAGTAACGAAAAAGCGACCCGGGCGGGTCGCTTTTTCATGACATCAGACTGCCGGGTTGATCGGCTTTTCTGGATGCCAAGCGTCCAACAGGGCGCTGACTTCAACGCGGGTCAGCTCTGGACGAGCCTTCAGCCACGCTTCAACAGCGGCACGCTGTTCTTCGTTGACCGAACCACGGGTGGCTTTGCAAACCAGACCGAAGTCATCACCGCCGACGTAGTCCAGGCCATTGCCGTCCATTGCTTCAGTCAGGAATGCTTCGAGGAAAGCGTCAACCGCTTCATCGTCCAAACCTTCTTTGAAGTCCAGGTTCAGTTCGAAACCCAGCTCTTGAAATTCATCAACGCACAGTTTTTTGCGCAGACGCCGGGAACGGTTAGTCGCCATTGGAACAATCCTCTTAAGTAATAACGGGCGGCACTTTAGCAGTTTAAGCAGGCCTTTGCCCGATTCTCTGGGACAGGCGGCACAGTGCCAGTAAAAAAAACCGCCAATTGCAGCTATCGTTCAGGCACAAGTGCGACTGCCTTGGGGCATAATGCCGACACTTTCATGACCATTGAGGGATTTTTCGTACATACCCCTCACCTTTTTTACCCCTCAGCAGTAGGGTTTTAATTCTTATGATCAAATCTTTGCGTCCATTGTTACTGGCCGGTTTTCTTCTCCCCCTGGCCTTTTCCGTTACCGCTGCCCCGATCAACACTTCCTTGCCACCCAAGGTCCAGGAAGCCCTCCAGAAAGCCAAGCTGCAAAATAACGCGCTGTCCCTGGTGATGATTCCACTCAATGGCCCGGGCACACCCACCGTGTTCAACGCCGACGTGTCGGTCAACCCGGCCTCCACCATGAAGCTGGTCACCACCTACGCGGCCCTGGAAATGCTCGGCCCCAACCATCAGTGGAAAACCGAGTTCTACACCGACGGCACCCTCAGCGGCGGCATCCTGAACGGTAACCTGTACCTCAAGGGCGGCGGCGACCCCAAGCTGAACATGGAAAAACTCTGGCTGCTGATGCGCGACCTGCGGGCCAATGGCGTGCAGCAAGTGACCGGCGACCTGGTACTGGACCGTGGCTTCTTCATCCCGCCGCAACTGCCGGAGTTCAATGACGACGGCAACGACGAGAACAAGCCGTTCCTGGTCAAGCCCGACGCCCTGATGGTCAACCTCAAGGCGCTGCGCTTCGTCACCCGCAATGATTCGGGCAAGGTGCTGGTATCGGTAGAGCCGCCGATTGCGAGCATTCGCATCGAAAATCAGGTCAAGGTCTCCAACGCCAAGCAGTGCACCGGGGACGTGCGCTACAGCCCGATGACCGCCGCCGATGGCAGCGTCACCGTGACCGTCAGCGGCCAGTTGGCGGATGGCTGCAGCTCGCAGACGTATCTGTCACTGCTGGACCACGCTACCTACACCGCCGGCGCCGTTCGGGCGATCTGGAAAGAACTGGGCGGCAGTATCCAGGGCCGCGACATCCAGGCGCCGGTACCGAAGAACGCCAAAGTGCTGGCCCGTGCGTTCTCACCGGACCTGGCGGAAATCATCCGCGACATCAACAAATACAGTAACAACACCATGGCCCAGCAGCTGTTCCTGAGCCTGGGCGCGCAGTACCGCACCGATGCCGACGGCGATGACGCCAAGGCGGCCCAGCGCGTGGTGCGCCAGTGGCTGGCGAAAAAGGGCATCACTGCACCACACCTGGTGATGGAAAACGGTTCCGGTTTGTCCCGTGCCGAGCGGGTCAGCGCCCGCGAAATGGCAACCATGCTGCAAGCAGCATGGCGAAGCCCGTATTCAGCGGAATTTATCAGCTCGTTGCCGATTGCCGGTACCGACGGCACCATGCGTAAACGCCTGAAGACCACGGCCATACGCGGCGAAGCCCACGTCAAGACCGGCACTCTGAACACCGTGCGCGCAATTGCCGGGTTCAGCCGCGACAACAATGGCAATACCTGGGCGGTGGTGGCGATTCTCAACGATACAAAACCGTGGGGTGCCTCTTCGGTGCTGGACCAGGTGCTGCTGGACCTGTATCGCCAGCCGAAACTGGCGGCGGCGGCCTCGGTGCTCTAACGGCAACAAAGATCAAATGTGGGAGCTGTCGAGCTTTAGCGAGGCTGCGATAGGATCACCGCGGTGTACCTGGTGCACCGCGGCGCCTGCATCGCAGCCTCGCTAAAGCTCGACAGCTCCCACGTTCCGATATCTGGCTTCAGGAAAGCTCGACAGCTCCCACGCTCCGATCTGGCTTCAGGCGAGCACCCGCTCTGCCTCAACCCTATCCCTGCCCGCCTGCTTCGCCGCATACACCCCTGGATCCGCCCGCAGCAACAGGCCATCAACGCCCTCTTCGACTCGCCAGCTGGCGATCCCGAAACTGGCAGTCACGATACCCACATCCTCCATCGGCTCGCTGCGCAACGCCTGCCACAACTCCAGGGCAACACTGAATGCCTGGCTGCCTCTTCGGTGCTGGACCAGGTGCTGCTGGACCTGTACCGCCAGCCGAAACTGGCGGCGGCCCCGGTTCTCTAACAGCAACAAAGATCAAATGTGGGAGCTGTCGAGCTTTAGCGAGGCTGCGATAGGATCACCACGGTGTACCTGATGCACCGCGGCGCCTGCATCGCAGCCTCGCTAAAGCTCGACAGCTCCCACGTTCCGATATCTGTCTTCAGGAAAGCACGACAGCTCCCACGCTCCGATCTGGCTTCAGGAAAGCTCGACAGCTCCCACGCTCCGATCTGGCTTCAGGCGAGCACCCGCTCTGCCTCAACTCTATCCCTGCCCGCCTGCTTTGCCGCATACACCCCTGGATCCGCCCGCAGCAACAGGCCATCGACGCCCTCTTCGACTCGCCAGCTGGCGATCCCGAAACTGGCAGTCACGATACCCACATCCTCCATCGGCTCACTGCGCAACGCCTGCCACAACTCCAGGGCAACACTGAACGCCTGGCTGCCTCTTCGGTGCTGGACCAGGTGCTGCTGGACCTGTATCGCCAGCCGAAACTGGCGGCGGCGGCCCCGGTGCTCTAACGGCAACAAAGATCAAATGTGGGAGCTGTCGAGCTTTAGCGAGGCTGCGATAGGATCACCGCGGTGCACCTGGTACACCGCGGCGCCTGCATCGCAGCCTCGCTAAAGCTCGACAGCTCCCACGTTCCGATATCTGTCTTCAGGCAAGCTCGACAGCTCACACGCTCCGATCTGGCTTCAGGCAAGCTCGACAGCTCCCACGCTCCGATCTGGCTTCAGGCAAGCTCGACAGCTCTCACACTCCAATCTGGCTTCAGGCAAGCACCCGCTCTGCCTCAACCCTATCCCTGCCCGCCTGCTTCGCCGCATACACCCCTGAATCCGCCCGCAGCAACAGGCCATCAACGCCCTCTTCGACTCGCCAGCTGGCGATCCCGAAACTGGCAGTCACGATACCCACATCCTCCATCGGCTCGCCGCGCAACGCCTGCCACAACTCCAGGGCAACACTGAACGCCTGGCTGCCGTCGGTATTGGGGCACAGCACCACGAACTCCTCGCCCCCCAGCCGGCAAAACACATCCGTACGCCGCAATCGTTGGCTGATGCGCCGGCACAATTCCTTGAGCACTTCATCGCCGACCGCATGGCCGTGCTGGTCGTTGATGCGCTTGAAGTGGTCGATGTCGAACATGATCACCGACAACGCTCCAGAGGCGCGTTTGACTCGAATCATCTCGGCCTTCAGCCGGTCCTGGAAGTAGCGTCGGTTATGAATGCCGGTCAGGGAATCGGTAATCGACAGCGCCCGCAGCTCTTCCTCGACCCGCTTGAGATCGGAAATATCCGACACATAGCCATGCCATAACGTACCGCCGCCGGGGAGTTCTTCCGGCGTTGCTTCACCGCGAATCCAGCGCAGCCCACGCTGGGGCAATTGCACCCGGTACTCTTCACGCCAATGGCTCAGTTGCAGGGTGGACAGACGAATGGAATCCCGTACCCGCTCGACGTCCAGCGGATGAACGCGCTCGAAGACCTTTCGTGCATCCTGCTGCAACACCCCCGGCTCGATCTCGTAGATATCGCGAATGCCGTCGCTGGCATAGATGAAACGCGAGTCGCCATTCGATTCCAGGATGAACTGGAAAATACCGCCGGGCACATGGGCACTGAGTTTCTTCAGCAGGCGGTCCCGCGCGGCCAGTGCCTCATAGGCACGCTTTTGTTCGGTGACATCCAGGCAGATCGCCAGGTGCCCGACCCACAGGCCATGCTCATCCAGCAACACGGTGGCGAGCATGTTCACCGTCAGATGGCTGCCGTCCTTGCGCACCAGCGTCCACTCACGGGTCTCGTGCACCGCATCGGCGCCGTCCACCAGCATCGCCTGGCCTGGCGCAATGCGCTTGCCCAGCGCCGCGCTCAACTGTACGGCACGGGCTTCCAGCTCGGGCGCCAGGTGCAGGCTTTCGAGGGTCAGATGGCCCAGCACCTCGTCCGACTCAAAGCCCAGCATTCGCTCGGCGCCGGCGTTGAAGGTGGTAATCACACCGCGCAGGTCAGTGGCGATGATCGCCACTTGGGTCGCCGCATTCAGCACGCTGCGCAGTTGGCCGTGGGTGCCTCGCAGTTCCTGTTCACGCTGACGCAATTGGGCCGTGCGCTGCTCCACCAGTTTCAAAGCGCGCTGGCGCTGGCTGACCAACACGTAGAGCAGCGCACTGAGCAGCAGGCTCAGCAGGCTGCCCATGACCAGGATAGTGACCTGCGAAGAATGATTGCCCTGCTGGAACACCAGGCTGGGGCGCAGGCTCAAGGCGTAGACGTGGTCGCCAAGCGTCAGCCGGCGTACAGCCATCAGGTCGCTGTCCGCCACGGCGTTGCTGGATTCGTAGAGCACGCGCTTTTCTGCGTCGGAAGTATCGACGATCTGCGTCACCAGGTTGTCCCGGTCCGCCTTGGGCAAACCGTCAGCCACCAGTTGGCGCATGCTGATCACCGCCATTACGTAGCCGTAAGGTTCGCTGACGGGTGCTTGTGGGGTTGGTGTCCGACTGACGGGTGCCACCAACAGCACGCCCATGGCGTAGGCCGGCTCCACGCCCACCAGTTGCATGGGCTGGGACACTGCCATTTTCCCCGACTGTTGCGCACGCTCCACCGTCGAGCGCCGCAGTGGCTGGGCCAACAGGTCAAAACCCAGCGGCGAGCCAAGCAGGCTCTGGGTCTGGCTGTACAGCACCGGCACATATTCATCGTGCTGAGCGGCCGGGGCCAGTTCGCCCGCCGCGTTCAATTCGCGAATGGCAAAACTCGCGCCACGCTCAGCGGTAATTTCTTGTTCAAACGCACTGCGCTGGTCACGCAGAACCCGAGGGGCCCAGGCATAAGCACGGGTACGCAACAGCAAAGGCTGCGCAAAACCGTCGAACTCTTTGCGGGAGACCGAATTGGAATTGGCGAAGAACCGCCGCAGGCTGCCCAGGCGTTGTTCCTGGTCCTCAAAGCGTTCCTGGAGGCGGCTGTAGCGCTCGTTGACCAGCAACTGGAAGCGTTGGCGCACCTGCTGTTGATAGAGATCGGAGGCCGCCCAGGCGACGATGATCGTCAGCGCACTCCCGGCCAGTAACACCACCACCGCCACCAGCCACGCCGATACCTGCTCACTGATAAAGCCTAGGATTTTCGGGCGGACGGCATGCAGCGGCATAGACAAGACTCTGAACGCCAGCGTGCAGGTGCGCCACTTTGGCAAGGCCTTAAGTTATAGCCACAGGACTTGCGTTTGACCAGCGCAAAAAAAACCGCAAGGCCGGAATGATCCGGGCTTGCGGCTTCAGAACGCAGTGATCAGCGAGCGGTGATTTTCCACGCCCGATGGATCTTGGCGTTGCGCGCAAAATCCGGGTCGATGGTCTTGTCACTGATCTCCTCGACGGCGTAACGCTCGACGAGGTTGTCTTCCAGCTGGAACTTGCGGAAGTTGTTCGAGAAGTACAACACGCCACCCGGCGCCAGGCGTGCCATGGCCAGGTCGAGCAACTGCACGTGGTCACGTTGCACGTCGAAGATGCCTTCCATGCGTTTGGAGTTGGAGAAGGTTGGCGGGTCGATGAAGATCATGTCGAACTCATCGCGACTGGCTTCCAGCCAGGCCATCACGTCGCCCTGCTCCAGGCGGTTCTTGTCGGAGAAACCGTTGAGGGAGAAGTTGCGGCGCGCCCAGTCCAGGTAGGTCTTCGACAGGTCAACGCTGGTGGTGCTGCGCGCGCCACCCTTGGCGGCGTGCACACTGGCAGTGGCGGTGTAGCAATACAGGTTGAGGAAGCGCTTGCCGGCCGCCTCTTTCTGGATGCGCATGCGCATTGGGCGGTGGTCGAGGAACAGGCCGGTGTCCAGGTAATCGGTCAGGTTGACCAACAACTTGACGCCGCCCTCGCTGACCTCGGTGAACTTGCCCTGGGCACTCTGGCGCTCGTACTGCTTGGTGCCGCTCTGGCGTTCGCGACGCTTGACCACCACTCGGTTCTTGTCGATGCCCAGCGCCTGGGGAATGGCTGCCAGGGCATCGAACATGCGTGCCGAGGCTTTTTCCGGGTCGATCGACTTCGGCGCCACGTATTCCTGGACGTGAACCCAGTCGTGGTACAGGTCGATGGCCATGGAGTATTCCGGCATGTCGGCATCGTACACACGGTAGCAATCGACGCCCTCGCGCTTGGCCCACTTGCCCAGCAGCTTCAGGTTCTTTTGCAGGCGGTTGGCAAACATCTGCCCGCCTTCGCTCAAGCGCGCCTGCTCGACCACTGGGGCCGGGGCGGGTTTGATCGGGTTACCGTTCTTGTTGTACTGACGCTCTTGCGGCTCGGTCGGCGCCTGGTCGTAGGCCGCTTGCTCGCGCTCGGCCTGGCGCTGTTCCGGGGTGCGACGCTCGCCGGTGACGAACTGGTCCGGGGTGACCTTGATCAACAGCAATTTGCACGGCAAGGCGCCGTTCCAGAACGAATACTGTTTATGGCTGCGGATACCCATGCGCTTGCCCAGGTCCGGAGCGCCGGTGAACACCGCCGCTTCCCAGCCCAGGCAGGCCTGGCGCAGACGCTCGCCGAGGTTCTGGTAGAGGTACAACAGGCTGGCTTCATCACCCAGACGCTCGCCATAAGGCGGGTTGCAGATCACCAGGCCTTTCTGGTTCTGGTCCGGCCGCGGCTCGAAGGTGCCGACTTCGCCCTGGTAGATCTTGATCCAGTGGCTCAGGCCGGCGCGTTCGATGTTGTTACGCGCGGGTTGGATCAGGCGTGGATCTGCTTCGTAACCCCGAACCCACAGCGGCGGCTTGGCCATGCCGATGGCCGCGCGTTCGCTGGCCTCTGTATGAAGTTTCTTCCACAGCGCCGGAACGTGACCGAGCCAGGCGGTGAAGCCCCACAGCTCACGGTTCAGGTTGGGGGCCATGTCGGCGGCAATCATCGCGCCTTCCACCAGGAAGGTACCGACGCCGCACATCGGGTCCGTCAGCGCGCCGCCTTCGGCAGCGATGCGCGGCCAGCCGGAGCGAATCAGGATCGCTGCCGCCAGGTTCTCTTTCAACGGTGCGGCGCCCTGCTGCAGGCGGTAGCCGCGCTGGTGCAGGCTGTGGCCGGACAGGTCAAGGGAGAGGATCGCTTCGCCACGGTCCAGGCGCAGGTGAATGCGCAGGTCCGGGTTGATCTTGTCGATGGACGGACGTTCGCCGGTCGGGGTGCGCAGTTTGTCGACAATCGCATCCTTGACCTTCAGCGCGCCGAAGTGGGTGTTGTCGATGCCCGAGCCGTGGCCGCTGAATTCAACGGCCAGTGTGCCGTCGGCGAGCATGTGGTCTTCCCACTCGATGTCCAGCACGCCGTGGTAGAGGTCTTCGGCGTCCTTCATCGGGAAGCGCTTGAGCACCAGCAATACACGGTTGGCCAGACGCGACCAGAGGCACAGGCGGTAGGCGGTCTCCATGTCGGCCATGCCGCGCACGGCCGAGGTGTGCTCGCGGGCTTCCTCAAGGCCAAGCCCGACGGCTTCCTCGATCAGCAGGCCTTCGAGGCCCTTGGGGCAAGTGAGGAAGAGTTCAAAACGGTCCGACATGGGGCATTCCAGGCTTTTCAGCAATAAGTGAACGGGCGACGCATCGCGCGTTCGGTTTTCAATCAAGCGCTTTTCTTGAAGAGCGCTCGTGTGGCACGAATGTGCCGTTCCACCTCGGCTACAGGCCTTTTGGGCCTTTATCGACGGGGCAGTTCAAGTATTTGAAGCAACAAAAAGAAATATTCTGACCCTTCGTCGAATAATAACCGACTGCAACGGGTGGGCATTCTCACTAAAGGATTAAACCCATCCTCTTTGAAGGGCACATCATAGCTGGGTTTGCCCAAGAAAAGGGGCGAAAAGCCATCCCAGCTTATGGCCATAGCATCATTATCGTTACGTGCTTATGACAAAACGATCATTGAATCCATGTGACCTATTGGTTAGAACTCAACACAGGTTGGCGCCGTAACGACGCCGACACATTGGCTCGCCACGCCGGCAGCGAGCCCACCAACGGCAGAAAAACTCTGCCCGGCCTCGGACGAGGCCGAAGGATATCAAGACAGTCAACAAGTGAGGGAAACACCCTATGAGAAGACTTAAGCGTGATCCGTTGGAAAGAGCATTTTTACGCGGATATCAATATGGCGTTCATGGCAAATCCCGTGAGCTTTGCCCATTTACTCTACCGTCGGTACGCCAAGCCTGGATCAACGGCTGGCGAGAAGGACGCGGCGACAACTGGGACGGTATGACTGGCACTGCGGGAATCCACAGACTCAACGAACTTCACGCCGTCGGCTAATCAAGGGCATTTAATTCCGACACCAGCACGAATACGCAACCACTTAACCACGCACGCCCCATCCGGGCGGCGGGCTTCGGCCCAGGGGCTCCTTCGAGGAGCCCTTTTTAATGGGCCTCGATTAACCTTTTGGCAACGCCGCGATTGCATCCACCGACTGGCGAATCAACGCCGGGCCCTTGTAGATAAAACCTGAATACAACTGCACCAGGCTCGCGCCAGCGGCGATCTTCTCGGCCGCGTGCTTGCCCTCGGTGATGCCGCCCACGGCGATGATAGGCAAGCGCCCTGCCAACTCAGCCGCCAGCACCTTGACGATGTGGGTGCTCTGGTCGCGCACCGGCGCACCGGACAGGCCACCCGCCTCGTCACCAAAGGCAAGGCCTTCGACGCCAACGCGGCTCAGGGTGGTGTTGGTGGCGATCACTGCATCCATTCCGGAGTCCACCAGGGCCTGGGCCACCAGTACGGTCTCGTCGTCGCTCATGTCCGGAGCAATCTTGATCGCCAGCGGCACACGCCTGCCATGGCGCACAGCCAGGTCTTCCTGACGCTGGCGCAAGGCTTCGAGCAGTTGCTTGAGGGAGTCGCCAAACTGCAGGCTGCGCAGGCCCGGGGTGTTCGGCGAGCTGACGTTGACGGTGACGTAGCTGGCGTGGGCATAGACCTTGTCCAGGCAAATCAGGTAGTCATCCACCGCACGCTCCACCGGGGTGTCGAAGTTCTTGCCGATGTTGATCCCCAGGATGCCTGTGTACTTCGCCGCCTGAACCCGCGACAGCAAGTTATCCACACCCAGGTTATTGAAGCCCATGCGATTGATGATCGCCTCGGCTTCCGGCAAGCGGAAGATCCGCGGCTTCGGGTTGCCCGGCTGCGGCCGTGGGGTCACGGTGCCGATTTCGACAAAGCCAAAACCCAACTGCGCAAATCCGTCGATGGCCGCGCCGTTCTTGTCGAGGCCGGCAGCCAGGCCCACCGGGTTGGGGAAATCGAGCCCCATCACCGACACCGGCATTTTCGCCGGGGCCTTGCACACCAGACCATTGAGCCCCAGGCGGCCACCGGCACCGATCAAATCCAGGGACAGATCGTGGGAGGTTTCCGGAGAGAGTTTGAACAACAGCTGGCGGGCCAGGGTATACATGGGCGGGATTGACTCGGATGGCGGCGAAAGGTGGCGGCGATTATAGCCGGGGTGAAGGGCTGCATGCGAGGCGCGCTGTCCAATCGTCAGTTGCGGTACGCCATCAGTTCCTCGTAGCGAGCCCAGATTTTTTGCGCATAGCGAAGGCGCAGGGCCTCGCGCTGAGGCCCGGGGCCGCCGCCCACATTGTAGGAACCGATCGCCGTCCAGTTGTAGCCGAACTGTTTGACAAAGTCGGCAAGGATCGACGCCCCGACCTCCACCGACAGGCAAGGCTCATCCAGCAAGCGTTGCTCGGTAATGCCCAGCTTGAGCAGGCGCGGCAGGTGAATGCTGTTGATCTGCATCAGCCCGATATCACGGGTGCCATTGCTGTTGGCGTAATTCATGGCCTCGGCGCGATAACCCGACTCCACCGCGGCGATGGCTTGCAGCAGCTCCGGTTCGATGTCATATCGGCTGGCGGCCTCGGCCCAGCAATACGCCCGGGCTTCATTACTGAAGCCGAGTGCGAGCAGCAGCACTCCCTTGCGCCAGGCGCGTCTCATGCCTGGCTGCGACCGCAGGTGGAACAGACATGGCGCGCAACCGTGACGGCACAGGTCACTCGGTACCCTTTGCCGTACACCGTCTTGATCAGCCCCCTACCGTCCTTCAAAATTTTACGCAGCGAACAGATGCAACGGGTCAGGGACTCTTCGGTAGCCTCGTTATGGGGCCATGCCTGTTCCAGCAACTGATCCTTGGTCACCAACACACCGGCCGACGCCAGCAGCACGCGCAGCACCTGCCCCTCCTTGGGCGGTAGTTGAATATCCGAATCTTCGCCGGTCAGCCTGCCGTCGCCATGCAATGTCCAGCGATCAAAGACCATGGGGGCGGCCAGTGCCCCGTTATTCACCACGGCCATTCGTACCTCTGCACCCAACTCACCCTCATTTCCAACACTGGTTATCCCGAAAAATCGCGACTATAAAAAGCTCACCCTCGGTATAGGAGAGGCAAAAGCCCCCATGCACTGTTTTTTTCCAGACAGACTACGTAGGACTTTTCGGCACCACCCCGCACAGAAACAACGGCGGTTTTATCCCGCACCCCGGCGGGTAAATGCACGTTTCACCTGTTCATACTGGGAGGGTGTCAGCGGCGGTGCCTGCCCCGGCTCTGCACGGGTATGCACAGCATTCCCAAGTGCCGCCGCCTGAATGACAAACAGCCGCACACTGTTAGCCATAGGTCCGTAGTAACGTCCGGACAAGGCCGACCCGGCATCACGCTGAAAATCCCCCACCAGCAGCCGCCTGCCCGGCGCCACACGCACCACGCTGCTGATTCCCACACGCTCCACCGCTGCCGAGCGCTTGTCGCGATTGCCGGCCCTGCCCAACTGGCGGCCATCCTCAATGGTGAGCAACATCTCGATTTCGCCCGCCTCGGCAAAGCGCGGTAAAACACTGACCTGGGTGCCATAAACCACGGGTTGCCACTCATCGCTGTCCTCACCTGGCCGGGGCAGATAGAACGTCTGGTTATCGTTGAACACCGCCGGCACATTCTCCTGGGTAAGAATCACCGGCAACGCCGTGACCTTTGCGCGCCGACGCGGCTCCAGTGCCGTGATCCGCTTCATGAAGGCGTCGTCATCGACGGGCGCCATGACCCGGGTTGCGGAAGGCTCGCCGGAGCCTTCATGCATGGCCACGCCCAGCTTCTTGAGCTCATCGCGGTCCACATCCACCAACCACAATGAAACCTCCACTGCGCGCTTCGGCACATCCAGTTCCGCCACCAGGCTTTCGATAAAACTCACCTGCTCAGGCTTGCCCTTGATCAACAGGCTGTTGGTGTCCGGGTAGGCCAGCACCGAAATATCGGTGTCGCCCAGTAATCCGGATTGCCCCTGGGGGACACTCTCCTGTTCGACAGCCAGCAGTTTTTCGATCATGGATGCCATGCCCGGCACCGTGATGGTTCTGTCGCCCATCTCGTACTCGCGGTCTGCAACGTGGGTGTTGAGTACCTGCACCACCCCGATCCGCTGCGGCCCCATGCGCAGTTCCGCACGCTGGCGGTCCATCAGTTGCGCCAGGCGCAACACATGGTCGACATAGTTCGGCGGCCCGGACACATAGAACATCCGCGCCCCACTCGCCCGCAGTGGGTAGCGCGCCTCGTCGAGCCCCGAGCGGCGCATGAACCCGCGCAGGATATCCACTGAAATGTGCCGCAAGGTCACCACCGAGCTTTTCGCCTCGTCGGCGTCGTAGAGGTAAAGCACCTGGCCGTCGCTGTACCAGATCAAGCCCCGCTGCCGGGCGACGGACTCCAGCAGCGGTTGCGCCGAATCGAAATCGAACGCTCCGCTGATGCGCTTGCGCGCCGCCGCCTGACTGACAACGATCGGTTGCCCCAGCGGCAATGACAGCGCGGTAAAAAAAGTGTGCAGGCTCTCATCACGAGCCTGGTACGGCTCCCCGAACGCGCAGGGGCTGCCCAACAACACGAGGCAGAAAAGCAGCGTCGAAAAACGGGGAAGGTGGATGAACATGCCTGCATGGCCCGGGCTGAAAGAGCGGCCATACTGCGAGGCAGGCCAGTTTCAATCCTGATGGAAAGCTGACGTCCCGCCCATCCTGCGCGCGTCGTGGCATGTGCCTTGCTTTGCCTTGTCTATCGCAGCCCGCGCCAACGGCGGAACGGGCTCAAGGACACAGACGTCGTTACCCCGGGCCCCTCCTGTGTGTGGCCCGACGGAGCGGCGTTTTTTTATGAAAGGTACGTATTGATGAGTGATCCCCTGGCTTGGGTCAACGGCAGCGATGCCCCGGAAAAGAGCAGCCTCAACCTGGGATTCATGGCCCTGAGCGATTGCGCCTCGGTGGTGGTCGCCGCCACCCAGGGCTTCGCGCAGCCCTATGGCCTGACGTTGAACCTCAAGCGTCAGTCGTCATGGGCCAGCCTGCGGGACAACCTGGTCAGCGGCGAACTGGACGCCGCCCACAGCCTGTACGGCCTGATCTACGCCGTGCACCTGGGCATCGGCGGCGTGGCGCCCACCGACATGGCAGTGCTGATGGGCCTGAACCAGAATGGCCAGAGCATCAACCTGTCCCGTGGTCTGCAACAGTTGGGGGTGACCAGTCCTGAGGCACTGGATCGTCGCGTGCACCAAAGCCGAACAAAACTCACCTTCGCCCAGACCTTTCCCACAGGCACTCACGCCATGTGGCTGTATTACTGGCTGGCGAGTCAGGGCATCCATCCGCTGCAGGACGTGGACAGTGTGGTGGTGCCACCGCCACAAATGGTTGCGCACCTGCAAGCCGGGCGTATCGATGGGTTCTGCGTTGGCGAGCCCTGGTGCGCCAGTGCAGTGAAGCAAAATCAAGGCTTCACCCTGGCGACAACCCAGGCGATCTGGCCGGACCATCCGGAGAAGGTCCTCGGTTGCACTCAGGCGTTTGTCGAGCAATACCCCAACACCGCCCGGGTACTGGTGATGGCCATTCTGCAAGCCAGCCGATTTATCGAGGAAAGTGTCGAGAACCGCCGCTCCACCGCGCACCTGCTGAGCGCCCCGCAATACCTCGACGCGCCGCTGGACTGCATCGAACCGCGGCTGCTGGGCAACTACGACGACGGCCTCGGCAACCACTGGCAGGATCCCCACGCGCTGCGCTTTTATGGCCACGGCGAGGTCAACCTGCCCTACCTGTCCGATGGCATGTGGTTCATGACCCAGTTCCGCCGCTGGGGGTTGCTGCGGGAAGACCCGGACTACCTCGGTACTGCCCGCCGCGTGCAGCAACTGGATATCTATCGCCAGGCGGCCAGCGCCGTGGGGGTGCCTGCCGGAGGCGAGGCCATGCGCAGCAGCCAGCTGATCGACGGCAAGGTCTGGGACGGTTCGGACCCGGCCGGGTATGCCCGCAGCTTTCGCCTGCACGCCATGGCCGACGTTTCCAGTCGCCAGGCCTTGCGCTGACAGGAGGATCTTATATTGCGAATCCTGTTGATCAACGACACGCCGCGCAAGGTTGGGCGGCTCAAGGCCGCGTTGACCGAGGCCGGGTTTGAAGTGATCGATGAGTCGGGGCTGACGATTGACCTGCCGGCGCGGGTTGAGGCGGTGCGCCCGGATGTGATTTTGATCGATACCGAATCGCCGGGGCGTGATGTGATGGAACAGGTGGTACTGGTCAGCCGCGACCAGCCGCGGCCGATTGTGATGTTTACCGATGAGCATGATCCTGGGGTGATGCGTCAGGCGATCAAGTCTGGGGTCAGTGCCTACATTGTGGAGGGGATTCAGGCGCAGCGGTTGCAGCCGATTCTGGATGTGGCGATGGCACGGTTTGAGAGTGACCAGGCCCTGCGCGCGCAGTTGCAGGCGCGGGATCAGCAGTTGGCGGAGCGTAAGCGGATTGAAACGGCCAAGGGGCTGCTGATGAAAATGAAGGGGTGTAATGAGGACGAGGCCTACACGCTGATGCGGCGTCAGGCGATGAGTCGGCAGCAGAAGCTGATTCAGGTGGCGGAGCAGATTATTGCGATGAGTGAGTTGTTGGGGTGAGGGGGGGTCGGGGTGTATATCCGTTATTTAGGTAACGGCCGCTTATGGTTCCGCTCTTACAGCGGCTCACTTTTGAACAGCGCAAAAGTAAGCAAAACGCTCTTGCCCCACCACTCGGCACCTCGCTAATGCTCGGTGTGCCCGCACTCCGGCATTACTCCGCGGGCCGCCGCGACGGGGCGTCCCTGCCCCGTCGCGGCTAAACCGGCGTCCTGCCGGTTTACCCGCTCCGTACTGCCTGCGTTCGGCCAGCGTGGTTTAACGGGGCGCCTAAGATCAAGATCAAGATCAAAAGCAAAAGCACAGCGGCCTACCGGCCGGCTTGAGTGTTGAAGAGCAAAATCAAAATCTAAAGCGGGCACGGTCCAAAAAATGTGGGAGCGGGCTTGCTCGCGAAGGTCGTTAACGATGACGCGGGCATCCTGAATGAACGCGGCGCCCTCAAGTTTTTCGCGAGCAAGCCCGCTCCCACAGAAAAGCAGATCTGTTTTCGCTCTGGTCTTTGCTTTTGCTTTTAACACTCAAGCCGGCCGGGAGGCCGCTGTGCTCTTGCTTTTGATTTTGATCTGCGGGCCCCGTCAACCACGATGGCCGCAAGCAGGCACGGTGGAGCGGGTAAATCGGCAGGGAAGCCGATTTAGCCGCGCCGGGCCATGGATGGCCCGTCGCGGCGGCCCGCGGAACCGGGCCGGAGTGCGGGCATGCCGAGCCTAAGCGAGGCACCGAGTGGTGGGGCAAAGACCTTTTGGTTACTTTTGGGGCGTTTGCCAAAAGTGACCCGCTGTAAGAGCGGAACCCTAAGTAGCCGTTACCGCAGCAACGGATATGTACACAAAACCCAATGCCTGTTGGCCCACCTCTTGCTAAAGAATCCCCACAGGTAGCCAACGGCGGTTGCCCCCTCCACGACAAAGACGTCGCACACCCGGTTTGCCCTCGCGAACCCGGTGGCGGCGTTTTTTCGTTTTGGCCCCATAGCCCGGGGCCGGTGGGGCGGCCACAGCCGTTCCATCACCAGGCCTTCTCATAAGACCCCTTTACCGCTGAGGTGCGTGATGAAATCAAGCTTCTGGAAATCCGGCCACACCCCAACCCTGTTCGCCGCGTTCCTGTATTTCGACCTGAGTTTCATGGTCTGGTACCTGTTAGGCCCACTGGCGGTGCAAATCGCCGCCGACCTGCACCTCACCACCCAACAACGCGGCCTGGTGGTCGCCACGCCGATCCTCGCCGGCGCAGTGCTGCGCTTCCTGATGGGCATGCTCGCCGACAAGCTCTCCCCCAAGACCGCCGGCCTGATGGGTCAGGTGATCGTCATCTGCGCCCTCTTCGGCGCCTGGAAACTCGGGATTCACAGCTACGAACAAGCCCTGCTGCTGGGCATGTTCCTCGGCATGGCCGGCGCCTCGTTCGCCGTCGCGCTGCCCCTGGCGTCCCAGTGGTACCCCGCCGAGCATCAGGGCAAGGCCATGGGCATCGCCGGCGCCGGCAACTCCGGTACGGTGTTCGCAGCCTTGTTGGCCCCCGTACTGGCCGCCGCGTTCGGCTGGAGCAATGTGTTCGGCTTTGCGCTGATCCCACTGATCCTGACCCTGATCATCTTCGCCTGGCTCGCCCGCAATGCCCCACAACGGCCCAAAGCCAAGTCCATGGCCGACTACTTCAAGGCCCTGGGCGACCGCGACAGCTGGTGGTTCATGTTCTTCTACAGTGTGACCTTCGGCGGTTTTATCGGCCTGGCCAGCGCCCTGCCCGGCTACTTCAACGACCAATACGGCTTGAGCCCGGTCACAGCCGGTTACTACACCGCCGCCTGTGTGTTCGGCGGTAGCCTGATGCGGCCTTTGGGCGGCGCCCTGGCCGACCGTTTCGGCGGGATTCGCACCCTGCTCGGCATGTACGGCGTGGCCGCGATCTGTATCGCGGCGGTGGGTTTCAACCTGCCAAGTTCCTACGCCGCCCTGGCGCTTTTCGTCTGCACCATGCTCGGTTTGGGTGCGGGTAACGGCGCCGTGTTCCAGCTGGTGCCCCAGCGTTTTCATCGGGAGATTGGTGTGATGACCGGGCTGATCGGCATGGCCGGCGGCATCGGCGGTTTCGCCCTGGCGGCGGGCATGGGCGCGATCAAGCAAAGCACCGGCAGCTATCAACTGGCACTGTGGTTGTTCGCCAGCCTGGGCGTGCTGGCGTGGTTCGGCCTGTACGGCGTCAAGCGTCGCTGGAGAACCACCTGGGGCTCGGCAGCGGTGACGGCTGCCCGGGTCTGATGAGCCTGCAACTGAGCTTCGCCCAAGCCAGCGCCACCGGCCCTCGGCAGGAAAACCAGGACGCCTTGCGCCTGGTTACGCCGGCCCCGGAGCTGGCCGCCAGCAAAGGCTACCTGTGCGCCATCGCCGACGGCGTCAGCCAATGCGCCGATGGCGGACTGGCTGCTCGTTCGACCTTGCAGGCCCTGGCCCTGGACTACTACGCCACGCCGCAAACCTGGGGGGTGGCCCAGGCCCTGGAACGCTTGCTGGTAGCACAGAACCGCTGGCTGCAAGCCAACGGCGGCGGCCAGCCGTTGCTGACTACCCTGAGCGCCCTGGTGTTTCGCGGCCAGCGTTTCACCCTGGCCCATGTGGGTGATTGCCGGGTGTATCGCTGGCTCGATGGCGAGTTGCAGCGCCTGAGCGAAGAGCACGTGTGGGAGCAACCGGGCATGCAGCATGTGCTCAAGCGCGCCATGGGCCTGGATCAACATCTGGTACTGGATTTCCTCGACGGCGAGTTGCGGGCCGGCGAGTGTTTTCTGCTGCTCAGCGACGGTGTGTGGGCGACCCTGGATGACACCCGCATCAGCGCAATCCTGCGGGAACAGTCGGACCTGAACCTGGCGGTAAACACCTTGGTCAGCGCTGCGCACCTCGCGGGCAGTCAGGACAATGCCAGCGCCCTGCTGGTGCGCGTCGACCAGCTCGGCGCTGCCACCCTGGGTGATGCACTGGTGCAGTTGCAGCAATGGCCGCTGCCGCCGCCGTTGAAAGTCGGCCAACGTTTCGAAGGCTGGCAGGTGGAAACGCTGCTGGGGCAAAGCCGCCAATCCCTGCTCTACCGGGTGCGCGATGCCCAGCAACAGGCCTGGCTGCTGAAAACCTTGCCGGTCAGCCATGACGATGACGTATTCGCCGCCCAGGCATTGCTGTCGGAGGAGTGGTTCCTGCGCCGCGTCGCCGGCCGTGCCTTTCCTGAAGTCCATCCCGCCAGCGGTCGTCAGCATTTGTACTACGTGATGCGTGAATACGCCGGGCAAACCCTGGCTGAGCTGTTCAAGCACCAGGGCCCATTGCCCCTGGCGCAGTGGCAGTCCCTGGCCGAACGCCTGTTGCGCGCGGTCGGGCTGCTGCACCGCCGGCAGATCCTGCACCGCGACATCAAGCCGGAAAACCTGCTGCTGGGGGAAGACGGCGAATTGCGCGTGCTGGACTTCGGCCTGGCCTACTGCCCCGGGCTTTCCGAGGATCGCGCGCACCTGCTGCCTGGCACGCCGAGCTTTATCGCCCCGGAAGCCTTCAACGGCGAACGCCCTACCCCGCAACAGGATTTGTATAGCGTCGGAGTGACCTTGTATTACCTGCTCACCGGGCATTATCCCTACGGCGAAATCGAAGCTTTCCAGCGCCCCAGATTCACCACGCCGGTCAGCGCCAGCCGTTACCGCCCCGACCTGCCCGACTGGCTGCAACAAAGTCTGGAGCGCGCAGTCGCCGCGCAACCCGAGCAACGTTATGAAACCGCCGAGGAATGGTTGCTGGTATTAGAGCAGGCGGACCGCCGCGAGCTGAACATTCGGCCAAAACCGCTGCTGGAGCGCGAACCGCTGAAGGTCTGGCAGACGCTGGCCGTGCTGTCGTTGCTGATCAATCTGGTGCTGTTGTACTGGCTGTTGCACCACTAAGAGGCGAAATATCTCGAGCCATCGGCGCCAGACCGAACAAACCCGGCCAAACCGCCACTTGGCACAACCACTGCATTAACTTTTCCATCAACACACATATAGCCGCACCTTCAACGTCGAAGGTCGAGCTTCCCGAGAGAACGGGACCAGGACAAAGGCGTCCTCGCTACTTACCTAGCGGGGACGCCTTTTTTTGTTGCGCACGATTTGTCGAGCCACTGCGGAGAACGACATGAAGAAACTCAAACTGGTGATGATCGGCAACGGCATGGCCGGGGTTCGCACCCTTGAAGAATTGCTCAAGCTGAGCAGCGACCTGTACGACATCACCGTCTTCGGCGCCGAGCCCCACACCAATTACAACCGCATCCTGCTGTCGCCGGTGCTGGCCGGTGAGCAGACCTTCGAAGAGATCGTTCTCAACGATTTGAGCTGGTACCTCGATAACAACATCAAGTTGCTGCTCAATCGCAAAGTGGTGCAGATCGATCGGGTCAAACGCAAAGTCATCGCCGAAGACGGCAGCGAGGCCGAGTACGATCGCCTGCTGATTGCCACCGGTTCCACGCCGTTTATCCTGCCGATCCCCGGCAATACGTTGCAGGGTGTGATCGGCTACCGCGACATCGCCGACACCCAGGCCATGATCGACACCGCCAGGACCCACAAGCACGCCGTGGTGATCGGTGGTGGGCTGCTGGGCCTGGAGGCCGCCAACGGCCTGATGCTGCGCGGCATGCACGTGACCGTGGTGCATATCGGCGAGTGGCTATTGGAGCGGCAACTGGACAAAACCAGCGGTCAACTGCTGCAAACCGAACTGGAAAGCCGTGGCCTGGTGTTCCGCCTGCAGGAACAAACCCAGGCGCTGCATGAAGCCGGCAACGGCCGCGTCGGCTCGGTGCAGTTCAAGAATGGCGATGTGATCCCCGCCGACCTGGTGGTGATGGCTGCCGGCATCCGCCCCAATACCGAGCTCGCGGAAAAATCCGGCATCCCGTGCAACCGTGGGATTCTGGTCAACGACACCCTGCAAACCTACGACCCGCGCATCTATGCCATCGGCGAATGCGCCAGCCATCGCGGGATCGCCTATGGCCTGGTGGCGCCGCTGTTCGAACAGGCCAAGGTCTGCGCCAACCACCTCGCCCAGCTGGGTTTCGCGCGTTACCAGGGTTCGGTGACCTCCACCAAATTGAAAGTCACGGGCATCGACCTGTTCTCCGCCGGGGATTTCATGGGTGGCGAAGGCACCGAAACCATCACCCTTTCCGACCCGATTGGCGGCGTCTACAAGAAGCTGGTGATCAAGGACGACATCCTCGTCGGCGCCTGCCTGTACGGCGACACCGCTGACGGTGGTTGGTATTTCCGGCAGATCCGTGAGAACCATTCCATTGGCGAGATCCGTGATCACCTGATGTTCGGCGAAAACGCCATCGGCGATGTAGGTCACCAGGGCCAGGACAAGGCCATGAGCATGGCCGACAGTGCTGAAGTCTGCGGCTGCAACGGCGTGTGCAAGGGCACCATCGTCAAGGCGATTCAGGAACACGGGCTGTTCAGCGTCGACGACGTGAAAAAACACACCAAGGCCGCCAGCTCCTGCGGCTCCTGCGCCGGGTTGGTGGAACAGATCCTGATCAACACCGTAGGCGGCGCGGCCGACGTCAAACCCAAAAGTGAAAAAGCCATCTGCGGCTGCAGCGACCTCAACCATGGGCAAATCCGCCAGGCCATCCGCGACCAGCACCTGCTGACCATCGCCGGCACCATGAGCTACCTGAACTGGCGCACCCCGAACGGCTGCGCCACCTGCCGCCCGGCACTCAACTATTACCTGATTTCCACTTGGCCCGGCGAGGCGAAAGACGATCCGCAATCGCGCCTGATCAACGAACGGGCCCACGCCAATATTCAGAAAGACGGCACCTATTCGGTAGTCCCGAGGATGTGGGGCGGTGTGACCAATCCGTCAGAGCTGCGGCGCATCGCCGATGTGGCCGACAAGTACAACGTGCCGATGGTCAAGGTCACCGGCGGGCAGCGTATCGACTTGCTGGGCATCAAGAAGCAGGACTTGCCCGGAGTATGGAAGGATCTCGACATGCCGTCCGGCCATGCCTACGGCAAATCCATCCGCACCGTGAAGACCTGCGTGGGCAGCGAGTTCTGCCGCTTTGGTACGCAGAATTCCACACAGCTGGGGATTGAGCTGGAACATGACCTGTTCAATATGTGGTCGCCCCACAAGGTCAAGCTGGCAGTGTCCGGCTGCCCGCGCAACTGCTCGGAAGCGGGGATCAAGGACGTGGGAATCATCGGCGTCGATTCGGGCTGGGAGATGTACATCGGCGGTAACGGCGGGATCAAGACTGAAGTCGCCGAGTTCTTCGTCAAGCTGAAAACCGCCGAAGAGGTGCGCGAATACAACGGCGCTTTCCTACAGCTCTACCGGGAAGAAGCCTTCTACCTGGAGCGCACCGTGCACTACCTGCAACGGGTGGGCATGGAGCACATCAAGAAGGCCGTCCTGGAAGACCCGGCGCGGCGCCAGGCGCTCAATGACCGCCTGCAATTCTCCCTGTCATTTGAACAGGACCCGTGGAAAGAACGCCTGGAACAGCCGCTGCTGAAAAAGGAATTCGACACCATCCCCGTCAAACTGCTGGAGGTGCCGGCATGAACTGGCTGGATATCTGCGCCCTTGAAGAAATCAACGCCCTGGGCTCGCGCATCATCACCGGGCCCAAAGGTGACATCGCGATTTTTCGTACCAGTGACGACGAAGTTTTCGCCCTCGACGACCGCTGCCCCCACAAGGGTGGCCCGTTGTCCCAAGGCTTGATCTACGGCAAGCGCGTGGCCTGCCCGCTGCATAACTGGCAGATCGACCTGGAATCCGGTGAAGCCCAGGCACCGGACGTCGGCTGCGCCCATCACCACCCGGCCCGTGTGGAAAACGGCCGGGTGATGCTGGCCCTGCGGGACGCCGGTTGATGAACCGCCAGACCACCGCGTCCACCTGCTGCTACTGCGGGGTCGGTTGCGGCGTGCTGATCGAGCATGATGGTTCGCAGATCCTCGGCGTCAGTGGCGACCCGAGCCATCCAGCCAACTTCGGCAAGCTGTGCAGCAAGGGTGCAAGCCTGCACCTGACTGGCGATCTTGCTGCCCGTGCGTTGTACCCGGAACTGCGGTTGGGCAAAGGCCTGGCCCGCACCCGCACTGACTGGGACACCGCCTTAGAACACGCGGCCAATGTGTTCGCCGAAACCATCGCCGAACACGGGCCGGACAGCGTGGCGTTCTATATATCCGGGCAGTTGCTGACCGAGGATTACTACAGCTTCAACAAACTCGCGCGAGCGCTGGTGGGCACCAACAATATCGACAGCAACTCGCGGCTGTGCATGTCTTCGGCGGTGGTCGGCTACAAGCGCAGCCTGGGGGCTGATGCGCCGCCCTGCAGTTATGAGGACCTGGAGTCGAGCGACTGCGTGATGATCGTCGGCAGTAACATGGCCTACGCACATCCGGTGTTGTTCCGACGCCTGGAGGAAGCCAAGGCTCGTCGGCCACAGATGAAGGTGGTGGTGATTGATCCCCGGCGCACCGACACCTGCGACCTGGCGGACCTGCACCTGGCGATCCTGCCGGGTACGGATGTCGCGTTGTTCCATGGGATCTTGCACCTGTTGTTGTGGGAAAACTGGATCGACCGCGACTTTATCCAGGCCCACACCAACGGCCTGGTGGAGCTCAAACGCCTGGTTCACGACTACACGCCGCAGATGGTTACGCAGCTGTGCGGGATCAGTGTCGAGCAATTGCGGCTGTGCGCAGAATGGGTCGGCACCTCGGCGAGCTTCCTGTCGTTGTGGTGCATGGGGCTGAACCAGTCCACCGCAGGCAGCGCAAAGAACAGTGCGCTGATTAACCTGCATTTGGCGACCGGCACCATCGGCCGTCCTGGCTGTGGACCTTTCTCCCTGACGGGTCAGCCGAATGCCATGGGTGGACGGGAAACAGGAAGCTTGTCGAATCTGCTGCCGGGCCATCGCGAGGCTGCCAATCCTGAACATCGGGCAGAAGTGGCTGCGTATTGGGGTGTAGAACAACTTCCCGCCAGCACCGGGCTCACAGCCATCGAACTGTTTGAACAGATGCAGGCTGGCAAGATCAAGGCCCTGTGGATCGCCTGCACCAACCCCGCACAATCCCTGCCCGACCAGAACACCGTACGCCAGGCCTTGGAGGCATGTCCGTTCGTGGTGCTACAGGAAGCCTTTCGTACAACCGAGACAGCGCGTTTCGCCGACCTGTTGTTGCCCGCAGCGAGCTGGGGCGAGAAAGAAGGGACGGTCACCAACTCTGAACGGCGCATTTCCCACGTCCGGCAGGCCATCGTCCCACCAGGAGAGGCGCGGCCGGACTGGGCAATCACCGTGGATTTTGCCCAGCGCCTGGAGCGGCGTCTTCGTTCCGGAAAACCGGGTCTTTTTGCCTTTGAGCAACCCGCGCAGATCTTTGAAGAATACAAATTGCTGACCCGCGGTCGCGACTTGGACCTCTCGGGTATCAGTCACGCCCTGCTGGACCGGATCGGCCCCCAGCAATGGCCCTTCCCGGCCGACGCGGTGAGCGGAACACCACGGCTGTACACCGACGGGATTTTCCCTACGGAGACTGGCCGGGCGCACTTTGTCGCCGACCCTTATCGCGCCGCCAAGGAGCAGCGTGACGCGCGCTTCCCTCTGACCCTGATCACCGGGCGCCTGCGAGACCAATGGCATGGCATGAGCCGCACTGGTACCGCTGCGCAGCTGTTCGGGCATGTCAGTGAAGCGTTGCTCAGCCTGCACCCGGACGAGCTGCGCCGGCATCGTTTGAAGGAAGGCGACCTGATCAACCTGAAAAGTCGGCGAGGCAGCGTGATTGTCGCCGTCGGCAATGATGACAGCGTGCGTCCCGGCCAGGCGTTCCTGCCGATGCACTGGGGCGACCGCTTTCTCAAAGGCGGCGTAAATGCACTGACCCAGCCGGCGTTCGATCCGCTGTCCAAGCAGCCGGAACTCAAACATAGCGGCGTGCGCCTGGAGGCGGTGCAACTGCCCTGGCACTTGTTTGCGCTGATCGAGGGCGATGTGCAGCAACACTTCGAAGCGTTGCGACCGCTGTGTGAGGACTTTGCCTACGTCAGCCTGAGCCTGACCGGGCGCGAGCGGCCTGCCCTGCTGATTCGTGCGGCGCATCACGAGGCGCCTGCACTTGAGCTGCTCAAGCAGATTGACCAGTTGCTGGGCCTCAATGACGGTCCGGTCATGGCCTACGACGACCCGCGGCGCTCCATTGGCAAGCGGGTAAAAATTGAAAAGGGCCGTATCACCGCAATCCGTCTGGCCGGCGAAACCCTGGCTCGCCACTGGTTGCAAAGCCTGTGGCTGGAAGGCCGCACCGATGACACGTTACGACGTTGGCTGCTGGCGCCATTGAGTGCGCCACCGGGGGGTGGTTCCACCAGCAACAAGACGTTGTGCAACTGCAAGAACGTCAGCGAAAACGCGGTCTGCGCCGGCATTGCCCGGGGCCTGGACCTGAGTGGGCTGAAGCAGGAGTTGGGTTGCGGTACGCAATGCGGCTCCTGTGTGCCGGAAATCAAACGGCTATTGGCGAACGGCACGCAGCCAATCGCGATCACGGTGTGAGGAAAGCATATGAGCGCAAAAGTCTGGCTGGTGGGCGCAGGTCCCGGCGATCCGGAGCTGCTGACACTCAAGGCGGTGAGAGCCCTGCGGGAAGCCGACGTGGTGCTGATCGATGATCTGGTCAACCCGGCGCTGCTAGAGCATTGCCCCACTGCACGGCTGATCACCGTGGGTAAGCGCGGCGGCTGTCGTTCCACGCCGCAGGCGTTTATCCATCGCCTGATGTTGCGCTATGTCCGGCAAGGCAAATGCGTGGTGCGGCTCAAGGGTGGCGATCCGTGCATTTTTGGTCGCGGCGGCGAAGAGGCGGCGTGGCTCAGGCAGCAAGGGGTGACCGTGGAGTTGGTCAACGGCATTACGGCGGGGCTGGCCGGGGCAACGAACTGTGATATTCCGCTGACATTGCGCGGTATCAGCCGCGGCGTCACGCTCGTCACGGCTCACACTCAGGATGACAGCAGCCTCAATTGGCGGGCACTGGCCGAGGGCGGCACGACGCTGGTGATCTATATGGGCGTGGCGAAGCTGGGGGAGATTCGCCAGCAGTTGCTGGAAGGTGGCATGAGCGATGACATGCCGGTGGCGATGATTGAAAACGCCTCGTTGCCACATCAGCGTGAGTGCCGCAGCAGTCTTTCCCGGATGCAGGAAGATGCGCACGAATTTGCGCTCAAGAGCCCGGCGATCCTGGTGATTGGCCGGGTTGCCCAGGCGACACAAGCGGTTGAGGCCCTGGCCAGCGCCACCGCCTGAGGTAAATTACAGGCGAAAAAAAGCCCGGCCTAAGCCGGGCTTTTTTCTACAACTCAGTAATTACTGAGCTGCTTGTGCTTCTACCGAGGCTTCTACGCGACGGTTGATAGCACGGCCAGCTTCAGTTGCGTTGTCAGCAACTGGGCGGGATTTGCCATAACCAACCGAGCTTACACGGTTAGGAGCAATACCGTCTTTGACCAGGACTTGCTTAACAGCGTCAGCACGACGCTGGGACAGCTTCTGGTTGTAAGCGTCAGGACCGACGGAGTCAGTGTGACCTTCAACAACGGTGGTGGTTTGTGGGTACTGTTTCATGAAGTCAGCGAGGTTTTTCACGTCGCCGTAGCTGTTAGGCTTAACAACCGACTTGTCGAAGTCGAACTTCACGTCCAGCTCAACACGAACAACCTGAGCAACCGGAGCTTCTGGCTCTGGAACTGGCTCTGGAGCTGGTGCTGGGGTAGGAGCTGGAGCTGCTGCGCCAGCGTTACCGCCGAAGTTTACACCCAGGCCGACCAGTGCGGAGTAATCCCACTTGCCGTTGTCGATTGCGTAGTCAGCTTCAACACCGGCACGAGCGTACAGGTTGTTGGTGAAGTAGTACTTCACGCCAGCGCCAGCGATAGCCAGAGTCGACTGATCGCGACCGCTGTGACCATCAGCCTGTACGTTGGTACGGCTCTGGTGGCCGAAACCGCCCTCTACGTATGGACGCAGGGAGTCAACACCAGCTTGACCGAAGTGGTACTGGGCAGTAACGCTGCCGGTATCACCTTTGATCTTCTGGTTGCCAGTACCGTCGTTAGAACGGGTGTGGTTGGTTTTGTCGTAGCTCAGGTTCAACGACAGGTCGTCGGTCAGGAAGTAACCAATGCGAGCGCCTGGGTTGAAGCCGTCTTCGATATGCTTGACGCTATCGTTGTACTGCTTCTTGTAGAACAGCTCGCCTTCAACTGCGCCTTGGCCTTGTGCCAGAACGCCGAAAGAAGTAGCGGCAATAAGAGAACCAATGGCCAAGCCCAAGGTGTTTTTCAGTTTCATCCGTTAAATCCCCATCTGGTGATTGTAAAGCAGTCCCACATACCGGGGGACAACTCGGCGACAAGTCTAACAGAACTTGCCTACACGTAAGAGATATTTGCCACGCACTAAGTTTCAGTGCTGACCGCAAATTTCTCACGTAATTTATCAAGAGCGCGTTTGTAACGCATTTTTGTAGCACTCAAACCCATATGCATGATGTCTGCGATTTCCTGAAACTCCAGCTCTGCGACAAATCGTAGCACCAGAATTTCCCGGTCAATCGGATTCACATGCACCAACCAGCGATCGAGTCCGCCCTTTTCTTCCGAGGTTGGCGTCTTTTCTTCAGACGCTTCCTCAAGGGGGTCCAGACTCAAAGCGTCCATCAAGCGACGCTTTCGCCGTTCCTTCCGATACTGCGTGATGCACTCGTTGTACGTGATGCTGTAGAGCCATGTCTTGAACTTCGATTTGCCCTCGAAGTTCTTCAGGCCGTAGAGCACCTTGAGCATCACTTCCTGACAGACATCATCCGCATCTCTATCGTTCCCTAAATACCTTGAACAAACGTTGAACAGAGTGCGTTGATACCTGCGCATCAATTCTTCATACGCGCGTGTTACGTGAAACAGCTCCGTGTGCGAGCGCGCGACCAACTCCTCATCAGAGAGCTCACGGGGGTCATAGCGCGTGGACAGCGTTTGGGCTTTATTCAAAACAAGTCGTGCCGACAGTCAGGTCAATGTCCGCCAGAGTCTGGATACCCAGGTTCGCGGCGGCGTACATTAGCAGGATTCGCCGGGTTAGCGGCTAGTCACATGCTGTTCCAGCAAGATCCGATTCGAAAGCGACACCAGTTCGCCATCGTCCGTCAGCACTGTCGTCTTGACCGTGCCGATCTCCTCGATCTGCCCTTCGACCTCGCCCACACGCACTTGTTGCCCAACCTGATATAGCTCACGCACATAGATTCCCGCAAGAATCTGCCCTGCAATTTCCCGACTTCCCAGCCCCATGGCCAGCGCAACGGCCAGACCAACGGTAATCAAAACAATCACAATCACGTGGTTCAGCAGGTCAGTCTTGACCTCCAACTGGCTGATCGCGACCGAAATACTGATGATAATCACCAGGCCCTGGGCAATTCGCCCCAGGCCGCTGGCGTAATCCAGACCTACGCCTTCAGCCGCACCGCGCACCAGCCCGTTGGCCAGTTGCGCCAGCAAAACCCCTACCAGCAACACCAGCGCGCCACCGAATACTTTCGGCAAATATAGCGCCAGCATGTCGAGCGTAGCTGAAACTCGCTCAAGTCCAAGGGATTCAGCCGCAGAAACCAGAAAAATCAGCAAAACAAACCAATAAACGATCTTGCCGATCAATGTCGAGATCGGTACCTGCAACCCGGCACGCCCCAGAATCTTGGTCAGGCCGGTACCACCCATCAATCGATCAAGACCCAGTTTAGCCAGCAATTTGGAAAGCAGGGTGTCCAGCAGCTTGGCCACGACAAACCCCAGCAGTACCACCACCAATGCACCAAACAGGTTGGGAATGAAATTCGCCACCTTGGTCCACAGTGCAGTCATTGCAGTTACCAGACTCTGGGTCCAGAGATCGAGTTCCATATTCATTCAGCCTTATCAGCAGTGCGAGCAAGAGGTTTACGACGGGAAACCGGTGAAACATGGGCCGAACCGTTGTTCAACGCCATCATCAACGCCGGTAACCAGCGGCCGAGCAGACCGAACAGATCCCCCGCCCCGACCTGGCGGTTGGCGGTTTTCAAAACGCGACCCAGGCAAGCATCGTCGTCCCGGTTGGACGGCGAGGCATTCAGCATGTCACGCAAAGACTGTTCGAACGGATCGTGCATAAAAAACCTCTCGCAAGTGATTTAAAAGACGAGGGTAAAATTCTTCGGGTCACATGACCTCTTTCCACGTTCAGGTCACATTCAGCTCACACCCAACGTAAACGTCGAAACAACCACCACTGCCCGACCGCCACCGAGACCATCATCAGGCAGGCAATCAGGAATCCGTAAGGGCTGGTAGAGAACGGAATTCCGCCCACATTGATCCCCAGCAAACCGGTCAGAAAACTCATCGGCAGGAAGATCCCGGTGATGATCCCGAAGCGGTACATGGTGCGGTTCATGCGCAGGCTCAAACGCCGGTCTTCGGTCTCCAGCACAAGCCCCACGCGCTCCCGGGACAATTCCAGCTCCTCCAGGTAACGGGTCAGGCTGTTGTTCAATTCGTTCCAGTAGTCAGCATCGTCGTCACAGAACCAGGGCAATTTGATCCGGGTCAACTGCGCGAAAATATCCCGCTGCGGCGACAGGAAACGCTTCAGCCCGGCAGCACGCCGACGGATCTGCAAAACGCTGCCATGCTCCGGAGTATACCGTTCGTCGGCATCCAGTTTTTCTTCTTCGATATCGACGATTTCGGACAGATCGCTGACCAGATCCTGAACCTTGTTGGTCAGGTACTGCGCCATATACAGGACCAGTTCCGAGGACGTCTTCGGCCCCTTGCCGTCCGCCAGTTGCACCAGCAACTCGTCGGTGGCGCGCAATGGGCGCAAACGCAGGGAAATCACCCGCGCGGCCGAGGCAAAGATCCGCACCGAGACCATGTCTTCCGGTTCGGCGCCGGGATTGAGGTTGACCCCGCGCAAAAACAGCAGCAGTTCAGCGTCCGGCAGTGGCAACAGGCGTGGGCGGGTGTTTTCCTCCAACAGCAGGTCACAGGCGAACTCGCTCAAGCCGCTGGATTTGCGCAACCAGGTCTGGGTCTGGGGGTGACTACGGTCCCAATGCAGCCACAGGCTTTCCTGAGGCTGCAGTTGCAGCTCATCAAGCTCTGTCCGGGCAATCGAACGCGCACCACCTTTACCGTCCAGCACCAGGGCATGCACCAGCCCCCACTGCGCGTTTTCTTCCTCGAACATCCTCACCCCTGTCGGCTACGGCTATTTATTCAGGCATTTTCAGCGGGCTTGGGGAGACGATCACGCCGTTATTGTCGGCGTACACGTACTCACCGGGACGGAAGGTCACGCCGGCGAATGTCACCGCCACGTTCAAATCGCCAAGACCACGCTTGTCAGTCTTCATCGGATGGCTGGCCAGGGCCTGCACGCCCAGGTCGGTTTGGGCGATCACGTCGACATCACGGATGCAGCCGTAGATCACCAGCCCTTCCCAGCCGTTTTTCGCGGCTTTCTCGGCGATCATGTCGCCCAGCAACGCGCGGCGCAGGGAACCACCACCATCGACCACCAGCACCTTGCCGGCGCCGTTGAGTTCGGCTTGTTCCTTGACCAGGGAATTGTCTTCAAAGCACTTGATGGTCACGATCTCGCCACCAAAGGAATCTCGGCCGCCGAAATTGCTGAACATCGGCTCAACTACCTGCACCAGCTCCGGGTAGGCATCGCACAGGTCGGGGGTAAGGTAATGGTTCATCGAGAAACTCCTGTAGGTGAAAGAAGGTGTCGAACATCCCACTGTTTACTTACATCTGGAAACGCTTTGCCATGAAGGTTCTTTAATCCGGGTCGAATAGTCAGGCCCATCGGACAGCAACGCAAGACCTACTGCGCGACTGAATATGACCAGAACCACCCAGCGCGTCATATCTTAGCCGCTACGGCAAACAAGCGAAACGCCCCTGATAGAGCCTTGCGCTCAAACTGCTGCCAGCTCCTGAGACTGCGCCCCCATCAAAGGTGTGAACGGATCTTTCAACCAACCCCTCACCAACGGCCACACCTCAACCTGTGCGGCCTTGCTAACGAGCATCTCGACGTGCCCGAAATCCCCGCTGAACCCTTGCTGGCGCCCCAGGCACAGGTACTGACGATGCTCGGAGCCGACCTGTTCGAAGAGCTTGCGACAGGCCCAGTCCGGGTCTTGATGATCGCCGGCAGCGCTCACCGCCAAGAGCGGCACGTCGACACCTGCCAGGCCTTTCCACCAATCCTGCTTTCCTTCGCCAAAGCGGCCGAACAGACCATTCCAGCGCATGGCTTCAATCAACACGCCCGCCGGCTCGTCCTCTGGGCCGCGTTTCAGCCGGGAGCCAGACAACTCGCCAAAACGTTTCAAGAGCAGGCGACCGGTCCATTCCACCGGTGGCAGTTTCAACGGCCAATGGGTGCGGCTGACCTGGCAGCCAAACAGCGCCACCGAGGCCACCGCCGGCGCGCCCAGGTGCTGCCCACCCAAGGCCGCAGCCAAGGTCGTACCGCCCAGGGAATGCCCGATCCAGTGAGGAATCTGCCCGCTTTGCTCACGCACAAAGGCGGCAATGGCCGGCAAGTCGTAGCGCGCATAGTCGGCAACGCGATTCTTGGCGTAATCGTGGTTACGTCGGGACAGCCCATGGCCGCGCATTTCCGGAATCCAGACATCGAACCCCTCGCGCGCCAGGTAGGCACCCAGGCCGATACCCTTGGGCGAATACCAGAAGCGTCGGTTGGAGAAACTGCCGTGCAACAAAACCACCGGCACGCCCCGGTTTTCCGGGACATCAGCCAGGCCCAGGCGGGTCACGGCCAGCTCGACAGTGCCGTCGGGGCTGTTGCCAGGTTTCAGCCGGTACACATCTTCACTCAGGTCGCCACGACGCTCAGCGCTGATCAAGGCGACGGGGAACAGGTTGCTGCTGCTTTGCATAATGCTCTTGCACAAAAAAGGGCGGCGTCCGGAAGGAGTTCCGCCCTGTACAGAATGAGAAATGCCGGCCAACCGCAAGGGTGACCGGCACTTTGGGGTGCTGCGTTTTACGCCGGCGTTTGACCTTCAGCCAGGAAGAACCAGGTTTCCAGTACGGAATCGGGGTTCAGCGAGACGCTTTCGATGCCCTGCTCCATCAGCCACTTGGCCAGGTCCGGGTGATCGGAGGGGCCTTGGCCGCAGATGCCGATGTACTTACCAGCCTTGTTGCAGGCCTGGATAGCGTTGGCCAGCAGCTTCTTGACCGCAGGGTTACGCTCGTCGAACAGGTGAGCGATGATCCCCGAGTCGCGGTCCAGGCCCAGGGTCAGCTGGGTCAGGTCGTTGGAGCCGATGGAGAAGCCGTCGAAGAACTCCAGGAACTCTTCGGCCAGGATGGCGTTGGACGGCAGCTCGCACATCATGATGACGCGCAGGCCGTTCTCACCACGGGACAGGCCGTTTTCTGCCAGCAGGTCCACCACCTGGCTCGCCTCACCCAGGGTGCGCACGAACGGCACCATGATTTCGACGTTGGTCAGGCCCATCTCGTTGCGCACGCGCTTGAGGGCACGGCATTCCAGCTCGAAGCAGTCGCGGAAGGCTTCGCTGATATAACGCGAAGCACCACGGAAGCCCAGCATCGGGTTTTCTTCTTCCGGCTCGTAGAGCTTGCCGCCGATCAGGTTCGCGTATTCGTTGGACTTGAAGTCCGACAGCCGCACGATGACCTTTTTCGGATAGAACGCCGCCGCCAGGGTGCTGATGCCTTCCACCAGCTTCTCGACGTAGAAGCCCACCGGGTCGTTGTAGCCGGCGATGCGCTTGTCGACGCTTTCCTTGATGTCCGGCGGCAGGCCGTCGTAGTTCAACAGCGCCTTGGGGTGCACGCCGATCATGCGGTTGATGATGAACTCGAGGCGGGCCAGGCCCACACCGGCGTTCGGCAACTGCGCGAAATCAAAGGCGCGGTCCGGGTTGCCAACGTTCATCATGATCTTGAACGGCAGGTCCGGCATGGCGTCGATGGAGTTTTGCTTGATGTCGAAGCCCAGCTCACCTTCGAAGATAAAGCCGGTGTCGCCTTCCGCGCAGGATACGGTCACGCCCTGGCCGTCTTTCAACAGTTGGGTCGCGTTGCCGCAGCCCACCACTGCCGGAATCCCCAGCTCACGGGCGATGATCGCCGCGTGGCAGGTACGCCCGCCACGGTTAGTGACGATGGCGCTGGCGCGTTTCATCACCGGTTCCCAGTCCGGGTCGGTCATGTCGGAGACCAGCACGTCACCTGGCTGGACCTTGTCCATCTCGGACACGTCCTTGATGATCCGCACTTTGCCGGCGCCGATGCGCTGGCCGATGGCACGGCCTTCCACCAGCACGGTGCCGGTTTCTTTCAACAGGTAGCGTTCCATGACGTTGGCCGAAGTGCGGCTCTTCACGGTTTCAGGGCGGGCCTGGACGATGTACAGCTTGCCGTCGTCGCCGTCTTTGGCCCATTCGATGTCCATCGGGCACTTGTAGTGCTTCTCGATGATCATCGCTTGTTTGGCCAATTCGCTGACTTCGGCGTCGGTCAGGCAGAAACGCGCGCGTTCGGCCTTGTCGACATCAACGGTTTTCACCGAGCGACCGGCCTTGGCCTCGTCGCCGTAGATCATCTTGATCGCCTTGCTGCCCAGGTTGCGGCGCAGGATGGCCGGGCGGCCGGCTTCAAGGGTGTGTTTGTGGACGTAGAATTCGTCCGGGTTCACCGCGCCTTGTACCACGGTTTCGCCGAGGCCGTAGGCGCCGGTGATGAACACCACGTCGCGGAAGCCCGATTCAGTGTCCAGGGTGAACATCACGCCGGCGGTGCCGGTTTCCGAACGCACCATGCGCTGCACACCGGCAGACAGGGCCACCAGCTTGTGGTCGAAACCCTGGTGTACGCGGTAGGAAATGGCGCGATCGTTAAAGAGGGAGGCAAATACTTCCTTGGCCGCGCGGATCACGTTTTCCACGCCGCGGATGTTCAGGAAGGTTTCCTGCTGGCCGGCGAAGGATGCGTCTGGCAGGTCTTCGGCGGTGGCCGAGGAGCGCACGGCGACAGCCATGTCCGGGTTACCGGCCGACAGCGTGGCAAACGCGGTGCGGATCTCGGCGTTGAGCTTCTCGGGGAATTCAGCTTCCATGATCCATTGACGGATCTGGGCGCCGGTCTTGGCCAGGGCGTTGACGTCATCGACGTCCAACGCATCGAGGGCGGCATGGATCTGATCGTTGAGGCCGCTCAGCTCGAGGAAATCACGGTAAGCCTGGGCAGTGGTGGCAAAACCACCTGGCACCGATACACCGGCACCCGCAAGATTACTGATCATCTCGCCCAGGGATGCGTTCTTGCCCCCTACGTGCTCTACATCATGGACGCCGAGCTTATCGAGGGAAACTACGTACTCTACCAAGGTGATCTCTCCACTTTCTGTGTTGGAAAAGCTCAGGACGCCGGCGGCTCAGTAGGAGCAGTTACCGGCGTTTGTGGCCTGGACCTGGAAAATAAGTGAGAATGCGGCCCACTGCGGGACGGCAAAATCGCGCCTATCATATCCAAGATTCGTCATCAGCTTAAGGCCCAAGGCTCAAATGAAACGATCTGCTTTCTTTATCTCCGACGGCACCGGCATTACAGCCGAAACCCTGGGTCAAAGCCTGCTGGCGCAGTTCGAAAACATTACCTTCAGCAAATTCACGCGACCCTATATCGATAGCGTGGATAAAGCGCGAGCCATGGTACAACAAATCAATCTGGCGGCCGAAAAAGACGGATTTCGTCCGATCATTTTCGACACCATCGTCAATCAGGACATTCGTGAGATCCTCGCCACCTCCAATGGTTTCATGATCGACATCTTCTCTACCTTCCTGGCGCCGCTGGAACAAGAGTTAAGTGAACATTCGTCATACTCCGTCGGAAAATCTCACTCCATTGGCCACAACTCCAACTATATGGAGCGGATCGAGGCGGTGAACTTCGCCCTCGACAACGACGACGGCGCCCGCACCCACTACTACGACAAGGCTGATTTGATCCTGGTGGGCGTGTCCCGCTGCGGCAAGACGCCGACCTGCCTTTATATGGCCATGCAATTCGGGATTCGCGCGGCCAACTACCCGCTGACCGAAGACGACATGGAGCACCTGACGCTGCCGAGCGCCCTGCGCGCGCACCAGCACAAGCTGTTCGGGCTGACCATTGACCCGGACCGACTGACGGCGATCCGTAACGAGCGCAAGCCCAATAGCCGTTACTCCAGCTATGCGCAGTGCGAGTTTGAAGTGCGGGAAGTGGAAAATCTGTTCCGCCGGGAGAATATTGCGCACATCAATTCCACGCATTTTTCGGTGGAAGAGATTTCGGCGAAGATTCTGGTGGAGAAAGGGGTGGAGCGGCGGTTTAAATAACTCCGCTCTCTGGCCAAGGTGCTTGTGTGGCGAGGGAGTTTCTGTGGCGAGGGAGCTTGCTCCCGCTCGACTGCGCAGCAGTCGCAAACCAGACGACTGGTATGTAGTGAATGGCCTTGGGGCTGCTTCGCAGCCCAGCGGGAGCAAGCTCCCTCGCCACAGGGGCCATGTTCACAACCAGTTGTTGGGTTCAGAGGTGAAACCGCCCCCCACCCTGCCCCAACGCCGTCGCCAGCGCATCAAACCCATCCAGCAGCAACTGATCATCCCCCGACGTATTGCAGATACTCGCCCGAATAAACTGCGGCACCGCCGTCTGCCCCACCGCAAACGCTTCGGCTGTCGCGATCAGGTAATTGTTCTGCTTTAACTCCGCCTCGATTTCCGACGCCCGCCACGGTTCCGGGACTTCGATCCAGAAGTGCGGGCTGTTCAGGTGAGTGCGGTACTCCAACCCGATCAACAACCCTTCAACCAGAGCCTTGCGCCGGCTGATTTCCTGGATCTGCTGGTGCAACAGGTGTTCTGCCGTGCCGTTTTCGATCCATTGCGTGGCCAGTTCCAGGGTGACCGGCGTGGCCATCCAGCAGGTGGAACGCAAGGCCGCAGAAATCCGGCTGACCAGCGCCGGCGGCGCATGCACGTACCCAACGCGCAACCCCGCCGACACCGCCTTGCTCAGGCTGCTGATCAGAATCGTACGCTCCGGGGCGAAATGGCTCAGGGGCGGCGGGCGGTCTTCCACCAACACCCCGTGGGCCTCGTCCTCAAGAATCAGCAGGTTGTGTTCACGGCACACCTTGACCAGCGCCTCACGGCGCGCGACCGACAGCACCGCTGTCGTGGGATTCTGGATGGTCGGCGTGCAGTACAACGCCGACACCCGGTGATTGCGGCAGACTTCATCCAGCGCCCCCGGCAGCAGCCCTTCTTCATCCATTTCCAGGCCGATCAGGCGTATCCCCAGCATGCGCGCGGCGGTGATCAGCCCCGGGTAGGTCAACTGTTCGGTGACCACCGTGTCGCCGGCCCGTAACAGCGCCATCAGTGCACACAGCAGTCCATGCTGGCCGCCATTCACGCAGATCACCTGCTCGGGAATCGGATGGAAATCCCGCTGCACCAGCCACTGGGCACCCGCCGCCCGGTAGCGCGGCAGGCCGGCATCCGGGGTGTAGGCACTGATGTCCTGCAAAAACTTGGCGTTGGTGGCCAGCGTCTGGAAGCTCTGGGCCAGGAACGTGGTCTCCTGCCCCGGGATATGCATATTGCGGCTCATATCAAAGTATTGCCGCGGCTCGTCGCTGAAGTTGCGAAAGCCTTCATCCCGCTGGCGTTCCATCCCACGCTTGCGCACGAAGGTGCCGTCACCGACCCGCGCCACCACCAACCCCAGGCGTTCCAGCTCACCGTAGGCGCGGCTGATGGTGCCAATGGTAACCCCCAGATTGTCGGAAAGCACCCGATGGGGCGGCAGCTTTCTTCCCGGTTCAATCAAGCCTTCAAGAATGCCCCGCTCCATGACATCGGACAGGCGTTTGTACTTCACGCCCTGCCCGTTGGAGAGTCCTTCTCGCATAATTGACACCATGTCAATATTTGTTTTGACAGCCATCTTTCGCCCTAATAGTGTGCTTTTACGGGTTCAATCACCGAATCAAGGCACTCAATATAGAGGTCAATTCGGTCTCATGGAAGCAATGTCACGATGCCAATGTCCGCCGTTCTCGAAAATGCTGAAAAAACAAAAACTCACAAGCAGTGGTTGGCTGGGCTGATTACCAGCGTCATGTTTCTGATCGTATGCCTGAGCTGGGGTACCACCTGGTTGGGCATCAAAATCGCTGTGGAAAGCGTGCCGCCGCTGACCTCTGCCGGGCTGCGGTTTTTGATCGCGTTTCCGTTGTTCCTGTGTTTCGCGTGGGTGCGCCGCGAGCCGATCCTGTTTCCCCGTGAGAGCCGTTGGTTCTTCGTGTTTGTGACGCTGTCCTACTTCAGCGTTCCGTATTACCTGCTCAATTACGGCGAGATGCATGTCTCGTCCGGCCTCACCGCGCTGCTGTTCAGCTGCATGCCGGTGTTTATCCTGATTTTCTCTGCGTTGTTTTTGCGCGAGCGCATCTACTTCTCACAAGTGGTCGGTATCGCCATCGGTTTCGGCAGCCTGTACATGATCATCAAGAGCCAGGGCCTGCACCTGGACCACGCCGAGTTCTTCGGAGTGCTGGCGATCCTCGCCGCCGCGATCATGCATGCCTTGTGCTACGTGATTACCAAGAAACAAGGCAGCGCCATCAGCGTAATCACCTACAACACCCTGCCCATCGGCATTGCCGGGCTGATGCTGTTTGTCGCCGGGCTTTTCTTTGAAACCCCGACCTTTGAAGACATCACCCTGCGGTCCTGGAGTGCGCTGTTCTACCTCGGGCTGGTGGCGTCGGTGGGCGGTTTTATCGTGTATTTCATGCTGCTCAAGCGCCTGAGCCCGATCATTCTGTCCTTCGTGTTCATCATCTTCCCGGTGTTCGCGGTGATCATCGGCGCCTGGTACGAAGGCGTGCAGATTTCCAAGGACCTGATGATGTACTCGGCGATCCTGCTGGCCGGTTTTGCCATCACCAAGCTGCCCATCGAAAAGCTCCTGGCGAAGAAAAACTGAGATGAAGGTCCTGAGCCCAACCGCCCTGGAGCAGATTTACGCCCACGCCGACCGCAGCTACCCCGAGGAATGCTGCGGTTTCGTTTTCGCCGATGGCAGCGTGTACCTGGGCAGCAACATCCAGAACGAGCTGCACAGCAAGAACCCGCAGATGTATTCACGCAGCGCCGCCAACGGCTACACCTTTTCGGTGGCCGACACGCTGAAGATGAACAAGGCGTTTCGCAGTGATAACCCGGTGGTGGTGATCTACCACTCCCACCCTGACGTCGGCGCGTATTTCAGCGACGAAGACCAGGACAAGGCCCTTTTCATGGGCGAGCCGATCTACCCCGTAAGCTACCTGGTGGTGGATGTTCGCCAGGGCAAGACCCAAGGTTCCAAGCTGTTTGCCTGGGATGGCAAACACTTCGCCCAAAAACCCTTCAACGACCTGCAAACGGAGTTGTGCATGAACGCTGTCTCTTTCCCCGACATCCTGGTCCGCGTGGCCAAGCTGCCAGCATCGACCCTCGAGGGTGCCGGATCGACATTGCGCGAAGTCATTGAAAACCTGTGCGATAACCATCCGAATTTACGTGCGCACCTGTTTCACGAAAATAACAACCAGATCAAGGAACACTTCCTCTTTATCGCTGAAGAAGAGCTGATCAACGCCGATGACAGGTTACCGGAAGAAGCCAAAATCGAAGTGCTGCTGGCCACCTCCGGCGGCATGGACGTCGACCAACTGAGCAACGAAGAAGTGCAGCGCTACGTGCGCCACATCACCCTGCCCGGCGTCGGCCGCGAAGGCCAACTGAACCTGAAGAAAGCCAAGGTGCTGATCATCGGCACCGGCGGCCTCGGTTCGCCCATCAGCCTGTACCTGGCGGCGGCCGGCATCGGCACCCTGGGGCTGGTGGATTTCGACGTGGTGGAAAGCAGCAACCTGCAACGCCAGATCGTCCACGGCAACAGCACCTTGGGCCTGCCCAAGGTCGAGTCCGCCAAGCAGCGCTTGCAGGACCTCAACAGCCACATCCAGATCAACACCTACGACACCGCCTTCAACACCGACAACGCCCTGGAACTGGTGGGCGCCTATGACCTGGTGATCGACGGCACCGACAATTTCGAAACCCGCTACCTGGTCAACGACGCCTGCGTGCAGTTGGGCAAGCCGTTGGTGTACGGCGCCATCTACCGCTTCGACGGGCAGATCAGCGTGCTCAACTATAAAGGCGGGCCGTGCTATCGCTGCCTGTTTCCCCAGGCACCGCCGGCGGAACTGGCGCCCAACTGCAGCGCCGGCGGCGTGATCGGCGTATTGCCCGGGGTGGTCGGGATGATCCAGGCCACCGAGGCGATCAAGCTGCTGATCGGCATTGGCGAACCACTCTCGGGCCGGCTGATGCGCTTTGATGCGCTGGCGATGAAGTTCAGCGAGATCCGCTTCAAGCGCCGCGCCGACTGCCCCTGCTGTTCCGAGCTGCGCCACACCCAAACCCTTGCACCCGCCGTCTGCGCCGATGCGATGCCAAGCCAACCGTCACTGGCCGAAGAACGCTACATCAAGCCGCGGGTACTCAAGCAACTGCTTGAACGCCACAGCAAGGCCGACGTGTTGCTGGACGTGCGCGACGCCAGTGAGCTGGAAGTATGCAAATTGCCGGGGGTGGTGCACATCCCGCTGGCCGAGCTCGACGGGCAACTCGCCAACCTCAGCCGCGACAACACTCACTACCTCATCTGCTACGCCGGAACCCGCGCGGAGCAAGCCGCCAGCACGTTGCTGGCCGCCGGATTCTCCAACACCAAAGTACTGCAAGGTGGCATGAAACACTGGGTTCGCGACGTCGAACCCGACATGCCTTTGTACTGATCAGCGGCCATGGGCTCTTACTTGATGTTGCATAACTCGATACTCGACGCCATTGGCCAAACGCCCATCGTGCGTCTGGAACAGTTTTCCGAAGACCTTGGCATCGAGGTCTACGCCAAGCTGGAATCCCTCAACCCCGGCGGCAGCCACAAGGCGCGCATCGCCCTGGGCATGATCCTCGACGCCGAGCGCCGGGGCATTCTGATTCGCGGCTCCGGGCAAACCATCATCGAACCCAGTGGCGGCAACACCGGCATCGGCCTGGTGATGGCCGGCAACGTGCTGGGCTACAAAGTGGTGCTGGTGATCCCCGACAACTACAGCCCGGAAAAGCAGAAACTGCTGCGCCTGTACGGCGCCAAAGTGGTGCTGTCGGACAGCCGCCAGGGCAACAATTCCCACGGCGAAAAGTGCATGGAGCTACAGCTGGAAAACCCCAGCTACGTGATGCTCAACCAGCAGCGCAACGGCGCCAACCCGCAGACCCACCGTGACACCACCGCCCGGGAAATCATCCGGGCCTTCGGCGAGCTGCGGGTCGATTACTTCGTCAGCGGCATCGGCACCGGCGGCCATATCACCGGCATCGGCGAAACCCTCAAGAGCACCTGGCCAGCAATCCGCGTGATGGGGGTGGAGCCGGAAGAATGCGACCTGCTCAGCGACCGCCACGCGCCGCACCATATCCAGGGCCTGTCCATCGGGTTGATCCCGAGCATTCTCAACGTCGCAATCATTGACGGGATGCTCAAGGTGTCGCGCCAGGAATGCCTCGACATGATCAAACGCATCATGCGCACCGATGCCATCAGCCTCGGGCTGTCGTCGGCCGCCAACATGGTGGCTATCGCCAAACTGGCGCCGGAGCTGCCCACCGATACCGTTGTGCTGACCATGGTCTACGACAGTGCCGACAGTTATTTGCCCTGTTTTGAATAACAACTATTGCGGGGGTGCCTCCATGGGGGGCTTTATCGACATGCAACAGCTGCACGATGAGTTGCTCACCCACCTCATCACCACGCTTACGCCTGCGCAGTTGAAGCAGCTGGAGGCGCATCTTGCGCCGCTGATCCAGGCGGCGGCCCAAGCGGTGGCCGAAGACCTGATCGCCTATGCCTGGCGCGACCCGGCATCCCGTGGGCGCGGTGAGCTGATCCTGGAGTCCTACGCCTCGTTCAAGGCCGTGCTGTACTACCGCCTGGCGCACCTGGTGTGGAATTTCCCGGACACGAACAACGGTGTGTTTTCCACCATCGCCCTGAAGCTGAGCAACCAGGGCAAGATTCTGTCCGGCGCCGAAATTCACCCCGCCGCGCGGATCGGCCGACGTTTTGTGCTGGACCACGGTTACGGTACGGTCATCGGTGAAACCTGCGAGATCGGCAACGACTGCTACATCCTCTGCGGCGTAACCCTTGGCGCCCGGGGCATCGCCAACAACCCGGACGGCAAGCGTCACCCACGGTTGGGCAACAACGTGGAAGTCGGTTCCGGCGCGCGGGTGCTGGGTTATGTGCTGATCGGCGACAACGTGTTTATCAGCCCTTCCTGCGTGATCACCCAGGACGTGCCGGCCGGCACCAAGGTCAAGGTGGTCAACCAGATCCAGTTGCAGAAAAACGATGAGTCGGACCACAGCAACTACCTCGGTGCGTTTGCCCTCGATGAGCGCCTGCACGTGGTGGGCGAGGTCAACGCCAGCCATAAGGTGATGGTCCTCGACGCCGACTTCCATCCCTTGCCCGGCCTGCTGCTGGAGCCAACGGTCAAGGAACGCCACCATTTGCAGTTTCGCCTGCGCTATATCGAGACAACAGCCTACCCGCCGCGCCTGCCGCTGAACCTGAAAGTGACCGGGCCCGAATTTGAAATCACCCTGCTATCTCCCCCTGGCTTGAGCGCGATGGTTCGTCGCCTGCTGCAAGCCAGCCCACTGATCGTCGGAGGTTGAACATGTCCGTGCACACCATGGAAACCCTCGCGCTGTTCGACAGCGCGCCTTACCAGAATGCGTTCAGTGCGCGGGTGATTGCCGTCAGCGAACAGGGGATCGCCCTGGAGCACACGCTGTTCTACCCCACTGGCGGCGGGCAGCCGGGCGACACCGGGCACTTCATCCTGCCCGACGGCAGCCGCGTGGACATCACCGGCACCGTGCGTGATCCGGTGCTGCGCTCGATCATCTGGCACCAAGTCGAACAGTGCCCTGAACAACTGGCCGCCGGAATGCAGGTGGACGCCAGCCTGGACTGGGAGCGGCGCTACCAGCACATGAAAATGCACACCTGCCTGCACCTGCTGTGCTCGATCATCGATGCACCGGTGACCGGTTGCAGCATCGGTGCCGACAAAGGCCGCCTGGATTTCGACCTGCCGGAAATGACCCTCGACAAAGACACCATCACCCGCGACCTCAATGCCCTGATCGAGCAGGCGCACGCGGTGAAAACCCTGTCGATGCCCGCCTCGGAGTATTCGACCCTGCTACAGATCACCCGCACCCAGGCGGTGGCGCCACCGGTGATCCAGGGCTCAGTAAGGGTGATCGAAATTGCCGGTATCGACATCCAGCCCTGTGGCGGCACCCATGTGACCAATACCGAGGAAATCGGCCGGGTGTTCTGCGAAAAAATCGAGAAGAAGAGCAAGCACAACCGTCGGGTGATCCTGCGGTTTGAATAGCGGCCAAGAAGCGGCTGGGGTGCCTACGCCCTAGCTGCAGTTCGTACAGGAAACTGACAGCAAATTTATGTGCTTGTAACATTTAGAAACGTACAATCCCGCCTGCAACGCCTCGTTGCCCCTGACTCGCGAAAACAGCGCTTTCCTTCTCGGAGGGTCATTCGTGCAGCAGCTAAGCTCACTCCCATCACGCCCCTGAACCTGAACGCTGCAGGACTGACTGCCTATGAAAAGAGTGCTCCGTCACTACATCCCTGCGTCCACATTGCGTTTGTTGCCCAACCGCTGGGACTTGGTCGCCCTGCCCCTGGTGATCGGCTTTTTACTGTTTTTCTCCATCACGGCGCGAGAAACCTGGGCGCCCATCGCCACCTTGCAAAGTGAAGTCATCTCCCTCGACCCGGCCAACCTGCCGGAATACGCGATGCGCACCACCCTGCGCATGCTGGCGGCGATGGTTGCAGCGCTGGTGTTCACCCTGTTGTACGGCACCCTGGCCGCCAAAAGCCGGCGCGCCGAGAAACTGCTGGTGCCGGTGCTGGATATCCTGCAATCGGTACCGGTACTGGGCTACATCTCGTTTACCGTGACGTTCTTTTTGCTGCTGTTCCCCGGGCGCGTGCTCGGCGCGGAGTTCGCGGCCATCTTTGCGATCTTCACCAGCCAGGCCTGGAACATGACGTTCAGCTTCTACCAGTCGCTGCGCATGCTGCCCAATGACCTGGTGGAAGTGTCGACCAACCTGCGGCTTTCCGGTTGGCAGCGGTTCTGGAAGCTCGACGTACCCTTCGCCATGCCCGGGCTGGTGTGGAACATGATGATGAGCATGTCCGGCGGCTGGTTTTTCGTGGTCGCCTCCGAGGCCATTACCGTCGGCGACAAGACCATCACCTTGCCGGGCGTAGGTTCCTACCTGGCCCTGGCGATTGCCCAGAAAGACCTGCACGCCGTGGGCTACGTGATCCTGGCGATGATTGTGGTCATCCTGATGTACGACCAGTTCCTGTTCCGCCCGCTGGTGGCCTGGGCCGACAAGTTCCGCATGGAAACCACCGCCTCCCAGGGCGCCGCGCCGCAATCCTGGCTGCTGAACCTGATCCAGCGCACGCGCATCGTCCAGCGCAGCCTGCGGCCGCTCACCCGCACCATCAGCCGCATTGGCAACAAGCGCTTCAGCCTGGCGGGCGGCGCACTCAAAGCGTTGCCGGCAGAAACCCCGAAGGCGTCAAAAGTGATCGACTGGGTGTGGGGCACGCTCATCGCGCTGCTGGCCGCTTATGCGCTGTACCACATCGTGCAGTACGTCGGCACCGAAGTGACCCTCGCCGAAGTCGGCCATGTCTTCGTGCTGGGGCTGATCACGTTGTTGCGGGTGGTCGGCCTGATCCTGATCGCCTCGCTGATCTGGGTGCCGTTGGGCGTGATGATCGGCTTGCGCCCTGCGCTTGCGGAAAAAATCCAGCCCTTGGCGCAGTTCCTCGCGGCCTTCCCGGCGAACCTGCTGTTCCCGGTGTTCGTCATCGTGATCCTGCACTACAACCTCAACCCGGATATCTGGCTGAGCCCGCTGATTGTGCTGGGCACCCAGTGGTACATCCTGTTCAACGTGATCGCCGGCGCCAGCGCGTTCCCGAATGACTTCAAGGAAGCCGCGGCCAACTTCCGCATTCGCGGCTGGTTGTGGTGGCGCAAAGTGATGCTGCCGGGGATTTTCCCGTACTACGTCACCGGCGCCATTACCGCCTCGGGCGGTGCCTGGAACGCCAGTATCGTGTCCGAGTACGTGTCCTGGGGCCAGGACAACGTAGTCGCCCACGGGCTCGGCGCCTACATCGCACAGACCACTGCGGCCGGCGACTTCCCGAAAATTGCCCTGGGCGTGGTGGTGATGTCGATCTTCGTGGTGGCGTTCAACCGAGCTGTATGGCGGCCGATGTACGCCATGGCTGAAAACAAACTTCGTCTGAATTGATGGGATTCGCAGTGATGACTACCTATACCGAGCATGCCGCCGACACTCCGGAAATCTACTCGTTGAAAAACGTGAACCGGGTGTTCGGCAAAGGTAAAGACGAGCTGCAAGTCCTCAGCGGCGTGGACCTGAGCCTGCACGAAGGCGAGATTGTCGGCATGCTCGGCCGTTCCGGCTCGGGCAAGTCGACCTTGCTGCGCATCATCGCGGGGCTGATCCAGCCGTCGTCGGGCGAAGTACGCTACAACGGCGCGCCGCTCAACGGCCCGGCCGAAGGCGTGGCCATGGTGTTCCAGACCTTTGCCCTGTTCCCGTGGCTGACCGTGCTGGAAAACGTCGAGGCCGGCCTGCAAGCCTTGCAGGTCGAGCGCAAGGAGTCCCGCAGGCGCGCCCTGGCGGCCATCGACCTGATCGGCCTGGACGGTTTTGAAAACGCCTACCCGCGCGAACTGTCCGGTGGCATGCGCCAACGCGTGGGTTTCGCCCGCGGGCTGGTGGTGAACCCGACCCTGCTGCTGATGGACGAACCGTTCTCGGCGCTGGACGTGCTCACCGCTGAAACCCTGCGCACCGACCTGCTGGATCTGTGGAGCGGCAAGCAACTGCCGATCAAATCGATCCTGATCGTGACCCACAATATCGAAGAAGCGGTGCTGATGTGCGACCGCATCCTGGTGCTGTCGTCCAACCCTGGCCGGGTGGTGGCCGAGATCAAGGTGCCGTTTGCCCACCCGCGCAACCGGCTGGACCCGACCTTCCGGCAAATGGTCGACGACATCTATGCCCTGATGACCGACCGCCGCAGCGCTGACGCCAGCAGAGGTTTGCCTGAGCTGAAAATGGGCAGCCTGTTGCCGGAAGTCTCCACCAACCTGATGGCCGGCCTGATCGAAACCCTGGCCGCCGAGCCCTACAACGGCCACGCCGGCCTGCCGACCGTGGCCGAACGGCGCTTGCTGGAAGTCGACGATCTGTTCCCGGTGGCGGAGATGCTTGAGCATTTGGGCTTCGCCGAACTCAAGGGTGCCGACATCACCCTCACCGACGCCGGCAAACTGTTCGCCGACTACGGCACCCAGGAGCGTAAAACCCTGTTTGCCGAACACTTGATCCGCCACGTGCCATTGGCCGCGCGCATTCACCAGGTGTTGCTTGAGCGCAGCGGCCACCGGGCGCCACGGGTGCGCTTCGAGCAGGAGCTGGAAGATTCGATGACGGAAGCCTTTGTGGAAAAGACCCTGGAAAGCGTGGTGGCGTGGGGACGGTATGCGGAGATTTTCTCCTATGACGACCATACCGAGACGTTCAGCCTGGATGATGTGGAAGGCAGCATGTAACGGCGTGATGTCGACACATTGATCGTTCCCACGCTCTGCGTGGGAATGCCGCCAGGGACGCTCCGCGTTCCACTGCTGGCGCAAGGCTTGAGTCCTGCGCAATGGTGACGCGGAGCGTCACAGGATGCATTCCCACGCAGAGCGCGGGAACGATCATTTTTAGATGACGAATAGGTCGACAAACCGGTTGACCGGAGTGGCCTCAAGCTTCGCCTGATCCTTGCACAGGGCAAAAATCTCGGCACTGCGCTGCGCAGTAAACCGGGTCGCCAGGTTGGCCTTGAACTTGTCTTCCAGCAATGGAATGCCATCCACCCGACGGCGACGATGGCCAATCGGGTATTCCACGGCCACCTGTTCGGTGCTGGAGCCATCCTTGAAGAACACCTGCACCGCATTGGCGATGGAGCGCTTGTCGGCCTCCAGGTATTCGCGGCTGTAGCGCGGGTCTTCGACGATGACAATCTTCTCCCGCAGTTCATCAATGATCGGATGGGCCGCGTGGAACTCATCTTCGTATTGCTCGGCCACCAGATTGCCAAACGCCAGCGGCACGGCGGTCATGTATTGCAGGCAGTGATCACGGTCGGCCGCATTGGCCAACTGCCCGACCTTGGAAATGATCCGGATCGCCGACTCGTGGGTGGTGATGACAATCCGATCGATCTCATGCAGGCGATTCTTCACGTGCGGGTGCAAGGTGACCGCCGCTTCACAGGCGGTTTGCGCATGGAACTCGGCCGGGAAACTGATTTTGAACAGCACGTTCTCCATCACATAAGTGCCGTAGGGCTGCGACAGGCTGAAGGCGCGCTTGTCGTCGGGCTTGAGCGCCAGGTCCTTGTTGGTGTGGCTGAACAGCACGTCATAAAAACCCCATTGCGGCGCGCTCAACACACCGGGAATCCCCATCTCGCCGCGCATGGCGATGTCGGCCAGCCGTACGCCGCGACTCGACGCATCCCCCGCCGCCCACGACTTGCGCGAACCGGCGTTCGGCGCATGACGATAAGTACGCAACGCCTGGCCATCGACAAACGCCTGGGACAATGCCGACAGCAGTTGCTCACGGTTGGCGCCCATCAGTTTGGCGGTGACGGCGGTGGAGGCGACTTTCACCAGCAGCACATGGTCCAGGCCGACGCGGTTAAAGGAGTTTTCCAGGGCGATCACGCCCTGGATTTCGTGGGCCATGATCATCGCCTCCAGCACGGCCCGCACGGTCAGCGGCGCCTCGCCGTTGGCCACGCGTTTTTGCGAGAGGTGATCGGCGACCGCGAGAATGCCGCCGAGGTTATCCGAGGGATGCCCCCATTCGGCGGCGAGCCAGGTGTCGTTGTAGTCGAGCCAGCGCACGATGCAGCCGATGTCCCACGCGGCCTTGACCGGGTCCAGGCGGAACGAGGTGCCCGGCACCCGTGCGCCGAACGGCACCACCGTGCCTTCCACGATCGGCCCCAGGTGCTTGGTGCACTCCGGGAAACGCAGGGCCAGCAGGCCGCAACCGAGGGTGTCCATCAGGCAATTGCGGGCGGTGTCCAGGGCGTCGCGGGATTCGATCCTGAAGTTAAGGACGTAGTCGGCGATGTCCTGCAGGACCTGGTCGTAGTCGGGGCGGTTGTTCTGGTCGACGTTGGCGCTCATGGCAGTACTCCAAAGTGGGTTAGGTGTGGTCCATCCTCAGGGTCAGGGTGATCGTTCCCACGCTCTGCGTGGGAATGCCGCCTTGGACGCTCCGCGTCCCGCACGGCGCAAGGGTGACGCAGAGCGTCACGGGATGCATTCCCACGCAGAGCGTGGGAACGATCGGTTAGAAAGCATCGCCGGGTACGCGCACGAACCCTTCCATCAACACCCGCGCACTGCGGCTCATGATGGCTTTTTTCACGACCCATTCACCGTTGACCTGGCTGGCCTCGGCGCCTACCCGCAGCGTCCCGGACGGATGCCCGAACCGCACGGCATTGCGCTCCACGCCGCCCGCCGCCAGATTCACCAGCGTGCCGGAAATCGCCGCCGCCGTGCCAATCGCCACCGCAGCGGTGCCCATCATTGCGTGGTGCAACTTGCCCATGGACAACGCCCGCACCAACAGGTCGACATCGGCCGCCTTGATCGCCTTGCCACTGGATGCCACGTAATCCGCAGGCCGTGCCACAAACGCGACTTTTGGCGTGTGCTGCCGCTGGGCCGCTTCGTCCAGATGCTTGATCAAGCCCATGCGCAACGCACCGTGGGCACGAATGGTTTCAAACATCGCCAGGGCCTTGGGGTCGCTATTGATCGCGCCCTGCAGCTCGGTGCCGGTGTAGCCCAGGTCCTGGGCGTTGATAAAGATGGTGGGAATCCCGGCATTGATCAGGGTCGCTTTGAACGTGCCGACACCCGGCACTTCCAGGTCATCCACGAGGTTGCCGGTAGGGAACATCGAACCACCACCGCCCTCTTCTTCCGCCGCCGGGTCCATGAATTCCAGCTGCACTTCGGCGGCCGGGAAGGTCACGCCGTCGAGTTCGAAGTCGCCGGTTTCCTGCACCGCGCCGTCAGTGATCGGTACGTGGGCGATGATGGTCTTGCCGATATTCGCCTGCCACACCCGCACCACGGCCACGCCGTTATGCGGAATGCGCCCGGCTTCTACCAGGCCAGCGCTGATGGCGAACGAACCCACCGCCGCCGACAGGTTGCCGCAGTTGCCGCTCCAGTCCACGAACGGTTTGTCGATGGACACCTGACCGAACAGATAGTCCACGTCGTGATCGGCGCGGGTGCTTTTGGCCAGGATCACGGTTTTACTGGTGCTGGACGTCGCGCCGCCCATGCCGTCGATCTGCTTGTCGTACGGGTCGGGGCTGCCGATCACCCGCAACAACAGCGCATCCCGCGCCGCGCCCGGCACCTGGGCCGATTCGGGCAAATCCTTGAGGCTGAAAAACACCCCCTTGCTGGTACCGCCACGCATGTAGGTGGCGGGAATCTTGATCTGCGGTACGTGTGCCATGGTGGTCCTCATGGGCCGGGGCGCAAACCCCGGCCACAGTTGTCAGGCGTTAACAGCCGATTCCAGGAAGTCCTGGGCAAAGCGCTGCAACACGCCGCCCGCCTCGTAGATCGACACTTCTTCAGCCGTGTCCAGGCGGCAGGTCACCGGCACCTCGACACGCTCGCCATTCTTGCGGTTGATCAACAACGTCAGTTGCGCACGCGGGGTGCGCTCGCCGATCACGTCGTAGGTTTCGGTGCCGTCGATCTTCAGGGTCTTGCGGTCGGTGCCCGGCAGGAACTCCAGGGGCAACACGCCCATGCCCACCAGGTTGGTGCGGTGGATGCGCTCGAAACCTTCGGCGGCAATCGCTTCCACGCCCGCCAGGCGCACGCCCTTGGCCGCCCAGTCCCGGGACGAGCCCTGGCCGTAGTCGGCGCCGGCAATGATGATCAGCGGCTGCTTGCGCTCCATGTAGGTTTCGATGGCTTCCCACATGCGCGTGACCTTGCCTTCCGGCTCCAGGCGCGCCAGCGAACCCTGCTTGACCTTGCCGTCTTCGATGACCATTTCGTTGAACAGTTTCGGGTTGGCGAAGGTGGCGCGCTGCGCGGTCAAGTGGTCGCCGCGGTGGGTCGCGTAGGAGTTGAAGTCGACTTCCGGCAGGCCCATTTTCGCCAGGTATTCACCGGCGGCACTGTCGAGCATGATCGCGTTGGACGGCGACAGGTGATCGGTGGTGATGTTGTCCGGCAGCACCGCCAGCGGGCGCATGCCCTTGAGCGGACGCGCGCCGGCCAGGGCGCCTTCCCAGTACGGCGGACGGCGGATATAGGTGCTCTGCGGGCGCCAGTCGTACAGCGGCGTGACTTTCGGGCCGGTGTCTTCGTGGATCGCGAACATCGGGATGTAGACCTGGCGGAACTGCTCCGGCTTGACCGACGCCTTGACCACTGCGTCGATTTCTTCGTCGCTCGGCCATATGTCCTTCAGGCGGATTTCCTTGCCGTTGGCGTCCAGGCCCAGCACGTCTTTTTCGATGTCGAAACGGATGGTGCCGGCAATCGCATAGGCCACCACCAGCGGCGGCGAAGCAAGGAACGCTTGCTTGGCGTACGGGTGGATACGGCCGTCGAAGTTGCGGTTGCCCGACAGCACGGCGGTGGCGTACAGGTCGCGGTCGATGATCTCTTGCTGGATCACCGGGTCGAGTGCGCCGGACATGCCGTTGCAGGTGGTACAGGCAAACGCCACCACGCCGAAACCCAACTGCTCCAGCTCAGTGGTCAGCCCGGCTTCGTCGAGGTACATGGCGACGGTTTTCGAACCCGGTGCCAGGGACGACTTGACCCACGGCTTGCGCACCAGCCCGAGCTTGTTGGCATTGCGCGCCAGCAGGCCGGCGGCAATCACGTTGCGCGGGTTGCTGGTGTTGGTGCAACTGGTGATGGCGGCGATGATCACTGCGCCGTCGGGCATTTGCCCCGGCACGTCATCCCACTGGCCAGAGATGCCCTTGGCCGCCAGGTCGCTGGTGGCGACGCGGGCGTGGGGGTTGCTCGGGCCGGCCATGTTGCGCACTACACTGGACAAATCGAAGCTCAGGCCACGCTCGTATTGCGCGCCCTTGAGGTCGTCCGCCCACAGGCCGGTGTGGCGAGCATATTGCTCCACCAGGGTGACTTGTTCGTCTTCACGGCCGGTGAGCTTGAGGTAGGCGATGGTCTGCTGGTCGATATAGAACATCGCCGCCGTGGCGCCATATTCCGGAGCCATGTTGGAGATGGTGGCGCGGTCGCCCAGGGTCAGCGCGGAGGCGCCTTCGCCGAAGAACTCGAGCCACGCACCCACGACCTTTTGCTTGCGCAGGAACTCGGTCAGCGCCAGCACCATATCGGTGGCGGTGATGCCCGGTTGCAGTTTACCCGTCAGCTCCACGCCGACACTTTCCGGCAGGCGCATCCACGAGGCACGGCCGAGCATCACGCTCTCCGCTTCGAGGCCGCCGACGCCGATGGCGATCACGCCCAAGGCATCCACGTGAGGCGTGTGGCTGTCGGTGCCGACGCAAGTATCCGGGAAGGCCACGCCGTCACGCACCTGGATCACCGGAGACATTTTCTCCAGGTTGATCTGGTGCATGATGCCGTTGCCCGGCGGGATCACGTCGACGTTCTTGAAGGCCTTTTTGGTCCACTCGATAAAGTGGAAACGGTCTTCGTTGCGGCGGTCTTCGATGGCGCGGTTTTTCTCGAACGCCTCCGGGTCAGAACCACCGGCTTCGACGGCCAGGGAATGGTCGACGATCAATTGGGTGGGCACCACCGGGTTGACCTGGGCCGGGTCACCGCCTTGCAGGGCGATGGCATCGCGCAGGCCGGCGAGGTCCACCAGGGCGGTCTGGCCGAGGATGTCGTGGCACACCACGCGGGCCGGGAACCACGGGAAGTCGAGGTCGCGTTTGCGCTCGATCAGTTGGCTCAGGGATGCGTTGAGGGTCGCCGGGTCGCAGCGACGCACCAGGTTCTCGGCGAGTACGCGGGAGGTGTACGGCAGTGTGGCGTAGGCGCCGGGGGTGATTGCATCGACCGCCGCGCGGGCATCAAAGAAATCGAGGCGGCTGCCGGGGAGCGGTTTGCGGTGTTCAGTGTTCATCGTCAGGACTCGGTCACGGTAGTTGCAAAAGGAAGAACCGTTGCTGATCCAGTGTGAAACACGGTCTAAATGTGGGAGCGGGCTTGCTCGCGAAGGCGGTGTGTCATTCAACACCCATGGCGACTGTCACACCGCCTTCGCGAGCAAGCCCGCTCCCACATTTTTGATCCGGTTTCACCCCGAGATCAGCGGTTTCTCCACTCAGCGACGTTCGATTGGCACGAACTTGCGCTGTTCAACGCCGATGTACTCGGCGCTCGGACGGATGATGCGGTTGTTGGCACGCTGTTCAAATACATGCGCGGCCCAGCCTGTAAGCCGCGAGCAGACGAAAATCGGGGTGAACAGCTTGGTCGGGATGCCCATGAAGTGGTACGCCGAGGCATGGTAGAAGTCGGCGTTGGGGAACAGTTTCTTCTGCTCCCACATGGTCTTGTCGATGGCTTCGGAAACCGGGAACAACACGGTGTCGCCCACCTCCTCCGCAAGTTTTTTCGACCAGCCCTTGATCACTTCATTACGCGGGTCGCTGTCTTTATAGATCGCGTGGCCGAAGCCCATGATCTTGTCCTTGCGCGCCAGCATGCCGAGGGTGCCTTCCACTGCTTCCTGGGCGGAAGAGAAACGCTCGATCATCTCCATCGCCGCTTCGTTGGCGCCGCCGTGCAGCGGGCCGCGCAGGGAGCCAATGGCGGCGGTGACGCAGGAATACAGGTCCGACAGGGTCGACGCACATACACGGGCGGTGAACGTCGAGGCGTTGAATTCGTGCTCGGCGTAGAGGATCAGCGACACGTTCATCACCTTGACGTGCAAGTCGCTGGGCTTCTTGCCGTGCAACAGGTGCAGGAAGTGGCCGCCGATGGTCGGCTCGTCGGTCACGCAATGGATGCGCTGGCCGTCGTGGCTGAAGCGGTACCAGTAGCACATGATCGCCGGGAACGCGGCGAGCAGGCGGTCGGTCACATCGCGCTGCACGCTGAAGTCTTTCTCCGGCTCGATGTTGCCCAGGAACGAGCAACCGGTGCGCATCACGTCCATCGGATGGGCGTCGGCGGGGATGCGTTCCAGCACTTCTTTCAGCGCCTGGGGCAGGTCGCGCAGTTTGCCGAGTTTGGCGGTGTAGGCCGCGAGTTCGGCCTTGGTCGGCAGTTCGCCGTAGAGCAGCAGGTAGGCGACTTCTTCAAACTGCGCGTCGGCGGCGAGTTCGCGCACGTCGTAGCCGCGGTAGGTCAAGCCGGCACCGGCCTGGCCCACGGTGGACAGTGCGGTCTGCCCGGCAACCTGGCCACGCAGGCCAGCGCCACTGAGTACTTTTGCTTCGGCCATGGTTATCTCCAATTTTGTAGTTATTAGTGAGGCGTTTCGCTGCCACTTGTAGGAGCAAGCTTGCTCGCGAAAAACTTCAGGGCGCCGTGTTCATTCAGGCTAAGCGCGTTATCGTTAACGATCTTCGCGAGCAAGCTCGCTCCTACACGTATCAGGGTCGGTTATTTTTTGGCGGCGAACAGCGCGTCGAGCTTCTGCTCGAAGGTGTGGTAGTCGATGCGATCGTAAAGCTCCATGCGGGTTTGCATGGTGTCGATCACGTTCTGTTGGGTGCCGTCGCGACGGATCGCGGTGTAGACGTTCTCGGCCGCCTTGTTCATGGCGCGGAAGGCCGAGAGCGGGTACAGGACGATGGAAACATCCGCAGATTTCAGTTGATCGACGGTATAGAGAGGCGTTGCGCCGAACTCGGTGATGTTGGCCAGGATCGGCGCTTTCACGCGAGAGGCGAACAGCTTGTACATCTCAAGCTCAGTGATGGCCTCCGGGAAGACCATGTCGGCGCCGGCCTCGATGCAGGCGGCGGCACGTTCCAGGGCGGATTCCAGACCTTCCACCGCCAGTGCGTCGGTGCGGGCCATGATCACGAAACTGTCGTCGGTGCGCGCATCCACGGCGGCCTTGATGCGGTCGACCATTTCCTGCTGGGACACGATTTCTTTATTCGGGCGATGGCCGCAACGCTTGGCGCCCACCTGGTCTTCGATATGGATCGCCGCCGCGCCGAACTTGATCATCGACTTGACGGTGCGCGCGACGTTGAACGCCGAGGAGCCGAAACCGGTGTCCACGTCCACCAGCAGCGGCAGGTCGCACACATCGGTGATGCGGCGCACGTCGGTCAGCACGTCATCCAGGCCGGTAATGCCCAGGTCCGGCACACCCAGGGAGCCGGCAGCCACCCCGCCACCCGACAGGTAGATCGCCTTGAACCCGGCACGCTTGGCCAGCAGCGCGTGGTTGGCGTTGATCGCACCGACCACCTGCAATGGGTGCTCGCTGGCGACGGCGTCACGGAAACGCTGGCCTGGAGTAGTGTTGTTATTGGAACTCATGACTCACCTCGTGATTGGGGAGCGCCGTCCGGGAAGTGACGGGCAATGTTGCGTTTGGAGGCGCCGATATGACGGCGCATCAACAACTCGGCCAGTTCACCATCGCGATCGGCAATCGCGTCAAGAATGCGGTGATGCTCGGCAAAGGCCTGGCGTGGACGATTGGGGGTGGCGGAAAACTGGATGCGGTACATGCGCACCAACTGATACAGCTCGCCGCACAGCATTTGGGTCAGGGTGCGGTTACCGGCGCCTTGAATTATCCGGTAATGAAAATCGAAGTCGCCTTCCTGCTGGTAGTAGCCGACACCGGCCTGGAAGGCCGCGTCGCGCTCGTGGGTGTGCAGCACCTGGCGCAACTCTTCGATCTCGGCGTCGGTCATGCGCTCGGCGGCCAGGCGACAGGCCATGCCTTCCAGGGATTCGCGGATTTCGTAAAGTTCGATCAGCTCTTCATGGCTCAACGACACCACTCGCGCGCCCACATGGGGGATGCGCACCAGCAGGCGCTGGCCTTCCAGGCGGTGGATGGCCTCACGCAGCGGGCCACGGCTGATGCCATAGGTGCGCGCCAGTTCCGGCTCGGAGATCTTGCTGCCGGGGGCGATCTCGCCCTTGACGATGGCAGCCTGGATACGCCGAAAGACGTTCTCCGACATGGTCTGGGAATCGTCTGACGCTACCACTGGGGTTTCCAGTTGATCCAGCATATTGTCGACACCTTTAAAAGCAATGCCGCAAAAACTAGCCAATCAGCCCCAGATAGTCAAAGAATAAATACACATTGTCGACAATCGTCTAATAACCCGCCTTGCACCCTATCAGGGCATGGCCGGCTGCCAGCGCTGGCGCAAGAAAACCTTCATGTTAGAATGCCGGCCACTTTTGCCTGACATCCCTGGATGAAAAGGCGCACGAGGGAGCTTGCGCAGCAATGCCAGTCGCCTTGAATTGAACATCGCACTGCACCGCCTCAGGATTTATGAGACTCAAGCCCTTCCCCCTTTTGCTTCTACTGCTTATGCCGGGCCTTGGCGTTGCTGCCGAGAAGACCGTGTATGGGCTCAATGAATACGCCAAGTTGGCCGGCATTGACCTGGAAGTGGCCGCCAAACTCGACACCGGTGCCAAGACCGCTTCCTTGAGCGCCCGCGACATCAAGCGTTTCAAGCGCAACGGTGAATCCTGGGTGCGCTTCTACCTGGCCATCGACACCGCACATTCCCACCCCATCGAGCGTCCCCTGGCCCGCGTGAGCAAGATCAAGCGCCGAGCCGGTGACTACGACCCCGATGAAGACAAGAACTACACCGCCCGTCCAGTGATTGCCCTGGACATCTGCATGGGCACCGCTTTACGCAGTATCGAAGTGAACTTGACTGACCGCAGCGCCTTCCAATACCCGCTGCTGATCGGCTCCGAAGCGCTCAAACGCTTTGATGCGCTGGTCGACCCTAGTCTTAAATACGCGGCGGGCAAACCTGCCTGCGCCTCCGACGCTCATACCGCTGAGTAATTTGAATGCGCTCTCTTAATCTGCACCTGAAAATCCTGATCGCCGTTTTGGTGGTATTGGGCATTTCGGTCACCGCCTATCAGATTTTCGTGCTGGGGATTCCCGTCACCGAGGACGCCACCGACGACCTGTGGAACATCGACGCCAAGGTCGAGTTCGTCGCCAGTGCCAAGGACCCGGTGAAAATCCAGATGTTCGTGCCGCCCCTGAGCCGCGACTTCGTCAGCCTGAACGAAAGCTTTATCTCGAATAACTACGGCGTCAGCGTCAATCGCCTCGACGGCAACCGCAAGGTCACCTGGTCGGCCCGCCGAGCCAAGGGCAACCAGACCCTCTACTACCGCCTGGTACTGACCAAGCGCTACAGCGGTGAAAAGGTCAAGATCAAGGGCCCGACCTTCCGCGACAGCATCGCCGTCGAAGGCCCGGAAAAAATCGCCGCCGAAGCCCTGCTGGCGCCGATCCGCCAGCACTCGGCCGACGTCGAGACCTTTATCAGCGAAGCCATCAAGCGCACCAACAACCTCAACGACGACAACGTGAAGCTGCTGCTGGCGGGCGACCCGTCGACACCGCACAAGGCCAAGATCGTCGAGCTGCTGCTGTCCATCGCCCACGTGCCGGTGGAAAAGGTCCACACCATCCGCCTGGTGGCCGACCAGCCGCAAACCCCGGAACTCTGGCTGCGCAGTTTCAATGGCAATGACTGGCTGTACTTCAACCCCGACACCGGCGAGCAAGGCCTGCCGGCTGACCGCCTGCTGTGGTGGACCGGCGATGAAAACCTGATCACCGTCGATGGCGGCAAAAAGGCCATGGTGACCTTCAGCCTTAACAACAGCGAAATGAACGCGATTCGCCTGGCCAAGCTGACGGACGAAAACACCGACGCCAACTTCCTCGAATACTCGCTGTACGGCCTGCCGCTGCAAACCCAGCAGACCTTCATGATCATGGTGATGATCCCGATTGGCGTGCTGGTGATCCTGATCCTGCGCAACCTGATCGGTCTGCAGACCCTCGGCACGTTTACGCCGGTGCTGATTGCCCTGGCGTTCCGCGAGACGCAGCTGGGCTTCGGGATTGTGCTGTTCACCATTATTACGGCGCTGGGGCTGTCGCTTCGGTCTTACCTGGAACACTTGAAGCTGCAGATGCTGCCGAGGCTCTCGGTGGTGCTGACCTTCGTGGTGGTGCTGATCGCGGCCATCAGCCTGTTCAGCCACAAGCTGGGCCTGGAGCGCGGGTTGTCGGTGGCATTGTTCCCGATGGTGATCCTGACCATGACCATCGAACGCCTGTCGATCACCTGGGAAGAGCGCGGTGGCGGCCATGCGATGAAAGTCGCGATCGGCACACTGTTCGCCGCCTCCCTGGCCCACATCATCATGAGCGTGCCGGAACTGATCTACTTCGTGTTCACCTTCCCGGCGATCCTGTTGATCCTGGTGGGCTTCATGCTGGCCATGGGTCGTTATCGCGGTTACCGCCTCACCGAACTGGTACGTTTCAAGGCCTTCCTCAAGGCTGATTCGTAATGTTCGGTTTCTGGAAGACCTGGAAGGCCCTGGAAGCGCGGGGGATCATGGGCATCAATCGGCGTAATGCCGACTACGTGCTCAAGTACAACAAGCGCAGCCTGTACCCGATCGTGGATGACAAGATCATCACCAAGGAACGGGCCATGGCCGCCGGCATCCATGTGCCGGAGATGTACGGGGTCATTTCCACCGAGAAGGAAATCGACAAGCTCGACGAGATCATCGGCGGGCGCAGCGACTTCGTGATCAAGCCGGCCCAGGGCGCCGGCGGTGACGGCATCCTGGTGATCGCCGACCGCTTCGAAGGGCGCTATCGCACGGTCTCCGGCAAGATCATCAGCCATGAAGAGATCGAGCATCAGATTTCCAGCATCCTCACCGGCCTGTATTCCCTTGGCGGCCACCGTGACCGGGCGCTGATCGAATACCGGGTGGTGCCCGACCAGATTTTCAAAAGCATCAGCTACGAAGGCGTGCCGGACATCCGCATCATTGTGCTGATGGGCTATCCGGTAATGGCCATGCTGCGCTTGCCCACCCGCCAGTCCGGCGGCAAGGCCAACCTGCACCAGGGAGCGATTGGCGTCGGTGTCGACCTGGCCACCGGCCTGACCCTGCGCGGCACCTGGTTGAACAACATCATTACCAAGCACCCGGACACCACCAACGCGGTGGATGGCGTGCAACTGCCCAACTGGGACGGCTTCATGAAGCTCGCCGCCGGCTGCTACGAGCTGTGCGGTTTGGGTTACATCGGCGTGGACATGGTGCTGGACCAGGAGAAAGGCCCGCTGATCCTGGAGCTTAACGCTCGCCCGGGGCTGAACATCCAGATCGCCAACGACTGCGGCCTGACCTTGCGCACCCATGCGGTGGAGGCTCGACTGGAAGAGCTGAAGGCGGCGGGCGTGACGGAAACGCCCGAAGAGCGCGTGAAGTTTGTGCAGGAGATGTTTGGGCATATTCCGGCGGTCGAGGGATAAACCCAGTGACCTGCTCCGTACACCCGCTGCCCTACCGGGCGAACCCTGCCGAATACTTTGCAGCCATCCGCCATGCCCCCGGCGCGGTGCTGCTGGACAGCGGCCGACCGGCTGCCGAGCGCGGCCGTTATGACCTGCTGAGCGCCTGGCCCGAAACGACACTGGCGGTACTGCCGGATGAAAGCGGCAGCGATTTCCTGCAACGCTTGCGGGAAAACCTGACGTTGCTGGGTGAAGCCACGATTCCTGCGCCCTACGAACTGCCGTTTGCCGGTGGCCTGATCGGGTACCTGAGCTATGACTTCGGTCGCCATCTTGAACAACTGCCGCACCTGGCCGTGGACGACCTGCACCTGCCGGATGCGCGGTTCGGCCTGTACGCCTGGGCCTTGATCAGCGATCACCAGGCGCAGACCAGCCAACTGGTGTTTCATCCCAAACTGGCGGAAAGCGAACGGCAACGCCTGATTACCTTGTTCGGTCAGCCGGCCATCAGCGCATCGGCCACCTTCAAGCTGCAAGGCCCAATGGCCCCGGACGTGACAGCCGACACCTACAAACACGCACTCGCCCGCATCCAGGATTACATCCAGGCGGGTGACTGCTACCAGGTCAACTTTGCCCAACGCTTCCGCGCCTCATGCGTCGGCGACCCGTGGGTGGCCTATTGCGCCCTGCGCGCAGCCTGCCCAACACCGTTTTCCGGGTTCCAAAGCTTGCCGGATGATGCCGCGGTATTGAGTTTATCGCCGGAGCGCTTCGTCAAAATCAGCCAGCGCCAGGTGGAAACCCGCCCGATCAAGGGCACCCGGCCACGAGGTGCAACGCCTGCGGAAGATGCGGCCAACGCCGCCGAACTGCTGGCCAGCCCCAAGGATCGTGCCGAGAACCTGATGATCGTCGACCTGCTGCGCAACGACCTGGGCCGCACCTGCCGTACCGGCTCGGTGAAAGTCCCGGAGCTGTTCAGCCTCGAAAGCTATCCCAACGTGCATCATCTGGTGAGCAGCGTCACCGGTGAGCTGGCGGACGACAAAGACGCCCTCGACCTGATCGCCGGCAGCTTCCCCGGCGGCTCCATCACCGGCGCCCCGAAGATCCGCGCGATGCAGATCATCGACGAACTGGAGCCAACCCGGCGCGGCTTGTATTGCGGTTCGTTGTTATACCTGGACGTGCGCGGCGAGATGGACAGCTCCATCGCAATCCGCAGCCTGCTGGTCAAGGATGGGCAGGTATGTTGCTGGGGTGGCGGCGGGATTGTCGCTGACTCGGAGTGGCAGGCGGAGTACCAGGAGTCGATGACCAAGGTGCGGGTGTTGTTACAAACCTTGGAAAGCCTGTAGCACGCAACCCCTCCCTGGCTCTGCGACGCGGAGCCAAGCAGCAGAAAAGACCTGAATCAGTACCGAAGTGGACGGAGCTGAAGTCGGACGATAGCGTCCGGCTTCAACCGTCCACCCGCCGTCTGTGAAGGATCACATGAAACGACTGCCTACTTGTCAGGAAAGATTTCCGAGATTGCATCTGCCCTTAACCGCACCTATTATCTCCCAAATTGGGAGGTTGCAGCGATGCGGATAATCGCGCTGTCTGCCTTGCGAATATTCTGGGAAAGCCAACCCGGTTATAGGGATGCAAAAACGCCGCTGGTCGAGCTATATCGCCATATGGAAAAAGCTATTTACCCGACGCCACAAGCCCTCAAAGCAGAGCTGAGGACAGCGAGCATTCTCAAAGCGGGCAGGGTTGTATTCAACATAGGCGGCAACAAGTATCGAGTGATCATGGCGATCAATTATCAGCGACAGCTTGCATTCATACGCTTCGTGGGGACCCACGCGCAGTACGATCAGATCAACGCGGAGACCGTGTGATGAACATCAAACCTATTCATTCCCAGGAAGACCTGACCGCTGCGCTCGCGCGCGTCGAGCAGCTTTGGGAAGCGGAAATCGGCTCGCCTGAGGGTGACGAGCTGGAAATTCTCGCAATACTTATCGAAAAGTACGAAGCAGAGCATTACCCAATGCCGCCTTCGGATCCTATAGAAGCAATTAAATTTCGAATGGAGCAGCTAGGCCTGACCGCCCGTGACCTGGAGCCTTTCATAGGTCCGAGCGGGCGGGTTTCTGAAGTGCTGAACCACAAGCGCAAGCTGAGCTTGTCGATGATCAAACGCCTGCATGAAGGCTTGCGCATTCCTTATGAGAGTTTGCTGGCAGGGGTCTAGGCGGTGCAGTGTCCACTCCGGCTTCATCGCGAGCAAGCCCGGCTCCCACAGGGGAGCGCGGTCAACATGTGGGAGCTGGCTTGCCTGCGATGAAGGCGTCAGCCACGCCAAATAACTTACAGGCTCAACGAACGATTCGACGCCTTGATGAACTCCTTCTTCAAATCCTCGAACGTATGCACCGCCGGGAACTGCGGAAACTCGCGAATCACGTTCTCCGGCGCGTGGAACAGAATCCCGCGATCCGCCTCACCGAGCATGGTGGTGTCGTTGTAGGAATCACCGGCGGCAACCACTCGGTAGTACAAGGTCTTGAAGGCCAGCACCGACTGACGCTTGGGATCTTTCTGACGCAGTTGGTAGCTCACCACCCGGTCGTTCTCGTCGGTGATCAACCGGTGGCACAGCAAGGTCGGGAAGCCCAGTTGACGCATCAGCGGCTGGGAGAACTCATAGAATGTGTCCGACAGGATCACCACCTGGAAGCGCTCGCGCAGCCAGTTGACGAATTCGATGGCGCCGTCCAGGGGCTTGAGGGTGGCGATCACTTCCTGGATGTCCGAGAGCTTCAGCCCGTGTTCATCAAGAATGCGCAGGCGCTGTTTCATCAGCACGTCGTAGTCGGGAATGTCCCGGGTGGTGGCCCGCAAGGATTCAATACCGGTTTTTTCGGCGAAGGCGATCCAGATTTCCGGGACCAGTACGCCTTCCAGGTCGAGACAGGCAATTTCCACAAGACACTCCCATTTAAAGTTATTGAGTTGAGCGAGCAAAAGGACTGCCGAACTCTAGCGATTCACGCTGGCCGCCGCAACGCAGGCGGGATTTTGTTACCATCGCCCTCCTATAGAGCGCTCAGCGCCACTGACCTGTAGGAACCGTCCTGATGAACCAAGCCTTCGACGTCGCTGAACTCGCCGCGACTTATGCCAACAAATCCGCCCAGGACATTCTCAAACTGGCTTTCAGCCAGTTTGGCGACGACCTGTGGATCTCTTTCAGCGGTGCCGAGGATGTGGTGCTGGTCGACATGGCCTGGAAGTTGAACAAGAACGTCAAGGTATTCAGCCTCGACACCGGCCGCCTGCACCCGGAGACCTACCGGTTTATCGAGCAGGTGCGCGAGTTCTACAAAATCGACATCGAGCTGATCTCGCCGGACCAGAGCAAGCTGGAACCCTTCGTCAAGGAAAAGGGCCTGTTCAGCTTCTACAAGGACGGCCACGGCGAGTGCTGCGGCGTGCGCAAGATCGAACCGCTGCGCCGCAAGCTTTCCGGCGTAAGCGCCTGGGCCACCGGCCAGCGCCGCGACCAGAGCCCCGGCACCCGCAGCCAGGTGGCCGCGCTGGAAATCGATACCGCCTTCTCCACCCCGGAACGCACCCTGTACAAGTTCAACCCGCTGGCGCAGATGACCAGTGAGGAAGTCTGGGGTTATATCCGCATGCTCGAGCTGCCGTACAACAGCCTGCACGAGCGCGGTTTTATCAGCATCGGCTGTGAGCCGTGCACGCGCCCGGTACTGCCGAATCAACACGAACGCGAAGGCCGTTGGTGGTGGGAAGAAGCAACCCAGAAAGAATGCGGGTTGCACGCCGGGAACATCATCAGCAAGGCGTAACACCCAGGTCGAAAACCTGTACACAGAAATGTCACCATCGGTGCCATTTTTGTGTGCACTTATAAAATCCCGCACCGAAAAGTTACATCCTCCCGCGTCACACCTCTTCCTAAATCCCCGCCCCTCTCTGCGCTACAAAATAAATAGCTGTTCAAACGGTCAATTTATATCGCTTTAAATTCAGCCTGTTATTTCCAATACGCTAAAAACCAAATCGCCGTGTATTTCACCCGGCGAAAATCTGGCACGCATGTGGCTTAAGGCAAAACACACTTTGTATACAATCAATAAAAAAGATACATACACTTTGACATCAGCCGCTCTCCTGCTGGTGTCCAGGAGCCTGCCGGAATGCGTACAAGTCTCTCCAATAACATCGCACTGGATCTGCCCTCCTCCACCCTGAACCCCGAGGCCACCAGCCCCGGCCCGCTGGTCCTCAGCCCGCGCCTGCACAATAAGGACCTTGCACCCACCAAGGCCGAAGGCCGGCGCTGGGGCCGCTACAGCATCTTTGCCTTGTGGACCAACGATGTGCACAACATCGCCAACTATTCCTTCGCCATTGGCTTGTATGCGCTGGGCCTGGGCGGCTGGCAGATTCTGCTGTCCCTCGGGATCGGCGCGGCGCTGGTGTACTTCTTCATGAACCTGTCTGGCTACATGGGCCAGAAGACCGGCGTGCCGTTTCCGGTGATCAGCCGCATCAGTTTCGGTATCCATGGCGCGCAGATTCCGGCGTTGATTCGTGCGGTGATCGCGATTGCCTGGTTCGGGATCCAGACCTACCTGGCCTCGGTGGTTTTCCGCGTGCTGCTGACGGCGGTTCATCCAGGCTTTGCCGACTACGACCACAACTCGATCCTCGGCCTGTCGACGCTCGGCTGGGCGTGTTTTGTGGCGATCTGGTTTGTGCAGCTCGCGATCCTCGCCTATGGCATGGAGATGGTGCGCCGCTATGAAGCCTTCGCCGGGCCGGTGATTCTGCTGACGGTGGCATCACTCGCCGGCTGGATGTATTTCCAGGCCGGCGGCCAGATTGCCTGGTCGATCCGCGAGCCGCTGACCGGTGGCGAGATGTGGCGCAATATCTTCGCCGGCGGTGCGCTGTGGCTGGCGATCTACGGTACGCTGATCCTGAATTTCTGCGACTTCGCCCGCTCTTCGCCCTGCCGCAAGACCATCAAGGTCGGCAACTTCTGGGGCCTGCCGGTGAATATCCTGGTGTTCGCCGCCATCACCGTGTTGCTGTGCGGCGGGCAGTTTCACCTCAATGGCCGGGTGATTGAGAGCCCCACCGAAATCATTGCGGCGATACCCAACACCTTCTTCCTGGTGCTGGGCTGCCTGGCGTTCCTGATTGTGACCGTGGCGGTGAACATCATGGCCAACTTCGTCGCACCCGCCTTCGTGCTGAGCAACCTGGCGCCCAAGTACCTGAACTTCCGCCGCGCCGGGCTGATCAGCGCCACCGTGGCGGTGCTGATCCTGCCGTGGAACCTCTACAACAGCCCGCTGGTGATCGTGTATTTCCTGTCGGGGCTGGGCGCTCTGTTGGGGCCGTTGTACGGGGTGATCATGGTCGACTACTGGTTGATCCGTAAAAGCCAGGTGGACGTGCCGCAGTTGTATAGCGAAGACCCGAATGGCGCTTATTACTACAGCCGCGGGATCAATTTGCGGGCGGTGGCGGCGTTTATTCCTGCGGCGGTGATCGCCATTCTCCTCGCCCTGCTGCCGGGTTTCGCCCTTGTCTCGCCGTTCTCCTGGCTGATTGGCGCCGGTATTGCAGGGCTGCTGTACCTGCTGTTCGCCAAGCGCCAGCCGTATTACGCCGATGTGAGCGGCGAAAGCATTGCAGTCGATAACGTCAGTCATTAAGTAAGGACATTCCATGCGCATCCTTGTGGTCAACGTCAACACCACCGAATCCATCACCGAGGCCATCGCCAAGCAGGCACGGGCGGTGGCGTCCCCCGGCACCGAGATCGTCGGGCTGACCCCGTTTTTCGGTGCCGAATCGGTGGAGGGCAATTTCGAAAGCTACCTGGCGGCCATCGCGGTGATGGACCGGGTGATGGCCTACGACCAGCCGTTCGATGCCGTGATCCAGGCGGGTTACGGCGAGCACGGCCGCGAAGGTTTGCAGGAGTTGCTCAATGTGCCGGTGGTGGACATCACCGAAGCCGCCGCCAGCACCGCGATGTTCCTCGGGCATGCCTATTCGGTGGTGACCACCCTGGACCGCACCGTGCCGCTGATCGAGGACCGGCTGAAACTGGCGGGTTTGTACCAGCGCTGCGCGTCGGTACGGGCCAGCGGCATGGCGGTACTGGAACTGGAAGAAGACCCGCTGCGGGCCATGGAGGCCATCGTGCGCCAGGCCGAATTGGCGATCAGCGAAGACAAGGCCGAAGTGATCTGCCTGGGCTGCGGCGGCATGGCCGGGCTGGATGACCAGATTCGCTACCGCACGGGTGTGCCGGTGGTGGACGGCGTGACCGCAGCGGTGACCATTGCTGAAGGGCTGGTGCGGTTAGGGCTGTCGACCTCGAAGATCCGCACGTATGCGACGCCGAGGCCGAAGAAAGTGATCGGCTGGCCTGGAAAGTTCGGACACTGAAGATCCGAAAGGTGGGAGCGGGCTTGCTCGCGAAAGCGGTGGATCAGTCTATGCATCGGGTGACTGTCACACCGCCTTCGCGAGCAAGCCCGCTCCCACACTTTGATTCCCACAAGGATCAAATGGCGCTGAACCGCCGCCCCAGCTCGCGTTCGACAAACTGCTCCAGAATGAAATCCACAAACGCCCGTGTCTTGCCGGGCAGCAGCTTGTGTTCGGCGTAGTACAGCGAGATGTTGCCGTCGTCGACGTACCAGTCGGGCAGCACTCGCACCAGTTGGCCGCTGTCCAGATACGGCACCGCCATCGGCATGCTGACCAGCGCAATCCCCAGGCCTTGGGCGCTGGCGCAGCAGGCAGCGCCAGAGTCGCTCATGGTCATGCGCGGCTTGAGCACCAGCGGGCGCTGTTCGCGGTTGCGATGGGTGAGTTGCCAGGATCGCACGCGCCCGGTTTGCGGTGAGCGGATCAGAATGCCGTTGCAGAGCGACAAATCCTCGGGCGCGAGTACCGGCTTGCGTTTGGCGAGGTACTCCGGTGAGGCCAGCAGGATTCGATGCGCCGGCGCCAGCTTGCGCGCAACCACGCCCTGGGGCAGCTCAAAACCACCGCCGATCGCGGCATCGAAGCCTTGGCCGATCAGGTCCACCTGGCGGTTATCGAAATGCCAGTCGGGGTTGATATCAGGAAAGCGCTTTAGAAATTCCCCCAGTAACGGCACCACATAACGGTTGCCAAACACCGTGCCCATGCTGACCTTCAGCGTTCCCACCGGCCGCCCTTCGGCGCTGGCCAGGTTGGCCACGGCGTTTTGAATAGTGGTGAGGCTGCCGCTGACTTCTTCCAGGAATAGCTTGCCTGCTTCGGTCAGGGTCAGGCGCCGGGTGCTGCGCTGAAAAAGCCTTACACCCAGGCGCGCCTCCAGCTTGGCCACGCTTTTACCCACGGCCGCCGGGGTCAGGCTCAGGTGCCGGGCAGCTTCGGCAAAGCTGCCACCTTCGGCGCTGCGCACAAAGCATTCGATACTGCCAAAGCTTTCCATATCGCCCCACTCTAAACTTTTGGTTTACACAGACTATAGCAATCACGGTCTACCGAGGGCGCCATGCGAGGTCGATACTCGACTCCAACCTCAACACATCTTTTGGAGATCGACATGACCACACAGAACCTCAGCGGCAAAGTCGCCTTGATCCAGGGCGGTTCTCGCGGTATCGGCGCCGCCATCGTCAAGCGCCTGGCCGCCCAAGGCGCAGCCGTCGCGTTCACCTATGTCAGCTCGGCCGCCAAGGCCGAAGCATTGCAGAACAGCGTGATCAGCGAAGGCGGCAAAGCCCTGGCGATCCACGCTGACAGCGCCGACGCAGCCGCCATCCGCAGCGCCGTCAACGCCACCGTCGAAGCCTTCGGGCGCCTGGATATCCTGGTGAACAACGCAGGCGTGCTGGCCGTCGGCCCGCTGGAAGATTTCAGCCTGGAAGACTTCGACCGTACCCTCGCCATCAACGTGCGCAGCGTGTTTGTCGCTACCCAGGAAGCCGCGCGGCACATGGGCGAAGGTGGCCGCATCATCAATATTGGCAGCACCAACGCCGATCGCATGCCGTTTGCCGGTGGCGGCCCGTACGCCATGAGCAAATCGGCGCTGGTCGGCCTGACCAAAGGCCTGGCCCGCGACCTGGGGCCACGGGGCATCACCATCAATAACGTGCAGCCCGGCCCGGTGGACACCGACATGAACCCCGCAAGCGGTGATTTCGCCGAGAGCCTGATCGGCTTCATGGCCGTGGGCCGTTATGGCCATGTGGAAGAGATCGCCAGTTTCGTCGCTTACCTGGTTGGCCCTGAAGCCGGCTATATCACCGGTGCCAGCCTGACCATCGACGGCGGCTTCGGCGCCTGAACCCAAGCTGCGACATCACACCACGCTCCGACCTTGGTCGACACTGACTAACGCCAAGCATCATGCGAGACTGTTCGCCCGGGCCGGGAATGCCCGGGCGTTCTTATGTCTGGAGTTCTCATGACGCTGTCCAGCGGGCTGATCGCCGCCGTTGCCCTGGCCTATATGGCCATTATGTTTGCCATCGCCTTTTACGGTGACCGTCGCCATGCGCCATTGCCGCCGCGGATGCGTGCCTGGGTGTATAGCCTGTCGCTGGCGGTGTATTGCACCAGCTGGACATTCTTTGGTGCCGTAGGCCAGGCGGCCGAACAGTTGTGGGCATTTTTACCGATCTACCTGGGGCCGGTATTGCTGCTTGTATTGGCGCCGTGGGTCCTGCAAAAGATGGTGCTGATCAGCAAACAGGAAAACATCACCTCCATCGCCGACTTTATTGCCGCCCGTTACGGCAAATCCCAATCCCTTGCCGTGGTGGTGGCGCTGATCTGTCTGGTGGGCGTGCTGCCTTATATCGCCTTGCAGCTCAAAGGCATCGTGCTGGGGGTGAACCTGCTGATCGGGGCCAGCGCCGACACCACCGGCACCCGCTCCCAGGACACGGCGCTGATTGTGTCGCTGGTGCTGGCGCTGTTCACCATCGTGTTTGGTACGCGCAACCTGGATGCCACGGAACACCACCGGGGCATGGTGCTGGCGATTGCCTTTGAATCCCTGGTCAAGCTGTTCGCGTTTCTCGCCGTCGGTGCGTTTGTGACCTACGGCCTGTACGACGGTTTTGAAGATTTGTTCAGCCAGGCGATGCTTGCGCCACGGCTGGAGGAATACTGGAAAGAGACGGTCAACTGGCCTTCGATGGTGGTGCAGACCGGCGTCGCGATGATGGCGATCATCTGCCTGCCCCGGCAGTTTCACGTCACCGTAGTGGAAAATATCGACCCCCAGGACCTGCGCCTGGCCAAGTGGGTGTTCCCGGCCTATCTGATCCTGGCCGCCCTGTTTGTGATCCCGATTGCCCTCGGCGGGAAAATGCTGCTGCCGGGCTCGGTATTGCCGGATTCCTACGTGATCAGCCTGCCATTGGCCGAAGCCCATCCGGCCCTCGCGGTGCTGGCGTTTATCGGCGGAGCTTCGGCGGCGACGGGCATGGTGATCGTCGCGAGTATCGCGCTGTCGACCATGGTCTCCAACGACATGCTGCTGCCCTGGCTGCTGCGCCGTTCCAGCGCCGAGCGGCCGTTCGAAGTGTTCCGTCACTGGATGCTGTCGGTACGCCGGGTGAGCATTGTCATCATCCTGCTGCTGGCTTATGTCAGTTACCGGTTGCTGGGATCCTCTGCGAGCCTTGCAACCATTGGCCAGATCGCGTTCGCCGCCGTGACCCAACTGGCACCGGCGATGCTCGGCGCGCTGTATTGGAAACAGGCCAACCGACGCGGGGTATTTGCCGGTTTGGCGGCGGGTACGTTCCTGTGGTTCTACACCTTGGTCCTACCGGTCACTGCGAAAAGTCTAGGCTGGTCGTTCAGCCTTTTCCCGGGCATGACGTGGCTGCATTCGCACCCGTTGGGTTTGTCCGTGACGTCTTTGACGCTGGGCACCGTATTTTCCCTGGCGGGTAACTTCACACTGTTTGTGTGGGTCTCGATGTTGTCGCGTACGCGGGTGTCGGAGCATTGGCAGGCCGGGCGTTTTATTGGCCAGGAAATCAGCCAGCGGGCCAGCGCCCGCTCGATGCTTTCGGTGCAGATCAATGATTTGCTCAGCCTCGCAGCACGGTTTGTCGGTGAAGAACGGGCCCACCAGAGTTTTGTGCGCTTCGCCTATCGCCAAGGCAAAGGCTTTAACCCTAACCAGAACGCCGACAACGATTGGATCGCCCACACCGAGCGCCTGCTGGCCGGTGTGCTCGGCGCTTCGTCGACCCGGGCGGTGGTGAAAGCCGCCATTGAAGGCCGGGAAATGCAGCTGGAGGACGTAGTACGCATCGCCGACGAAGCGTCGGAAGTACTGCAGTTCAACCGGGCACTGCTGCAAGGCGCCATCGAAAACATCACCCAGGGCATCAGCGTGGTGGACCAGTCGTTGCGGCTGGTGGCGTGGAACCGGCGCTACCTTGAACTGTTCAATTACCCCGAAGGCCTGATCAGCGTGGGCCGGCCGATTGCCGACATCATTCGCTACAACGCTGAGCGCGGGCTGTGCGGCCCGGGCGAGGCCGAAGTGCACGTGGCGCGCCGCCTGCACTGGATGCGCCAGGGCCGCGCGCATACGTCCGAGCGGCTGTTCCCCAATGGCCGGGTGATCGAGCTGATCGGCAACCCGATGCCGGGCGGCGGGTTTGTCATGAGCTTCACCGACATCACCGCCTTCCGCGAAGCCGAGCAGGCGTTGACCGAGGCCAACGAAGGCCTGGAACAGCGAGTGACCGAGCGTACCCACGAACTGTCGCAACTCAACGTCGCCCTGACCGATGCCAAGGGTGTCGCCGAGACGGCCAGCCAGTCGAAAACCCGGTTCCTCGCGGCGGTCAGTCACGACTTGATGCAGCCGTTGAACGCCGCAAGGCTGTTCTCTGCCGCCCTCTCCCACCAGAACGACGGCATGTCGCCGGACGCCCGGCAACTGGTGCAGCATCTGGACAGTTCGCTGCGCTCAGCGGAAGACCTGATCAGCGACCTGCTGGATATTTCACGCCTGGAAAACGGCAAGATCAATCCGCAGCGCCAGCCCTTCGTGCTCAATGAACTGTTCGATACGTTGGGCGCCGAGTTCAAGGCGCTGGCCCAGGAACAGGGTCTGCGCTTCCGCCTGCGGGGCAGCCGTTTGCGGGTCGACAGCGACATCAAGTTGTTGCGGCGGGTGTTGCAGAATTTCCTGACCAACGCGTTCCGGTACGCCGATGGGCCGGTTCTATTAGGTGTCCGGCGCCGTCGTGGCGAGCTGTGCCTTGAAGTGTGGGATCGCGGCCCCGGGATTCCTCAGGACAAACAGAAAGTCATCTTCGAAGAATTCAAACGCCTGGACAGTCACCAGACCCGCGCCGAGAAAGGCCTGGGCCTGGGCCTGGCGATTGCCGACGGCTTGTGCCGCGTGCTGGGGCATCGCTTGAGTGTGCGTTCATGGCCGGGCAAGGGCAGCGTGTTCAGCGTGCGCGTGCCGTTGGCGCGCAGCCAGGTCAGCGCCCCCGCCAAGCCGGTGTTGGAAAACGGCCAACCGTTGAGCGGCGCCCAGGTGCTGTGTGTGGATAACGAAGAAAGCATCCTGATCGGCATGCGCAGCTTGCTCACGCGCTGGGGCTGTGAAGTCTGGACCGCGCGCGACCAGGCGCAATGCGCCGCGCTGCTGGCTGAGGGTGTACGGCCGCAGCTGGCTCTGGTGGATTACCACCTGGACAACGGCGAAACCGGCACCGAATTGATGGGCTGGCTGCGCGCGCAACTGGCGGAGCCGATTCCGGGTGTGGTGATCAGTGCCGATGGACGGCCGGAGATGGTGGCCCAGGTGCATGCGGCCGGGTTGGATTACCTGGCCAAACCGGTGAAGCCGGCAGCATTGCGGGCCTTGTTGAGCCGGCACCTGCCGCTTTAGCCCATGTGGGAGCTGGCTTGCCTGCGATGGCATCGCCTCGGTGTATCTGGAGGACCGAGGTGTCCGCATCGCAGGCAAGCCAGCTCCTACAGAGACCGGTGACTATTCTGGCAACTGCGCCACGCCGTCTTCATCGGTCATCGCGCGTTCCAGCAGGTCGGCCGGCAGGCTTTTGCTGGCGCGGGCGCCGAGCAGTTTCAGTTGCTCGGTACGGCTCACCAGGTTGCCGCGCCCATCGGTCAGCTTGTTGCGCGCTGCGCTGTAGGCTTTGTCCAACTGCTGCAGGCGGTTGCCTACCTCGTCCAGGTCCTGGATAAACAGCACGAACTTGTCATACAGCCAACCGGCACGCTCGGCGATTTCCCGGGCGTTCTGGCTTTGCCGTTCCTGTTTCCACAGGCTGTCGATCACCCGCAAGGTCGCCAGCAGTGTGGTCGGGCTGACGATCACGATATTGCGATCGAAGGCTTCCTGGAACAGGTTCGGTTCGGCTTGGAGCGCGGCCGAAAATGCGGCTTCGATGGGCACGAACAGCAGCACGAAATCCAGGCTGTGCAGGCCTTCGAGACGTTTGTAGTCCTTGCCGGCCAGGCCTTTGACGTGGTTGCGCAATGACAGCACATGCGCCTTCAGGGCGGCCTGGCCGATCGCTTGATCGTCCTCGGCGACGTACTGTTGATAGGCCGTCAGGCTGACCTTGGAATCCACCACTACCTGCTTGTCACCCGGCAACATGATCAACACGTCAGGCTGGAAGCGTTCGCCGTCCGGGCCCTTGAGGTTGACCTGGGTCTGGTACTCGCGGCCCTTTTCCAGCCCGGCGTGTTCCAGCACTCGTTCCAGAATCAACTCACCCCAGTTGCCCTGGGTTTTCTGACCCTTGAGGGCGCGGGTCAGGTTGGTGGCTTCATCGGACAGGCGCAGGTTCAGCTGTTGCAGGCGCTCGAGTTCCTTGGCCAGGGAAAAGCGCTCGCGGGCCTCGCTCTGGTAGCTTTCTTCGACACGCTTTTCGAACGACTGGATGCGCTCCTTGAGCGGGTCGAGCAATTGGCCGAGGCGCTGCTGGCTGGTTTCGGCGAAGCGCTGTTCGCGCTCGTCAAAGATCTTGCCGGCGAGTTCAGCGAATTGCGCGCGCAGCTCGTCGCGGGAGCCTTGCAGGTCGCTGAGGCGTTGCTGATGGCTTTCCTGTTGCTCGCGCAGTTCGGCGCGCAGGGAGGCGGACAAGGCGTCCAGGCGGCGAAGCTCGGTTTCTTTGGCGGAACGGTCGAGGTTCCAGGCGTGAGCGGCGTCGCGGGCGTTGTCGCGGTCGATCTGCAGCAGTTCGACTTCGCGGCGCACCGCGGCCAAGTCAGCCTGCTTGGCGGCGTTGGCCTGGCTCAGGTCGCTGATTTCGTCGCGGCTGGCGTCCAGCTGTGCGGCGAGCCCTTCCTGGGCCAGTTGCGCGGTGGCCAGGCGCTCTTCGAGCAATTCCCAGCCGGCCATTCGCGCCGTCAGTTTTCGCTGAATCTGCCAGCACAGCCCCAACAGCGGCAATCCAGCACCGGCGAGACCCAGCGCAACACTGGTCCAGTCAAAAGCCATAGCGATTCCTGCCGTCACCCGAAAAGAAGAAGGTTAACCAAGCCTGCGCATTGAGGACAGCTCAGTCTTCGATCTGGCCCAGTTCACGCTGGGCGATGCGGTCGCCGGCGCGAGCGGCCTGGCGCAGCAGGTCGTGGCCGATGCGGCGGTCCCGGGCATTGCCGCACTCGCGGCACATCAACTGGCCCAGACGGCTTTGCGCTACCACCACGCCAGCGCGGGCGGGTTGCTTGAGCAAATGCCCGGCGAAATGCTTGACGTTGGGGCTGTGGCCCAGGCGCGGGCTGTCGAGCAACCACAAGGCCACTTTCAGGGAGAAACGCTTGGGTGCGGTAACAACCTGAGGGCTGCCGGTAACAGAAGGTGATACTGAGCGAAACTTCATAAAGCACTGTGGGACAGAACGGAAGGCGCGCCACTCTACTCTTTTTTTCGTACAGGTAAAGCTGAAAAAAACCTGCACGCCCGTTCTAGAGCAAGCGCTTGGGACAATCCACAGAACCTGTGGATAACTCAGTGGACAACCGTTATGTAACTCGCGCAAAGGCCCATGGAATGGGGGCCGCAGTCAAACTGACGATTTTTTCACCAATAAAAAAAAGCTCGATTTTTCATTGACTTAAATTTTAGTTGCAGGCACCCGGGGGCGCTTCTGGGCTTATGTCAGGACGGTGACACAGGGCGCAACCAATGTGCACAACTGCCCATCTGGCGGTTATATGCACCGCGTTTTTTGTCAGACGGCGGCTGAGGAATGTTACCGACGCACCAGGGCCAGAAAAGTTTTTGACCTAGCACACTTCCTTTCATCGGTTCAATCCGTTACTATCCGCGGCGTTAGTACCAAGCTGAAAGTCAATTCTGGTCGAACAACTCCCTCACGGCACCGCCGACAAAAAGGGATCGACCACCTCGATGGTTTCCAGGTATCACTTGCGACGACACAGCCTTTGAACAATGCAAAGGGTGTCGCGAAGTCTCAATACTCTGAAAGAACCAACCTGCAAATTGATCAGGATCTTCACCCCGGGCCCAGAACCTTTGCCCCTGTTGTGTTGCCTGCCCTCCTAAGTACCTACCTGCCAGCCCAAGCGCGCCAACTTAATAGCGCTTCAAACTGGCTGCTTTGTTCCAGTCGGGTTCTTCGTTCGATCAATGGTGATCAACGTCACTGGAACGTTTTAACGTTGCACGGTTCTTAACCGTGTCATTTGTAGGAACACCAATAATATGTCCACTCAAATCCACACTCAGGATGCCATTCGCACCCTCACCAACGCTTTTGCACCAATGAACTGCCTGATCATGGCCGCTCGCAAAGGCTGCTTCAGCTTTACCCTGGTCAACGAACACGGCATCGCTCGTCACAGCGAACGCCTGTACCCCGATCAATACTCCAGCGCAGAACCGCTGCAGGCCGTGATCGATCGTACTCGTCAGGCACTGGTTGCCTGATCGACCCGGATCGCTGAAACACAAAAACCCCGGTTAAAACCCGGGGTTTTTTATTGCCTGAAATTCAGGCGCGCTAAGTTTAAATTGATATAAACGATATAACTAAATGATAAAAATATTTTAAAAACAGTCCTTTACGTCGTAAATATGACACTACACTTCAACTCAAGCGGCTTGATCCGCTTCCGGCGAGCCTGGGATCCGATTCACTGCTGCCAAGCCCCCTCTCAGGCATCGCCGACCAATTTCATGGATTGAGGCTTTTATGGGCATCGCCGCCAGCGAATTGTGTCGTTATGTGATCCGGCCCACCCTGCTTTACCTGGGCCGTGATAACCCGACTGCTGAATCCCTGCTGCTGGGCATCGCCGCCAGCCAGTCGGCGCTCGGATCAGCCCTGCACGACCGCCGCGGCCATGGCCTCTACAGCATCACCGAACCGCGCCACCGTGCGTTGTGGGATAACTACCTGGCGCTGGACCCCGAGCGCGCCAGCCTGGTTCGCGGCCTCGCCAGCCAGCATGCCTTCCTCAGCGGGCCGCAGCTTGAGCTGACGGTCAACCTGCGTTACGCCACCGCCATCGCCTGGCTGCTGGTGGAACAGCACCGCCCTTCCCTGCCGCCAGCCGACGATGTAGTGGCGATGGCGCGTATCTGGAAAGAAATATTTCACCCTCAGGGCCGGCTTCGGGATTTCACCCAAGCCTGGCAAACCTGTGTTTCAACCATGAATCACGTCGCCTGTTGACCGGGCGATTTGCAAGATTCGGCTAAAAACGCTGATTTTGGTCGGATTGTCCTACAAAACCGCTCTATCTCCTATGTTTCAGCCTATAGCGCAAACATAAATTTATTGTTACTTTCCGCAGCGGTGATCACCACGGAGTTCTAATAATGAAAAAAGTAATGCTCAAGACGACACTTAGCCTCGCCGTTGCAATGGCCTCCTCCCACGTGTTCGCGAGCGGCTTTGCCCTCAACGAACAAGACGTTGCCGGGATGGGGACCGGTTTTGCGGGACGTTCTTCATCTGCCGAAAACGCAAGCACCGTTTATGGTAACCCTGCCGGTATGGCTCGCCTTGAAGGCCAGCAAGTTACAGGTGGTGTTGCAGCGATTGATGCCTCCACCAACATCAAAGATGTCAGTGGTCGCTCCAGCGGTAGCAACAAAGGCGACATGGTCCCTTTCACTGCCGTTCCTTTCGGTTTCTACACCAATAAACTCAATGAGCAATGGGCTGTCGGTTTCGGCGTCTATGCACCCTTTGGTCTGGTGACTGACTACGAAAGCGGCTTCCGGGGCAAAGCATTCGGCAGTAAGAGCGAAGTGAAGGTCATCGCCTTCCAGCCAACCGTCAGCTATGCCTTCAACGACCGGGTATCGATTGGTTTTGGTCCGACTATCAACCGTATCGCCGGTACGCTTGAGTCTGATATCAACCTGCCAATCGCCGGGACCGGCTCCAACAACGTCAAGATCAAGGGTGATGACACCGCACTCGGCTTCAATGCCGGCCTGCTGGTACAAGCCACTGACACCACTCGAGTGGGCCTGACCTATCACTCGAAAGTGAAGTACAAGCTCGAAGGCCACACCGAAGTGACCAAGGGGGCCAACGTTCCTGCCAGTCTCTTGAACAACGGTCGTTACGACGCTTCGTTGAAGATCGACACCCCTGAATCCTGGGACCTGTCTGTTACTCAAGACCTGAGCGACGCCTGGAAACTCTATGCGGGCGCAACATGGACTCGCTGGAGCCGCCTGAAAGACATCACCGTCAATAACGAAGGCGTATCGGCCGCCGCAGGCAGTGGTGCTCTGGCTCCGCAAATTGTCGGCACCATCAAGGAAGACCAGAACTGGCACGACACCTGGGCCTACGCCCTGGGTACTTCGTACCGCGTGACCAAGCAGGTGGTACTGCGTACCGGCCTGACGTTCGACCAGTCGCCGACCAACAACACTGATCGCTCGCCTCGCATCCCTACCGGTGACCGGACGATCTTCAGTCTCGGCCTGGGCTACGACGTCATGCCGAACATGACCGTCGACCTGGCTTACTCCTACCTCAAGGAAGAACCTGTCAAAGTTGCACGCGCTAACGCACTGGGCCAGTCCTACAACGCCAAGTACGAAAACAGCGCCAACGGTTTCGGCCTGGGTGTGACGTACAAGTTCTGATGTAAAGCGACATAAAAAAGCCCCGCTCTCTTGCAAAAGAGGCGGGGCTTTTTAGTGGGCGGTAATCAGGGTTTGGAGGCCAACGCCTCTTCCACTGCCTTGATCAGGTCCGGACTATCCGGTTTGGTCAGGCTGGAGAAATTGGCGATCACCTTACCCTGGCGGTCCACCACGTACTTGTAGAAATTCCACTTCGGCGCGCTGCTCTGCTGCGCCAGAATCTTGAACAGATGCACCGCGTCCGGGCCTCTGACCTTCTGTGGATCGGTCATGGTGAAGGTCACGCCGTAGTTCACATAACAGACTTTGGCCGTTTCCTCCCCGGTCTTGGCTTCCTGCTTGAAGTCATCGGACGGCACGCCAATCACTTCCAGCCCCTGGCCCTTATAGCGCTGGTACAAGGCCTCAAGCCCTTTGAACTGCGGCGCAAACCCACAGAAGCTGGCGGTGTTGACGATCACCAGCGGCTTGCCGGCGAAGCGCTGGCACAGGTCGATGGATTCCTTGGCGCGCAGCTTGGGCAGTTGGCCTTCAAGCAACGGCGGGCAATCGGCGGCCATGGCGACGCCGCCAAAAGCCACCATCAGAGCGGGTACTGCAAGCCAGCGCATCTGCATGTCAGGTGTCCTTGAAAAAGTCTCAGACACAGAACTTAACAGATCGCCATGCCCAACTGCATCAATGCCAGGCCGCCCTGTTGCCAGCCCCACCACGCCAACAGCAGCAGAACTGCTGCTCCTGCTGCGCCGAGCCAATGCCAGGTCGAATTCATGCCACCCCCATTTGCGCCTGCAAACGTGCCACCGGGCGCTCGCGCACCGGCCAGTTCAGGGCCGCCGCCACCAGGCTCAGGACGATTGCCACCTGCCAGATCAAATCGTAACTACCGGTTCGATCATAGACCACCCCGCCCAACCAGCCGCCGAGGAACGAGCCCAGTTGGTGGAACAGGAACACGATCCCACCGAGCATGGAAAGGTTTCTGACACCAAACAAGGTCGCGACGGTGCCGTTGGTCAGCGGCACCGTGGACAACCACAGGAAGCCCATCGCCATGCCAAACAGGTAGGCGCTGGTTTGCGTCACCGGCGCCCACAGGAAGATCACAATCACCACCGCCCGCAGCAGGTACAACCCCGTCAACAAGCGTGGCTTGGACATACGCCCGCCGAGCCATCCCGCCGTATACGTGCCGAAGATATTAAACAGGCCGATCAATGCCAGCACCGTGGTACCCACAGAAGCCGGCAAGTGCTGGTCCACCAGGTACGACGGCAAGTGCACGCCGATAAACACCACCTGGAAACCGCAGACAAAAAAACCGAACGCCAACAGCCAGAATCCTGAATGGGAGCAGGCTTCGCTCAAGGCCTCACGCAGGGTCTGTTGACCGGCTACCGCGGGCAGCGGACGGTCCTTGAGCATGGTTACCAACGGCACGATCAGCGCCACCATCACACCCAGCACCAGCAGCGCGGCGGACCAGCCGAGCCAGCCGATCAAACCGAGGGTGCCTGGCAACATGGCGAACTGGCCGAAGGAGCCGGCGGCGCTGGCGATACCCATGGCCATGCTGCGTTTTTCCGGCGCCACGGCGCGCCCTACCACGCCAAGGATCACCGAGAACGAGGTGCCCGACAGACCAATACCGATCAGCAATCCGGCACTCAGGGACAGCGACCACGCCGAATCCGACAAGCCCATGAACACCAGGCCCAGGGCATACAGCACACCACCGATCATCACCACCTTGGCAGCGCCGAAGCGGTCGGCCAAGGCGCCGGTAAATGGCTGCGCCAGGCCCCAGATCAGGTTTTGCAAGGCAATGGCAAAGGCAAAGGTTTCACGGCCCCAGCCGAACTCGGCACTCATGGGCGCCAGGAACAGGCCAAAGCCGTGCCGCACCCCCAAGGACAACGCGAGGATCAGCGCACTCCCCACAAGAATCCAGCCGCTGGTGCGCCACATCGAGGTCATTTCTTATTCTCCGGTCGCGGGTATATACCCGCTTGTCATCGAACAAACTCGCGTCAAGCGAGTTCATCCAGCAAGGCCAACAGGGTTTCGCGCTTTTCGGCGCCCAACTTATCAATCAATTTCTGCTGTGCCGCTTCCCAGGCCGGCAATGCCGCCGCCAGCCGTTCGTTACCTGCCTCGGTGAGCAGAACCAGGCGGTTGCGCAGGTCATCGCCCTCCACCAGTTGCACCAGGCCCTCGCCCTCCAGCACCCGCAGGTTACGCCCCAGCGTGCTGCGATCCAGGCCCATGGCGTCGGCCAGGCTGGAGATGCTCGGTTGATCGAGGCGCTGCAGATTACACAGCAAAGAATACTGGGCAACGTTGATCCCGAAGCCGTCGAGAGCGCCGTCGTAATGTCTGCTGACGCCACGAGCGGCGCGACGCAGGTTAGTGCATAAACATTGGGAGGCAAGCATAGAGCGTGTATATACCCGGGATTAATGAAATGCAAGAAACTGTTACAGCGCCAGACCGACCAACACAGCCACTTCCAGCAACTCCAACAGCGCGCCGGCGGTGTCGCCGGTGGTGCCACCGAGGCGATTGACCATCAGCTGGCGCAAGCCGATAAAGCAAAGGGCCGCCAGCAACACCGCAATCCCGCCGCTGAAACCGCCGATCAGGATACACGCCAGACCGCTGAGGATCAGCACCTGTTGGCCGACGATGCGCGGCAAATGATCCGCCAAGGCCTGCCCCAACCCTCCGGCGCGCACATAGCGGGTGGTGAGAAACAGCGCCAGCATCGAAGCTCGGCCAATCAGCGGTGCGAGGATCAGCGCGGCGCCGTTGTGCTGCTCGATCAACGCCACCAGAGCGGTGAACTTGAGCAGCAGCACCAGGCCCAGGGTGACCACCGCAATCGGCCCGCTGCGCGGGTCTTTCATGATGGTCAGGGTGCGCTCGCGGTCGCCGAAGCCACCGAGCCAGGCGTCGGCGCTGTCGGCCAGGCCGTCCAGATGCAAGCCGCCGCTGAGCAACACCCACGCAGTCAACAACAACGCGGCGTGCAGCAGCAATGGCGCGCCCATCAATACGGCGTTCAAGCCCCACAGCAGCAGCCCGAACAGCAGCCCCACCAGCGGATAAAACAGCAACGAACGCCCCAGTTCCTGGGGCTGCGGCATACCCGGCAAGCGAATCGGCAGGCTGCTGAGAAACTGCAAGGCGATCCAGAACGGCAACATACTCAGATTCCTTCCCTTAATACGCCATCAGCCTCGACCTGCAGGCTGAACAGGCCACCGTGGCCGACTTCGACATTCAGCAGTTGCTCACGAGGCAAGCCACGCGCCTGGGCCAATAGCAAACGCATGACTCCGCCGTGGCTGATCAGCAGCACTCGCTGGCCGTCATAGGCTTGATGCAAGCGCGCGACAGCCCCCAATACGCGCGCGGAGAACTGCGAAACCGGCTCGCCCTGGGGCGGCGTGAAACGGTAGGGATCAGCCCAGAACAGGCCCAGCGCGTCGGCATCGGTTTCCATCAGGGCAGCGGCGCTCTGCCCTTCCCAGGCGCCGAAGTGTAGCTCCTGCAGGTCTTTTTCCAGGGTGACCGTCAGGTTCAGGCGCGCGCCCAGCTCATCAGCAAACCGTGCGCAACGTTGCAGCGGCGAGCTGACCAGTCGGTCCCACGGGCCCTGCTCCACCACCGCCCCACGCATCTGCTTCCAGCCCTTGGCCGTGAGCGCATCGTCCAGGCTGCCGCGCAAGCCGCCGCCCAGTTCGGTTTCGCCGTGGCGCAGCAGGTCCAGGTGCAAGGTCATGCCGGGCGATCCGCCACGGCCGCTTCGGCGAAGGTCGCCATTTGCCCGTGCAGCGCGCAGGCCAGGCGCAGCAACGGCACGGCCAGCGCGGCACCGCTGCCTTCGCCCAGGCGCAGGCCGAGCTCCAGCAGTGGTTCGGCATTGAGGCTTTGCAGCACGTGACGATGGCCGGGCTCAGCACCGCGATGGCCGAACAGCAACCATTCACGGCAGCCGGGATTCAGGCGCGTGGCGACCAGCGCGGCGACCGTGCAGATAAAGCCGTCCACCAGCACCACGACCCCTTCTTGAGCACAGGCCAGGTAGGCGCCGACCAGCGCGGCAATTTCAAAGCCGCCGAGGTTGAACAGGGTTTTCAGGGCGTCACCACGGTCGCCTGCGTGCAGTGCCAGGGCGCGCTGGATGACGGCGACTTTGTGGCTGACACCCTGGGCGTTCAAGCCGGTACCGGGGCCGGTCAGGTCACTGACCTGGCAGTCCAGCAGCGCGCAGGCCAGGGCACTGGCGGCGGTGGTGTTGCCGATGCCCATTTCGCCGCCGATAAACAGTTGCGCGCCGCTCGCGGTGGCGCGGAGCGCGCTGTCGCGGCCGGCTTGCAGGGCCAGGCGGCCCTGGGCTTCGGTCATGGCCGGGCCATTGACGAAGTTGGCGGTGCCGGCGCCGAGGTTGAGGTGGCGTACGCCGGGCAGGCTCAAGGTGGGGGTGATGGTGCCCAGGTCGACTACCTCCAGTTTTGCGTCCAGTTGGCGCGCAAGTACGCTGATGGCGGCGCCGCCGGTGACGAAGTTGTGGAGCATCTGGCCGGTGACTTCCTGGGGGAAGGCGGAGACACCTTCGGCGACTACACCGTGGTCGCCGGCGAAGATCGCGATCCACAGGTGGTCGACGCTGGGTTTGACCTGGCCCTGGAGGCCGGCCAGTTGGACGGCCACGGCTTCCAGTTGGCCGAGGGAGCCGGCGGGCTTGGTCAGTTGCTGCTGGCGGGCCAGGGCTTGTTCGTGGGCTTGGGTGTCGATCGTTTTGCAGGGGTTGAGCCACCAGGTGTCGGTCATAACGCAGTACCTTTTAAAGTCAGGGGCAGGCCGGCGACGGTCAGGACAACGCGCTGACAACGTTCGGCCAAGGCTTGATGCAGCCATCCGGCTTCATCGACATAGCGGCGAGTCAATTCGCCCAGCGGGACGACACCCAGTCCGGTCTCGTTGCTGACAAAAATGATTTCTCCTGGGAGGGTGGCCAGGGTGTGTAGCAAGGCCTCGCGCTCGTACTTGAGACGGTCGGGGTCTTCGAGCATCAGTAGGTTGGTGAGCCATAAGGTGAGGCAGTCGATCAGCAGGCAATGGTTCGGGGTGGCGTTTTCCTTGAGGACACGGGCCAGTTCGACGGGCTCTTCGATCAGGCCCCATTCGGATGGGCGGCGCTCGCGGTGGTGGGCGACGCGTGCGGTCATTTCGCCGTCCAGGGGTTGGCTGGTCGCTATGTAGGTGACGCTTAGGCCGCTGTCGGTGGCGAGTTTTTCAGCCAGGCGGCTTTTGCCGGAGCGGGCGCCGCCGAGGATCAACTGGAGCATGGGGTGTGCCTGTTTTTGACTGTGTGTATATCCGTTATTTTTGTAACGGCGACTATGGGTTCCGCTCTTACAGCGGCTCACTTTTGAAAAGCGCAAAAGTAAGCAAAACGCTCTTGCCCCACCACTCGGCTCCTCGCCTAGGCTCGGAGTGCCCTCACTCCGGCTTTGGACCGTGGGCCGCCGTCATGGGCCATCCTTGGCCCAGGACGGCTAACCCGGCGTCCTGCCGGGTTACCCACGCTCCAAAGCCTGCGTTCGGCCAGCGTGGTTTAACGGGGCGCCTAAGATCAAAATCAAGATCAAAAGCAAGAGCACAGCGGCCTACCGGCCGGCTTGAGTGTTAAAAGCAAAATCAAAATCTAAAGCGGGCACGGTCCAAATGTGGGAGCGGGCTTGCTCGCGAAGGTCGTTAACGATGACGCGGGCATCCTGATTCAACGCGGCGCCCTCAGGTTTTTCGCGAGCAAGCCCGCTCCCACAGAAAAGCAGAGCCACACCGCCCGTAGCAGCTGTCGAGCGCCAGCGAGGCTGCGTGCTTTTGATCTTGATCTGCGGGCCCCATTAACCACGATGGCCGTGCCGGAGTGCGGGTATGCCGAGCCTGGGCGAGGCACCGAGTGGTGGGGCAAAGACCTTTTGGTTACTTTTGGCTGGGCCGGCATTCCGGGCGTTTGCCAAAAGTGACCCGCTGTAAGAGCGGAACCACAAGCCGCCGTTACCGCAGCAACGGATATGTACACGGTCCATTACAACCAACTCAAACCCCACACAACGAACGCAGCAACCCGGTATCCAGATGCTGCTCTACCAAATCCGCCAACCGCTCAATATCCCGCTCCCGCAACCCGTGATAATCCACCTCTTGCACATCTTCCAACCCGGCCCAACGCAACAAAGCACTACAGGCCGCCGGAGCCTCAAACACCCCATGCAAATAGGTCCCAAGAACCTGCCCATCCTCACTCTGCGCCCCATCCCGACGCCCATCGTCCAACTGCACCGCAGCCCGCACCAAACCAGCGCCACTGGTTACGCCCGCGTGGATCTCATACCCACTCACCTCGGCATCCTCCAGCAACAACCGCCCGCGCACATTACGCAGCTGCTTCTCCTCCTCCAGGGTCGTACTGAGCGCCAACAACCCCAACCCCGCACTCGACCCGCGAGGCCCTTCCAGCCCCAGCGGGTCATGCACCTGCTCCCCGAGCATCTGCAACCCACCACAAATCCCCAACACCTTCCCGCCATAACGCAGGTGCCGCGCCACCGCCGTGTCCCACCCATTGGCCCGCAAATACGCCAAATCACTGCGCACACTCTTCGAGCCCGGCAAAATAATCAGGTCCGCCGCAGGAATCGCCTGCCCCGGCCCCACAAACTGCAAATCCACCTGCGGATGCAACCGCAACGGATCAAAATCCGTGTGATTACTGATCCGCGGCAACACCGGCACCACCACCTTGAGCACCTGCGCCGCCTTGTCGATCTGGCGCTGGTCGATACCGTCCTCCGCCTCCAGATGCAGGTCCATCACATACGGCAACACCCCCACCACCGGCTTGCCGGTACGCGCTTCCAGCCAATCCAGCCCCGGCTGCAACAGCGCAATATCCCCGCGAAACCGGTTGATGATGAAGCCTTTGACCCGCGCTTGTTCGGTGGGCGACAACAATTCCAGCGTGCCCACCAGGTGCGCAAACACCCCGCCGCGATTGATGTCGGCAATCAGCAGCACCGGGCAGTCCACCGCTTCGGCGAAGCCCATGTTGGCAATGTCGTTCGCCCGCAGATTGATCTCGGCCGGCGAACCTGCACCCTCGACCATCACCACCGGGTACGCCGCACTCAACCGCGCATGGGAGGCCAGCACCGCTTGCATCGCGATGGCTTTGTAATCGTGATAAGCCACGGCATTCATGGTGGTCACGGCGCGCCCGTGGATGATCACTTGGGAGCCCGTGTCGCTGTTGGGTTTGAGCAGCACCGGGTTCATGTCGGTGTGGGGCGCCAGGTTCGCGGCCTGGGCCTGCACCGCCTGGGCTCGGCCGATTTCGCCGCCTTCGGCAGTCACGGCGCTGTTGAGTGCCATGTTCTGGGGTTTGAAGGGCACCACCGGGATGCCCTGGCGCACCAGCCAGCGACACAGCGCGGTCACCAACGTGCTTTTGCCCGCGTCGGATGTGGTGCCCTGCACCATCAAGGTACTCATGAGGCTTCCCTGTAGGCGCTCAGCGCCTGTTCCAGCCGTAACCAGTCGGCCTCGGTATCCGGCAGGCCGAAACGCAAGCTGCTGTTGTCGACAAACAGGCGCAGCAAAATACCGCGCTGGGCCATGAATTCATGCAGCTGCTCTGCCCGGTCCGTGATCATCCACTGGAACAACCCGCAGCCACCCTGAGGTCGCAAGCCATGGCGTTCAAGTACGTCAAACAGACGCTGGCTGGCCGACTCGCAACGCAACCGCTGTTGCGCATGGCCGACGGTATCGCGCAGGCACACTTGCCCAAGCACCCGCGTCGGCCCGCTGACGGCCCAAGGCCCCACCTGTTCGGCGAGCAGCTTGAGCAGCTGGCGCTCGGCCAGCACAAACCCTAGCCGCACGCCGGCCAGGCCGAAGAATTTGCCAAAGGAGCGCAGCACAATCAGGCCAACTTGATGGGCTTGGCTCGCCAGGCTCAGTTGCGGGGTGATGTCCATGAACGCTTCGTCCACCACCAGCCAGCCGCCACGCTGGGCCAACCGAGCATGCCAGTCCAGCAGGCGTTGCGGCGGCAGGCTCAGGCCGGTGGGGTTGTTGGGGTTGACCACCACCAATACGTCGAGGCCGTCGAGGAAGAAGTCGACTTCCTGCTCCAGTACTTCGCGCACGATATAGCCGGCGCGACGCCAGGCTTCAGCATGCTCGGCGTAGCACGGCGACAGCACACCGACCTTGCCCGCCCGGCGCAGCCGCGGCAGTAACTGGATTGCGGCCTGGGAACCGGCCACCGGCAGTACATGGGGGGCGCCGTAATATTCGCAGGCGGCCTGTTCCAGGCCGTCATCGGTTTCAGGCAGGCGCGCCCAGGCCCGCAGCGGGATGTCCGGGATCGGAAACGGCCATGGCGCCAGGCCACTGGACAGGTCCAGCCAATCGCCCTCTGCAATCCCGTATTGCAACGCCGCCTTGCGCAAGCGGCCACCGTGCTCAAGCATAAAATTCAGCCCCCACACACAGGATCAGCAACCAAAGCCACACGCCGCGTTGCACCAGTTGCCAGCCACGCTCGATGGAATCCGCATCCGCGGGCGGGCCTTCGCCCAGTTGCGGGCGCTGGTGCAGCTCGCCGTGATAAATCGCCGCGCCACCCAGCTCCACGCCAAGGGCGCCAGCGCCTGCCGCCATCACCGGGCCGGCGTTGGGGCTGTCCCAGGTCGGGCCCTGAGTGCGCCAGCATTTGAGGGCCAGGCGGGTTTTGCCCAGCAGCGCGTAGGTCAACGCCACCAGGCGCGCCGGAATGTAGTTGAGCACGTCGTCGATCTTTGCTGCGGCCCAGCCGAAACGCTCAAAGCGTTCATTGCGATAGCCCCACATGGCATCCAGGGTGTTGCTCAGTCGATAGAGCACCACGCCGGGCACGCCAGCGACCACAAACCAGAACAGTGCAGCGAACACCGCATCGCTGCCGTTTTCCAGCACCGATTCGGTGGCCGCGCGGGCCACTTCCGTTTGGTCCAGTTCGCTGGTCTGGCGGCTTACCAGGTAGCTGACACGCTTACGGGCCTCGTCCAGGTCATCGCTGCGCAGCGCCTGCGCGACCGGCAGCACGTGTTCACCGAGGCTGCGCATGCCCAGGGCGCAGTACAGCGCGAGGATTTCCAATACCCAGCCGATATACGGCGCCCACGACAGGGCCGTGGCCAGCAGCGTCAGCGGCACCACTGCGATCACCCACGCGGTGACGCCATGACTGCGCCAGCCACGGCCGCCGGAGTTGAAACGCTGCTCGATACGCTCGGCAAAATTGCCGAACGCTACCAGCGGATGCCAGCGCCTGGGCTCGCCCAGCAGCGCATCCAGCGCCACCGCAGCGACACTCAGCAAGGCCACACTCATTGACTCACTCCCCAAACATTCTCGTACAACATGTCACTCAGTGGCCGTGGTTCGGTCCAGCCTTCGAGCTGCAACATCGGTGCCGGGTAGAACTCGGTCACCGGGCCCAGGCACAACACGGCCAGCGGCTTGGCGCCGGGCGGCAGGCCCAGCAGGTCGGCCAGGGCCTGGGGCTCGAACAACGAGACCCAGCCCATGCCCAGCCCTTCGACGCGGGCGGCCAGCCATAGATTCTGGATCGCGCAGGACAACGACGCCATGTCCATTTCCGGCAAGGTACGGCGCCCGAAGATATGCCGTTCGCGATCGTCCATCAACGCCGCCACCAGTACTTCGGCACAGTCGTTGATGCCTTCGACCTTGAGCTTCATAAACTGGTCGGAGCGCTCGCCAAGGGCTTCGGCGGTGCGTACGCGTTCTTCTTCCACTAGCTGCTGGATCTGGCCGCGCAGGTTGCGGTCGCTGATGCGGATAAAACGCCAGGGCTGCATCAAGCCGACGCTCGGCGCCTGGTGGGCGGCTTGCAGCAGGCGGTGGAGCAATTCAGGCGCGACGGTGCCACCGCTGAAGTGGCGCATGTCACGGCGTTCGGCGATGGCGCGGTAGACGGCTTCGCGGTCGGCTTCCGGAAAGGCGTTGTCCGTCATGGCCTCATCGCGGGCAAGCCCGCTCCCACCGTAGATTGCGTTTCAACTCGGTCAAGTGTGGGAGCTGGCTTGCCTGCGATGGCGGTCTCAAGGCTTGGCGCAAACAGGGCAGCCACCGCTGTCGGGTTGGACGGGAAGTAAAAGTGCACGTAGGAAGCCGTCATCCGGCCCTGACGATAAACCGCCTCGGCGCCGCGCCCGCCATTCGGGCTCAGGCCCCGGGCAATCGGCTGCCATTCTGTGCTGGTCAACGAGTGATGATAAGTGTGGCCACGCAGCAGGCCTTCGGGCAGTTCGACGTTTTGCAGGGCCAGCGCCGCCAGACGTTTCTGCATCACGGCATCACCCTGGAGCAGGCCCACCAGTTCGGCACGGGTGCCGTCGACATCGGTGAGCGAGTCCAGCAGATAGAGCATGCCGCCGCATTCGGCCAGCAGCGGCTTGCCGGCAGCGTGATGGGCGCGAATGGCGGCCAGCATCGGGGTATTTTCCGACAGCGCCTGGTGATGCAGTTCCGGGTAACCGCCCGGCAGGTAGAGGCTGTCAGCGTCGGGCAACGCGCGGTCGCGAATCGGCGAGAAGAAGCACAGCTCGGCGCCCATCGCCCGCAGCAGGTCGAGGCTGGCACCGTAGGTAAAGGCGAAGGCTTCGTCGCGGGCCACGGCAATGCGCACACCGGCCAGCAACGGTTGGGTCTCGATCAACTCGGGTGCGGCGAATTCCACCGGCGGTGGCAGCGCTACCTCGCAACTGCTGCCCAAGGCCTGGGCGGCGGCGTCGAGTCGTAGATCAAGGTCGTTCAATTCGCTGGCCTGCACCAGGCCAAGGTGGCGGCTGGGCAACTCGATACCGGTTTCCCGGGACAGCGCGCCGTACCAGCGCAGGCCTTCGGTAAGGCTGCCTTCGAGCAATTGCGCGTGGCGCAGTGTGCCGACGCGGTTAGCCAGCACACCGGCGAACGGCAGGTCCGGCTGGTAACGCGCCAGGCCCAATGCCAGGGCGCCGAAGGTCTGGGCCATGGCCGTGCCGTCGATCACCGCCAGTACCGGCACGCCAAAGTGCCGCGCAAGGTCGGCGCTGGACGGCGTGCCGTCGAACAAGCCCATCACGCCTTCGATCAGGATCAGGTCGGCTTCCCCCGCCGCTTCCCACAGCAACCGGCGACTTTCCTGCTCGCCCACCATCCACATGTCCAACTGATAGACCGGCGCACCACTGGCGCGCTCGTGGATCATCGGGTCGAGAAAGTCCGGGCCGCATTTGAACACCCGCACCTTGCGCCCCAGGTTGCGGTGCAAACGGGCCAGCGCGGCGGTGACGGTGGTTTTGCCCTGGCCGGACGCCGGTGCGGCGATCAGCACAGCAGGACAGTGACGGGGCTGGTTCAAAGTTCGATGCCTTTCTGCGCCTTGATACCGGCCTGGAAGGCGTGCTTGAGCATGCCCATTTCAGTCACGGTGTCGGCCATTTCGATCAATTCGGGTTTGGCGCCTCGGCCAGTCACCAGCACGTGCTGCATCGGCGGGCGGGCTTGCAGGTCGCCGAGTACCTGGTCCAGGTCGAGGTAGCCGTGCTTGAGGGCGATGTTCAGCTCGTCCAGCACCACCAGGCCGATGGCCGGGTTCTGCAGCATTTCCCGGGAGACCGCCCAGGCGGCTTCGGCGGCCACGATGTCGCGCGCACGGTCCTGGGTTTCCCAGGTAAAACCTTCGCCCATCACGTGGAAGCGCACCTGCTCGGGGAAACGCCGGAAGAACAGTTCTTCGCCGGTGCTATTACGGCCCTTGATGAACTGCACCACGCCGCATTGCATGCCGTGGCCCATGGCTCGCGCCAGCATGCCAAAGGCAGAACTGCTCTTGCCTTTGCCGTTGCCGGTGAGCACCAGCAGCAACCCGCACTCGTTCGGTGAGTTGGCAATGCGCTCATCAATCACGGCTTTTTTGCGCAGCATGCGCGCCAGGTGGCGTTCGTCACGATCGGGGGATTCAGTCATGGCAGCTCTCCGTTGGGGCTGGACAAAAACGGCGGGCAGGAAAAAGACAATACAGACAGCCAAGCATCGCCCACCGTGATGCTGTTGGATGGATCAGGCCGGTCTCCGGGCTCATGAGTGGCATGGGATGCCGAGGGTGCGCCTTCCCATATCGCGGGCGATACAGTGGCTTAAGGCACCGTCTTGACTCATTTACCGTTGCGGGGCAGCAGCGCCGGAATCGTGGCGGCACTGTAGAAAAGTGCGCTCACTCACCGGCTTCCCTGTTTCACTCAGTCGGCGCGTACGCCACAGAGCACCTGAAACAAGCCGCGAAGGTTAGTGGGTTGGGGGTGGAGCGTCAATTAAAGCCGGACATGCGCGTGAACCATCGGGCCGCTGCGCTCCTCTACCACTACAGGTATTAAGGAGAAAACCATGCACAAGACCCGACTTGCCCTACTGATCATGGTCGCCGGCACCCTCGCCGCCTGTGGTGAAAGCTCGACCCTTCAGGTGTCCGACGGCACCGGACCCTCGCCCAAACTGCCGGAGCCGAATAAAACCCTGATCCCCACGGTGAACATCGCCCCGGCCATCGGCTGGCCCGAAGGCGTCAAGCCAACTCCGGCCGCGGGCACCCAGGTGGCCGCGTTCGCCGAAGGCCTGGATCACCCACGCTGGCTGTACGTGCTGCCCAATGGCGACGTGCTGGTGGCGGAAACCAACGCGCCGCCCAAGCCGGATGATGCCAAGGGCATTCGTGGCTGGGTGATGGAGAAAGTCATGGGCCGTGCCGGGGCCGGCGTGCCGAGCCCGAACCGCATCACCCTGCTGCGGGACGCCGACCACGACGGCGTGGCCGAAACCCGTACGGTGTTCCTGGAGAACCTGAACTCGCCGTTCGGCATGACGCTGGTGGGCAACGACCTGTATGTCGCCGATTCGGACAAATTGCTGCGCTTCCCTTATCAGCCTGGGGAAACCTCGATCAAGGACGCCGGCACCACCGTCACCGACTTGCCGGGCGGCAGCATTAACCATCACTGGACCAAGAACGTGATCGCCAGCAAGGACGGCAGCAAGCTGTACGTCAGCGTGGGCTCCAACAGCAACGTCGGGGAAAATGGCCTGGAAGCGGAACAAGGCCGGGCCGCGATCTGGGAAGTGGACCGCGCCACCGGCCAACACCGCATCTTCGCCTCCGGCCTGCGCAACCCCAACGGCATGGCCTGGGAACCGCAAAGCGGCGCGCTATGGACGGCCGTCAACGAGCGCGATGAAATCGGCAGCGATCTGGTGCCGGACTACATCACCTCGGTCAAGGATGGCGCCTTCTACGGGTGGCCATTCAGTTACTACGGGCAGCACGTGGATGTGCGGGTCACACCGCAGAACCTGGACCTGGTGGCCAAGGCGATTGCCCCGGATTATGCAGTCGGCCCGCACACAGCCTCGCTGGGACTGACCTTTGCTGATGGCAGCAAGTTACCGGCGCAATTCAGCAATGGCGCGTTTATCGGCCAACATGGTTCGTGGAACCGCAAGCCCCACAGTGGCTACAAGGTGATCTTCGTGCCGTTTGAGGCAGGCAAGCCAAAAGGCCAGCCGGTGGATGTGCTGACCGGCTTCCTCAACAGCGATGAGAAAGCCATGGGCCGCCCGGTCGGCGTGGTGATCGACAAGCAGGGGGATTTGTTGGTGGCAGATGATGTGGGGAACAAGGTGTGGCGGGTGTCGGCGGCTAAATAGCCCACTGCGCAAACACCGCAAAACAAATGTGGGAGCGGGCTTGCTCGCGAATACGGTGGATCAGCCGACAACAAAGTGACTGACACACTGCATTCGCGAGCAAGCCCACTCCCACATTGGGTTTCGTGTTTTCCTAGGGGTTTCGTGCCAGGTGCTCGGCTGGCAACACACGCTTGGCGCTCAGGTAGGCGTTTTGCCAATAGGCTTTGGACAGCGTGTCCAGCTTCACCGTACCGCCGGTTTGCGGCGCATGCACAAAGCGGCCTTCACCCACGTAGATCCCGGCGTGGCTGACCTGCGAGCCGCCACCGGTGGCGAAGAAAATCAGGTCGCCGGTCTGCAGGTTGTTTTCGCTCACGTCCTGGGCGCGCATCACGATCAGCTCGCGGGTGGTGCGCGGCAGAGAGATGCCCGCCGCGTCACGGTAGACGAAACCGATCAAGCCACTGCAATCAAACCCCGAGTCCGGCGTGTTGCCGCCCCAACGATAAGGCGTGCCGACCAGGCCCAGCGCACGAAAGAGCACGTCTTCGGCCGCAGGCGAAAAATTCTGGGTGGCGTAGGTATTGAACACCGGCTTGGGCTTGACGGCCACGGGCGCAGGCGGAGGACGGCTTGCGCAGGCGCTGAGCAGCGCGGCGCAAACAAGAAGAATTAGGCGGGCCGAGGTCGACATGGGCAGAACAATCCTGATCTGGATGCGGCTTTCGCTGCCGAACGTTGAAAAACAGAACGCGCAAGCAAGGCTCGCGCGATCGATTTACAACAATGTCCAGGGATTCTAGCGCTTACACGTCAAACTTCAAGTATCACTTTAACTTTACTTGCTAGCGGTAACGGTAGTCGGGGCCATCGCCAGGGCGCGCTTGGCTTCGATGAAGGTTTTGCTCCAGTAGCTGTCACCCAGGTTGTCGACTCGCACACCACCGCTGCGGCGGCTGCTGGAGTGGATAAACTGGTTGTCGCCCAGGTAGATACCGGCGTGACTGACACGACCGCGACCAGCCGTACTAAAGAAAAGCAGATCACCGGGCTTGAGGTTGTTCCGCGCGACCAACGGTGCATCCACGTTGATCATTTCGCGGGTGGAACGCGGCAGATTCATGCCGGCTTCCTCGCGGAACAGGTAGCCGATGAAACCGCTGCAGTCGAAACCGGCTTCAGAGGTACCGCCGAAACGGTAACGGGTACCGATCAGGGACATGCCACGTTCGAGAATGCTGTCGGCCAGAACTGGAAGCTGGTAAGGCTTGCTGCCGGCGAAGTCGGCGAGTTCTTTTTCAGTTGCGATTTCTTCCTGGTAAACAGTGGAAGACTGCGACGCAACGAATTTTGCCTGGGACTGTTGTGCTGGTTTTTGCTGCTCAGCCACGTTTTGAGTGTGGGTGGCGCAACCAAACAACAGGGTAACGAGTGCGAGAGGCACGAGGGGTGCGAAGCGATTTAGCATGGGCACGACCGTGGCTGATGTGTAAAGAAGCCGAGACTATGCCTTCTATCACATCGATTTGCAAATTCAATCGTGATCTATGTGACTTCTTGTTTGAACTATGACATCTAAGCCCTTAACACCCTATAGCCCCCATTTGCATGGCCAAAATGGCTCAAATGCAGGTTTTCTGGCGCCTGGAATTTGCCGAAAGCCGCGATTTCAAAGGGCTGGCTACCAGCCGAGGGTTTCCTTCAGGAAGGGGATGGTCAGCTTGCGCTGGGCCTGCAAGGAGGCCTGATCGAGCTGTTCGAGCAAGTCGAACAGTGCACTCATGCTGCGGGTGCCGCGAGTGAGGATAAAATGCCCGACCTCGTCGGTCAGGTGCAGCCCGCGGCGGGACGCACGCAATTGCAGGGCACGCAGTTTGTCTTCGTCGGACAACGGGCGCATCTGGAAGATCAGCGCCAGGGTCAGCCGCGACTTCAAGTCGGCCAGCTTCACCGGCAACTCACGTGGCGAGGTGGACGCGGCAATCAACAAACGCCGGCCACTGTCACGCAAGCGGTTGAACAGATGGAACAGCGCCTCTTCCCAGTCCGCCCGCCCCGCTACCGCGTGCAAGTCGTCCAGACAAACCAGTTCGTATTGCTCAAGGTTGTCGAGGATCTCGATACCACGGTCCAGCAGCTCCGCCAGCGGCAAGTAAACTGCCGGCTCCCCCATCTGCTCGAAGCGCAGGCAAGCGGCCTGTAACAAGTGGGTACGCCCCACGCCATGCTTGCCCCAGAGGTAGATCAGGCTTTCGGTCCACCCGGCGTCGGCTTCGCAGAGCCGCTCGACATAGCCGAGTGCAGCGGCATTGGCGCCTGGGTAGTAATTGATAAAGGTAGCGTCGTCACGCAGACGCACACCTAGGGGCAGCTGAATCGGTTTCATGCTGACTGAACGGCTCCAATCGAACCGTTAGTGACCTCTGTGTAAAGTTTGCAAAGTTTATACCCGTGACGCCGGGCGCACAATGCAGCAGACCACAAGCAAAATCAAAGGTTTGCGTTAACTTGTTGGATTTGGTGAAGATTGTTTGACGCAATGGCGAAACGCCAGAGCCGATAAACGACAAACCCGGCCTTGAGCCGGGTTTGTGATGCTGCGGTTATAACTCCGGATCCTCGACCCCGGCGTACATGTCCGAGTCCTTGTACAGGTCGTGCACATGGCGCACCAGCACCATGATCACCGCCGCCACCGGCAGCGCCAGCAGGATACCGGTGAAGCCGAACAACTCGCCGCCCGCCAGGATCGCAAAGATCACTGCCACCGGGTGCAGGCCGATCCGGTCACCCACCAGCAACGGCGTCAGCACCATGCCCTCCAGGGCCTGGCCGACCATGAACACCGCGACAATCCCGAGCATCGGGTACAGGTCGCCGTGGAACTGGAACAGCCCGGCCACCAGCGCCGCACCAATCCCGATCACAAAGCCCATGTACGGCACGATGGCCGCCAAACCGGCAATCAGGCCGATCAACAACCCCAGCTCCAGGCCGATAGCCATCAGCCCCGCCGCATAGATGATCCCCAGCGCCAGCATTACCAGCAACTGGCCACGGACGAAGGCGCCGAGCACCTCATGACACTCTCCGGCCAGGGAGACGATGCGCTCCTCGCGATCCCGCGGCAGCAGGCCGCGGATTTTGGCCATCATGATGTCCCAGTCCCGCAGCAGGTAGAACGCCACTACCGGGATCAGCACCAGGTTGGTCAGCCAACCAATCAGCGCCAGGCTCGAAGCCGTCGCCTGGCTCAACACCACGCCGACGATGTCAGTGGTCTGGCCCATGTGCTCACTGATGGCGGCCTTGACCTTGTCAAACTTCCAGAACCCGTCTGCCAGCCCCAGCTTGGCCTGCGCCCACGGCATCGCCGTGTGTTGCAGCCAGTCGAGCATCTGCGGCGCCAGTTCATAGAGCTTGAACAATTGCTTGGCCAGCATCGGCACCAGCACCAGCACCAACGCCGTGATGATCAAGGTGAACAACGCGAACACCGCCACCACGCCCCAGGTACGGGACAGGCCGATCTTTTCCAGGCGATCCACCACGGGATCGAACAGGTAGGCCAGCAGTAACGCGACCAGGAACGGCGTCAGGATCGAATGCAGCAGGAACACAAAAACGCACAGCAGGACAATCCCGCCAAGCCACACCCAACGACGCGTATCCGCCATAAACCACTCCCTCTATTATTTGCTTCCTGCTTCTATATAAGAAGGAAGACCGCTTACCAATGAAAACGTAGCTGCGGCGTCGGCTCGACCGGTGCCGGTTGCGCGCCTTCCACCACCGGCTGCGGAGACGGCGCTTCACCCGCCGGGATTTCCTGCAACTTGGCCAGGCTCAACTGGGTGCGCAACTGCTCGGCGCTGCCATTCACACGATAGACGATGCGACTGCCATCCACCCGCACCGGCTGGGCCCCAAACGGCTCCAGCAGATGACCCAGGGCGGCGTAATGCTCAAGGTTCATGCCCTGCACTTCCAGCAACTGATCGCTGGTGGAAGCACCGGCCTTGACCGCAAAGCGCGGTGCCAGGCGTTCGCTGACAGCCAGCAGCACGGCGTCGGCCAGCGCAGCGGTGTCAGTACCGGTGGCGGTGCCCTGCTCGCTTTTATCCCCCAGCCACAGGCGCCATTTGGCCGACCATTGGCCGCCGTCTTCGCGGGCATGAACCGCCAGCAAGGCGTCGGCGCCGTAACGTTCGGACGCGGCACGCAGCGGCGTGGCGTCGGGGCTTTCAAGATTCGGGGCAGTGGCGACGATTTGTTCGTCCAGGTCACCCAGCGGCAGGCGCAAAGGCAAACCACGGTGCTGGGCCGCGCGACGCAGCGGTTGGGCGACGGCCTGGCCATCACCTACCAGGCTGCTGCCGTCGACGGAGTCGTTCAGCCACCAACCGAGGATCGACGGCCGATTGCTGCCCCACAGCGCCAGGCCCGCACCACGCAAGGCGCGATCGGTACTGACGGGGTCGAAATCCACTTGCAGGCTTTCCGGAGGGCCGGCGTCGTAGCCGTATTGGCTGATGATCTGTTGCGGGTCCTTGCGAATCGCCGCCAGGCCCGGGCCATCGGCGGCCTTCGCGTCGCCGGTCAGGCGGATCACCAGGGTTTGCAGGGCACGCTGGGTAGCCTGGTCACGCTCCTGGGGAGATTGGCTGCTGACTGGCTCCAGCACTTGATAGAGGCCATTGAGGGTTTCGGCATGACTCGCCAGGCTGACCAACGACAAGCAGCCCACAAAAAAATATTTACTCAGACCCATGAAAGAAGATTCCCGAACGACAAATAAGCGGTTGGAACAGACCGCGTGAACACTGTTGAGCAAGGCTGTGACCACAGCGACCGGCAAAACATTCACAGGGCCTCGGTAAGTTTTTGTACTGTCATAACGATAGCGAGTTAAAGGCTATACCTTAATACGGCCCGTGACCGACTCGATTAGCGATTTTTTTAACAGCTATTGCCCCTGCCCGTCGGCCCGAGGATGGCCGCTGCCCCTCAAGCCTGATAAAATCGCGCGCCTTCGCAGACCGTCAATGGCAGGCCATGCTGAAACTTCAGGTTTCGGTATTCCCGCCGCATTCGGTCGTTACCCCTGAATCCCCCCTAAAGGCCTGGATCATGAGCAAGCAACCCTCCCTGAGCTACAAGGACGCCGGTGTAGACATCGACGCCGGTGAAGCATTGGTCGAACGCATCAAGAGCGTCGCCAAGCGCACTGCGCGCCCCGAAGTCATGGGCGGCCTGGGCGGTTTTGGCGCCCTCTGCGAGATCCCGGCCGGCTACAAGCAGCCTGTATTGGTCTCCGGCACCGACGGTGTGGGCACCAAGCTGCGCCTGGCACTGAACCTGAACAAGCACGACAGCATCGGCATCGACCTGGTTGCCATGTGCGTGAACGACCTGGTGGTGTGTGGCGCCGAGCCGCTGTTCTTCCTTGACTACTACGCCACCGGCAAGCTCAACGTCGAGACCGCGACCCAAGTGGTTACCGGCATTGGCGCTGGCTGCGAACTGTCCGGCTGCTCCCTGGTCGGTGGTGAAACCGCTGAAATGCCAGGCATGTACGAAGGCGAAGACTACGACCTGGCCGGTTTCTGCGTCGGCGTTGTCGAAAAATCCGAAATCATCGACGGCTCCAAAGTCGCTGCCGGTGACGCCCTGCTGGCCCTGCCATCGTCCGGCCCGCACTCCAACGGCTACTCGTTGATCCGCAAGATCATCGAAGTGTCCGGTGCCGACATCGAAACCATCCAGCTCGACGGCAAGCCTTTGACCGACCTGCTGATGGCCCCGACCCGCATCTACGTGAAGCCGCTGCTCAAGCTGATCAAGGACACCGGCGCGGTCAAGGCCATGGCCCACATCACCGGTGGCGGCCTGCTGGACAACATTCCGCGCGTACTGCCTAAAGGCGCCCAGGCGATTGTCGACGTGGCCAGCTGGCAGCGCCCGGCAGTCTTCGACTGGCTGCAAGAGAAAGGCAACGTCAACGAAACCGAGATGCACCGCGTGCTGAACTGCGGCGTAGGTATGGTCATCTGCGTGGCTCAAGAGCACGTTGAAACCGCGCTGAACGTACTGCGTGAAGCCGGCGAGCAGCCTTGGGTCATCGGCCAGATCGCTACCGCGCCTGAAGGCGCGGCTCAGGTTGAACTGAAGAACCTTAAGGCGCACTGATGCCTGCAACCTGTGATGTCGTGGTGCTGCTCTCCGGCACCGGCAGTAACTTGCAGGCCCTGATCGATAGCACGCGCACCGGCGACAGCCCGGTGCGCATCGCTGCGGTGATCTCCAACCGCAGCGACGCCTACGGCCTGCAACGCGCCAGGGACGCGGGTATCGACACCCGCTCCCTGGATCACAAGGCTTTCGAAGGCCGCGAGGCCTTCGACAGCGCCTTGATCGAACTGATCGACGCCTTCAACCCCAAACTCGTGGTACTGGCCGGCTTCATGCGCATTCTCAGCGCTGACTTCGTGCGCCACTACAACGGGCGCCTGCTGAATATCCACCCGTCCCTGCTGCCCAAATACAAAGGGTTACACACCCACCAGCGTGCCCTTGAGGCCGGCGACACCGAGCACGGCTGCAGCGTGCACTTTGTTACCGAGGAACTCGATGGCGGGCCTCTGGTCGTACAGGCAGTAGTTCCGGTAGAGTCTGAGGACTCTGCGCAGACACTTGCGCAACGGGTTCACACCCAGGAACACAAGATTTACCCGCTGGCTGTTCGCTGGTTCGCTGAGGGGCGGTTGATTCTTGGCGACCACGGTGCATTATTGGACGGTCAGTTACTTGCGGCCAGCGGCCACTTGATTCGAACCTAGGAGACTTTATGCGTCGCGCCCTGCTCTTCGCCTTTGCGCTGTTCGCCCTGCCTGCCGTGCAAGCGGCAGACCTTCACCCTTTCTCCGCCAGCTACACCGCCGACTGGAAACAGTTGCCCATGAGTGGTTCGGCAGAACGCAGCCTGACCAAAAATGACAACGGCAGCTGGACCTTGAATTTCAAGGCTTCGATGATGATCGCCAGCCTGACTGAAACCAGCGTGATTCGCTTCGACAACGATGCCCTGCAGCCGGTGAGCTACACCTTCGAACGCGGCGGCCTTGGAAAGACGAAGAAGATCAACCTCGACTTCGATCAGACGGCCAAGAAAGTCACCGGTTTTGAAAACAAGGACCCGGTCAACGTGGCCCTTCAAAGCGGCATGCTCGATAAGTCGACCTACCAGTTGGCACTGCAGCGCGATGTGGCAGCCGGCAAGAAAAGCATGAGCTACAACGTCGTCGAAGGCACAGATGTCGATACCTACGACTTCCGCGTGATCGGCCCGGAAAAGGTCCAGACCAAAGCCGGCTCCATCGATGCGATCAAGGTCGAGCGCGTGCGTGACCCGACTCAAAGCAAGCGCATTACCCAAATGTGGTTTGCCAAGGACTGGGGCGGCATCCTGGTTGCCCTGCGCCAGGTCGAGACCGACGGCAAGGAATACAACATCATGCTGCAAGACGGTACCGTTGACGGCAAGGCTGTCAAAGGCAGCTGATCCTCAGCACAGTGAAAGAGCCTCGCGCATGCGGGGCTTTTTTTCGCCTGTCGCCTGGCGCCAACATGAAACTTTTGTCATATAACTCAGCGCCCTGCGACGCAATGTCGCGGTTTCCGTGGGCTCGGGCGATTACTGCAAATCCTGTAAAGGTGTGTTGCAATTCCTGGTTATTTACTTAGCAAGCTAACAAATCATATAACAAAGGCCTGCGACGCCTTGCCGCAGATCAACCAGAGATTGGAGCAAGCAGATGACTGTAAAAGTAACTGAACGCGACGATGAACATATGTCCCATGAAGCAGTAGCCCACGGGATTCACATCTGGGATGTACACCAGCAAGACCTGCTGGTCGGCATGTTTCACGACGAGACCGAAGCTCATAATTATAAAAACGAGCTCGAGACCCTTGAGATGAAACGCCAGGCGCAAAGCTCCTGAAATTCTGAAATCCTTTAGGTAGCCAGCCCCACGCAGCTGGAGTATCTGAAAACACAAACCCCGCCTTTTGAGCGGGGTTTGTGTTTTTTGGGTTTGGGATCTTGGGGGCGCTTCGCGCCCCAGCGGGAGCAAGCTCCCTCGCCACAGCAAGCTCACTCACCACAACAAGCTCCCTCGCCACAATGTGGTTTCTAACGCCTTACCACATCAGGTCATCAGGGATCTGGTAGGCGGCGTACGGATCATCCTCATCCGGCACCTGGCTTTCGGTCAGGACGTTCATCTGGACGATACGCTCCGGCGCCCGCTCCTGGATCTTCAGCGCGGCTTCGCGCGGGATCACCTCGTAACCGCCACCGTGATGCACGATCGCCAGGGAGCCGTTGCTCAGCTTGTTGCGCATCAGCGTGTTGACCGACAGGCGCTTGACCTTCTTGTCGTCCACGAAGTTGTAGTAGTCCTCAGTGGTCAACTTGGGCAGGCGCGAGGTTTCGATCAGTTGCTTGACCTGGGCAACGCGGGCCTTGGCCTCGGCTTTTTCCTGCTGCTGACGGTTCAGCTCCTGGTCGCGCTTGACCTTCTCGGCATGCGCTTCGATGGCCAGGCGCGCCTGGCTATCGTCGGCAGCAACCTGGCCTTTATGCACCAGCCGCTGCTGTTTCTGTTTCTCTTTGCCGACCTGCTTGGCCTGCTTTTGGTTGACCAGGCCTGCTTTGAGCAACTGGTCGCGAAGGGAAATGCTCATGGTGCTTACTCACTTGGGCAACGGCTCAGCCGCAGCTGGACAGATTCTTTTCCTGGCGTTTGGCTTCACCCCAGAGGGCGTCCAACTCTTCGAGGGTGCAATCTTCTATGGATTGGCGTGTGTCGCGCAATGCCTGTTCGATAAATCGGAAACGTCGTTCGAATTTGGCGTTGGCTAAACGCAGGGCCGCTTCCGGGTCGACCTGGAGATGACGGGCCAGGTTGACCGCCGCAAACAGCAGGTCACCCACCTCATCCGCGATGGCTGCCGGGTCGTTATCGGCCATGGCCTCCAGCACTTCATCCAGCTCTTCGCGCACGTTATCCACCACCGGCAACGCGGCCGGCCAGTCGAACCCCACCTGCCCGGCGCGCTTTTGCAATTTGGCGGCGCGGGACAACGCGGGTAAGGCCGTTGGTACGTCATCCAGCAGGGACAATTGCTGTGGCGCGTCGGACTTTTCCGCACGCTCCTCGGCCTTGATCTCTTCCCAGCGCTGCTTGACCTGCTCTTCGCTCAACTGCGGGATATCCAGCGGCGCGTACAAGTCACCCGTAGGGAACACATGCGGGTGACGGCGAATCAACTTGCGGGTAATGCTGTCGATCACCCCGGCGAATTCAAAGCGCCCTTCTTCCCGCGCCAGCTGGCTGTAATACACCACCTGGAATAACAGGTCGCCCAGCTCACCTTGCAGGTGATCAAAATCCCCGCGCTCGATGGCGTCGGCGACTTCGTAGGCTTCTTCCAGAGTGTGGGGGACGATGGTGGCGTAGGTTTGCTTGATGTCCCACGGGCAACCGTATTGCGGGTCGCGCAGGCGGTTCATCAGGTGCAGCAGGTCTTCAAGTGAATACATCAGTCTCTTTCCGCAGAAGTGGGAACGCTGAGGATCAACTGTGGGAGCGGGCTTGCTCGCGAAGGCGGTGTGTCTGTCAAATATCAGGTAACTGACACGACGCCTTCGCGAGCAAGCCCGCTCCCACATTTTAATCCGCGTTCATCCAGCTACTCATGGTGTCCGATTACGCCGGGTCTCAATGATGTTCGGCAACTGGGAAATACGCCCCAGCAACCGACCCAACGCGTCCAGCCCCGGAATCTCGATGGTCAGGGACATCAACGCAGTGTTGTCCTCTTTGTTCGAGCGGGTGTTGACCGCCAGCACGTTGATCCGCTCATTGAGCAGAACCTGCGAAACGTCGCGCAGCAGGCCGGAACGGTCGTAGGCACGGATGACGATGTCCACCGGATAGGTCAACACCGGCACCGGGCCCCAACTGACCTGGATAATCCGCTCCGGCTCACGCCCGCCCAGTTGCAACACCGAGGCACAGTCCTGGCGGTGAATGCTCACCCCGCGTCCCTGAGTGATGTAACCGACGATGGCGTCGCCCGGCAACGGCTGGCAGCAGCCGGCCATTTGCGTCATCAGGTTGCCCACGCCCTGGATCTGGATATCGCCGCGCTTGCCGGGCTTGTAGCCGGTGGCCTTGCGTGGAATCAGTTCCAGCTGCTCGCTGCCACGCTCCGGCTCAACCAGTTGCTGGGCCAGATTCACCAACTGCGCCAGGCGCAGATCGCCGGCACCGAGGGCGGCAAACATGTCTTCGGCGATCTTCATGTTGGCCTTTTCGGCCAGCTTGTCGAAGTCCACCTGCGGCAGGCCAAGACGCGCCAATTCGCGTTCGAGCAAGGTCTTGCCGGCGGCGACGTTCTGGTCGCGCGCCTGCAACTTGAACCAGTGGACGATCTTCGCCCGCGCCCGGGAGGTGGTGATGTAGCCCAGGTTCGGGTTCAGCCAGTCGCGGCTCGGCGTACCGTGCTTGCTGGTGATGATCTCGACCTGTTCACCGGTCTGCAGGCTGTAGTTGAGCGGTACGATGCGCCCGTTGATCTTCGCGCCACGGCAGTTGTGGCCGATCTCGGTGTGCACGCGGTAGGCAAAATCCAGCGGCGTGGCGCCCTTGGGCAGGTCGATCGCGTGGCCGTCGGGGGTGAAGATGTAGACCCGGTCGGGTTCGATGTCCACCCGCAACTGGTCGGCCAAACCACCGATGTCGCCCAGCTCTTCGTGCCATTCCAACACCTGACGCAACCAAGAGATTTTCTCTTCGTACTGGTTGGACCCGGCCTTGACGTCGGTACCCTTGTAGCGCCAGTGAGCGCATACACCCAGCTCTGCCTCTTCGTGCATCGCATGGGTACGAATCTGCACTTCCAGCACCTTGCCCTCGGGGCCGATCACTGCCGTGTGCAACGAGCGGTAACCGTTTTCCTTGGGGTTGGCGATGTAGTCGTCGAATTCCTTGGGGATGTGCCGCCACAGCGTGTGCACGATACCCAGCGCGGTGTAGCAGTCGCGCATTTCCGGCACCAGCACACGCACGGCGCGCACGTCGTAGATCTGGCTGAAGGCCAGGCCCTTGCGCTGCATTTTGCGCCAGATGGAATAGATGTGTTTGGCCCGGCCGCTGATGTCGGCTTCAACGCCGGTGGCCTGCAACTCCGTGCGTAACTGGCTCATCACGTCGGCGATGAAACGCTCACGGTCCAGCCGCCGCTCATGGAGCAGCGTGGCAATCTGTTTGTATTGATCGGGTTCGAGGTAACGGAAGGACAAGTCCTCCAGTTCCCACTTGATATGGCCGATGCCCAGACGGTGGGCCAGCGGCGCGTAGATGTCGAACACCTCGCGGGCGACGCGGTTGCGCTTTTCGTCGTCAGCGGTTTTCACCGCACGAATCGCGCAGGTGCGTTCGGCCAGCTTGATCAGGGCGACACGTACGTCGTCGACCATCGCCACCAGCATCTTGCGCAGGTTTTCCACCTGGCCCTGGGTGCCCAGCACCATGGACTGGCGCGGGCTGAGGCTGGCACTGATCGCCGCCATGCGCAGCACGCCGTCGATCAGCTTGGCCACCACAGTGCCGAAGCGCTGGCTGACGGTGGGCAATTGAATATGCCCTTCGCGCACGCCGCGATACAGCACCGCTGCAATCAACGAATCCTGATCGAGCTTGAGATCGGCGAGGATCTCGGCTATTTCCAACCCGGTGCGAAAGCTTGAAGTGCCTTCGGCCCACAGGTTCTTGGCCGCATTGTCTTGCTGTTCAGACTCACGAGCGAACTCGCAGGCTGCTTTCAAGGCTTCACGGTCCAGTGCCGGGTCGACACTGATGGCATGATCCAGCCATGCCTCGAGATTGATACTGCCGTCGGTGTTGATCGGCTGGTGTGCTCTCACCTGTACCATCTTGCTTACCTTCCCTACGACGCACCTTTTAGTGCGTCAAAATCATCGCTGACCTGCTTTACAAAAAAAGCTTGTGCACGCTCCCTGGCAGGTCACAGGCCCAGGAGATGCAGGCCAGTCGGATTAAACGGGCATCCTAGCCCGCTTCAAATAACGCCATGGCCTCGACATGGGCCGTCTGGGGAAACATGTCGAGGATCCCGGCACGTTTTAGCCGGTAGCCTTGCTTGACCAACTCGACCGTATCCCGCGCCAGCGTTGCCGGATTGCAGGACACATACACCAGGCGATCAGCCCCCAGGGTAGCGAGCTTGCGCACAGCCTCCAGGGCACCATCGCGGGGTGGGTCCAAGAGTACCGCAGAAAAGCCCTGTTTGGCCCATTCCGCGTCGGTCAAAGGCTGAGACAAATCGGCCTGAAAAAACTGCACATTATGCAAATTATTGCTGACGGCATTTTGCGCCGCCCGGTCCACCATGGCCTGCACGCCTTCCACCGCCACCACTTCCCGCACTTGGCGGGCCAGCGGCAAGGCGAAGTTGCCCAAGCCACAAAACAAATCCAGCACCCGCTCGTCGGGCTTTGGCGCCAGCCATTCCAGGGCCTGGGCGACCATCGCCTCGTTGACCCCGGCGTTGACCTGCACAAAATCTCCCGGGCGGTACGCCAACTGCAAATTCCACTGCTCCAACCGGTAGCCCAACGCCTGGTCTGGCTCGAAAGACTGCGGCTGGCCCTCGCCATGCAGCCACAACTGGGCTTCATGGAAGTTACAAAATTCCTGCAGGATCGTCAGGTCCGCTTCAGACAAGGGCGCCATGTGTCGCAACAACACGGCAATCGACGAGCCGCTGAACAACTCCACATGCCCCAACGCCTGAGGTTTGCTCAAGCGTCGCAGCATGTTTGGCAACCGCTGCATGATCGGCTGCAAGGCCTGTACCAGCACCGGGCAATCGTCGATGGCGACGATGTCCTGGCTGGCCACGGCGCGAAAGCCGACTTCAAGTTTCTTCGCCTTGGCATCCCAGCGCACGGCCACGCGGGCGCGGCGGCGATAGCCGAATTCCGGCCCGCTCAAGGGCGCGGCCCACTCTTGGGGTTCGACACCGGCCACACGGGATAATTGCTCGGCGAGCATGCGCTGTTTCAGGGCAAGTTGTTCGTCATGGGGCAAGTGTTGCAGGCTGCAACCGCCGCAACGGCCGGCGTGGACACAGGGTGCCGGACGGCGCAGTGCGCTGGCGGTAAATACGCGCTCGGTGCGGGCCTCGACCACTTTGCCGTGGGCGCCCAACACCCGCGCCTCAACCTCTTCGCCGGCCAGGGCACCCACCACAAACCAGGTGCGGCCTTCAAAGAACACGATGCCACGGCCGTCATTGGCCAGACGTTCGATGGTCAGGCGCTGCTTCTTGCCTACAGGAATCTGCGGGGCGCGGCTGCCGCCCGTCGGTTGGAAGCGCAGGCCTCTCTCGTGCTTGGCCATCAGTTGGGCGCGTCGAAAATGCCGGTCGACAGGTAACGGTCGCCACGGTCACAGATGATCGCGACGATCACCGCGTTTTCCAACTCCTGGGACAAGCGCAACATCCCGGCCACTGCACCACCGGACGACACGCCGCAGAAGATGCCTTCTTCACGGGCCAACCGGCGGGTGGTGTCTTCGGCTTCACGCTGGGCCATGTCGATGATGCGATCAACCCGAGCGGCGTTATAGATCTTCGGCAAGTACTCCTCGGGCCAACGACGGATCCCCGGGATCGCCGAGCCTTCCATCGGTTGCAGGCCGACGATCTGGATCTCGGGATTCTGCTCCTTGAGGTAACGCGAGTTGCCCATGATGGTGCCGGTGGTGCCCATCGAACTCACGAAGTGAGTGATGGTGCCCTGGGTCTGGCGCCAGATTTCCGGGCCGGTGGTGGTGTAGTGCGCCTCGGGGTTGTCGCCGTTGGCGAACTGGTCCAGCACCAGGCCACGGCCTTCGGCAGCCATACGCTCGGCGAGGTCGCGGGCGCCTTCCATGCCTTCTTCCTGGGTGACCAGGATCAACTCGGCGCCATAGGCGGTCATCGCTGCCTTGCGCTCGGCGCTGCCGTTGTCGGGCATGATCAGGACCATCTTGTAGCCCTTGATCGCCGCAGCCATGGCCAGGGCAATCCCGGTATTACCGGAGGTGGCTTCGATCAGGGTGTCGCCGGGCTTGATCTGCCCACGCAACTCGGCGCGGGTGATCATCGACAACGCCGGGCGGTCCTTGACCGAACCGGCCGGGTTATTCCCTTCGAGCTTGAGCAACAAGGTATTGCTGGTATTGCCCGGCAGGCGCTGCAAGCGGACCAGCGGGGTGTTGCCGACGCAATCGGCGATGGTGGGGTACTGCAAGGTCATGGCGTATTCGCAATCCAGACTGCGGGGGCGACCATCATACCGGGAAAGGCTGGCGGGCCATATCACGCAAAGTGTGGTGCTTATGGCTTAATAGAATAAGCAGAATCTAGAGCCCGCAAACATGTAGTGAGACACACCCGATGTTTTTGTGTAGCAGCTGTCGAGCCCCCGCGAGGCTGCGTCGGGGGCGGCGCAGTCCTTTGCCTGGCGCGAGAGCGGCGGTGCGGCAGACGTAGCCTCGCTGGCGCTCGACAACTGCTACGGAGATTGCGTGCCGTGGTTGCGTCGGTACACTTCCTGCCCCATCGCGGCAATTTGTCCGTCGATCAGCGCCTCAAATGGTTTCAATAACGGCTCAAATAAGGTCGGGGCTTCAAGCACCTGCAACGCCTGCACGATGGCCTCCACCGTCGACAATGCCCCGGGCCCCGGCGCCTTGCGCAGCCGGTAACGGGACACGGCGCCTTCCGCCAACGTCACCCGAGGCAATGCTGCCAACAACGGATTGAGGTGCAGCAACTTGCGCGCCTTGCGCCAGGTGCCGTCCGGCACTACCAGCAGCAACGGTTCGTCGGATGGCGTGTAGGCTTGCAACGGTTGTGCATCCTCGGCAGGGAATAACAATCGCGGCTGATACCCCGGCGGATTCAACAACGCCTGCAAATCCTCAAACACCTCCCCCACCACCAACTGCGCATTCAGCAACCCCAGCGCCGCCAACCTCGCTGTGTTCAAGGCGTGATTGACCTCGCTCGGATGCTGCAACAGCAACACTCGAGTGCGGCTATCCAACCGGGGAATCAGCGCGCACAGGCAATGGGTGGTGGGCCGCAGGCAGCGGGGGCATTGGGGTCTGGACATGGGTTTTCAGGCCTGATTGAGCTGGGCTTTGAGTAAATCGCGGAAGGTCTGGATCAACGGCTCGCGGCTGCGACCCCGGCGCATGATCATCGAGAACGGCGCCTGGTAACCAAAGGTCGCCGGCAGCAGCACCCGCAAATCACCCTTGTCGGCCCAGGCCTGAGCGTAATGTTCCGGCAAGTACCCGATGTAGGCGCCGGACAGCACCAGGATCAATTGCGCCTCCATACTTTCCACGGTGGCGGCGCTGTGCTTGAAGCCGTGACGCGCGAGTTCGGCCTGGCTCCAGTAACCACGACCGACCATGCGTTGCTGGGTGATCACCTGTTCGGGAATGCGCCGCTCGTTGAACAACGGGTGACGGGTGCTGCAATACAGCCAGTGCTGTTCGCGGTACAGCGGCATATAGATCAGCCCGCTCATCCGGTTGGAAAACGCACCGATGGCCAGGTCCAGGCGATTGTCCTGGACGCCGAGCTGCAACTCGTAAGGACTCATCACCGACAGGTGCAAATGCACCGCCGGGTGTTCCTGGCTGTAGGCGCCGATCACTTCGGCAAACGGCAAGGCCTTGTCGCTGACGGTGGAGTCAAGTACGCCGAGTTTCAGGGTGCCGCGTAGTTCGCCTTTGAGCGCGGCGGCGTATTGCTCGAAGCCTTCCAGCTCGCCCAGCAGGCGCAGGGTTTCCTGATGGAACAACTCGCCCTTGCTGGTCAGGCTGAACCCGCCCCGGCCGCGATGACACAGCACCAGGCCCAACGCGGCCTCCAATTGGCTCATGTAAGTGCTGATGGCCGAGGTCGACAGGTTGAGTTCGTGCTGGGCATTGGCGAAACCCTGGTGCCGCACGACGCTGACGAAGATGCGCAGGAGTTTCAGGTCGGGCAAGGCGCTGGCCATGGGCTCTCCAGAAGCAAACATAAAACCTGTGGGAGCCGAGTTTACCTCAGGCATTAGTTTAGAAAAATCTGAACTAAGTATTTGCCCCTGCCGATTCTTCCCTTCCCGTGCATTTCGCAGAATCGGCCTCTAATAAACACAACGATGAGGCAATCCCGTGGACAAGATTTTCCACCAACCACTGGGCGGCAACGAAATGCCGCGCTTCGCCGGCATCGCCACCATGATGCGTCTTCCCCATCTGCAATCGGCCAAGGGCCTGGACGCCGCCTTTGTCGGTGTGCCCCTGGACATCGGCACCTCCCTGCGTGCCGGCACCCGTTTCGGGCCGCGGGAAATCCGCGCTGAATCGGTGATGATCCGCCCTTACAACATGGCCACCGGCGCCGCGCCGTTTGACTCGCTGTCGGTTGCCGACATCGGCGACGTGGCGATCAACACCTTCAACCTGCTGGACGCCGTGCGCATCATCGAAGAAGCCTACGACGAGATCCTCGAACACAACGTGATCCCGATGACCCTGGGTGGCGACCACACCATCACCCTGCCGATCCTGCGGGCGATCCACAAGAAACACGGCAAGGTCGGGCTGGTGCACATCGATGCCCACGCTGACGTCAACGACCATATGTTCGGCGAGAAAATCGCCCACGGCACCACCTTCCGTCGCGCGGTGGAAGAAGGCTTGCTGGATTGCGACCGCGTGGTCCAGATCGGCCTGCGCGCCCAGGGCTACACCGCCGAAGACTTCAACTGGAGCCGTAAACAGGGCTTCCGTGTGGTCCAGGCCGAAGAATGCTGGCACCACTCCCTGGCCCCCTTGATGGCTGAAGTGCGCGAGAAAGTCGGTGGTGGCCCGGTGTACCTGAGCTTCGACATTGACGGCATTGACCCGGCCTGGGCGCCTGGCACCGGCACCCCGGAAATCGGTGGCTTGACCACGATCCAGGCGATTGAAATCATCCGTGGCTGCCAAGGCCTGGATCTGATTGGTTGCGACCTGGTAGAAGTTTCGCCGCCGTACGACACCACCGGCAACACCTCGCTGCTTGGCGCCAACTTGCTGTACGAAATGCTCTGCGTACTGCCGGGCGTGGCGCACCGCTGATGAGCGCCCAGGCCGAGGTATTAAAAGCCGCGGCCGACCTGGTGTCGGCCTTCGCCCGCAATGATCGCGATGCCTACTTCGGTGCGTTCACTGTCGACGCCAGCTTCGTGTTCTACACCCTCCCCCAGCCGCTGCTGAGTCGCGATGCCTATCAGGTGTTGTGGGACAGCTGGCGCCGGGACGAGGGGTTTGAGGTGCTGTCCTGCACCTCAAGCAACGCTTTCGTCAGCCTGCACGGTGACGTCGCGGTATTTGTGCATGACGTGGCCACCGAGCTGCGCATGAACGGGGAGCAATTCTTTAGCCAGGAACGCGAGACCATTGTCTTCAAGCGACAAGGTAATCGCACACAACAAAAAGAAGGCCTGTGGCTGGCCTGTCACGAACATTTGTCCGCTATGCCGGAAGGGCTGCCGCCCCATTAGCCAATGTGATCGGAGCAGATCATGAATAATAAAAACAACGAAAACAGTATTCGCAATATAGAAACCAACGGCGTCGAACAGATCCCGGACCACGAACGTACCGCCGGGCCGAAGGATTTGTTTCGCCTGATTTTCGGCGGTGCCAACACCTTCGCCACCGCGGTGCTGGGGAGCTTTCCGGTGCTGTTTGGCTTGTCGTTCCAGGCCGGCGTCTGGGCGATTATGCTGGGCGTGCTGGTGGGTGCGGTGATCCTCGCGCCCATGGGCTTGTTCGGCCCGCTCAATGGCACCAATAACGCCGTGTCTTCCGGTGCGCACTTTGGTGTGCACGGGCGGATTGTCGGCTCGTTCCTGTCACTGCTGACCGCGATCGCGTTCTTCTCACTGTCGGTGTGGAGTTCAGGCGATGCGCTGGTGGGCGGTGCGAAACGTCTGGTGGGCTTGCCGGAAACCGACCTGACCCTGGGCCTGGCCTACGGCGTGTTTGCCATTCTGGTACTGACGGTGTGCATCTACGGCTTTCGCTTCATGCTGTGGGTCAACCGCATTGCAGTATGGGCGGCGAGCCTGCTGTTCCTGTTGGGCATCTTCGCCTTCGCACCCGCTTTCGACAGTCACTTCGCCGGCACCGTTGCCCTCGGCCAGACCGGTTTCTGGGCGGCGTTTATCGGTGCGGCACTGGTGGCCATGAGCAACCCGATTTCCTTCGGGGCGTTCCTCGGTGACTGGTCGCGCTACATCCCACGGGAAACCTCGAAGATACGGATCATGCTGGCGGTGGTGTTCGCACAGATCGCGACATTGATCCCGTTCCTGTTCGGCCTGGCCACCGCGACCATCGTGGCGATCAAGGCACCGGACTACATCGCATCCAACAACTATGTCGGCGGCCTGTTGGCGGTGGCACCGAGCTGGTTCTTCCTGCCGGTGTGCCTGATCGCGGTGATCGGCGGCATGTCCACCGGCACCACCTCGCTGTATGGCACCGGGCTGGACATGTCCAGCGTGTTCCCACGCCTGCTGTCCCGGGTCAAGGCAACGCTGCTGATTGGGGTGATGTCGATTGCCTTCATCTTTATCGGACGTTTCGCCGCCAACCTGGTGCAGAGCGTGTCGACCTTCGCCGTGCTGATCATCACCTGCACCACCCCGTGGATGGTGATGATGATCATCGGCCTGATCGTGCGCCGGGGCTTTTACTGCCCGGATGACCTGCAAGTGTTCACTCGCGGCGAAACCGGCGGGCGCTACTGGTTCAGCCACGGCTGGAACTGGCGCGGCCTGGGGGCCTGGATCCCGAGTGCGCTGGTGGGCCTGTGCTTCGTCAACCTGCCGGGACAGTTTGTCGGGCCGTTGGGCAACCTCGCCGACGGCATCGACATCAGCTTGCCGGTGACGCTTGGGCTGGCCTCGCTGGTGTACCTGACGTTGCTTCGCGTCTTTCCTGAACCGGCTTCCGTCTACGGGCCGACTGTGGCGAGGGAGCCTGCTCCCGTTCGACTGCGCAACAGTCGCGAGGCCGCCTGATGAATTGCCTGGAATGGATTGGGGCTGCTGCGCAGCCCAGCGGGAGCAAGCTCCCTCGCCACACAGCCCCCTTTAGCCCCACATAAAAAAGATAATCGGAGACCCGCCGTCATGGCTTTAGATCTATTCGTCGTCCTCATCTACGCCGCCGGCATGCTGGTGCTCGGCTACTACGGCATGCGCCGCGCCAAGACCCATGAAGATTACCTGGTGGCGGGCCGTAACCTCGGCCCTACGCTGTACATGGGCACCATGGCCGCCACCGTACTGGGCGGTGCCTCCACCGTCGGCACCGTACGCTTGGGTTATGTACATGGTATTTCCGGCTTCTGGCTATGCGCCGCGCTGGGTGCCGGGATCATTGCGCTGAACCTGTTCCTGGCCAAGCCGCTGCTGAAGCTGAAAATCTTCACCGTGACCCAGGTCCTGGAAAAACGCTACAACCCCATGGCCCGCCAGGCCAGTGCAGTGATCATGCTGGCCTACGCGCTGATGATCGGCGTGACCTCGATCCTCGCCATCGGCACCGTGCTGCAAGTGCTGTTCGACCTGCCGTTCTGGATCTCGGTATTGGTAGGCGGTGGCGTGGTGGTGGTGTACTCGACCATCGGCGGCATGTGGTCGCTGACCCTGACCGACATCGTGCAGTTCGTGATCAAGACCGTCGGCCTGATGTTTATCCTGCTGCCGATCTGCCTGTACCGCGTCGGCGGCTGGGATGAACTGGTGGCCAAACTGCCCGCGTCGAACTTCAGTTTCACTGAAATCGGCTGGGACACCATCATCACCTACTTCATGATCTACTTCTTCGGCATCCTGATCGGCCAGGACATCTGGCAACGGGTGTTCACCGCCCGTGACGAAAAGGTCGCCAAGTACGCAGGTACATTCGCCGGTTTCTACTGCATCCTCTACGGCCTGGCCTGTGCGCTGATCGGCATGGCCGCCCATGTACTGATCCCGGACCTGGACAACGTCAACAATGCGTTTGCCGCCATCGTCAAAGTCTCGCTGCCCGACGGTATCCGCGGCCTGGTAATCGCCGCCGCACTGGCTGCGATGATGTCCACCGCCAGTGCCGGCTTGCTCGCCGCCTCCACCGTACTGACCGAAGACCTGCTGCCGCGCCTGGCGGGGCGGTAAACAATCGAGCCTGAAGATCAACCGCCTGTTTACCTTGCTGACCGGTATCGCCGTGCTGGGCATCGCACTGCTGGTAAACGACGTAATCAGCGCACTGACCCTGGCTTACAACCTGTTGGTGGGCGGTATGTTGATCCCGCTGATCGGCGCGATTTTCTGGAAACGTGCGACGACGTCCGGAGCGATCACCTCCATGACCCTGGGCTTTGTGACGGCGCTGGTGTTCATGATCAAGGACGGGTTGGATGCCAACACGCCGATCTACTACAGCCTGGGTGTGGGCCTGGTGAGTTTTGTGGTGGTGAGCTTGCTGTCGCGTCGCCCGGAGGCTGTAGCCGCTCGGGCGATCTGAAAGAACCGTCGAAAGAAGCTTTCTTCAGCGGGTGCGACGTCGGATGTCGCACCCGTTTTTTTATTCCCACATTGCCGAAACTGCCGGCGCTCTTGCCTGGATGACGGCCTGGACCAGAGAGGCCCAAACCAATCCCTGGGTTGTACCGGCGGCGTAAGTTGCCCCCGCCACAATTCGGTTATAGGCGGACCAATGAACGATTGAAAGTCCATCCGCGGTGCCGGGCCTGGCACATTCGATAAGCTGCAAGTCGCCACGTTCGATCGCCCTGGCGTAGGACTGTGGAAAGTGCCGAGAAACAGCAGCCAGGCACGCCGCCCGTATCTGCTCCTTGTACTGCGGCGTCGAATCGGGTGGAACCTGCCCGCCGGAGACAAGAATGCAGTCCCCGTCCAACCGGCAATTCATGACACCGATTGGCAGATCGTACTGCAGCTTGAGTCCGCGCATTTCGACACCTTCCTTACCAACGGCGCGAAGCTTGAAAAACCAGCCAATGATCGCAACTACCTCTGGCTCCTCTACCCCCATGGCGGTGACGACGAAGTGCTCTCTACTCAGATCAGCAATTTGGATCGGGCTTAGGCGCTGGGGCAGGAACTGAACCCCGGAGCGCTGCAAAAGCGACACCATCTCCTCCATAAGATGGCTGAACTCCAGATCGTAGCCCGACACCTCAATCGCCCGACAGACCCCAGGGACGCCAAACGTTGCCTGAAATTGCAGTTGACCGATCTCTGCCAGTTCACATCCCGGCTTGCCACTCGGCCAAGGCCTGTTTTCGATATCACGTTGCTCGCTGATCGCGGCCTCTACGCCACTGGCGCCGTCCACATAAGCGCGTACGATCCGCGACCGCGCGAATCGCGCCAACGAAGGGTTGTCGGCCAGGAGCTTTTCAAACAGCTCGATGCCTGCTCGATTGCACTCAACGGCCAAGTACTGGTTTCCGGGAGTCAGATAATCGTTATGCAGCGGCTTTGCAATCGTCTCCGTTGCTGACAGATGACGCATGTTCACCTGCTTGTGACTGGCGCCATCCCGCGCGTGATTTCCTCCGTAAACCATGACCTGATAATTCGCCAGGCGGAACATCACGGCTTGGAGCAGGCCGTTGATACCTCTGCCGATGATCGACACGTGCGGCGCACCGGCATCAGCATGCTGAGAGGGGATCGCCAATGAGTGTGCAAGATTGCGCCTGACAAGGCTGCGCAAGGCCATCAAGCTCAGTTGCACAGAGACCGCATAGTCGAGGTCGCAATGGCAGGCTTCGGTGGTGGCCGCCTGTGTCGTCAGCGTCGCCGGGTTGCGCCACGTGGAGACACAGCAGCCGAGCGCTTGTATGCGCATCCGGAACGCATCCAATGTCCGAGGGCCGTAGTCCAACACCAGCTGAGTGTCTTCAGCCGTTGCCAGGGTCTGCAACGCATCATCGCTAAAGACGTCCGGCTTGGAGACACAGACCAGGCGAGCCTGTCTGTGCATACGTTGAATGAGGGTCCGATCAATGCGATGGGCGGATTCATCATTCAAGGACACGCATACGGCGACCGCATAGGCCCCCTCCAGCGCGTCGAGCCAGTCAGCGGCAAATGAGACTCTACAATTGGAGGAGGCTTCCCCGATATTGCCCGCTACTCGATCACGTCGGTCCAACACCTTGATCCGAACACCCGGATCTTGATCAAGCAGTAACTTAACAAGCTCTTTTCCTACATTGCCGTATCCCAGTACACAGATTTCACGGGGCATGGAGCCATCCGCCAGTGTCAACCAGTGCGCAATATAGGCGGCGACATGCGGCGCGTTAATGCCTGGCGTATTGATTACTTGAATATTGTGGGACTCGCAAAGATCCAGTCGCACCTTATCCAGACTCGCACCACGGCGGACTAAATGGAGGTTTCCAAATGGATGAGATAGACGCCACTGGCCTATGATGTCGGCATCGATAACTTGGTCTGCAACAATGATCGTTGATGGGCGCAGAAGTCCGATCTGTATAAGCAGAGCTTGCTTGGATAATGTCGGAGGAAAAAACACGACGTTGCTGGGTGCGTCAGCCTTCCAGCCTCTCGATGCAGGTGCGATATGCAAGATATTTTCGGTGGTGGCGATAAGTGAAGCGGCGACAGGCGGAATGGAAGAGTACATCATAGTTTTGTCTCCAACTGTTCTGGCTTACTCATGCCCCGGAGAGCGGAACTGAATAAAGTTGGGGGTATGCATAAATGCAAACGATACAAATCTTTTCGTGATGGAACTCAACCTACGCTGATCTTTAGAATTCAATAAGCCAGTCAACTCTGACAAACAGGTAGTCCACTTCCGACGCTTAACGCCAAAGCCTGACGGACGCGTACACGTTCGGACGACTTATCCGTATCACCGCGGCGTTATTAAACAAAACCCTGAAGGGTTTTCTGAAAGCAGGCGCTTTGGGAAATTCACCAAATCCCAGAAACGAAAACGTCCGGCCAAGGCCAGACGAAGAATGGAAGTACACAGCGACAGGTCATGATCAATCATGACTTCAATAGGTAGGCAAACCACCTGACCGCGCTCAAACAAACGTGCTTGAGCGCTTTCCAGGACTTACCTGCGACGCGGGCGACGCTGCTCGTCATCGGTGCGGATTGGCACCGGTTGCAGCGGTGGCTCGATCAAGCCGAGTGCGACGCCGAGGTCGTGCAGCCAGTTTTGCAGTTTCTCTTTCATGGTGCCCCCTTGGGGTAATGCCGAGCGGCTGGAATTCTGTGGCCGCTTCCTACAGATAGTAGTCTTAAGTCCTACGTATTGCTTGAACGAAACCACAACGAACTATTACTGAATTGATCAAAATCCTGACGGATCGTTCAAGCGATCGCTCGGGTTTCGGTTTCCGGTAGCACCTTGCCCTCTTGCTGCAGGTCAATCCACGCATTGAGGTTAGCGCCGAGCATGCCCTTACGCCACATCAACCAAGTGGTAGCGCTGGCAAATGGCTCCGCCAACGGATGAATGGACACGCTGTCCTTGCCCGGCAAGCTGTCGAGCATTGATTCCGACATCAGCGCCACCCCGGATCCGGCGATCACGCAGGCCAGCATGCCCTGGTAAGACTCAATCTCGATGGCCCGGCCCATGGCCACGCGGTCGTGGGAAAACCAGGCTTCCAGACGCGCCCGGTAGGAACAACTGCGTCGGAAAGTGAACACCGAACGGCCGGCAACATCCTGCGGCCCACGCACGGGTGGGTGATCCGCCTCGCAAATCAGCAGCAGGCGCTCTTCGCACAGCGGCACGCCATCGAGGGTGGCCAGGGTCAACGGCCCGTCCACCAGCGCGGCATCCAGGCGCCCGGTGATCAAGCCTTCCAGCAGCTCACCACTGGGGGCCGACTGCACCTGCAGGTTCACCATCGGATACGCCTTGTGGTAACGCGCCAGCAGCTTGGGCAAATGAATCGCCGCCGTGCTGTACATGCTGCCGAGCACAAAGTCGCCGGCCGGTTGCCCGCCTTGCACCGCGCCATGGGCTTCGTCATGCAGGGCCAGCAGGCGCGCGCTGTAGTCCAACAGCACTTTGCCTGCGGGAGAAAGCTGCAAACGCTGGCGCTCGCGCACGAACAGTTCGACGCCGAGCTGTTCTTCCATTTGTTTAAGCCGGGTCGACAAGTTGGACGGCACCCGGTGTAAACGCTCGGCGGCACGGGTGATGGAGCCCTCCTCCGCCACGGCCTGGAAAATCCGCAATTGACTAAACTCCATCACCTTTCTCCAAAACTGAACAAGTTACTCACTATTATTCATTTTTACAGAAAGTCAATCCGCTTTAGCCTGATGGTCACTCGCAGCTCCTGGGAAAAAACATCATGTCACCGCTGATCCGACTAACCGCCAGCTTTATCGCCTTGATGATGGCCATGGGCATTGGCCGCTTCGCACTTACTCCGCAAATGCCGCATTTACTCAGCGAAGGCCAGATCGACCTGACCGGCGCCGGGTTGATCGCGGCGGCCAACTACCTGGGCTATTTCGTCGGCGCGGTGGATTCGATATTCGCTCGCAGCCATCACCATGTGCGCGGGCGTTTGTACGGTGGGCTGTGGTTATGTGTGCTGCTGACCCTGGCGTCGTACTGGGCCCATGGGTTCTGGCCGCATCTGCTGTTGCGCTTCGGTACCGGCGTGGCGAGCGCCTGGGCGTTGGTGATGATCACCAGCCTGAGTCAGCCGCTGGCCATTGCGGCCGGGCGCCCACGTTTGGGTGCGCTGGTATTTGCCGGGCCTGGGCTGGGGATTCTGTTGACCGGGCTGCTGGCGCTGGGCTCCAACCTGCTGGGGCAAGATTCTGCGACCTTGTGGCTGGTGTATGGCATCGTCGCGCTGGTCATGCTGCTGGCAATCCTGCCGTTCCTGCCCAAGCCTTCCGCCACCGGCTCGCCCGTTGCCAGCCACACCGACGTGGCCAGCAACGGCAGCATCACCCACCTGTGCTGGATCTACGTGTTGTACGGCCTCGGCTACATCATCCCGGCGACGTTCCTGTCACAGATGGCCAGCGCGCAATTCAAAGGCGCCTGGCAGGCGGACCTGTTCTGGCCCTGCTTTGGCCTGGCTGCCGCGATTGGCGTGGTGGTCGCGAGCTTGCGCCGCAAGGACCCGGACACCACCCGTCGCTGGCTGATGACCACCCTTTGGCTGCAAGCAGCCGGGGTGTTTGCCTGCCTGCTGGGCAACGGTTGGGGCCTGGCGTTGGGAGTGTTGCTGTGCGGCGGGCCATTCCTGGCGTGCATGCAACTGGTGATGGCGCGCTTGCGTGAGGTAGCCCCCCACGGCTACCAGCGCAGCACCGGGTTGCTGACTGCCAGCTTTGCAATCGGCCAATTGAGCGGGCCGTTGCTGGCATCGGTGAGCAGCCACCTCAGCGGTGGCCTGCAACCGGCGCTGGTAGTCGCCGGCGCCGGATTATTAGTGGCCGGATCGATACTGGTCAGCCGGCAACCATCGGCACAGGCGCACGCACCTGTTCACGCCGCGCCAGCACCAGGAAAAACAGCCCACCCAGGAAGCAGCCGGTAAACCAGGCGAAGTTGGCCATGCCCTGCAGCGCCGGGGTAAAGGTGATCGCGACGCCCACCAGCGTCGCGGGCACCAGTGCCTTGACCGCCGTCCAGTTCACACCGCCGTCAAAGTAGTAGCGCCCGCTCGGGCTGTCATCGAACAGCGCGTCCACATCGATCTTCTGCTTTTTGATCAGATAGAAATCCACCAGCAGAATCCCGAACAACGGCCCGATAAACGCAGCGAGGATGTCGAGGGTGTAGTGGATCATCAACGGGTTGTTAAACAGGTTCCAGGGAGTGATGAAGATCGAGGCCACCGCTGCGATCATTCCCCCGGCACGCCAGCTGATTTTGCTGGGTGCCACGTTGGCAAAATCGAAGGCCGGCGAGACGAAGTTGGCGACGATGTTGATACCGATGGTCGCGGTAACAAAGGCGAACGCCCCCAGCAACACGGCCATGTCGTTGTCGATGCGCGAAACGGTGGCAATCGGGTCGTGGAGCATTTCACCGAACACCGGCAGGGTGCCCGAGACGATCACCACGGTGACCAGGGAGAACGCCAGGAAATTTACCGGTAAGCCCCAGAAATTGCCGCGACGCACATCCTTCATCGTGCGGCAGTAGCGGCTGAAATCACCGAAATTCAGGGTTGGCCCGGAGAAGTACGAAACCACCAAGGCGGTCGCCACGATGATTTGGCCAAACGCCTGCCAGCCTGACAGCGACTTTTCCGCCAGCGTAAAGCTGATATTCGCCCAGCCCGCCTTCCAGACGATCCAGCCGGCCAGGGCAAACATCACCGCATAGACGACGGGCCCCGCCCAGTCGATGAAACGACGGATGGATTCCATGCCGGCCCAGAACACCAGCGCCTGGAGCGTCCACAGGCTGAGGAAACCAAACCAGCCCAGGTACGACAGCCCGGCAAAATGCGGCTCTGCGTATACCGCCATCTGTGGGAAAAAGCGCAGCACCACAATGATCAGTGCGCTGGATGCCAGGTACGTCTGGATCCCATACCAGGCCACCGCGATCAAGCCGCGAATCACTGCCGGGATGTTCGCCCCAAAAACCCCAAAGGCCAACCGGCAGATCACCGGGTACGGCACAGCCGCCTGCTGGCTCGGCTTGGCCACCAGGTTGGCGATCAATTGCACAATGCAGATACCGGCGAGCAAGGCAATCAACACCTGCCAACTCGCCAGCCCCAGGGCAAACAGGCTGGCGGCGAATACGTAACCGCCGACGCTGTGCACGTCGCTCATCCAGAAGGCGAAGATGTTGTACCAGTTCCATTTTTGCGGCAGCGGTCCCAAGTCCTGGTTGTACAGGCGCGGGCTATAGCCTTTGGGCAATTGTTCGGTCATCGCAGGGCTCCTCGTAAATACCGGCCTGCCACCCGCGACGGGAGTGCGTACGGGAGGCGGCATGGTTTGTATACGAGTTGATGAGCAGAATGCGTGCCAATCAAATGAAACTCGGCACAATCCCTCTAGTACGCGAGACTATTCGGAGATAGACAGTGCAGCTTCGCTCAGGGATGGTGCAGATGATTCCTGTACACAATCAATTGTGCACCCTGCGTGCACATTGATAGCCCACGGTGCAGCAAACCGCACTCAGAAAGGTGCCCCAAGCGATGTCCATGACGGCCAGCCCGGCAGACCATCCTTGCAAGGTCGCCCAATTGCTCAAGTCATAGGTACCGTAAGCCACCAGCCCCAGCAACGCGCCAAGCCGCGCGGCACGTTGCCAGCCGCCGCTCGCCAAAGCCGGAAGGACGACAAACACCACACAACCGAATACATAGAGGAGATAGAACGCCACAGCCGGGAACAGGCGCGGCTGATCGAGCATCAGTGGGCCGAGCAGCGCTTTGTAGGTCGGCCCCATGAGGACGCCGAGCCAAAGGCCGTCGAGGATCAGAAAGGCAAGCAAAGTGCCGAGGTAGGCGAAGAGCGTTTTCCTGCACATCGTCGTGACCCTTGTAGGAGCGAGCTTGCTCGCGATGGTCGTCAACGATAACGCGCCCAGTCTGAATGAACACGTTGCCTTGACGTTCTTCGCGAGCAAGAACCAGGCGTCCCCCTCGCTCCTACAAAAGAGCAAACCGCGATCAGCTTAGTTCAATGCGATCCGCGTGAATCACGATGTGACCCTGCTTGTAGAGGGCACCAATGGCCTTCTTGAAGTTGCCCTTGCTGACACCGAACAAACTGCTGATCACTGCTGGATCGCTTTTATCGCTGACCGGCAAGGTGCCGTTGTTGTCACGCAACTTGGCGAGGATCTTCGAGTTCAGGCTGGAGGCCGCTTCTTCACCCACAGGCTGCAGGCTCAGGCTGATATTGCCGTCGGCGCGGATTTCCTTGATGAAGCCTTTCTCTTCCTTGCCCGGACGCAGGAACTTGAACACTTCGTTCTTGTGGATCAGGCCCCAGTGCTTGTTGTTGATAATGGCCTTGAAGCCCATGTCGGTGGCTTCGGCCACCAGCAAGTCAACTTCCTGGCCGACCTTGTAGGTGGCCGGGGTCTTGTCCAGGTAGCGGTCAAGGCGTGCGGTGGCGGTGATGCGCTTGGTGTGTTTGTCGAGGTAGACGTGCACCACGCAATACTCACCGGCAGTCAGCTGACGCTTTTCTTCGGAGTAAGGCAGCAGCAAATCCTTGGGCAGGCCCCAATCGAGGAATACACCGATGCTGTTGACTTCAACCACTTTCAGACTGGCAAATTCACCCACCTGTACTTTTGGTTTTTCGGTGGTCGCGATAAGTTTGTCATCGCTGTCCAGATAAATAAAAACGTTGAGCCAGTCTTCATCTTCACTGGGAATATCTTTGGGGATATAACGGTTGGGCAAGAGGATTTCGCCCTCTTGATCACCATCCAGGTACAAACCAAAGTTAGTGTGTTTAACCACTTGCAAGCTGTTGTAGCGCCCGACTAAAGCCATTTCCAATACCCTCATTGCGTGGGCGGCATTCTACCCGAGTTGACGGCGGCGGTCCCGTGTAGCGGCGTACGGCCCTGAAAAATCATGGGTTTGCCGGGCAGCGCCCCGCTCGTCAGATGATCAGCCTGAATTCTGCCGGCGCCCCGGGCATGTTTGCTTCCTGGGTTTCGATTTAAAACAGCGAGTTAGGTGACTATTTCAATCATTCATTGCAGACAATTCATAAGTCCGCCGTATATTTCAGGAGGATATTTGCCAAGCAATTGTCAAGCATTTCATGTACGATGCATGGCCAAGTTAATTTTCTACAGGTTAGTGGCCGCCATGCGCGTAAAAGCATCCAACAGCAAAGCAAAGCCAGCTCCCGCCGTTGAAACCAGCGAATCGATCAACAGCCAAATCGCTGCATTCCTCAAGCAGGGCGGCGAAATCCAGCAGATCGCCAAAGGCGTAAGCGGCCAGACTTTCGGCCCGTCCAAGCAGATCACCCTGGGTAAAAAGTAATACTGGCGCATTACACCTGGTCCCTAAGCGCTTTGCCTTTCAAGGCGCTAGGACTAGAGCCCGCAACCCCCTCTGACCCACCCCCTTTTACACCAATCGACGAACGGGCTTCATCTGCGAACCATCGCCGGTATGCTTGCACACGTCTAGATCGGGCATTTGCCTGATATCTCCCGTTACTGCTCCTCGCTTTTCATGGAGTGAAGCATGCTCAAATCCTGCATTTTCCTGGCCGGTGCCCTGTTGGCCAGCCCCCTCGCCGAAGCGCAGGTTTTCCAGCGTGAATTGGGTGATTTCGACCTGAAATTGGGCACAACACCTAGCCGAAGCATGGCTCAAGGCCTGGTAAAGCCCACCGCCCCCGGCAGCGACTCGTTCCACGGCGGCCTGGACCTGAGCCACGGCAGCGGCCTGTACCTCGGCCAGTTCTCACCGAGCATGGGGATTTCCCCTACCAGCAATCTGGAAGTCGATTCCTACCTGGGCTTCAAGCGCCCTTTTGACCAGACCCTGGGTTATGAGCTGGGGATGATTCACTACAGCTATCCCAAGCTGAGCCCCCTCGACAGCCAGGAGTTCTACGGCGGCCTGACCGTGCTGGGCAACCGCTTCGGCGCCTCCTTCAGCAACGACCCGGATCGCCAGGACAGCACCTTGTTCGCCGACCTCGGCGGCACCAAGCCGTTCGGCATCGGCGTCAGCATGAAGTACACCACCCACCAGTTAGGCACCCCGGTGTCGGTTGCCGATGGCAGCTCCATCCGCAGTTTCAGCGATTGGTCGGTGCAATTCTCCCGGCCATGGATGGGTGTCGACCTGAACCTGATCTACAGCGACTCCAGCCTCAGCGGCGGCGATTGCTCGGCCTACTCCGGACACAACTCGCAATGCGACGGGCTATTGACCTTAAAAGCAGAGCGAGCGTTTTATTGATGAGCTGAACTGTCGCTGCCCTGACGGGTTCAGATGCAATAACCTCGTCTGCGCAAGGACTCGCCCATGCTGCGTCGCTTAAAACTTCTGGTGATGTTGCTGACCCTCAGCCTGGTGCTTGCCGGCTGCAATCGGGTAGGCCTGGCCTATCGCAATCTGGATGTGATCATCCCCTGGACCCTCAGCGACTACCTGGAGATGAATGCCGGGCAGAAGAGCTGGTTCAACGACACACTCAAGGAACACCTGGCCTGGCATTGCACCACCCAGTTGCCGGGCTATCTGGACTGGCTCGATCGCCTGCAACAGATGGTCGACACCAACCAGGTGACCGACGCCGCCCTGCAAACCCGTACCGCCGAAGCCAAGCAAGCCATTGCCGAGAGCGCCCGGGCGATCACGCCGTCCGCCGTCGAGCTACTGCAGGGGCTGGACGACCAGCAAGTACAGGATATGGAGCAAGCATTCGCCAAGGACCTGCGCAAGCGTCAGGACGAATACCTGAAACCACCCCTCGAGCAGCAGATCAAAGAGCGCGCCGAGCGCATGAACAAGCGCCTCGATGCGTGGCTCGGGCCGTTAAGCGCCAGCCAGCAGAATCGCGTCACCGCCTGGTCGATCGCCTTGGGTGAGCAGAACCAACAATGGATTGGCAACCGCGCCCACTGGCAAACGCTGTTTATCGCAGCGGTCAAAGATCGCCACAGCAGCGATTTCCCACAGAAGATCGAGCAACTGCTGGTAGACCGCGAAAGCCTGTGGACGCCGGAATATCGCCAGGCCTACGCCCAGACCGAAACCGCAGCCCGCAGCCTGATCGTCGACCTGATGGCGGAAAGCACCATACCGCAACGCCAGAAGCTCACGCAGAAGATCGACAAGGTGCGCAGCGACTTCAAGGCCCTTAAATGCCTGAAGGCTGGCACCCCGTAGACATCAGGCAATCTGTGCTTTCGAAGCCACTTCATCAAACGTCGCCGGATCCAGCGCATCCGCCTGTTCGTCCAGCACCTGCCGGGGGTGATTATTGCCGGGGATGCTGCTGTCGATCAGGCTCAGCAGCTGTGAGCCGCGCGGGGTCAATTTGAAATTCTCCCCATTGCCGCACTCTTCCTCTGACCTCGACTCAATAAAGCCGTGCTTGAACAACAACGCCTCGTAATCCGCTGCGGTCTTTTTGAACTTATCAAGGTTACCGATGGGCTCTCCAGCGTTAGCCCTTTCAGCGGCTTCCTCCTCGGCATATTTGCGCGGGGCGAAGTTGGCGCCACCGTTCTGTACCTCATGCAGCAATCGTTCGATCAAATCCCAATCGTAAGTCGTCATCCTGATTCCTCCTGAAGGCACACGAAATAGGCCCTTCAAAGGTGTGACATGCCGGGCCATCGTCCGTTCAGCCTAGTGGACAGGCGCAATTTCGCTGAACTTTTAAGCGCTCGCGGCCCTCAACCGAACATCATCGCCATGGAGGTCCGAATTATGAAAACCCTGCTGAATATGACCGTGGCGGCCACGCTGCTTGCCGCCCTGCCCGCCTGGGCCTGCACGCCGGAAGAAGCCACCGCCAAACGTGAGCAACTGGCCAAGAAGGTGACCGAGCTCACCCAACAGAATCCAGAGAAGGCCAAGGAGATCAACGAAGAACTGCAGAACATGAAGCTGGAAACCGCCAGCGCAGACCTGCCCGACAAGTGCCAACTGATCGACCAGCGCCTCACGGAACTGAAAGAAGCGACCGACAAAACCAAAAACTAAGGCGAAAAAAACCGGACATTGTCCGGTTTTTTTATGGCTCAAGCCTTACTCGGCAGCCGGTGCTTCCGGCTTGCGGCGCTTCAGAGGCGCCATGCCGTCCTTGCTGACCAACGAGAGGTTGTCGGTCTTCGGACGGTTGGCAATCTTGCGTTTGGTCGGCGACTTGGCACCGGCCTTCTTCTTGTCGCCCTTGGCGTCGACCTTTTTCTTCTTCACGCCAACAGCCTTGCCCGACGCCTTGACCTTCTTCGGCCCGCCGTAGGTGCCTTTGACTTCCTTGATGGTGCGGCGCTCGAACGACTGCTTCAAGTAGCGCTCGATGCTCGACATCAGGTTCCAGTCGCCATGGCAGATCAGCGAGATCGCCAGGCCATCGTTGCCGGCACGCCCGGTACGGCCGATACGGTGTACGTATTCGTCGCCGCTGCGGGGCATATCAAAGTTGATCACCATGTCCAGGCCATCCACGTCCAGGCCACGGGCGGCAACGTCGGTAGCCACCAGGATCTTCACGCCGCCTTGCTTGAGGCGGTCGATGGCCAGCTTGCGGTCCTTCTGGTCTTTCTCACCGTGCAGAACGAACGCCTTGTACTCCTGAGCCACCAGGCGACCGTAGATGCGGTCGGCCATGGCCCGGGTGTTGGTGAACACGATAGCCTTCTGATAGGTCTCGTTGGCCAGCAACCAGTTGAGGATCTGCTCTTTGTGCACGTTGTGGTCAGCGGTGATGATCTGCTGACGGGTGGTCGAGTTCAGGTCGCTGACGTTGTTGACCTGCAGATGCTCCGGGTTGTTCAGGACCTTGGCGACCATGTCGCGCAGGGTCGAACCACCGGTGGTGGCCGAGAACAGCATGGTCTGCTGGCGATTCACACACTCTTGCACCAGGCGCTGCACGTCGTCGGCAAAGCCCATGTCGAGCATGCGGTCGGCTTCGTCGAGCACCAGGACTTCAACTTCCTTGAGGTCCAGGTTGCCGGCGTTCAGTTGTTCGATCATCCGACCCGGGGTGCCGATCAGGATGTCCGGCACCTTGCGCAGCATGGCAGCCTGGACCTTGAAGTCTTCGCCGCCGGTGATCAGGCCGGACTTGATGAAGGTGAACTGCGAGAAGCGCTCCACTTCCTTCAAGGTCTGCTGGGCCAGTTCGCGGGTTGGCAGCAGGATCAGGGTCTTGATGCTGACGCGGACTTTCGCCGGGCCGATCAGACGGTTAAGAATCGGCAGGACGAAGGCGGCGGTCTTGCCACTCCCGGTTTGAGCCGTCACCCGCAGGTCACGCCCTTCGAGCGCGAGCGGGATGGCCGCTGCTTGCACAGGCGTTGGCTCGACAAATTTAAGCTCGGCCACGGCTTTGAGCAGGCGTTCGTGCAGGGCGAATTGGGAAAACACGGGTGCTACCTCGAAGAAATACAAAAAACAGCTGCATAGGGTAACGGTTTCGGGCGCTCAGGCCGAGTTTCTTTACGCGAACTGCGTTAATCAGCCGCTTTTTTGTCAGGGAATTTGTCCACAACGACAACTTTGACTGACTTAAATGCTCTAATCGCCCCGTCACGTCCTACAGAAGAATCGCGTTTACCCATGGATATCAAACAGCTCTGGCTCAACGTCAAAGACCTTTGGGGCACCCTCGACGAACATCCGCTGCTGCACTCCAGCCTGGCGCTGGTGGTGTTGCTGGTGGTGGCATTGCTGCTCGGACGAGTGGCGCGCTACCTCATCCTGCACGCCGTCAAGTTGCTGGGCCGGCAACCCGCGCTGCACTGGCTCAACGACCTGCGGCACAACAAAGTCTTCCACCGCCTGGCGCAGATGACGCCGTCGCTGGTGATCCAGTTCGGCCTGTACCTGGTGCCGGACTTGAGCAAGACCGCCACCCTGTTCATCGGCAATGTCGCCCTGGCGTTCACCATTCTGTTCATGGTGCTGGCGATCAGCGCCCTGCTCAACGCCCTGCTGGATATCTACGCCCGCACCGAACACGCCCGCACCCGCTCGATCAAGGGCTACGTGCAGTTGGCGAAAATGGTGCTGTTCGTGTTTGGCGCCATCATCATCGTCGCCACGTTGATCGACCGCTCGCCACTGCTGCTGCTTTCCGGTCTGGGTGCAATGTCGGCGGTGATTCTGTTGGTCTACAAGGACACCCTGCTGTCGTTCGTCGCCAGCGTGCAATTGACCAGCAACGACATGCTGCGGGTCGGCGACTGGATCGAAATGCCGCAGGTCGGCGCGGACGGTGACGTGGTCGACATCACCCTGCACACTGTGAAGGTGCAGAACTTCGACAAGACCATCGTCTCGATTCCCACCTGGCGCTTGATGTCCGAATCCTTCAAGAACTGGCGTGGCATGCAAGCCTCAGGTGGCCGGCGGATCAAGCGAAGCCTGTATATCGACGCCAGCGGTGTGCGTTTCATCCGCGATGACGAAGAGCTGAAGCTCACCCAGGTACACCTGCTGACCGACTACATGAGCCGCAAAAAGGCCGAACTCAAAGCCTGGAACGAAGCCCAGGGGAACGTCGCCGCGATGTCGGCGAACCGCCGGCGCATGACCAACATCGGCACCTTCCGCGCGTATGCCTTGGCCTATCTGAAAAGCCACCCGGAAATCCAGCCGAACATGACCTGCATGGTGCGGCAGATGCAGACGACCGCTCAAGGCATCCCGCTGGAGATCTACTGCTTCACACGCACCACCGCATGGGCCGACTACGAGCGGATCCAGGGCGATATCTTCGACTACCTGCTGGCAGTACTGCCGGAGTTTGGCTTGAGCCTGTACCAGCAGCCGAGTGGCGGTGACTTGCGGGCCGGGATGTTGCCGGCGGTGCTGGGGGCCAGTCACCTGCCCCCGGCGGAAAAGGCAGTGATGTAACAACAAAAAACGGCACAACCTGCGTTGTGCCGTTTTTTTGCGTTCAGCCTTACTTGACCTGACGCTGCGGCGCGCCATGCACCATGGTGTAGGCGTAATCCACGCCCATGCCGTAAGCGCCGCTGTGCTCCAGGACCAGGCCCATCACCGCGTCGTAAGTCTCTTTGTGAGCCCAGTCACGCTGGTATTCCAGCAGCACTTGCTGCCAGGTGACCGGTACCGCGCCGGCCTGAATCATCCGCTGCACCGACATGTCATGCGCTTCTTTGCTGGTGCCGCCGGAGGCGTCGGTGACGATGTATACCTCGTAGCCTTCGGCCAGGGCCTCCAAGGCCGGGAAGTTCAGGCAAACCTCGGTCCACAGGGCCGCCATGATCAGCTTCTTGCGCCCGGTGGCCTTCACCGCTGCCACCAATGCCTTGTCTTCCCAGGAGTTCATCGACGTGCGCTCAATCGGCTGCTGGTCCGGGAACACATTCAACAGCTCCGGCCAGATATAGCCGCTGAAGCTCTTGGTCTCAACCGAGGTCAGGATGGTCGGCACATCGAAGATCTTGGCCGCCTTGGCCAGCGCCACCGTGTTGTTCTTCAGGGTCTGGCGATCGATCGACTGCACGCCAAAGGCCATCTGTGGCTGGTGGTCGATCAGGATCAGGGTGGAGTTGGTTGGGTTGAGCAATTCGCGAATAGACATGGTGACTTCCTTTTAATGTTTTCGATTCGGTAAGGGGTGCGTTCAGCGCCGCTGTGAAGCTTTGCTGGCGGCTTGGAAGTAACTTTACGGGCTGGATAAAATCGAGACAATTACCTAAAATCGAGAATCATTGATTCTAAAAAAGGGACAATCATGGATCGCATTGAATGCATGCGCGCGTTTGTCGTCACCGTCGGCGAGAACGGCTTTGCGGCTGCCGCGCGGGCCATGGACGTACCGCGCTCAAAAGTCAGCAAACAGATTCAGGCGCTGGAAGAAGCCATAGGCGTGCAACTGCTTCAGCGCACCACCCGCAGCCTGCATTTGACGGAGGCTGGGGCCGAGTATTTTGAAGCGGCGCGTGAAGTACTGGCCGCCCTGGACGAGGCCGAACAGCGGGCCAGAGACGGCATCGGGGAGTTACGGGGAGTGTTGCGGGTCAATGCGCCGATGTCATTCGGACTGCATCGCCTGGGAAGATTGATTCCGCTGTTCCATGAACAGCATCCACATATCGAACTGCAGTTGGTGCTCAGCGACCAACAGGTCGACCCGGTACGCGGTGGTTTCGACGTGACTATCCGCATCGCCAGCATGCCCGACTCAACGATGATCGCCCGCCAGCTCGCGCCGGCGCCACGGGTCATGGTGGCCGCGCCCGCCTACCTGGCACGCGCGGGCACACCGCAAACCCCGCAAGACCTGCGCCAGCACCAGTGCCTCAATTATGGGTATCTGCAAAGCGGCGTCAGCCTGCAACTGAGCAAGGGCCAGGAAACCCAGCGGGTCAACGTTACCGGCCCTCTGCACGCCAACAACGGCGACCTCCTGGCCCAGGCGGCAGAAGCCGGGATGGGCATCGCCCTGTTGCCGGACTTTATCGTCGAAGACGCCCTGAACGCCGGGCGCCTGGTGCCGGTGCTCTGTGAATGGCAGGCGCCGGCAATCACCATCAACGCGGTTTACTCGTCCGCGCGACGCGTGCCGCAAAAGACCCGCGCGTTCATTGATTTTTTGGTGACGCAATTGGCGCCGACGACCGCAGGCCCAACCGGCTGATCCACACCGCCGCCAGGATCACCGAGCCCCCCAGGAACAGCCTGCCGAGCGGCTCGTGCTGATTCCAGATCAGCAAGTTCAGCAACAACCCCACCGGCACATGCAGGTTGTTCATCACCGCCAATGTGCCACCGTTGACCATGCACGCGCCCTTGTTCCACCAGTACATGCCCAGTGCTGTGCTGACCAAGCCCAGGAATACCAGCACGCCCCATTGCAACGGCGCTTCCGGCAGGAAGTTGGCCTTTCCGAACATCAGGAACGCCGGCAACGCCACCGCCAACGCGCCGAGGTAGAAGTAACCAAAGCGCCGGTAGTGCGGCAGATCACTTGGATGACGCGCCACCAAGTGCTTATAAAGCACCTGCCCGGCGGCATAGGTGAAGTTGGCCAGTTGCAGCAGCAGGAAGCCCACGAAGAAGTTCGGGGTGATCTGGTCAAAGCGGATCACCGCCGCTCCCGTCACGGCTACCAATGCGGCCACCAGCGCCCACGGATTGAAGCGGCGGTTCAAGGCGTCTTCGATCAGGGTCACGTGCAGCGGCGTCAGGATGGTGAACAGCAACACCTCCGGCACCGTCAGTACTCTGAAGCTCAAATACAGACACACGTAAGTCACGCCAAACTGCAGCGCGCCGATCAACAGCATGCCGCGCATGAACGCCGGTTCTACCGAGCGCCAGCGGGTCAGCGGGATAAACACCAGCCCGGCCAACAGCACGCGCACCAGCACCGCGAAGTAACTGTCGACGTGACCGGCCAGGTATTCGCCGATCAAGCTGAAGGAAAACGCCTGGATCAGCGTTACAACAAGTAGATAGCCCATGCTCGCCTCATTTTGAATGGGCGCGACATTAGCGGTTTTCCAGGCTTTACGAAACTCAAGGCAAAAAAAACCCGACCTCGCTAAAAGCGTCAGTCGGGCGGGAGCACTCAGGAGCAAAAAGTGCAAAGGGAGGTTCGATACGCGTACTTGAAGGGTTGCGTGGAGCTATCTAAACAGCGGGCGATTATCTGACGATTAACATCTCATGCCACTTGGGCGAGCAGTGCCTTGGCCTGGTTCACGCCTTTTTCCTGGAAGTCACCGCCCAGATTCACCCCTTCGGCGTGAATGAACGTGACGTCGTGGATGCCGATAAAGCCCATGACCTGACGCAGGTACGGTTCCTGGTGATCGGTGCTACCGCCGGCATGAATGCCGCCGCGGGCGGTCAGCGCAAAGGCGCGCTTGTCGGTCAGCAGGCCCTGAGGGCCGGTGGCGGTGTACTTGAAGGTCACACCGGCACGCAGCACATGGTCGAGCCAGGCTTTCAGGGTGCTGGGAATCGCGAAGTTGTACATCGGTGCGGCCATCACCAATACATCGGCGGCCAGCAGCTCATCGGTCAGTTCGTTGGAGCGATCCAGGGAAGCCTGTTCGAGCGTGCTGCGCTGTTCGGCAGGTTTCATCCAGCCGCCCAACAGATTGGCGTCCAAGTGCGGCACCGGGTTGATGGCGAGGTCACGCACGGTGATCTGATCAGCCGAGTGGGCGATTTTCCATTGGCTGATGAATTGTTGGGTCAGTTGGCGGGAGATTGAGTCCTGCTGACGGGCGCTGCTTTCGATGATCAGAACACGGGCCATGATTATGTAAGCTCCATCGGTGAATGCTGTAAGGCGATGGAGTGAAGGTTAATCAGAGCCCGTTCGATTAAAAAGCGTAAAAAATTGCTATAACCCATCTAGAAATTTGTTTATAAGCGGAGTATTGCTGTGGGCATCCTCCGCTTTTGCCTTATTTCGGTGCGCAGGTGAGCTGGATACGCATCTTGATAACGGCACGGTTGAATTTGACCGTGGTATTGGTGGTTTTCCCTGCTGCAACCGTGACCTTGCGGGTACGCGGGGCTTCCGGGCCGTTGGTAAAGCGTACCTTGCACTCCGCGTCATTGGGGCCGTAGTTGGTGAGTTGGATCGAACTGATAGTGCTGTCGACGTCCGACGCGCTGTAATCGATCTTCACGCCCTGAATGTCTTTCGTCACATCGGTACTGAATGCAAACGCACTCAACGGCAGCAGCGTCAGCAGCACACAACAGAATTTTCTCATTCGGCAGTCTCCAATAAGGACCGCCAGCTTAGGACAAGAGGAGCTCATCTTGAAAGCGCCCCGCGTTACCCTTGATCAATGGCGCACCCTGCAAGCCGTGGTCGACCATGGCGGCTTCGCCCAGGCGGCCGAAGCGCTGCACCGCTCGCAATCCTCGGTGAGCTACACCGTGGCCCGTATGCAGGACCAACTCGGCGTGCCGCTGCTGCGCATCGACGGGCGCAAGGCGGTGCTCACCGAAGCGGGTGAAGTGCTGCTGCGCCGCTCCCGGCAACTGGTGAAAAACGCCAGCCAGCTTGAAGACCTGGCCCACCATATGGAACAAGGCTGGGAGGCCGAAGTGCGGCTGGTGGTCGACGCGGCCTACCCCAACGCCCGTCTGGTGCGCGCCCTCACCGCCTTTATGCCGCAAAGCCGTGGCTGTCGGGTACGCCTGCGTGAAGAGGTGTTGTCCGGTGTCGAAGAGCTGTTGATGGACGGCATGGCCGACCTCGCGATCAGCGGGTTCATCATTCCGGGTTACCTGGGGACGGAAATGAGCGACGTCGAATTTGTCGCCGTGGCCCACCCCGAACATCCGCTGCACCAACTGCACCGCGAACTGAGCTTCCAGGACCTGGAAAGCCACATGCAGGTGGTGATCCGCGACTCCGGCCGCCAGCAGCCGCGGGACGTCGGCTGGCTCGGTGCCGAACAGCGCTGGACCGTCGGCAGCCTGCCCACCGCCGCCACCTTTGTCAGCAGCGGCCTGGGTTTCGCCTGGTTACCCCGGCACCTGATCGAACGCGAACTCAAGGAAGGCCTGCTCAAGCTACTGCCCCTGGAACGAGGTGGCAGCCGCAACCCGACCTTCTATCTTTACTCGAACAAGGACAAACCCCTGGGCCCGGCCACGCAGATTCTCGTCGAGTTGCTGCGCACCTTCGACACCGCCCCGCTGGACGCGCCGTTCGCCGCACCCCAGCAAGCCTGAAAAGGAGTTCCCATGGCCTATTTCGAACATGAAGGTTGCACCCTGCATTACGAGGAATATGGCCATGGCTCACCGCTGATCCTGATCCACGGCCTGGGCTCCAGTTGCCTGGATTGGGAGCTGCAAGTGCCGGTACTGTCACAACACTACTGGTTGATCGTGGTGGATGTGCGCGGTCATGGACGCTCCGACAAACCCCGGGAGCGCTACAGTATCGCGGGTTTCACCGCCGACCTGGTGGCCTTGATCGAACACCTGCAGCTGCCCCCGGCCCACGTGGTCGGCTTGTCCATGGGCGGCATGATCGCCTTTCAACTGGCGGTGGATGAGCCACAAATGCTCAAGAGCCTGTGCATCGTCAACAGTGCGCCTCAGGTCAAGGTTCGCACTGCCGGCGATTACTGGCAGTGGGCAAAACGTTGGAGCCTGGCCCGCGTTCTCAGCCTGAGCACCATCGGCAAAGCCTTGGGCACTATGCTGTTTCCCAAGCCCGAACAAGCCGAACTGCGGCGCAAGATGGCTGAACGCTGGGCAAAAAACGACAAACGTGCTTACCTCGCCAGCTTCGATGCGATTGTTGGCTGGGGCGTACAGGAACAACTTTCGAAAATCTCCTGTCCAACCTTGGTCATCAGCGCCGACCACGACTACACCCCCGTGGCGCAGAAAGAAATCTATGTAAAACTGCTGCCCGATGCGCGGCTGGTGGTGATCGAGGATTCCCGCCATGCCACGCCGCTGGACCAACCCGAACACTTCAACAACACCCTGCTCGATTTTCTCAAGACAGTCGAAACCACAACCCAGGATCACTGACCCATGCTGAAAAAAATCGCCTTCTTTGCCGGTTCCGTACTGTTCGCTGCCAACCTGATGGCGGCTGAACCCGCCAAGGCACCTCACGTATTGATCACCACCACCAATGGCGACATCGAGATCGAACTGGACCCGGTCAAGGCCCCGATCAGTACCAAGAACTTCCTGGCCTATGTCGACAAAGGCTTCTACACCAACACCATTTTTCACCGGGTAATCCCGGGCTTCATGGTGCAGGGCGGTGGGTTCACGTCGCAAATGTCGCAAAAGCCGACCGAAGCACCGATCAAGAACGAAGCCAGCAACGGCCTGCATAACGTGCGCGGCACCCTGTCGATGGCGCGTACCAACGACCCGAACTCCGCCACCAGCCAATTCTTCATCAACGTTGCAGACAATGCCTTCCTCGACCCGGGCCGTGATGCGGGTTACGCGGTATTTGCCAAAGTGGTCAAGGGCATGGACGTGGTCGACATCATCGTCAACTCGCAAACCACCACCAAACAGGGCATGCAGAACGTGCCAATCGATCCTGTCCTGATCAAGTCGGCCAAGCGCATCGACTGAAGGCTACAGGGAGTTTCGCGCGGTGCCCCCGAGGCACCGCGCGCATTTGAACAGGAGAGCCCGCCGCGCGGGCGTCATACCTAATGCTCTATCGTCGTTTTGAACAACTGATCGACATCTTCCGCGACGCTCCCAGCGCGGCCCCTCCCGATAAAGTCCTGCCCTTCTACATCTATTACCTGCGCCAGGTATGGCCGTGCTTTGCCGCCTTGCTGGTGGTGGGCCTGATCGGCGCGCTGATCGAAGTGGCACTGTTCAGCTACCTGAGCCGCATCATCGACCTGGCTCAGGGCACGCCGCCCGCCAACTTCTTCCAGATCCACGCCACCGAGCTGATCTGGATGGCCGTGGTCGCCCTGCTGCTGCGCCCGATCTTCGGCGCCCTGCATGACCTGCTGGTGCACCAGACCATCAGTCCCGGCATGACCAGCCTGATTCGCTGGCAGAACCACAGCTATGTGCTCAAGCAGAGCCTTAACTTCTTCCAGAACGACTTCGCCGGGCGCATTGCCCAGCGCATCATGCAAACTGGCAACTCCCTGCGCGACTCGGCGGTGGCCGCCGTGGACGCGATCTGGCACGTGGCGATCTACGCCATCAGCGCCCTGGTGCTGTTCGCCGAAGCGGACTGGCGCCTGATGATCCCGCTGATCACCTGGATCATCGCCTACAGCCTGGCCCTGCGGTACTTCGTGCCACGGGTCAAGGAACGCTCGGTGATTTCCTCCGAGGCACGTTCCAAATTGATGGGACGGATTGTCGACGGCTACACCAACATCACCACCTTGAAGCTGTTCGCTCATACGAATTACGAGCAGAACTACGCCAAGGAAGCCATCGTCGAGCAGACCGAGAAAACCCAGCTGGCCAGCCGTGTCGTGACCAGCATGGACATCGTGATCACCACCATGAACGGCCTGCTGATTGTCTTCACCACCGGGCTGGCCCTGTGGCTGTGGACCCAATCCCTGATTTCAGTGGGCGCCATTGCCCTGGCCACCGGCCTGGTGATTCGTATCGTCAACATGTCCGGCTGGATCATGTGGGTGGTCAACGGCATTTTCGAAAACATCGGCATGGTCCAGGACGGCCTGAAAACCATCGCCCAACCGCTGGCAGTGACCGACCGCGAGAATGCCCCGCGCCTGGAAGTGCCCCATGGCGAGGTGCGGTTCGATCAAGTGGATTTCCACTACGGCAAGAAGAGCGGAATCATCAGCGGCCTGAACCTGGACATTAAACCGGGTGAAAAAATCGGCCTGATCGGTCCGTCCGGCGCGGGTAAATCCACCCTGGTCAACCTGCTGTTGCGCCTGTACGACCTGCAAGGCGGACGCATCCTGATCGACGGCCAGAACATCGCCGAAGTCGCCCAGGAAACCCTGCGCGAACAGATCGGCATGATCACCCAGGACACCTCGCTGCTGCACCGCTCGATCCGCGACAACCTGCTGTATGGCAAGCCGGACGCCACCAACGAAGAGCTTTGGGCCGCCGTGCACAAGGCCCGCGCCGATGAGTTCATCCCGTTGCTGTCGGACGCTGAGGGCCGTACTGGCCTGGACGCCCACGTCGGTGAACGCGGGGTCAAACTCTCCGGCGGGCAACGTCAGCGCATCGCCATCGCCCGGGTACTGCTCAAGGACGCGCCGATCCTGATCATGGACGAAGCCACCTCGGCACTGGATTCGGAAGTGGAAGCCGCAATCCAGGAAAGCCTGGAAACCCTGATGCAGGGCAAGACGGTAATCGCCATCGCCCACCGGCTTTCCACCATTGCCAGAATGGACAGGCTGGTGGTGCTGGAAAAAGGCCAGATTGCCGAAAGCGGCAGCCATGCCGAATTGCTCGCACACGGCGGTTTGTATGCACGACTGTGGCAACACCAGACCGGCGGGTTCGTCGGAATAGACTGATTCCGTTGGTTAACTGCGACCTCAATTCCGAACAATTCTGACAGTTTTCTCTATCCCGCTGGTCTTGCGACACAATCCTGCTGTACTCCAATCAGGCCCCAGGAGGGCCCTGATTTAAGGCAGCAGGGAAGCGTCAAAGACCCGTTAATCAGATAGAGCAATCTACTAAGGATGTGTTCATGTCACTGTTCAAGCGTTCCGTTACGGAAGGACTGGGTACGTTTTGGCTGGTGTTGGGTGGCTGCGGCAGTGCGGTACTGGCCGCATCGTCGCCCGTCGGGATCGGGGTACTGGGTGTGGCCCTGGCGTTCGGGCTCACGGTGCTGACCATGGCATTCGCCATCGGGCACATCAGCGGTTGCCACCTGAACCCTGCGGTGTCCGTGGGGCTGGTAGTGGGCGGAAGGTTTCCGGCCAGGGAGTTACCGGCGTACATCATCTCCCAGGTCATCGGCGGCATCGTCGCCGCTGCGTTGTTGTACTTCATAGCCAGCGGCAAGCCAGGGTTCGAACTGGCCTCGGGCCTGGCCAGCAACGGCTACGGCGAGCACTCACCCGGTGGTTATTCGATGGCAGCGGGGTTTGTGTGCGAGCTGGTGATGACGGCCATGTTCGTGCTGATCATCCTCGGCGCCACCGACCGCCGTGTGCCGGCGGGTTTCGCGCCGATCGCCATCGGCCTCGCGTTGACACTGATCCACCTGATCTCGATCCCGGTCACCAACACCTCGGTCAACCCGGCCCGCAGTACCGGCCCGGCGCTGATTGTCGGCGGCTGGGCGCTCCAGCAGTTGTGGATGTTCTGGCTGGCGCCGATCCTCGGTGCAGTGATCGGCGGTATTACCTATCGATGGCTCGGCACGGAAAAAACCGCCTGAGCCAAACGGGTTCAGCCCTGCCGGTAAGGCAGGGCTGCCCTCGCCAGTGCTCTATCAGCCTTGATGTGCCTGCATATACTGGCGCAGCAACTGATTGATGCGCGTCTGATAGCCAGTCCCTTGCCCCTTGAACCACTCAAGAACGTCAGCATCCAGACGGATAGTAACTGCCTGCTTGACCGGCACACGCAATTCGGCACGACGGAAGAAGTCTTCTCCCAACTCGGGGATGTCGCTGGTATCAATCTCCCGATCGTCCATCTTAGCCAGGCGCTCCCAGTCAGTTTTCGATGCTTTCGACATAGTATTTGGCCTCCTGTTTGGTTGCTTTTCGGGCGGAAATAATGCGAATTACGTCACCCCGCCTCTCGGTGTATACAACTACACCTACCAGTAATTTTATCCAGCCAATGCTGACCCAGCGTTCTTCGTCATAATCCGTTCGAGTATCACGTTGTGACAATATTGGATGTTGAAAAATATCCGATACGTCGTTGAAGTCTATGCCGTGCTTGCGGATGTTTACTTGGTTTTTGGATTCATCCCACTCAAAACGCATGGTGCATCCTGTATTTACTTTTGTACATACACTATAGCGAAGTGCTCCCGCCCTCGGCACCTGTCAACCGATCAGTGGTTCAGCCCTGCCGATAAGGCAGGGCTGCTCTCGCCTCCTCGGCATATGCCAGGATCCCCACGCTTTCGCGCTCCAGGAAATCCGCCACGGCGGTCTTCAATCCCGGGTGTCGCAGGTAATGCCAGGAATGCGTGATCACCGGCTCAAACCCGCGAATCAGCTTGTGCTCGCCCTGGGCGCCCGCGTCAAAGCGCTGCAGGCCATGGGCAATCGCGTAATCCATGCCTTGATAGAAGCAAGTCTCGAAATGCAGCCGGTCGAACTCGGCCAGGCAGCCCCAGTAACGCCCATAAAAGCTGTCGCCGCCGATCAGGCTGAAGGCCATGGCCACCGGCCGTGAACCTTGCTTGGCCAGCACTACGCGAATCGCCTCGGGCATGCGCTCGGCCAGCAGGCTGAAAAAATTCCGGGTCAGGTACGGCGATTGTCGGCGTATGGCGTAGGTATTGGCGTAACAGGCGTAGACAAAATCCCACTGCGCCTCACTCAATTCATGGCCTTGCAGCCACTCGAACTCGATGCCCTGCCCCGCCACTTGCTCACGCTCTTTGCGCATCTGTTTTCGCTTGCGCGAACTCAGGGCGTCGAGGAAATCCTGAAAGTCACGGTAACCCCGGTTTTGCCAATGAAACTGGCAGCCCAGACGTTGGAGCCACCCCGGCTGTTGGGCCAGGGCGGTGTCGGCCAGGGCGTCGGTAAAGTTGATATGGGCGCTGGAAAGGCCTTCGATTTCCAGGTAGCCGGGCAGGCTTTTAAGCAGTTCGAAACCGTCCTCGGCGCTGGCAGCCAATAGACGCGGGCCGCTGACCGGGCTGAAGGGCACGGCCGTCAACAGTTTCGGATAGTAATCAATGCCGGCACGCTCGCAGGCGTCAGCCCAGCCGTGGTCGAACACGTATTCGCCATAGGAATGCCATTTGCGATAGCTGGGCAACGCGGCGATCAGCCGGCCACCTTCATAGTGCAGCAAATGCTCCGGCTGCCAGCCAGAGTGCGGGCCGATGCTGGCGCTGTCTTCCAGGGCACTGAGGAACGCATGGCGCAGAAACGGCTGGTCAGCGGGGACCAACCCATTCCATTCATCGGGCGCAATCTCGGACAGGTTATTCAAACGTTGTAACGGCATCCCATTCCCCGACGGTCACGGCTTTGTGTAGGAGCGAGCTTGCTCGCGATGGTCGTTAACGATAACGCGACCATTCTGACAGAACGCGGTGATCTCTGGTTCTTCGCGAGCAAGCTCGCGCATGCAGGACTCGGCGCAAAAAAAAGCCCCGCCAAACGGCGGGGCAAACCAAATGAGGAGCGCTTTGACGGATGAAGAAAAAGCGCTTTGGAGCGGTGCTGCAGGTTGCTTAGAACACGTACTGCACGCGGGCCACGATGGCGTCGCCGCTGTCGTCGCCATTGGCGTTCTGGATCTTGTCAGTGCTGACCTTGAGGTAGTTGGCAGAGACCCTCACCGCTTCGTTGGCGTACCAGTTGACACCGATGGTGTTCAGGCTTGCCTTGGCGTCACCCACTTCACGGGTCGCGCTGTTACGCACCACGTTTTTGTCGTCAACGCTGATGTTGTCGTAGCGATAGAACACTTCCCACGCGCCGAACTGCTTGTTCTGCGGCTTGATGGTGTCGAACTTGGCGCCGTCGAGTTTGTAGACCCGGGACTCGCCGGTCAGCGTGTAGGCCACCTGGCCGTAGAAACCCGTGGCCTTCACGTCCTGATAAGCGCTGCTGTCGGCCTTCATCTTGCGGTTCAGGTATTCGGCCTGCAGAGACAGCGGGCCGCGAGCGAAGGCAAATTCACCGCCGAAAACCGTGTCGGTGTCGTAGGCGTCGTTCGCGGTCAGGTTGCCGGAGTCCAGCCCTACACCGCCGCCGAAGGTCGCACGGTTGCCGTTGGCCCCGGCATCGTTGCCGCCGTTGGTGGCAACGCCACGAGCGTCCAGGCGAGGACGGATTCGCGAGTCGAACGAAGTGTCCTTCAGGTCACGCACCGCCACGTCCACACCCAGGTGCAAGACGTTGCCGCTGTCGTGCATCGGCGCAAACACGGCACGGCCGTTGAACTGCTTCACGCCTTTGCCGTTCTTGTCGTTGATGTCCTTGGAAGAAACGCTGGAGGACAGGTAGGCCATGTCAGCCACCACGGCGCTGACCTGCAGGCCCATGCCGTTTTCGTGGGAGTTGATCCAGTCGGCGACTTCATAACCGAGGTTACGCTCGATGGCGGTCACCCATTTGGAACTGGTGGCTTTTTCCAGGCCGAAGTCCTGGTCGAAACGACCAGCGCGGATCACCACTGGCTTGAAGCCTACGTACGAGAAGGACGCTTCGTCGAAGTAGCCATCATCGGCATTGCCGGAGTTGTGGGAAAAGTCGTAGTTGATCTGGTATTTCCAGTCCTTGTACACCGTGCCGCCCAATTCGAGGTAGGCGCGTCGGAAGTACGTGGCGTCAGCCGAGTTGCCGTTCTTGGTGTAAAAGCCATCAAACGTGCCGTAATCGGCCTGCAAACGACCACCCAGCTTGAAGCTGAAATTCTGGTCGGTGGTTGCAACCTCAAGGCCGCCCTTGGTTTTGACAACGATATCGGCGCCGTCAGTTGTGACAGTACCGGCGAAAGCCTGGGCGGTGACAGCCAGGGCCAAGGCGCTGGCCGCGAAACCGGCGAAGTGCTTACGGATCATCGAAGAATTCCCCTAATTGATGGTCTTGTGCATTGGTAAAACACGCGGTTTAGAGCCGCTGGTGTTGGGGGGCGATCTTGGCGAGGGGATATTTCAGCCGGGTTGCTGGAACATAAAGATTTTGTTACTCGGGAACTTTTTAATAGCTATTCGAAATAAGCCGAAGCCCACGTAAATCAAGGTTCCAGCCCATAAAACTGGTGAAAATGCCAGATGTTGCAAAATGTAAAAACGCCCAGGAAAAATGAATAATTTTTCATGTTGATTATTTTTTGAGCAAAAAAAAGCCCGCATCATTTATCGATGCGGGCTTGGTTTTTGTGTGAAAAGTGACGGGTATTACGGGTCGCGGGAACGCTCGGCGGCCAAACGCTCGGCCAACGCATCAACATCGGCGATGGGCGGCTCGGGCAGGATTTTCAGCGTTGCCTGCATCAAGCGCATCTGCCGGATAAAGCGCCGACAGTTAGCGCAGAACATCAGGTGATGACGCACCAGCAGACGCTCGCGAAAGGTCAGTTGCCCATCGAGATAGTCACTGGAACGCGCCACTTGTTCTTTACAGGTCAACATTCGCCGGTTTCCTCAAAATGCTCCACCGTGGCGAAGACTTTAAGCCGTGCTCGATGCAGCAGCACACGAACATTGGAGAGCGATAGTGTCAGAAGATTACAAATCTCCTCCAACTCCAGCCCCTGACGTTCGCGCAGCAGCAGTACGCTGCTTTGCAGTTCGGAAAGACTGGCCAGCGTGTGCTCCAGGCAATTACGCAGTTCGTCTTCGGTAAGCAGCGCTTCGGGAGTGTCCTGATGCCAGGCAAACGGCGCGACGGCCCAGTGGCCATCGTCGGGCACAAAGCGATCATCGCCGATGGTGCCGTGGGGTGACGGCAGGTCATCGAGCAGCACTTCCCGGCGGTTCTGCTTGTAACGGCCTTTTGCCGAGTTGGCCGTGATGGTCAGCAGCCAGGTCTTGAGGCTGGAGCGCCCCTCGAACTTCGCCAGGTTGCGCACCACCGACAGCCAGGCGTCCTGGACCACCTCATCGGCATGGCGCTGGCCAACGATGGCATAGGCCACGGCACGCATCGCGCTCTGGTAGGTGGTGACCAACTCCTTGTAGGCCCGCTGCTCACCCTTGAGCAATCGTTCGAGCAGGTGCGCGTCGTCCGCTGCTGCCATTCAAGACCTCGATTTCAAAACATGATCAGCGTCTGCGCAGAATCACGCTACCAATCGAATACCCGGCGCCAAACGAGCTGAGCACGGCCACAGCGCCCTTGGGCAAGTCGTCCTGGTAGGTGTGAAACGCAATCACCGAACCCGCGGAGCTGGTGTTGGCGTAAGTATCGAGGATCACCGGCGCTTCTTCCACTGAAGCCTCACGGCCCAGCAGTTTCTTGACGATCAGGTGGTTCATGCTGAGGTTGGCCTGGTGCAGCCAGAAGCGCTTCACATCGCCGACATTCAGCTGGTTTTCCGAGAGGTGCGTGCCGATCAACTCGGCGACCATCGGGCAGACATCACGGAAGACTTTGCGGCCTTCTTGCACGAACAGTTTGTCGGGGGCACCGATGCCCTCTTCCGCCGCGCGGTTGAGGAAACCGAAGTTGTTGCGGATGTTGTTGGAGAACTTGGTCAGCAGCTTGGTGCTCACCACGTCGAACTGATGCTCGGAAGTGGCCAGGTCGGCCCGCTCGAGGATCACGGCGGTGGCGGCATCGCCAAAGATGAAATGGCTGTCGCGGTCACGGAAGTTCAGGTGGCCGGTGCAGATCTCCGGGTTGACCATCAGGATCGCCCGGGCCTGGCCCAGCTGGATGCTGTTGGCGGCGTTCTGGATGCCGAAGGTCGCCGAGGAACACGCCACGTTCATGTCGAAGCCGAAACCCTGGATGCCCAGCGCTTCCTGGACTTCAATGGCAATCGCCGGGTACGCCCGCTGCAGGTTGGAACAGGCGACGATCACACCGTCGATGTCGGCGGCGGTCTTGCCGGCGCGCTGCAAGGCCTGTTCGGCAGCCCCCACGGCCATCTGGCAGAGGATCGACCACTCGTCGTTGGAGCGCTCCGGCAGGCGTGGCGCCATGCGCTGCGGGTCGAGAATGCCGGCCTTGTCCATGACAAAGCGGCTCTTGATGCCCGAGGCCTTTTCGATGAAGGCGGCGCTGGATTCGGTCAGTGGCTCGACGTCGCCGCGTTCGATGGCGGCGGCGTTATCCAGGTTGAACTGTTGCACGTAAGCATTGAAAGACTGCACCAGCTCTTCGTTGGAAATGCTGTTGGCCGGGGTGTACAGGCCTGTGCCGCTGATGACGACGTTATGCACGGTCGTTCCTCTAAATCTGTTCAGGCAGAAGGGTATTGGTACCGTCGTACCAAACCGTAAGTAGTTTTATGCCGCCCAGCGGCCTTCAAACTGGAAACGCTTTATTCCATCGCGCCATGGCTGCACCAGCCCAATTCGACGATCCCGGCATTTATAACCGCGAAGTTTGCCACAACATCGGAAACTTGGCGCCTATCCCGCACAAACACCTTCCCTGTGGCTTGCTCGCGCTGGGTCGCGAAGCGGCCCCAATAAAGTTACCCGGGTGTTTCAGAGAGACCTTATGGGGCTGCTTCGCAGCCCAGCGCGAGCAAGCTCGCTCGCCACAGTTGCTTGACGCACGTCGGTCACGCTTCGACCAGGCTCCATTGCTTGCCCAGACGCTTGTCGGAAATCGGCACCTTGGTGCCCAACTGCTGCGCAAACAGCGACACCCGGTATTCCTCCAGCCACCAGCGATACAGTTCCAGCTGAGGGTCGCGCTTGCCTTCCTGGGCGTGCTTGTTCAAGCGGTTCTGATACTGACTCCACAGGCCACCCAGCTCGGTGCTCCAGACCCGATCCTTCTGCACCTGGCTCGGCAGCTTCTCCAGGCGCAACTCGATGGCCTTGAGGAAACGCGGCAGCTCCTTGAACCATTGCGCCGGGGTTTCCCGAACGAAACCGGGATACACCAGGTTGCTCAATTGCTGCTTGATGTCATTGAGAGCCACGGCCTGGGCCAGGTCAATCTTGCCTTTGAAGCGTTTTTGCAGGCCATGCCACAGTTTCAGGATTTCGAGGGTCAAGCGCGCCTGGCGCTCGGCATGTTCGGTCCAACTGCCACGCTTGCGCTCGGCCAAGGCAGCCAGGCCGGCACCGTCACGCGGCAGGCTGGCTTCGCCTTCCAGCACGCAGCTGTCGAGGCTGGCCAACAGAATGTCTTCCACCAAGGCTTCGATACGCCCCAGCTCGCGGTACATCAGGCCCAACTCGGTCAGGCCGGGCAACTTGCCCCGCAGGAATTTTGCCGGCTCGGCCAGTTGCTGCAGCAGCAAGCGTTGCAAGGCCCGACGGTGCTGGAACTCTGCCTCGGCGGCAGTGGAGAAACGCCCTTCCTTGACCGTACCGTTTTCTTCCACCAATGCCGGATACACCGTCATCGACAGCCCCGCGATGTTTTGCTGGGTTTTCTCGGCCACCGCCGCAAAGACCTTGGCCTCTACCGGCTGTTGGCTTTTCGCGGTCTGCGGTACGGCCAACGCGGCTTGGCTGGCTTCGGCGAAACGTGCGGTCAGCTCGGCCAGGTCGCGGCCTTCACCGAGGAACTTGCCTTGGCCGTCGACCACTTCAAGGTTCATCTTCAGGTGGTTTTCCACCTGTTGCGCGGCCTCGGCCCAGGCTTCATCGCTGACCCGTGCCCCGGTCATGCGCAACAATTCGCGCCCCAGCGCCTGGGGCAACGAGCCTTGGCCAAATTCGATGCGTTGCAGGGCCGCCTTGACGAAGTCCGGCACCGGCACGAAGTTCTTGCGCAGGGCCTTGGGCAAGTTGCGCACCAGGGCAATGCACTTGGCCTCGATCACACCCGGCACCAGCCATTCCAGGCGCTCGGGCGGCAAGGCCGGCAACAGCGGCGCCGGCACGCGCAAGGTCACGCCGTCCCGGGGATGGTTGGGCTCGAAGTGATAACTCAAGGCCAGGGCCAGGTCGCCCAGGTGCAACGTGTCCGGGTAATGGGCGGCGGTGACTTCACTGGCCTCGCGGGCCAGTACGTCTTCTTCGCGCATGATCAACAGCTGCGGGTCTTTCTGGCTGTTGACCTTGTACCAACTGTCGAAGGTCGCAGTCTGGTGGATCTCGGCGGGCAGGCGCGCATCGTAGAAGGCGTACAGCGTTTCCTCGTCCGCCAGGATATCGCGCCGGCGGGCCTTGGCTTCCAGCTCGTCGAGCTGTTCCAGCAGTTGCTGGTTGGCCGTCAGGCAGCGGGCCCGGGACTGAATCTCGCCGCGCACCAGGCCTTCACGGATAAACAGCTCGCGGGACGTCACCGGATCAATCGGCCCGTAATGCACTGGCCGGCGCCCGACGATGATCAACCCGAACAACGTGATCTGCTCAAACGCCACCACTTGGCCGCGCTTCTTCTCCCAATGGGGTTCGAAGTGGTTTTTCTTGATCAGGTGCCCAGCCAATGGCTCGATCCAGTCGGCGTCGATCTTGGCCACCATCCGTGCATACAGCTTGGTGGTTTCCACCAGCTCGGCGGTCATCAGCCACTGCGGGCGCTTCTTGCCGATGCCCGAGGAAGGGTGAATCCAAAAACGCCGCTGACGCGCGCCGAGGTAATCGCCGTCTTCAGTCTTCTGGCCGATCTGACTCAGCAGGCCGGACAGCACCGCCTTGTGCAGTTTCGGGAAATCCGCCGGCTCCTTGTTGACCGTCAACTGCATGTCGCGGCAAATCAGGCTCAACTGGCGGTGGGAATCACGCCACTCCCGCAGGCGCAGGTAATTCAGGAAGTTCTTGCGGCACCAGTTACGCAGCGGGCTGGCGGTCAATTCCTGGCGCTGTTCTTCAAAACCACGCCACAGATTCACCAACCCGGCGAAGTCCGAATCCGGGTCCTTCCACTGTGCGTGAGCCTGGTCGGCGGCTTGCTGGCGTTCCGGCGGACGCTCGCGCGGGTCCTGGATCGACATGGCGCTGGCGACGATCAGCACTTCCTGCAAGCTGCCGAGCTTGGCGGCTTCCAGCAACATGCGGCCCATGCGCGGGTCCACCGGCAAACGCGCCAACTGACGGCCCATCGGGGTGAGCTGGCTGTTACGGTCGACGGCCGACAACTCTTGCAGCAGGTTGAAACCGTCGCTGATTGCCTTGCCATCCGGCGGCTCGATAAACGGGAAATCGGTGATCTCGCCCAGGCGCAGGTGCAGCATCTGCAGGATCACGGCCGCGAGGTTGGTGCGCAGGATTTCCGGGTCGGTAAATTCCGGACGCCCGATAAAATCTTCTTCGCTGAACAAGCGCACGCAAATGCCTGGTTCCACCCGCCCGCAGCGGCCTTTGCGCTGGTTGGCGCTGGCCTGGGAAATCGCCTCGATCGGCAAGCGCTGGACCTTGGCCCGGTAGCTGTAGCGGCTGATGCGCGCAGTGCCGCTGTCGATCACATACCGAATGCCAGGCACGGTCAGCGAGGTTTCCGCGACGTTGGTCGCCAGCACCACACGCCGGCCCGGGTGGGACTGGAAAATCCGCTGTTGCTCGGCCGGTGACAGGCGCGCATACAGCGGCAGAATTTCGGTGTGCTTGAGCTGGGCCTTGCGCAGCATATCGGCGGCGTCGCGAATCTCGCGCTCGCCGGGCAGGAACACCAGCACATCGCCGGGGCTCTTGCGTTCGCTGCGTTCAAAGGCGGCGATCTCATCAAGGGTGGCGAGAATCGCCTGGTCGACGGTCAGGTCGTCCTCGACGCGGTTGCCCTCCTCGTCCTGCTCCAGGGTCAGCGGGCGGTACCAGGTTTCCACCGGGAAGGTGCGGCCCGACACCTCGACAATCGGCGCATCGTCGAAGTGCTTGGAAAAGCGCTCCAGGTCGATGGTTGCCGACGTAATGATGACTTTGAGGTCCGGGCGACGCGGCAACAGGGTTTTCAGGTAGCCCAGCAGGAAGTCGATGTTCAGGCTGCGCTCGTGGGCTTCGTCGACGATGATCGTGTCGTAGCGTTCGAGGTAGCGGTCGTTCTGGGTTTCGGCCAGCAGGATGCCGTCGGTCATCAGCTTGATCAGGGTGTTGGAATCACTCTGATCTTCAAACCGCACCTGGTAACCCACCAGGGAGCCCAGCGGCGTCGCCAACTCTTCCGCAACCCGGCTGGCCACGCTGCGCGCCGCAATCCGCCGCGGCTGGGTATGGCCGATCAGGCCGTATTGGCCGCGGCCGATTTCCAGGCAGATTTTCGGCAACTGGGTGGTTTTACCCGAGCCGGTCTCACCGGCAATGATCAGCACCTGATGCTTGAGCAGCGCTTCCTTGATTTCGTCGCGCTTGGCGGCGATCGGCAGGCTGTCGTCATAGCGAATCACCGGCAAACTGGCACGCCGCGCCGTCACCTGGGCGCAGGAGGCCTGCATCCGCGTCACCCACTGCGCAAGTTTTTCCTCATCGGGTTTCTTGCGCAGCTCAAGCAGTTGCCGCCGCAAGCGGTGGCGGTCGGCGAGCATGGCGTGATCGAGGTTTTTCAGCAGTTGGTCGATAGCGGGCGCTTGGTCAGTCATCAGGTACGCAAAGGTCGTCTATGTAGGCAGGGGGCGGATTGTCGCAGAAAAGCGCCGCCCCGCGCTCCCCTCATTCGTTGTCCAGGCCCTTGCGACGGTAGGGAAACACGTCAATCACCTTGCCGGCGCGAATCGCGTCTTGGAGGCCTTTCCAGTAGTCGGCGTTGTACAACTCGCCGTGCAGTTCGTCGAACAGCCGGCGCTGGCCGGCATCGGCAAACAGGAACGGCGGGAATTCCTCCGGGAACACATCCAGCGGGCCGATGGAATACCAGGGCTCGGAGGCCATTTCATCTTCCGGGGTACGCGGCGCCGGGATATGGCGAAAGTTGGCTTCGGTCAGGAAACAGATTTCGTCATAGTCGTAGAACACCACGCGGCCGTGACGGGTGACGCCAAAATTCTTCAGCAACATATCGCCGGGAAAAATATTCGCCGCCGCCAGTTGCTTGATCGCCAGGCCGTAGTCTTCAAGCGCTTCACGCACCTGGGCTTCGTTGGCGTTCTCCAGATAGAGGTTGAGCGGGGTCATGCGCCGCTCGGTCCAGCAGTGGCGGATCAGTACCGTATCGCCTTCCACTTCGACGGTGCCGGCGGCGACTTCAAGCAATTCGGCCAGGCATTCGGGCTCGAACTTGCTCAACGGAAAACGGAAGTCGGCGAACTCCTGGGTGTCAGCCATGCGCCCGACTCGGTCGACACTTTTCACCAGCCGGTACTTCTCGATCACCGTGGCGCGGTTGACGTTTTTCGACGGTGAAAAGCGGTCCTTGATGATCTTGAACACAGTGTTGAAGCCCGGCAGGGTAAACACACTCATGACCATGCCGCGCACGCCCGGGGCCATGATGAACTGGTCGTCGGTGGTGGCGAGGTGGTTGATCAGCGCCCGATAGAATTCGGATTTTCCGTGTTTGTAGAAGCCGATGGAGGTGTACAACTCGGCGATGTGCTTGCCCGGCAGGATGCGCTTGAGGAAGCCGATAAACTCCGCCGGCACCGGCACGTCCACCATGAAATAGGAGCGGGTGAACGAGAAGATGATCGACACGTCGGCTTCGTCGGTGATCAGCGCGTCGATCTGGATGCCGCGCCCTTCCCGATGCAGCAGCGGGATCACCAGCGGCCACTGTTCGTCGCGGGTGTAGATGCGCCCTACGAGGTACGCGCCTTTGTTGCGGTACAGCACCGAGGAGAATAGTTCGACGTTGAGGTCCGGGTCTTTGCAGACCCAGTCCGGCAGGTTTTCGCGCAATTGCGCTTCCAGGCGGCGCAAGTCGGCGGGCAAGTCGGCGTAGGGCTCGCTGAAACGGTAGTCGGCGAAAATCTGTTCAAGCATGCCTGCCAGCTTGCCGCCCGGCTTGTAGGTGCGGGTCTGCGCCGCCCGGGCGCGGCGCAGGCTCGGCCGCGTGGTGTGAATGAACATGCAGCCGTCGCTGATCAGGTCGTGACTGAACAGCCCGCAAAACGTCGAGTTGTACCAGGTCTCGGACAGCTCATCGTCAAACCGCAGGTCGATCAGGCTGATGTAGGCGCTTTTCACCAGCGGCCAGGCGGCAATGTCGAGTAACACGGCTTCATCGAAGGCCGCCCGCAGCCGCGCCGTGACTTCGCTGACCTTGTCTTCGTACAGGTTGATGCGCGCCGCCGAGGCCGCCTGCCCTTGCTGCCACTGTGCCTTTTCGAAACGCTCCCGGGCGCCATCGGTGATCTGGCGGAAGTGCTCGCGGTAGTCGTCGAAGCCGTCGAGGATCATCTGCGCAATGTCGAGGGCGGGCGTTTGCTGCGGCATTTGGGAAACCTCTGCGGGCATTTGGAGTGAGCTGAGCTTAGCCAGTGTGCAGGAACAGGAGAAGGGACATTTTTTCGTTCAGCCTTGTACAGGCTTGTTCATTTTGTACATTTATTTTCAATTTTATTAAGCCGACCACTCGGTCAATAAAAAACCTTGAAGTCAGTTCAGCCAAGTTAAACGTTTCATCTGAAGGCCTCTAACCACGGGCCTCCCCCGGGAGCCCCCTGGAAAACCCGAGTATTTGCTCTAGCACGCTGGACCTCAATTCCCTTTAGAGCATTGGATCCAACGTAAGGGAAACCCTTATTACCTTCATGATGGCTCTTTGCTATATAGCGCGCCCTCTCCCACCTAACAAGGTCAGAAGACCGGTCCGGGAACAGGTTCTAATCGACCAAGGAGCATTGAGATGTCATTGAGGAATATGGGGATCGGCCTGCGCGCCAGTCTGAGTTTTGGGGTGTTGGCCAGCCTGTTGATCGTGGTCGGCCTGTTTGGTTTAGGCCAGATGGCCAAGCTGCGGGAAAGCGCGCTGATCATCGAAGAGTCGTGGATGCCGAGTATTGAAAACATTCACGACAGCGCCGCCTATGTCGCCAGCATCCGCCTGGAAGCGTTGCGCTTGCTCACCACCGATGAGTCCCGGGTGCGCGACAACAGCAAAAACCTGATCACCCGCCAGCGTGGCGACCTTGAAGAACTTCTGAAGCGTCACGAAACCCTGCTGAGCAACGAGCAAGAACGCGACCTGCTCAAGCAGTTGAAAGCCAACGTTGCGACCTACATGACGATCGTCGCCCAGATGATTCAACTGGTCGACCAGGACCAGCAGCAAAACGCCATGGACCTGCTCAACAGCCGGCTGGCGCCCCAAGGCATGGTCCTCAATAAAAGCCTGGAAGACATGATCACCTTCAATCAAAAAGGTGTTGAAGACGCCGCAGAGTCGGCAGCCCAGATGTACACCAGCGCCCAATGGGTGGTCGGCACCATCATCGTCACCGCCCTGATGGCAACGTTACTGCTGGCCTGGCTGCTGACCCGCAGCATCACCGCGCCCATTGGCCAGGCACTGACGGTGGCCCGCACCATCGCCTCCGGCGACCTGAGCCGGCCGATCGTTGTGGAAGGCAAAGACGAGCCGGCGCAATTGCTCAGCGCATTGGCCACCATGCAGACCAATCTGCAGGACACCATCCGTGGCATCAGCGAATCGTCGCAGCAGTTGGCCTCGGCGGCCGAAGAGATGAGTTCGGTGATGGAACAGAGCACCCGCGGCCTGCAGGCGCAGAACGATGAAATCGAACAGGCCGCCACTGCCGTGACGCAAATGAGCGCGGCAGTGGATGAAGTGGCGGGCAATGCGGTGTCCAGCGCCGAAGCTTCCAAGGCCTCCGACGAAGACAGCAAGCACGGCCATTACCAGATCAGCGAGACCATCAGCTCGATCCAGAACCTGGTGGACGAAGTGCTCGGCGCCTCTACCAAGGCCGAAGGCCTGGCGGTGCAGGCCCAGGACATCAGCAAAGTACTGGAAGTGATTCGCGGGATTGCCGGTCAGACCAACCTGCTGGCGCTCAACGCGGCAATTGAGGCGGCCCGCGCAGGCGAGGCCGGTAGCGGCTTTGCCGTGGTGGCGGACGAAGTGCGCTCCCTGGCGCAACGCACCCAGGACTCCACCGAAGAAATCGAACAGATGATCAACGGTATCCAGCAAGGCACCCAGGACACCGTCGGTGCCTTGAACAGCAGTGCCGAACACGCCGGCCAGACTTTGCAGCGGGCCAACAGCGCCGGCAGTGCGCTGGAGAAAATCACCGCAGCGATCTCGCAGATCAGCCAGCGCAACCTGGTGATCGCCAGCGCCGCCGAGCAGCAGGCACTGGTGGCCCGAGAGGTGGACCGCAGCCTGGTGAACATTCGGGACCTGTCGACGCAAACCGCCGCCGGTGCCACCCAGACCTCGGCGGCCAGCCAGGAACTGTCGCGGTTGGCGGTGGACCTCAATGGTTTGGTGACGCGCTTCGTGCTGTAAAACATGTATTAGCGATTGTGTCAGACAGGTCCGTGGGCAACACTTCCGCCCTTATCAAACAGGAGTTGTTCCGTGAGACCTGTCGACACCCTGCACCTGTTGGTGCTGGCCGCTATCTGGGGCGCGAGTTTTTTGTTCATGCGAATTATCGCGCCGGAAATCGGCACCATACCTACGGCATTTTTCCGGGTGTCGATTGCCGCCACCGGCCTGCTGGTGATCCTCGCCATGATGCGGGTGAGCTGGGATTTCCAGGGCAAGTTCAAGACGGTGCTGTTGCTGGGCGTCATCAACTCGGGCATTCCCGCGACCATGTATTCGGTGGCGGCCCAGGTGCTGCCGGCCGGTTACTCGGCGATCTTCAATGCCACGACGCCGCTGATGGGCGTGCTGATTGGCGGGCTGTTTTTCAGTGAGCGCCTGACGCCGTCGAAAATTGCCGGAGTGTGCCTGGGGCTGTTCGGCGTTGGCATCCTGACCCGCGCCGGGCCGGTGGCCTTCGACATGGAACTGCTGATGGGTGCGCTGGCGTGCCTGTTGGCGACCACCTGCTATGGTTTTGCCGGCTTTTTGGCACGGCGCTGGCTCGATCAAAGGGGCGGGCTGGACAGTCGTCTCGCAGCCTTGGGCAGCATGCTCGGGGCCACGCTGTTGCTGCTGCCGCTGTTTGCCTGGAGTGCCATCAGCCATCCACCGGCCAGTTGGGGTGGCTGGCCTGTGTGGTTGTCGTTGCTGGGATTGGGGCTGGTGTGTACGGCGTTTGCCTACATCCTGTACTTCCGCTTGCTGACGTCCATCGGCCCGGTGAAGTCGATGACCGTGACCTTCATGATTCCGCCGTTCGGGGTGTTGTGGGGGGCGTTGCTGCTGGATGAGCCGCTGTCCATGGCGCATCTGTATGGTGGGCTGTTGATTGCGGGGGCATTGTGGCTGGTGCTTCGGCCAGGGAAATTGGCCGGGAAGCTGTAGGAGCGTTTCGGCTCCTACAGCGTGGGGTTGATCAGCTCTTACGGAACACAAAAGCCAATCCGACAATGATCAGGCCCATCCCCAGCAAGCTCAGAATTGCCAGCTTGTTGCCGAAGATCAGGTAATCCATCACCGCCGTCACTGCGGGCACCAGATAGAACAAGCTGGTGACATTCACCAGGTTGCCCCGAGCGATCAGCCGGTACAGCAACAGCGTCGCCAGCAGCGACACCACCAAGCCCATCCACAGCACCGGCACGAAAAAGCCGCTGCTGTGTTCAAAGTGGAACGGCTGGAACGGCACAAACACCGAGCACAACAACAAGCCTGCGAAGTACTGCACCGGCAGCGTGCCCAGCGGGTTATCGGTGATGCGCTTCTGCATGATCGAGCCGAAGGTCATGCTGGCCAGGGCCAACAGGCCAAAGAGTATGCCCGCCAGGGACATCCCGGACATGCCGATGCCCTGGTACACCACCATGATCAACCCCGCCAACCCCAGCGCCAGGCCGAACATCCGGCTCCAGGAGCGCTGACGCTCCATCAACACCACGGTCAGGATCGGTTGCACGCCCATGATGGTAGCCATCATGCCGGGCGTGACTTTGAGGTCCAGGGCCAGCAGGTAAAAAATCTGGTAAGCCCCCAACAGCACCAGCCCGGTGGCCGCCGCGTAAAGCATCGGCTTGCCGGGACGCGGCAACTTCAGCTTGAGGATCGGGACCAGTATCACCAACCCCGCCAGGGCTATGGCAAAACGGATCAGCAAAAACGCAAAGGGCGAAGCGTGGGCCAGGCCCCATTTGGAGAAAATCGCCCCGCTGCTCCACAGCAAGACAAACAGGCTCGTCGAGGCCGCCGCGGCCACGGATTGTTTCGAAAGAACAGACATGGATACCACCTGTAATCAGGCAAAAAGCCAACTCAGCAAAAGCTGAAATTCAGTAGGTTTTTTCAGGCGGGCACAGGGGAACAGCCATCAGCTGATCAGCCCGAAATGCCAACACCCGGCGGTGATACGACTGCGTACACCGGCGTGCTACTGACAGGTGGGGGGTAGTGACTGATCTGCACAGGCTGCTGGTTCCCGCACGGCACGACCGCAGCGTTGACCGCTGAATCGACTACCGCTATGCGCAAGGAAGCTGGCATGTGCTGATCTTTTTTGAAGGGATGGACAGGTGTCTTAAAACACCTGCGGTCGACTATAACCAGCTGGGGACATGCTTTGCAATGACTTCGCCAAAAGGCCAGTAAGGACAGCTTGGGTCAACACCACTAGCCTTGGGAAAAACCAATCCGCTCCGAATCCGGGGGGCTTTTAACTCATGATGACCAATGCCAAAAAACGCGATTCTCTGCGCTATCAGTTATACCGCTCAAAGGCGGGCTTAGCATCGTAACCATGCTCAATTAATGATCAACAGTGGAGGCTAATATGGGATCAGCTCCTAAAAACTCCGTTACCCAGAAATCATCATCGAAGCTGATAAAAGAGCTTGGAGCACCAGCACTAGCAGTCACCGCCAATCAGCGCCGTTTTCTCAGTGCAGCCATGACGACCAGCGTTGATGAGCCCAGCCTTTTAGCGGGCAACCCCAACAAATCAAAAGCATAAAAAAAACCGCTCACTCGAGCGGTTTTTTTATGCCTGCAAAAGCCTTAACCAAACAACCAATACCCCAACGCCGTCAGCACCACCACCGCCAGCACCGGCCGCAGGATGCGATAAGCCTTCGGATGCTTGCGCTTCCACTGCTTGACCACGCCACTGAAGCTGTCGCCGAAGCGCTTGCTCCAGGCATACGCCTGGTTGATCCCGCCAACGCGTTCGTCATCCAGGTTCTGCGGCGCGGTAGCGCGGCCCAGTTGGGCGCTGACCCAACGGTTGATGCGCGTCATCAGGCGGTTGCTCAGCGGGCGTTCGATGTCGCAGAACAGGATTACCCGGGTGAGCTCGGTTTCGTTCTTCACCCAGTGCACGTAGGTCTCGTCGAACATCACGTCTTCACCGTCACGCCATGCGTACACCTGGCCGTCGACGAAAATACGGCAGTCGTCGGAGTTCGGCGTGGACAGCCCCAGGTGGTAACGCAGGGAACCGGCAAACGGGTCACGGTGCGGGTTGAGGTGGCTGCCACCCGGCAACAGGGCAAACATCGCGCCCTTGACGTTGGGAATGCTGCTGACCAGGGCCACGGTTTTCGGGCACAGCAGTTCAGCCGACGGCAACGGTTTGTCGTACCACTTCAGGTAGAAACGCTTCCAGCCCTTCTTGAAGAACGAGCCGAAACCGGCATCGTTGTTCTTCTCGGCGGCGCGGATATAGCCCTCGTCGAACAGATGCATGGCCTCTTCGCGAATCACTTCCCAGTTGTCCTTGAGCACGTCCAGCTCCGGAAACTTGCTGCGGTCCAGGTACGGCTTGGACGGCACGGCGGAGAAGATGTACATCAAGGCGTTATACGGGGCGAACAGCGCCGAATGGTTGACGAACTGACGCAACATCGGCAAGCGGGCCTTGCCACGCAAATGCACGTACAGCGTGCTGCCGATAAACAGCAGCAACACCGACAGTTTGGCGGCCAAAGAAAAGGTCATGCAGCAACTCCTGGAAATAGGCGTCTGGCCATTAGCCTCCCGTTATCGGGAAACCAGACGTAGCAGCCGGCCATGATAAACACTCCGGGCCTCGGGAAAAACCCGCGCACTCCAACAATCAGCATCTAGCGGTGCGCGATAACGGGCCAATTATGCATAAGGGCCGCGCCATCGCGCTGATTTGAATCAAGCCTGGTTTTCCTGATCGGTAAACAAATCGGCGAACAACATGCTCGACAGGTAGCGTTCGCCGGAGTCCGGCAGCACCACGACGATGGTCTTGCCCTGCATTTCCGGCTTCTCCGCCAGGCGCACCGCCACCGCCATCGCCGCGCCGCAGGAGATACCGCACAAAATCCCCTCTTCCTGCATCAGGCGCAAGGCCATGGCCTTGGACTCTTCATCGCTGACCAGTTCCACCCGGTCGACCATCGACAGGTCGAGGTTTTTCGGCACAAACCCGGCACCAATGCCCTGGATCTTGTGAGGGCTGGGCTTGATCTCTTCACCGGCCAGCGCCTGGGTAATCACCGGCGAGCTGATGGGCTCCACCGCCACCGACAAGATAGGCTTGCCCTGGATGTTCTTGATATAGCGCGACACCCCGGTGATGGTGCCGCCAGTGCCCACGCCTGCCACCAATACGTCCACGGCGCCATCAGTGTCATTCCAGATTTCCGGACCGGTGGTTTTCTCGTGGATCGCCGGGTTGGCCGGGTTTTCGAACTGGGCCGGCATAAAATACTTGGCCGGGTCGCTGGCGAGGATTTCGCCGGCTTTTTCGATCGCGCCCTTCATGCCCTTGGCCGGCTCGGTCAACACCAGTTCGGCGCCGAGGGCCTTGAGCACCTTGCGGCGCTCGATGCTCATGGAGGCGGGCATGGTGAGCAACAGTTTGTAACCACGGGCGGCGGCAACAAACGCCAGGCCGATGCCGGTATTGCCGGAAGTCGGCTCGACAATGGTCATGCCCGGCTTGAGTTTGCCGCTGCCTTCGGCGTCCCAGATCATGTTTGCGCCAATCCGGCACTTCACCGAATACCCCGGGTTACGCCCTTCGATCTTGGCCAGAATAGTCACGCCACGCGGGGCAATGCGGTTGATCTGAACCAGGGGCGTGTTACCGATGGAGTGCGCGTTGTCTGCAAAAATGCGGCTCATAACGGGTCCTTTAGGCAATTTCAGGAAGGCCCCAAGGGTATGCCTCGTGTTGCGAAGCGTCCAGTCAAGCGAACGTCCAGCGGCCGTAGGAGTCAATCGCCTACACGGATGGAGAAAATCCCTATGAAACGTCGCTACAGTTGGCCGCTCTGGACCCTTGCGGGAATCGTGGTACTGCTGGTCGTCCTGGATATCGCCCTGCCCTATCTGGTGCGCAACTACCTGAATGACAAACTCGCCGACATGGGCGATTACCGCGGCCAGGTCACCGATGTCGACCTGGCACTGTGGCGCGGCGCCTATCGGATCAACGGCTTGCAGATCGTCAAGGTCGACGGCAAGGTGCCGGTACCGTTCGTCAAGGCGCCGGTGATCGACCTGTCAGTGAGCTGGCATTCACTGTGGTACGACCACGCTGTGGTGGCCGAGGCACAGTTCATCAAGCCGGAGCTGAACTTCGTCGACGGCGGCACCAACAAGCAGGCATCCCAGACCGGTCAGGGCACCGACTGGCGGGCCCAACTGAGCAAACTGTTGCCGATCACCCTGAACGAGGTGCGCATCGACGACGGAAAGATCGCCTTCCATAACTTCAGCTCTAAACCTCCGGTCAATATGTACGCGACCCAGGTCAACGCCAGCTTCTACAACCTGACCAACGTGGTGGACGTCAAAGGCCAGCGCGACGCACGTTTCGACGGCAAGGCGCTGTTTTTGGGCCAGGCGCCGCTGGAAGCCACGGCGACGTTCGACCCCTTGAGCAATTTCGAAAACTTCGAATTCCGTTTCCGGGCCCGGGATATCGAGCTCAAGCGTATGAATGACTTCGCATCGGCCTACGGCAAGTTCGACTTCAGTGCCGGCAACGGCGACCTGGTGGTGGAAGCCCAGGCAGAAAAAGGCCAATTGACCGGCTACATCAAGCCCCTGCTGCGCAACGTCGAGGTGTTCAACTGGCAACAGGATGTGGAGAACAAGGACAAGGGCATCTTCCGCTCGATTTGGGAGGCGGTGGTCGGCGTCAGCGAAACCGTGCTGAAGAACCAGCGTAAAAACCAGTTCGCCACCCGCGTGGAGCTGAGCGGCAACGTGCACCAGCAAGATATCAGCGCGTTCCAGGCGTTTTTGCAGATTTTGCGTAATGGTTTCGTCCAGGCCTTCAACGCCCGCTACGAACAGCCCAAGCCCAGCGCAGACTGAAACATTGGCCCCTGCAGGAGCGAGCTTGCTCGGGAAAAGCCCCAAGGCGCCGGGTTTATTCAGAAAGCACGCGTCATCGTTGACGTTTTTCGCGAGCAAGCGCGCTCCTACAATTCAGAGACTGAATAGCCCGTCTGCGTTCACAGTCGCCGGGGCTGCGCGGTATAGTCGGGCCAAGCTGATTACCCGCCCGCTTCGGTCCCGGACCGTTCGGCGTCACGTTCGAGGATTGATAGATGAAGTTCGAAGGCACCCAGGCCTACGTAGCCACCGATGACCTGAAACTGGCCGTCAACGCCGCCATCACGCTGGAGCGGCCACTGCTGGTCAAGGGCGAACCGGGCACCGGCAAGACCATGCTCGCCGAGCAACTGGCCGAATCCTTTGGCGCCAAGCTGATCACCTGGCACATCAAGTCCACCACCAAGGCCCATCAGGGCCTGTACGAGTACGACGCGGTCAGCCGCCTGCGGGACTCGCAGCTGGGCGTGGACAAGGTCCACGACGTGCGCAACTACCTGAAAAAGGGCAAGCTCTGGGAAGCCTTTGAGTCCGAGGAGCGGGTCATCCTGCTGATCGACGAAATCGACAAGGCCGACATCGAATTCCCCAACGACCTGCTGCAAGAACTCGACAAGATGGAGTTCTACGTCTACGAAATCGACGAGACCATCAAGGCCAAGAAGCGCCCGATCATCATCATTACCTCCAACAACGAAAAAGAGCTGCCGGACGCGTTCCTGCGCCGCTGCTTCTTCCACTACATCGCCTTCCCGGACCGCACCACCCTGCAAAAGATCGTCGACGTGCACTACCCGGACATCAAGAAAGACCTGGTCAGCGAAGCCCTCGATGTGTTCTTCGACGTGCGCAAAGTACCGGGCCTGAAGAAAAAACCGTCCACCTCCGAACTGGTGGACTGGCTCAAGCTACTGATGGCCGACAACATCGGCGAAGCGGTACTGCGCGAGCGCGACCCCACCAAAGCCATTCCGCCCCTGGCCGGTGCCTTGGTGAAGAACGAGCAGGACGTGCAGTTGCTGGAGCGCCTGGCGTTCATGAGCCGTCGCGGTAACCGATAAGGGCGATTGCCATGCTGCTCAATCTGTTCAATGAAATGCGTGCAGCCAAGGTGCCGGTGTCGGTGCGTGAGCTGCTGGACCTGATCAACGCGCTGAAACAGCGCGTGACCTTCGCCGACATGGACGAGTTTTACTACTTGGCCCGCGCGATCCTGGTGAAGGACGAACGGCATTTCGACAAGTTCGATCGTGCCTTCGGCGCCTACTTCAATGGCCTGGAAAAACTCGACGATCACCTGCAGGCGTTGATCCCCGAAGACTGGCTGCGCAAGGAATTCGAACGTTCGCTGACCGACGAAGAGCGTGCGCAGATCCAGTCCCTCGGCGGCCTCGACAAGCTCATCGAAGAATTCAAGAAACGCCTCGAAGAACAGAAGGAACGCCATGCCGGCGGCAACAAATGGATCGGCACCGGCGGTACCAGCCCCTTCGGCTCCGGCGGCTTCAACCCCGAAGGCATTCGCGTGGGTGATGCCGGCAAGCGCCAGGGCAAGGCGGTCAAGGTCTGGGACCAGCGCGAGTACAAGAACCTCGATGATTCCGTGGAGCTTGGCACCCGCAACATCAAGATCGCCCTGCGCCGCCTGCGCAAGTTCGCGCGTCAGGGTGCGGCGGAAGAGCTGGATATCGACGGCACCATCGACCATACGGCGCGGGATGCCGGGTTGCTGAATATCCAGATGCGCCCGGAGCGGCGTAACACCATCAAACTGCTGTTGCTGTTCGACATCGGCGGCTCGATGGATGCCCATGTGAAGACCTGCGAAGAGCTGTTCTCCGCGTGCAAGACCGAGTTCAAGCACTTGGAGTATTTCTACTTCCACAACTTCATTTATGAATCGGTGTGGAAGAACAACATGCGCCGGGGTTCGGAACGCACCTCGACTCAGGATCTGCTGCACAAATACGGCGCCGACTACAAAGTGATCTTTATCGGCGATGCAGCCATGGCGCCGTATGAAATCACCCAGGCCGGCGGCAGCGTCGAGCACTGGAATGAAGAGCCAGGCTATGTGTGGATGCAGCGGTTCATGGAGAAGTACAAGAAGCTGATCTGGATTAATCCGTACCCGAAAGACACCTGGGGCTATACGGCGTCCACCGGGATTGTCCGGGACTTGATCGAGGACCAGATGTTTCCGTTGACGTTGCGTGGGCTTGAGGAAGGGATGCGCTTTTTGTCGAAGTAACCTGTTCCCCAGACAACCACCATCAAATGTGGGAGCGGGCTTGCTCGCGAAGGCGGTGTATCAGCCAATATATTCGGTGACTGACACTGCGCTTTCGCGAGCAAGCCCGCTCCCACATTTTGTCCTGCGGCGGTCTTCAGTTTCTGGCAAGGTGCTGCAAATACTCCACCTGCTGCCGATGCGCCGTCTCCTGCACCACCGGCGCCAACCTCACCTTCTCCCCCGGCAAACACTGCGCCAGCCGTGCCAGCGCCAATGGCGTCAACGCCCCCAGTCGCGGATAACCGCCAATGGTCTGCCGGTCATTGAGCAACACAATCGGCTGCCCGTCCGGCGGCACCTGGATCGCCCCCAGCGGGATGCCTTCCGAGATCAGCGACGGCCCCTGATATTCCAGCGGCGTGCCCAGCAGGCGCATGCCCATGCGGTCGGCGCGGCTGTCGAGGGTCCATTCGCTGTTGAATACATCAAACAGACTCTGCCCGCCGAACTGGCCGATCTGCGCCCCGAGGATCACTTCCAGTGGCGCCTTCGAATCCATTTTCGGCAGTTGCTCCGCGGACAACACCCGCATCGCACCGCCCACGCCTGAATAGGTCAACTGCGCGCCTTCAATCAGCGCTCGGCCAAAGCCATCCAGCCCGCCCAGCTCTTCACGCGCCACCGTGGCGCAACTGCCCAGCACCTGCGGCGCATCAAACCCGCCCGGCGCTGCCAGGTAAGCCCGCGCGCCACTGAACGGCTGGGTAAACCGCAAACGCTGGCCTTTTTGCAGAATAAAGGTGCGCCCCGGGCTTATCGCTCTTTCATCGACATAAGCGCCAAGGTCCGCCCCGGCCAGCGCCAGCAGGCAGTAATCCTCGGCCTGCACGGTGAAGCCACCCAAGGTGATTTCCACCACGGGCGCATCCAGGGCATTGCCCAGCAACCAATTGGCCCACGACATCGACACCCAATCCAGCGCGCCGCCCTGGGTCACGCCCAAGTGCCTTACGCCAAAACGTCCAGCGTCCTGCAACAAGCACAGCGGGGTGCTGGCCTCGATCAACAAGCGGCTCATGCCTGGGCCTCCAACGGTGTGTCATCGCCACCCAGGTTGATGAATTCGCTATGGCTGACCGCTTCGTAACGCACAGTGTCCCCCGGCTGCATCAGGCTGTAGCCGTCGCGTTCGCGATCAAACAACTTGGCCGGTGTGCGGCCGATCAGGTTCCAGCCACCCGGCGATACCACCGGATAGGCGGCCGTCTGCCGCTCGGCGATCCCCACGCTGCCCGCCGCCACCCGCTTGCGCGGCGTATTGAGTCGAGGTGCGGCGAGCAGTTCGTCCACCAGCCCCATAAAGGCAAACCCCGGTGCAAAGCCCAAGGCGAACACCTGATATTCGTGCTGGCTGTGGCGGCGGATCACTTCCTCCACCGCAAGGCCACTGCGCTGTGCGAGCAACGGCAGCTCGGGGCCGACACTCAAGTCATACCAGACCGGCAACACATGGCATTGCCCGCTGCCCTTGGGCTCCGGCTGCAGCGCTTTAAGCGCCTGATCGATCAACTCCCGCGCCTGGGCCGGGCTCAGCGCCATCAGGTCGTAATGCACCATCAGGGTCGTGTAGGACGGCACCAGATCCACCAGCGCCGGGCCAAAACCTTCCCGCAAACGGCGGGTGGCGGCGAGCATCCAGGGCATGTTGGCTTCGGCGATCACATCAAACAGGCGCACCATCAAGCAGTCGATGGCTACGACTTCAATCCGTGGTTTCATGCTGGGGTCAACGCCTCACGGATGCGCTGCACGGCGGCCACCGAGCTGGCGTTATCGCCGTGTACACACAAGGTATTGGCCTGCAGGTGCAACGGGCTGCCGTCGCTGGCGACCAGGTGTTCACCGCGCGCGATGATCAAGGCTTGCTGAATGATCTTTTCCGGATCGTGGTGCACCGCACCCGGCAACTGGCGGGAGACCAGATGGCCAGCGCTGTCATAGGCACGGTCGGCGAAGGCTTCGAACCACAGGGTCACGCCATATTCGTCGCCCAGGGCCTGGGCGGCGCTGTTGTCGCGGGTGGCCATCAGCATCAACGGCAGGCTGGCGTCGTAGGCCGCCACGGCCTGGATCACCGCACGCAATTGCGCCGGCTTGGCCATCATGTCGTTGTACATCGCGCCGTGAGGTTTAACGTAGCTGACCCGCCCACCCTGGGCCCGGCAAATACCGTCGAGGGCGCCGACCTGGTAGTGCAACAGGTCCTGGATTTCCTGCGGGGTGTAGGCCATGGAGCGGCGGCCGAAACCCTGCAGGTCCTGGTACGCCGGGTGCGCGCCCACCTGCACGCCGTGCTCGAAGGCCAGGCTGACGGTCTTGCGCATGATGCTCGGGTCGCCGGCGTGGAAACCGCAGGCAACGTTGGCGCAATCAATGAACGGCATGACCTCGGCGTCCAGACCCAAGGTCCAGTTGCCAAAGCTTTCGCCGATGTCGCAGTTCAATAGCAGGCGGCTCACGGTAGGGCTCCTGTAGGCTTTGTTTTTTTGTAGTGTGGGATCTTTTACCAAGATCTCGCAACGATGTTGTCCTGAGCCCCAACGACGCTTATCGTGAGACAGCTCGATTTTTGGCGTTTGCGACACGCTGCGTCCAACTAATAAAAACCGATCCATGCATAAGAAAAGTTGATCCCATGAATTTGAAGTTCCTCGAAACCTTCGTCTGGGTGGCCAAGCTCAAGAGCTTTCGCCTGACCGCGGAGAAGCTGTTCACCACCCAGGCCTCGATCTCCAGCCGCATCGCCGTGCTGGAAAGCGAGCTGGGGGTGAAGCTGTTCCTGCGCGACTCCCGGGGGGTGAGCTTGACGCCGGAGGGCTTGAAGGTGCTCGATTATGCCGAGCAGATGATGGCGACCATGCAAGGGCTCAAGCAGTCCCTGGAAACCACCAGCAGCAAGGTCGGGCGCATCCGCATCGGGGTGATGGACACGGTGATCCACACCTGGCTGAGCGCGCTGGTGGCAGAACTGACGGACCACTTTCCGCGGGTGGAAATCGAGTTGGTCGCCGATACCGCGCTGAACCTCAGCGATCAGTTGCAAAAAGGCTTTCTCGACCTGATCCTGCAAACCGACCTGCTGCGCCAGGAAACCGTGCGCAGCCTGGAACTGGCCAGCCATCCCATGGGCTGGATCGTCGCCAGCCACTCGATCTACAACCGCGACTACGCGTCCCTCGCCGAACTGGCCCAGGAGCGCATCATCACCTACTCGAAAAACTCCTGTCCGCACCAGGACGTGCTCAGCCTGATGCAGGCGAACGGCGTAGCCGCGCCACGAATGAGCTGTGTGAACTCGGTGTCGGCGATCACCCGCCTGCTGCGGGACGGGTTCGGGATTGGTGCATTTCCGCCCGTATTGGTCAGCGAAGAGCTGGCGCGAGGAGAATTGACCATGCTGCCCATGGAGCAACGACCACCGAACTTGCAGGTGGTGGTGTCGTGGCGAGTGGGTGTGGAGTTGGTGGAGGAAATCGTGGCGCTGTGCCAGAGCGTGGTGGGGCGGTATGCGCAGAAGGTCGGCGAGGGTTTGATGGTGCTGAGCAAACCCATGCCACTGAAGGAACCGAATTAAAACTGTGGGAGCGGGCTTGCTCGCGAATCCGGTGTACCAGCCAACCTATATGTCACTGACGCACCGCATTCGCGAGCAAGCCCGCTCCCGCAATTTGACCGCGTCAGCCTTTAAAGCCCCTTGAGGTCCCGCTCTTCAATCGGCCGGCTCTGGCGCAGGCGCTTGCCGCCCAACACCACCCAGTCGATCAGGCGGAACAGGCATTCCAGGCCAAACGACAACAGCATCGCTCCACCCAGGCCCCAGCCCATGGCTTCCGGGGTCAGCAACAGCATGTAGCTGTAGCCGTTCCAGGTTTCCTGGCGAATCGCCGGGTCGGCGGCCACAGCCACTTGCAGCGCGCGGATGTACCACGGGCCTTGCATCGCCTGGAACTGCTTATCCAGCGCCACCTGGCGGTCGAGCAACGTGCCGAGGCTGTTGGCATCGCTGCGAAACACCGGGTCGTCACTGGCACGGTAATGGGCCACCAGCGCCTGCAAGTCACCGTTGAAGAACTGCTGCGCCGTGGCATCGAAGCCACGCAGGCCGGTCTGGGCCTCGATCAGGTGGGCTTCGACGCGCTTGGCGTAGTCGCTGATGAACCCCGGCACCTGCACACCGACCAACAGACCCACGGCAAACAACACCAGTCGCAAATAGCTGAGCAACATATTCGACGTCCTTATTCCGTTTTGCCTTGGCTGACACATTCGCCGCGTCGCCACAGGCTCCACTGGCCCGGTTCGTAGCGGGTCCAGGTCTCGTTTTCGGTCAGGGGTTCGGTGGCAATCACCGTCACCACATCATTAGGCGTGGTTTCGGCCTGAAAATCGACGATCACGTCGACATCTTTCAACCGCGCGGGGCCAAACGGCGCCCGCCGGGTGATCTGTGCCAGTTTGGTCGAGCAATAGCAGAACAGCCAGTCACCGTCGCTGAGCAGGCAATTGAACACGCCCTTGCTGCGGTAGTCGCTGCAGGCGGCAATCAGGTCCGGCAGCACCTGTTCGATGTCTACCGGTTCCGGAAACGCTTCGCGGACACGGTTGAGCAAATCGCAGAACGCCGCTTCGCTGTCGGTATCGCCCACCGGCCGGTAGAACGTGGCGCGAGGGTTGAAGTCCGCCAGTTGACCGTTATGGGCGAAGCACCAGTTACGGCCCCACAGTTCACGCACGAACGGGTGGGTATTGGACAGGCACACCTTGCCCACATTGGCCTGGCGGATATGGCCAATCACCACTTCACTCTTGATGGGATAACGCTGCACCAGCAGCGCGACTTCCGATTCGCTGCTGGCCGCCGGGTCCTGGAACAACCGCAGGCCGCGACCTTCGTAGAAGGCGATGCCCCAACCGTCGCGGTGGGGGCCGGTCCGTCCGCCGCGCTGCATCAGCCCGGTAAAGCTGAACACGATATCGGTCGGTACGTTGGCACTCATGCCCAATAATTCACACATGCCAGGCTTCTCGATACAGGGCGTACAACGTTAAAGGCGCGGTTCGACCCGCATACCGCTGACAGGGGCCGGGCGACCGTAGCGCTCATCGGCGAAGGGTTCGTCGTCCTCCGGCTCGGCGGCAGCAGCTGCCGCAGCGGCGGCGGCCTTCTGCTCACGGCGGGCCCTGGAGGCACGCTCGATGGGCCAGCGGATCAGCACAAACACCAGATACACGCCAAACGCGATCATGGAATACATGAACAGATCGGAAATCGCCCGCCAGGCGTTATTGCCGACCTTGAGCACCAGGTCCAGGGCGGTGATGGCGACGGCCGGGGCGAACTGGGTCTTCACCGGGTCGACAATGGTCGGGCTGAACAGCAGCACCGCCATCAGCAACCGCAGCGGCTCGCGCAGCCAGCGCCACATCCAGCGGGTCATGGCAAACCACACCAGCAGGCAACCCAGGGCTGCGAAGGCGTAGAGGCCCCAAGCGATCAGATAGTCGTTCTCGGTCATGGTGTCCATGGCAAGGTAGGCAAACAGGCCGCTATGATAACGGCTTTTCAGTGCCGAGGCTGCAATGCCGTCGGCCAACCGCCAGACAGAGAGTGATCCATGCCCCCAGCGACCCACATCACTGCCGCCCCGATCGCCCGCAAGGCCCCCGGCACCGACCCGTACGCCTGGCTGCAAGCGCGGGACAGCGCCGAGGTGCTCGATTACCTCAAGGCGGAAAATGCCTGGCAAGAAGCACAATTGTCCGACCAACAGGCACTGCGCGAAACCCTGTTCGAAGAGATCAAGGGCCGCATCCTCGAAACCGACCTGTCCCTGCCCTCGCCTTGGGGCCCGTACCTGTATTACACCCGCACCACCGCCGGTGACGAATATGCCCGCCACTACCGCTGCCCTCGCCCGGCGGATGACAGCCAACAGGTCGACGAAAGCGCGGAAGAGCTGCTGCTGGACCCGAACGTACTGGCCAATGGCGGCTTTTTCTCCCTCGGCGCCTTCAGCATCAGCCCCGATCACCAGCGCCTGGCCTACAGCCTGGACACCAACGGCGAAGAGATTTACACCCTCTACGTGAAGGAATTGGCCACCGGCAAGGTCAGCGAACTGGAGTTCGAAGACTGCGACGGCAGCATGACCTGGGCCAACGACAGCCTGACCCTGTTCTTCACTGAACTGGACGACACCCACCGCCCGCACAAACTGTATCGCTATCGCCTGGACGGCACCGCCGCCGAAGAAGTGTTCCACGAGCCCGACGGCCGTTTCTTCCTGCACTGCTACCGCTCAAGTTCCGAGCGCCAGTTGCTGCTGGCCCTGGGCAGCAAGACCACCAGCGAAATCTGGGCCCTGGATGCCGAGCAGCCGCAGCAGGCGTTCACCTGCATGGCACCACGGGTAGAAGGCCATGAATATGACGTCGACCACGGCAAGCTGGATGACCAGTGGACCTGGTTTATCCGCAGCAACCGCGACGGCATCAACTTCGCCCTGTTCCAGGCCGCCGACACCGGCAGCGTGCCGACCCAGGACGACTGGCAGAACCTGATCCCCCACGACGACGCAGTGATGCTGGACGGCGTGAGCCTCAACGCCCGGGCCATGACCCTGAGCCTGCGCATCGGTGGTTTGCCGATCATCGAAGTGCACCCACAAGGCCAGGCCGCTTATCGGGTGGAATTACCGGACGCGGCCTACAGCCTCTATGTGCAGAACAGTTTGGAATTTGTCAGCGACAAGATCCGCCTGCGTTATGAAGCCTTGAACCGCCCGGCTCAGGTCCGTCAGTTGGAACTGGCCAGCGGCGCACAGCAGGTGCTCAAGGAAACCCCGGTGCTGGGTGTGTTCAACGCCGACGACTACGTCAGCCAACGGTTGTGGGCGACGTCGGCCGATGGCACTCAGGTGCCGATCAGCCTTGTCGTCCACCGCGACCAGTTGGGTAAGCCGACGCCGCTGTATCTGTATGGCTACGGCGCCTATGGCCAGAGCCTCGACCCGTGGTTCTCCCACGCACGCTTGAGCCTGCTGGACCGTGGCGTGGCTTTCGCCATTGCCCATGTACGCGGCGGCGGCGAACTGGGCGAAGCCTGGTACCGCGCCGGCAAGCAGGAGCACAAGCAAAATACCTTCAGCGACTTTATCGCCTGCGCCGAACATTTGATCGCCCAGGGCCTGACCACCTCCAGGCAACTGGCTATCAGCGGCGGCAGCGCCGGCGGCCTGTTGATCGGCGCGGTGCTCAATCAACGCCCGGAGCTGTTCCAGGCGGCGATTGCCGAAGTGCCGTTCGTCGACGTACTCAACACCATGCTCGACCCTGAATTGCCGCTGACCATCACCGAGTACGACGAATGGGGCAACCCTGAAGAGCCGGAGGTGTATGAGCGGATCAAGGCTTACGCGCCGTACGAAAACGTCAGCGCCCAGGCCTACCCGGCCATGCTGGTGATCGCCGGCTACAACGACAGTCGCGTGCAATATTGGGAAGCGGCCAAGTGGGTAGCCAAGCTGCGGGACACCAAGACCGACGACAACCTGTTGCTGCTCAAGACCGAACTGGGCGCAGGCCATGGCGGCATGAGTGGGCGTTATCAGGGATTACGTGACGTAGCACTCGAATATGCATTTGTTTTCAAGGCGCTGGGGCTGATTTAAGGAACTCCGCCTGGCGGGCGGGTCTGAACACTTGACCGCCGGGCGCGCCCTGCACGATTTATGGACAAAGACTGTAAGCCTCATGCCAGAACCGACCTTACTCAATAACGAAATCCGCGACATGCTGATGGATTGCGGCCTCTTCGACCCGTTGCTGCCGGAAGACTTCCACGTAGCGGCGGGCTATTTCAATATCAGCACCATCGCCCGTGATGAAGTGATATTCCTCGAGGGCGACGCCGGCACCTTCATGTGCATCATCCACTCAGGCCAGGTGGCGGTGCAGAAGACCAACCATGAAGGCCAGCGGCTGAACATCGCCACCTTGCGCAGTGGCCGGGCCTTCGGCGAGATGGCCGTGCTGGATGGCGAGCGCCGGTCCGCCAGCTGTGTGGCAGCCAGCGATTGCGTGCTGTTGAACCTGGGCAAGGATTCCCTGGAAAAAATGCTCAACGAGGCACCGAAAATCGCGGCCAAGATCATTCGTGCCATTGCTATCGCCCTGTCCAGGCGCCTGCGCATGGCGGACGGGCAATTGCTGTCCCAGCAGTTTTAACCGCCTGGGGTCTTGGGCTTGATGTCGTTCTGCTGCAAGCCCGGGATCGTCTGGTCCTTGGGCGGCGTGGGCAGCACGATAGGCGCCAACAACGGTTCACCACTGCCGGCCGCCTTTGGCGTCGCCGGTGGCGTGACTTGCGGGTACGGTGTGGGCGTTGCAGTACCCGGCGAACCCGCTGTGGGCGCGGGGGTAATCGGTACGGTTTGCGACTCCTGAGCCTGGGCCACACCGCCAAGGGCGAGCGCGCTCCACACAATGACCGTTAGAATGCTGCACTTCATCGATGGCTCCATGGCCTGACCGTAAAGTCGTAAGGCTACTCCCAACCGCGCAAGAATGCCCTTCCCAATGAGATTTCCATGAAACGTTTCGTTCTGCTGGACACCACTCCGATCCCCGACAACGGCGGTGCCTTGTGCCTGTTCGAATACGGTGAGGATTTTGTCATCAAGATTCAGGGCGGTGACGGTGGCCAGTTGATGAACACGCGCATGCACGGTTCCGAGGATGCGCTGGCGGAGATTCCGTGCCGCAAAGTCGCCGGTCGGCCCGGCTCCAGGGTATTGATTGGCGGCCTGGGCATGGGCTTTACCCTCGCGGCGGCGCTCAAGCATTTGGGCAAGACTGCCGAAGTGGTGGTCGCCGAGCTGGTGCCCGGCGTAGTGGAATGGAATCGCGGGCCCCTGGGAGAAAAGTCCGGCCGCCCGCTGCTGGACCCCCGCACCGTGATCCGCCTGGAAGACGTGGCCAAGGTGCTGCAGGCCGAGCCCCAGGGGTTTGACGCGATCATGCTGGACGTGGACAACGGCCCCGAAGGCCTGACGCAAAAAGCCAACAGCTGGCTGTATTCCGCCGGCGGCCTCAGCGCCTGCGCCAAGGCCCTGCGGCCCAAGGGCGTACTGGCCGTCTGGTCGGCCAGCGCCGACAAGCAGTTCAGCGACAAGCTGCGCAAGGCCGGCTTCAAGGCCGAGGAAGTGCAGGTGTTTGCCCATGGCAACAAGGGCACGCGGCATACCATCTGGATTGCTGAAAAGCTCAAGGGCTAAGCATTAACTGCGTGGGTTGCCGTCAGATCGACCGGCGCAGTCGATTCAAATGCCTCAAGCCTTCCAGCACCAACACAACCACCGCCAGCCAGATCGGCAGGTAGGTCATCCACTGGCCCGGCTTGAGGGCGTCTCCCAGCATCAGCGACACAGCCACCAGCAGCACCGGCTCTGCGTAACTGAGCAAACCGAACAGGCTGAACGGCAACAGCCGGCTGGCCATGATGTAGGAATAACCCGCCGCTGCGCTGACCAATCCCATCAGTGGCACCAGCCAATAGAGCGCCGGGCGTTGCGCCAGGGTCTCGCTGATCGGCTCGCCACCCAGGCCGAACCACAGTGCGACCGGGATCATCAGCATCATGTCCAGCCACAGCCCGCCCAGGTTGTCGGTGCCGCAACGCCGACGCAGCACGAAATACATTGGATAACCCACGCACACCACCAACGTGGTCCAGGAGAACCCGCCCGTGCGGTACAACTCATTGGCCACGCCCACCGCCGCCAGCGCTGCGGCTATCTTTTGCAGATGTGAAAGGCGTTCGCCGTAAACGATGCGGCCAGTGATGACCATGGTCAGCGGTAACAGGAAATAGCCCAGCGACACATCCAGGCCGTGGCCATTGAGGGGCGCCCACATGAATATCCACAACTGCACCCCCACCAGCGCACTGGTGACCACGACACAGGGCAGCAGCGCGGGTTTCTCCCGCAGCCGTTTGTAGATCAGCGGCACCCACTTCCAGTCCCCGGAGACGACCAGCAGCAACGTCATGAAGGGCAACGAAATGAGCATTCGCCAGCCAAATATCTGCTGACCATTCAAGGGCTCAAGAAGGGAGGTAAAGAAATACAGCACACCAAACAGGAAGGAAGCGGAAACCGCCAGAACAACGCCTTTAGACACAACAGCCTCTACAAAAAATTGCATGTATTCAATTGAAGCAGGCAGTTGCATTCACGTAGTGTGAATGTCAGCGAGATGAACATCAGAAGTTTATTAACGGGCACCATAAACTTACAACTTGCACAGGATACTTATCCCGAATCATCAAGTTATAACAACAGGGTAACGCGTCGATTTTTTATTATTTGCACGACGATCATCAGACACTTCAACCACCCGACTTCGGTTATTGGAAGCAGTACGCTCTGGATGAGCGTTTCTGACTTGAAACGCCACAACGCCAACCACGAGGGTTGATATCGTGAGAGGAAAGCCCGGCTTGCGGGAAACTGACAGTCGCCAGGAAAGACCTGACGTATTGAAATACCTGACGCCACCACAGAACACACTAACGGCAGTAGGCCAAGAGGCGCCACATTAAACAAACTGGCAAAGTTAGTCCAACACTTTATCACCTTGAAGCCAATTAAATGCCCCACGGTGTTTAAATCGATATTTGCCGGATCTTTACTGTATATTCAGCCGTTATACGCTCGACAGAAACAGCACAAGGCCGCCCCTGCCGGCTCGTCAATTAGTTACTTCTACTGTCGATAACGTAGGGCACTTTCTTCTTGAACGTATCGTTCAGTTCTTTGCGGTTAAGTGACGTGAAGCCGCCCAACTGCTGGGCGCTGAAGCCGCTGTCCCCTACCGGTGCATCGGGCGCCAGGCTGACCATGCGCTTGGCTACCGCCTCGATTGCCTTTTCATACCCGCCTTGCTTGTTCAGATTGAACGCGCCGAGGTCAATCTGGGCGCGCAACCATCCTCCCCAGTAAAACTCGAGGAACTCCGGCACCACCTCACCAGAGGTCGGCTTGCCGTAGGATGCCTTGCGGGAGAAGTAAACCAGGCTGCGGAACATGTCGTCGCCGAGGTCCTTGAAGCCCAGGTGTGCCGGAATTTGCTCAGGCGTGATGGTCTTGCCCTGGCCGTCCTTGAGCCAGACCTTTCGGCCCTGCTCCATGCGTTTCCAGAAAGTCGCCAGGTCGGGACTGTCGCTGAAGTTATCGGTGACCCGCACCCACATCTTCAGTTTGGTGCCGGCACCTGGCTGCTCCCACAAGGTACTGAACGAGTGGTGGCCGTCGGTGAGGTACAACTGGCCAGCGGGGCCGACCACCACGGTTTTCATGTCCGCCGGGTGAGTCCCCACCGGGTCTTTGCAGGTAAAGCTGCCTGGTTTATGCAGGTCAGCGTCTTTAGGCACCTTGCTGGCTTCGCCCTGGCCATTGGTTTCACAGTATTCGTCGAACACCTTCTTGGGTGAATCGGCAAAGACCCCCAGCTTGTAATGGATCTGATCAAAGCCGATCACCGCCTGGGTCGGATGGAGCTGCTCCAGTGCCACATCAATCACCTGGCCCGGCTGGGGGGTGGAAAACGCCTGGGTTTGAACGCTGACGGCGAATAACAGCAACGCCCACCATCCTGTATGCATCCGCATGAGTACCGCTCCTTATGAATTCAGTTCACCAATACTACAAACAATCCCCCGACACCTGCGTGTACTGCCGCTGAAAAAGCCAGAGGTTTATTGCCCCGCAAGCAGCTAGAATCAACGCTATCCGTGATCCACTAAAAGACAGGAGCCATGATGAGCTCGACCAACCCGCCCTCCCACACCGCCAAGCTGGACCGCATCCTCGCCGATGCCCAGCGCGACCGGGAAATGGGCTACCGCGACAAAGCCCTGAAGATGTACCCCCACGTGTGCGGCCGCTGCGCCCGTGAATTCGCCGGCAAGCGCCTGAGCGAACTGACCGTGCACCACCGCAACCACAACCATGATGACAATCCCCAGGACGGCTCCAACTGGGAGTTGCTGTGCCTGTATTGCCACGACAACGAACACTCGCGCTATACCGACCAGCAGTATTTCGGCGAAGGCTCCACCAGCAGCCCGACGATTGCCAAGGCGACGCACAACCCGTTTGCGGCATTGGCCGGGTTGATGAAGAAAGACGACTGAAGCGATGTCATGAACGACCTGCTGTGGGAGGAGGCTTGTTGTGGCGGGGGAGCTTGCTGTGGCGAGGGAGCTTGCTCCCGCTGGAGTGCGAAGCGCTCCCAAAAAACGTGGGGCCGCTACGCAGCCCAGCGGGAGCAAGCTCCCTCGCCACAGCAAGCTCTCTCGCCACGGTGTTGCAACACGTGCCGTTCAAACTGACCGCCTTTCGAGCAATCCCCGTATAATCGCGGTTTTTCTCGAAGGCACCCTCTCCCGTGGGCAATAAACGCTACAGCTGCATCGGTCTGTACAACCCCAAATCCCCCGAAAACGTTGGTTCGGTGATGCGCGCCGCCGGCTGCTACGGCGTGGCCTCGGTGTTCTACACCGGCAAGCGCTATGAGCGGGCCCGGGACTTTATTACCGACACCAAGAAGGTCCACCACGACATTCCGCTGATCGGTATCGACGACCTGAAAAAGATCCTGCCCCTGGGCTGCATCCCCGTCGCCGTCGAGCTGGTGGAAGGCGCCCGCCCTCTGCCCGAGTACACCCACCCCGACCGTGCGCTGTATATCTTCGGCCCGGAAGACGGCTCCCTCGACAAAGAGATTCGTGATTGGTGTGAAGACGTGATCTACATCCCGACCACCGGTTGCATGAACCTTGCCGCCACCGTCAACGTGGTGCTTTACGACCGCCTGGCCAAGGGCAACAACACCCGTTCGGGTCCCAAATACTGATTTTTTGGGAACATCCGCGGCCTGTGTGCAGTCAGCTGCATATCAATAAGCCCTTGTTGGAGACAGATCATGAGCGACAGCAAAACCCTGCGACCCGTTATCCGGTCCACGCCGTTCGAGCGCCAGCCCACGCAAAACGTCCAGGGCTGGGAACGCATCGGCTCCCTGGCTGGCGGTGTGGTGATGATGGGCAAAGGCCTGCGCCGTGGCGGCTTTTTCGGTTTGATCCAGGTGGCGATTGGCGGCGTGGCGCTGGCACGCGGGATCAGCGGGCATAGCTCGGCGAAAGAATTACTGGAGCGCAGCCGCCAGGAAATGAACAGCGTGCGGACCAAGATCGAACGCGCCGGTGAGGAACTGAAAAACCTCAAGACCAAGGCTGAAGTGGCGGCTGAAAACGCCAGCAAAACTGTGGGTTAACCCCGATCAAATGTGGGAGCGGGCTTGCTCGCGAAAGCGCAGTGTCAGTCACTGAATGTGTTTCTGATATACCGTATTCGCGAGCAAGCCCGCTCCCACATTGGTTTCAGTGCAGCAGTTTGGTATCGAGTACTACCGACGACTCGCCAATAATGCTCTCCCCCAGCTGCACAAATTCCTTTGTGCTGATGCTGTTCAAGCGCATCACCGCCTGGGTCAAATCATCCAGCGAACGCTTGTTGTGGGTTTTCACACGAATCTCGCGGTCCAGCTCCTGCAACAGCACCACCGCCCGTGACACCGTCGCGCCGTTGGCGTGCTCGACCCGCAGGGTGGTCACGTCCTTGCCTTCCTTGGCCAGCCGGGCCTGTATGGCGGCGTAACGATCATCACTGATCCCCCCCGCGCGGCGCATCAGCTCAATAGCGTAATACTGCGCCAAGCCCTCGCTGATCCAGTCGCTGCCCTGCTGGTCGTTGAAGCGACCGATGGCCTGCACCACTTCACGGATCAATGGGCTGCTGCCGTTTTCGCTGACCAGCGGCGTACGGCTGTTGAGGTAGATCGAGTCCCGCGCCGAATATGCACCGCGCCGCATCGGGTCACTGGCGCCCACCACCAGGAGTTTCGCCGGGTGCCGCGGGAATGCCGCTCGCACCTGCGGCCAGACAAACGTCAGCAAGGTCAGCACATCCATGCGATGCATGCCCTGCCCTTTGGGCGACGCCACGGTGATTTCGGTTTCCCCCAGGCGCATCCTGCGGCTGCCCAACGTACCTGCGAGCATCCAGCCGGTGGGCCGGTCAAACAGGCGGGACACGTTATCAATGCGGAATTTGTTCTTGCCGATGCGCGGCCAGGACGTCTCGACGCTCTTCCAACCGGCGGGCAGTTCAAACACCAGGCGCGACACCAGTTCAACGCCGTCCTGCTGATCCAGGCGCGCGGTGGGCACCAGGTCTTCGCCACGAAACAGCGCCCAGCTCGGGGTCATGCGGGCTTCGTAAACGCCCTTCTTGCGGGTATGGGTCAGGCGAACACGGTAGGTCAGGCTGGCCTTGTCGGCACTGGGTTGCCACAAGCCACGGCTGGCGCCCGACGTATTGCCCGGCAACACTTGCCACTGGCCATCGGCTTTGAAGTCGCTGTAGTCGCCGTCGCGGCCCAGGTCGAAGTTGAGGCTGCGCACCGCCGAGCCCTGGGACAGGCTCACGCGTACCTCTGCCTGATCAGTTTGGGGCAGCAGCTTGACGTGGTAGTCCAGGTCGACTTTCTTCGCCCAAGCCGACGTACTCAATGCCAACAACAGCAGGCTTGCCGCCAGCCGGGCTCCAACCGTCATACACACTCCTTTTCAGCCTGCGCGAAAAATCAGGTAATCCTCCCAGTCGTCCTCGGGCACGCTGCCTTCGCTGAGCATGCGCCCGGACTGGGAAATGCGTTCCTGGTGCACGGCGTCGCGATCGCCGCAGACCAGGTGGTGCCACAACGGCAAGTCCTTGCGCTCACTCACCAGCCGGTAACCACACGTGGGCGGCAGCCATTTGAACTGGTCGGCCTGGCCCGGAGTGAGCTGGATGCAATCGGGCACCGAATCGCGACGGTTGGGGTAATCGGTGCACTGGCAGGTTTTCAGGTCCAGCAGTTTGCAGGCGATACGCGTGTAGTAGACGCTGTTGTCGTCTTCATCCTCGAGCTTTTGCAGGCAGCACAGGCCGCAGCCATCGCACAACGACTCCCACTCATCCTGGTCGAGTTGTTCGAGGGTTTTGCGGATCCAGAAAGGTTCGACTTTGGCGGCCATGGCTCTACATCAATATCGGTATGTTAAAAGGCCGCCAGTCTAGTGCCCATGGCTCCCGGGGCCAAGCGCTTACGACTGTCGGTAGAACAAGACTTGTCAGCCACCCGGCGGCGAAGTAGTTTTGAACCCCGGTTTTTCATCAGGATCAGCCCAATGAGCAGCAACCCTCGCGTCGCCGACTACCCGATCCACCCACAATTCACCGACCGCTGGTCGCCGCGCGCCTTCACCGGCGAAAGCATCCCGGTGGACACCCTGTTGAGCTTCTTCGAAGCCGCGCGCTGGTCACCCTCGGCCTACAACTCGCAGCCATGGCGTTTTCTCTACGCCCGTCGCGACACACCGAACTGGGAGCGTTTCCTGGGCCTGCTGAACGAATTCAACCGTGGCTGGGCGCAGCATGCCTCGGCCCTGGTGATCGTCGCGTCGAAGACGACCTTCACCGTCCCCGGCGCCACCGAAGAAACCCCGGCGCTGTGGCACACCTTTGACACCGGCTCGGCCTGGGGCCACCTGGCGCTGCAAGCCAGCCTCAGCGGTTGGCACACCCATGGCATGGCCGGTTTCGATCAGGAACTGACCCGCAAGGAACTGAAGATTCCTGAAGGTTACGCCCTGCACGCTGCGGTGGCGATTGGCAAGCTCGGCGACAAATCGACCCTGGCCGACTACCTGCAAGCCCGGGAAACCCCAAGCCCGCGTCGCCCATTGAAAGAGCTGGTGTCCGAAGGCGACTTCAATCACCAGGACTGAGCACGCTCTGACAGCCGTTGATGATCACGTTAAAACCCTGCTGCGATCACAGCAGGGTGCAGGGCTACGCCTTGGCGATCAGCGCGTAATAGGACCTGCGCAGCTCGTCTCGATCACGCTTGTACATACTGACGAGAAACGGTGTCATGTCTTCAAGACCGTTTGCGTTCAAGTCCACTGGATAGATTTTATTATCCCTCGCTGAATACAGGAAATTACTTAACTGCAGATCGTTGTGGTAAAGATTTTTCTGTTCCATGCGCCGAAATGCGTCATCCAATAAAAGCCTGGCCTCTGGGGGCAAACTTCCCCTTGCCAGGGTATTAACATCCACCCCGTCCAGTTTGCCCATCTTCAAATAACGACGACCATTCTCAAATATCGTCGTTGCAAAGCCGTCACCGTAATAGCTGTTCAGGCACAGGGTCTCGTTATCGACAAAGTCGTCGGCAGCCGTCATGGATGAAGGGCCATAGTCCTTATAAACACTTTTCCCGTCGAGACTTTCGTAGATCGTCCCCTCACCGCCCCCGCCAATTTCCGGCCCCAGGTCTGATGCCACAGAAGGCCGGTTACCGCCGCGTGCCCCCAGGCGCTGCCATTGGTCCCCCTGAAGGTGCTGCACCAGCAGCGGCGTTTGCCGGTTGTTGTGATAAATCTGCGCCTGTACGGCACCGTCGGCGGTGCGAGTCACTTGGCGCACTTCGTAGACCGCCGTGTTGCCGGCGGTATCGGTATGGCGGATATGAGACACGTGACCGTCTGCCGCCACATAGATCCCCTGACTGTTGCGCGCAAGCCCGGCTATTTTCGATTCGGCCACGCTATAGTCGCCAAGCAACCGGTTGTTCAGGGCGCTGCCCTGCTCGACAGGCGTGGTAATGATCGCCCCATCCATCGCACTCGTTTTTGCAGTGAAACCTTCAAGCGGGCTGCCGTACGGCCGCATCCTGTCCACATCAAACGCATACCATCGACCGTTCTGGAGTACCGCACCTCCATCAACGTTTTGCCCGGCGACCTTGAAAGTACCCGTCGCCGCTGCGTCATAGTGTTTACTGGCCGCTTTCAACAGGTCGTAGCTGCCGCTCGCGCCCTTGAGCTTGTTGACCACCTCTGCACCCGTCGCGCGTACAAAGCTGGCACCTTTGCCCAGCAGCCGGGCACTTCCAGCGACCAGATCGCTGAGGCCATCCAACGGGTTGAATGCCTGAATGGCAGCCACACCGATGACTTTTGCCACTTGAATGGCCTTGGCGGCAGCGCCGGCGACCTTGGCCCCCGCCTTCGTCACTTTCGCCGCCACACCCGCGCCCGCCGTGACGAAACCAAAGACATCCAGCGCCAGGTCACTGGCACCTTCCAGGTGGTTGCCCTTGGAAAAGTTCGCAATGGCTGACCTAAGCGGAATCAGGTCGAGAAAAAAGTTGGTGACGTTCCACTCGGTTGCCATTTGTTTATCGAACGAGGTCACGCCCTGGGCATAAGCCTTGACGTCATCACTATCAAGATCGAGGTGCTCAACAAAAGCGTCGGCGATGTGCTGCGTTCGCGTACTGGAAAAACTGATGGGCGGCGTCGATAAGCCCTCCTGGTTTTTCGGGCCAAAGGCAGCCTCACTCACGGTCTTGGGTTTGAAGGGCTCCGTCTTGAACGTTTTGTTGGCTTGCCGCTCCCGCTTTGTTGTTAATTCAGAGGCAGGCACGGCCTTGATTGCACCTGCTTTCAAGTCAATTTCATAAACGGTGTCGCCATTTCTTCCGGTCGCCTTGACCCACAACTTATTGTCCGACACCCCTTTTTTTTTGGAGGTGAAGTCGAGGCCAAGTTCATAGGTGTTTTTCTGAAAAAACTCGAGTTTTCCAAACTCCAGATTTTCTCTGTCGGCCAACGGAAGTGTTGCGACAAGGTGCTTGATGGCGCTGCGAACGCCTTGCTTGCGAGAGGTGATCGCTTGTTCGAACTGTTCGTTGAAGACGTTGTTCACGCTGAACTCAAGGCTCTTGCCTTTGATCGCCTCGGCAATGTGCGGGTCCCTGGTTTCCCATGTGTATTGGCCAAGTCCGCTCATGGCGATGTCCAACAACGAGTAAAGCCCGGCGGGTGCCCGGTTCGGATCGTAAAGCGGTTGGGCTGAGGGTTGTTTCGATTCAACGACCTTCAGTCGTTTCTCTTCAAAGGGTACGTGCTCGCCAAACCGCTCTTTCAGGTGGGCCAGCGCAATGTCCTTACGGCTCGGAATATCGGCTTCCAATAAGCCGGTAGCGGCAAGCGTCAACTTCAGTTGTGCGTTAAATGCCGTTCTTGCACGGTCTATCTCGACGTCGCTGTAACTATCACTGGGCTGCCGAGTGACAATCCCGTTGGCCACGGCCCAGTCCACCAGTGCCGCCTTCTGTGCGTGTTCGGCGGCCGCTCGATTCGTCACGATCGCGTTTTCAGCGCTGGACATGACCTGGGCAAAGGTCATGTGCGCCACCTTCCCGGGGAACTGTGCTTCTATGGCCGCGGCTGCGACCGCGAGGCTTACCCAGGCCGGGCTGCCGTAAGTCACGCGGTCGGGAATGTCCTTGATCAAAAACTCGGGCGCCTTTCGTGCCAGTAACAAATAGGCGCCGGCCTTGGCCATCTCGGGACTGGTCTTGTGATTTTCGTGCAGGTAAGTGCTCAGGCGCTCGAGCACTGTCGAAGCCGGCCTGCCCCAGTGGGCGTGTTGCGCGAGGTCGAAACCTGCCACACGGTTTCGGTGCGGCTCCGTAATGGACTCGGGATCCAGCAGCAGGTGGATTGCGCTCAGTGCGTATTCGTTCACGCTGGTATCGGTGGCGACGCCCCCGAGCTGATCCCGGATGGCTTGCCCCAGTGCCTGCCCGCGGGTGGAGCTGACGAGGGTTTCGAGTGCCTTGGCAGGATCAGTCAATGCCTCGCCCGACAACGGCTGGTTCGCGTTCAGATATTCCAGTACACCCACGCTTGCGCCGATGTGCGGTGCATTGGGGTTCTGGCTGCCATGGTCGGTAGCCGCCGCCAGCACCCTGCGCTGTTCACCGCCGCTCATGGGAACAGGCCAGGACAACCCGCCGCCAAAATTGCCGAGCGGATGCTCCAGTGCCCTGTCACTCACCGCATGGGCATGACCGGTCAGTTGAAAATGATTGGTGGGCAACCCCAAGCCGATACTTCTGAGAAAGGTCTCTACCGTCGCCGCTTTACCCGCCTGGATCGGGTAGGACGAGTCGGGGTGTATATGCATCGGTGTCGTTTGCAGCGCAGCCAGCACCGCTTGAGGGCTGGCATTCACGCCAAGACGGCTGGCGATTTCGTAAAGCTTCTGGCCCAGTGTCCGCAGATTCTCGCGGTCGCCCAACGCCGCGGTGAGACCGGATTGCCGGGGGACTGGGGCGCGGGCCTGCGTGTTGAAATCGGTCGCGGCACCCAGAGCAGAGGGCAATAGCGGGAGCGCCGCCGGCTCGTTGGAAAGCAGGGAAAGTTGCGGAGTGACCCGTGGAGGGAGAGACACAGTGCCAGCATTCAACATGAGAATGTACCCATCTAAAGAGGGGTACGAGACTCACATACGACCTGTAAAACCGACATCTGATTAGTGTTTGCAGAAATTTGTAAGCGCCCGGCAACATGCGTTGCCGGGCCGTCGCGCTATCAGTAACCGCGCTCGAAACTCACTTCACCGCGCAATGCTTCCTGCGCCTGGTACGCCCGCAGATTCTCGACAAACAACCGCACCATCATCCCCGGCGAAGTCGGCGCCGAGCTGTGCCCGGTCAGCAGCAACCCCCAGGCGGTCCAGAACGGATGGCGCTGGGGCAAGGGTTCCTGACGGCAAACGTCAATCACCGCCCCGGCCAGATGGCCTTCCTTCAACGCTTCCACCAGGTCCGCATCGACCACCGCCACACCGCGCCCGACGTTGATGAACAACCCGGTCGGCTTGAATTGCTTGAACAGCGCAGCATTGTACAAATCATGGGTGTTCGGTGTGTTGGGCAGCAGGTTGACCACGTAGTCCACCTCACCCACCAGGCGCGGCAACTCTTCCAGATCGGCAACTTCGATAAACGGCGCCTGCTCACGGGCTTCGCTGGCGATGCCATACAACTCAACACCAAACGGCAGCAGGAATTGCGCGACGCTACGGCCGATATCACCGGTACCGACGATCAGCACCTTGCGCCCCGCCAGGCTCTGGCCCATGCGGTTATCCCACTTGCGCTCGACCTGGCTGACCAGGCGCGCCAGCACTTCACGCTCATGACCGAGCATGTAGGTCAGCACGTATTCAGCCATCACCTGGCCAAAAATGCCTACGGCGCGAGTCAGGCGATAATCCCGGGGCAAGCCTTCGGCCAGCAGCGGCGTGATGCCCGCCCAGGTCGATTGCAGCCATTGTGGCTGATGGCCCTGGCGCAACAAGGTGGCCAGGAGGTCCGGCTGGCCCAGCCACACCGGGCAGTCGGCCGCCAGGCGCGACAATTCAGCGGAGTCGCCGCTGGTCATGACCTCAAGGTCCGGCGCCGCTTCGCGCAGCAGCCGGGCGTACAGCGGGTGATCGTGTTCAGCAATCAGAACGCGCATGGTTCAAACCTTTCAAAAACACTGCAGGCGGCCGCCGGCGCAGTCACTGTCCGTTGCGGCCACCGCCAAAAATTGAATTCCATAGATGATGTGCCCCGGACGGGGCACTGACCGATCACATCGGGTCATTACGTCGCAGCAGCTCTTCGGGCAAGTGTTCGATGTACTCGTCCTCGGCCGGCGGCATTTGCAGGTGGTAGCCCTGCTTCTCGAGGTTCTCCAGAACCACGGTGATGTCCTCGCGGGACAGCTTGCGCTCCGGGCTCAGCACCAGGTCAAAGGCGTGGTGCGGCTTGCCGAAAGCGGCCAGCAGACTTTCCGGCACACGCTCCAGTGCATCGCTTTTCAGCACGTAGAGGTACATCTCGTTTCGTTTGAGGCTGCGATAGATGGAGCAGATACGTTTCAAGGCTGTTCTCCGGCAGTGGCCAGGCTGTCCAGCAGCGCCTGGCCCATCAATTCGCGGCGCCAGCCACGCAGCGAATCTGGCAATTGGTAAGGCCCCTCGGGGTAGCCACTCTTGACCAGGGCTTCGAGGGTTTTCTTGCGCAGCATCAGTTCCGGCGCCATGTCCAGACGTTCAGCCTCGGCCTGGCCAAGGGCGCGCAGTTGCTTGATCAGCGTGGCGGCGTCCACCGGCAATGGCTCGGCAACCGCCGGTGGCCACTGGTCCATGGGCACGCTGCCAGCACGTTTGATCAGGCCCAGCAGGAACTCGCCGTCCTGGCGCACGGTGCGCGGGTGCATGTCTTCGATCTTGCCCAGCGCGGCGAGGTTATCCGGCTGGGATTTGGCCAGGGGCCATAACGAATGTTCACGAATGATCCGGTTGCGCGGCAAGTCCCGGGCACGGGCTTGCTGCTCGCGCCAGGCGCACAGCTCGCGCAGTACCGCGAGCTGGGCTCGGGACAGTTTCCAGGCCAGCTTGGCGTCGCGGTAGACCTCGTACGGGTCGACTTCGCGGCGCAGGTTGGCCACCAACTCGGCACCGTCTTCCAGGACCCAGGCGTATTTGTCGTCGGAAAGCTTCGGGCGCAGGCGTGTGTAGACTTCCGCCAGGTGCACCGCGTCTTCGGCGGCGTAGCTGATTTGCGTCTCGGACAATGGCCGCTGCAGCCAGTCCGAACGGGTTTCACCCTTGGGCAGGTCGATATCGAGGACGGCCTGCACCAACCGCGAATAGCCCATGGAAAAACCGAGGTTCAAATACGCCGCCGCCAGTTGGGTGTCGAACAACGGCACCGGCAAGCTGCCGGTCAGGCGCAGCAACACTTCCAGGTCTTCGCTGCAGGCGTGCACCACCTTGATCACCGCCGGGTTTTCCAGCAAGGCGGCCAAGGGTTGCCAATTGTCGATGGTCAGGGGGTCGATCAGATAAGCGCGAACGCCATCACCGATCTGGATCAGCCCGGCAATGGGATAAAAGGTGTCGACCCGCATGAATTCGGTGTCGAGGGCGACGAATGGCAACTGCTGCCATTCGGCGCAGTGCTGGCCGAGGCTATCGTTGTCGCAGATCCAGTGAATATCGATGGCCACACGGCTCTCCCTTGAAGAATGGCGCGCAGTATATATCGCGAAAGGGAGTTGCGAGCATTCGCAGTACAGCATCCGCCATGAAAACTCTTACAGGAGCTGAAGAATAGTCCGACAGCCGGTACTTATCCTCTCTTGCGCAGGACATAGACCCGCCACAGGGTCGAACCGGGCAGAAATTCCTGTTGAGTGAGAACCTTGAAACCAGCCTGGCGAAACTCCGCTTCCACCTGCGCCCGATGGCTGGCAACTGCCGCCAATGGGGGCTGCACAGCCCGGTAGCCGCTGTCACTGTTGACCGAGACGATCACCGTGTCGCGACTCACCCGGTGAAATTCACCGAGCAGGGCCAGGCGCCCTTCAGCCGTCGGCACATGACGAAACAACTCCATGCAAAAAATGCAGTCCACCGCGTTGGCCGACAGGCCGATGGAAAACGCCGAGCCCTGGAAAGTCTTGATCCGCTTGAGCAAGGCAGGCCCGTGGTGAGTCCGGGCGTGATCAAGCATGTCCTGGGAGTTGTCCGACGCGAGGATCACCCGATTGCTGTGCTCGGCCAGTACCGGCCAAAAGCGCCCCGTGCCGCACGCCAGGTCAAGAATCAACCCCGGCTCGCCGGCGATTTTCAGCGCACGGCGCACCACCTGCTCATCGCGCCAAAACCCCAGACGCCGCAGCAAACCCGGAGGGCGCGTGTCGGCGCAGACCCGGGCATGCTCCTGGCCTGCGCGTTCGGCAAATTCAATCTCGATGGAAGACGGCGGTTGCGACGGCATCACTCGACTCTGTTAATGGACCAGACATTCGCAGCTTAACCACTGACTCGTGAAAAAAAGGTCGAAGGATTGTTCACCGTTCATGCCGAACCAGTATCCGGCGCACAGCCTGTCCGTTAACTGTCTGTGATCAGGGCTTCATCTTCAGGCCTGGTGCAAATACCAGCGCCAGTCCTGTTCGCCCACTTCGCCCATGAACTGGCGGTACTCGGCCCGCTTGACCGCCAGGTACACGCCGAGGAATTCGCCGCCAAACGCTTCCCGTGCCCAGGCCGAACCTTCGAGCGCGCGCAACGTGGTCAGCCAATCGGTGGGCAACAACTCCTTGGCCTGGGCGTAACCGTTGCCTTCCACCGGCGCGCCGGGGTCGCGTTGTTCGCGGATACCCCGGTGAATACCTGCCAGAATCGCCGCCGCTGCGAGGTACGGATTGGCGTCGGCGCCGCAGATACGGTGTTCGATATGCCGGGAAAATGCCGGCCCGCCGGGCACTCGCAGTGTAACGGTGCGGTTGTCCACGCCCCAGGTGGCGGCCAGCGGCGCGTAGCTGTTGGTCTGGAAGCGCCGATAGGAGTTGGCGTTGGGGCAGAACATCAGCAACGAGTCGAGCAAGGTGCTGAGCATGCCGCCCACCGCATGGCGCAACAGCGGCGTACCGTCGGGGGCGTCGCTGGCAAACAGGTTATTGCCGTCGCGGTCCGCCAGGCTGACGTGCATGTGCATGCCGGTGCCAGCCAGGTCATCAAACGGCTTGGCCATGAAGCACGCGGTCATCCCGTGTTTGTGGGCCACGCCCTTGACCAGCCGTTTGTAACGCACCGCCTCGTCCATGGCTTGCAGGGCATCGCTGCGATGTTCCAGGGTGATTTCCACCTGGCCCGGGGCGTATTCGGAAATCGCCGTGCGCGCCGGGATGCCCTGGAGTTTGCAGGCGCTGTAGAGGTCGGCGAGAAACGGTTCGATCTGTTCCAGCTCCCGCAGGCCGTAGACCTGGGTCGAGCGCGGTCGGCCGCCATCGACATCCCGCGCCGGTTGCGGGCGGCCGTTGCTGTCGGGTTTCTGGTCGAGCAAATAAAACTCCAGCTCCGCCGCCATCACCGGGTAATAGCCGTCGGCCTTGAGGTCGTCGATTACCTTGGCCAGCAAGTGCCGGGGATCGGCCACGGTGGCGGGCATGCCTTCGGTAGGGTGCATGCTGACTTGCACCGCCGCCGTCGGAATCAGCCGCCAGGGCATGCGCTGCAAACTGCCGCTGACCGGGTAGGCGCGGCAGTCGATATCGCCGACTTCCCAGACCAGCCCGGAGTTCTCTACGTCGTCGCCATTGATGGTCAGGCCGAGGATCGTACTCGGCAGCGGCCGGCCACTTTCATACACCGCCAGCAGTTCATCGCGGTGCAACAGCTTGCCCCGGGGCACGCCGTTGTTGTCGACAATGAACAACTCGAACATCTCGATATCCGGGTTCTGTTCAAGAAAGGATTGGGCTTCGTGCAGGGTGGCAAAGGGCGTGCTCATGGGCATTCTCATACGTTCGCGTCAGGCAGGCGCACAGGCGCTGCCGGGCAGATGCGCGGGGCATCCATGGGGCAAAATCAACGTAGGAGAAAGTTGTCCGGTGGGCGCGCGTGGCGGCAGTGCCACAGCGCCCAGAAGGCGAGCTCGGAGGGAAGCGCATCAGCGGTGATCCGACGACGGTCCGGACGGCTGGACGCAGTAGCGCCTGGCGATGTCTCAGGGTGTGTGTCGGGGGAACCGTCCATGCGCAAATCACAATGAAGAGATGCCGGGCAGCCTCACACGCGAGGTTAAGCCGTTAAATCCAGTCTTGACGGAGTTTGGTTGTGCCGTGGCTAAACATTTGCAAATAATGGCGCCCCTGCTCATGCCCAAGGACCCGACCGCATGAAAGCTTTGCTGACCCTTTCCCTGCTGGCCGGCCTGTCCGCCCAGGCCCTGGCCGACAGCCCCGTGTCGCGCCTGGATGAAGTGCTGCAACGCGGTGAAATGACCGTCTGCACCACCGGTGACTACAAGCCCTATACCTATCTGCGCCCGGACGGCGGGTATGAAGGCATCGACATCGCCATGGCCCAATCCCTGGCCAAGAGCCTTGGGGTGCAGGTGAAGTGGGTGCCGACCACCTGGAAAACCCTGATGCCGGACTTCCTGGCCCAGCGCTGTGATATTGCGGTGGGCGGTATTTCGGTGTCCCTCGAGCGGCAGAAGAAGGCATTTTTCAGCCAGCCATTGGGCGTCGACGGCAAAATCCCGCTGGTGCGCTGCGCCGATGTGCAGCGCTATCAGACGGTAGAGCAGATCAACCAGCCGCAGGTTCGGGTGATCGAGCCTTCGGGCGGCACCAATGAAGTGTTCGCACGGGCGCACTTGGGTAAGGCACAGCTGACGTTGTTCCCGGACAATGTGACGATTTTTGAAGAGCTGCTGACCAACAAGGCCGACGTGATGATCACCGACGCCAGCGAGGCGCGGTATCAACAAAAACTCAAGCCGGGGCTGTGTGCAGTGAACCCCGAGCGCTACATGCAATACAGCGAGAAAGCCTTTTTACTGCCTCGCGATGACGTGGCCTGGAAGAGTTATGTGGACCAGTGGCTGCACTTGAGCACAGTGACCGGCGTGTATGACGGCATCATCAATCAGTGGTTGGCTGCGCCCTGACCAGCTCGACAAACGCCCTGCACGCGGCGCTGCGATAGCCTCCCTTGCGACTGAGCAACGCCGCCGTGCGTTGCGGCAACGGCGGGCTTAGCGGCACCGCCTGCAACCCCGGCTGCACCTGGGCAATCGCGCTGGGCAGGATGGTCGCCAAGCGGGTGTTCCGTACGATTTCGATAATCGCGCTGATGGAATTGGCCTCCATGGCAATCAGCGGTTTCACCGCCTGGCTGCGACAATACTCGTCGATATAGCGGCGCGTGGCGAAGCCTGAGTTCAGCAACACCAGCGGTTGCTCAAGCCACGACTGTTGGCCGGTATCGGCATGGCCAACACTCACCACCACACTCAACGCCTCAACAAACACCCCTTCACACTCGATATCCGGCAGATGCTCGCCGGTAAACCCGATGCCGATATCCAGTAAATCCTCCGTCAGCGCTGCCTCCATGCGGTCCTGGGTCAGCTCCTCGACGCTCACCGTTATGCCCGGGTACAAACCGTTAAAACGCGCCAGCAACGGCCCGATCAGGTAAGCGGTAAACGTCGGCGTCATGGCCAGGCGCAGACTGCCACGGCTCAGGTCCTGCACGTCATGCATGGCGCGGGTGCCGGCCTGCAAATCCTGCAACGCCAGGCGCGCAAACCGCACATAGGCCTCACCCGCGTCGGTGAGGCTGACGCTTCTACCGGAGCGATCCAGCAGCGGTGCGCCCAAGGTTTCTTCCAGTTGCTTGATCTGCTGCGACAACGTCGGCTGCGACACATGCAGCGCTTCGGCCGCCCGGGTGAAATTGCGGTGCTCGGCGACGGCCAACAGGTAGCGGATATGACGCAGCAACATGGGTGGCGCTCCAACTATAGGCATGACTTATAGAAACCATAATAAGCCGGTCTTGGACGCTATAGCTGAAAACTTCCATCCTTGCCCCATCAGCGACGCAAGGAGAACCACCATGCAAGACCTCATCGACGGCTTCCGCAAGTTCCAGGGTGAAGCCTTCACCCAACGCAGCGATCTGTTCAAACACCTGGCGACCACACAGAACCCCGGCACGCTGTTCGTGTCCTGTTCCGACAGCCGCGTAGTCCCGGAGCTGTTGACCCAGCAGGAACCCGGGGATCTGTTTGTGATCCGCAATGCCGGCAACATCGTGCCGTCCTACGGGCCAGAACCCGGCGGCGTGTCGGCCACCGTCGAATACGCGGTAGCCGTTCTCGGCGTCAGCGATATCGTGATCTGCGGCCACTCCGACTGCGGCGCCATGACCGCCATTTCCACCTGCAAATGCCTCGACCACTTGCCTGCTGTGGCCAACTGGCTGCGCCACGCCGAGTCGGCCAAGGTGATCAACGCCGCCCGCACTCACGCCTCCGATGCCGACCGGCTGAACTCGCTGGTGCGGGAAAACGTGGTCGCCCAGTTGGCCAATCTCAAGACCCATCCTTCCGTAGCCCTGGCCCTGGAGCAAGGCCGGCTGAGCCTGCACGGCTGGGTCTACGATATTGAAAGCGGCGGCATCGACGCCCTGGATGGCCGCAGCGGGCGCTTCGTGTCCCTGCTCGACCACCCGACCACCCGCGCCCACGCGGCTTGAACCTTAATCAACCCCAAGAGGAAATCATCATGTTGCAATCCCAATTCGCCCAATCCCCACGCCTGGCCCTGGCCGACACCGTCATCGACATCAAGGCGCGCAAGAACCTGTCGTGGCAGGACCTCACCGACGGCACCGGCCTGAGCCTGGCGTTCGTCACCGCCGCCCTGCTCGGCCAGCACCCACTGCCGAAAGACGCTGCCGATGTGGTCTGCGACAAGCTCGGTCTCGACCAGGACGCCAGCCGCCTGCTGCAAACCGTGCCCCTGCGTGGCAGCTTCCCCGGCGGTGTGCCGACGGACCCGACCATGTATCGCTTCTATGAAATGCTGCAGGTCTACGGCTCGACCCTCAAGGCCCTGGTGCACGAGCAGTTTGGCGACGGCATCATCAGCGCGATCAACTTCAAGCTGGACATCAAGAAGGTGGAAGACCCGGACGGCGGCTCCCGCGCGGTGATCACCCTGGATGGCAAATACCTGCCGACCAAACCGTTCTGATTTGTCGGTAAACCGTCTACGCTCTTGGCACACCAACAAGAACGAGGGACGGGTAATGAAGGCAATGCTCCGAGCCACCTGGCTGCTGCTGTTATGTGTTGGCCAGGTGCACGCCGCCACCGCTGAGGAGGCGGATGCCCAAGCCGCCAAGGCCTTGCTGGAAAAGGCCTTGGCGTATTACCAGACGAAGGGTGACAAGGCTTTTGCGGCGTTCAGCCGCCAGGGTGAATTCGTCGACCAGGACCGTTACGTGTTCGTGGTCAACACCAAGGGCGTGCTGCTGGCGAGTGGCGGGCCCTCTTCTGCGTTGATCGGGCGCGATGTTTCCGAGGTACTGGGGCCGGATTTGAACAAGTCGTTCAAGGAGGCGTTGGCGGTGCCGGAAGGCAGTGGCATCCAGCAGGCCGATTACCGGTGGCAGAACTGGAATGACGGCAAGGTGGAGCGCAAACATGTGTATTACCAGCGCGTCGGGCAGCGGATTTTGGCCGTTGGCTACTACCTGCCGCGGGCGACGCCGGAACATGCCAGAGCGCTGCGGAACAAAGCCGTCAAGGCGCTGGAGAAAGACCCGGTTGGAACGCTCAAGGCGATCAACGCCATGCAGGGCGGCTTTCTACAGGACGATTTGTATGTGTTTGTGGTTGACCTCGACACCCAGCGCTACGTCGCTCATGGCACGACTCCGCGGTTGGTGAATACGGATTTCAGCAAGATCAAGGATCCCGACGGGAAGCCAGTGGGTGAGCCGATCCTGGCGGTCATGGCCGAGCAGGATCAGGGGGAATACATGTACCGCTGGAAAAATCCGGTGACCGGGAAGGTTGAGAACAAGCATGCGTACTTGCGCAAAACCGGACATTTCATGGTGGCTGTGGGGTATTACAGCCCGTGAAGGTCGCCTATTAAAATGCTGGAACGCAATCGAATGTGGGAGCGGGCTTGCTCGCGAATGCGGTCTGTCAGCTGATAAATAGGCTGGCTGATACACCGCATTCGCGAGCAAGCCCGCTCCCACATGTTAATCGCAACGTCCTGATTTTTTTCAGCCGGAAAACTTCCTTTGTCGACGGCGGAGTATTTCCCTGATCCGTTTTCGCCTGTAGCGAAGCTCGAGGAACTTTCCACGCATTTCCCGGTGGCGCCTGCTGTTAAGTATCAGCAGGCCCAATAACGGCCAAAATAGACTTTCTGCGTAAATGAATTTGTTGGGAGAGAACTGAATTGTCGGCAGTGCCGTCAACAGACAAACAATAAAGTAGACCACTAGAGCCCACACCCACTTGGATCGCCCATATAAAACCATGAAATTGCTGAGCGTAATAACCACACTCAAAGCCATACACACTCCAAACTCCACCCTGGCGCCAACTTCCAAAGGCACAGCCCGAAAATAAGTGCTCCCAGCCAACGAAACGGTTGCTGTGCCTCCGACAAAGGCTACATAAATCCCTGCCATCAGGACAGGAAGGTAACGCGCTAGAAAAGGACGAAGGGAAAGCAACAGAATCACTCTGGCATCTCCTCATACAGTCCGACTGCGATGATTCTGATATTCCCGGCCAAGGCGCTACTGGCTATTCCAAGCGCAGCTCCCAACGCCTCTTGTATCTGGATAAATGTGCCCTGCCTGATTTCAGTGGGTGTATGCCGCTTGGGCATAGCTCCCGTCATTTGCTTGAGCTTGATCATTCTGCGAGTCATTTCTGGATGCTTAACGCTCAGCAGTTCACTCGTTAGCCTTGCACGTTCTTGACGATTAAGCCCTTTGAGAACCTGACGCGGCGTTTTACCGGTCGATGTCTTGGCCACGTTCACCAATTTGACGGTTGTCAACAATGAGGTACCTGCTCCCAATAATGAAACAGAATCCAGTCCGATCATTACGTTCTGATACCACTCTTCGCTATCCAAGTAGTCATTACGAGCGGGATTCACCAATTCGTTACGAACTCGGAAAAACCCATTAATGCATTGAGCACCGCTTGCCAACCCGGCTGAAACACCAATGGCAGCGACCACGCCCGAGGCGCCGGCACTGAACGGGATTAGTGAAGCGCCACTCATCGCAACCCTCCAACTCATCCAGGCAGCTGTGCAGGCCAGCGCCATATTCACCAACTCAAACACCACCTGCGATTCCCGCGGCTCATGCTCCAGCCGCCGAATAAACTCCACTCTCCCGACAGACCGCGGTGCCTCCCGCAAAATCACCTTCTTCGGCACGATGCTGCAAATCGGCTGGAACTCACGCAACACAACCGCCCGCAAATTCCCGTCGAGATACACCACCCCGGCCCCGATAATGGCGGGATCGGCGTCGATGGCAGCAAACAGACGGCGCACGTCGATGCTGCTTTCCACCCGCTGCCGAGTAGTGAGATGGGCACTGGGAAAGCCGTCTTTCAGTAAGCTGGAAGTCATCCCTTTACTCCTTGGTCTTAAAGAGCGCAGAGCGTAAAGATTCAATCCCCTCGAAGAATGTCGGAAAACTCCTCTTTTCCAGACAGGCACTTCCTGATCACTTCCCACGGTCTTGTGGGCAATATCCGAATTAAGAAAAGGTACGTCCCCCCGCCACTACCGGCGAAACATAAGAGGGAACGACGATGGCAACTGATATGTTTTTGAAACTGGGAGACATCAAGGGAGAGTCAAGGGACCAGGTCCATCGCGACGAGATCGATATCACCGAGTGGAACTGGGGGATGTCCCAATCCGGCTCCATGCATACCGGCACTGGCGGTGGCGCCGGCAAGGTCAACATGGACAACCTGATGATCACCAAGCGTATGGATAAATCCTCGCCCAACCTGATGATGGCCTGCTCCACTGGCAAGCATTATCCCGAAGCCAGGCTGGTAGTCCGCAAGGCCGGGGGCGACAGCGCCGTAGAGTATCTGGTGATCACTTTGAAGGAAGTCATGGTCACCTCCTACCAAGCCGATGCAACGGAAACCGTGGATGTACTGACCGAGATTATCGGCCTGAATTTCGCCAAGGTCGAAGTCAGCTATCAGCCGCAAAAGGCCGACGGCGGCAAGGATGGCGGCGCCGTCAAGTACGGCTGGAATATCCGCGAGAACATCAAAGTGTGATCGAATGTGGGAGCGGGCTTGCTCGCGAATGCGGTCTGTCAGTTGATAAATAGGCTGGCTGATACACCGCATTCGCGAGCAAGCCCGCTCCCACATTTTAATCGTAACGTCCTGATTTTTTTCAGCCGGAAAACTTCCTTTGTCGACGGCGGAGTATTTCCCTGATCCGTTTTCGCCTGTAGCGAAGCTCGAGGAACTTTCCACGCATTTCCCGGTGGCGCCTGCTGTTAAGTATCAGCAGGCCCAACAACGGCCAAAATAGACTTTCTGCATATAACAATGGGTGCAGGGAAAATTGGATGGCCGGCAGAGCTATGAGCAGGCACGCCACAAAAAAAACGACCATACCCCACACCCACTGAGGCCGCCCGTACATCATCATAAAATTGCAGAGGGTGATAATGCCGGCCAGCAAAGCAGCAGCGCTCTCATCAAATGATGTCCGCAACACCAAAGGCGCCAAGCGCAGATAGTAATGTTCTATCAGGAAAACTACTGCGGAGCCCCCCAGAAAACCGCAAAAAATAGCGGCCATAAAGATAGGAAAGTAGCGTTTCAAAAATGGCTCCAAAGGCGTCAGATGGATCACTCTGAAACCTCCTCGTAAAGCCCAACCGCAATAGTGCGGATGTTCCCGGACATCGCACTGCCCGCAACACCTAATGCAGCGCCAATAGCATCTTGAATTTGAGCGATAGTCCCTTGCCGGATTTCAGCAGATGAGTAGCGCCTAGGCATATCTCCCATCCTTTGCTTTAACTTGATCAATTTTCGCGTCATTTCCGGCCGATTGATGCTCAGCAGCTCGTTGGTAAGCCTTACCCGTTCTTGGCGATTCAAACCTTTAAGCACCTGGCGCAAACTCTTGCCGGTGGTTTTTCTGAGCACAGTAACGAGTCGAATGGTTGCCATTGACGTCACTCCAGCGCCTAACAATGAAGCTGCATCCAGACCAGCTGTTACAGCCTGGTACCACTCATCACTGTCCAAATAATTATTCTGGGCAGAATTAAAAAGTTCGTTACGAACCCGAACAAACCCGTTAAGACATTGAACGCCACTTGCCAGTCCAGCTGAAACACCAATCGCAGTCACCACGCCCGAGGCACCAGCACTGAACGGGATCAGTGACGTTCCACTGATGGCGACCCTCCAACTAATCAAGGCAGCCGTACAGGCCAATGCCGTATTCAGCAACTCAAACACCACCTGCGATTCCCGCGGCTCATGCTCCAGCCGCCGAATAAACTCCACTCTCCCGACAGAGCGCGGTGCCTCACGCAAAATCACCTTCTTCGGCACGATGCTGCAAATCGGCTGGAACTCACGCAACACAACCGCCCGCAAATTCCCGTCGAGATACACCACCCCGGCCCCGATAATGGCGGGATCGGCGTCGATGGCAGCAAACAGACGGCGCACGTCGATGCTGCTTTCCACCCGCTGCCGAGTAGTGAGATGGGCACTGGGAAAGCCGTCTTTCAGTAAGCTGGAAGTCATCCCTTTACTCCTTGGTCTTAAAGAGCGCAGAGCGTAAAGATTCAATCCCCTCGAAGAATGTCGGAAAACTCCTCTTTTCCAGACAGGCACTTCCTGATCACTTCCCACGGTCTTGTGGGCAATATCCGAATTAAGAAAAGGTACGTCCCCCCGCCACTACCGGCGAAACATAAGAGGGAACGACGATGGCAAAGCCTGCTCCACCGGCAAGCATTACCCCGAAGCCAGGCTGGTAGTACGCAAGGCCGGGGGCGACAGCACCGTAGAGTATCTGGTGATCACCTTGAAGGAAGTCATGGTCACCTCCTACCAAGCCGACGCAACGGAAACCGCGGATGTACTGACCGAGATTATCGGCCTGAATTTCGCCAAGGTCGAAGTCGGCTATCAGCCGCAAAAGGCCGACGGCGGCAAGGATGGCGGCGCCGTCAAGTACGGCTGGAATATCCGCGAGAACATCAAAGTGTGATCGAATGTGGGAGCGGGCTTGCTCACGAATGCGGTGTATCAGCCAGCCTATTTATCAGCTGACAGACCGCATTCGCGAGCAAGCCCGCTCCCACATTTAATCTTCATTGTTTCAACTATTTGGCCTTGTCTTCCCGCCCCCGTAACACCCGATTAGGCATGGCAATCGCCGCCGCCAACCCCAACAACGACACCCCGGCACTGACCATCAGCAAATGCCGAAAGGTAATCAGCAACTCCCCCCGCAACGCATCCTGCGCCGGCCCAGGTGCCGCATTCAGACCATCCAGCAGCACATTCCCGGAACTCCCCTCAGCCACCAACGCCCCACTGGCCAAGTGCGCAAAACTGGAATCCTGCAACAACGCCAGCAACAGCGCCGACATACACGCCACCCCGACCGCCCCGCCCAGGGAACGGAACAGGTTGGTGGTGCTGGTAGCCACCCCAATATCCCGCTGTTCCACCGAATTTTGCGTGCCCACCAGCGAAGTCGGAAACTGCATCCCGGCGGCAATCCCACACAGCAACATAAACAAACTGGTCACTGCCACGGCCTGAGGCGCACTGAGGGCCATGCCGAGAATCGCGACTGGACTCAGGAAAGCGCCAATCAGAATCATCGGCTTATAGCGTCCAGTCACCGAGGTCATACGCCCGGCGAAGTACGCCCCCATCGGCAAGCCCATCGCCAGCGGCAGCAAATGCAAAGCGGCGCTGTCGGCACCGGAACCGGTCACGGTCTGGTAACGCAGCGGCATCAACACCGTCAGGGAAATCGCCTGGAAACTGGTAAAGAAAATCGTGCACCAACACAACACCGCACTGCGGTTGGCGAACAAGTGCATCGGCAACAACGGCTCCCGCGCCCGACGCTCGTGCCACACAAACACCGTCAACGCCACCAGAGCGCACGCCAGCAAGCCCAGCACTTCATCGTCGCGCCAATGATGACCCTGGCCAATTTCGGTGATGCCCAGCAACAGCGCCGTCAAACCGACGATCATCAGCACAGTGCCGAGGTAGTCGATCACTGGCTTGCGCTGCGGCACCGGCAGCCCCACCAGCGTGCGATGGGCCACCCACCAGGCGCCCGCGCCCAGCGGCAGGTTGATCAGGAACACCCAGCGCCACGACAGGTACTCGGTCATGTAACCACCCAACACCGGGCCGGCGACGCTCGCCACCGCGTACATGCTGCTGAAGTAACCCTGGTAACGCCCACGCTCACGGGGCGGAATGATGTCGCCGATAATCGCCTGGCTGACCGAAATCATCCCGCCGGCACCGATGCCCTGGAGGATCCGCGCCAGCACCAACTGCTCCATGCTCTGGGCCATGCCGCAGAACAGCGAAGCAAGGGTGAACAGGCCCATGCCGATCAGCATCATCGGTCGGCGCCCGTACAGGTCGCCGAGCTTGCCGTAGATCGGCACCGCCACGGTCATCGCCACCATGTAGCCGGAGATCACCCAGGCCAGCAGGTTGACGTCATGGAACTGAGCGGAAATCGCCGGCATGGAGACGGCGACGATGGTCTGGTCCAAGGCCCCGAGAAAGATCGCCATCATCAAGGCGACAAGGACACTGCGAACAGCAGGTGTGGCGGGCTGATTGAGGTTGGTCACGGCAGAACCTGCGAGCAAGGCCCGCGGGAAAAGGAAGCCCGCAGGAATGCTCGTCAGTGTACTAGATAGCTGGCTATTCGATAGCCTCGTAAGGAAGCCCGACGTAATTTTCTGCAATGGTTTTACGCCCGGCTTCGGAGTCGACGAAGTATTCCAATTCGCTCTGGGCGATGCGCTGGCTGAAGCCGTCCGCCTCCGGGAATTGGTGCAACATCGAGGTCATCCACCAGGAAAACCGTTCGGCCTTCCAGATCCGCCGCAGGCAAATCTGCGAGTACTTCTCCAGCAATTCCACCCTGCCCTCGCGGTACACCTTGAGCAAAATATTGAACAAGGTGCTGACATCACTGGCCGCCAGGTTCAGGCCCTTGGCGCCGGTGGGCGGCACGATGTGCGCGGCGTCGCCCAGCAGGAACAGGCGACCGTATTGCATCGGCTCCACCACAAAGCTGCGCAGGGGTGCGATGCTCTTTTCGATGGACGGGCCCGTCACCAGTTGCTCGATCAACGACGTAGGCAGGCGGGTTTTCAGTTCATCCCAGAAGCGCTCATCGGACCAGTCGTCAACCGTCTCATCGGCCGGCACTTGCAGGTAATAGCGGCTGCGGGTGGGTGAGCGCATGCTGCACAGGGCAAAACCGCGCTCGTGCTTGGCGTACACCAGTTCATCGTGGATCGGCGGGGTGTCGGCGAGAATGCCAAGCCAGCCGAACGGATACACCCGTTCAAAGACTTTCAACGCTTCAGAGGGAATCGACTGACGCGCCACACCGTGAAAACCGTCACAGCCGGCGATGTAATCGCAGTCCAGCCGATACTGTTCACCTTCATGCTCGAAGCTCAGCCACGGCTCTGCGCTTTTCAGATCATGAGGCTGAACGTTGCTGGCTTGGTAAAACGTGCTGGCGCCGCTGGCCTGACGAGCGGCCATCAGGTCGCGGGTGACTTCGGTCTGGCCGTAGATCATCACCGTCTTGCCGCCGGTCAGCGCCTTGAGGTCGATGTGGGTCAGTTGCCCATTCAGTGCAAGCTCAAAGCCATCATGGACCAGGCCTTCGGCATCCATCCGCGCACTGACGCCGGCCTGGCGCAACAGGTCGACCATGCCTTGCTCCAGCACCCCGGCACGGATGCGCCCTTGCACGTAATCCGGGGTCTGGCGCTCTAGAATCAGGGTTTCAATCCCGGCCTCGTGCAACAGTTGGCCGAGCAGCAGTCCCGAAGGACCGGCGCCGATGATGGCGACTTGGGTTTTCAGCGTTTTCATTATTTTTATGGCCCGCAAGCTTCACCCGAACGTATCCGGTGAAAGAGTTGTCATTGAAGGTGTTGCTGACATTTTTCACTTGAGTGCCCGGCATAAGAAGGTGAAAACTGAGCCCAAAGCTGCGCTTTTCGCCAATTGGGGCGATTACCGCACAATTATCCCGAAGTATCGGATGAAGCCATGACCAAAACTGCCAGTGCCGCGATTCCAGTATTCAAACTCTACGGTGAGAGCCAGCAATGGCCGACCCCGGATTTGTTGCACTGCGAAACCATCTCCCGGCGCAGCCGTGAGTACCAGTGGGAAATCCAGCCCCACAGGCATGCGGACCTGTGCCAATTGCTCTACGTGCACAAGGGCCAGGCGCAACTGGAGATTGAAGGACAGCGCAGCACCCTGAGCGAAGCAACGCTGCAGGTGCTGCCGCCGTTGTGCGTGCATGGTTTTCGGTTCTCCGAAAACGTCGAAGGCTTTGTGGTGACCCTGGCCGCGCCGCTGATGGCACACCTGCAGGGGCAACTGGGCGCGGCGCTGGATGGCCTGAATGCCCTGGGCAGCTACCCTGCCGGCAACGACAGTGACTACCTCAACAGCCTGTTTGCGCGGTTGCAGGACGAGTACGCCAGCGATCAACCGGCACGGGACATGATGATGCACGCGCTGGTCAGTGTGCTGCTGGTGTGGATCAGCCGACAGGCCATCCAGCGCCGGCATCCACGGGCGCCCCGGGGCCGCGAATACTTCCGCCGGTTCACCCAGTTGGTGGAACAGCATTACCGCGAACACCCGAAAATCGAAGACCTGGCCCACAAGCTCGGGATCTCGGTCTCACACCTGAACGGTACATGTCGGGAATTGGGCGGGCAGCCCGCGCTGCAGATCATGCACGACCGCCAATTGCTGGAAGCCAAGCGCCTGCTGACCTACACCAGCATGACCATCAATGAGATGTCGGAAGTGCTGGGTTTTTCCGACCCGACCAACTTCTCGCGACTGTTTCGTCGGCGCGTCGGGTTCTCCCCGAAAGCGTTTCGGGAGCAGTTGAAAGCCGACCAGGACGCTAGCGCAGCGAACTGAAGGCGGCCACGTGGCCAACGCATTGACCGTGATTGCAGCTGGAGGCGAAGCCCGGCTGCATGCGGGTCTGTTCGACGCGGTAGGCGGCAGTGCCATAGAGCGCTGTGGCGGCGGCGCACAGGGTGAAAATCATCAGGTACTTTCTTGTTTTGATCGACATGATGCTGACCTCTGACCGGATCAAGAAGGTGCTTTGATAAGCATAGGTCAACTGAGGCAAGTCGCCATTATCGGGCGACATTCAACCTGTTTATGTCGGCTCAGAGACCGACGTCCCACACCGGCTCCTCCGGAAACCTCAACACCAGAAAATCCAGCAGGCTGCGCAGCGCCGACGGCATGTGCTTGCGCGAGGCGTACACCGCGTAGATGTTCATCTGCTGCGGCTCGGCGTCGGGCAACAAGCGGATCAACTCGCCACTGCGGATGTAGTCGCCGGCCTGATAACTCGGCAACCGCGACACCCCGGCCCCCGCCAGCGTCACCCTTAATAAAGTGCTGGCCTCATTCGCACTGATATTGCCCTGCACCGGCACCGATACCGGTTCGCCGTTTTCCACGAAGTGCCACAGGCTTTTGCCGAAGTAGGAGTGGGTCAGGCAATTGTGCCGGGCCAAGTCTTGTACCTGTCGGGGGTGCGGATGCTCCAACAGGTAAGCGGGCGATGCGCAGATCACCGAACGGCACAGCGTGAGGCGGCGGGCGATCAGGTTGGGATCCAGTTCAAAGCTGGTGCGGATCGCCAGGTCGATGCGTTCGTCCACCAGGTTCACCGTGCGATCGAGCATCTGCATGTCGATGCTGACCAGCGGGTAGCGCTTGACGTATTCGGCCATGGCATCGGCCAACTGCGCCTGGCCGAAGGAGGTGCTGACGCTCAGGCGCAGCAGGCCACGGGGTGCTTCGTCCGGTTCGCTGACGGCGGCCTGCATGTCGCTGCACAACTCCAGCATCTGTCGGCAACGGGGCAAGGTTTCGCTGCCGGCGGCGGTCAGGCTGAGTTTGCGGGTGGTGCGGTGCATCAGCCGCGCGCCGACCCAGTCTTCCAGCTCCGCCAGGTAGCGCGATACCACCGGGCGTGATAAGTCCAGATGATCGGCCGCTGCGGATTGGCTGCCCAAGTCCACCACGGCCACAAACACGCGCATTGCTTGAAGACGATCCATGATTTGCCCGCTTTTAGAAACAAACTATGTCCAAGCATCGCATTTTTTGTAGCGTTTGGTGCAACTAAGCTCTGTCCACACCTTACCGATGACTGGAGCAGCACATGTTTGGATTCTCCCCGCTCAAGCGCGTGGCCCTGGCCGCCGCCACCCTGGCCTTCGCCGCCCACGCCACGGCTGCCGACCTGACCCTGGATGCCTACAACCCGGGCGAGACCGCGATGATGCCGGTCACTTCGGTACTGGTCAGAGGCGACAAAGACGCGATCCTGGTGGACGCCCAATTCGGCAAGACCCAGGCCGAGCAACTGGTGCAAAAAATCCGCGCCAGCGGCAAGCGCCTGACGACCATCTACATCAGCCATGGCGACCCGGACTACTACTTCGGCCTCGACACCCTGACCGCCGCCTTCCCCCAGGCCAAAGTCGTGGCACCGCAGCCGGTGGTGGACCATATCAAGGCCACCGTTGAACACAAACTGGCGTTCTGGGGCCCGAAACTGGCGGCCGACAAGCCCGCCAAAGCGGTCATCCCGCAGGTACTTGAAGGTCACAGCCTGACCCTCGAAGGCAAGCAACTGGAAGTGATCGGCCTGGATGGCGCACAACCGGACCGCACCTTTGTGTGGATCCCGTCGATCAAGGCAGTGGTGGGTGGCGTGGTGGTCTCCGAGAACATTCATGTATGGATGGCCGACACGCAGACCGCGAAGTCCCACACCGATTGGCTGGCAACCCTGCAACGTATCCAGGACTTGAAACCGCGCACCGTGATCCCGGGTCACTACCTGGGCACACCGTCGCTCAAATCCGTAGCGTTCACCGCCGACTACATCAAGGCGTTTGATGAAGAAACCGCCAAGGCCAAGGACTCTGCCGCCCTGATCGCGGCGATGAAAAAGCGTTACCCGAACCTGGGCGACGAAAGCACCCTGGAATTGGGCGCCAAAGTCGCCAAGGGCGAAATGCAGTGGTGAGTCGATTCAACCCTTAACCGTACTGGAGAACGTCATGAGCAAGATCGCAATCATTGGTGCCACCGGTCGTGCCGGTAGCCAACTGCTGGAAGAAGCGTTGCGTCGCGGGCACACCGTCACGGCCATCGCTCGCAATACCGACAAAATCGGCGTGCGCCCTGGGGTCATCGCCAAGCAAGTGGATGCACTGGATGCCCAGGCGCTGGAACAGGCCATCCGCGGCAACGACGTGGTGATCAGCGCGGCGCACTTCGCCACCCTGCCTGCGGAAGCGGTGATCAACCCGGTGAAAAAAGCCGGCGTGAAGCGCCTGCTGGTGGTGGGCGGTGCCGGTTCGCTGCTGTTGTCAGGCGGCAGCCGAGTGATCGACAGCCCGGGCTTCCCGGAAGAATACAAAGCCGAAGCCAGCGCCGGCAGCGTCTTCCTCGACACCCTGCGTCAGGAAAAAGACCTGGACTGGACCTTCCTGTCGCCTTCGGCGGAGTTCGTCGAGACCGCGCGCACCGGAAAATTCCGCCTGGGCCAGGATGAATTGCTGGTGAGCAGTGAAGGCCGCAGCTGGATCAGCTTTGCCGACTTTGCGATTGCGCTGATTGATGAAGTGGAAACGCCGAAGCATTCGCGCCAGCGGTTTACCGTAGGTTACTGAGCCCTCGTACCGGCGTTCGATCGTTCCCACGCTCTGCGTGGGAATGCATCTTGTGACGCTCCGCGTCACGGCTCCTAGAGCGGACGCAGAGCGTCCAGGGTGGCATTCCCACGCAGAGCGCGGGAACGATCATTTATTAAGCCTGCGCCTGGCTCACCAACCAATCCATAAGCTGCTCCAGCCCCGCCGAGGGCTCAGTCCCCGGCGGGTACACCAGGTAATACCCCATCCCCGTCGACACCCGCAGTTCAAACGGCGTCGCCAACCGCCCCGCCTTGAGATCCTCGCCAATCAGCGCGCTGTCGCCAATCGCCACTCCGGAGCCTTGGGACGCCACCGTCATCGCCAGATCCAGCGTTTCAAAATGATGCCCCTGGGCGAGATTGCTCAAGCGTGTATTCGCTGCCTTCAACCACAATGCCCAATCCCGTTCGTCCCGCGTAGGGTGCAGCAGCACCTGTTGCTGCAAGTCGGCGGGCGTGTGCAAACCACCGAGCAAGGCCGGCGCGCACACCGGTGTCAGGCGCTCATCAAACAAATGCCGGGCCTGGGCCGACTGCTCGGCAATCGGTGCGTAGATCACCGCGGCATCGAACTGTTCACGGCGAAAGTCGACGGTGTAGGCCACGGTGGTGGTCAGTTCCACCGGCACGTCCGGGCGTTCTTGCTGCCACTGCATCAGGCGCGGTAACAGCCAGCGCATCACGCAGGTGGAAGCCTTGAGCTGCAAGGTCTCGCGGCGGGTGCCGATCTGCTCCACCGCGTCACCGATCAGGCCGAACACCTGCTGCGCCCGCAGCGACCATTCACGGCCCTCTTCGGTCAGGCTCAAGCCACGGGCCTGGCGCTGGAACAGCGCATAACCGAGATGACTTTCCAGCCCGGCAATCTGCCGGCTCACCGCCCCCTGGGTGATGTGCAATTGCTCGGCGGCTCGGGTGAAGTTGCAGCACTGGGCCGTGACCCAAAAGGTGTGCAAGGCCGGCAACGGCGGTAAGCGTTTCATAAGGGCGCAGCCATGACGTGAGGACATGGCTAGTATGACTTTTTATCGATTGTTGCCGCTATGGGCCAGCCGTTCCAATACGGGCCTTTATCAACAATAAGAGCGACGACAATGGCGACCTGCGGCGAAGTATTGGTCAACCTGCTGGAAGGCTACGGCGTGGACCAGGTGTTCGGCATTCCCGGCGTGCACACCGTGGAACTCTACCGGGGCCTGGCGCGCTCAAGCATCCGCCACGTCACCCCGCGCCACGAACAGGGCGCCGGTTTCATGGCCGACGGCTACGCGCGCACCAGCGGCAAGCCCGGCGTGTGCTTCATCATCACTGGCCCCGGCATGACCAATATCACCACCGCCATGGGCCAGGCGTACGCCGACTCGATCCCGATGCTGGTGATTTCCAGCGTGCAGTCCCGCAGCCAGCTGGGCGGCGGGCGCGGCAAGCTGCATGAGCTGCCGAACCAGGGCGCGATGATCGCGGGCGTGGCGGCGTTCTCCCATACCTTGATGTCGGCGGCCGAATTACCCGGTGTGTTGGCCCGGGCGTTTGCGCTGTTCCAGGCCGGGCGTCCGCGCCCGGTGCATATCGAAATCCCGCTGGATGTGCTGGTGGAAAACGCCGACGCATTGCTCGGCAGCGAGCCGGTCAGCGTTTACCGCGCCGGTGCTGCGCCGTCGGCGGTCAAGCAGATGAGCCAGTTGCTGGCGGCGGCGAAACGTCCACTGATTCTCGCCGGTGGCGGTGCCATCGACGCAGCACCCGAGTTGACGCAACTGGCCGAAGCCCTCGGCGCGCCGATGGCGCTGACCATCAATGCCAAGGGCATGCTGGCGTCCAACCACCCGCTGCTGATCGGCTCGACCCAAACCCTGGTCGCCACCCGCGCCTTGGTCGCCGAGGCCGACGTAGTACTGGCGATCGGCACCGAGCTGGCAGAAACCGACTACGACGTGACCTTCGCCGGCGGCTTCGACATTCCCGGCGCCCTGCTACGCGTCGATATCGATTCCGACCAGACCGTACGCAATTACCCACCGCAAGTCGCGCTGGTGGCTGACGCGCAAATCGCTGCACAGGCGTTGCTCGCCGAGCTCGGCAACAAGCCTTTGGCCGCCCGCGACAGCAACTGGGGCGCCCACCGTGTCGCCCGCCTGTGGAGCGAACTGGAACCCACCTGGGACGCCGCCACCCGCGCGCAAACCCTGTTCCTCAACACCGTCCTGGACGAGTTGCCCGACGCCGTACTGGTAGGCGACTCCACCCAACCGGTGTACACCGGCAACCTGACCCTGAACCTCGACCACCCGCGTCGCTGGTTCAACTCCTCCACCGGCTACGGCACCCTCGGCTACGCGTTGCCGGCGGCCATTGGGGCGTGGCTGGGGCGCGGCAACGGCGCACCGGTGGTGTGCCTGATCGGCGACGGCGGTCTGCAATTCACCCTGCCGGAACTGGCCAGCGCCGTGGAAGCGCGCACGCCGGTGATCGTGCTGCTGTGGAATAACCAGGGCTACGAAGAGATCAAGAAATACATGGTCAACCGCGCCATCGAGCCGGTAGGCGTGGACATCTACACCCCGGACTTTATCGGCGTGGCCAAGGCATTGGGCTGCGCTGCTCAGGCCGTGCACGGTGTTGAAGAGCTGCGTTGCGCATTGCGGGCCGCCACGGATCGCCAGGGGCCGACGCTGATTGAAATCGACCAGGGACTTTGGATGAAGGCGGTGGCGGTATGAGCACGGTATTGAACGGGCTGTATATCAATGGTGTGTGGCGTGCGGGCCATGACGTGCTGGACGTGATCAACCCGGCGACCGAGGCGACGTTGGCTCAAGTGAACCTAGGTGATGCAAGTGCGGTGACCGAGGCCGTCGGTGCCGCCAGCGCTGCATTCCCGGACTGGTCGAAAAGCAGCGGGCGCGACCGCGCGGCACTGCTGCGCAAGATCGCCGAGGGCGTAAGCGCCCAGCGGGATCACCTGATGCACCTGCAATCGAGCAACAACGGCAAGCCGCTGTTTGAGGCAGGCATTGACGTGGACGACGTGATCGCCACGTTTGAGTATTACGCCGGTGTGGCCGACGAAATGGACGCCACCCAGGACCATCCGGTGGCACTGCCCACTGAGGATTTCAGCGCCCGCGTACGCCGTGAACCCTGCGGCGTGGTGGGCCTGATCGTGCCGTGGAATTTCCCGATGGTGACCACTGCCTGGAAACTCGCCCCGGCGCTGGCGGCCGGTTGCTGCGTGGTGCTCAAGCCTTCGGAAGTCACACCGTTGGCGGAGCTGGAACTGGCCAGGATCATCGCTTCGGTGGGGCTACCTGCCGGTGTGTTCAACCTGGTCTGCGGCACTGGCCTGGCGGTGGGCGCGCCGATGGCGGCCGACCCTCGGATCGCGAAAATCTCCTTCACCGGCAGCAATGCTGTGGGCGTGCAAGTGATGCAGCGCGCAGCGGAAACGGTCAAGGGGGTGAGCCTGGAACTGGGTGGAAAATCGTCGTTGCTGGTGCTGGCGGATGCCGACCTCGACCTGGCCGTGGAACTGGCCTGCGGCGGTGGTTTCTTCAACGCCGGGCAGATGTGCTCTGCCACCAGCCGGGTGTTGGTCGCCGACGAATTGGCGGACGAGTTTCTGACCCGTTTGCAGGCCAAGGCCGAGAATATTCGCGTGGCGGACCCGTTTGCCGAAGATGTGGAAATGGGCGCGCTGGTCAACCGTGCGCAGTACCAGCGGGTGCTGGGGCATATCGAGCGTGGCGTGCAAGCCGGCGCGAAGTTGCTGTGTGGCGGCGGGCGCCCGGCGGATTTGCCTCACGGTTATTTCATTCGCCCGACGGTGTTTACCGAAGTGCCGTTGGACAGCGCGTTGTGGAACGAAGAAATCTTCGGCCCGGTGCTGTGTGTGCGCAGCTTTGCCAATGAGGCCGAGGCGGTGGCGCTGGCCAATGACAGCGAGTTTGGTTTGGTGGCCAGCGTGCTGAGCCGCAACCCGGAAGCGGCTGAGCGGGTGGCCAATGCATTGCAGGTGGGCCTGGTGTGGATCAATGCGCCGCAGGTGATCTTCCCGCAAGCGGCGTGGGGTGGTTACAAGCAGAGCAGTATTGGCCGGGAACTGGGGCCGTGGGGGTTGCAGGCGTTTCAGGAGATCAAGCATGTGATCCGGGCGGTCTGAAAACCACCACACAACACTGTGGCGAGGGAGCTTGCTCCCGCTGGAGTGCGAAGCGCTCCCAAAAATCTTGGGGGCCGCTGCGCAGCCCAGCGGGAGCAAGCTCCCTCGCCACAAAAGCTCTTCTCACCACAAGAATCCTTGGCACAAAAAGCCCTCCCGCATTTTTTCAATAGCCCCAACGACTTTCTCATTTGCTCCCCTCCCCCACGCCCGGCCTAATGCTGCCCTTGTCAGTTCAAGGCTCGCCCATGGAAAACGTCCGCGCAAAACCCGCTACCGCCCTTTGGCTGATGATCAGCGTCGTGCTGGTCGCCCTCAACCTGCGCCCTTCAATGGCGGCCGTCGGCCCGTTGTTGTCGTCGATTCGCGCCGATGTGGCCCTGAGTTTCAGCACGGCCTCCCTGTTGACCATGCTGCCGGTCATGGCCATGGGCCTGGCAATGTTTTTTGGCATGGGCGTGGCCAAGCGGTTCGGCGAACATCGCAGCATTGTGCTGTCGCTGGGGGTGATCGGCCTGGCCACTGTCTCCCGGTTGTTCCTGGACTCGGCGGTTGAGCTGATCCTCAGCGCCATCGCCGCCGGCGTAGGCATCGCGATGATCCAGGCGCTGATGCCCGCCTTGATCAAGTCGCGCTTCAGCAACAACGTTTCCCTGTTCATGGGCCTGTACGTCACCGCGATCATGGGCGGCGCGGCCCTGGCCGCTTCGTTCTCACCGTTTATCCAGGTGCAAACCGGGAGCTGGCGCATCGGGCTGGCGATCTGGGCGGTTCTCGCCGTATTGGCGCTGGTGTTCTGGTACGCCCAACGCTCATTGCCGCCACTGCCCCACGCCGGCGCGGGCCAACAGGAGTCGTTCTTCGGCAATCGCCGGGCCTGGCTGCTGGCGATCTTTTTCGGCCTCGGCACCGCATCCTACACCTGCGTGCTGGCCTGGCTCGCGCCGTACTACGTGGAGCTGGGCTGGAGCGAGCAGAATGCCGGCCTGTTGCTGGGCTTTTTGACGGCCATGGAAGTGGTCTCCGGCCTGATCACCCCGGCCATCGCCAACCGCCGCCAAGACAAGCGCGGCGTGGTCGCGGTGCTACTGGTGCTGATCATCGCCGGCTTCTGCGGCCTGATCATGAGCCCGCAGCACCTGAGCCTGCTGTGGCCGTGCCTGCTGGGCCTGGGGATTGGCGGGTTGTTTCCGATGAGCCTGATCCTGTCCCTCGACCACCTCGACAACCCGCGCCGCGCCGGTGGCCTGACCGCCTTTGTGCAGGGCATCGGCTATTTGATCGCCGGTCTTTCGCCGCTGATTGCCGGGATGATCCGCGACCAACTGGGCAGCTTCGAGTGGGCCTGGTGGTCACTGACGGCCGTGGTGGTGGTGATGCTGCTGATCGTGCTGCGTTTCGACCCCCGGCATTACGCGCGGCATATTCGCTGAGGTCGTGTTGTAAACATTATTTGTCTCACCTCAAACAGAGAAAGGTCCGACAGAGCTTTCTATTGGTACGAGCGTTCCGTTAACATTTTGTATTGTCTTGTACCGAGTTCGGTACAAAGCGCTTGCGGACGGAACGGATGCTAAACAGCAACTTGCTTAGAAAGCTCGATATGCAGGACCTGATGGTGTTTGTCGCTGTTTACGACCAAAGCAGCGTGACCGACGTCTCCGAAACCCTGTTCGTCAGCCAGTCCACCGTGAGCTACAGCCTGAAGAAGCTGCGCACCAGCTTCGAAGACGAGTTGTTTATCAACACCCGGGCGGGCATGCGCCCTACGTACAAAGCCGCCACCATGTACGGGCATGTGCAGAAAATTCTCGAAAGCATCAACCTCTGTCATGCCGGCAGCCAGGCCTTCGACCCGACCCAGAAGGCCGTGACCTTCAACGTCTGCGCCCCCGAATACTTCGAGCAACTGATCCTGCCGCGCCTGCTGAAAAACTTCGATCACGCCGACCTGCCGGTGATCGTCAATGTGCAGAAGCTCGAAACCGAGATCCCGGCCGAAGCCTTGCGCGACGGGCGCCTGGACTTGGTGATCTGCTTCGGGCCGCACTTTCATCGTGAGCACAAGGACATCAAGACCCAGATGCTGCTGGAGGACGACCTGGTGTGCGTGTTCGACAAGCACTCGGCGCCACGGGAGCCGGCGTTCAGCCTGCAATCCTTCGTCGCCCGGCGCCATGTGTTCCCCACGCCCTGGAGTTCCGACACCAACATGATCGACGGCTGGCTCGCGCGCCAGTCCCGCAAACGCCAGGTGATCGCCCGGGCCAACAGCTACAGCGCGGCGCTGAAGATGATCACCGGCACCGACTTTATCGTCACCCTGCCCCGTCGGGTGCAGAAGCTGCTGGCGGACAAAACCGTGTTCGGCCATTGCGAAGCGCCGAACGGTTTGCCGGGGTTTACCCTGGATATGCAGTGGAATGAACACAGCGAGCAGGACAGCGCCAACACGTGGTTCAGGGAGCAGGTGGTGAAGGTGTGTGCGGATCAGGGGTTGCTATAACTTTTTTGTAGGAGCGAGCTTGCTCGCGAAGAACGTTAACGATGACACGGGCATTCAGGATCCCCGCGTCGTCTGTTAGTTTTTCGCGAGCAAGCTCGCTCCTACAGTAGTTAGCCGATGGTGACTTTGCTGTAGGAATCGCGATCCATGTCTACCAGCAGGACGCTGAGTTGCACCTGCAAATCCGCCGGCCATTCGCCCAGGTCCTGCAGCGCTGCCAGCAGGCTTTCCGACAACTGCTTCTTGACCTGTGGTGAACGCCCGCTGAGCAGCGACAGCTTTAGCGCGATGAACGCGCGCGGGCTCAAGGACGTGCCCACCTGGAACGTCTCCACCTTCAGCGCACGGCTTTTGATATCGAACTCGGAACCGAACTGCCCGGACGCCATCAGCACGTTGTTGAGCCGCAACAGGGTTTTCTCAACGGCCAGGTCTGTGAGGTTGGCGGTGTATTCCAGATGCAGATGCGGCATGAAAAGCTCCGAGTTGTTGTAGGAAAAGAGTCATACATATAGCACGAGGCCGAAACGATTCAGACCGCTTTCAATGTAAAACTTCGGTCAAACCGCGCAACGAACGATTTTCCCGGATCGCCACGATCACCAATACCGCCGAAGTCAGCGCCCCCAGTACCAACGCCGTCTCAAGATTTGGGGGCGACTACCGGCAGCATGTCCCGCTCGCTCATGAACGCCTCGAGCCGCGAACGCATCCAGCGTTCTGCCGGGTCGGTGTCCACGTGGCTGAGCCAGACCATGGACAGGTCCAGAGTCGGGGTTTCGAACGGGAACGGCTCGCAGAACAGATTCCCCCCGGCAGCCATGGCCTGGGCGGTATAGTCCGGCAGGCTGGCAATCATGTCGGTGCCGGCGAGCAGCGCCGGCAGCGCGCTGTATTGCGGCACCGAAAGCACCACGTGGCGTTTGCGACCGATCTCCGCCAGCCATTCATCGGCAAACCCGGACACGTTGGCGGTGTGGGACACCAGCACATGGGGCCGTGCGCAGTATTCATCGAGGGTCAGGGGTTTGTCCGAGGCGTCCGCCCGCAGCAGACAAGGGCGGATATGCCGCAACAGCTTGCGCTTGGCATTCGCCGGCAGGCCGCGGGTCTGGGTGATGCCGACGGTGATATCGCCGGAAGCCAACAGGTCCGGGATGCGCCAGTAGTCCACATGCTGCACCACGAACACCACCTGCGGTGCCTCCTGGCGCAACGCCCGCAGCAACGGCGGCAGCAGGCCGAACTCGACGTCATCGGACAGGCCGATGCGAAAGGTCATGGTGCTGATGGAGGGGTCGAAATCGTGGGTCAGGCTCAAGGCCGACGACAAGGAATCGAGGGCCGGCGACAGGTGCTTGATGATTTCCTCGGCCCGCGCGGTGGGTTCCATGCGATGGCCGACGCGAATAAACAGCGGGTCATTGAACAGTGTGCGCAGGCGATTGAGGGCCGAACTGATGGTGGGTTGGCCGAGAAACAGCTTCTCCGCCACCCGGGTGACATTGCGCTCGAGCATCAAGGTTTCAAAGACCACCATCAAGTTGATGTCGGCCTTGCGTAATTCATTGCGATTCATCGGCGCCCGCCCCACTGCCCTGGATAAGCCGCAGTTTAGAAACACCCGGGGCCCTGCGTCTATGCGCACACTGTTCAACACGGGCCTTTGGGACTATAAAGCAGCTTCCAAGGCTTGTGAGAACACCATCGTGCTGGTCATTTCTGCCTTGAGCATCCTGCTCGCCGGGATTTTGCTCTGGGCCATCAAATTCGTCGCTCACCCTACCGCCAGGACACTGTTGCGGGTATTTGTCGGTTTATGCCTGGCGGCCGTCGTGGCTTATCTGGTGCTGGCTTCGGGGTTTCCGACCTCATTGCTGGTGTGATCAGGCTCCTGCCCCTGGCGCAAACGCAAGGCGGCCAACGCGGCCACCACCAGCACCACGGCAATCACTTTCAAGCCGTTCATGGCATTGCCGGTGCTCATTTCGATCGCGCCCATCACTGAGGGCCCGACAAACCCGCCGAGCAACCCGCAGGCGTTGACGAAGCCCAGCCCGCCCGCCAGTGCCACACCCTTGAGGCGTGAAGCCGGGTAGAGAAAGATGATCGACTGCACCACAAAGAACATCACCGCCGACACACAGAAGCCCAGCAGGCTGAATACCGGCCCGGACACCGAGGCAATCCCCAACCCCAACGCCATGGTCAGCAAGCCGGTAATCAACAGCCGCCGGGCACGGGTGGGCGTGGTGGCAAAACGCGGCAGCAACACCGCTCCGGCTGCGGCTGCGATCCACGGCAATGACGTCAGCAAGCCGACGCTCATGGTGCTCAATTCCCCGTACTTGCTGATGATGCTCGGCAGGAAAAAGATCACGGTGTAGATGGTGATCTGATGGCAAAAATACACAAAGATCGCCAGCAGGATCTGCGGGGTCAGCCAGTTCTTCAGGGAATGCCCACCCTCGCCTGCGCCCTCTTCGGTCTCCATCGCGATGCGCTGTTCAATCCCGCGCGCCTCTTCGGCCGAGAGCCACGGCGCCTTGCTCGGACGATCCGGCAACTTGCACCACACCACCCAGGCAAATGCTACTGCCGGCAAGCCTTCGAGCAGGAACATCCACTGCCAGCCGTGCCAGCCGAGGATGCCGTCCATGCGCATCAACGCCGCGCCCACTGGGCCGCCGATGATGTTGGCAAAACACACGCCGAGCAGGAAATACCCGGTGGCCCGCGCCCGTTGCTCGCGGTTGAACCAGTAGGTGAGGTACAGCATCACCCCGGGAAACAGGCCGGCTTCGGCAATGCCCAGCAGCAGGCGCAGGATATAGAACGAAGTTTCACCCTGGACAAACGCCATGGCCGCCGAAATCAGGCCCCAGGTCACCATGATCCGCGCAATCCAGAACCGCGCGCCGACCTTGTGCATGATCAGGTTGCTGGGGATTTCCGACAGCGCATAGGTCAGGAAAAACAGCCCTGCGCCCAGGCCATAGGCCGCTGCTGAAATCCCCAGGTCAACGTCCAGATGGTGCTTGGCCAGGGCGATGTTGGTGCGGTCCAGAAAGCTCAGCACATAGGCGATGATCAACAAGGGCATCAACTTGACGAACATCAGTTTGTTCAACTCCCGTGGTTCACGGGCAGTGTTGGCAGTCTTCATCGGGCACTTCCTCTTGGCGCCCCGCCAGCGCAACGGCTGGGGGACGCATCGGTGTTGTTCTAGGGTTCGAGTTGCGCAACCAGCGCCGGCGGGCGATGGGAAAACAGTTGCAGCAGCGCCCCGCCCAGGGCACAACCGGCCATCACGAAGAAGCACACCGTGTAGCCGTGCAAGGTGGTCCAGCCGCCGCCCATGGCAATCAGGCTGCCCATCAGCACCGGCGCCAGGCCGCCGCCGATAAACATCGCGGTAGTGATGATGCCGTTGGCGGTGGAGGTCGCCGACGGCTCGGCCGAGTCGCAGGCCACCGCGTAGTAGATCGGCCACACCGCATTGGCCACCAGGCCGAACAGCAGTTGCACGACGATGATCAGGGTCAGGGTGTTGGCGAAGTAGAACGCACCGACACTGGCGGCCATCCACACGCCGCAGATGATCAGGGTGACGCGCCGGCCAATGATGTCCGACAGCGACGGCCACACCAGTTGCCCGAGAATCCCGGTCAGGGTGAACACCACGCTCATCCCCGCCGACTCGGCCAGGGACAACCCGGCGATGTTGTAGAGGTAGGCTGGCAGCACGATGTTGACGCCCATGTACACCACTTGGGTCAGCATCGTGTTACCCGCCGTCAGGGCGATATTGCGATTGCGCAACGTGGCGATAAAGGTGCGCCAGGCATGGCCCTTCACTTGGCTGGCGGGTGCGTTGTCCGGCGGGGTCATGCCCTTGGCGGCGATATCGACGTACAGCGCGGTGATGCGTTCGGCGGTGGAGTAACGCGCCCAAAAAATCATCAGCGGCAACGCCACCACAAATGCGAAGAAGAACACGTAGCGCCAGTTGTCTTCGCCAAAGGTGCTGATGACAAAGCTGGCGACAATGCCACTGAGCATGGCGCCAATCGGGTAACCGGTATGGTGCGCACCGAGGGCAAAACCACGACGTTCCACCGGCCACCATTCAGCGGTGTTGCTCACACCCACCGGCTCGCCCCAGCCTGCGCCAAGGTTGACGCCGACCCGCAGCGCAATAAAGGTCGCGAGGTTGCCGCTCAGGGCCTTGAACCCGGAGAGAAACGAGATCGCCGTGTAGCCCAGCACCAGCGGCACCTGGAACCGCGCACGCTTCCAGCCACCGCCGTAGCGGTCACTCCACATCGAGCCGGGAATATCCAGCAGGGCCAGGGCGAGCATGATCACTGTGGCCATGGTGCCCCACTGATCGGCCGACAAATCGAAATGCTTGGAAATGGTCGGCCCCAGGCGCAGCACGATCTCACGGTCGTAGGCGTTGAGGATCCAGATCATCCAGCACACCAGCAGCGACACCCAAGAGTGCCGATGGATACTGCGCAGCGAGGCTTTTTTCAAGGTTGCCATGGGTTTCTCCAGGCGCGCGAGGGCGCGCACTGACGCAAGGTTGCGGAAGGAATGTGCCTTGTTGAAAAAAACGCGCTAGCTGGCGAACCGTCGCTCGGCTATTCCTTGCACGCCCAGCCCGGTGATCGCAAAAAGCGCCCCGCGCTGCTGACCGTCGGCCGGGAAACGCGGCAACGGTGGCTTGGCCATGGAGGTGACAAACAGGGTGTCCAGGTTCGGCCCGCCGAAGGTCAGACTGGTGACCTTTTTCACCGGCATCTGGATGATCCGGTCGACCTGGCCGTCGGGTGTGTAGCGCACCAGTTTCCCGGCGTAGACCAGCGCCTGCCACAGGCAGCCTTCGGCATCCACGGTGCAGCCGTCGGCGGCGCCACCGCTGCTGGTATCGACCTTGGCGAAGGTGCGTCGATTGCTCACGGCCCCCGTGGCGAGGTCGTAGTCATAGGCCCAGACCTCCCCGGACCAGGTGTCGCAAAAGTAGAAGGTGTCGCCCGACGGGCTCCAGCACGGGCCGTTGGACACGATGATGCCTTCGTCCAGGGCGTGCAGGCTCAGGTCCGCGTCGAGGCGGTAGAGCTTGGCGCTGGCGCTGTCTTCGAGGGTGTCCATGGAGCCGAAGACAAAGCGGCCCTGGCGGTCGACCTTGCCGTCGTTGAGGCGGTTGTTGGGCAGTGCGGGTTCCGGGTCGATGACCAGCGTCTGTTCGCCGCTGTTGAGGTCGAGCAGATGCACGCCGTTTTGCAGGGCGACGATGGCTTGCTCGCCGCTATGCCGCAGGGCCATGGAGCCGATTTTCTGGCCCACGTCCCAGGCGCGCAGTTCGCGGCCATCCTCGGTGCAGCGCAGGATCCGGCCGTCGGCGCTGTCGATCCAGTACAACCGTTGTTGCTCGACGTCCCACACCGGGCCTTCGCCCAGGGTGGTCTTCACGTCCACAAGCACTTCGATACGCATGGTGTTATCCCCTTTTTTGTTGTTGTGCGGGATGGACATGGCCGCGCCGTGACGCGGCCGGTTTATCACTTAGAAATTGACCTGGTCGCGCCCCTTGAGCCCGAGGATTTCCCGCGCTTCATCCGGCGTAGCGACCCGGTGGCCGAGGGCTTCAATCACTGTGCGAATGCGCCGAACCTGGTCGGCGTTGGACGCGGCCAGTTTGCCTGGGCCATCCCACAGCGAATCTTCCAGGCCGACTCGGGCGTTGCTGCCCATGGACAGGCCCATGGTGGCCAACGGAATTTGCCCACGGCCGGCGCCGAGGATCGACCACACGTAGTCGTCGCCAAACAGCCGGTCAGCAGTGCGGCGCATGTGGGCCAGGTCTTCCGGGTGGCCGCCGATACCGCCGCGCAAACCGAATACCGACTGGATAAACAGCGGCGGCTTGAGCAGGCCGCGTTCCAGGAAGTGGGCGGCGGTGTACAGGTGGCCAATGTCGTAGCACTCGATTTCAAAACGTGTGCGGTTTTCGGCGCAGGAATTGAGGATGTGGGTAATGTCGCGGAAGGTGTTGCGAAAGATCCGGTCGTCGCTTTCTTCCAGGTACGGACGCTCCCAGTCGTGCTTGAACTCGGTGAAGCGGTTGAGCATTTCGTACAGGCCGAAGTTCATCGAGCCCATGTTCAACGAGGCCAGTTCCGGCTTGAACTGCATCACCGGTTGCAGGCGTTCTTCGACGCCCATGGTCGGCGCACCGCCGGTGGTGATGTTGATCACCACGTCGCTGGCGGCTTTGATCTGCGGCAGGAATTCGGCGAACAGCGCAGGGTCCTGGCTGGGACGGCCATCGATGGGATCACGGGCATGCAGGTGAACAATAGCGGCGCCGGCTTCGGCGGCACCGATGGCGGCATCGGCAATTTCCTGCGCGGTAATCGGCAAATGCGGCGACATCGACGGCGTATGGATGGCACCGGTGACGGCGCAGGTGATGATTACAGGACGATTTTTGGACATGACGACTCTCCGACTTTTATTCTTATGAAAAAAAATCCCGGGTGTGGCTTGTGTGTTCTTCCTTGGCTAAACGCTGATGCGGCCTACAGGTACTCGACGTTACCGTCGACACTGATCGCTTGGCCGGTGACATTGCGGGCGGCGGGCGAGCAGAGAAACAAGGCCATGGCCGCGACGTCTTCGGCGGTGACCATGCGCTTGAGGGAGATCTTGTTGAGGTATTCCTGGCGCATCTCGGCTTCCGGTACGCCGACCTGCTCGGCACGGGCGCGGATCACGCCGTCCATGCGCGGGCCTTCGACGATGCCGGGCAGCAAGGCGTTGACGCGGATGTCGCTTTCGCCCAGCTCCGAGGCCAGGGATTTCATCAGGCCGACGATGGCCCATTTGGTCGCGGCATACGGCGTGCGCCAGGCGTAGCCAAGACGGCCCGCAACCGAGGCGATATGCAGCAGATGGCCGTGGGACGATTCCTTGAGCATCGGCACCGCGTGGTGGGCAAAACGGTATTGCGCCGTCAGGTTGATGTTGATCGTGGCTTGCCACTCGGCATCGCTGATGGCGTCGATGCCGCCGGTGGGACCGGCAATCCCGGCGTTATTGACCAACACATCCAGCCCGCCAAATTGCTCGCGCTGCACCTGGAACACCGCCTCGATCTGCGCGGCATCGCTCACATCGGCACGGGTTGCGACAGTGCCCGGGTACTTGTCGCGAAACGCCGCCAGGGCCGGTTCGCTGACATCACACACATGCACCTTGGCACCCGCCTCCAGATAGGCCGCCGCCAACACTTCACCGATACCGGCAGCCCCGCCGGAAATCAACACACGTAACCCAGGATAGGGCTGCAGCCGCTGTAGGACACTCATGCACGTTTACCTCCTGAAACAGACGACCGCGAACGGTCGTTCTTGACGAGCAGGCGCGCCAGGGAATCGGCGGCCTGCATGATGTCATCGGTCACGGCAGCGCGGGCACCGGCACCATCGCGGGCGGCCAGGGCTTCGACGATGCGCGTATGCGCCTCCATCGAGCGCTGCAAGTGAGCTTTGTCGGGAGCGACCAGGGCAAAACACGGGCCCATGTGCAGCCAGAAGTTTTCCACGGCGGCCATGGTCAATTCGGCCTGAGCGACGGCATAGATCCGACGGTGAAAGGCGAAGTTGGTCCACAGGTAGCGGGAAACGTCGACTTCGTCGGCGGCTTGTTGCATCTGCTGGCAGAGGTCGGAAATTTCGTCGAGGTCGGCTTTTTCCAGGAGCAGCACGGCTTTTTCTGCCAGCAAACCTTCCAGGGCGACCCGCGCATCGCGAATTTCCCGCAGGCGTTCGACCGTCATCATGCGGACCCGCAGACGGGAGGTTTCGGTGACTTCAAAGGCGTTTTCGGCGCTGAGGCGCTGGAGGGCTTCGCGTACCGGCATGGGGCTGGAGCCAAGGGCTTCGGCGAGGCCGCGGATGGTGAGTTTCTGGCCGGGCTGGAAACGACCACTCATCAAGGCTTCACGGATCTGGCGATAGACCTGGTCTTGCAAGGTATCGCGGGACACCTGGCGCAAGGTCGGAAGGAGAAGCGGGCCATCTGTCATGAGTCAAAACCTGTGTTATCGTTCTTATGGCTCCAATATGTGATCACAAATCAAATATGTCAAATAGTTTCCCGTTGACCATGAGTGTGACGCTGACTTAAATGGCCTCTCTCTCAAGCAAGGAACGCTGAACTATGAAATTCGCCTACACCATCGTCTATGTGCCGGACGTCGCTGCCTCCCTGCTGTTCTTCGAAAAAGCCTTCGGTTTGAGTCGTCGTTTCCTGCATGAATCGGGGACGTATGGCGAGTTGGAGACGGGTGGCACCACCCTTTCCTTTGCGGCCCATGAGTTGGGCGAGATGAATTTCGAGGGCGGGCATATCGAGGCGCATGCCTCACAGCAGCCGCTGGGGATGGAGTTGGGGTTTGTTACTGAAGATGTGTCAAAGGCCCATGCCAGAGCGCTGGCGGCAGGTGCGAATGAGCTTGCTGCGCCGAGCACCAAGCCTTGGGGGCAGGTGGTGTCGTATGTGCGGTGCCCGGATGGGACGCTGGTGGAGTTGTGTACGCCGATTCAGAACTGAAGAAACACTGTAGGAGCGAGCTTGCTCGCGAAGGTCGTGAACGATAACGCGGGAAACCAGGTGCCCCGCGTCGCCCTCAGGTTTTTCGCGAGCAAGCTCGCTTCTACAGAAAACAAGGACTCAGGGCTTGAGCGGGCGCTCCTGGTCTCGCTCGGACAGCTCCGTGCCATCGTCCGGATGCTTCCAGGTCTGCGGCTTTTCTTCCTCGCGACGCTGCCTGGCGCGCTCCTGCTCCAACTCATCACGTTGCTTGTGTTCGTTGCTCATACCCACCTCCCGTCCATAAGAATTGGACACAATGGAGAAGCATAGATGAGGGAGCGGTTTTGTGTGATCCCAGCCATTGATAACCAAGGCGCATCAATACATGTAAATAACTCACTTATCATTTCTAAATGTGTCAGCCACTATCCGCGGTCTTAAGCGAAACAAGCACTTTAAAAAGAACGCTGGAGACACAAAAAAATGCAAAATCCTTCACGGCCTGACTCTGCCCGCTCCAAAGTCGGCGCGGTCTTTCGCGTCACCTCCGGCAACTTTCTCGAACAGTTCGATTTTTTTCTGTTCGGTTTCTATGCCACCTATATCGCCGCTGCCTTCTTCCCTGCCGCCAATGAATTTGCGTCATTAATGATGACCTTCGCCGTGTTCGGCGCAGGCTTTTTGATGCGTCCGCTGGGCGCAATCATCCTCGGCGCTTACATCGATGATGTGGGCCGCCGTAAAGGCTTGATCGTGACCCTGGCGATCATGGCCAGCGGTACCCTGCTGATCGTGCTGGTACCGGGCTATCACACCATTGGTTTGTGGGCACCGCTGCTGGTGCTGGTGGGCCGCCTGTTGCAAGGCTTCTCGGCCGGCGCAGAACTGGGGGGTGTGTCGGTGTACCTGGCCGAAATGGCCACACCGGGCCGCAAGGGCTTCTACACCAGCTGGCAATCGGGTAGCCAGCAGATCTCCATCGTGGTCGCGGCCGCCCTGGGTTATGGCCTGAACCAATGGATGGAACCGGCGGTGGTTGCCGATTGGGGCTGGCGCATTCCGTTCGCCATCGGTTGCGTGATCATCCCGTTCATCTTTTTCCTGCGCCGCAACCTGCAGGAAACCGAAGAGTTTGCCAACCGCAAGCACCGCCCTACCATGCGCGAAGTGCTGGCCACCCTGGTGAAGAACTGGACCATCGTCATCGGCGGCATGATGATGGTGGCAATGACCACCACCGCCTTCTACCTGATCACCGTGTACGCGCCGACCTTCGGCAAAACCGTGCTCAACCTGACTACCTCCGACGCCCTGCTGGTGACCTTGCTGGTAGCCGTGTCGAACTTCATCTGGCTGCCCATCGGCGGCACCCTGAGTGACCGTTTTGGCCGCAAGCCGGTGCTCATCGCCATGACCGCCCTGACTGTGCTGACCGCCTACCCGGCACTTTCCTACGTGGTCAATGCGCCAAGCTTCGCGCACATGCTGGAAACCCTGCTGTGGTTCTCCTTCCTGTACGGCATGTACAACGGCGCGATGATCCCGGCCCTGACCGAAATCATGCCGGTGGAAGTGCGCGTGGCGGGCTTCTCCCTGGCGTACAGCTTGGCGACCGCCATTTTCGGTGGTTTTACCCCGGCGATTTCCACCTGGTTTATCCACGAGACGGGCGACAAGGCATCGCCGGCCTACTGGCTGATGTTCGCCGCACTGTGCGCCCTGTGCGCGACGTTTGCGCTGTATCGCCGCGCCAGTGCCCGTCTGCAAGTTGCCTGAGGAATCACGCTGATGAAAACCCTATTCAAAACACTGGCGGCACTGGCGATCGGTTCCCTGGCGATGGTCGCCCATGCAGAAGAGCTGAAAGTCATGACCTCCGGCGGCTTCACCGCCGCCTACAAGTTGCTGGGTGCGCAATACGCCACCCAGAGCGGCGACACCCTCGACACCATCCTCGGCCCGTCGATGGGCAAGGCGCCGGAAGCAATTCCCAACCGCCTGGCCCGTGGCGAACACGCCGACGTGGTGATCATGGTCGGCTACGCCCTGGACGATCTGATCAAGCAAGGCAAGGTCGACAAAGCGTCCCGCGTTGAACTGGCGGACTCGCGCATCGGCCTGGTGGTCAAGGAAGGCGCAACCAAGCCTTCGATTGCCACCGATGCCGAACTGAAGACGGTACTGACCAACGCCAAGTCCGTCGCGTACTCGGACAGCGCCAGCGGCGTCTACGTCGAAAAGGAACTGTTCAAGAAGCTCGGTATGCCGTCCAAGGGCACCATGATCGAACGTATCCCGGTGGCCTCCCAAGTGGCCAAAGGTGATTACGAAGTGGGCTTGCAACAGGTGTCCGAACTGCTGCCGATTCCGGGCGTGACCTACGTCGGAAAAATCCCGGAAGACGTGCAGTCCGTCACCCGTTTTGCTGCAGGCATTCCAGTGAATGCCGAACACCCCGAGCAGGCGAAAAAACTCCTGCAATTCCTCGCCTCGCCCGAGGCGCAACCGGTGGTGCAATCCACCGGCCTGGATTCGGTATCACACTGACCGGAACGGCATCTGCCGGGTCAACCGCTCCAGTTCCAGTGCCGCAGGCGTCAACGTACGCCCGCGGCGCTTGATCAACCCCACGTTGCGCACCACCTCCGGCTCCACCAGCGGCACGCTCGTCAGAATCGGATGTTCGCCGCCCGGCATCGCAATCGACGGCACCATCGCCACCCCCAACCCCGCCTCCACCAACCCGATCATCGTAGTGACGTGATGGGTTTCGCAGATGCTTGGCTTCTTCACCCGCACCCCGCGCAGGGCCTGGTCCAGCAAAAAGCGATTGCCTGAGGTCTTGTCCACGGTGATGTAGTCATGCTCGTACGCCTCGACCCACGTCACACTGGCACGGCCCGCCAGTGGATGATCCCGGCGACAGGCCAGCACATAACGCTCCTGCAACAACAGCTCGAACTCCACCCCATCCGCCAGGCTGCCGCTGAAACTCACGCCGAAATCCGCCTCGCCACTTTCCACCGCAGCACACACCTCGCCCGCACTCGCGTCCAATACCCGCAGACGAATCTTCGGATAGAGCTTGTGGAATTCGGAGATCACGTGGGGCATGAAGTAGTACGCCGTAGACGGCACACAGGCGATGGTGACATTGCCCATACGGGTTGAAGCCACGTTACTGATGCCCATCAGGGCGATGTCCAGGTCATCGAGCATGCGCTCGACTTGCGGCAGGAACGCGCGACCCACCATGGTCAGGCTGACCCGGCGCGTGGTGCGTTCGAAGAGTTTGACGTCGAGGGCAGACTCGAGCTTTTCGATGCGCCGGCTGAGGGCCGGCTGGGAGATACGGATGGCTTCGGCCGCCGCACGGAAACTGCCCTTGTCTACGACGGCACGGAAGGCTTGGAGGTCGTTCAGGTCGAAGTTGATGATCACGGGGGCAGCCATTGGTTGAGCAGATGTGGCGGGCATTATCGTATGGGGGCTGGCGGGATGCTATTGGCGCGGGCCACAGACTCGGGATCAGCCAATAACCCTACGGAAAATATGCGGTCATACATATCAGCAGGGAATTTGCGTGGGTTGGAAACGAGACTTCTGAAAAGCGTCAATACTGACAGCCTCAAATCCAGCTCTCACTTTCAGGCCCACTATGGAAAAGTCTTTGACGATGGATTACCCCATCAGTATCTGCACGAAACAGACAGCACGCTGGTCAGTTCAGGAGACTCCAGCGACTCACACTGGTCAGTTACCGCTTGCAACACGCCCAGCGTTAAGTAGGATTAAATCCTACCCAGCAAAAGCGGACGCTACCATGCGCTCAACCCAGCAAATGAGCATCACCTTGCCGATTGAGATGGCCGCACTCGTCAAAGCCAAAGTGAGCACTGGCGAATATGCCAGTGAAAGTGAAGTCATACGCGACGGGCTGCGAATCTTGCTGGCACGTGACCGAGCAATGGAAAACTGGCTTCAGGATCAAGTGATTCCAGCAGCCGTCGCCCTCAAGGCCGATCCAGACAGCGCGCTGTCTGCCGCCCAGGTCCGCGAACACATGGCAGCCAAACGCCAACAGAAAGGCAACCGTAAGTCGTGACCTACACGGTAGCTTTTTCACCCAAGGCAGTAACGCAACTCGAAGAACTTGAAGACTACATCACCCAGGCCGGCTCACCCGTCATCGCTGCGCGCTATGTAGATGCCATCATCACTTACTGCGAAAACCTGTCTCTGTTTCCTCTGCGCGGCATCAGCCGTGAAGACGTGTTACCCATTCTACGTACCACTCACTATCGGCACACCACCATCATCGCTTTTACAGTAGATGCCGACACTGAAACGGTATCGATTCTAGGGGTGTTCTACGGAGGGCAAGATTACGCAGCCCTCTTGCAGGACGAGGACAACGGTTAACTTCGGCTCCAATCGTTCTATTCACGAATAGCTACCGGTAACGCAATCAATGGATGAAACAATAAAAAGGACTTCCAGCCCTGCGCCTCTCTATCGAGCGCTTCGAGCGGGGTTGTGGCTCCTGGGCTTGCTCTGCCTTGCAGCTTTGGGCTTCTTCGCCTGGCAAAGCTTCTACCCGGTCAGTGCCGCCGATGACTGGAGTGTTCATGTCGTCCACCGAGACGTAGCAAAGGCCGCATCACTGATGCCGATGCCCGACGGTTCGCTGATGGTGAGCCAGGAATTGAGCGATGGGCTTGGCAGTATCGTACGCATCTTGCACGACGGAAAACGCGAGCTGGTTGTAGGAAAACTATCCAAGCCCGATGGCATGGTCGCCACTCGGGGCGGTTGGGTGTTCAGCCAGGAAGTGGACGGCGCGCCGGTCAGCTTCCTCAAGGACGGCGTCGTCACCGAGCTATTCAGGGGAGAAAGCGTGCAAGGGCTATGGGACGACGGCGAGTACCTGTATGCCATCGAAGACCGCAAGGTCGGGGCGCGGATTCTGCGCTATCACTGGAGCGACAGGACCTTGAGCGTCGTGCGTGACCAACTCAGCGAAGGCGAGTCGATTGTTCGCTGCACGGATGGGCGCATGCTCTACACAGAAAAGAAGAAGGGCGTGGTGCGAGAGCTGACCATCGACGGTAGCGACCCGGTGGTACTGAGCCATTTGAACAAACCCACCTTCCTGATGTGCGATGAACGCGGGTTATGGATCAACGAGGATTCAACCCACCGTGCGCGTTTGTTGCTGATCGACAAGCACGGGCGCCAGCAGACAATCCTGTCTTTCCTGAAGGCGCCACAGTCGATTGTGCGTACGACGAAGGGAACGTACCTCGTGGCCGAAGGTGGTCGTGACCGTATCCTGGAACTGGTGCCATCCGTGGCACGAGTAGACCCCGTTACAGCTGAAACCGCGCCACCGCCTCATTAAGCGACACCGCCAACCGCGTCAGCTCATGGCTCGACCCGTTGATCTGCCCCGCCCCCGAGGACGACTGCGCGGACAGGTCACGAATATTGACGATGTTGCGATCCACTTCCTTGGCCACCTGGGCCTGCTCCTCGGCGGCGCTGGCGATGACCAGGTTGCGCTGGTGAATCTGATCGATGGAGTCGGTGATCTGGCTCAGTGCGCCACCGGCGCCTTCGGCCAGGATCAAGGTTTCACTGGCCCGCTGGGTGCTCGATTGCATTGAGGTCAGTGCCTCGCTGGAGCCGCTGCGCATCGCAGTGACCATCTGGTCGATTTCCAGGGTCGATTGCTGGGTGCGATGGGCCAGTGCACGCACTTCATCCGCCACCACGGCAAAACCACGCCCGGACTCACCGGCACGCGCCGCCTCGATGGCGGCGTTCAGCGCCAGCAAATTGGTCTGCTCGGCGATGGAGCGAATCACGTCCAGCACCTTGCCGATGTCCCGCGATTGATCGGCGAGGTTTTGCACCAGGCTCGAGGTTTCGCCGATGTTGGTGCTCAGCGCCTGAATCGCGCTGACCGTTTCACCGACGCGCTGCTGGCCGTCGCGGGCCGTTTCATTTGAGAGGCGGGTGGACTCGGAGGTGGAAACGGCATTACGCGCCACCTCATCGGCGGCCGAAGTCATCTCATTGACGGCGGTGGCGGCTTGCTCGATTTCAGCGGTCTGCTTTTGCAGGCTGCGGCTGCTCTGGTCGGTGATACCGTTGAGGTCGGTGGCCGAGGCCGCCATCTGCCCGGCCGACTGGCGAATCAACTGCAAGGTACCGCGCAGGTTGCCTTGCATACTCTGCAGTGCCACGAGCAGGCGCGTCACTTCGTCGTCGCCGGTGACTTCAACGGTCTGGGTCAGGTCGCCCCGAGCGACGTTTTCCGCGGCACGCACCGCGTGGCTCAGGGGCCCCACAATGCTACGCGTCAGCAACCACGCCAAGGCCACCGTGCTCAACGCCGCCAGCAGCACGAAGCCGAAGACCATCGTGCGTGAGCGGCTGTACTGCGCCTGCGCCGTCTGGCCCTGCAGGTTTATCTGGGCGCTGTAGTAGTCGGCCAGGGCATTGAGCTGATTGCCGGAACCGTCGACCACGGTTTTCATGTCCACCAGCAGCAACTTGTTCAGCTCGGTGGTCTGCTGCTTGTCGGCGAGGATGAATGACTGAGTGAGACCTTGCTGATACTGACGCAGGGAGACCTGGAACTGATCATAAAGATTGCGTACCTCGGGGGTATCAATCACCGCATTCAGGTCGGCCAGTTTCTTCGTCAGATCCTGGCTGCGGGTGTCCATCTGGCTACGGTATTGCGAGAGGCTCGCCGGGTTGGGATCAAGGGCCATGCGCAGGGAAATGGTGCGGATGCGCAGCATGATTTCGCGAATGTCCGAGACCAGGCGCATCTTCGGCACCAGGCCACTTTCAACTTGCACGGCACTTTCGCGGATGTTCGCCATGTTCGAGAGCGCAAAGAACCCGAGCAGCGCCACGAGCAAGGCAATCAAGGCAAAACCGAGACCCGCACGGCGGGCAATGGACAGGCTGCGAAGCGACATGGCGATTGTTCTCATTATTGGCATACGACATCGTATGACAGAGTTTCGGCCAGCCAGGGCGGGACTTGAGCGCAATTCGCGCAAGTTGCCAGATATAAAATTTCCCACGAAAAAAGCCCGCTGGCTTTTAGCTACAGCGGGCTTTGCGGGGCGTCGTTGGCGTTCACGGGTTGGCGGGTTTATCAGCTGCAAATTGACGGTCGAGTACCGAGTCTACCAACGCCTGAGCATTCTCGATCAACTGGGCCAGCCCCATGGTTAATCGATAGTGAATGCTGTCTTGGCCATCGGCGCAACGATAGGCCGTTTCCAATGCTGACGACAGGATTTCAGTGGCGTTGGCCAGTGCTTCTTCGGTGCCTACATCCGCACCTACGAGGAAGATTTTGCGTGGTGGGCGCTCGTCGATTTCAGCCGATTCGGGTGCAGGTTCACTCAGGTAATAATCAAGCGCTATTTGCGCCGCGTCGGACATTGTTCCGTCAGTGAGTTTGTTGTGCGCGCGAGCGCCGAAAGAATCAGGGGGATTGGGGGTGATCTTTTTCATGGTGTAGCTCCACGTTGTCAAAAGGAGCCGCCATTCCCCTGCTGTCAAACAGGATTGGGTGGCAGCTGTACGCAGGTTGACAGACCGGAAACGTGGAAACCCGGCGCACCCGAAGATGCCCCACGTACAACCGCCATAACACATAGGCACAGACAAGCGCCTGGAACCATATACGGGGAAGTACAAAGATCGCACGTTATTCGGTCTGTCAAAACCGGTCGCCATGGGGGCGACGGGGCGAAGGTTACCGCCGTGCCTCTGGCAGCGCAACCCTGCACTGGCAGCTAAAGAATCAGGCTACAGACATCATTGAAAGGGTGTAACTAGCAAGGCACCTTGCGCCCTATTGCCTCCTACTGCGATGACTATCTGTTACTAACCGCTATCGGACCTGATGCCCACAGTCGGGCCGAGTGGGGCTCATTTCTGCGCACCGTTCATAGCGATGTGGTGGCGCCTTGGATACTCGGGCGAGTCGTCTATCCCGATATTGATGATTGAGTGTCGTATTTCTAGGCGGACAACGCCTTCTCGGCACTACGCGCCATGATCTGCAAATCTTCAAACGGGTTTCTGCCAATCAACATGAAGGCATGGGTTGGATTGGACCAAAACACCACGTTCAGTCCACGACGCTGTTCGGTGGCCATGGGCATCAGGCCTTTCTTCGCAGACGTAATACAGAGCGCCAACGGGCCGTGACGTGGGTCGAGGTACGTTAATTGGCCGATTAATACGCCATCGTAATCGAGGATTTGTGCGCGTCTGAACTCGGCGCCCGGCAGGCTTATCGCCTCTGGGCTCAGCGGCAGGCCGAGCTGGCGCCCTACCGAACTCAGTTGGGCAATAAGCGAGTCGGGATCAGCGCTGAGGTTTTCCAAGGTCTGGGGCGTATACAGCGCCATGTATTCGGCGACCGAGGCACGCCAGCCCGAACCGGGCTCTGGTCGGGGCCAGGTCATGAACAGTCGATCAGCGACCACGCCGGCCACCGCAAAGCTAGCCGCAACCGCGAGAAACCTGCGCCGACTCAGGGTGGGTGTTTGTGCTGGCGGCAAGGCATCGAGCATCGCTTGCAAACGTTCGGTGGGAGCTTGATCGAGTACCGAATCGAAAGCTGATTTGAACGACAGGTGCCCGCGCTTGAGCTGCTCTACACGGGCAGTCACGGTAGGATCAATCCCCAGCAGGTTATCGATAACCTGACGCTGCTGAGGGTCTAACTCGCCGTCCAGATAAGCCACCAGCAGTTCATCCGACGGTGGTGTATGTTGAGTCATCGTCGTTCTCCGCTCGATTTATCCAACAGGCCGCTTGACTGCGCCGTTTCAGCCAGTTTCAAGCGCGCAGCGGCCAGCCGGCTCATCACCGTTCCCACCGGGATATGCAGGACTTCGGCAATTTCCTTGTATGAAAGCCCTTCGACGTAGGCCAGAAACACCGTTTCCCGCTGGGCTTCAGGCAACGCATTGACGCGCTTGATCACCTGCGCAGCCAGCACGTGATCCTGAGCCAGTGTTTCGCCGTCGAACGACAACTCCTGCTCAGCATCGACGAACCCCTGGCCTTGCCGCACCCGTTGCGAGCGCAATTCGTTGAGCCAGATCGAATGCATGATCGTCAGCAACCAACGGTCCAGTCGCGTGCCGGCCATGAACTGGCCTGTACGCTCCAGTGCCCGCACACAAGTGGCTTGCACCAGGTCATCCGCCACATGCTTTTGTCGCGACAGCACCAACCCGTATCGCCATAAACGTGGCAACAACTGGCTCAACTCACGACGCAACTCAGCGTCTTTGCTTATGGCAATCTCCCGACTGTGCGCTCACGGGTTCAAGCCTGAGGCGCGGCGGCGATGGCTTCGGCCAGGTCTTCGTATTCTTCGCAGGTGGTGCTGCACAAGGCTTTGATTTTCACCAGTTGCTCCTGGGCCAGGTCCACGCGGCCCTTGATGACGTAGGCCTCACCCAGGTACTCACGGACTTGTGCGTAGTTGGGGTCCAGGGCCACGGATTGCAGGTAGTAGCTGATGCCTTCATCGGTGCGCCCCAGTTTGCGCGTGGCGTAGCCGCGGTAGTTCAGGGCCTTGGCGGTGTTCGGGTTTTGCAGGGTGTCGAGCAGTGACAAGGCTTCTTCGTAACGCCCGTCCTTGGCCAGGCGATAGGCGTAGTCAGTGCGGTCAGCGTCCGACGTGGCTTTGCTGGTTTGCAGCACGCACTTACCGGTCTTGGTGTCCCAGACCTGGCCTTTGGGGCAGTTGGGCTTGGGCGGCGCCGATTCGTCACCGGAAGCATGGGCCTGGCCGGCCAGTAGTGCGGCGGCCATACAGGCACCGAAGAACAAAGTGGTGCGGTAACCAACGGCGTGTTCGGGACGATTCTTCATGGCGTTCATGCTCCGTAACGATAGGGAAAGTACCGCAGCAAACTCAGTGTTGAAGATCACCCCGAGGGCCAGGCAGCATGCGGCGCAGCGTGCCGTCGCGCTGGATGTAGTGATGCCACAGCGCGGCGCAGGCATGCAGCCCCGCGAGCACGATGATCGCCCAGGCGACGTTGTTGTGCAGCCCACCGAGGGTGCCACGCAACTCGTGATCAATCACAAACGGCGCAGGGACGGGGAACAGGCCGAAAAAGTTGAACGGCTCGCCTTGGGCCCAGCGGAACAGGAAGCCCAGGATCACCTGCGTCAGTAGTAACAGGTATAGACAGCCGTGGGCGATTTTGGCGGCCAGGTTAAGCGCAGGGTGGTTATCGCCCTTTGGGTAATTACCGCCGAACAGACGCCAGAGGATACGTGCAGCGATCAGCACTGCCATGGCGATGCCGAGGGAGATATGGACGGATTGCAGGCCCTTGCGCAGCGGCGTGCCTTTTTCCAGGTTTTCCCAGATATGGGCGCTGGCGAACATGAAGATCACCAACGCGGCGGTCAGCCAGTGGAAGGTGCGGGTCAGGCGGTCGTAGCGGTCGGCGGGGTTGTTCATGGGCGTTTCCTGGGTGGTCTGTGTGGTGAACACCGCAGCAGGAAAACTTATTCGGAGGGAGGGTAAAATTCACAGATTAGACCTGTTTATTTTCCAACCCCGCATCCTTGGTCAAAATATGCGAACTAAATGCTAGAAACTCCCCCAGATGTTTTGTGATGATCGCTACGGTAATCGGCAATTGAAGCGTCAGGTACTCGTGAACAGCAATGTTACGAAACCCGACCATGTTCTTCAGGTTGGTCAGCAACGCAGGATTGACCCAACCGCCCTGACATAACAATTCAAACACGTCACGGGCTCCTTGTGGAACGCCCAGGCGCTCACGACGAATCAAGTGTTGGCCCATGTCCAGCGCTGCCTCACAGGCCCGCTGAATATTCAAAATCGCCGCATCCTGGCGCGTAAAATCTGTGGCGAAGCTGGTGGGATCTTTATCGTATTCCTGACGGGCGCGAGCAACGCACCGCTCAATGCTGGCTGCTTTATTGATGAGAACATCATCGACCATAAACTTTCCCTTCCTTCTGGATATCCGCCAACAACTCAGCCCTTGCCGTGTCCAGCGCGGTTTTTTCGCTCAGGACGTAGCTCTCGAATAGACCCGCCTGGACGTCCCCGGACCAGAGCCGACGCCCAGTGGTCAATACTTGGTATTGCATTACCGTTGAGGCTGCGCGCAAATCAAGCAAGTCGACGGGAACTCCAACGATATCGGCCAACTCCCCGGAAAGCTGCCATAGCAATAAAGGCTCGACCACTCCCGCAGAAAGGACCGCAACATCCAGATCACTCTCACTACCTGCCTCACCCGTCACTTGGCTACCGAACACATACACAGCCAATAGCTCGGGAACTTCAGCCTGCAAACGCGCCAGTACTTTTTTAAAATTCATGACTGATGTCCGAAGCGCCAATTAACGAAGACCGTAGCAGAATTCATTATGCAGTTTCTGACTGAAAGCAAAAAACCCCCGACAACATTGAAGTCATCGGGGGTTTTTCATTTTTCAATAATGGCGGAGAGATAGGGATTCGAACCCTAGGTACCGGTGAAGGTACAACGGATTTCGAATCCGTCCCATTCGGCCACTCTGGCATCTCTCCAACGGCGCGCATCATAACAGCCTGTTTCCTGGAAGCAAAGCGCCAAAGCGATTTTTTTCCGTGCTATCAGATGCTTGCGTCGATTACAGCGGTACGCCTAGACGGTTGGCGACTTCTTCGTAGGCTTCGATGACATCACCGAGGCCCTGGCGGAAGCGGTCTTTGTCCATCTTCTTGCGGGTGTCTTTGTCCCACAGGCGGCAGCCGTCCGGGCTGAATTCGTCGCCCAGGACGATGGAGCCGTCGTGGAACACACCGAATTCCAGTTTGAAGTCCACCAGCAGCAGGCCGGCGTCGTCGAACAGTTTGCTCAGGACGTCGTTGACCTTCAGCGACAGTTCTTTCATGCGCGCCAGTTGTTCAGCGGTGCCCCAACCGAATGCCACTACGTGGGATTCGTTGATGAACGGGTCACCCTTGGCGTCGTCTTTCAGGAACAGTTCGAAGGTGTAAGGGTTGAGCTTGAGCCCCTCTTCCACGCCCAAACGCTTCACCAGGCTGCCGGCCGCGTAGTTACGCACGACGCACTCGACCGGGATCATGTCGAGTTTTTTCACCAGGCATTCGTTGTCGCCCAGCAGTTTGTCGAATTGGGTCGGAATGCCGGCCGCTTCGAGCTTCTGCATGATGAAGGCGTTGAACTTGTTGTTCACCATGCCTTTGCGGTCGAGCTGTTCGATGCGCTTGCCGTCGAACGCCGAGGTGTCGTTGCGAAACAGCAGGATCAAGCGGTTGGCGTCGTCGGTCTTGTAAACCGATTTGGCTTTGCCGCGGTAGAGTTCTTCACGTTTTTCCATGATGGGCTCCGCTTGCTAAGTAGGTGGGCTAGGCGATGTGCCGCCAGTCGAGCCCTGAATCTTGATCGGCCAGTTGCAGCCAGTCCGGGTCGCACCCAAGGGTGTCGACAAAACATTGCCGGGCCAGCTGCGGCAGGTTGTTCTTGCTGCTCAGGTGGGCCAGGACCAGGTGTTGCAGGTCTTGCCAGCCCAACTCATACACCAGGTACGCCGCCTGGTGGTTGTTCAAATGTCCAAACTGCCCGCCAACCCGCCGCTTGAGAAAGGCCGGGTAGTGACCCCGCGCAAGCAGGTCACGGCAGTGGTTCGACTCGATCATCAATGCGTCGAGGTCGCGATAACCGTCCAGCACCTTGGCGCAGTAGGAACCCAGGTCGGTGAGCAGGCCGAAGCGCCGTTCACCATCACTGAATACGTATTGCGTCGGTTCCTGGGCATCGTGGGCCACTTCAATCACAGCGATGCTCAAGGCACCGATCTGCAATTGGTCGCCACCGGCCAGCAAACCTGCGGGTTCAATCGGTTTGCGCATCCCGCGCAAGGTACCGCGACTCAGGTACACCGGAAGATTGTAGCGCCGAGACAGCAAACCCACGCCATGCACGTGGTCGGCATGTTCGTGGGTCACCAGAATCGCGCTCAGCTGCGCGGGGTGAACCCCGAGGCGCAGCAGGCGCCGCTCGGTTTCCCGCAGGGAGAAACCACAATCCACCAGGACGTACGTGTCGTCGTGGGCTACAAGCGTGCCGTTCCCTTGGCTACCGCTGCCGAGAACGGCAAAACGCATCGGATCAGCCCAGGTTGTCCTGAATCACGCCCAACACTTTGCGCGCCACTTCTGCCGGCGCCACGGTGTTGATGTTTTTCTCGACGGTGACTTGCACGGTTTCGCCTACCTTGCTCAAACGAACCTGGTAACGCTCGGCGCGGGTCTCGACTTCTTCCTTGGTCGGCTTGCTGCCGAACAGCTTGCTGAAGAAACCTGGCTCTTCGTCTTTCTTCTCGGCTTTTTCAGCCAAGTTGATGTAGTACAGGCCTAGGCTGCGGTTGATGTCTTCAACGCGCCATTCGCCATGCTCCAGCGCGCGGCCGACACTCGACCAGGCGCGATCCAGGTCTTCACCCAGGTTGAGCACAACGTTACCGCTGCCGTCTTCGCTGAGGCTGACGCGGCTAGGCGTGTCGAAGCTACCGGCGGCGAGCAGGGAGACGGAACCGCCCTTCTCGGAGATTCGGCTCATGCTGGCGAGCATTTCGTCGACCAGGGCAGCGTCCACGCCGGTGTTGACCGAACGTGGGGTGAAGTCGACGTTGGCAGTGCTGCCGGCAGGACGCTCGGCGCTTACCACATAGACTTCACTGGTATTGCGCTGCACGCCTGGCTCGATGCGCACGCGGATGCGGGCTTCGCTGTCATTGGCTACGCCGCCGGCTTGCAGGCGCTTGGCCATGGACGCCGACAGTTCGCTGGTGTGCTGCCACGCGGTGGTGAATTCACCGGTCTGCGGGCGTTGCTCATCGATACGGAAACCGTTGTCCTGGAAGAACTGCACGGCCACCGGCCAGACTTCGGCAGGTGGGCGCTGGGCCATGACCCAACGGGTGTCGCCGCTCTTCTGCAGGCTGTAGTCGCTGGCATCGGCAACGGCCGACAACGGCTGTGGACGCGGCACTTCGTACTCGCCCTTGAAGGTGTCGTCGGCCACGTTGCGCGGAATCGGCAGCAACGGGTCAAGGCGCTTGGCGACGTTGACGTCCGACGGCAATTTCATCGGGGCGGTTTGTTGGGCTTCCAGGTAATCGCTACCGCGGTCGCGGAAGTAGCCTTCCGGGCCCCAGATCCAACCGCAGCCACTGGTGCTGGAGATAATCAAGGCAAGTGCGGAAAGTCCGGCCAATCGCTTCATGCGTAGTGCTTCCTCAATTAAACCAGGACGCCGGACTGGCGCAGGGCCTGTCGCAGCGGTTCGTGACAGGCTTCGCTGAGCCAGGTGAGCGGCAGACGGATACCGTCCGGCATCAAGCCCATCTCATGCAGCGCCCATTTCACGGGGATAGGGTTGGATTCGATAAACAGGTTTTTGTTGAGCGGTGCCAGTTGTTCGTGGATCGCCCGGGCCTTGACCGCATCACCGGCAATGGCCGCGGCACACAGCTCGCTCATGGCGCGCGGTGCGACGTTGGCAGTCACCGAGATGTTGCCTTTGCCGCCCAGCAGGATCAGTTCGACGGCAGTCGCGTCGTCACCGGAATACACCAGGAAGTCGCTGCTGACGCCGGCCAGGATGTCCTTGGCGCGTTGCAGGTCACCGGTGGCTTCCTTGATACCAATGATGTTCGGTACGGTGGACAGGCGGATCACGGTCTCGGCCTTCATGTCGCAGGCGGTACGGCCGGGCACGTTGTAGAGGATCTGCGGGATGTCGACCGCTTCGGCAATAGCGCGGAAGTGCAGGTACAGGCCTTCCTGGGTCGGCTTGTTGTAGTACGGAGTCACCAGCAGGCAGGCATCGGCGCCGGCTTTCTTGGCGTTCCTGGTCAATTCGATCGCTTCGCGGGTCGAATTGGCGCCCGTGCCGGCGATGACAGCAATACGCCCTGCAACGCGCTTGACCACGAACTCGATCACTTCGATGTGTTCTTCCACATCAAGTGTGGCCGATTCACCTGTGGTGCCGACCGCCACGATGGCGTTGGTGCCCTCTTGCAGGTGGAAGTCCACCAGTTTGCCCAGGCTGTCCCAGTCGAGATTACCTTGTGCATCCATGGGTGTGACCAGTGCCACCATACTGCCCGCAATCATGCAACCGCTCCTGCCGGAAAAAGAGAGCGGTAATGGTACTGGCGCCAAGATGCTTGTACAAGCGAAGTACCGCCTGAGGATGCGTTCTGGATCAACTTAGTTCGCAGCAACGCCATCATTCGGCCAAAGCAGGGTTTGATGAAGCTGATTACGTAATGAAAACGCCACCTCCTAGCCCTTGGCGATGGTTTTCGCTACCCTTCATCCTTTGATTGATACCGCTTTCATCGTATCGACCGCTCATCGCTTTAGGAAGGCTGCATGTCCACCCCCACAGTCCGCGAACAATTCCTTGTCATCAGTGCCCTCGGCGCCAACCCCATGGAGCTGACTAACGTCCTGTGCCGCGCCAGCCATGAAAACCGCTGCGCCGTCGTGACCTCCCGCCTGACCCGCCATGGCGAGTGCAGCGCGCTGGTCCTGCAGATTTCCGGGACCTGGGATGCCCTGGCCCGCCTTGAAACCGGCTTGCCGGGCCTGGCCAAGAAGCATGACTTCACCGTCAACGTGGTGCGCAGCGCAGCCCTGGAAAACCGCCCCCAGGCTCTGCCTTATGTCGCCTATGTCAGCTCGGCCTACCGCTCGGACATCGTCAACGAGCTGTGCCAGTTCTTTATCGACCATAACGTCGAGCTGGAAAACCTGACCTGCGACACCTATCAGGCCCCGCAGACCGGCGGCACCATGCTCAACGCCACCTTTACCGTGACCTTGCCGGCCGGCGTGCAGATCAGCTGGCTGCGCGACCAGTTCCTGGATTTCGCCGATGCCCTGAACCTCGACGCACTGATCGAGCCTTGGCGCCCACAGAACCCAATGTAAGGAAGTTTTCATGGCTGTAGTCATCGACAAACCGGTAGCCGACTTCGAAGCCCAGGCCACCAGCGGGCAGACCTTCAGCCTTGCCGGGCTCAAGGGCAAGCAAGTGGTGATCTACTTCTACCCGAAAGACAGCACACCGGGCTGCACCACTGAAGGCCAGGGCTTTCGTGACCAGCACGCAGCCTTCAAAGCGGCCAACACCGAAGTGTTCGGCGTGTCACGGGACAGCGTGAAATCCCACGAGAACTTCAAGGCCAAGCAGGAATTCCCCTTTGAGCTGATCAGCGACAAGGACGAGGCTGTTTGCCAGCTGTTTGATGTGATCAAGCTGAAGAAGCTGTATGGCAAGGAATATTTAGGCGTTGATCGCAGCACCTTCCTGATCGACAAGGATGGTGTGCTGCGTCAGGAATGGCGTGGTGTGAAAGTACCAGGCCATGTGGATGCCGTGCTGGCAGCGGCGCAGGCGCTGAATAAAGCCTGACACCGAACCTGTAGGAGCGAGCTTGCTCGCGAAGGTCGTTAACGAAAACGCGCCCTACCTGAATGGACGCGTTGCCTGTGAACGCTACGCGAGCAAGCTCGCTCCTACAGTTACAACAATGGTGCCACCACCGGCTCCTGCCGGGGCCAGGCATCCAGCACCGCCTTGAACAGCGTCGCCAGGGGAATCGCAAAGAACACCCCCCAGAAGCCCCATAACCCGCCAAACAACAACACCGCACAGATGATCGCCACCGGATGCAGGTTCACCGCCTCGGAGAACAGCAGCGGCACCAGCACGTTACCGTCCAGCACCTGGATGATGCCGTATACCGCCATCAGGTAGATGAACTGATCGCTCCAGCCCCATTGGAACAGCGCGATCAACATCACCGGCACTGTCACCACCACCGCGCCGACGTATGGCACCACCACTGAAACCCCCACCAGCAGCGCCAGCAGGGCTGCGTAGTTCAGTCCCAGCGCGACAAAGCCAATGTAGGTGACGCCACCGCAGATAAAGATCTCGATGACCTTGCCACGGATGTAGTTGGCAATCTGCCGGTTCATTTCTTCGGCGACCCGGGTAATCAGCGCCCGCTCACGGGGCAGGTAGCCACGCACCCAACGACCGATCATCTCGCGGTCCTTGAGGAAGAAGAACACCAGGATCGGCACCAGTACCAGGTAAATCATGATGTTGACCAGCAACGGCAAGCTCGAAAGGGAAAAGGTCAGCGCCCATTGTCCGAACTTTCCGATTTCACCGCGGGCTACTTCAATGGCCTGCAATACCTGCTCGTCCGATACCAGATGCGGATAACGCTCGGGTAACAGCAGCAGCAATGACTGCCACTTGGCGAGCATGCCCGGTAGTTCGTTGAACAAGGTAATCAACTGATGCCACAGCAAAGGCACCACGATCACGATAAACACCAGCAACAGCCCCATGAACAAGGCAAACACCAGGCCCACCGCCGCCCCACCCGGCAAGCGCAAACGCTCCAGAATGGAGACCAGGCCTTGCATCAGGTACGCCAGCACCATCCCCGCCAATACTGGCGCCAGCATGCCGCCCAAGGTGAGCACGGCCGTAAAGGCAAGAAACAGCAGGACGGCCAGCACCACGGCTTCTTCGTCGGAGAAGTAGCGCTGAATCCAGTCACGTAACACTTTGAACATCAATAAACCTCAGGCGATAAGGACAGCACATTCAAGCGATTCAGGCCTTGCGCAACCAGTAACGATAGACGCCTGCTTCGTCTTCTTCATGCAGCAAGGTGTGGCCGGCCAGCTTGGCAAACGTGCGGAAATCCCGCTGGGAGCCCGCGTCCGTGGCGATCACCTTGAGCACCGCGCCGCTGGCCAGCCGATTGAGTTCCAGCTTGGCCTTGAGCAATGGCAGCGGGCAGTTAAGGCCACTGGCATCCAGTTCGGCATCGAAGGCTACAGCGTCGGTCATGGTTTTGCTCCGGGTGGGCATCGAGGGCGCTTAGAATATCTGGTCCGAAGCTCAGTGTCCGGCTACAGTAAGGTCTTTGTCGAAAGGCTTTGTGCATGACTTTTTTGCGCCCTACCCTGCTGACGCTGGCTTGCCTGCTGGCCTCTCCAGGCTTCGCTGACGACCTGCCGTCACTTGGCGACGCCAGTTCTGCCATTGTCTCGCCGAAACAGGAATACGATTTAGGCCGGGCATGGCTGTCCTACTTGCGTGGCCAGGTCTCGCAACTCAACGACCCGCAGCTCAAGGACTACGTCGAAACCAGCGTGTACAAACTGGTGGAGACCAGCCAGGTCAATGACCGGCGCCTGGAATTCATTCTGATCAACAGCCCGCAGTTGAACGCCTTTGCCGCACCGGGCGGCATCGTCGGGGTCAACGGCGGCCTGTTCCTCAATGCCCAGACCGAAGGCGAATATGCCTCGGTACTGGCCCACGAATTGGCTCACTTGTCCCAACGCCACTTTGCCCGAGGTGTAGAAGCGCAGCAGCGCATGCAAATCCCGATGATGGCAGCGCTGCTCGGCGGCATCATTGCCGCCGCCGCCGGTGCAGGTGATGCCGGTATTGCCGCGATTGCCGGCAGCCAGGCCGCCGCCATCCAGGAGCAACGCCGCTTTTCCCGGCAAAACGAGCAAGAGGCTGATCGTATCGGCATTCTCAACCTGGAGAAGGCTGGTTACGACCCGCGCTCCATGCCGACCATGTTCGAGCGCTTGATGCGCCAGTACCGCTTTGACGCCAAGCCACCAGAATTCCTGCTGACTCACCCGGTCACCGAATCGCGGATCGCCGACACCCGCAACCGCGCGGAGCAAGCCAAGCCGGGCGGCATTGAAGACAGCCTGCGCTACCAACTGATCCGCGCTCGCGTGCAGCTGTATTACGAAGACACTCCAGGCCTGGCAGCCAAGCGCTTCCAGGCTCAGCTGGATGAAAACCCGAAAAATGATGTGGCGCGTTATGGCTTGGCCATCGCCCAGATCAAAGGCGCGCAGTTCAACCTGGCCCGGGAAAACCTCAAGCCGCTGCTGGCCAAGGCACCCAACGACATCACCTACAACCTGGCGCAGATCGAGTTGGACATTACCAACAACCGCCTGCCGGATGCCCAGCAGCGCACGGACCGGATGTTGACGCAATATCCGGGCAACTACCCACTGAATCAGGTGCGGGTGGACCTGCTGCTCAAGCAGAACCGTACCGCTGATGCGGAAAAAGCCCTGGAAGGCCTGCTCAAATCACGCACAGACGATCCGGATGTCTGGTATCAGGTCGCGGAAACCCGTGGCTTGTCGGGCAATATCATCGGCCTGCACCAGGCCCGCGCCGAGTACTTCGCCCTGGTGGGGGATTTCAAGCAGGCCATCCAGCAATTGGACTTCGCCAAGCGCCGCGCCGGCAGCAACTTCCCGCTCTCATCACGTATCGATGCACGCCAGCGTGAACTGATCGACCAGGAACGCATGATCAAAGACATGATGGGCTAAACCTTACAGCCACAAAAAAGCCCCGCTCTCGTACATCGAGAGCGGGGCTTTTTTATTGGACTAGCGGATTACTCGGCCAGTTTGAAGGTAATGAAGCTGGCACGCCCCTGACGCAGGACGCGCATCGACACCGAGCGGTTCTTCGGCAGCGCCTTGGCGATGTCGGTGAACTCTTTGGTGGAGTTGATGGCCTGGTTGTTCAGGTGGGTAATCACATCACCTGGTTGCAGACCAATCAGGGAGGCAGGGCCGTCCTGGACTTCCTTGATGACTACACCGCTCTTGAGGTCGAAGCTCTTCTTCTGCTCGTCGGTCAACTCGACCACGGCAATGCCCAGGCGGTTGCTGCTGCGTTCGGCACCCGGCTTGCTGTTGCCCAGTGCATCCAGCGCCGCGCCTTCTTCCGGAATCGCGCCGACGGTCAGCTCAACGTTCTGGCGCTTGCCGTCACGGATCACTTCCAGCTTGGCCTTGCTGCCGGCCTTGAGAGCGCCCACCAGGTGTGGCAAGTCCGCAGACATGACGATCGGCTGGCCGTTCATGCTCAGGATCACGTCACCGACTTGCAGGCCACCTTTAGCTGCGGGGCCATCGTCCTGGATCTGCGCGACCAAGGCGCCGGCCGGCTTGTCGAGGCCGAAGGATTCAGCCAGGTCCTTGTTCACTTCCTGGATCACTACGCCCAGCCAGCCGCGGCTGACTTTGCCACCGGTTTTCAGCTGGTTGGAAACATCCATGGCCACGTCGATCGGAATCGCGAACGACACGCCCATGAAACCACCGGAGCGGGTGTAGATCTGCGAGTTGATGCCGACCACTTCGCCCGCCAGGTTGAACAGCGGGCCGCCGGAGTTGCCCGGGTTGATCGGCACGTCGGTCTGGATGAACGGCACGTAGTTTTCGTTCGGCAGGCTGCGACCGATGGCGCTGACGATACCTTGGGTCACGGTGTGGTCAAAACCAAACGGCGAACCTATGGCGACAACCCATTGCCCGGCTTTCAGGTCCTGGGATTTGCCCAGTTTCAGCACCGGCAGGTCCTTGCCTTCGATTTTCAGCAGGGCCACGTCGGAGCGTGGATCCGTGCCCACCAGCTTGGCTTTCAACTCACTGCGATCCGCCAGGCGCACCAGAATCTCGTCGGCGTCAGCAATCACGTGGTTATTGGTAAGGATGTAGCCGTCAGGCGAGATGATGAAACCCGAGCCCAGGGACTGTGCCTCACGCTGGCCACCACCACCGCCACGCGGCGTGCGCGGCTGGGGCATGCCACGTTCAAAGAACTCCCGCAGCATCGGCGGCAGGCCTTCAAGGTCAGGCATCTGCTGGTTGGAGACTTTGCGATCCGGCAGCTTTTGCGTAGTGCTGATGTTCACCACGGCAGGCGACGCCTGCTCCACCAGTTGGGTGAAATCAGGCAGCTCGGCCGCTTGCGCGGTAACGGCCTGACCCAGCACCAGCACCGTGGCGACTATGGATAGGTAAGACTTCAAACGTGGTATCGACATACAGCTCCCGTTACGACGAGCAGGGTTGAGCGACAGGGTTCAATAAACGCCGAAAAAACTGCGACCGACATTTTTGTTCCGCGAACAAAACAAGGCCAGGGCCGAGAAGCCCTGACCTATAAAAAACATAGGGGATTTTAGCAAGTGAAAAAAATGATCCAGACATTTCATGTCTCTCGGTAGAGGCAGGCAACGACGCTCTCCTGCGCAACATTGAAATATCAGGATGAACATAGGATTAACAACTCACGGCTTGGCGGGCGTGGTGCCACTGCGTAAAGACAGCGCAATTCGCTCGGCGGTGCCAATCGGAATTTCACCGACGACAGTCACCATCACCTCACCCTCCGGGGTATTCAAACGCCGTGATACTGCGACTGTCGGGCCAAGTTGGGTACGGGTCACGGCCGCGCCGTTGAGCGGCTCCAGGAATACCGAAAAACGCGCCAGACCATCGTCATACATCAAACTGCTGACAGTTACCTTGGTATGGGAGTCTTTATGCGCGCTGCGGTTGACCAACTGGAAGCCTGGCGGTAACCAATCGAGGCGCCAATCCTGAGGGATCTCGACCTCCGGGGCCTTGGCGCTGGTCACTGCAACCGGCGTACATTCGCCGCTGGGCAGCAAATCACGATCGTCAGGCACCGATGTGTTGAGCCGTGTGAACTGGAATCGCTCCAGCAACTGGCCCTGGTCATTAAGCAACAATGACTTCAGTGGCAGCGCGGTTTCGCGATCCAGATGCAGCTCAAAACCATAGCGGTATTGATCACGAGGGGTCACTGAGACGATCACCGCATTTCGACCAGCCACGCGCGATTTGCCGATGACGGCAAGGTCGTAGAATGCTTTGAGTTTTTGCGGATCAAGGGCGCGCGCTGCGGCGTTCGGAGAGCCCCCCAGCCCGGCAACCAGCGTGCCACTCACGCATTGCGTACGGCCATCAACGCGCAGGACTTCCTGGGCAGAACCATCGAGCTGCAAAAGCCGCTCACGGATCTGACCATTCTGGACACGATGCCAGATGTCATGGGTAGAAAAACTACCGTTACGCTCGTAGATGAAGGTGCCTTGAAAGCTTTGTTGCTGCTCCGCCCGCCCAAGACGCGTCAGCCAGTCTTGGGCTTCGTCGGCATGGGCGGGGACTACAAACCAGCCACTGAGCAAAAGCGCAAGGAGCGGTATGGCGCGCATAAAGCTCCTTGGCGGACTAGCGGTTTTCCAGGCTTGCAGCACGAGCGTATGGCAGGGCGCTTTCAGTGCCTTTCAAGGCCGATTCCTGTGCGTGTTGGCGCAGGTAGCCTGGAAGACGCTGATCTTGCCAGCCGGATTGCCCCTGAAGTACACCGTTGGCCATAGGCCCGGTGGTATCGGAGCTTTCCTTGTAGCCTGCCAGTACAGCTGGACCCTTGACCTGCGGACCGGCCATGACCGGTTGCTGGGTCTGTTGGGCCAATTCGGCACCGGCGATTTCGTCCTGGTTGTACAGGCGAACACCTGCCAGTACAGCGACGGTCACCGAAGCAGCGACTGCCAGACGACCCAGGCTACGCCAAGGACCGCGAGCAGCTTTTGCCGGAACGGCTTCATCAGCCAGCGCAGCAGAAACGGCCGCAGCAATATCCAGACGAGGGATTAGAAGATCCTTGTGCATCACCGCCCGAGCGACTTGGTAACGAGACCAGGTTTCACGGGTTTCGGCATCATCAAATGCATTAAGCACTCGACGAAGTTCCAGTTCATCCGCTTCGTTATCCATCACTGCGGACAGCGATTCCTGCAGGGCATCACGACTCATGGCGGTTCCTCTCTTGGCTGTCGCCGCTGTCTCAGTTTTCCTGCAACAACGGCTGCAGGGCTTTATCGATGGCTTCCCGAGCCCGGAAAATCCGGGAACGTACGGTACCCACCGGACATTGCATGACGCTCGCAATGTCTTCGTAACTCAGACCATCGAATTCACGTAAAGTTAACGCGGTACGCAAATCTTCTGGCAGTTGTTGAATAGTGCGATGGACGGTTCCTTCAATCTCGTCGCGCAGCAATGCACGCTCCGGCGACTCGAGATCTTTGAGGCCGTGATCACCATCATAAAATTCAGCATCTTCCGAACTAACATCACTATCCGGTGGGCGGCGACCGCGAGAAACCAGATAGTTCTTCGCCGTGTTAATGGCGATGCGGTAGAGCCACGTGTAAAACGCACTATCACCGCGAAAATTACCGAGTGCACGGTACGCCTTGATAAAGGCTTCCTGTGCAACGTCCTGCGCTTCATGGGTGTCGTGCACAAACCGCACGATCAACCCGAGAATTTTGTGCTGGTATTTCAGCACTAGCAGATCAAATGCCCGCTTGTCGCCGCGCTGAACGCGCTCAACCAGCTGCTGATCCTCTTCCTGGGTTAGCATGAACACTCCTCGTTGTACTTAGAGGAGGCTTGCATAACTAATCGATCAGGCTTGCAAACATAGACTCGGGCTTTTCGCAAAAGTTCTCCCCCTCCAAGCAAGTTTCCGGTACGCACTGATTTGGCACACACGAAAAACGCAGCGCGGGCTATGCCGGCTGCGCGAATAATCTGTCGCCAGCTTCCTGACGCGCCTGACACAGGCGCCGATCAGCAAATCCGGCGTGTTCCCAGCTTTCGGGCATCCTGCTATTGAGTCGGGGCTTATGCAAAAAGTTCCCATCCCAATCGCCTTCAGTTTCACGAAAGCCGTGCAGTTCGTCGACCGTAGTCTCACAATGCCACGAATGCCCGGCTATTGTGCCGCTCCCCCCCTCTATATACTAGTGGGCCGTGTGACCCTTTGATTCGCCGATCCAGGCGTCCTGTTTGCGCCCCCTTCGGATCGCTTTTTGCGGAATCCTTCAAATGAGCCAACAGTTTCAACACGATGTCCTGGTGATTGGCAGCGGCGCCGCGGGCTTGAGCCTCGCATTGACCCTGCCGGGCCACCTGCGCATAGCCGTTCTGAGCAAGGGTGACCTGGCCAACGGTTCGACATTCTGGGCCCAGGGCGGTGTCGCTGCGGTGCTGGATGACACCGACACCGTGCAATCCCACGTCGAAGACACCCTGAATGCCGGCGGCGGCCTGTGCAATGAAGAAGCGGTGCGCTTCACCGTCGAGCACAGCCGCGAAGCCATCCAATGGTTGATCGACCAGGGCGTGCCCTTCACCCGCGATGAACATTCAGGCACCGACGACGGCGGCTTCGAGTTCCACCTGACCCGCGAGGGCGGCCACAGCCATCGGCGCATCATCCATGCCGCCGACGCCACCGGCGCCGCAATCTTCAAAACCCTGCTCGACCAAGCGCGCCAACGCCCCAACATCGAATTGCTGGAGCAGCGAGTCGCCGTCGACCTGATTACCGAAAAACGCCTGGGCCTGTCGGGCGAACGCTGCCTCGGCGCCTACGTGCTCAACCGCGCCAGTGGTGAAGTCGACACCTACGGCGCACGCTTCACGATTCTCGCCTCGGGCGGCGCAGCAAAGGTTTACCTCTACACCAGCAACCCCGACGGCGCCTGCGGTGATGGCATCGCCATGGCCTGGCGTTCCGGCTGCCGGGTGGCGAACCTGGAATTCAACCAGTTCCACCCCACCTGCCTGTATCACCCGCAAGCCAAGAGTTTCCTGATCACCGAAGCCCTGCGGGGCGAAGGCGCGCACCTGAAACTGCCCAACGGCGAACGCTTCATGCAGCGCTTCGACCCACGAGCCGAGCTGGCCCCACGAGACATCGTCGCCCGGGCCATCGACCATGAAATGAAGCGCCTGGGCATCGACTGCGTCTACCTGGACATCAGCCACAAGCCCGAAGCCTTTATCAAAACCCACTTCCCAACAGTGTACGAGCGCTGCCTGGCGTTCAACATCGACATCACCAAAGGCCCTATCCCGGTCGTGCCGGCGGCGCACTACACCTGCGGCGGCGTGATGGTCGACCAACACGGGCGCACCGACGTACCCGGCCTGTACGCCATCGGCGAAACCAGCTTCACCGGCCTGCACGGTGCCAACCGCATGGCCAGCAACTCGCTGCTGGAATGTTTCGTATACGCCCGCTCCGCCGCCGCCGACATCCTTGAACAACTGCCGCGCATCCCGGTGCCGGCTGCCCTGCCCCGCTGGGACGCCAGCCAGGTCACCGATTCGGATGAAGACGTGATCATCGCCCACAACTGGGACGAACTGCGGCGCTTCATGTGGGACTACGTGGGGATCGTGCGCACCAACAAACGCCTGGCGCGGGCGCAGCACCGGGTTCGGCTGCTGCTGGATGAGATCGACGAGTTCTACAGCAACTATAAAGTCAGCCGCGACCTGATCGAGCTGCGCAACCTGGCCCAGGTGGCGGAATTGATGATCCGCTCGGCCATGGAACGCAAAGAGAGCCGGGGCCTGCATTACACCCTCGATTACCCGCAAATGCTGCCCGAGGCTCGCGACACTATTCTGGTGCCAACCACCTACGGCGGCTGAACTTCAAGCGCACCCGCAGGCGCCGATGCACATCGGCGGCCTGCGAATCCCGCGGCACGCATATCGAACGCACCCGCCAGTCACCCTGCACCCGAAAGCGCAGCACCACGATCAACGGCAACGCCAGGCTGTCGGGGCGCAGTTGCACGCTGTGCCAGCCGCGGGCGGCGCTCCATAGCTGCCAGCCATCCTCATCACGACGCAGGCCACGAATCGACGAACGGTGAGTCAACAGGAGATGACGCGGCAGCACCCAACCGGCATGGGCCAGGCACACCAAGGCGCCAACGGCTGCAATCCACGGGGACACATCGAGAAACCACAACGCACCCAATGCGAACGCCTGGGCGAAAAGATAAACCGCCAGCAACTGCCCGGAGGCATGCCAGCGGCATTCGAACGTATTACTTGGGCTGGACACGATCCAGAATCATCCGAACCATGCGCTGCAGCTCCGGGTCTTCCGATTCGGCGCGTTCCATAAACCAGCCGAACATGTCCTGATCTTCGCATTCCAGCAGCTTGCGGTAGCAGTCGCGGTCGACGTCGTTGAGGTGCGGATAGACCTCCCTGACGAACGGTACCAGCAACACGTCCAGCTCAAGCATGCCGCGGCGGCTGTGCCAGTAGAGGCGATTGAGTTCTACATCTTCGACCATGGAGCGCTCCTCAAATAGAGCGCAAGTATACAGGCCGACGCTGCCTGGAACAGTCGGCTTTGGTCGGCCATACCGAAACTATCCATTTGCCGGGCGCCCCTCTATGATGCACTCATGACTTTTTAACCTGCGATGACCCATGGCTGACTCTGCTTTCTTCTGCTCCCTGTCCCACGAAGGCGTACTCGCCGTCCGCGGTTCCGACGCTGCCAAGTTCCTCCAGGGACAACTGACCTGCAACCTCAACTACCTGAGTGACACCCAGGCCAGCCTCGGCGCGCGCTGCACCCAAAAGGGGCGCATGCAGTCGAGCTTCCGCATCCTGCTGCAAGGCGATGGCGTGCTTCTGGCCATGGCCACCGAACTGCTGGAGCCGCAACTGGCAGACTTGAAAAAGTACGCCGTGTTCTCCAAATCCAAACTCACCGACGAAAGCGCCGACTGGGTGCGCTTCGGGGTGTCGGATGCGGATCAGGTACTGGCCAGCCTCGGCCTCGAACTACCCGCCGAGACCGACAGCGTGGTGCGCAGCGACGATCTGATCGCCATCCGCGTATCGCCAGGCCGCGCCGAACTCTGGGCCCCTGCCGCTCAAGCCGAAACCCTGCACGGCCAACTCGCCGCGCAATTGAACGAAGGTGAACTGAACCAATGGCTGTTGGGCCAGATCCGTGCCGGCATCGGCCAGGTCATGCCTCAGACCCGCGAACTGTTCATCCCGCAAATGCTCAACCTGCAAGCCATCGGCGGCGTCAGCTTCAAGAAAGGCTGCTACACCGGCCAGGAAATCGTCGCGCGCATGCAGTACCTGGGCAAACTCAAGCGCCGCCTGTACCGCCTGAGCCTGAATGCCAGTGAGCTGCCGGAGCCTGGCACCCCACTGTTTTCCCCGACTCACAACAGTGCCATCGGCGAGGTGGTCATTGCCGCCCGTGCCGACCAAGGGATTGAACTTCTAGCGGTGCTGCAAGCCGAAGCAGCAGAGAGTGGCGATGTGCATGTAGGCACGCTGGAAGGCCCGGGCCTTCAGTTGCTCGACCTGCCCTACCAACTGGACCGTGATCGCGAGATCCAGCGCTGATCGTCGTACCTTTTTGCAACACCCTAGAGATCATGAATGAACATGCTGGCGGAAAAAGTCCAACAGGCGTTGGTTGTGGCCATCGATAACGATGACCTGGTTCTGCCAACGCTGCCGGAAGTGGCCCTGAAGATTCGTCAGGCCGCCGAAGACCCGGACATCAGTATCAGCCATCTAAGCAAAGTGATCAGCCGCGATACCGCCTTGTCGGCGCGGCTGATCAAAGTGGTCAACAGCCCGCTGTTGCGCGCGACCCAGGAAGTCACCGACCTGCACACCGCCATCACCCGGTTGGGCACCAACTACAGCAGTAACCTGTCGATCGGTCTGGTAATGGAACAGATCTTTCACGCCCGTTCCGATGTGGTCGAACAGAAGATGCGCGACGTGTGGCGACGCAGCCTGGAAGTGGCCGGCGTGAGCTACGCGCTGTGCCGCAACCACAGCCAGTTGAAGCCTGACCAGGCGGCCCTCGGCGGTTTGGTGCACCAGATTGGCGTGCTGCCGATCCTGACCTACGCCGAAGATCACTATGAACTGCTGGCTGACCCCGTCAGCCTCAACCACGTGATTGAAAGCATCCACCCGCTGCTGGGGGACAAACTGCTGCGAAGGTGGGACTTCCCGGAAATGCTGGTGAACCTGCCAGGGCAATACCTCGACCTGGAGCGCGACTCCGAGCGCCTGGACTATATCGACCTGGTGCAGGTCGCCGTGCTGTATTGCCACCGCAATACCGACCATCCGCTCGCCAGCGTACCGGTATCGACGGTGCCTGCTATCAAGAAACTGCGCCTCGACCCCTACAGCGAAGCCCTGCGCACCGAGCTGGATGAAGCGCGGTCGATGTTTTACTGATTACCCCGCAATAAAACTGACCCGCACTTTCAACCCCGCCAACTCACCGTCATGCAAGCTGATCTGCGCCAGATGTGCCCGGCAGATCTCACCGACAATCGCCAGCCCCAAGCCCGAACCCAAGCCCTGCTGACTGCGCCGATAGAACCGCTCGAATACCCGGTCCCGCTCATCCAGCGGGATACCCGGGCCGTCGTCTTCCACCTCAAGCACCGCCGGCGCCGTCACCCGCAGGATCACATTGCCGCCCGGCGGCGTATGGGCCAAGGCGTTGTCCACCAGGTTGCTCAACAACTCGTTCAACAAGGTCGGCTCGCCTCGCAGCCATACCGGCTCATCCGCTTCCAGCGCCAAGGCCACGCCACGTGCATGGGCCAGCGGCGCCATGGCCATGCCCAGTTCGCGGGCCAATTGGCTCAAGTCCAGCAACTGGGCCCCGCCTTCGGCAATCGCCCGGGCACCGTTTTCAATGCGAGCCAGCGACAGTAATTGGTTGGCCAGGTGAGTCAGGCGATCAGTGCCCTGGGCCGCGGTTTCCAGGGTGGTGCGCCAGGTGGCCGGGTCTTCGGCGCGCAGGCCGAGTTCCAGCCGGGCTTTGAGGGCCGCCAGCGGCGTACGCAGCTCATGGGCGGCGTCGGCAATAAACTGCGCCTGGCGCTCGAACTGCCCGCGCAAGCGTTCGGTGAAGTGGTTGAGCGCCCGCACCAGCGGGCCCAGTTCATGCTGCACCTCTACCAAGGGCAACGGCCGCAGATCATCCGGCTGACGCTCCTCTACCGCCGTGCGCAAACGCTCCAGCGGCCGCAACGCCGCACTCACCGCAAAGAACACCAAAAACAATGCACCGATGGCCAGCATCCCTAAGCGCAGCAAGGTATCGGCCATCAGGCTGCGAGCCATGGCGACCCGCGCCTCGTCGGTTTCGGCCACACGGATCTCCGCCATGCCGTTCATGTTCGGTTCGGAGACGGCCTTGAGCAGGCTGACCACTCGCACGTTCTGGCCCTGATACTTGGCGTTATAAAAGCGCGCCAGCGCCGGATAGTCATCGGTGCGCGGCGTGCCCGGCGGTGGGCCCGGCAGGTTCTCATAGCCGGAAATCAGCTTCTGGTGAATATCGTTGACCTGGTAGTAAATCCGCCCGGCGCTGTCATAGGCGAACGTATCCAGGGCCACGTACGGCACATCGGCACTCAAGGACCCATCACGATGAGACACGCCGGCCGCAATGGTTCGCGCCGAGGCCAACAGCGTGCGGTCATAAGCCGTGTCCGCCGCCTCGCGCCCATTCCAGTAAGCGCTCAAGCCGCTGGCGAGCATCAACACCACCAGCAACAGCGCGAGGTTCCACAGCAGGCGCCAGCGCAGGCTGCTGGGCTTATGCATCGCGGGCTTCCAGCAAGTACCCCAAACCACGGAAGGTGACGATGGCCACAGGCTGGCCATCGAGTTTCTTGCGCAGGCGATGCACGTAGATTTCGATGGCGTCGGGGCTGGCCTCTTCATCCAGGCCGAACACCTGGGAGGCCAGTTGCTCCTTGCTCATCACCCGGCCCGGACGTGCAATCAGCGCCTCAAGCACCGCCTGCTCGCGGGAGGTCAGGGTCAGCAGTTCGCCACCCAGGGTGAAGCGCCGCGTATCCAGGTCGTAAATCAGCACGCCACACGCCTGCTGGCGCTCACCGCCCAGCACGCTACGGCGCAGCAGGGCTTTGACTCGGGCTTCCAGCTCCGTCAGTTCGAATGGCTTGGCCAGGTAGTCATCCGCGCCCAGGTTAAGGCCGTGCACCCGGTCTTTCACATCACTGCGAGCGGTCAACATCAGCACCGGCAGGTTTTTCCCACGAGCTCGCAACCGCGCCAACACCTCGAAACCGTCCATGCGCGGCAGGCCCACATCGAGGATCGCCACCGCGTACTCCTCGCTGCTCAAGGCCAGGTCCGCGGCCACCCCATCGTGCAACACGTCGACGGTCAAACCCGTGCTCTTGAGCGCTTGGGCGACACTTTCGGCGAGCTGCAAATGGTCTTCAACCAGAAGGACACGCATGGGGTTTTACCTCGTTAGGGGGTGGTCGGCGCCACGCTTTGCCGGGGAGTTTACAGGCGCCACCTGCGCTGTGAAGCCCGAAAACATTGAAAGGCGACTGAAAGGTTAGTGAAAGCTTCGCCCTTTAGCATCCAGCCACGGTGGGTTTCGCCTGCCGAGCTATTTCACCTGTAGCGCCCGAAAAACGCCTCGAAGCGTTTTCGCCAAAATAAGAACAATAAAACGGAGTACACCCACGATGCTGCGCACTCAGCCGCCCGCTCGTTCTTCTCGTTTCACCCAGACCGCCCTTGCCAGTGCTGCCGCCTTTGCCGGCTTTTCGCCCGTAGGCCAAGCCGCCTTTTTCGAGGACAGCACCGCCACCCTCGAAACCCGCAACATGTACTTCAATCGCGACTTTCGCGATGGCACCAGCGCACAACAATCCAAGCGCGACGAGTGGGCCCAGGGCTTCATGCTCAACCTGCAGTCGGGCTACACCGACGGCACCGTCGGCTTTGGTGTGGATGCCCTGGGCATGCTCGGGGTCAAGCTCGACTCCAGTCCCGACCGCACCGGCACCGGCCTGCTGCCCACCCACGATGATGGCCGCGCCGCCAACGAATATTCCAAACTCGGCCTGACCGGCAAAGTGAAGATCTCCGCCACCGAGCTGAAGATAGGCGCACTGATCCCCGAGTTGCCGATCCTCAAACCCAACGACGGGCGCATCCTGCCCCAAACGTTTGAAGGCGGCCTGTTGAGTTCCAAGGAGTTCAAGAACCTGGTGTTCACCGGCGGCCGCCTGAACAAGGCCAAGGACCGCGACGACACCAACTACGAAGACATCGGCCTCAATAACAAGAACAGCCGCTTCCTCAGCGGCGCCACCGGCAAGCATTTCGACTTCGGCGGCGTGGACTACAAGTTCGCCGACAAGATCACCGGCAGCTACCACTTTGCCCAACTCGACGACGTGTACCGCCAGCATTTCCTCGGCCTGGTCGCCTCGCGCCCAATGGGCCCCGGCACTTTTGGCGCCGACCTGCGCCTGGCCGTCAGTGATGACACCGGCGCAGCCCGCGGCGGCAAGATCGACAACACCTCCCTCAACGGCCTGTTCAGCTATGCCCTCAATGGCCATAAGCTCAGCGCCGGCTATCAGCACATGTCCGGCGATAGCGCCTTTCCCTACGTGGACGGTAGCGATCCTTACCTTGTCAACTTCGTGCAGATCAACGACTTTGCCGGCGCCGAAGAACGCTCCTGGCAAGCACGCTACGACTACGACTTCGCCAAGCTGGGGATTCCCGGCCTGAGTTTCATGAGCCGTTACCTGTCGGGTGACAACATCAAGCTCAAGAACGGCGAGACCGGCAAGGAGTGGGAACGCAACAGCGAGATCAAGTACGTGGTGCAAAGCGGCACCTTCAAGGACGTGGCCGTGCGCCTGCGTAATGCCACTTACCGTTCCAACTATTCGGCCCGTGATGCGGATGAAGTGCGCCTGCTGGTGAGCTACAGCGTCGCACTCTGGTAACAGCAACCTCATAACAACAACGATGGAGATGAACATGACCCTTTCGCTGCGTAAATTTGCCCTGACAGCCAGCTGCATGCTGTTCGCCAGCCAATTGATGGCCGCCGAACCCAAGCGCCCTGAATGCATCGCCCCGGCGTCCCCGGGCGGTGGTTTTGACCTGACCTGCAAACTGGCGCAAAGCGCGCTGGTCAACCAGAAGCTGCTGAGCAAGCCGATGCGCGTGACCTACATGCCTGGCGGCGTGGGCGCGGTGGCCTATAACGCCGTCGTCGCCCAGCGCCCGGCCGACGCCGGCACGCTGGTGGCGTGGTCCAGCGGCTCGCTGCTGAACCTGGCCCAGGGCAAGTTTGGCCGCTTCGATGAAAGCGCCGTGCGCTGGCTTGCAGCCGTCGGTACCAGCTACGGTGCCATCGCGGTAAAAAACGATTCGCCCTACAAAAACCTCGACGACCTGGTCAAGGCCCTGAAGAAAGACCCGGGCAGCGTGGTCATCGGTTCCGGCGGCACCGTCGGCAGCCAGGACTGGATGCAAACCGCACTGATCGCCAAGGCCGCCGGGATCAACCCGCGTGACCTGCGTTATGTGGCACTGGAAGGCGGCGGTGAAATCGCCACCGCATTGCTCGGCGGCCACATCCAGGTGGGCAGCACCGACATCTCCGACTCCATGCCGCACATCCTCAGCGGCGACATGCGCCTGCTGGCGGTGTTCTCCGACGAGCGCCTGGACGAGCCGGAAATGAAGAACATTCCGACCGCCAAGGAACAAGGCTACGACATCGTCTGGCCGGTGGTACGTGGCTTCTACCTCGGGCCAAAAGTCAGCGACGAAGACTACGCCTGGTGGAAAGACGCCTTCGACAAACTGCTGGCTTCCGACGAGTTCGCCAAGCTGCGTGACCAGCGCGAGCTGTTCCCGTTCGCCATGACCGGCCCGGAGCTGGACACCTACGTAAAGAAACAGGTGGCTGACTACAAAGTACTGGCCAAAGAGTTCGGCCTGATCCAGTAATCGCCCCTCTGTGGGAGCGGGCTTGCTCGCGAAAAACTTCAACGATGACGCGTGCTGCCTGTATAAACGCGACGTCCTGGCGTTCTTCGTGAGCAAGCTCGCGCCTACAAGAGTCTCCAAGGAGTTTGCCATGCTCTTACAACGCATTTTCGCCTCAGTGATGTTGTTGGTCTGCGCCGGCCTCGCACTGATGGCCTGGCCTTATCAGGCGTCGTTTTCCTACGAGCCGGTAGGGCCTCGGGCCTACCCGCTGTTGATGCTCGGGCTGATGGGCCTGGGGCTGATCTACATGCTGTTTCGCCCACAGCCCACCCAGCACACTGAAGAAGAGCCCGCGCTGGACCGCCAGACCCTGATCAAGATCGGCATCTGTGTCGCGTTGCTGCTGGTGTTTGCCGGCACCTTCGAATCCCTGGGTTTCATCCTCAGCAGCATGCTGATCGGGATTCCGATGGCCCGCTTGTATGGCGGCCGCTGGAAGCCCAGCGTGGTGATCGTGACCTTGATGAGCATCGGTCTTTACCTGTTGTTCGACAAAGCCATGGATGTACCGCTGCCGCTCGGCCTGCTTGAAGTTCTGGAGAACTGATATGGATACGTTCAGCTATTTGGGCCAGGGCTTCGGCGTTGCACTGACCCCTTACAACCTCATCACCGCGCTGTGCGGCACCTTGATCGGCACCGTCGTCGGCCTGTTGCCGGGCCTCGGGCCGATCAACGGCGTGGCGCTGTTGATCCCCATCGCATTTGCCCTCGGGCTGCCGCCTGAGTCGGCCTTGATCCTGTTGGCGGCCGTGTACCTGGGCTGCGAATACGGCGGGCGCATCAGCTCGATTCTGCTGAACATCCCGGGTGAAGCCTCCACCGTGATGACCACCCTCGACGGCTACCCGATGGCCCGTAAGGGCCTGGCAGGTGTTGCGTTGTCGCTGTCGGCGTGGAGTTCGTTCATCGGTGCGTTTATCGCCACCTGCGGCATGGTGCTGTTCGCCCCGCTGCTGGCCAAATGGGCGATTGCCTTCGGTCCGGCGGAATATTTCGTCCTGATGGTGTTTGCCATCGTCTGCCTGGGTGGCATGGCCGGTGACAAACCGCTGAAGACCTTTGTCGCAGCGTTGATCGGCCTGTTTCTGTCTGCGGTGGGTATCGATGCCAACAGCGGTGTGTACCGCTTCACCGGCGATAACATCCACCTGACCGACGGCATCCAATTCGTGGTGCTGGTGCTGGGCCTGTTCTCCATCAGCGAAATCCTGTTGCTGCTGGAAAAAACCCACCGCGGCCAGGAAGCGGTGAAAGCTACCGGACGGATGATGTTTAACCTGAAGGAAGCTTCCGCAGTATTCGTCGTAAATATTCGCTGCGGCCTGTTGGGCTTCATCATGGGCGTATTGCCGGGCGCGGGCGCAACACTGGCGTCCGCCGTGGCCTACATGACCGAAAAACGCCTGGCCGGTGCCAGCGGTAAATTCGGCCAGGGCGACATGCGTGGCCTGGCAGCGCCGGAAACCGCAATCGGTGCTTCCGCCTGCGGCGCCCTGGTGCCGATGCTCACCCTCGGCGTACCCGGTTCGGGCACCACGGCGGTGATGATCGGCGCGCTGTCGCTGTACAACATCACCCCCGGCCCACTGCTGTTCCAACAGCAACCGGACATCGTCTGGGGCCTGATCGCCTCGTTGTTTATCGCCAACATCATGCTGGTGATCCTCAACATCCCGATGATCCGCATCTTCACCCGCATCCTCGCCGTGCCGAACTGGGCGCTGGTGCCGGTGATCGCCATCATCACCGCGATTGGCGTGTACGCGGTTCACGCCACCACTTTCGACCTGTTCCTGATGGTCGGCATCGGCATCTTCGGCTACATCCTGCGCAAGCTGGATTTCCCGCTGTCGCCGGTGCTGCTGGGCTTTATCCTCGGTGGGTTGATGGAACAGAACCTGCGTCGTGCGCTGTCGATTTCCAACGGTGAACTGCAGATCCTCTGGTCGAGCCCGATCACCTTTGGCGTATGGGTACTGACGGCCTTGATGTTGTTGTTCCCGCTGGTGCGCATCTGGCGCAAGCGTTCCCTGCAGCGCCGTGCCGTGGCCGATGTCTGAGGCCACGTTTAAAAACTGGTGGGCAACACCGCTGGTCGGTCTGCTGGGCGGGTACCTCGCCAGCCAGATCGGCTGGCCACTGCCGTACATGGTCGGCTCGTTGCTGGCGATCATCCTCGTGCGCTGCCTCACACCCTGGCAGCTGGCAGAAATTCCCGGCGGCCGCAAATGCGGCCAATGGGTGGTGGGCATCGGCATCGGCCTGCACTTCACCCCGGTGGTGATGGAACAGGTGATGAGCCACTTCGGCCTGATCTTTTTCGGCGCACTGGTCACCAGCCTCTCGAGCATTGTGGGCGTGTGGTTGATGCGCCGTAGCGGTGAAGACCGCGCCACGGCGTTTTTCTCGAGCATGCCGGGCGGGTCGGGGGAGATGGTCAACCTCGGTGCACGCAATGGCGCGGTGCTCAGCCGCGTTGCCGCAGGCCAGAGTTTGCGGGTGTTGGTGGTGGTGCTGTGTGTACCGGCGGCGTTCAAGTATTTGCTGGGGGAAGGTGTTCCGCAGTTTCATCCGGCGACCGTCGATTGGGCCTGGCTGGCGGTGCTGTTCCCCGTCGGTGCTTTGGTAGCCTGGGGGTGGCAGCGTTTGCGTCAGCCAAACCCATGGTTGTTCGGGCCGCTGCTGGTCAGTGCCGCCGTCAGTATCACCTGGGACTTGCACATCGGCCTGCCAGACGGTGGCAGCCAGATCGGTCAGTGGCTGATCGGCAGCGGCCTGGGCTGCCACTTCAATCGGCAGTTCTTCCGGCGCGCGCCATTGTTCATGGGGCGTACCTTGATCGGTACCGCATTGACCATGTTGATCGCGACGCTGGCGGCGGTGGGCTTGAGTGCCCTGACGCATCTGGATCTGCGCTCACTGACACTGGGCATGATGCCCGGGGGGATCGCCGAGATGAGCCTGACGGCAGAAACCCTGCAACTGTCGGTGCCATTGGTAACGGCGATGCAGGTGATGCGCCTGTTGTTTGTGTTGTTTCTGGCGGAGCCGTTGTTTCGGCATTGGAACCGGCAACCAGACAAAATCTAACGCCTTGGCGACGTTCAATTGTGGGAGCTGTCCAGCCCCAGCGGGGCTGCGATAGCGGTGGGTCAGGCAGCATTGATGCTGACTGTGCGGCCGTCTTCGCAGCCTCGCTAAAGCTCGACAGCTCCTACATTGGATCTATGTCAAACCGGCGGCAATCGCCACTCGATTGGCGTCTCGCCATTCTGCTCAAGAAACTTGTTAGCGCGGCTGAAATGCCCGCAGCCAATAAACCCTCTATACGCCGACAGCGGCGACGGATGCACCGACGTCAGCACCAGGTGCTTGGTGGCGTCGATCAACTTCTGCTTGCCCTGCGCGTGGGCGCCCCAGAGCAAGAACACCAGGTGCGGCTGATGCTCGCTCACCACTTCAATAATCCGATCGGTAAAGAACTGCCAACCCTTGCCCGCATGGGCGTTGGCATTCGCGCGCTCCACGGTCATGGTGGTGTTGATCATCAACACGCCCTGGTCAGCCCAGCTTTGCAGGTAGCCGTGGTTGGGGATGTCGATGTTCAGGTCGCGCTTGAGTTCTTTGTAGATATTGACCAACGACGGCGGCGCCGGCACGCCCGGCTGCACCGAGAAGCACAAGCCGTGGGCCTGGCCCGGGCCGTGGTAGGGGTCCTGGCCGAGGATCACCACCTTGACCTTATCCAGCGGCGTTGAGTTGAGCGCGTTGAAGATCATCGGGCCCGGCGGGTAGATTTCCTTGCCGGCCGCGTGCTCCTGGCGCAGGAATTCCCGCAGCTGGGCCATGTACGGCTGGTCGAACTCGTCACGCAGGGCGTGTTTCCAGCTGGGTTCGAGTTTGATACGGTCGTCGGAGGTCATGGTTGCATCCAGAAAAAACAATGGTGCGAACCCTAGGAAAGCCCACCCTGCTTGTCAATTGATCTGACGCAGAACCAGCACTTTCCCGCGAAGCGATCATACTGAACCTTCACTTTCTCGATTGAGGTCATGATGAACCTGCACTTCGAAGAGCTGATTGGCACCGGCGGCGCCCGCATTGGCATCGCCAGCCTGGACGCGGAAAAATCCCTCAACGCCCTGTCCTTGCCGATGATCCAGGCCCTGAGCGAACGCCTGGACGCCTGGGCCAAAGACCCGCAAATCGTCTGCGTGCTGCTGCGCGGCAATGGCCCCAAGGCCTTTTGCGCCGGTGGCGAAGTACGTAGCCTGGCCCAGGCCTGCCTCGAGCATCCCGGAGAAGTCCCGGCGCTGGCCGCGCAATTTTTCGCCGCTGAATACCGTCTCGACTACCGCCTGCACACCTACCCGAAACCGCTGATCTGCTGGGGTCACGGCTATGTGCTGGGCGGCGGCATGGGCTTGCTGCAAAGTGCCGCGGTGCGCATCGTCACCCCGAGCAGCCGCCTGGCCATGCCGGAAATAAGCATCGGCCTGTACCCGGACGTGGGCGCCAGTTGGTTTCTGTCCCGCCTGCCCGGCAAGTTGGGTTTGTTCCTCGGCCTGACCGGCGCCCACATGAATGGCCGCGACGCCCTGGACCTGGGCCTGGCCGACCGCTTCCTGCTGGATGAACAACAAGACGAGCTGCTCGAAGGCCTGCTGCAACTGAACTGGCAGGAACAGACCGACATGCAACTCAACAGCCTGCTCAAGGCTCTGGCCCAGGAAGCCATCGGTCAGTTGCCCGAAGCCCAATGGCTGCCGCGCCGTGGGCAGATCGACGAGTGGTTGGATGTAGGCGATGTGCGCTGCGCGTGGCGCGCCTTGAGCCCGTTGCGCGACCACACCGACCCGCTGTTCAGCCGCGCCGGCAAGACCCTGAGCGAAGGCTGCCCGCTGACCGCACACCTGGTATGGGAGCAGATCCAGCGGGCGCGGCACCTGTCCCTGGCCCAGGTGTTCCAGATGGAATACACCTTGAGCCTGAACTGCTGCCGTCACCCGGAATTCAGCGAAGGCGTGCGGGCGCGGTTGATCGACAAGGACCAACGGCCCCACTGGCATTGGCCGGACATCAACTTGATCCCCGAGGCCGTGGTGCAGGCGCACTTCCACAAGGTGTGGGAAGGGCGGCATCCGCTGGCGGACTTGTCGGACTATTGAACGCCCGTCAGCGTTTTGCCGCCTCGAACGTGAAGGCACAATTATCGGGTTGACGGTCTTCGCACTGGAATGTGGGTTGCCCGAAAACATCAGTACCCGGTTGCCAGTGCGTGGTCTCAGCCAGCGACATCGTGCCCTCGCCCCGGGCCGGGCCGAACCTCAAGGCAACCGTGTTACCGCGGACGGTTTTATAGATGCACTTTTCCAGGTAGCCACGTTTGCGCTCACCCGACTCCCGAGGGATAAAAATCGCGCCCACAAAAGTTTCCACAAGGTCTTGGCCGCTCATTGCCTGGCTTACCCAGGTGGACTCTTTATCAGCTCCCTGAAAGTGGCCATCAACGTAGCGCACGGTACTCGGGTAAGGACAGCCCTGCGCCGCCGCCAACGTGCTGAAGCCTGAAAGAATAAAAACGAACAAGTAAAGCGAGCTGACTCGCATGGTATGGGCTCCGCCAGTCGATGCAGGAAACAACACGCCAGATAGCGTCCGCCCCCAATTAACTACAGTCGTAGCCCATAGAATAGCTGTCAAATATGACAGTACCGACCAACGGTCAGCAAAAACGGCGCCTGAGCGCCGTTTTTCCAATTAATACGATCAGCGATGCCCGCCACGGCCTCCACCCTGGCCACGCCCGCCACCATTACCCCAGTGGCCGTTGCCCCAACCCTGATTGGGGTAAGGCCGGTAACCGGCTCGCGGCCCCGCAGGGTAATAGCGAGGCGCCGGCTGGTAATAACGCGGCGACGGGTAATAACGCTGCGGTGGCGGGTAGTAACCCTGGCGGTAATGATAATAAGGACCGCCGCCGTAGTAATACGCCGGCGCGGGCGCCGTGTAGACCTCGGAACCGTAGTAGGCCTGGCCGCCACCGTAATAAGGCGCGCACGCAGAAAGGGTCAAACCGAGCAAAGCGATAAGAAGCAGTCGACGATACATGGCGGCCTCCTGGACCGCGGAAGAGCACACCCAGCGACGCTGGGGGGCGGCAAACAGCTTTCACTGCCTGACGAAATATCTGACATCAAAAAGCGAATCTGGTGCTATTTGGTAATAGCTTGATACATGTAAATCCCGTCCCTTACCTCGCCTCGACGACAGCCCTGCCGTGAAAACCAACTCCCTGGATGGATTTTAATCGGCATTGAAACTTCAATAATCCGAATGATGTCATTATGATTCCACGCAATGGCACGGACGCTCTAGTGCGGTCATCCTATCGTCATCAAACCGGATCTCAGCCATGAAACTCTCAACCAAACTGCTGCTTTCGTTCGTACTGTGCGCCTTCATCACGCTGGCAGTGGGGACATTGGGTATCAAGGGGGTCAGCCGGCTGGCAACCGCCCTTGATTTAGCTTTCTCCAACAATCTGGTATCCGTCAGTAATACCAATGCCACCCTGAACGGCCTTGTTGCCCACAACCGGGGTCTGTATCGCTTGCTGGATGCCAGCAATGGCGGTGTTTCCTCACAAGACCTCGACCGGGTTCGCCAGGACATCGCCAATGAGTTAAAGCGTAGCCAAACGGCCTATGCGACTTACCGCGCAACGCCTCTCGAGGACGACGAGCGGGCGGCGGGAGACACCCTGGACCAGGTCTGGCCAAACTACGTTGCCAGCTCCGGGCAAATTATTTCAATGATTGATGCCGGTCACGCCGATCAAGCGCGCACACTGCTCAACACCAACAACAATGCGCTATTCAGGCAGTCCCGCGACCTGCTCAAAATCATGGTCGATTCCAATAATCGCCAGATCAAGGAAGGCGCAGAAGCGGCGGATGTTTTGCGTAGCGATGCCTTGCAATGGATGATCGGCGGTATCGTCCTGGCATTTATTGTCGCGATCACCATCGGCCTATTGATCACCCGTCTCATCACCCAGCCCCTCGCCCAGGCGGTGCAAAGCGCACAACGTGTCGCACAGGGCAACCTGACGCAGGCCATCATCACTGATCGCAAGGATGAAGCCGGGCAGTTGCTGATGGCGTTATCCGACATGCAGGGGGGCTTGAAAAGTACCTTGCTGGAAATTTCTAACGCCTCTGACCAACTGGCCTCCGCAGCGGAAGAACTGAGCGCGGTGACCGACGAAAGTACTCGCAGCCTGACCCGCCAGAACGACGAAATCCAGCAAGCCGCCACCGCCGTGAACCAGATGACCGCAGCGGTGGACGAGGTAGCGCGTAATGCGGTGTCGACGTCCGAGGCCTCTGGCCAGGCGACTGCTGAAGCGGATGATGGCCGCCTGCAAGTGGACCAGGCCGTGTCCGGGATGAGTTCGATGGTCAGTGAGATCAATGATTCCACCCAGGCCGTGGTTGATCTGGCCGCCCAGGTTCGGGAAATTGCCAAGGTGGTGGATGTGATTCGTGGCATTGCGGACCAAACCAATCTGCTGGCCCTCAATGCGGCGATTGAAGCGGCGCGTGCCGGCGAGCAAGGCCGAGGCTTTGCCGTCGTGGCGGATGAAGTCCGGGCGTTGGCCCATCGCACGCAAACTTCCACCGTCGACATCGAAAACATGATCGGCACCGTGCAGCTAGGGGCGGATGGCGCCGTTGCGGCCATGAACAAGAGCCTTACCTGGGCCAACAACACCCAGACAATGGCGCAGAATGCGGGCGAAGCATTGCAGCGCATCACCCACAGCGTGGCGAAGATCAACGAACGCAACCTGGTGATTGCCTCGGCGTCCGAAGAGCAAGCCCAGGTGGCGCGGGAAGTGGATCGCAACCTGCTCAATATCCAAGACCTGTCGACGCAGACCGCTGCCGGCGCCCACCAGACCAACGCCTCGAGTCAAGAGCTGTCGCGATTGGCCACATCGTTCAATACCCTGGTGGCCAAGTTCCAGCTCTAGAAAAACCGGGTGATCCATCGGGCCCGGGGGTTCGCTTCATTGCAGTGCAACCACGCACCAGCGCAATGCATGAACACCCGGCGCCACGCCTCCATGCCTGTCGGCAGGCCTGTAAATCCGCGCCATCTCTCACTTGGCACGACTCTCGCTTTACCTCTCCCGTGCAAGAGTCATCACAGGTTCGCGGCACCACAATTTGCAATGGCTGACTAGGGTTCCGGCTCGCTAAGGCGAGTGGCTGGTCCGAGAGTTGGCGACCTCCAGTTGAGGTTACACGGCGGGATAAAAGCCCGGGAGACAAGCCACCGTTTACGGTGCCGCGTTGCTCCTGCTCGCCCTTGATCAACTGGAGAAGCATCCATGCCCTCGATACGTTTACCCGCCCTGCTCGCCGCCGCCTTTGCCGCCGTGGTGAGCTTTTCCGCCCAAGCCGCCCCCAGAGACCATTTCAGCGTGTGCTGGACGATTTATGCCGGCTGGATGCCGTGGGAGTACGCCGGCAGCCAAGGCATCCTCGACAAGTGGGCCAGGAAGTACGGCATCAAGATCGACATGGTGCAGCTCAACGACTACGTCGAATCCATCAACCAGTACACCGCCGGCCAGTTCGACGGCTGCACCATGACCAACATGGACGCCCTGACCATCCCCGCCGCCGGTGGCGTGGACAGCACCGCGCTGGTGGTCAGCGACTTCTCCAACGGCAACGATGGTGTGGTCATCAAGGGCATCGGTAAGACCGTCGCCGACCTCAAGGGCATGAACGTCAACCTGGTGGAACTCTCGGTGTCCCACTACCTGCTGGCCCGTGCCCTGGAGTCGGCCAACCTCACCGAAAAAGACCTGAAAGTGGTCAACACCTCCGACGCCGACATCGCCGCCGCCTTCAACACCGACCAGGTCAAGGCCGTCACCACCTGGAACCCGATGCTCTCGGAGATCAAGGCCAAGCCCGGCGTCACTGAAGTGTTCGATTCCAGCAAAGTGCCCGGCGAAATCATGGACATGATGGTGGTCAACACCCAGACCCTCAAAGACAACCCCAAGCTGGGCAAGGCGCTGACCGGTGCCTGGTTTGAAGTGGTCGCCTTGATGAACGCGAAAAACGCCGCCAGCACCGACGCCCTGGAACACATGGCCAAGGCTTCCGGCACCGACCTCAAGGGCTTCCAGTCGCAACTGGACACCACCAAGCTGTTCGCCACGCCCAAGGAAGCCCTGGCCTTCGCCACCAGCGCGCAGTTGCCCGCCACCATGGGCAAGGTCGCCGAGTTCTCGTTTAAACACGGCCTGCTGGGTGAAGGTGCCAAAGACACCAACGCCGTGGGCATGAGCTTCGCCAACGGCGTGACCCGCGGCGACACCGCCAACCTCAAGCTGCATTTCGACCCCAGCTACGTACAGATGGCCGCCGACGGCACGCTGTAAGAGGACCCGGCCATGCGCCTGATCAACCGCCACCCGGAACGCTCCAGTCGCCTGCTGTTGGTGCTGCTGCCCTTCGCTTTGTTGCTGTTCGCCTACTTCGTGGGCTCGGCCGAGCGCCTGGCAGACAACCCCAACGACAAGCTGCTGCCCAGCGCCGCACAAATGGGCGACGCGGTGAAACGTCTGGCCTTCAGCGCCGACGCCCGCACCGGTGAATACGTGCTGTGGCAAGACAGCGCCTCAAGCCTGCGCCGCCTGGCGATAGGGCTTGGTATCAGCGCCCTCGCCGGCCTGTGCCTGGGCATCGCTGCCGGGACCTTGCCGTTGTTTGGCGCACCGTTGTCGCCGTTACTGACGGTGCTGTCGATGGTGCCGCCGCTGGCGATCCTGCCAATCCTGTTCATCGTGTTCGGGCTGGGGGAATTGTCGAAAGTGATGCTGATCGTGATCGGCATCACCCCGGCCCTGGCGCGGGACCTGGAACAGCGGGCGCGGGAAATTCCCGTCGAGTTGCTGGTGAAGGCGCAAACCCTCGGCGCCTCCACATGGACCCTGATGCTGCGGGTGGTGCTGCCGCAATTGCTGCCGCGCTTGCTGATCTCCCTGCGTTTGATGCTGGGCTCGGCGTGGCTGTTCCTGATCGCGGCCGAGGCCATCGCCTCCACCGACGGTCTGGGCTACCGGATCTTCCTGGTGCGCCGCTACCTGGCGATGGACGTGATCCTGCCCTACGTGGTGTGGATCACCCTCCTCGCCTGGCTGATGGACTGGGGCCTCAAGGCCCTGACCCGGCGCGCGTTCCCCTGGTACGAAGGAGCGCGGGCATGAGCTTTATCAGCGTCAACAATGTGTGGCAGCGCTATGGCGATCAGGTGGTGTTGGAGCGCCTTAACCTGCACGTGGCCGAAGGCGAATTCTGCACGTTGGTCGGCACCTCGGGTTGCGGCAAATCGACCTTCCTTCGCCTGTTGCTGGGGCAGGAAAGCGCCAGCCATGGCGAGATCCTGCTGGACGGTAAACCTCTGGCCGCCGAACCCGACGCCAGCCGTGGCGTGGTGTTCCAGCGCTACTCGGTGTTCCCGCACCTGACGGTGCTGAACAACGTTGCGCTGGGCCTTGAATTGCCGCGCTCGCCGTTGCTCGGGCGCCTGTTCGGCAACGCGAAAAAACAGGCACGGGAACAGGCAGCAGCCCTGCTGCATAAAGTCGGTTTGGGCCATGCCCTGGACAAGTACCCGGCACAGCTTTCCGGCGGCATGCAACAGCGGCTGGCCATCGCCCAGGCACTGATCATGAAGCCCCGCGTGCTGCTGCTGGACGAACCCTTCGGCGCTCTCGACCCGGGCATTCGCAAAGACATGCACCTGCTGTTGCTGGAGCTGTGGCGCGAAACCAGGCTGACGGTGTTCATGGTCACCCACGACCTGAGCGAAGGCTTCAGCCTCGGCACCCGCTTGCTGGTATTCGACAAGGTGCGCCTCGACCCGCACGCCCCCGGCGCTTACGGCGCCCGCATCACCTACGACATCCCTTTGAACAGCGAGCGCCGCAAGGCGATCGCCGCCGAACTTGAGCCACTTCCAAATGACCGACTCGACTCAATTGTTCCCATCCTTCGCCGAGGAAATGCTCCCCGGCGGCGGCCACCGCTCCTTCGTGCTCAAGCGCGGCCAACTGCTGCGCCTCACCGACATTCGCGGCGGCGCCAACGTCAGTCTGACCCTGCTCAATGCCAATGAAAAAACCGAGCGCCTTAACCTGCCCGACAGCCTCAAATGCCAACACACCGCCAAGCTCACCAGTGGCCATTGCCTGTACTCGGACATGGGCCGCGTATTGGCCGCCATCACCGCCGACACCTGCGGCTGGAGTGACAGCATCGGCGGCGTGTTATGCGCCTCCGAGGTCGCGGAAAAATACGGCAAAGGCCGCTATCAAGAGCTGCGCAACGGCTTCTACCGCAACGGCACCGACAACCTGCTGGTGGAGTTGGGCAAGTGGGGCCTGGGGCTGTCCGACCTGCTGATGACCCTCAACCTGTTCAGCAAAATCACCGTGGATGACGCCGGCACGCTGCACTTTGCCGAAGGTAATTCCAAGGCCGGCGACTACATCGAACTCTACGCACCGATGGACACACTGGTGGTGCTCACCGCCCTGCAACACCCCATGGACCCGAACCCCGAGTACGCGCCGCAGCCGCTGAAACTCAGCTGGATGAACGCCGACCCAAGCGTCGCCGAACACTGCCGCACCTCGCGCCCGGAAAACGAGCGCGGCTTTATCAACACTGACCGTCTGTTCGCCTGAGGACCTGCCATGTCTATCGCACTCGCCAACCAACCGGACGCAGCCGTGTACCGCGCGACCATCCCCGCCGGCGAACCCTGGCTGATGGAAGTCAAGGCCGGCCAGACCTTGCGCATCCTTGACCTTGAAGGCAACCAGGCCGTCGACACGCTGTTCTACAGCCTGAAAAACCCCAGGGAACGCTACGACGTGCAGCGCACCTTGCGCCGGCAAAACAGCGTGTACCTGAGCACCGGCAGCGTGCTGTATTCCAACCTCGGCCAGCCGATGCTGACCATCGTCGACGACACCTGCGGGCGCCATGACACCCTCGGCGGCGCCTGCGCCCAAGAGAGCAACACCGTGCGCTACGCCCTGGAAAAACGCTACATGCACAGCTGCCGCGACAACTACCTGCGGGCCTGCGCCCACGATGGCCGGCTGGGTAAAAGCGACATCGGGCCGAACATCAATTTCTTCATGAACGTGCCGGTGACCGCCGAGGGCGGGCTGACGTTTGAAGACGGGATTTCCGCCCCCGGCAAATACGTCGACCTGCGGGCCGAGATGGACGTGATCGTACTGATCTCCAACTGCCCGCAACTGAACAACCCGTGCAACGGCTACAACCCCACCCCGGCGGAGTTACTGGTATGGAACTGAAAATGAAGCGGTTGCGTCAGTGGTTATTCGCCCTGTGCCAGGCTCGCGCCGGGCAGTGCCTCCGAAAACGCTGATGATCACCTGTGGGAGCGGGATTGTGTGGGAGCGGGCTTGCTCGCGAAAGCGGCGTATCAGGCGACTGATGTATTGACTGAACCACCGCATTCGCGAGCAAGCCCGCTCCCACACTCCACCTCCCACACTGACTGCATGCGCTCCGGACGACCGCAGCGCCATCCACATTTGCGGGACGGCCCGCATCCCAGGACAAGGCCGAGCATGCATCGGCCTGCGGGGTTTTGCCATGTTCGAAAAACTGTTGATCGCCAACCGTGGCGCCATCGCCTGCCGCATCCTGCGCACCTTGCGCGAGCTTTCGGTCAAGGGCGTGGCGGTGTATTCCGAAGCCGATGCCGCCAGCCTGCACATCCAGCAAGCCGACGAGGCCTACAGCCTGGGCGAAGGCGCGGCGCCCGGCACCTATCTGTCGGTGGAGAAAATCCTCGCCACGGCCAAGGCCTGTGGTGCCACCGCGATCCATCCCGGCTATGGCTTTCTTTCGGAAAACGCCGCCTTCGCCGAAGCCTGCGAAACAGCGGGCATCGCCTTCGTCGGCCCGACGCCGGAGCAGCTGCGAGTGTTCGGCCTCAAGCACACCGCGCGCGCGTTGGCCAAGCAGCACAACATCCCGCTGCTGGAAGGCACCGAGCTGCTCAACAGCCTTGACGCTGCACTGCTGGCCGGCGAAAGCGTGGGCTATCCGATCATGCTCAAAAGCACGGCGGGCGGCGGCGGTATCGGCATGCGCGTGTGCAACAGCGCCGATGAATTGCGCGACTGTTTCGAGGCAGTCAAACGCCTCGGCCAGAACAACTTCAGCGACGCCGGCGTGTTTATCGAAAAGTACATCCAGCACGCCCGGCACCTGGAAGTGCAGGTGTTTGGTGATGGCCGTGGCGAGGTGATTGCTCTCGGTGTGCGCGATTGTTCGGTGCAGCGGCGCAACCAGAAAGTGCTCGAGGAAACTCCTGCGCCGAACTTGCCCGACGGGATGGCGGATGAGCTGTGCCACGCCGCAATCACCCTGGCCAAGGCCGTGAATTATCGCAGCGCCGGTACCGTGGAATTTATCTTTGATAGCGCCGATGGCCGCTTCTATTTTCTGGAAGTGAACACCCGGTTGCAGGTGGAACATGGCGTCACCGAGCAAGTGTGGGGCGTGGACCTGGTGCGCTGGATGGTGCAATTGGCCGCCGGAGAAATGCCGCCGCTGAGGGAGCTGGACTTGAAGCCCCACGGCCACGCGATTCAGGCGCGCCTGTACGCTGAAGACCCGGGCCGGGATTTTCAGCCGAGCCCGGGGCTTCTGACCTGTGTGGATTTCCCGGTTGCTGAAGGCCTGCGCGTCGACACCTGGGTGGAGGCCGGTTGCGAGATCCCGCCCTATTTCGACCCGATGATCGCCAAGCTCATCACCTGGGCGCCGACCCGCGAACAGGCGCGCCTGGATCTGCATCAGGCGTTGAGCAACAGCCAGCTGTACGGCGTGGAAACCAATCGCGACTACCTGCGCCAGATCCTGCTCGCCGCACCGTTCGCCAGTGGCCGGCCGTGGACGCGCTGCCTTGAGGATTTGGTCTACCGCGCAGATACGTTTGAGGTACTCAGCGCCGGTACGCAAACCAGTGTTCAGGACTATCCGGGGCGCCTCGGTTACTGGGCCGTAGGCGTGCCGCCGTCGGGGCCGATGGACAGTCGCGCACTGCGTCTGGGTAACCGCCTGCTGGGCAATGCCGAGGGGACTGCCGCGCTGGAAATCACCATGAGCGGGCCAATGTTGCGCTTCAATTGCGCGGCAGTGGTGGCGGTGACCGGGGCGGACATTGCGCTGCGGTTGAATGATGAAGTGGTGCCAATGAACACTGCGCTGCTGGTGCCGGCGGGTGCGACCTTGAGCCTGGGCACCATCGCCGCGGCCGGTGCGCGCAGCTACCTTTGCCTGCGCGGCGGGCTGCAGGTTCCGGATTATCTGGGCAGCAAAAGTACCTTCACGTTAGGACAGTTCGGTGGGCATGGCGGACGGGCTCTGCGGGCGGGTGATGTGTTGCACTTGCTGCCGTTGGAAGACGTCAGTTGCGGCAACACCTTAGTGCCTGAACCGCTTGCCGAAGTGCGAACATTGCGGGTGATCTACGGCCCTCACGGCGCGCCGGAATACTTCAAGCCTGAGTACATCGAGACGTTCTTTGCCACCCAATGGGAAGTGCATTTCAACTCCAGCCGCACCGGTGTGAGGTTGATCGGGCCGAAGCCATTATGGGCGCGTACGGATGGGGGTGAGGCGGGATTGCACCCGTCCAACATTCACGACAATCCTTATGCAATCGGTGCGGTGGATTTTACCGGAGACATGCCGGTGATCCTCGGCCCCGACGGCCCGAGCCTGGGTGGGTTTGTGTGCCCGGTGACGGTGATCGAGGCGGACTTGTGGCAGCTGGGCCAGCTCAAGGCGGGTGACAAGATCCGCTTCACTCCCGTCGACATCAAGACCGCCCGAAACCTGGCCCTGAACTGGAATCAAGTGTGGGAGCCGGGCTTGCTCGCGATGCAGGCAACTCGGTCCGACAGGCAAACCGAGGCGATGCTTTCGCGAGCAAGCCCGCTCCCACATTTGATTGAGTCGCCTGTGGTGTTGGAGGTTGGCAGTGACGACACCCGCCTGGTCGCCCGCCTCGCCGGCGACACCCACCTGCTCCTGGAAATCGGCGCCCCGGAACTCGACCTGGTCCTGCGCTTTCGCGCCCACGCCCTGATGCAAGCCTTCGAAACCCGAGCCCTGCACGGCGTCATCGACCTGACACCCGGCATCCGTTCCCTGCAAATCCACTACCAGCCCGAACAACTGCCCCTCGCCGACCTCCTGGCGTTGATCACCACCGAATGGCACGCCGTCTGCGCCAGCCAAAACCTGCAAGTGCCGTCGCGCATCGTCCACCTGCCACTCTCCTGGGACGACCCCGCCTGCCAACTGGCCATCGAAAAATACATGACCACCGTGCGCAAGGACGCCCCGTGGTGCCCGAGCAACCTGGAGTTCATCCGCCGCATCAACGACCTGACCGACCTCGACGAAGTGCGCCACACCGTGTTCGACGCGAGCTACCTGGTGATGGGCCTGGGCGACGTCTACCTCGGCGCGCCTGTAGCCACGCCGCTGGACCCGCGCCACCGCCTGGTCACCACCAAGTACAACCCGGCACGCACCTGGACTGCAGAAAACTCCGTGGGCATCGGTGGCGCCTACCTGTGCGTGTACGGCATGGAAGGCCCCGGCGGTTATCAGTTCGTCGGGCGCACCTTGCAGATGTGGAACCGCTACCGGGAAGTCGCCGCGTTCGATGGCAAACCGTGGTTGCTGCGCTTCTTCGACCAGATCCGCTTTTACCCGGTGAGCGCCGATGAGTTGGTGCAGATACGCCGGGATTTTCCCCTTGGGCGGTTTGAACTGAGTATCGAACACAGCCAGTTGAACCTGACGGACTACCAGGCCTTTCTCGCGCAGGAAGCTGAGAGCATTGGCGCGTTTCGCGGGCAACAACAGCGCGCGTTCAACGCCGAACGCGAACGCTGGATCGCCAGCGGCCAGGCGCATTTCGACAGTGAGGAACTCGCGGCGCCATTGGGCGAAGACACGCCGTTGCAGGCCAACGAATACAGCATCGACAGCCACATCGCTGGCAATCTCTGGCAAGTGCAGGTGAGCGCGGGTGAACGCGTGGCAGCGGGTGATGTGCTGGTGATTCTGGAGTCGATGAAAATGGAAATCCCGGTGCTCGCGCCGTTCGCCGGCACCGTGCGGGAAATTCCCGTGCAGCCAGGCAGCGGCATTGGCGCCGGGCAGCGGGTGGTCGTGCTGGAGCGTGATTTGCAATAACGCCTCGGGGCTGTATCGTGCAAGGCACACCGGGTTTCACCGGGACCTTGTCCGATACAGCCTGAACCGACCGATGACCACGCCAACCCTCTGCCCCGCCTGCGGCGCCCGCAACGACTGCGCCCTGGCCGACCCGCGCACTGCCGACCAAGCGTGCTGGTGCTACAGCGTCAGCATCGACCCTGCGGTGCTTGAAGCCTTGCCGCCGGAACTGCGCAACAAAGCCTGCCTGTGCCCGCGCTGCGCCCAGGTGGACGAGCAACTGCGCGGGAACGAGCGGTCGTAATGCGCATAGACCGTTTCCTCAGCAACCTGCCTCGATTCAACCGCAAGCAAGTACGCCTGTTGCTGGTGGAACGGCGGATTACCGTCGATGGCCAATTCGTCAGCGATCCGCATCACCCGGTCAGCGAGTTCAGTCGAGTGCTACTGGATGACGAAGTGCTGCAAGCCGGCAAACCCGCGCGCTACTTCATGCTGCACAAACCCCAGGGCTGCGTCAGCGCCACCTCCGACCCGCAACACCCCACCGTGCTCGACCTGCTGGATGAACCGGACAATCACGAGTTGCACATCGCCGGCCGCCTGGATTTCAACACCACCGGCCTGCTGCTGATCACCAACGACGGCCAATGGTCGCGCCGCCTGACCCAGCCGCAAACCAAATTGCCCAAGGTCTACTACGTCGAGACCGAGCAGGACATTGGCCCGGAATACGCCGCCACCTTCGCCGCCGGCCTGTACTTCGCGTTTGAAGACCTCACCACGCAGCCGGCCGAATTGGAGCTATTGGGCCCCAGAACGGCGCGCCTGAGCATCATTGAAGGGCGTTATCACCAGGTGAAGCGCATGTTCGGGCACTTCGACAACAAAGTGACCCGCCTGCACCGCGAGCGCATGGGGCCACTGGCATTGGACTCAACCCTTGCCCCAGGCCGGTACCGGGCGCTTACGGACGCTGAAATCCAACAGGTCTGATGACCGTTCAGCCGATGATGGCAAAAAACCACGCCATCGACTGGCGAACTGGCATCCCTGATGCTTGAATCAACCGAGCCAGCCGCAATCTGACTGGCGAGTCACCCCTACCTACAAGAAACACTTTGCCCGTCCGCACGCTTGATCTGCGGGCACCTCACGGCAAATTGCCCGCCATAACAACACCCGTCGGCCAGCCAGTACCGGATCGACATGGGCCCTCACTTCCAGGCGTATGCCTACCTGTCACAAAGCTCGTGCAGAGTGATCTGCGCGCATTACCCGCTTGCCAGGAGTCTTACGACATGAGGCCAGAAATCGCTGTGCTGGATATACAGGGTCAGTATCGGGTTTACACGGAGTTCTATCGCGCGGACGCAGCTGCCAAGACCATCATTCTGGTCAACGGCTCAATGGCCACCACTGCGTCTTTCGCCCAGACCGTGAAAAGCCTGTACCCGACGTTCAACGTGGTTTTGTACGACCAGCCCTACGCCGGTCGCTCAAAAATCCACAACCGCCACGAGCATATGCTGACGAAAGAAGTCGAGGGCCAGATCCTTCTGGAGCTCATCGACCACTTCACCGCCGAACACGTGCTGTCCTTTTCCTGGGGCGGCGCCGCGACCCTCGTCGCCCTCGCCCACCGCCCGCGGCGTGTGGAAAAGGCCGTGATCAGCTCGTTCTCCCCGGTAATCAACGCCCCGATGCGCGACTACCTGGAGCGCGGCGTCGACTACCTCGGCAACCTCGACCGCGACCGCGTGGGCCACCTGGTCAACAGCACCATCGGCAAACACCTGCCGTCGCTGTTCAAACGCTTCAACTACAAACACGTGAGCAGCCTGGCCGAGCATGAGTATGGGCAGATGCACTTTCACATCAGCCACGTGCTCAACAGCGACCGGCTGTGCTACCTCAAGGCGGCGAAGCAAATTGATATTCCGGTGTTGTTTTTGAACGGTGAATGGGACGAGTACACCAGCGCCCAGGATGCCAAGCTGTTTGGGCAACATATTGCGAAAAGCAGCTTCGGCACGATTCAAGCGACCGGGCACTTTCTGGATATGGAGCACAAGGCCGCGTGCCGGGATAGCCGAGAGGCGTTGATGGGGTTTCTGAGGCCGGAGCAGCAGCCGAGCCGGTTGCGGTATCACGCGCCACAGCCACAGCATGCGTTTGCCGTATGAGCGGTGGGGTTGTGGGTGGGCTGGATTTTCCAGGGGATCCGCCTGCCCACGACCGACCGTTGGCACGTAAAACACAGAATTTTCGAAGAAAAACTTCAAATCCTTGAGCACATCTGGTACAAAGTCAGCCGCTCTGAGCGGGTATAGTTTAGTGGTAGAACGAAAGCTTCCCAAGCTTTAGATGAGGGTTCGATTCCCTCTACCCGCTCCACTCAGATTTTGGTCCCGCGTCAGGATGGTTTTGACGGGGGATGTGTAAAAAAACCGGTCCTTGGTGGCCGGTTTTTTTATGGGCCGAATTTGGACATTAAGCGGTCGAATCAGGCTCATTCAATCGCCTGATAGACCTTCTTCCCGCCAACCCAAGTCTGCAGGACGCGTGTCCTCCAGATGTCCGCCGGGCTGACGGCAAAAATATCCTGATCAACCAGGATAAAATCGGCCCATTTTCCGGGCTCAATACTGCCTTGGGTAGCTTCTTGATGGGCTGCATAAGCTGCATCCAGCGTAAATGCACGGAAAGCCTCGAAGAGGGTCATGGCTTGCTCAGGGTGCCATCCAGCTAAGGGATTGCCCTCATGATCCGAGCGAGTTACGGCAGCATGTATGCCGTAGAACGGATTGGCGGATTCGACAGGAAAGTCTGATCCTGCCGCAATTTTTGTCCCCTGGTTAAGCAGAGTGCGCCAGGCATAAGCCCCCTTGATCCGTTCGACACCCACCCTGTCCTCAGCCATATTCATGTCGCTGGTAGCATGTGTAGGCTGCATCGATGCGATCAGCCCTAGATCGATAAAGCGAGGTATCTGCGCCACATCGACAACCTGCGCATGCTCGATCCTGTTACGCAAGGCGCGCCCACCGACTGTGGCGTAGGTCTGCTCAAAGCTATCCATGACCTGCTTGATGGCAGCATCACCGATGCCATGCACATTAGCTTGAAAGCCGGCTTTCAGTACCGACTCAATCTTGTGCCTCATCTCCTGCCGGCTTTCAAAAAGCAACCCCTTGTTGGTTGGGTCGTCGGCGTATGGCTCAAACAGCGCCGCACCACGGCTTCCCAAAGCGCCATCGGCATAAAGCTTGACGCTACGAATGGTAAGACGATCATCGCCGTAGCCGATCAGAGGGCCGTCCTGGGACAACACCGCGAAATCATCCCCCGCACCGTTGATCATCGAGTAGACCCGTAACGGAAGCCGGCCGTGATCGGCAAAGCCGCGCATCGTCTTGATCATCTGCCTATCAGCACCTGCATCGTGCACAGATGTCAGGCCTTGTGCATTGAGATGCTCCAACGCAGCCTGCAGCGCGAGCTCTCGCTCCTGCTCGTCAGGCTGCGGAATAATATCTGCGATCAGCCCCATAGCGGCGTCGATAAATACACCTGTCGGGTTACCTTCTGCATCCCGTTCGATACGTCCGCCTTTCGGATCAGGCGTGTCCTTAGTAATACCCGCCAGTTGCATCGCCTTGGTATTAGCCCACCCGGCATGGGCATCCACCCGAATTAGCCACACTGGGCGATCGACAACGACCTTATCTATTTCGGCAGCCGTCGGAAAACGCTCCAACTTCCAGGTGACCTGGTTCCAGCCTGAGCCAGTCAGCCAACGGGCGCCGGGGTGCGCTGCAGCGAATACCCTAAGCCTCTCCTGCGTATCAACCAGTGTTGGAGAGCCCCGTAAAGCGATGCTTCGAAGGGACTCTCCAAGCCATTTGATATGGCCGTGCGCATCGGTCAACCCAGGCAAGAGGGACGCACCCTTACCATCAATGCGCGTCGCCAATGCATGCTTACCAGCAAGATCGGCCGCCATACCGACGGAAATCACTTTGCCCGATGCATCAAAGGCCAAGGCATCAAAGCGCATCAGACCGTCTCCACTCACGGTATAACCACGCACATTTTCCATAATCGTTGGCTCCGCCCGGACGTGCCCCGCCAGCGACAGGAACATAGCCACCGGGATCAACGCCTTGGGCTGAGTTTTGATACACATCAGCAGCTGTTCAAACGCGGCAAGCATCGAGCCGAGCGTGAGGCTTGTAAATGCTGATGAGGGCAGACTCGGTTTTTCTCCTGAAAATCGTGTAGTCATGATTTCCTCCTGTAAGAGGTCACGTCATGCGGTCAGAAAGAAGGTTATAAAAAAGGGCGCTAACACCGTCAGAATCAAACCACTCATGAGAGCAGTAGGCAGCGTGTCGCAGTGGCAGGTTTGGCGCACGATCGGTAACGTCGAGTCCAGAGCGGTTGCCCCAGCGGCGGCAATACCGACCTTTGGGTGGAAACCACCGACCAGATACAGTAAAGCGATCGCGATCAGTTCACGGCCCAGGTCTGCTAGCAATGCCGTAGCGCCATGAATTTCTCCGGACAGCCCTCCGACCAGGACGCTGGATAGCGTGAACCATCCAAATCCCGTCGAGAGTGCCAGGAGCAAACGGATATCTTCGCCAGTGATGAAATGAACCGCGTAGGCTCCCAATATTGAGCCAATGACCACGGCAATCGGAACGCTTAGAACGCCCCATGAGATCCAGTCACGACCTAACTTGATGCTCGACAAGTCGAGTCCCACCAAGAAGATCAGTACCATTAACATCACGTTGCTGGGCGGAAGCCACAAGCTTCCAACGGTGGATTCTGCATATGTGAACAACACGCCCAAGGCCACCATCAGCAGCGCAATACAGCACTCTTTCAGAGGAGCAGCAGCGCCATGCATATCGAAACTGGCAGCCCTGCCTGGTTCTCGTCCAGCCCCCCTCAAAGCCACCAAGCCCAGCAGCAGCATGCAAGGCACCACTGTTGTTGCGACGGCGACAAGCGAAGATATCTTGAGCACATACCCAACCGCATCCAGCGAAGAAACCACTTCGCCGAACTCAGTGCCTATCAGAAAAAGTAGCCCCCATACCAAAGGGCTGATCAGACTGACCAATCGCGCAACAGCTTTATCCGAGAACAAGAGTTTGCTCGATAGAAGGCCTATTCCCAACGCAATCAAGATGGGCAATATCGAGCTCAACGCCTGCACCGTCATATCCTCTGAATGGTTGGCGAGAAATCAACCAAAACAATACAACGCTCACAGACTCCGGGAGAGGCGTCGTCAAGTTTCTTGATCGGGCTTATGTAATGCGAAACCTTCGGATCATGAACGACAAAACTATCGAGAGGCTCTGAAAGGGTGAACTCCGCCAAAATCTGACTTGCCCGCGCGTCCTCGAACAGCATGTTTCGGATTTCCGGATGCCCAATAAAATTGATCCCACCCGTCATGTTCGAAGAACGGTAGATCAAGTGCGCAAACGTGAAGGGCTCTCCATCCTGGTGAAAAAAGTTTGGTGAGCTTATACCTGGCTGATCTGAACTCGCGGACGTGAGTTTTACAAAATGCACCCCAAAATAGATAGGAAGGGGCTGGCCAGGATGCTCCCAGAACGTCAGGGAAAAATCTTCATCGATCAGGTCGAGTAGTACGCGATTGTTTTTTACCGCATCACTCAACGCGTGAAAGTAGCGAATATTTGCGTGATCCGGATTGTTACCGCCTTGGTCGTAACCTGCGCGTCCGTGGCCTGCCCCATCTTTGACGATTGGCAACCAGTGGCCTTCATGCGTGTCTTGCCAGGGAAGAATGACTCCGTTGCCATACCGTCGAAACCTGTTTACTCCAGGCGGGGCGTACTCATCCGGTTCCAACTGTTCAAACTCTCGACGTAATTCTGCGAGTTCATCGACGCAATGAGTCTGGCTCACACGAGGCATGTAATGCAGATATCCATCTTCTGCTAAGGCACTTCGAGGCATGGTCATTCCTCCTTGGTTTGATGCCATCAAACATAGGCAATCACCGTGGAGAACTTCAATGGAGGCGCGAACAACGAGAAGTGTCTTACAACGACGTCGGACGCTAATGGGGAGAGGGGGAACGAATCTTTTTACTCGGCATTACTGACGCAGTACTACGCAGATAGGCTGAAACTGTACGCAGGTTGCTGGGCCGGGGAGTCTCTGAACCGGTGCCGATTTCGGGACGTACGCTGAATATTCTTACGGGTGAGTTATACGAGTCAGTACACATCTGTTGATCCTCAAGAAGGACCACCACCCAGTCTTACGGAAATTAGGGTGGCAGCTGTACTCAGGTTAGTAGACCGGGAAGTTTCAGAACCGGCGCGCCCGAAGACGCCCTGCGCACAGCTACCATTAGGCACAGGCAATAAGATGCCTGACCGATAGAACAGCCATACGCCAAAACTTCACCGGGCTACTAAACCCGACCGCTGATGGGCAGCGGCTGACGAACCTTAAAGAGATCGCCCAAGGCGCACAACCGGGACGATTCTGATGGTTGTGTAGGCAAAGCCGCAAGATTCATAACTGCTTGCTCGCCCAAATAAGCCGGCAATCTCTGGCAACAAGATTGATCATGAACCGCTTATTCCTCTGGATGGGCAATGATTTTTCGTGGCACTCAGGCAAGGCCATCGCAGCCTCGCTAAAGCTCGACAACTCCCACATTAGAGCGGCGCACTCCCCAATTTTGAATGCACTCCCTGTGGGAGCCGGGCTTGCCCGCAATGCAGGCGGCGCGGTCTGCCAGGTACACCGCAGCGATCCCATCGCAGCCTCGCCAAGGCTCGACAGCTCCCACAAGGAACTGAATTCACCATCCGAAAAGACGGCTATCTCTCCAGCACCACTCCCCGCTGCACCACCCACGCCAACGGCAACGTCAGCAACAACATCCACGCCAGCACCATCACCGCCACCGGCACGCCCATCGAGTCCCCCAGCCCGCCAAACAGCACCGGCGCCAGTGCGCCGCCGCCGATGGTGCCGGTGTAGAACACCGCAAACGCCTGCTCGCGTTTACCCGCGCCGGCCAGGTCCGGCACCGCGCCGTAAAGCACCGACGACGTGCCATTCAGCGCCAGCCCCAACACCGGCAACATCACCATCAACCCGCTCAACGGCAGGTACACCGCCGCAACGATTAACAGCGCTGTGCTGGTCTCCGTCAGCCATACGGTTTTCATCATGCCGATACGTGCGCCGAGGTAGCCGCAGAGCAGTTTGCCGAAGGCACCGCCGATGAACAGCATGGTCAACGCCAGGCCAATGCCCGCAGTGCCGGCGCCTTTAGCTTGCAGAAGAAAGGGCAAAAACGTGAGAAAACCCATGCGCACGGCACTGTCGAGTGTGCCCGTGACGATCAGCGCACGCAGGCCGCTGACCGAGCCACTTCCTACCAGTGTCTTGGCGGTTTTCCCGGAAGCAGACGCCGCTGCCTGCACGGGTATCAACCACCACAGCAACCCCGCCGCCGCCACCCCCAGCAATCCAAGCAGCGAAACGCTCGCGCGCCAGCTGATGACGGTCAGCAACAGACCGACCAGCCCGGGAACCAGGGTTTTGCCAATGTCTCCGGAGAAGTTGTATTGAGACAGCGCTTCCTTGACCCCACCACCGTTCTCGTAGGTGTCGGTGATCATTGAAGAAGCCAGCGGATGCTGAGTACTCGCCCCCAGCCCGCCCAACAGCAGCGCCAGCAACAACATGCCCAACCCAGTCGCCTGCCCCACCAACAGATAAGCAACACCGGCAAGCGCTGTGCCGCCCACCAGCATCGGCGTGCGTCCCCAGCGTTTGGCGGCGCGGCTGGCCATAAGTTGAAACACCGCCATCATCCCGGAGTACGCCCCACGCAGCAGGCCGATCTGGGCGTAGGTCAGGCCGAACTGCGCTTGCCAGATCGGCAGCAGCACGTAGATCACATCGGTCAGGCCATCATGAATGGCGTGGGCGCTGCACCCTGCGATCAACGAGCGGCGGCGGGCGGAAGTCTCGGGCACGGGCAAGGCAACGGCGTCGTTCATGAGGTCTTGCTCAGTTCAGGTTGGAGGGGCTTCCAGCCCGTCAGGGCGATCAGCAGTGACAGCAACTGGAAACCGATGATCAGCGCTACGCATCCCGTCCAGCCCCAGCGCCCCCAGATCAGCGCCGGGACGATGGCGCCGAAGCTGCCGCCCAGGTAATAGCAGGTGAGGTACAGGCCCACGGCGCCGGCCTTGTTGTGGCGGGCGGTGGCGGTGGTGAAGGCGCTGGCGGCGGCCTGGGCGAGGAATACGCCGGTGGAGCTGAGGGCCAGGCCCAGAACGATGCACCACAGGGACGGCAGCAAGGTCAGGCCCGAGCCACAAACGCCAAGCACCGCAGCGGCGGTCAGCAGTTCGGATTGCGGGCGGGATCTGCTCAGGCGCCCGGCAATGGGGATCACCACCAGGGCCAGCAGGAACACCATGTAGATCGTGCCCAGCGCCGCCGGCCCGAGGTCGAAGGGGGCTTGGCTGAGGTAAAGGCCCGCGTAGGTAAACGTCGCCACTTGGGAGAACAGCACGCAAAATCCTACGGCGTAGGCTGCCAACAGCGGAGTGCCGAGTACATCGCTCCAGGTGGTTGCAGGTCGGGCAACACGGGGAGGATTGTCCGGCAGCAGGAACTGGATAAACCCGCCCACCATCAGGCTCAACACCGCCAACAACTCAAAGGCTTCACGCCAGCCGACGTACTCGGTCATCACCCCGGTGACGAAGCGCCCGGCAAACCCGCCGAGCACGGTGCCGGCCACGTAGAGGCTGGTGACTTCGGTCACGGTGCCGCCGCGCCAGCGATCGCCGATGTAGGCCACGCTGGTGGCAAACACTACCGGAATCAGCATCCCTTCGATAAAACGCCACACCAGCAGTTCGGCGAAACTGCTGGCATAGGCAGTCATCAGCGCCGGCAACGCCAGCAACAGCGCAGCAGCCGAGATCACGGTGCGTTGCTCAAACCGCCCGGTCAGGCGGCTGACAAACGGCGCGGTCAGCGCCACCGCCAAGGTGGTGACGGTAATGCTCCAACCAGCCGCCTTGGCGCTCACCTCAAAGTTGGCGGCAAGCGTCTGCAAAATGCTCTGGGTGGCGTAGAGGTTGAGAAACGCCGCGCAGCCACACAGGAACAGGGCAAGACGGGCACAATGCAGGCGCGGTTTCATGAAACCTCTCGTTTTATTATCTGAGGCCTTTATAGAATGACCCGCACACCCGAGACCAATACCGATTTCGGACCGATCAATACCCTGGGGCCAGGATGCTCGACCTACGCAAGCTGCGTTACTTTCTGACCGTCGCCGAAGAATTGCACTTCGGTCGCGCCGCCATTCGCCTGCACCTGGCCCAGCCACCGTTGACCCGGCAGATTTCCGCGCTGGAGGCTGAACTGGGGTTTCGCCTGTTCGACCGCACCAGTCGCACGGTTTCGCTCACGCCTCAGGGCCGCTCGTTCCTGCCCTACGCACGGGCGGTGCTGGAGCAGGTCGACCTCGCCGAAGTCATCGCCAGCAAACTGGCCGCAGGCGCCGCCGGGCAACTGGCGCTCGGTTACGTGAGTTCCATAGCCCTCTCGGACTTGTTCAGCCAGGCGATTCAAGCCTTCGCCCAACGCTTTCCCGATGTGCAATTGACGCTGGTGGAATGCGCCTCCGGGAGCCTGGGCGCGCAGGTGGCTGATGGGCGCCTGGATATCGGCCTGAGCCGGTTACTGCCCCAGGAAGGTCAGACTGAGGTACAAGCCTTGTCGTTGGGTGAGGAGCGGCTGGTCGCTGCGGTGTCCAGCGACAGCCCGTTGGCCAACCAGGCCGAGGTCAGCCTGGCGCAGTTGAGTGGGTATCCGTTAATTCTGTTTCCAGCCGATTATGGCTCGGGGCTTAACCAGTCCATTGAACAGCTATATCGGCATAAGGGTTTGCCACTGCGGGCCGGGCCGTCGGGGCGGCAAATTACCTCGATCATTGCACTGGTGGCGGCGGGACAAGGTGTGGCACTGGTGCCGGAATGTACTCAGAGTTTGATGAATAAGGGCGTGACGTATCGGCCGTTGGTGGATTCAGATGCGTACGCGCAACTGCTTGTTCTTACGCGTGCTGATGGGCGGAGTTTAATGGTCACGGCATTTCTGACCGTGATTGATGAATTGTTACAAGCTCGTAAAGATGCCTAATAGCTCCAACCAGTAAGTACCCAGTACATTTCCTACCCCTCAGCGGGAAAAGTCGGCCGTCTCAAATGATAGGTACGGCGTTGAGAACTCAAAATTGGTGGTTATAGTGAACACCTTTTTGAGGACAACAAACATGCTGTACCCAATCGCAATTTCAACCGGTGACGAGGACCATGCCTGGGGTGTGGAAGTCCCGGACATTCCCGGTTGCTTCTCAGCTGGAGATGATCTGGACGACGCCATGGCCATGGCCCGCGAAGCGATCGAAGGCCACTTCGAGATCCTCGCAGAAGACGGTGCGCCCATTCCTACAGCGCAGAAAGTCACCCTCCATGCTGCCAACCCGCAATATGCCGGCTGCACTTGGGCTGTGGTGGATATTGATGTCACCAAGTACCTGGGCAAGGCACAGAAACTCAACATCACGTTGCCCGGCTACCTGCTGAACCGCATTGACGAATACGTCCTGCATCATCCGGAAGAAAAAAGCCGCTCGGGCTTTCTTGCGTCTGCTGCGCTCAAAGTGTTGCAACAAGACCGGTGACGGCACTTCAAGGAACCGTTCAATGCTCCCTCCCGCACAACGCACTCCAAAACCCGTACTGCGCAAGGTGTTGGGCTGGGTGCTGATCGCGCCTCTGCTGCTCTCGTTCCTCAGGCTGCCCTTTCCGCTGGGACTCGTTTGGGTGCTGGCGTCCATCACGGCCTCCGTTTATGGCGCCCGGTTTGCCCAACTGCATGCCAGCCGACGTGTAACCGTATTTGCCGTGATCATCACGCTGCTCAACATCGCTTCATTTTTTGTCATCGGCACGGCATCGGTACTCAAGGCGCTGTACGGGTTCTCGTGGTTTTATTGGTACCCGTATTACGCCGATTGGGTTTACTGGAACTTCTAAGTCGGTCGCGAATTCGACCGCAAGAAACGTAGTTCCACCCTAGGCCGCCCTATCTACAGTGGAGCCATACACCCTCAAGGAGTCCGACCATGTCCTATGAATACAAATACATGCCCTCCCCCGTCGGCCAACTGACCCTCGTGGCCCGTGACGGAAAACTCACCGCCATCCTCTGGGAAAAAGAACGCCCCAACCGTGTTCGCTTGGGTGCCCTGCAAGAGGCCAACAACAGCCCGGTGTTGGAGGAAACCGAGCGGCAGTTGAAGGAGTATTTCGCAGGTACCCGCAACCGTTTCGAGCTGGAACTGGACTTTGCCGGCACCGACTTCCAGAAGAAAGTCTGGCAAGCGCTGCTGACCATCCCGTTCGGGGAAACCCGCAGCTACAGCCAGATAGCCGCGCAGATTGGTAGCCCCAAGGCCGTGCGTGCCGTCGGCGCAGCCAACGGGCGCAATCCGATTTCGATTGTCGCACCGTGCCATCGGGTGATTGGTGCCTCGGGCGGGCTGACCGGGTTCGCCGGCGGACTTGAGGCCAAACAGTATCTGCTGGAGCTGGAGGAACACGCCTGAAGCCCGGCAAAAATTGTATAACCTTGTTCAATCGCTCAATTGTAAAAAGAAATTTCAGCGCACGCCTGCGGTCAGTATTTTCATCACCCACCCTTTAAGGAAAACGGTCATGAAATTCTCCGCCATCTCACAATCCCTGTCCCGCTGGGCAGGCAGCGCCCGCACGTTCTACGCGGCGGTAGCGTTGATCCTCCTGTGGAGTTTGAGCGGGCCTTATTTCCACTACAACGACACGTGGCAGCTGATCATCAACACCTCCACCACCATCATCACCTTCCTGATGGTGTTCCTGATCCAGAACACGCAAAACCGCGACAACGACATTTTGCATATCAAGATCGACGAACTGCTGCGCGCCACCAAAGACGCGCAAAACGCGGTGCTAAGCCTTGATGGCCTTGATCGCAAGCAGCTTGAGAAGTTGCGCAAGGAATACAAGACCATGGGCGACAGCGAAGAAACCATCACCGTCACCACGCTGACGACTGAACGTGCACAGCCCAAGACCGACCTGAATCAGGCGTAAAAAAACGGCGGTTGGAGCTTATCCAATCGCCGTTTTTTATGAACGACTCAAGGCAATCAACCGTCGCCCTGGTGCCCTTTACCGTAAGTCGAGGCCAGCGCCCGGGCTTTCTCCAGGCGTTCCTCCAACTTGGGCAGGGTCTCATCCACCAGGGCCTTTATTTCCGGAATGTCCGACTCGGCGCCTTCCTGCTTGAACAATGCGATCGCGTCTTCATTGGCCTTGATCTGCTGGGCGGTGTAGGCGGCGTCAAACGAATCGCCGTCCTTGAGCTCGGGCATCAGCGATTCAGCCTTGTCGACGATCTTGTCCCGTGGGGCCACCGGCAAATCGAGCTTCTTGGCGATGGCCGCCAGGTGCTGATTGGCCAGGGTACGTTCATTGATGACTTCGATGGTGTAGTCCTTGATCTCTTGGGACGAAGTCTTGGCGTGTGCCATGCGGCTGGTCTCGATATCGGCCATGCCCTTGGCCGAAGCCTGCTCGATGAAATCGGCAGGCGACTGGGCGAAAGCACTGCTGGCGCCGAGGCCCAGCAGCATCGCGAAACTGGCGGTGCGTAACCGGATAGCCATGCGGCTCATGATGGGTTCCTCCAGGTAATAAACAGGTGCAGGGAAACGACCCCCGCCCTGAATCTGAATTTTCAGGGCGGTAAAGGTTTAGAAAAAACTTGTTAGTGCGACGAACGGTCGTCATGCCCTGCTGCCAAACAGGCCCGGTAACAAACACGGTATTTATCAACCGCGCTCAGACAATACGCCCTGCACCTGCCCATTCAACCATTGCAACGCCGGGTCTCCCCCCCGCCGCGAATGCCATGCCAGCACAAACGCAAACGACGGGATATGAAACGGCGGCGGCACGGCCAATAGCCGTTCGTGATCAATATTGAGCAGCCCGCGAGACGACACGGTAAGCACCAGGTCCGTGCCCTGGATCAACTGCGGCGCGACACCCCAATGAGGCAAGCTGATAGCCACGTGTCGGCGCTCGCGAATCGCCGTCAGCGCCCGTTCGATTTCCGGTGTTCCGCTGCCACACATTTCCAGTAACACGTGGGGGCGCGCCAGGTAAGTGGGCAGGTCAAGCACGCCGTTGTCAGGCAGGCTGTCACGGTCCACCAGGCACACGTAATGCTCTTCAAATAACGGCGTGCTGCGCAGTTCGGCAGGCATGTCGGGAAACACCCCGGCAGCCAGGTCGATATCGCCATTCAGCACGCCATCCAGCATCCCTTCGCGACTGGCCTGGATAATCTGCAAATCAATCCCCGGCGCTTCCCGGCGCAAGGTGCGCACCAGCCCCGGCAAGAATATCGCTGCACTGTAGTCCGACATCGCCACCCGGAAGGTGCGTTTGGCCGAGGCTGGATCGAAGCGATTGGGGGCCAGCAACGCCTGCACCTGGGCCAACGCCTCCGCCAGCGGCATTGCCAACTCCAGGGCGCGCGCAGTGGGCACCAACGAACTGCCCTGGCGTACCAGCAACGGATCACCGAGCAAATCCCGCAACCGCGCCAGGGCGTGGCTTACCGCCGGCTGGCTCAAGTGCAGGCGCTCGGCGGCACGGGTGACGTGCTGCTCGCTCAGCAAGGCGTCGAGGATCACCAGCAGGTTAAGGTCGATGCGTCGTAGATCATTCATCAGCTGCATGTTCTGCATAAGAACCTGGAATTTAAATTTGCGCGACGAATAGCCTAGAGTCCAGCAAAACCTCTGGGAGATTGATCATGACAACGTTGCATTGGGTAGGTTTGTTGCTGTTGGCTGCGTTCGCCGGGGCAGTGGTGCCGTTTCAAAGCGCGATCAATGCCAACCTGGGACGCGGCCTGGGCCATCCGTTGTGGGCCACCCTCGCCTCGCTGCTGGTGAGCATTATCGTGCTGCTGCCGGTGATCCTGGCCCTGCGCCTGCCGCTGCCCAACCTTGGCTTTATCACCAAGGCGCCGCTGTGGATGTGGAGCGGCGGTGCGTTCGGCGTGTGCTTTATCTCGCTGGCACTGATCCTGATGCCCAAGCTCGGCGCTTCGGGGTTTATCGCCCTGGCGATGGCCGGGCAGATCATCGCTTCGCTGATGCTGGATCACTTCGGCCTGTTCGGGCTGGTGGAACGCCAACTCACCGCGCCCCGGTTGATCGGGGCGTTGATGTTGATCGGTGGCGTAGCACTGATTCAGTTCAGCGCCACGCCCACCCGATCGCTGGTGACCGCCGGCTGATCAGCGCTTGTCGAGGGTGCGCAGTTTCTGCGGCAAGCCCCACAGCAACAGCGCCGCCGCCAGCAGCGCACACACGCCGATGACATACAGCGCCGGCGTGGTGCTGCCGGTCAGGTCCTTGATCCGGCCGACCATCACCGGGCTGACGATGCCGCCAAACTGGCCCAGGGTGTTGATCACCGCAATCCCGCCCGCCGCGCCCGCCCCGGCACCGGCCAACAGCTTCGGCGGCAAGGTCCAGAAGGCCGGGATCGAAGCGATGATGCCCGCGCCAAGCAAGCTCAAAGCGACGATCAGGAACGTGGTGTGATCGGCAAAGATCCCCGCACAAAAGAACCCCACCGCGCCCAGCGCCACCAGGCCGCTGACAAACTTGCGGCGCTCGCCGGTAGCGTCGGACAAACGCCCGATCACCACCATGCTGATGGCACCGCAGACATAGGGAATCGCCGTCAGCAGGCCGATCATCACCGGGCTCTGGGTGCCGGCGCTGCGGATCAGTTGCGGCGCCCAGAAGTTGAGGCCGTAGGACGCTACCTGGATCAGGAAGTAGATAAAGCCCAGCATCAGGAAACCGGGAATACGCAGTGCCGCGAGCAGCGAGCCACCGCTCTTGTGGGGTTCATGCACGGCAATGCGGCTGGCCAGTAACGTCTTCTCCGCCGAGGTCAACCAGTGGGCATCCTCGATGCGGTCCTTGAGCAACTTGAGCACCAGGAAACCCAGGCCAACGCAAGGCAAACCACCGAGCAAGAACAACCAATGCCAGCCGCGCATTTGCAGCACGCCATCGAGGTGTTCCAGCACCAGCCCGGAGAACGGCGCGCCCACCAGCCCGGCAAACGCCGACGCCAGGAACAGCATCGACGTGATGCGCCCACGGTAATGCTGCGGGAACCACAACGTCAGGTAATACAACACGCCCGGGGCAAACCCGGCCTCCATCGCACCGATGATGAAACGCAGCACGTAGAACTGCCATTCGGCCGTGACGAACACCATGGCGGCCGTCGCCAGCCCCCACGACATCATGATGCGCGCGATCCAGCGGCGGGCGCCGACCTTGTACAGCATCATGTTGCTCGGCACTTCGAAGATCACATAGCCGACCACAAACAGCCCGGCGCCGAGGCCGTAGGCGGTGTCGCTCAAACTCAGGTCAGTCTGCAGTTGGAACTTGGCGAAGCTGATGTTGATACGGTCAAAAAATGCGAACAGGTAGCAGACCATGATCAGCGGCATCAGGCGCCAGGCGACCTTGCTGACCAGGGCTTTTTCGGCATCGTGCTCAGCGGCCGGGCGCACGCCGGCCTCCAACGTATTAAGGCTCATTGTTTCTCTCCAGCGGACTGCTCGCAGGCGTCCGATTGTTTTTGTTGTCTGGTGGCGGTTTACAAGGTGGCGATGTAGGCCGGTGGCGGATGCAGGTCGCAATTGCGCCCGGCCTTGGCCACCTGGCCCGGCAATTCATGGCCGAGCAAGGCCGGCAATTGCCGCGACACTTTCAGCAAGTGCGGCAGGTCGATGCCGGTGTGAATCCCGACTTCGTCGCACAGGTTGACCAGGTCTTCGGTGCAGATATTGCCCGACGCGCCCGGAGCAAACGGGCAGCCGCCGAGGCCGCCCAACGCCGCATCAAACCGTCGCGCTCCGGCCTCGTAGGCGGCCAGCACATTGCACAAACCCAGACCGCGGGTGTTGTGAAAATGCAGGGTCAGGTCGCTCGCCGGAATACGCTCCAGCACACGCGAGACCAGGCGCTCGACCTGACGCGGATTGGCCATGCCGGTGGTGTCCGCCAGGCTGATGCCCTGGATGCCCAGCTCGCGGTAGGCATCGACCCATTGCAGCACACGGTCTTCATCAATCTTGCCCTCGAACGGGCAGCCGAAGGTGGTGGCGATGCTGCCGTTGAGGCGCACCGGATAGTCGGCAGCAAAACTCACGATGTCGCCGAACGCCGCCAACGAGGCTTCGCAGCGCATGCGCATATTCGCCAGGTTGTGGGTCTGGCTGGCGGACATCACCAGGTTCAACTCATCGGCCCGGGACTCGACGGCGCGCTGGGCGCCCTTGAGGTTGGGGATCAACGCCACATAGATAATCCCGGGGCGGCGGGTGATGCCTTGGAACACCTGCTCACCATCGCGCAAGGCGGGAATGGCCTTGGGAGAAACAAACGAACCGGCTTCGATCCGGGAAAATCCCGCCAGGGACAGTTGGTCGATCAACGCGATCTTGTCGACCGTCTCGACCCAGGTCGGCTCGATTTGCAGGCCGTCCCGAGGCGAGACTTCCTGCACGATCAAGGCATCGGAATAGCTTTTCATTGCACCACTCCCGAGGTTTTCAGGCGTTGAATATCGGCCCCGCTCAAGCCCAGGTCGCCGAGGATTGCATCGGTGTGCTGGCCAAGGCTTGGGCCCTGCCAGTTCACGGCGCCGGGGGTTTCCGAGAGTTTGGGCACGATGCCGGGCATCTTCACCGTGAGGCCGCCGGGCAGGTCGGCGCTGAGCAACATATCGCGGGCCTGGTAGTGCGGGTCGGCGACGATATCGGCCACTGAATAGATGCGCCCTGCCGGTACTTCGGCGGCTTCCAGGGCGCTGAGCACCTGGTCGATGGGCAGGCTGCTGGTCCAGTGGGTAATGGCGGCGTCGAGCAGGCCGCTCTTGGCGGCGCGGCCATCGTTGTGGGCAAACTCCGGCGCTTCGGCCAGGTCGGCACGGCCGATGGCGAGCATCAGGCGTTTGTAGATCGGGTCGCTGTTGCCGGCGATCACCACATAGGCGCCGTCGGCGGTCAGGTAAGTGTTGGAGGGTGCGATGCCGGGCAAGGCGCCGCCGCTGCGTTCGCGCACATGGCCGAGCATGTCGTATTCCGGTACCAGGCTTTCCATCAGGTTGAACACACTTTCGGCCAGGGACACGTCGACAATCTGGCCGTCGCCCTGGCCGGTCTTGACCCGCAGCAGCGACATCAGCGCGCCGATCACGCCGTGCAGCGAGGCCAGGGAATCACCGAGGCTGACGCCGACCCGCGCCGGTGGCGAGTCCGGGTTGCCGGTGGTGTAGCGAATCCCGCCCATGGCCTCGCCGATGGCACCAAAGCCCGGGCGGTCGCGGTAGGGGCCGGTCTGGCCGTAGCCCGAGATACGCACCAAGGTCAGCTTGGGATTGAGGGCGTGCAGCACGTCCCAGCCCAGGCCGAGTTTTTCCAGGCCGCCGGGACGCAGGTTTTCGATCAGCACGTCGGCGTCGCCCAGCAATTGTTTGACCAGGTCCAGGCCTTCTGCCGACTTGAGGTCCAGGGCCAGGGACTTCTTGTTACGCGATTGCAGGTACCACCACAGCGAGGTGCCTTCGTGCAGCTTTCGCCATTTGCGAAGCGGATCGCCCTGCCCCATGGCTTCGATCTTGATCACCTCGGCGCCAAACTCGGCCATCAGCCGGGCGGCGAAGGGCGCGGCAATCAGGGTGCCGATCTCGATCACCTTGATACCGCTCAGGGGAGCCGTCATGGGGTGTACCTCTTGTTCTTGGAATGTGGGCCAAGGCTAGAGGACACGGGCAGTAGAAATCCAACCGTCAGTTGGCAACGAGCGTTCGCGAAATGCGAACGCTTGAGTAAGGGCTGGTTGTGGCGAGGGAGCTTGCTCCCGCTGGAGTGCGTAGCGCTCCCGGCTTTTTTTAGGGCTGCTACGCAGCCCAGCGGGAGCAAGCTCCCTCGCCACAGCAAGCTCCCTCGCCACAGGGTTTGCTTACGCCTGCTCCCGCCGCAGGTAATCGAACAACAACCGACTCACCGGTGACAGCTGCGCTTCATCACGCACCACCAGGATCAGGCTGCGATCCGACCAGGCATCCGTCAGCGGCACCGCGTGCAAGCCCAGTGCCCGGCCAAACAATTCATAGGCCTTTTGCGGCAGGATGCCGATGCCCATGTTGGCCTGGACCATCCGGCACATGGCATCAAAGCCCGGCACATGGATCCGCAGGCGCAGCACCTTGCCCGCCTCCCGCGCCGCCGCGTGGGTGCGCATGTTGATCGAACTGGCGGAATGCAGCCCCACGTAGTCGCTGTCCAGCGTTTCGGCGAACGCCAGGGTCTTGCGCGACGCCAACGGGTGATCCGCCGGCATCAGCACCACCAGCTTGTCCCGGCGATAGGTCACGCCGGGCAGGCCTTTGGTATCGGTGTCGCTGGAACAGATGCCCAGGTCCGCCACCCCATCGATCACGCCCTGGACCACGCCATTGCTGGGCCGCTCTTCCAGGTCAGCTTTGACCTGCGGGTGCAGCGCGGAAAAGTCGCGCAAATCTTCCGGCAGGAACTGAATGATCGCCGAAAGGTTCGCCAGCATCCGCACATAACCGCGCACGCCGTGGCTGTGTTCGCCCAGTTCCAGGCCCATCTTCTCGACGTTGAACAGCATCTGCCGCGCATGGTGCAGCAAGGTCTCGCCGGCGGCCGTGAGCTGCATGCCCTTGGCCTGGCGCACAAACAGGCTCACGCCCAGCACCTGTTCCAATTCCATCAAACGCTTGCTGGCCGCCGAGACCGCGATGGCTTCACGGGCGGCGGCGCGGGTCAGCGTGCCTTCTTCATGCACCGCCACAAACAACTGCAGCGTGATCAGATCAAGGCGACGAACCAGGCTTTTGTGCAGCATCTAGGCGCGCTCGGTGGCCAGGCGATTGATATCGGCCTGCTCCACCACCGGCAGAGGTGCGCCGTGCCGGACGGCCGAGAGCATCGCGCGGCCAACGGTTTCAGTGCTCACCACCCAGGCCGGCCGCACATGGCGCAGCAATGACAACAGCGGGCCGGTGACGGTGTAGAGGGATTGGTAGAGCGGGGTTTTCGAACGCACACCGTGCAACGGCTGGATCACCCCGGGACGGAACAGGTACACGGCCTTGAACGGCAGGCGCAGCAGGGCATTCTCGGTCTTGCCCTTGATCCGCGCCCACATGGTTTTGCCGGTTTCGCTGCTGTCGGTACCGGCGCCGGACACGTAGATGAAGGTCATCTGCGGATTGAGCCGAGCCAGGGTGCTGGCGGCCACCAGGGTCAGGTCGTAGGTCAAATGGGTGTACTTGACTTCGTCCATGCCCACCGAGGAAACGCCCAGGCAAAAGAAGCAGGCATCGAAGCCTTGCAGCAGATGCTCCAGGGGCTGGAAATCGAACATATCGGCATGCAGCACCTGATGCAGCTTGCCGTGTTCCTGGGCCAGTGCGGTACGGCCGACAGCGACCACTTCCTGCACGTCACCGGCCAGCAGGCACTCGCGCAACACGCCCTGGCCGACCATGCCGGTGGCGCCGAATAATAGAACTCTCATAAGGTTGGTTCCTAAGCGACAAGCGGTTAGCTTCAAGCTGCCAGGTAGAGACAAACACACTAGCAGCTTGTAGCTTGCGGCTTGCAGCTTACTGCTCAATAGGATGTTTTGCCCCTTGAAAAGCACCACGACCCTCGCCATCGCCTGCAGCGCGGCCTTTCTGTCCCAGGTTGGCATCAGCAGCTATTTACCTGCCGTACCCGCGATTGCCCACGCGTTGCCAGCCGCCGAGGATCAGGTGGCACTGGCCCTGGCGGTGTATTTGATCGGCATGGCGTTGCCGATGCTGCTCTGGGGCAGCCTCGGTGAGCGCCTGGGCAGAAAGCCGGTGTTGCTGGCAGCGTTGGCGTTGTATGCGCTGGCCAGTGCGGTGATTCCGTCCGCCTACAGCCTCGAATCGTTCCTCGGCCTGCGGCTGGTTCAAGGCCTCGGCGCGGGCGGTGTGTCGGTGATGGCGCGGGTGCTGGTTCGCGACAGTTTCAGCGGTGCGCTGTTGGCTAAAGGGTTGTCGTGGCTGGGCATGACGTTCGTGATCGCCTTGGGCATCGGGCAGTTTGTGGGCTCGCTGTTGCAGGTGGCGTTTGGCTGGGAGGCGATCTTTTATGGGCTGTCGATGGCGGCTGTCGGCTTGATGATAGCGCTGCAACGGGTGGTATTTCCGAGATTGGAAAAAGCCTCTGGACACGTCTCGGCCTGGCGCATCTACGGCACGATCCTGCGCCATCCGGCGTTCCTGCGACCTGCGCTGGCGGGCGGTTTGGGTTACGGGGTGATCATCGCCTTCAACACCTGCGCACCGTTGATTTTGCAGGGCCATTTTCAGTGGAGCGCCGCGCAATATGGCTGGCTCGGCTGGCCGATCAGCGGGGCGTATCTGGCAGGGGCGCTGATGGTCAATCGCCTGGTCGCCCGCACCGGGCGCCTGTCGATGATGAGTTGGGGCGTGGCGTTGGTGATGTGCGGCAGCGCGACGATGTTGCTGGGCAGCCTGTTTGCCAACGGGCTGGCGATCCTGCTGTGGCTGCCGTATTGCCTGGCGGTGTTCGGGCAGTCGATGAGTTATCCCATCAGCCTGTCGCTGGCCAATGATGAATCACCGGTGAGCGGGTCCTACGCCATGGCCTTGAGCGGTTTCATGCATCAGTTGATGGCGGCGGCGATCGGCGGCGTGGCCAGCCTGTTGGCGAGTCAGCAGGCCTGGCCGTTGGCGGTGTTGTGCGTGGTGCTGGCGGGCGGCGCACTGCTGTGCGTCGCCCTGTCCAGGGCTGATCAGAACGCGCTGCGGAAGATCTCTTCAATCTGACGCTGATCCGCGCGTCGTGGGTTGGTCAGGCCGCAAGCGTCCTTCAGGGCGTTGGACGCCAGCAGCGGGATGTCCTGCAACTTGGCGCCCAGCTCCCGCAACCCGGCAGGAATTTCCACGTCCTGGGACAGGCTGCGAATCGCCGCGATGGCCGCCTGGGCGCCCTCTTCCACCGACGTCCCTTTGATTTCTGCGCCAAGGGCCCGTGCCACATGGCTCAGGCGCTCGGCGCTGACGCTGGCGTTGAAGCTTTGCACGTGGGGCAACAGCACCGCATTGCACACGCCGTGGGGCAAGTCATAGAGCCCGCCCAACTGGTGCGCCATGGCGTGCACAAACCCCAGGGACGCGTTGTTGAAGGCCATGCCGGCAAGGAACTGCGCATACGCCATGTTTTCCCGGGCGGCCATGTCTTGGCCGTCGCGCACCGCAATCCGCAGGTTGGCGCTGATCAGTTCGATGGCCTTGATCGCGCAGGCGTCGGTGATCGGGTTGGCAGCCGTGGACACGTAGGCTTCGATTGCGTGGGTGAGTGCGTCCATGCCGGTGGCGGCAGTCAGGCCCTTGGGCATGCCGACCATCAGCGCCGGGTCGTTGACCGACAGCAGCGGCGTAACGTTGCGGTCGACGATGGCCATTTTCACGTGGCGGGTTTCGTCGGTGATGATGCAGAAGCGGGTCATTTCGCTGGCAGTGCCGGCGGTGGTGTTGATGGCCACCAGCGGCAGTTGCGGTTTGGCCGACTGATCGACGCCTTCATAATCGCCGATGTGCCCGCCGTTGGTCGCACACAGGGCAATGCCCTTGGCACAGTCATGGGGTGAGCCGCCGCCGAGGGACACCACGAAATCACAGGCACTCTGTTGCAGCAGCGCCAGGCCTTTTTCGACGTTCTCGACGTTCGGGTTGGGCTTGGCGCCGTCGTAGATCACCGAGTCGATGTCCTGCATCGCGAGTTTCTCGGCGATCATGCTGGCGACACCTGCCTTGGCCATCCCGGCGTCAGTGACGATCAGCGCCTTGCGAAAACCGTAGTTGCGAATCGCATTCATGGCTTCGTCGAGGCAGTCGATGCCCATGATGTTGACGGATGGAATGAAGAAGGTGCTGCTCATGGTGGCGAATCCTCGAAAGTCGTTATGCCTACAGCATCGACCTCGATTGCCTGCCGCATCTTGACCAGGATCAACGCCCGCTCGTGATAAAGTCACCGCCCAGCCGATTTTGAGTAGACCCGCCGCAATGAAGGATTCCCAGGATTTTGACGCCCACCTTGAAGACTGGAACGCCTTGCGCAGCAGTACCGCCTTCAGCGGGATCCTGATCGGCAACGGCGCCAGCCGCGCAGTGTGGGAAGACTTTGCCTACGACTCACTGTTCGAAAACGCCCGCACCGTGGAAGAAAAACCCCTGAGCCCGTCGGAACTCAGTGTGTTTGACGCGATGCAGACCCGCAGTTTCGAACAGGTGCTGGGTGCGCTGAAAACCACCAGCCGGGTCAACAAGGCCTTGGCGGTCAGCTCGGCGGCGCCGCGTAATCGCTACTACGCGATCAAAGAAGCGCTGATCAACACGATCCACAGCGTGCATATTCCGTGGCGCCTGGTGAAGCCTTCGACGCTGGCGACGATTCATCAGGAGTTGGCGAGTTATCCGACGGTGTTCACCAGCAATTACGACCTGCTCAACTACTGGGCGATCCTGCAGGCGCCGGGTATCGACGACCTGTTTCGCAGTGCGGATGCGAGCTTTGACCTGCGTAATACCGCCACCGACAGCACGCGCATTTTGTATTTGCATGGTGGTTTGCACCTGGTGCGTAACCTTGACGGTACGGCGCGTAAATTGCCGACCACTGACAGCACGTTGCTGAGCAGTTTTGCGATCAACAATACGATCAAGACACTGGATGATGTGCCGTTGTTTGTCAGCGAGGGGAAGGTTGAGGAGAAGTTGAAGACCATTCGCAGTTCTGACTATTTGTCGTTTTGCTATGAGCAGTTGTTGAGTCATGAGGGCGCGCTTTGCATTTTCGGGCATCACCTCGGCGCGCAGGATGTGCATCTGGTGCAGGCGATTCGGCAGGCGAAGATCACGATGTTGGCGATTTCGGTGTTTGGGCGCAGTGCGGGGTTTATTCAGCAGCAGAAGCGGCGTTTTGCGGAGTTGTTTGAGGGGGTGGATGTGGAGTTGCGGTTTTTTGATGCGCGTAGTCATGCGCTGGGGGATTCGGGGTTTTCGGTGCCGGTGGAGCGGTGATGGGGGTGGGGTGAATTGGTGGGGTGTACATATCCGTTGCTGCGGTAACGGCCGCCTATGGTTCCGCTCTTACAGCGGCTCACTTTGGAAAAGCCCCAAAGTAAGCAAAGGGCTCTGCCCCGCCTGTCGGCGCCTCGCTTAGGCTCGGTGTTCCCTCACTCCGGCACCGCGAAGCGGGCCGCCGCGACGGGCCATCCATGGCCCGGCGCGGCTAAACCGGCGTCCTGCCGGTTTACCCGCTCCGCAATACCTGCGTTCGGCCTCGGGCTGAATGGGGCAGTCAGATCAAAATCAAAAGCAAAAGCACAGCGGCCTACAGGCCGGCTTGAGTGTTAAAAGCCAAATCAAAAGCTAGAGCGAAAACAGATCTGCTTTTCTGTGGGAGCGGGCTTGCTCGCGAAAAACCTGAGAGCGCCGCGTTCATCCAGAATGCCCGCGTCATCGTTAACGACCTTCGCGAGCAAGCCCGCTCCCACATTTGGACCGTGCCCGCTTTAGATTGTGATTTGGCTTTTGCTCTTCAACACTCAAGCCGGCCGGGAGGCCGCTGTGCCCTTGATCTGCTTTTGATCTTGATCTTAGGCGCCCCGTTAAACCACGCTGGCCGAACGCAGGCTTTGGAGCGTGGGTAACCCGGCAGGACGCCGGGTTAGCCGCGCTGGGCCAAGGATGGCCCATCGCGGCGGCCCACGGTCCAAAGCCGGAGTGAGGGCACACCGAGCCTAGGCGAGGTGCCGAGTGGTGGGGCAAGAGCGTTTTGCTTACTTTTGCGCTCTTCAAAAGTGAGCCGCTGTAAGAGCGGAACCAATATCAAAATTCACCCAAAAAACGGATATGCCCCCACCCCCAGCATCACTCGTCCCCGCTATGCACCACCACCAAAAGCTGCGCCTGAACCTCCCCCACCGACCGAATCCGATGCGGCTTCTGCGCATTGAAATGCAACGCATCCCCCCGATTCAACACCACCCGCTCACTCATGAAGTCCACCTCAACCTGGCCCTCATGCACAAACAAAAACTCCTCCCCCAAATGCTCCTTGAAGGTCTTGTCGGTGAACTCCGCCGGCGGGTAAATGATAAACGGCAATAAACTGCGCTCACTGACCTGATGCGCCAGCACCGCATACCCTGGTGACGCATCGGTGCCCGACAACGCCTGCCGTTCGTGACTACGCACCAGGCTGTAACTGTCGAGACTGACGTTGTCTTCACTGAACAGCTCTTCAACCTTCACGTTCAACGCCTTGGCCAACTTCAGCGCCGCAGCAATCGACGGCGTATTCAACCCGCGCTCGACTTTCGACAGGTAACTCTTGGTCATCCCGGATTTTTCCGCGAGCAATTCCAAGGTCACGCCAAGTTTTTTTCTCAGTATTTTCAAACGGATAGACATGTGCAGCGGTTAATCCATTAAAGAGGCGATGATGAATGCTTGCCAATGACACTTTGTGTCATATAGTCTCTTTAGTGTCATTTGCGACGAACAAGGACACTGATATGGCCAAGACATTAGCACTCCCGAAAGACCAACTGGTCAAGCAAGCGCTGAGCCAGATGCAAAACACCCTGGCGGATAATACGTGGACCGACCGGCAAAAGCTGGCCCTCACCTGCCGGATCCTGTTCGAAAACGGCCACGACTCCGGCCTCGCCGGGCAGATCACCGCCCGTGGCCCGGCACCTGGCACTTATTACACCCAACAACTCGGCCTGGGTTTCGATGAAATCACCGCCAGCAACCTGCTGCTGGTCAACGAAGATCTGGAGGTGCTGGAAGGCCATGGCATGCCCAACCCGGCCAACCGTTTCCACAGCTGGGTGTACCGTGGTCGTCCGGATGTGAACTGCATCATCCACACTCATCCGACTCATATCGCTGCGTTGTCGATGCTGGAAGTGCCGCTGCAGGTATCGCACATGGACCTCTGCCCTTTGTACGAAGACTGCGCGTTTCTAGAAGCCTGGCCCGGCGTGCCGGTGGGCAACGAAGAGGGCGAAATCATCACCGCCGCCCTGGGGGATAAGCGCGCGATTCTGCTTTCTCACCACGGCCAATTGTCCACCGGAGCGAGCATCGAGGAAGCCTGTGTGATCGCACAGTTGATCGAACGTGCCGCCAAGTTGCAGCTGCTGGCGATGGCCGCTGGCACGATCAAACCGATCCTGCCGGAGCTGGGCCGCGAAGCCCATGACTGGATTTCCAAGCCCAAGCGCCATGGCGCCGCGTTCAACTACTACGCTCGGCAGAACCTGCGTCAACACGCCGATTGCCTGAACTGAAACCCTTTTTCGACCGGAGACCTTTCCATGTCCAGCCCTTCTATTCACGGCATTATCGGCTACACCATTACCCCGTTCAGCGCGGACGGCCAGCGCATTGACCTGGACGCCCTGGGGCTTTCAATCGACCGCCTGATCGACAGCGGCGTGCACGCTATCGCACCGTTGGGCAGCACCGGCGAAGGCGCCTACCTCAGCGATGCAGAGTGGGATGAAGTCGCCGCCTACAGCCTCCAGAAAGTGGGCAAACGCGTGCCGACCATCGTCAGCGTCTCCGACCTGACCACCGCCAAGGCCGTGCGTCGCGCGCAGTTTGCCGAAGCTCACGGTGCCGATGTGGTGATGGTGTTGCCGGCCTCGTATTGGAAACTCAGCGAGGCGGAAATCCTCGCTCACTACGCGGCCATTGGTGACAGCATCGGTGTGCCGATCATGCTCTACAACAACCCGGCCACCAGCGGCACCGACATGTCGGTGGACTTGATCCTGCGCATCGTTAACAGCGTCGACAACGTGACCATGGTCAAGGAAAGCACCGGGGATATTCAGCGCATGCACCAGTTGCATCGGCGCAGCGAGGGCCAAGTGCCGTTCTACAACGGCTGCAATCCGCTGGCACTGGAGGCGTTTGCCGCAGGGGCGAAGGGATGGTGCACGGCGGCGCCGAACCTGATTGCGCAGCTCAACCTGGATTTGTATGAAGCCGTGTTGGCCAATGATTTGGAGAAAGCGCGGGAACTGTTCTATCGCCAGTTGCCGCTGCTGGACTTCATCCTAAAAGGCGGCTTGCCGGCGACGATCAAGGCCGGTTTGCGGCTGACGGGGCTGGAGTCGGGTGACCCACGGTTGCCGGTGTTCCCGTTGGGTGAGGCTGGCCGTGTTCAGTTGCAAGCGCTACTGACCCTGTTGCGCTGAAACGCGATCCAAATGTGGGAGCGGGCTTGCTCGCGAAAGCGGTGGGTCAGTCAATTAATATGTCGACTGATTCACCGCTTTCGCGAGCAAGCCCGCTCCCACATTTAGTCCGCATCCCTGCGTAGAATTTCAATAGAGACAAATGACAATAATTCTCGATATCATTCGCGACTTTTCCACGTCGTGCTTCGCCAAGAAGGATATCCATGTCTCGTCTCAAGCCCGACCCGCTGTCGGCCGATGCCTTTCGCGGGTTTTATGCAGATATCCTGCATTTCCTGCGCAAGCGCACGGACAACGCCAGCGACGCGGCAGACATGACCCAGGATGTCTTCACCCAATGGCTGGACTACCGCGACCGGGCTCAGGTCGAGCAGCCACGGGCGTTTCTGTTCCAGATGGCGCGCAATCTGCTGCGCGATCACTGGCGCAAACAAAAGGTGCGGCACACCGTCCACCAGCAACAGGCCGAACTGGATGCCGAGCCTGTCAGCGACTCGCGAGACGATCCCATGGCCGCCGCGCAACGCCTGCAACGCCTGGAACAGTTGAAAGAAGTCCTCTCTGAACTCTCGCCCAGAAGACGAGAAGCCCTTATGCTGCATCGCTTCGAAGGCCTGAGCCAGGCACAGATCGCCGAGCGCATGGGCGTCTCGGTCAGCATGGTGGAAAAGCACATCGCTTTTGCCCTGCTGCATTGCAAGCAGCGACTTCAACAAGACCAGGGCAAGGAGCAGCCAGAATGACCCGCCTGAGCGATATCGACACCTGTGACATCGAGGCCAGCGACTCCATCGATGCCCAGGCCGCCAGCTGGTTTGCGCGCAACCGCAACGACACGGGTCGCGCCGACCGCAAGGCGTTTGCCGCCTGGCAATCCGAGCCGGCCCATGCCCGTGCCTACGCCGAATTCGAACAGCTGTGGGCCGACCTGGCCCAGTTGCAGCAACTGAACAAACCCACACCGCTGCCCGTGCGCAAGACACCCGCCTGGCGCCCGGCCCTGGCGGTAGCTGCCGCCCTGGTGTGTGCCCTGCTGACGAGCAACCTCGGCGCCCCGCGCGAGCTGTTCCACTCCCAGGTCGCGGCCCATGCCAAAGGGATGCGCACCTTGCATCTGCCCGATGGCAGCACCTTGTACGTCAACGCCAACACGCGCCTGCGGGTGGACTTCAACAGCCACCAGCGCATCGTGCATCTGGATCAGGGCCAGCTGTATATCGAGGTGGCACCCGATAAGGAACGGCCACTGTACGTGCAGGCCGGCGAAGCCAATGTGCGAGTGGTCGGCACCGGCTTTGATGTGCGGCGCAGCAAGCAGCAACTGGTGGTCAGCGTGGCCCACGGGCAAGTGGCGTTCGATCCGGATGCCAGGCTGCCGGCCACCCTGCTCGGCGCCGATCAGCGCGCTACGTTCAGTTATGCCAAGGGCACGCTGCAGCAGCAAACCCTCACTGCCGGCGAGGTCGCTGATTGGCGCGGCGGGCACGTGTCGTTTCGTAATCGCGAGCTGGCCAGCCTGATGGACGAGTTAAGCCTGTACCGGCCACAGGCGCCGTTGCTGGTGGACAGCGCGGTGGCGCAGTTGAAGGTCTCGGGCAATCTGGACGTGAATGATCCGGACGCCCTGCTCAACGCCCTGCCTGCCCTGCTGCCGGTAAAAACCGTGGCCCTGGCCGACGGCAACATCAGGATTGAGCCTCGAAAATAATCCCTCGACACGCTCATTTGAGAATATTTTGCATTCGCATGTGAGGATTATTTTTCCTGCCGCGTCTTCCTCGGGTCTGCGTTTGATACGCACACCTTTCTGGCCATTTGGCTACTCCGGGGGATTACATGTTTCGCGCGCCTTGCCACGTTCAGCACCTGTTTCTTCGACCCACCGCCATTGCCGCCTGCCTGGCCTTCAGCCTGAGTGCCCAGGCTGAGTCGTTCAAGCTGCAATTGCCGTCCCAGTCCCTGGCCACGTCCCTGAGCCAGGTGGCGCAGCAGGCGAAAATCCAGCTGCTGTTCGATGAAGCGCTGCTGAAAAACGTCCAGGCGCCGGCCCTCGATGGCGACTTCACACCAGAGGTGGCGATTCGCACCTTGCTCAACAACGGCGAGTTCGTGTTGCTCAAGGTCGGCAGCACCTACGTGGTACGCCCCGAAGAAGGCAAGACCACCAACAGCAGCGCGATCCAGCTGGAGGCCCTGAGCGTGATCGGCACCGGTAACGAGGTGGACTCCACCACCGTCGGCCGTTCCACCCTGAGCCAGGCCGACATCGACCGCTATCAGTCCAACAACATCCCCAGCCTGCTGCAAACCTTGCCCGGTATCAGCCAGGGCGGCTCCCTGAAGCCCGGCGGCCAGACCATCAACATCCGAGGTTTCGGCGACGCCGAAGACGTGCCGCTGACCGTCGATGGCGCCACCAAAAGCGGCTTTGAGCGCTACCAGCAGGGCACTGTGTTTATCGAGCCCGAGCTGATCAAAAGCATCGAAGTGGAGAAAGGCCCCAACTCGCCCTTCAGCGGCAACGGCGGCTTTGGCGGTACCGTCAACATGACCACCAAGGATGCCCCGGACCTGCTCAAGGACGGCCGCAACAGCGGCGCCATGCTCAAATACGGCTACTCCAGCAACGACCATGAACAGGTCTACAGCAGTGCAGTCTACGGGCGTACCGATGATGGCCGCTTCGACGCCCTGGCCTACCTGACCCAACGCGACGGCGGCGACATGAAGCTGGCCGCCACCCTGCCCAACGACAACAACCAGTACCCGATCAACCCCAAGCGCCTGCCCAACAGCGCCCAGAATGTGGACGGCAAACTGTTCAAGTTCAATGCTCACTTCACCGATGAGCAAAGCCTTGGCCTGTCGTATTCGCGCTCCAACAGCCAGCGCTGGACGCCCTTCTCTGCCGCCAGCTACCCGACACCGCCAACCCAGGCCAACATCGACCGCTATGGCTACGAAGCCGCGCTGAAACGCTTCCTGGCCAACCGCAATACCGTCGACACCACCTGGTCCGGCAAGTACGAATACCAGCCGATGAATAACCCGCTGGTGGACTTGACCATCAAGTATTCCGAATCCAATACCGATCAGACCGACGAGCGAGACGCTACGGCGTTTTTCCAGTTGGCCACTGGCGGGCGCAAGATGGACACCTCCTACAACGACAAGAACCTCGACGTACGCAACGTCAGCCTGTTTTCCACCGGTGCGTTGCAACACGCGGTGACCACCGGCGTACAGATCCGCAAGCACACCCGGGAAACCGAAATGTGGATGCCCGGCACCACCTACAACACCCCGAAATACAACTACGGGCACTTCCAGCCGGGCTTCATGCCCCACGGCAAGGTCGACACCAACAGCTTCTTTATCCAGGACGCGGTGACGCTGGGCGATGTGACCATTACCCCGTCGATGCGCTACGACCATGTGCGCAACCGCGGCGAAGCCAACGATGCGCCGTACTACAGCAACCCGGACCCGGCCATCGGCCACGACTACAGCGACCGCACCTACACCGGCTGGTCGCCGCGCCTCGCCGCCTACTGGACCATCACCCCGAACGTGGCGCTGTTTGCCAACTGGAGCCGTACCTGGCGCGCCCCGGTGATCGACGAGCAGTATGAAGTCCAGGGCCTGGGCAGCCGCACCGCCACCAGCCTGGACCTGGACCCCGAGCGCATCACCTCCATAACCCTCGGCAACGTCACCAGCTTCGGTGACGTGTTCACCCACGGCGACAACCTGCAACTGCGTACCACGCTGTTCCACAACAAGGTCGAAGACGAGATCTTCAAGGCCACGGGCGTGGGCTGCCAGAACCAGGCGGTCAATGGCGGGACGATTTCCAGCGCCTGCCCGCCGGGGGCGATGTCCAACTACCGCAACATCGGCGGCATGACCATCAAGGGCTTTGAGGCCGAGAGTTTCTACGACTCCACCTACGTGTTCGGCTCGGTGTCCTTCGCCTACACCACCGGCAAACACGAAGGCGCCTACACCAACCCGTGGGGTCCGGACGTCTGGGCACGGGACATTCCGCCGACCAAATGGGTAATCGTGCTCGGCACCAAGATCCCGAGCCTGGATGCGCAGGTGGGCTGGCAAGGGCAGTTCATCGGCGCCACCAGCCGTTTGCCAAGCGACAAGTATTCCGGCGGCCCGGGCACCAGCATCGGCGACCTGTTCTACGACCAGTACGGCAACAAGCGCTATAACACCCAGGGCCTGTTCGCCAGCTGGAAGCCGCAGCAGGCTTACCTCAAGGGCACCGAAGTCAACTTCACCGTGGACAACCTGTTCAACAACAACTTCCGCCCGGCCCTGAGCGGCGACCGCGCCTACACCAAAGGCCGGGATGCCAAGATCAGCGTGACGCGGTTCTTCTGACCCCACCTAATCAATGTGGGAGCGGGCTTGCTCGCGAAAGCGCTGGATCAGTCGGTACATGAGTTACCTGACACACCGCCTTCGCGAGCAAGCCCGCTCCCACATTCAGATCTTCTGCGCGCCATTCCTTGTATTCACAAGGCTGAGCTCTGGGGCGTGAACCCGCTGCTTGCTCAGATACCGCGTGCAACTCACCCGCAAAAACGAAGCAAAATTCACCACTTCGCCGCGGTAGTCCATCACCTCTTCATACAGCTTGGCGATCAGTTGATTGGTGGTCATGCCATCCACTTCGGCGATTTCGCTGAGGATGTCCCAGAACTGGTTTTCCAGGCGCACGGTGGTCACCACGCCGCAGATGCGCAGGGAGCGCGAGCGGGACTCGTAGAGAATCGGGTCAGCCTTGACGTACAGCTCGCACATGGCGATGACCTCCGCTTTACAGGGTGATTTTGGTGCCCAGCAGCCCGAGGAAGCCCGCGAGCCAGCTTGGGTGCGCCGGCCACGCCGGGGCAGTCACCAGATTGCCTTGAACGTGGCTGTCGGTCACCGGGATATCGATGAACGTACCGTCCGCCAATCGCACTTCCGGCCCGCACGCCGGGTAGGCGCTGCACTCACGGCCTTCCAGAATGCCGGCAGCGGCCAGCAGTTGCGCACCGTGGCACACAGCAGCGATGGGCTTGCCGGCCAGGTCGAACGCCTTGACCAGTTGCAGGACTTTCTCGTTCAGGCGCAGGTACTCGGGCGCACGGCCGCCGGGCACCAGCAACGCGTCGTAGTCGGCAGCGTCGACCTTGGCAAAATCCGCGTTCAGGGTAAACAGGTGCCCGGGCTTTTCGCTGTAGGTCTGGTCGCCTTCGAAGTCGTGGATCGCCGTGCGTACGGTCTGGCCGGCGGACTTGTCCGGGCACACGGCGTGCACGGTATGCCCCACCATCAGCAGCGCCTGGAACGGCACCATCACTTCATAGTCTTCGACGTAATCGCCGACCAGCATCAGGATTTTCTTCGCGGCCATGGGACATTCCTCCGGTTGAACGGTTGGGCAGACAGGAGTAGCCAAGATAGACCTGTGCCGATGAGCCGGGTAATGGCCCGCTACTACATCATTGTGGACCGGCCCTCTGTAGGAGCGAGCTTGCTCGCGAAGCACGTTAACGATAACGCGGGGAGCCAGACAGCCTGCGGCGCTCTCAGGTTTTTCGCGAGCAAGCTCGCTCCTACACAAACTGTACGGTCCAATCTGCACCCAGCTGTAAGCGCGCGTTTGCGGGGCTTTGTGGCTAGATGAACGTCCACCTCCGGCCCATTCGATTCTGGTTCCTTCCATGAGCTCCCGCGAAAATACCGGCATGGCCCTCGGCCTGCTGGGCGTCGTCATCTTCAGCCTCACCCTGCCCTTCACCCGTATCGTGGTGCAGGAAATCCACCCGCTGCTCAATGGCCTGGGCCGGGCGTTGTTTGCAGCGGTGCCGGCGGCGGCGCTGTTGCTATGGCGACGTGAGCGCTGGCCCACCTGGCGCCAGGTGCGCGGGCTGACGTTGGTGATTGCCGGGGTAATCCTGGGCTTCCCGGTGCTGTCGGCCTGGGCCATGCAAACCTTGCCCGCTTCCCATGGCGCACTGGTCAATGGTTTGCAGCCGCTGTGCGTGGCGCTGTATGCCGCGTGGTTGTCCCATGAGCGGCCATCGAAGGCGTTCTGGGCCTGCGCGGCGCTGGGCAGTGCGCTGGTGCTGAGTTATGCGTTGATCACCGGAGCCGGCAGCATCCAGGCGGGCGACCTGTTGATGCTCGGGGCGATTGCCGTGGGTGGCCTGGGTTACGCAGAAGGCGGCCGGTTGGCCAAGGAGATGGGCGGCTGGCAGGTAATCTGCTGGGCGCTGGTGCTGTCGACGCCGGTATTGATCGGACCGGTGGCGTACCTGGCGCTGCAACACGAGGGGCCGATTTCCATACGCACCTGGTGGGCGTTTGGTTATGTGTCACTGTTTTCGCAGTTCCTGGGGTTCTTTGCGTGGTACGCCGGATTGGCCATGGGTGGCATCGCCCGGGTCAGCCAGATTCAGCTGTTGCAGATCTTTTTCACCATCGCGTTTTCCGCGCTGTTTTTTGGTGAACACATCGAGCCGATCACCTGGCTGTTTGCCTGCGGGGTAATTGTGACGGTGATGTTGGGGCGCAAGACCAGCGTGAAGCCTGCGCCAGCTCCCAAACCCAGCGCAGTCTAATGTGGGAGCGGGCTTGCTCGCGAATGCGGTGGATCAGTTGATACATCAGGTGACTGACACACCGCTTTCGCGAGCAAGCCCGCTCCCACATGTTTGATTTGCGTCGTACTCAGGCGAGGTAACCGTCCGACCGCAGCAGGGTTTCGAGGCAATGTTCGGTGATGGTGTAGAACGCCTTGAGCTCCTGGATTTTCACCAGGAGTTGCGCGTTATCCACCGGTTCGGCGCGCTTCACGGCAAGGATCATTTTGTTTTTGTTGGTGTGTTCCAACGAGATGAACTCAAACACCTTGGTCTCATAACCGCAGGCTTCAAGGAACAGCGCACGCAGGCTGTCGGTGACCATTTCCGCCTGCAGGCCCAGGTGCAGGCCGTATTGCAGCATCGGCTTGAGCAGCGCCGGGCTCTGGATTTGCAGGCGAATCTGCTTATGGCAGCACGGCGAGCACATGATGATCGACGCCCCGGAGCGGATGCCGGTGTGAATCGCGTAGTCGGTGGCGATGTCGCAGGCATGCAGGGCGATCATTACGTCCAGTTCGCTGGGCGCGACGCTGCGCACATCCCCGCACTTGAACACCAGCCCCGGGTGGTCCAGGCGGGCGGCGGCGTTGTTGCACAGGGTCACCATGTCTTCGCGCAGTTCCACACCGGTCACTTCACCCTCGGCGTTGAGGGTGTTGCGCAAGTAGTCGTGGATCGCAAACGTCAGGTAGCCCTTGCCCGAACCAAAGTCCGCGACCCGCACCGGCTGGTCCAGCTTCAGCGGGGACGTGGTCAGCGCATGGCTGAACACTTCGATGAATTTGTTGATCTGCTTCCACTTGCGCGACATCGCCGGGATCAGCTCGTGCCTGGCGTTGGTCACGCCAAGGTCAGCGAGGAAGGGCCGGGTCAGGTCCAGGAAGCGATTCTTCTCGCGGTTGTGCTCGGCAGACGGTGCTTCGCGCAATTGTTGCGGCTTGCTTTTGAACAGCGAGCTTTTGTTCTTCTTGCTGTATTCCAGCTGGGCTTCGTCGGTCACCGACAGCAGGTGCGCGTTCTTGAACGAGGCCGGCAACAGCTCGGCAATCGCAGCCACACCGTCAGGCAGGGAGAAGTTCTTGGTGATATCGCGGGTCTTGTAGCGGTAGACGAAGGACAGGCAAGGCTGATCCTTGACCGTCAGCTGTTTGATGATCAGCTTCTGAAGATCAGGCTCGGTGCCGACGTACTTGGCCAGCACCAGCTTGATAAAGGCGTTTTGCTCAAGGCTCGCGCTCAGCAGTTCGAGGAACTGCGCGTGGTGATCCGGCGCGGAGCTGGCAGGTTTAGCGGTGGCAGACATGAACAAAAACGCCTCGGGCAGGGAATGCCGGGAATTTTACACTACTCCAACACCACCAACCGATTCGGCAGCTCATTGCGCGCGTGGGTCACCGGCACATGCTCCTTGAGCAACACCCCGCAGGCTTCAATGCAGCTGATAAACCCGGCCAACGTCTGGCCTTGCTTCACCTGCTGGGTGAACTGCTTGACGATCGCATCCCAACTGCTGTCATCCAGGCGACTGGAAATGCCCTTGTCCACCAGGATTTCCACATACCGCTCGGCCTCACTGACAAAAATCAGCACCCCGGTACTGCCCAGTGTGTGGTGCAGGTGCTGCTCGAGAAACTGCCGCCGTGCCAGGTTGGACGCGCGCCAGTGGCGTACAGAGCGCGGGATCAGCCGCGTGGTCACCTTGGGCAACCGGAACACCAGGCACAGCACGACGAACGTGCCCCACTGCGCCAGCAGCAAGGTGTACATGGTCAGCCAGCCCGACAGGTAGTGAATGATCCCCGGCACCACCAGCGCCACCAGGCTGGCCCACAACAGCGGGATGTAGGCGTAGTCGTCGGCACGGGCCGCGAGCACGGTCACCAGTTCGGCGTCGGTCTGTTGCTCGACCCGGGCGATCGCCTCGGCGACCTGGCGTTGCTCGTGTTGACTCAGTAATGCCATGGTTGTTGATGCTCTCTCGTTATTGTCATTACCAGCCGCCCGAGGCGCCACCGCCACCGAAACCACCGCCGCCGCCCCTGAAGCCACCGCCACCGCCGCCTCCCCCACCGCCGCGACCGCTGCTGCTGAGAATCGCCAGCAGGATAGCGCCAACGGGCAGGCCCATGCGATTGCACAGCCACAGCACCGCCAGCAACAGGATAAACAGACCAATGGAAATGCCCGGGTTTTGCTTGGCGAAGTTGGCCTCGGACACATGCGCCGGCACCGCCAGCGGATCGCCGCCCACCACCTGCAGCATCGCCGCCACGCCGTCGCTGATGCCCTTGCTGTAGTTGCCCGCCTTGAATGCCGGGGCGATCACCTGGTTGATGACCACCCAGGATTGCGCATCCGTGAGTACGCCTTCCAGGCCGTAACCCACTTCGATACGGATCTTGTGCTCATCCCGGGCGACGATCAGCAGTGCGCCGTTGTCCTTGCCCTTCTGGCCGATGCCCCACGCGCGGCCCAGTTGATAACCGAAGTCTTCAATGGGCACGCCTTGCAGGTCCGGCACGGTGACCACCACGATCTGGTCACCGCTGGTTTGCTCCAGCGCCTGCAATTGCTGGGTCAGCTGCTCGCGCACGGCCGGGTCGATCATCTGGGCGTTGTCGACCACCCGTCCGGTCAGGGCCGGAAAGTTAAGGGCGGCCTGGGCGGTCAGGCTAAAGGCCAGCAGCACCGCCGCCAGCAACCAAGCGCGCTTGCCCATCAGAATTTCACTTGCGGCGCTTTATCGGCATCGGCACTGGTGGCCTCGAAGTTGGCGCGGACCGGCAAGTCGCTGTACATCACGCTGTGCCACAGGCGGCCCGGGAAGGTACGGATCTCGGTGTTGTAGGCCTGTACCGCCTGGATAAAGTCGCGACGGGCCACGGCGATGCGATTTTCGGTGCCTTCAAGTTGCGATTGCAGGGCCAGGAAGTTCTGGTTGGCCTTCAGGTCCGGGTAACGCTCGGACACCACCATCAAGCGGCTGAGTGCACCGCTCAAGCCGTCCTGGGCTTGCTGGAACTGCTTGAGTTTTTCCGGGTTGTCGAGGGTGCTGGCGTCCACCTGGATCGAGGTGGCCTTGGCCCGCGCTTCGATCACGGCGGTCAGGGTGTCCTGTTCATGGGCGGCATAGCCCTTGACCACTTCCACCAGGTTGGGGATCAGGTCGGCGCGCCGCTGGTACTGGTTCTGCACCTGGGCCCAGGCCGCCTTGGCCTGTTCATCCAGGGTCGGGATCTTGTTGATGCCGCAACCGCTCAGCACGGTGCTCACCAGTATCAATGCCACGGCCTTCCAGCCCCAACGGTAACCTTGTGCTGCTTGCATGGTGTTTCTCCTGCCAAACCTATGAAATGTACCGACTGACGCGTTAGCTACGGGCTTAGGGCATAATCCGCCACCACCCACTGGATTGCATCGAGCCAATCAGCTAAAAGATGCCCAGCGCCAATAAGAGTTCAGAAGTGTGCTGCATTTATCTGAACAACACCCGAACAACAATAGACGCTCTCCGGTCCCAAGGCTGCGAGAAAGGATTTTCATGAAGAAGCTGTGTTTGCTGGGCCTTGTTGTCAGTTTGGCCACTCATTCCGTATTTGCCGAAACAAAGCCCGCAGTACTCAAGGACAAAGACGCCTTCGTCAGTGACCTGCTCAAGCAAATGACCCTCGATGAAAAGATCGGCCAGTTGCGCCTGATCAGCATCGGCCCTGAAATGCCCCGCGAGCTGATCCGCAAGGAAATCGCCGCCGGTCGCATCGGTGGTACCTTCAATTCCATCACCCGTCCGGAAAACCGTCCGATGCAGGACGCGGCCATGCGCAGCCGGTTGAAGATCCCGATGTTCTTCGCTTATGACGTGATCCACGGCCACCGCACGATTTTCCCGATCAGCCTGGCCCTGGCCTCCAGCTGGGACATGGACGCCATCGGCCGCTCCGGGCGCGTCGCCGCTCAGGAAGCCGCCGCCGACAGCCTCGACATCACCTTTGCACCGATGGTCGACATCTCCCGCGACCCGCGCTGGGGCCGTACGTCCGAAGGTTTTGGCGAAGACACCTACCTGACCTCGCGCATTGCCGAAGTGATGGTCAAGGCGTTCCAGGGCACCAGCCCCGCCAAGGCCGACAGCATCATGGCCAGCGTCAAGCACTTCGCCCTGTATGGCGCGGTGGAAGGCGGTCGCGACTACAACGTGGTCGACATGAGCCCGGTCAAGATGTACCAGGACTACCTGCCGCCCTACCACGCCGCGATCAAGGCCGGTGCCGGCGGGGTGATGGTTGCGCTGAACTCGATCAACGGCGTGCCAGCCACCGCCAACACCTGGCTGATGAACGACCTGTTGCGCAAGGACTGGGGCTTCAAGGGCCTGGCCGTAAGCGACCATGGCGCGATCTTCGAGCTGATCAAGCACGGCGTGGCCAAGGACGGGCGTGAAGCCGCCAAGCTGGCGATCAAGGCCGGCATCGACATGAGCATGAACGACTCGCTCTACGGCAAGGAATTGCCCGGCCTGCTGAAATCCGGCGAGATCGAACAGAGCGATATCGACAACGCCGTGCGCGAAGTGCTTGGCGCCAAGTACGACATGGGCCTGTTCGCCGACCCGTACCTGCGCATCGGCAAGGCCGAGGATGACCCGGTCGACACCTACGCCGAAAGCCGCCTGCACCGCGCCGACGCACGTGACGTGGCACGCCGCAGCCTGGTGCTGCTGAAAAACCAGAACAACGCCCTGCCGCTGAAAAAGAGCGCGACCATCGCCCTGGTCGGCCCGCTGGCCAAGGCGCCGATCGACATGATGGGCAGCTGGGCCGCTGCCGGTAAACCCGCGCAATCGGTGACCCTGCTGGACGGCATGGATGCCGTGATCGGCGAAAAAGGCAAAGTGATCTATGCCCGTGGCGCCAACATCACCAATGACAAGAAAGTCGTCGACTACCTCAACTTCCTGAACTTCGATGCCCCGGAAGTGGTGGATGACCCGCGCTCGTCCCAGGCGATGATCGACGAAGCGGTCAAGGCCGCCAAGGACGCCGACGTAGTGGTTGCCGCCGTGGGCGAATCCCGTGGCATGTCCCACGAGTCGTCGAGCCGCACCGACCTGAGCATCCCACAGAGCCAGCGCGACCTGATCAAGGCCTTGAAAGCCACCGGCAAACCGCTGGTGCTGGTGTTGATGAACGGCCGTCCGCTGTCGATTGTGGAAGAGAACGAACAGGCTGATGCGATCCTCGAAACCTGGTTCGCCGGTACCGAAGGCGGCAACGCAATCGCTGACGTGCTATTCGGCGACTACAACCCGTCGGGCAAGCTGCCGATCACCTTCCCGCGTTCGGTGGGGCAGATTCCGACCTACTACAACCACCTGAGCATTGGCCGGCCGTTCACCCCGGGCAAGCCGGGCAACTACACCTCCCAGTACTTCGATGACACCACCGGGCCGCTGTTTCCGTTTGGTTATGGCTTGAGCTACACCCGCTTCAGCCTTTCAGACATGGCGCTGTCGTCCACCACCCTGAACAAGACCGGCAAGCTCGACGCCACCGTGGTGGTGAAAAACACCGGCAAGGTCGATGGCGAAACCGTGGTGCAGCTGTACATCCAGGACGTGGCCGGCTCGATGATCCGCCCGGTCAAGGAATTGAAGAACTTCCAGAAGATCATGCTCAAGGCTGGCGAAGAGCGCGCGGTGCACTTCACCATCACCGAGGAAGACTTGAAGTTCTACAACACCCAACTGAAGTTCGCGGCTGAGCCGGGCGAGTTCAATGTACAGATCGGGTTGGATTCCCAGGATGTGAAGCAGCAGAGCTTCGAACTGCTCTAACGTCTTGCTCGGTCAACATGTGGGAGCGGGCTTGCTCGCGAATGCGGTGTGTCAGTCAATGGAAGTTTGGCTGATCCACCGCTTTCGCGAGCAAGCCCGCTCCCACATTTGATTGGGGTGTTCTGGCTTATCCGCGGCGGTCCAGCAGGTTAACCACCAACCGATCAATCCACCCCCACACCCGCTGCTTCACCCGCCGCCACAATGGCCGCGACCGCCACGCCTCAAGGCTCACCGCCTGGCTCTGGGCAAAATCCCTCTCGAAACTCCCCGCCACCGCCAACGTCAGTTCCGGGTCCAGCGCCTCCAGATTTGCCTCCAGGTTGAAGCGCAGATTCCAGTGGTCGAAGTTGCATGAGCCGATACTCACCCAATCGTCCACCAGCACCATTTTCAAGTGCAGGAAGCACGGCTGGTATTCAAAGATCTGCACCCCGGACTTGAGCAAACGCGGGTAGTAACGGTGCCCGGCATACCGCACCGACGGGTGATCGGTACGCGGCCCGGTCAACAGCAAGCGCACATCCACTCCGCGCCCCGCCGCCCGGCGCAGGGCACGCCGTACACTCCAGGTCGGCAGGAAATACGGGGTGGCCAGCCAGATACGCTGGTGGCCGCTGTTCAGCGCGCGGATCAGTGACTGCAAAATATCCCGATGCTGACGAGCATCCGCATAGGCCACACGCCCCAGCCCCGGTCCTGTCGCCGGCACCTTGGGCAAGCGTGGCAGGCCAAAATGCGTGGCCGGTTTCCAGGCTCTACGATCATCGTTCGCCAGCCATTGGCGATCAAACAACGCCTGCCAATCCAGCACCAGCGGGCCACGAATCTGCACCATCACTTCGTGCCAGTCGGCGGTGTCTTCCCCGGGCGTCCAGAACTCATCCGTCACGCCGGTGCCGCCGACCACGGCGACAGTCTGGTCGATCAGCAACAGCTTGCGGTGGTCGCGGTAGAGGTTGCGCATCCAGCGGCGCCAGCTCAAGCGGTTGTAGAAACGCAGGTCCACCCCGGCGTCGATCAACCGTCGACGCAGGCCCAGGGTAAACGCCAGGCTGCCATAGTCATCGAACAGGCAACGCACCCGTACGCCACGCTCGGCCGCCCCGACCAAGGCCTGAACCATCGCCTCGGCACACGCCCCCGCCTCCACCAGATACAGCTCCAGCGCGACTTGCTGCTCGGCCTGGGCGATAGCCTCCAACATGCGCGGAAAGAAACTCGGGCCGTCGATCATCAACTCGAAACGGTTGGCGCTGCGCCACGGGAACACTGCGCCGCTCATGTCAGCGCGCCGTGAAAATCAGTACCGCACCCACCGGTACCGACAGGCTGATCTGCGACAGCCCGGCGGCCTTGCGCAATGCGGCCACGCCTGGGAGCAAATCGAAATCCTCGGCGTGCACCACCAACGGTTCCAACGTCACCACTTGAAAGCGTCGGTCATCCAGACGGGTCGCCAGCAGCTCGGCGCTGTAGGTCTGGGTCTTGCCGTGGAGCGTCACCGACAGCGGCAGGCGCAGCTCGTATTGCGCACCGGGGGCCAGGTCGTTGATCGGTTGCAGGTTGATTTGCGCGTTGATCACCGCGTCCGGGAAGGTCTTGATCTCGAACAGCTCATTGCGCATGCGCTCGTCGCGCAGCGGAATGCCGCTGTTGATCGACTCCAGCTCGACTTCCAACTGCGCCGCGCCTTTGCTGTCGACCTTGCCATGCAGCACCAGAAAGCGCTGCACTTCGGCGATGTCGGTGTTTTTGGTGGTGACGAACGACAGGCGCGAGGACTCGTTGTCCAGGTACCAGTCGGCGTGGGCAGGCACGGCGGCAGCGGCCAGCAACAGGAAGGCCAGGGGTTTGAGCAGGGACATAAAGACTCTTGGGGCAAAAAACCTGGGCGAACAGTAACAAAGACCTCCTGTAGGAGCGAGCTTGCTCGCGAAGGTTGCCAACGATAACGCGGGCATTCTGAATGAACGCGGTGCCTGTGAGTTCTTCGCGAGCAAGCTCGCTCCTACGGGGGAACGGTGGTCAGGCCAACGCCTGCTGCACATCGCGAATGGTCGACTCCAGGCTGGCCAGGTGCAGGCTCAGCACCCGTTCCACCGGAGCCTGATCCATCGGCCAATGCAGCGCCATGCTGCCCACCAACCGCCCATTGGCCCGCACCGGCAACGCCACCGCGCGAATCAGGAACGGCAGGCGCACCGGGTATTCCCAGTAGCCTTCGGTGCGCTGGCCAAAGCCCTGGTGCTGGGATTGTTCACACGCACGGTATTGATCGTCTTCCCCCACCCGCTCACGGCCGGCCAGGCGCTGCACTTCATCCGTCGACAGTTGCGACAGGCACGCCTTGCCCATGGCCGAATGAAACAGGCTGGCGTGCTGGCCGACGATCTGGCAGTTGTTCGGGTAGAGCTTGCGCAGCACCGTGGGGATCGCGCTTTCCATCACTTCCAGGCGTTCGCCATCAAAGCTCGACAGGTCCACCACCAGCCCGGTGCGCTCGCTGAGGTCCAGCAGCCACGGCGCGGCGCTTTCCACCAGTTGACGCTTGAAGCGTTGCTGGGTGTCGCCGAACAACCGTCTGGCCCGCAGGCGGTAACGGCGGTCGCTGAGGCCACGATAGATCCAGCCCTGTTCCTGCAAGGTCAGCAACATCCGCGAGACCGTGGCCTTGGGCAAGTGAGTCAGGTAGTGCAACTCTTCCAGCCCCAGCGCCTGATGCTCGCCGAGCAATTCGATGATCGCCAGTGCCCGCCCCACTGAGCGTACGGTTCCCGTCTCGGCGTCGCTGCCCATGTGTCGATCTCCTTGATGCCGATGGATGATCTGATTTCACAGCAAGATACAGGCCCGTCGCGACTCAGCCGGTCGTCGAGAGGCAAGCAGGCGGCCGCCGCCGCACCCACTGGGTCAATTGTTCGTGGGCGTATGCCAGTTGCAATACTGCCCTGTCCGCCTGGGCCGGGCCGATGATTTGCAGGCCCATGGGCAAACCCTGGGGGTTGAAACCCACCGGCACGTTCATGCTCGGCAAACCGGCCAGCGTGGGGCCGATCACCACTTCCATCCAGCGGTGGTAGGTGTCCATCTCACGCCCTGCGACGAGGCGCGGCCAAGGCTGTTGTGCATCGAAAGGGAACACTTGGGCGGTGGGCAGCAACAGGAAATCGTAACGTTCGAACAGCTTGCCGAGGGCGCGGTACCAGTCGCTGCGGCTGACTGAAGCCTGGTAAACGTCCGCCGCACTCAGCTGCAATCCGCCCTGCACTTCCCATTGCGCCTCGGGCTTTAGCAGTGAACGTTTTTGCGGGTCAGCGTAGGCCGCGCCGAGGGAGCCCTGGATCAGCCAATGGCGGTGTACCAGCCAGGTCTGCCACAGGCGCTCCAGGGAGAAATCCGGTTGGCAGTACTCGACTTCGCAACCCAACGCGGCGAAGTCCTTGAGGGCCGATTCGCACAGGCTCATCACGCCATCTTCCATCGGCAGATAACCGTTGTAATCCCCGAGCCAGCCCAGGCGTGCGCCCTTGAAGTCGCGCTGCAACGGCTCACCCAACGCCGCCGGATCCTCCTTGAGCGACAGCGGCACCCGAGGGTCGTACCCCGCCTGCACACTCAGCAACTGCGCCACATCCGCCACGCTGCGACCCATCGGGCCTTCCGTGGCCAATTGCTGGACGAACAGCTCCGGCGCCGGCCCGTGAGGCACCCGGCCCTGGGACGGACGCAGGCCAAATACGTTATTGAACGCCGCCGGGTTTCGCAGCGAGCCCATCATGTCGCTGCCATCGGCCACCGGAAGCATGCGCAACGCCAGCGCCACTGCCGCGCCGCCGCTGCTGCCACCGGCCACGAGGCGCGGGTCATAGGCATTGCCGGTGGTGCCGAACACGCTGTTGTAGGTCTGCGAGCCCAGGCCGAATTCCGGTACGTTGGTCTTGCCGATGATGACCGCGCCACTGGCCCGCACCCGCGCCACGCTGAGCGCATCTTCTTGAGGAATGTGCTCGGCAAACAGCGGCGAACCGAGGGTGGTGCGCAGGCCCTGGGTGGCCGCCAGGTCCTTGATCGCCTGGGGCATGCCGTGCATCCAGCCACGGGATTGGCCTTGGTCCAACTCGCGATCACGCTGCGCCGCTTCGGCCAGCACCTCCTCATGGGAGCGCAGCGAGACCAGCGCATTCACCGTCGGATTGAAGCGCTCGACCTGGGCCAGATACGCCTGCATCACCTCATGGCAAGACACCTGCCGCGCGTGGATCGCCCGTGACAGTTCGATGGCATCCAGTTCAACAATACTCAAGGTTTCACCTCGCTGGAAAACGGCGCCGGTCGTTTCGCCCGTGGCGCCTCATGCATGCAGTAAGTGCCCAGCAGCGTCAGGACGCAAGCAAACAGCACATAAAATGCCGGGGCTACCGGCGTGCCCAGCACCTTGCTCAGCCAGGTGACGATCAACGGCGCAAAGCCCCCGAATACCATCACCGCCACGTTGTAGGCCACCGACACACCCGTGGAGCGTACTTCGATGGGAAACTGCTCGGCCAGGGCCGTCGGTGCCGGGCCGAAAAAGCCGCCGATGGCCGTGCACAACATCACCTGCATCACCAGCAAGCGCTCGATGGATGGCGCCGCCGCGACCCACACATACAGCGGGTACACCATCAAGAAAAACGCCAGGGTGAACGCCATCAATACCGGACGCCGACCCAGCCGATCCGACAACAGGCCGGACAGCGGAATCACCACTGTCATCAGCGCCACCGCGAACATCTGCACCATCAGCACCTGGTCCAGCGGCAGGCCGAGGTTTTTGTGGGCGAAGGTCGGCATATTCACCAGCACCACGTAGAACGACACCGTTGCCCCGCAGGCCAGGCCCATCGACACGAGGATGCTGCGGCGGTGATCGCGGATGACGTCCATCAAGCTCGGTGCCGCGCCCTTGGCCTGTTTGCGCGCCTCGATAAATTCCTCGGGGTCTTCCATGTGCCGACGGATCCACAAACCCACCGGGCCGATCAGCAAACCGAAGATGAACGGCAGACGCCAGCCCCATACTTCAAGGGTGTGCGGCTCGAAGAAGTGCGTGACCAACGCCACCATGGCCGCGCCGCCGAACACCGCCAGGCACTGCCCCACCAACTGCCACGAACCGTACAACCCCTTGCGATGGGCCGGCGCGCTTTCCACCAGGAACGCCGTGGCACTGGCGTATTCGCCGCCGGTGGCAAAGCCCTGAAGCATGCGGGCGACCACGATCAACATCGGCGCGCCCATGCCGATCGCGGCGTAGCTCGGGGCGAAAGCGATCAGGGCGATGGAGATGGTCATCAGCCGGATGATCAGTTGCATCGCAGCCTTGCGGCCTTTGCGGTCCGAATACATGCCCAGCAGAATCCCGCCCACCGGGCGCATGAAGAAGCCGACGCCAAATGTGGCCAGGGCCATCAGCAGCGAGGCGTATTCATCCTCCGACGGGAAAAACTGCCGGGCGATGATGCTGGCAAGAAAGCCGTACACGATGAAGTCATACCATTCCAGCGCATTACCGATCACCGCCGCCACTACCTGGCGGGTGCGCGAAACGCCCTGCTTTGAAGTCTGCATGAGGAACACTCCATTCAACCTGTTGGGAAAGGGTCCAGCGGCAGAAAAAAGAGGTCGTCAGGCGGGCTTGAGCCAGCTCTCGGCCAGCGCGCCCCAGTAGGCGGCGCCGGTCAACAGGATGTCGTCGTTGAAGTCATAGGCGGGGTTGTGGACCATCGGCCGCGAGATGCCGTTGCCGATAAACAGGTAGCTGCCGGGGCAGCGTTGCAGCATCCAGGCGAAGTCTTCGCTGCCCATCAGCTTGGTGGTGTTGCCATCGACGGCATCTTCACCGAGCAGGGCGACGCCGACCTGGCGAGCGAATTCGGTTTCTTCGGGATGGTTGACCAGCACCGGATAGGCCGGCCGATGTTCGATCTGCGCGGTGCAGCCGAAACTCGCGGCCTGGGTCAGGATGATCGCCTTGACCCGCTCCAGCATCAGCTCACGCACGTTCGCATCCAGGGCACGCAGGCTCAGACGCAACAGTGCTTGTTGGGGAATCACGTTGGCCGCCTGGCCCGCTTGCAACGCACCGACAGTCACCACGGCGGCTTCCTGGGCATTGATATTGCGCGCCACCACGGTCTGCAGCGCCATGACCATACTCGCGGCGGCCACCAGCGGGTCCACCGTCAGGTGCGGCATGGAACCGTGGCCGCCGACACCTTCGAGGGTCACGGTGAGCAGGTCCTGGGAGGCCATCATCGGCCCGACCCGCAGGCCCAGATGGCCGGCGGGCAAGCCCGGCATGTTGTGCATGCCGAAGAGTGCGTCGCAGGGAAAACGCTCCAGCAAGCCGTCGGCGAGCATGGCTTCGGCGCCGCCCTGGCCTTCTTCGGCGGGCTGGAAAATCAGGTTCAGGGTGCCGTCGAACTGCCGGGTCGCGGCCAGGTAACGGGCGGCGCCCAGCAGCATGGTGGTGTGGCCGTCGTGGCCACAGGCGTGCATGCAACCGGCGTGTTGGCTGCTGTAGCTGGCACCGGTGTTTTCGATGATCGGCAAGGCGTCCATGTCGGCACGAATCCCCAGCTTGCGCGCGCCGCTGCCATTGCGCAGCACACCGACCACGCCGGTCTGGCCGATGCCGGTGTGGACTTCATAGCCCCAGCTTCGCAGAGATAGCGCCACGAGGGCGGAAGTGCGGTTTTCTTCAAAGCCCAGTTCGGGGTGGGCGTGAATGTCCTGACGCACGGCGTGCAGGTCGCTGGCGACATCGCTCAGCCAATCCAGGATGTGCTGGTGTGGGCTCATGGTGATTCTCCTCGCAGGCGGGTGTTCCCGTTCTTTTTCGTTGCACACCGCCAGATAACCGCGATGTGCGCAGGAGGACAATCAAAGGTGGTTCCACCCTGTGGAACCTCAGCCCCACCTGTGGCGAGGGAGCAAGCTCCCTCGCCACAGGTTCGGTGTGACTGCATTAGGGTGTGAGTCGGCAGCCCTCGCGTTGGCCCAGCCATTGGGCACTGTGGGTACGGCCCAGGCCGCTGGCGGTCACCCGGTGTTTTTCCGGGTTGTCGGCGAAGGCGCTGGTGGGCACGTATTGCTTCACATAACCCAGGCAATAATCAGCGGGATTGCCTTCCACATACCGACAGGAGCAGTACTCCTTGGCGGTGTAGGCGGCGATGATGTCGGGGAAGGCTTGCAGGTTGACCCGCTCGTGCCAGACCCAGCCGAGCAACACGAGCAGCAGCAGGATCAACAGGCTGATGAAGGGATGACGGCGGATCATGGTTGCACCGCCGCAAGGACGCGTTTGAGGAGTTCGTTGTGGCGATAGCTGCCGTCGCGGTCATCACCGTAGCGCACGATCACCAGGTGCTCATCGGGCATCACGTAGAGCGCCTGGCCCCAATGGCCAAGGGCGGCGAAGGTGTCGGCGGGCGCGTCTGGCCAGGGTTTGGCGGCGCCTTGCACTTCGCGGTTGAGCCACCATTGCCCGCCGGGGACGGCTTCGTCCTGGCCGGGTTTGTAGTGGTCGAAGGGTTGGCGGTTGAACGTGACCCACTCCTTGGGCAGTAACTGGCGATCGCCCCAGCGGCCATCGCGCTGCATCAGCAGGCCGACGCGTGCCAGGTCGCGGGCGGTGAGGTAGGCATATGAAGAGGCGACGAAGGTTTCGTCGGCGTCGCTTTCCCAGGTGGCGTTGCGGATGCCCAGCGGCTGGAACAGGGCGGTCCATGGGTAGTCGATGTAGGCCTTGTGGCCGAGCATGCCTTTGAGGGTGGCGGACAAGATATTGCTGTCGCCGCTGGAATAGCGGAAGGCCTGGCCGGGGGGGCTGACGGTGGTGGTGTCGGCGGTGAATTCGGCCATGTCGTGGCGGCCGCGGGTGTAGAGCATTGCGACCACCGAGGATTTCAATGGAGCGAATTCGTAGTCTTCCTGCCAGTCGAGGCCTGAGGCCCAGTGCAGGAGGTCGGCCATGGTTACGCTCGGGTGTTGTTTCATGGGTGGGTAAAAGCGAGCGGCGGGGTCGGTGAGTTTGAAGCGGTTTTCGCCGAATGCCACGCCGAGTACGGTGGCCATCAGGCTTTTGCTGATGGACCAGGTGAGGTGCGGAGTGTTGGCGGTGGTGGGGGCGGCGTAGCGTTCGTAGATGATCTGGCCGTCGCGGATGATCAGCAAGGCGTCGGTGCGGATGCCTTTGCGGGTGGTGTCGTCGCGGGGTGGGAAGGCGTAGTCATCCAGGGCCTTGGCGGCCGGGCCGTTTATGGGCAGGCCTTGGGACCAATCCTTCTCCGGCCAGGTTTCGGCTTGGGCTGTCAGGGTGAACAGCAGCGCGGCGTAGAGCAGGCCTTTGAACATGGACTTTGAGACTCAGGGCATTCGAGCCCGCGAGGCTAGCCCAGGGGGATGACGGTTTTGTTACGGGGCCCTTGGGGGGAGTACATATCCGTTATTTAGGTAACGGCGGCTTAGGGTTCCGCTCTTACAGCGGCTCACTTTTGAACAGCGCAAAAGTAAGCAAAACGCTCTTGCCCCACCACTCGGCACCTCGCTTAGGCTCGGTGTGCCCTCACTCCGGCTTTGGACCGTGGGCCGCCGTCATGGGCCATCCCTGGCCCAGGACGGCTAACCTGGCGTCCTGCCAGGTTACCCACGCTCCAAAGCCTGCGTTCGGCCAGCGTGGTTTAACGGGGCGCCTAAGATCAAGATCAAAAGCAGATCAACAGCACAGCGGCCTCCCGGCCGGCTTGAGTGTTAAAAGCCGGATCAAAAGCTAAAGCGGGCACGGTCCAAATGTGGGAGCGGGCTTGCTCGCGAAGGTCGTTAACGAAGACGCGGGCATTCTGGATGAACGCGGCGCTCTCAGGTTTTTCGCGAGCAAGCCCGCTCCCACAGAAAAGCAGAGCCACCCCGCCCGTAGCAGCTGTCGAGCGCCAGCGAGGCTGCGTGCTTTTGATCTTGATCTGCTTTTGATCTTGATCTGCGGGCCCCGTTAACCACGATGGCCGCAAGTAGGCACGGTGGAGCGGGTAAATCGGCAGGGAAGCCGATTTAGCCGCGCCGGGCCATGGATGGCCCGTCGCGGCGGCCCGCGGAATCGGGCCGGAGTGCGGGCATGCCGAGCCTGGGCGAGGCACCGAGTGGTGGGGCAAAGCGTTTTTTGGTTACTTTTTTAGGCGTTTGTAAAAAAGTGACCCGCTGTAAGAGCGGAACCCTAAGCCGCCGTTACCGCAGCAACGGATATGTACACAAAAATCCCAAACCAGCCCAAGCCCCCTGTCATCTAAGCGTCACCGTAACTTCATGGAGATGACACCGGCCCTACATAGCCTGACATGGCACAAACAAGTCGACCGGCCGCAACCATGGCCGGCACTCGGAGACTCGCCATGACTCAGATCGCCCGCATCAGCGACACCGGCAATGAACGCCGCCTGCAAGCCGAACGCCTGATCGGCGCTCAGGCTTTGCAGGAAGCCCAAGCCCTGCGCTTCAACGTGTTCAGCGGCGAATTCCACGCCAAGCTGAAAGGCGCTGAACTGGGCCTGGACATGGATGACTATGATGTTCACTGCAGCCACATCGGCGTGCGGGATTTGAACAGCGGTCGACTCGTCGCCACCACCCGTTTGCTCGACCACCAGGCCGCCAGCACCCTGGGCCGCTTCTACAGTGAAGAAGAATTCAGCCTCCACGGCCTGCTGCACCTCAAAGGCCCGATCCTGGAAATCGGCCGCACCTGCGTCGACCCCGCCTACCGCAACGGCGGCACCATCGCGGTGTTGTGGGGCGAGTTGGCCGAGGTGCTCAACCAGGGCGGCTACAGCTACCTGATGGGCTGCGCGAGCATCCCGATGCACGACGGCGGCATCCAGGCCCACGCGATCATGCAGCGCCTGCGCGAACGCTACCTGTGCAACGAACACCTGCGGGCCGAGCCGAAAAAGCCACTGCCAGCGCTGGACCTGCCTTCCAACGTCATCGCCGAAATGCCGCCCCTGCTCAAGGCCTACATGCGCCTGGGCGCGAAGATTTGCGGCGAACCGTGCTGGGACGAAGACTTCCAGGTGGCCGACGTGTTCATCCTGCTCAAACGCGACGAGCTGTGCCCGCGTTATGCCCGCCACTTCAAGGCGGCCATGTGATGAGCCGCCTTCGGGTGTACGGGCGAATTGCCCGCGTGCTGGTGGTGGTGGCCCTGGGTTTGACCATGGCCAGTGTGTTTGGCGTATTTGAGCGTTTGGGGGTGGCCAACTCGATGGTGCGCCGGCAACGCTGGTCGCGGTTTTTCATGGCGCGGTTGACCAACGCCTTGCCCTTTCGCGTAACCGTTCACGGTGAGTTGCCGCAGCAGTCCATGCTGTGGGTCAGCAACCATGTGTCGTGGACCGACATTCCACTGCTGGGAATGGTGGCGCCGATGTCGTTCCTGTCCAAGGCCGAGGTACGCACCTGGCCGGTGGCGGGCTGGTTGGCAGCCAAGGCCGGCAGCCTGTTTATCCGTCGTGGTTCAGGTGACAGCCAGTTGATCCGCAAACAGATGACGCGTCACCTGGAACACAAACACCCGCTGTTGATGTTCCCTGAAGGCACTACCACCGATGGCCGCACTCTGCGTACGTTCCACGGGCGGTTACTGGCCAGTGCGATTGATGCCGACGTGTCGTTGCAACCGGTGGCGATTCGTTATCTGCGCGACGGCAAAATCGACCCGCTGGCACCGTTCATTGGCGATGATGATTTGCTCTCGCACCTGATGCGGTTGTTTGGCAATGACCAGGGCGATGTGGAAATTCATCTGCTCAAGCCGATTGCCTGCGCCGGGCAGGAACGTGCGGCGCTGGCGTTCCAGGCGCAGCAGGCGGTGCAGAAGGCGTTGTTTGGTGAAGTGGTGCAGCCGGCAGAACCGCGCCGAGCCGGAACCCTGGCCGCGGCCTGAACGCATACCCTGTAGGAGCGAGCTTGCTCGCGAAAAGCTAATAGGCGACACGGGCGACCGGGAGCACTGCGTTATCGTTAACGATCTTCGCGAGCAAGCTCGCTCCTACAGAATGTCTGCAAGATCGGGTAAAACACCCGGAAGTCCTCGCTCAATGGCTCATACAGCGCTCGCAATTCCTGCATGGCATGGCCCAGTTCTTCGGGCCGTGTCAGGCGCCGGCCGATTCCCCGCAGTACCTGCTCCATCACCGCAAATTCCCGATACGAACCCAGCCAGTCATCCGCCGCCATGTACGGCGCAATCTGCGCAAGCCGCCCCGGCAGCGCCGGCTCTTCGGCGAGCACCCGGTAAACCCGGGAGGTAAAACGCTCCAGTGGCTGATCGGCGTACAACGCCCAGTCCCGCGCCAGGCAGTGGTCGAAAAACACATCGAGGACGATCCCGGCGTAGCGGCGTCGGGTCAGTGTGAAGCGCGACAGCGCCTCCCCTATCAGTGGATGGCTGTCGGTGTAGCGATCAATTGAGCGGTGCAACTGAATCGCCGACTCGATTTGCGGGCTGAACTGGCCTTGCAGGCGACCTTTAACAAAGTCGCCATACAGGCTGCCGAGCAATTGAGCAGGAAGTTGGCCGCCAAGGTGCAGATGTGCGAGATAATTCATGGCGCGCAGTTTAGCACTGCCGTCAACGTATCGTTATAACCCGATATACCGATTCAGTCTGGCTTAAGACCAAAATCATATTGGTGTATCGGGATATAACGATTTAAAGTTCGCCTCATCGCGATATAACGTTTTACAAACTTGAGCATCACTGCCATGTCCATCGACCTCGACGAAATAATAAAAGCCCTGGCGCACCCAGTACGGCGAGACATCCTCAACTGGCTGAAAGACCCGAAAGTGCAATTCCCCGAGCAGTTGCACAACCACGAATACGGCATTTGCGCCGGGCAGATCGACCAACGCTGCGGACTGTCCCAGTCCACCGTTTCGGCGCACCTGGCGAACCTGCAACGGGCGGGGCTGATCAGCAGCCAGAAGGCCGGCCAATGGCACTTTTTCAAACGCAATGAGGACGTGATCCAAGCCTTCCTCAAAGCGCTCACCGAAGAACTCAGCGCACCGCTGTAACAAGGACCCACCCATGCCTCTCTCGCTACTCATCCTGGCCTTAAGCGCCTTCGCCATCGGTACCACCGAGTTCGTCATCATGGGCCTGTTGCCCGATGTGGCGGCCGACCTCGGTGTATCGATTCCCGGCGCCGGCTGGCTGGTGACCGGTTACGCCCTGGGCGTGGCCATCGGTGCGCCGTTCATGGCACTGGCCACCGCCAAGCTGCCGCGCAAGGCCGCCCTGGTAGCGTTGATGGGCATCTTCATCGTCGGCAACCTGCTCTGCGCCCTGGCCAGCGACTACAACGTGCTGATGTTTGCCCGTGTGGTCACCGCGCTGTGCCACGGTGCCTTCTTTGGTATCGGTTCGGTGGTCGCCGCCAACCTGGTGCCGGCCAACAAGCGTGCTTCGGCCGTGGCGCTGATGTTCACCGGCCTGACCCTGGCCAACGTGCTCGGCGTGCCGCTGGGCACCGCGCTGGGTCAGGAAGCCGGCTGGCGCTCGACCTTCTGGGCCGTGACGGTGATTGGGGTGATCGCCCTGATCGGCCTGATCCGCTTTCTGCCAGCCAAGCGTGACGAGGAAAAACTCGACATGCGCGACGAACTGAGAGCGCTCAAAGGTGCCGGGATCTGGCTGTCGCTGAGCATGACCGCGTTATTCGCCGCCTCGATGTTCACCCTCTTCACCTACGTCGCGCCGCTGCTGGGGGATGTCACTGGCGTCTCGCCCAAAGGCGTGACCTGGACCCTGCTGCTGATCGGCCTGGGCCTGACCGTCGGCAACATCATCGGCGGCAAGCTGGCAGACAAGCGCCTGGCCGCCACCTTGATCGGTGTGTTCATCAGCATGGCGGTGGTGTCCACGGTACTGACCTGGACCAGCGTCGCCGTAATCCCGACTGAAATTACCCTGTTCCTCTGGGCCACCGCCTCGTTTGCCGCCGTACCGGCGCTGCAAATCAACGTGGTGACCTTCGGTAAAGCGGCGCCGAACCTGGTCTCCACCTTGAACATCGGCGCCTTCAACATCGGCAACGCCCTCGGCGCCTGGGTGGGCGGCAGCGTGATTGCCCATGGTTTCGGCCTGACCAGCGTGCCCCTGGCTGCTGCGGCACTGGCGGTGCTCGCGCTGCTGGTGACCCTGATTACTTTCCGTCAGACCGGCGATGCCGACCTGGCCCCCGCGACTAACTGATCAACTAAAGAGAAGGGTGTTATCCCATGACGACTATTTTCGATCCGATCAAACTGGGCGACCTGGAACTGTCGAACCGTATCATCATGGCGCCGCTGACCCGCTGCCGTGCCGATGCCGGTCGCGTACCCAATGCGCTGATGGCTGAATACTACGTACAACGCGCTTCCGCCGGTCTGATCCTCAGCGAAGCCACTTCCGTCACGCCAATGGGCGTGGGGTACCCGGACACCCCAGGCATCTGGTCCAACGACCAGGTGCGCGGCTGGGCCAATGTAACCAAGGCCGTACACGGCGCGGGCGGCAAGATCTTCCTGCAACTGTGGCACGTGGGCCGGATCTCCCACGAGTCGTACCTGGACGGCGAAGCACCGGTTGCCCCAAGCGCCATCGCGGCCAAGGGCCACGTCAGCCTGGTGCGTCCGCTGGCCGACTACCCTACCCCGCGCGCCCTGGAAATCGCTGAAATTGCCGACATCGTCGACGCTTACCGCGTAGGTGCAGAGAATGCCAAAGCCGCCGGCTTTGACGGCGTGGAAGTCCACGGTGCGAACGGCTACCTGCTCGACCAGTTCCTGCAAAGCAGCACCAACCAGCGTACCGACAACTACGGTGGCTCCCTGGAAAACCGTGCACGCTTGCTGCTCGAAGTCACTGACGCCGTGATTGAAGTCTGGGGCGCCGGTCGTGTCGGTGTGCACCTGGCACCGCGTGCCGACGCACACGACATGGGCGATGCCAACCTGTCGGAAACCTTCACCTACGTCGCCAAAGAGCTGGGCAAACGTGGCATCGCGTTCATCTGCTCCCGTGAAAAGGAAGCAGGCGACAGCCTCGGCCCACAACTGAAAGCAGCTTTCGGCGGCCCGTACATCGCCAACGAACGCTTCACCAAGGACAGCGCCAACGCCTGGCTCGCCTCGGGCAAGGCGGATGCCGTGGCATTCGGCGTGCCGTTCATCGCCAACCCGGACCTGCCCGCTCGCCTGAAGGCCGATGCGCCGCTGAACGAAGCACACCCAGAGACGTTCTACGCCAAGGGCCCGGTCGGCTACATCGACTATCCAACCCTGGCACTCTGATCTTCTGAAACGAAAAAGCCCCGGCTTGCGAGAGCCGGGGCTTTTTTATGGGCGGCGGGAAACATTCCCTGTAGGAGCGAGCTGGCTCGCGAAAAACGCCCAGGTGAAGCGTTAATCCAGAATGCCTGCGTTATCGTTGACAATCTTCGCGAGCCAGCTCGCTCCTACAGATGGCGCGGGTAACATTCCTTCACAGCCTTGCAACAATATTGCTACAAAATACTTAGCAAACTACCTATCAACCACCCGCCAGCCCGTATATAAAGTCACCCCACAAAATCAGGGAAAAGTCTGGTTGACCTCCCTTGGTCTTTATTGTTGACACAACTGGTCGCAATTACGCATTTTGTCTTAATTGCGCAGGCCAGGGCTCAAGCGCAGCATGTCCAACGCGATATCAACCCACCGCTCTGCGTCCTGGGCCAACTGAAAACTGTCGGGTACCAGCAGCCATTGGCCGAGAATTCCGTCGATATAGGCGTGCATGCACACCGCCGCACGTACGGTGTCGAGATTCTCCGGAAGCTGCCCGCGATGGACCGCGTTACGCAGGGTCAGCCCGATGCGCAGGTTGCATTCAAGGCTGGCGGTCTGCCGCTGACGGCGCAGATCACACATTTCATCGGTGAATTCGCACTTATGAAACAAAATCTCATTGATGCGCCGGGTCTTCGGGTCCAGGGCCACTTGATGGAACAGATGAATCAGCAGCTTGCGCATGCAACCCAGCGGATCAACCTCGTCCTCGCTCTCACTGGCCCTGGCCAATTCATCCAGCGGCTCGTGCAGCGTGTCGAGCATCGCCTGCACCAGGTCGGCCTTGTTGCTGAAATGCCAGTAGATGGCACCGCGCGTCACGCCTGCCAGAGTGGCGATATCCGCCAGTGTGGTACGCGCAACCCCGCGCTCGTAAAAGGCTTGCTCGGCCGCTTCAAGAATCTGGCTGCGCGTTTCCTGAGCTTCCTCTTTGGTACGACGAACCATGGCAGTAAAACCTCAATCAGGAATCCTGGGTTGATAGGTAACGGCAATTCAGGAGCCGGTAACCATCATCTGAATAATTGTGGGACGACGCCTTCATGGGCGCCGAACGTACTAGAATCGAGGCTTTGGGCAGTGCTTTGTCAACATTCCGCGAAGCCTGTCAAGAGTTTACAAACAACCATGAACGTAAGTATATTGCGTAGCAAGCTACTTATCTACTCAGTGCCTGTTTTTTACCCTTCCACACTTCTTGTGCGCACCCTGCGCGCCTGACCCGAGGATCTTCATGCAACTTAAGCCAGCTGTTACCGCCCTGGTTACTGCCGTCGCCCTGGCATCGCTGCTCAGCGGATGTAAAAAGGAAGAAGCGGCTCCGCCCGCTCAAACCCCTCAGGTCGGCGTGGTCACTATTCAACCTCAAGCCTTTACCCTGACATCCGAGCTGCCAGGCCGCACCACGGCCTATCGCATTGCCGAGGTTCGCCCTCAGGTCAACGGCATCATTCTCAAGCGTCTGTTCAAGGAAGGGGCCGACGTCAAGGAAGGCCAGCAGCTCTATCAGATCGATCCGTCGGTGTATGACGCTTCCCTGAAAAGCGCCCAGGCTAACCTCGCCCAGACCAAGTCGATTGCCGATCGTTACAAGCAACTGGTCGACGAGCAAGCCGTCAGCCGTCAGGAATACGACACTGCGGTGTCCAACCGCATGACTTCTGAAGCCAATCTGCAAACGGCCCAGATCAACGTGCGCTACACCAAGGTCTTTGCCCCGATCTCCGGGCGTATCGGCCGTTCTTCGGTCACTGAAGGCGCACTGGTCAGCAACGGCCAGGCCGACGCCATGGCCGTGATCCAGCAACTGGACCCGATCTACGTCGACGTCACGCAGTCCTCCGCCGAAATGCTGAAACTGCGTCGCGACCTGGAAAGCGGCCAGCTGGAAAAAGCCGGCGAAAACGCAGCCAAGGTCAAGCTGACCCTGGAAGACGGCAGCGACTACAAGCTGGACGGCAAGCTGGAGTTCTCCGAAGTCTCGGTCGACCAGACCACCGGTTCCGTGACCCTGCGTGCCGTATTCCCGAACCCGGATCACACCCTGCTGCCAGGCATGTTCGTACACGCCCAGCTGCAAGCCGGCGTAAACAGCAAAGCCATCCTGGCTCCGCAACAAGGGGTCACCCGTGACCTCAAGGGTATACCGACGGCGCTGATCGTGAACAAGGACAACAAGGTCGAGCAACGTGTCCTGGTGGCCAACCGCACTTCCGGCGCCTACTGGCTGGTGGAAAAAGGCCTGGACGCTGGTGACCGCGTGATCACCGAAGGCCTGCAATTCATCAAGCCGGGCATCGAAGTCAAGGTCAAGGACGCTGACAACGCTAAACCCGCCGGCACTGCTGCAGCGCCTGCTGCCGATGCTGGTAAAGGGGAGTAATCCATGTCGAAATTTTTTATCGACCGTCCCATTTTCGCCTGGGTAATTGCCCTGGTGATCATGCTGGTCGGGGCACTGTCGATCCTGAAGTTGCCCATCAACCAGTACCCGGCCATTGCGCCAACCGCCATTGATATCCAGGTGACCTACCCGGGCGCGTCCGCACAAACCGTGCAGGACACCGTGGTGCAGGTCATCGAGCAGCAGCTCAACGGTATCGACAACCTGCGCTATGTGGCCTCGGACAGTAACTCCGACGGCAGCATGACCATCACCGCCACCTTCAACCAGGGCACCAACCCGGACATCGCCCAGGTTCAGGTACAGAACAAGCTCAACCTGGCGACCCCGCTGCTGCCACAAGAAGTACAGCAGCAAGGTATCCGGGTTACCAAGTCGGTGAAGAACTTCCTGATGGTGATCGGTCTGGTGTCGGAAGACGGCAGCATGACCAAGGATGACCTTTCCAACTACATCGTTTCCAACATCCAGGACCCGATTTCCCGGACCGCCGGTGTGGGTGACTTCCAGGTGTTCGGTTCCCAGTACGCCATGCGTATCTGGCTCGACCCGGCCAAGCTGAACAATTTCCAACTGACGCCCGTGGATGTCAGCAACGCCATCTCGGCCCAGAACGTCCAGGTAGCCACCGGCCAATTGGGCGGTCTGCCTGCCCTGCCCGGCACCCAGCTGAACGCCACCATCATCGGCAAGACACGTCTGCAATCGGCTGACGAGTTCGGCAAGATTCTGATGAAGGTCAACACCGACGGCTCGCAGGTTCGCCTGCGCGATGTTGCGCGGATCGAACTGGGCGGCCAGAACTACAGCATCAGTGCGCAGTTCAATGGCAAGCCGGCGTCCGGTATGGCCATCAAGCTCGCCGCCGGTGCAAACGCACTGGATACCGGCAAGGCCATTCGCGCCACCGTGGCGTCCCTCGAACCGTTTTTCCCGCCTGGCATGAAGGCTGTGGTGCCGTATGACACCACGCCGGTAGTGACCGAATCGATCTCCGGTGTCGTTGACACCCTGGTCGAAGCGATCGTGCTGGTGTTCCTGGTGATGTTCCTGTTCCTGCAGAACTTCCGCGCCACCATCATCACCACCATGACGGTACCGGTGGTGTTGCTGGGTACCTTCGGGATCCTCGCGGCGTTCGGTTTCACCATCAACACCCTGACCATGTTCGGCATGATCCTGGCCATCGGCTTGCTGGTGGATGACGCCATCGTCGTCGTGGAAAACGTCGAACGGGTAATGGCCGAGGAGCACCTGTCGCCGAAAGAGGCGACGATCAAATCCATGGGTCAGATCCAGGGCGCCCTGGTAGGTATTGCGCTGGTACTGTCGGCAGTACTGTTGCCGATGGCGTTCTTCGGTGGTTCCACCGGTGTGATCTACCGGCAGTTCTCCATCACCATTGTTTCGGCGATGGCGTTGTCGGTGCTGGTAGCCCTGATCTTCACCCCGGCCCTGTGCGCCACCATGCTCAAGCCGATCGACCCCGAGAAGCACGGCCAACCCAAGCGCGGCTTTTTCGGCTGGTTCAACCGCACCTTCGACAGCGGCGTACTGAAGTACGAGCGCGGCGTAGGCGCGATGATCAAGCACAAGATCCCGGCGTTCCTGGTCTATGCGCTGATCCTCGCCGGCATGATCTGGATGTTCACCCGGATTCCAAGCGCGTTCCTGCCCGAGGAAGACCAGGGTGTGATCTTTGCCCAGGTGCAGACGCCGGTCGGTTCTTCGGCGGAACGTACGCAGAAAGTCATCGACGACATGCGTGCCTTCCTGCTGCATGACAAGGAAGGCGAGCCAGGCGAAGGCAAGGCCGTGAAGTCGGTGTTTACCGTCAACGGTTTCAACTTCGCCGGCCGCGGCCAGAGTTCGGGCCTCGCGTTCGTGATGCTCAAGCCGTGGGACGAGCGTGATGCGTCCATGTCGGTATTCGAAGTGGCCAAGCGTGCCCAGGGTTACTTCTTCGGGGCCTTCAAGGACGCCATGGTATTTGCCATCGTGCCGCCGTCGGTTCTGGAGTTGGGTAACGCCACCGGCTTCGACGTGTTCCTGCAAGACCAGGGCGGTGTCGGCCACGACAAGCTGATGGCTGCACGGAACCAGTTCCTCGGTGCGGCAGCACAAAGCAAGGTCCTGGCGGGCGTGCGCCCCAACGGCGTGAACGATGAGCCGCAGTACGAGCTGACCGTTGACGACGAGAAAGCCAGTGCCCAGGGCATCAGCCTGGCGGACATCCAGCAAACCCTGGCGATTGCCTTGGGTGGCAGCTACGTCAACGACTTCATCGACCGCGGTCGTGTGAAGAAGGTGTATGTACAAGGTGACGCCGCCAGCCGTATGTCTCCGGAAGACCTGGACAAATGGTACGTGCGCAGCACCTCCGGGAAGATGGTGCCACTGTCGGCCATTTCCTCGGGCAAGTGGATCTTCGGTTCGCCGAAACTCTCGCGCTACAACGGTGTAGCAGCGATGGAAATCCTCGGTACCCCGGCACCTGGCTACAGTACCGGTGATGCGATGGCGGAAGTCGAGCGCATTGCCAAAGACCTGCCGACTGGCGTTGGTTACTCCTGGACCGGTCTGTCGTACGAAGAACGTCTGTCCGGCTCCCAGGCACCTGCGCTGTACGCTTTGTCGCTGCTGGTGGTGTTCTTGTGCCTCGCGGCACTGTACGAAAGCTGGTCGATCCCGATTGCGGTGATTCTGGTTGTACCACTGGGTGTGATCGGTGCGCTGATCGCCACCAGCCTGCGGGGACTGTCCAACGACGTGTTCTTCCAGGTGGGCCTGTTGGTGACGGTGGGCCTGGCGGCGAAAAACGCCATCCTGATCGTGGAGTTCGCCAAGGAGCTTCACGAGCAGGGTAAAGGCATCGTCGAGGCGGCCATCGAGGCCTCCCGTATGCGTCTACGTCCGATCATCATGACGTCCATGGCGTTCATGCTCGGCGTACTGCCACTGGCGATCTCCACGGGCGCAGGTTCAGGCAGCCAGCATGCGATCGGTACCGGCGTAATTGGCGGTATGATCACGGCCACTGTCCTCGCGATCTTCTGGGTGCCACTGTTCTATGCAACCGTGTCCTCCGCTGGCGAGCGTAAAAAGACTGAAACCAAGCAAACTCCTAAAGAGGCTGGCCAATGAGCAAGTCGCTACTTTCCTTAGCCGTCACGGCATTCGTGCTCAGTGGCTGCTCGCTGATCCCGGACTACCAGCGCCCTGAAGCGCCGGTAGCCGCGCAGTTCCCCCAGGGGCCGGCGTATTCGTCGGCCCAGGCGCCGGGCCAGGCCGCTGCCGAGCAAGGCTGGAAGCAGTTTTTCCATGACCCTGCCCTGCAGCAGCTGATCCAGACTGCACTGGTGAACAACCGCGACCTGCGTGTCGCGGCCCTGAACATCGACGCGTATGCCGCGCAGTACCAGATCCAGCGTGCCGACCTGTTCCCGGCAATCTCGGCCACGGGCAGCGGCAGCCGTTCGCGCACCCCGGCCAAGCTGTCGCAGACCGGCGAATCGACCATCTCCAGCCAGTACTCGGCTGGCCTCGGGATCAGTTCTTATGAGCTGGACCTGTTCGGCCGCGTCCGTAGCCTGAGCGAACAAGCGCTGCAACAATACTTCGCCACTGAAGAAGCGCGTCGCACCACCCAGATCAGCCTGGTGGCCAGCGTGGCCAACGCCTACCTGACCTGGCAGGCCGACAAGGAACTGCTCAAGCTCACCCAGGACACCCTGGGTGCGTTCGAACAGAGCTACAAGCTCACCTCGCGCAGCAACGAAGTCGGCGTGGCGTCGGCCCTGGACTTGAGCCAGGCCCGTACCTCGGTGGAAAACGCCCGGGTTGCACTGGCGCGCTATACCCGCCAGGTGGCTCAGGACGAAAACAGCCTGACCCTGCTGCTGGGCACCGGCCTGCCGGCGAACATCGCCAGCCGGCCATTGTCTGATGACCTGCTGAGCGAAGTACCGGCCGGCCTGCCGTCGGACCTGCTGCAACGTCGTCCCGACATCCTGCAGGCCGAGTACAACCTCAAGGCGGCCAACGCCAACATCGGCGCCGCACGGGCTGCGTTCTTCCCGAGCATCAGCCTGACCGCCAGCGCCGGCACCGCGAGCCCGACCCTGGGCGGCCTGTTCAAGGGCGGTTCGGGCACCTGGTCGTTTGCACCGCAGATCAACATCCCGATCTTCAACGCCGGTAGCCTGCGCGCCAGCCTGGATTACTCGAAAATCCAGAAAGAGATCAACGTCGCCAACTACGAGAAAGCGATCCAGACCGGCTTCCAGGAAGTCTCCGACGGCCTCGCCGCCCGCGAGACCTACAAGCAGCAACTGGACGCCCAACGTGGCTTCGTCGCGGCCAACCAGGATTACTACCGCCTGGCCGAGCGTCGCTACCGCATTGGTGTCGACAGCAACCTGACGTTCCTCGATGCCCAGCGCCAGCTGTTCAGTGCCCAGCAATCGCTGATCACCGACCGCCTGGCGCAGCTCAACAGCGAGGTCAACCTGTACAAGGCCCTCGGTGGTGGCTGGAACGAACAGACCGCGAAGAACGAACCGTTGAAAGAAGAAGCGCCGCCCTTGAAGCTGTTCTGATAGTGGCGCAGTAAACAAAAACCGCTTCCCTCACAGGAAGCGGTTTTTTTACGCCCACACTTTACGTTCGATCATCGCCCACAACCCGCCTTCCCCCACTTTCATCGCCCCCGCATCGCCCCGCACCATGGCCGCCACCTGCATAACCCCAATAACAACAGGTCCAACACCATGAGCACTTTCGCCCCGCGCCGGCTCCTGCTGGCAACCGCTGTCGCCAGCCTTGCCCTCCCCGTTGTCGCTGAAGAACACGGCTTTCTCGAAGACGCCAGCGCCAACCTCAACCTGCGTAATTTCTTCTTCAACCGCAATTACACCAACCCCACCAAAACCCAGGGCGGCGCGCAGGAGTGGACGCAAAGTTTCATTCTCGACGCCAAGTCGGGCTTTACCCAGGGCACCGTAGGTTTCGGTGTGGATGTACTGGGGCTGTACTCATTGAAGCTTGATGGCGGGCGCGGCACCGGTGGCACCCAGCTGTTGCCGCTGGACCACGACGGCCGCCCTGCGGATGAATTCGGGCGTCTGGGCGTGGCGTTCAAGGCGCGGATTTCGAAGACGGAAGTGAAGGTCGGCGAATGGATGCCGGTATTGCCGATCCTGCGTTCGGACGATGGGCGCTCCTTGCCGCAAACCCTGCGCGGCGGGCAAATCACCTCCAAGGAGATCGACGGCCTGACCCTGTACGGCGGCCAGTTCCGCGCCAACAGCCCGCGCGACGACAGCAGCATGACCGACATGTCGATGTTCGGGAAAACCGCGTTTACCTCCGACCGCTTCAACTTCCAGGGCGGCGAATATGCCTTCAATGACAAGCGCACCCAGATCGGCGTGTGGAACGCCCAGCTCAAGGACATCTACAGCCAGCAATACCTGAACCTGATCCACAGCCAGCCCGTAGGCGACTGGACCCTGGGCGCCAACCTCGGGTTCTTCTACGGCAAGGACGACGGCAGCGCCCGCGCCGGCGACCTCGACAACAAGACCTGGTCCGGACTGTTCTCGGCCCGATACGGCGGCAACACCTTCTACGTCGGCCTGCAAAAGCTCACCGGCAACAGCGCCTGGATGCGCGTCAACGGCACCAGCGGCGGCACCCTGGCCAACGACAGCTACAACTCCAGCTACGACAACGCCCAGGAAAAATCCTGGCAAGTACGCCACGACTACAACTTCGCCGCCCTTGGCGTGCCGGGCCTGACGCTGATGAACCGCTATATCAGCGGCAGTAACGTACACAGCGGCACGGTGACTGACGGTAAGGAATGGGGACGGGAAACTGAAGTGGCCTACGTTGTGCAGAGCGGAACATTGAAGAACCTCAATGTGCGCCTGCGCAATTCCAGCATGCGCAGGGATTACAACAACAATGAGTTTGATGAAAACCGGTTGATCGTCAGTTACCCGATAAGCCTGCTGTAAAGCCTCGACAGACTTGCTGTATGGTGCGCGCGTGTCATGGATGACCCGCCCCAGCAGCCAACGTCTTTCGAGTCCTCCATGAAACACTTTGCCATCGTATCGGCCGCATTAGCCTTGGCCCTGAGTCTAAGCGGCTGCATCGGTCCGCCCCTGGCGCTGACACCCCAAACCGAACAACGCCTGCAAACCGAAGCGCCGATCCGTTTTTTGCTGACCTTCGATGACGGCCCCAGCGCCTCGGGCTTCATGAACCCCAGCCGCTCGGTGATGGCGGACCTGGCGGACAACCCGATACAACCGGGGATCAAGGCGGTGTTCTTTTTGCAGACCGAGGCGCCCCGCTCCGGCGGCAACCCGCGAGGCCGCAAGACCATGGAACGCGAACACGCGGCGGGGCATATCCTGGGCTTCCACACCGCGACCCCATGGCATAGCAACCATCGCTCGCAGAATCCCGCTGAGCTGGAACACTACCTCAGCCTGGGCTCGTCGACCCTCGAATCCATCACCGGCCAGCCGCCCACGCTGGTACGCCCTCCGTTCTGGAATTACGACAAGCGCACCTTCGCCGCCTATCAGCAGCACGGCATGCATGTACTGCTGACAGACCTGAGTGCAAACGATGGGGTGATCTGGGTGTTCAATGGCAGCCCCCGCCGACGGGAAAACCTGATACGCCAACTGTCAGTACTGCGCGAACGCATCGCCCGGGGTGAGTTGCCGACGGTGGACGGCGTGATCCCGGTGGTGGTGACCTTCCACGACATCAACCGCTACACCGCCTGGCACTTGAAGGAATACCTGCAAATCCTGATGGACAGCGCGCGCATCAACGGCGTGCCGGTCGCCCAGCAGCCGTTCTATACCGACCGGGCCACCTTGCAGCGCGCCGCCATGGCCCGCACGGTGAAGAGCGCCGACGAAGTGGTGCATCTGCCGGGAGTGTGGAATTGGGTGTGGGATTCTGACTCGCATTAGCCGCCCGCTCAGTAGCATTTTTGACCACATAAACACCCCGACATAAGGAACTCAGACACAGGCACGACCACCTACGGAAATCAATCAGCAGTGAGATAACCGATATGTCGTCAATGTCTATTACGCCGACGCCCAATCTACCCCCTGTATCCCCGGCGAATACCCTGCCCACCGCACCAGCACCTCAACCTCCCATCGTTATCTCGAGCAAAGCAACGTGGTATTACGGGCCCGACAGGCCCATTGATTTCCTTTATTTCTCTGCACACTCCAAGCTCACCCCGGAGCAGAATAGGGACGACAAAAGTTACAAGGTGTACACCAACACCGACATATTGCGTCACGACCAGAACGTGAAGATTTATCAGGAGATCACTTACGCCAGTAAGGACGGGAACCCTGTAAACGCTGGTGGCAATGAACTCGTCATCGAGACGGGCGATAGCGCCGACAAGGTGCTCATCAAAAAAGGTCCGGATCACAGTCTGATAGCCACCATCAACGGGAAGCCCTATCAACTGAACCTTGTTCCCCAATATGAAAATGAACCTCTGCCTTTGCGCATCAGGACCAAAGGGGGAGACGACCACGTACTGGTCGCCCCGGATGTCAAAAATAACATTCGCATAGAACTGGGTGACGGCAACGATCTGGCCCAGGCCGGCTCGGGTACAAGCCGACTATATGGCGGCAAAGGTAATGACCTGATCAAGCTCGGGAGCGGCAATGGCATCGCATTTGGTGGTGATGGGGATGACACGCTGATAGCAGGTTCCGGTAATGGCATCCTCAAAGGCGGGAACGGAAATGATCGCCTGCAAGCTGGCGCTGGCTTGCCTGGTCGCCGCCTGTTCATGGACGGTGGTGACGGTCACGACTTCATGATAACCACCCGCAACGACAGCAAACACCCGACGATCATGCACGCAGGCAAAGGTGACAACCTGGTAGTCGCGCACGGCCCCGCTACGATTTATACCGGACGAGATAAAAATATTGTCCGATCTGATAGCGATGAGACTGTGATTTATGCCAAGCCTACGGACGAGATTCATCGCACGTCAGGGTCTTCTCTCGTGCACTCCATACCTGACGAGTCAGGCAAAAGCGGCTATCTCGTAGAAGGATCGCCCGAGTTCAGACAGAACGTAGAGGAGGATATGGAACTGCTGAGAATGTCTGCGCAAGGCAGGGGAATGCTAGGCGCTGCCGACACCATGGCGCGACGAAACGATTCACCCGTACGTGTCGTTGAAAGCATGGCCGATGGCGCGACTTATGCTTTTAGTAATACGGCTGTGCGTGAGCACCTGGCAGCGGGTAAATCGCTACACACGCTTGTACCAGAGGCCCGGGGGAGCATCGCGCATAATCAGCGCGGCGCCGTCGCCACAGGCGCCGAGATAACTTACAACCCCTCCTTCGCACCTGAACAAGCAACGACCCCTGTCAATATCCTCTATCACGAAATGGCCCACGCCTATAATGGCGCCACAGGCACCGAGCTACAGGGATTTACCGATGGCGAACCCAACGACGAGCGCCAAGCCGTCGGCCTGCCAACGAACGCCCAGCCTTTTGATTTTGACGACCATCGGGCAACCCCCCTACTGCGACCAATCCAAAGCCCTTTACAGAAAATGCGCTCCGGGAAGAAATGCGTATTCCATTACGTACCAGGTACCACGATAAGACCAAGCCGAAGACCGATCAGGCCGGATAGCGGGACTCCACGCCCAACTCATCCCACACCGACTCAGCCAAATGAAACGTCGCATTGGCCGCCGGAATCCCGCAGTAGATCGCGCTCTGCATCAGCACTTCCTTGATCTCGGCGCGGGTCACGCCGTTGCTCGCGGCGGCCCGCAGGTGCAGCTTCAGCTCTTCGCTGCGGTTCATGCCGATGAGCATGGCGATGGTGATCAGGCTGCGGGTATGCCGCGGCAGGCCCGGGCGGGTCCAGATATCACCCCAGGCGTGGCGGGTGATCATTTCCTGGAACTCGCTGTTGAATTCGGTCAGGGCGTTGAGGCTGCGGTCGACATGGGCGTCGCCCAGCACTTCACGGCGCACTTGCAAGCCATCGGCATAACGTTGTTTCTCGTCCACAAAAAGCTCCTCATGCAACGTTGACGACAGGCACATAACCTGTGGCGAGGGAGCTTGCTCCCGTTGGGTCGCGCAGCGGCCCCAGTGAGGCCGTTGCGGGGTTTTACAAATAGTTGGGTTGCGGCTGCTTAGGGGCCGTTACGCAGCCCAACGGGAGCAAGCTCCCTCGCCACAGGGTTCAGCGATACTCAGCGGGCTAACAGAAATTCCAGCACACGGTCGCTGAATGCCGCGCCGGCTTGTACGTTGGACAGGTGCGCGGCGTAGAACTCGGCGTACTCGGCGCCCTTCACGTGCTCCTGGATAAAGTGCCCACCAGACGGCGGCGTGACCGCGTCTTCGCTGCCGGCAATCACCAGGGTCGGCACCTTGATGGAAGACAGTTGCTCACGGAAATCCGCATCGCGCACGGCCGCGCAGTTTGCGGCATAGCCTTGAGGATTGGTCGCTGCCAGCATGTCGGTGATCAGCTTGGCCTGGTCAGGATGAGCCTCGGCAAAGTCGGCGGTGAACCAGCGGGCAATCGACGCATCACGCAGGGCAACCATCGCAGCCGCACCGTCCCGCAGGACCATCTCGATCCGTGGATTCCAGATCTCGGGCGTGCCAATTTTCGCTGCGGTGTTGCACACCACCAGCCGGCGCAAACGCTCACCGGCATTGATGCCCAACCACTGGCCGATCAGACCGCCCATGGACAACCCGCAGAAATGCGCGCGTTCGATTTCCAGCGCATCCAGCAGCGCCAACACGTCACGGCCCAACTGCTCGATGCTGTAGGGGCCTTCGGTGACCAGGGATTTGCCGTGGCCTCGGGTGTCGAAACGCAGCACCCGGAAGTACTTCGTGAACGCTTCGACCTGGATGTCCCACATGTGCAGGTCGGTGCCCAGGGAGTTGGACAGCACCAACACCGGTGCGTCTTCGGGGCCATCGAGTTGGTAGTTCAGTTCGCCATCGGCGAGTTGTACAAATCCCACAGCAGCCTCCTCAGGCAGTCAAAGCAAAATGTTCGGCCACGGCCCGGGTGACCCAGGTGTGTGCCTGGCCCAGGTAGTGCGCCGGGTCCAGCAGGCGGTCGAGTTCGGCCGCCGACAATTCGGCAGTCACTTGCGGTTCATCCCCCAGCACCGCCCGCAGGTGGCGCCCATCGGCGACGGCGCGCTTGCAGCATTGTTCCAGTAGATGGTGCGCGGTTTCGCGGCCCAGGCGCTGGGCAAGGACGATGCTGACGGCTTCGGCCAATACCAGGCCTTGGGTCAGGTCCAGATTCCGGGACATGCGCCCGGGGTCGACTTCCAGGCCTTCGCTCACCAGCAGCGCCTGATGCAACGCACCGGACACCAGCCGGCAAATTTCCGGCAAGGTTTCCCACTCGGCGTGCCACAGGCCCAGGCTGCGTTCGTGCTCCTGGGGCATGGCGCTGAACATCGTCGCTACCAGGCCGGGCACGCGGGTCGCGGCGCTGATCAGCACGGCGGCGCCCACCGGGTTGCGCTTGTGGGGCATGGTCGAAGAGCCACCTTTGCCGGGGGCCGAGGGTTCGAACACTTCTGCCGCTTCGGTCTGCATCAGCAGGCTGATGTCGCGGCCCAGTTTGCCGAGGCTGCCGGCGATCAAGCCAAGCACCGAAGCAAACTCCACCAGCCGGTCGCGCTGGGTGTGCCAGGGTTGTTCCGGCAGGCCCAGTTGCAACTCGGCCGCCAAGGCTTGCGCCACCGGCATCGCCTGTTCGCCAAGGGCTGCCAGGGTTCCGGAAGCACCGCCAAATTGCAGCACCAGCAAACGCGGCTTGAGCTCACTCAGGCGCTGCCGACTGCGGGTGACTGCGCCGAGCCAGCCGGCGATTTTCATGCCCAGGGTGACCGGCGTTGCATGCTGCAGCCAGGTTCGGCCAGCCAGAGGAGTTGTCCCATAGCGCTGAGCCTGGGCGGCAAGAATGTCACCCAACCGTGCCAGATCGTGTTCGATCAACTCGACAGCGCTGCGCAGTTGCAGCACCAGGCCGGTGTCCATCACATCCTGGCTGGTAGCCCCCAGATGCACATAACGTTCGGCGCCGGCATCTTCGCTGGCGATCAACTTGCCGAGGGCCTTGACCAACGGAATCGCCGAATTGCCCGCCGTGGCAATCGCCTCGCCGAGGGCATCCACGTCGTAGAGAGAAGCCAGGCACGCCTGGGCAATGGGCGCGACGGCCGCTTGCGGGATCAACCCGACCTGAGCCTCGGCCCGGGCCAGTGCCGCTTCGAAATCCAGCATGCCCTGCAAGCGCCCTTGGTCGCAGAACACTTCGGCCATGCTGTTGGCGGTGAAGTAGGCGTCGAACAGTTGGTTGCTCGTGCGCATCGTCATAAAACATCCCTAGGTGGCGCATACCCGACAATGGGCATGCGCCAAACGGTTACAGATCGTGGTGCAAGTACGCCGCCTGTTTGGGCAGGCGCAAGCTGAACAGGAACGCCACCGCCATCATCGCCGTGACGTACCAGTAGAAAGTGTTCTCCATGCCCATGGACTTGAGCCCCAAGGCCACGTATTCCGCCGAACCACCGAAGATCGCGTTCGCCACCGCATACGCCAGGCCCACGCCCAGTGCGCGTACTTGTGGCGGGAACATTTCGGCTTTCACCAGGCCGCTGATGGAGGTGTAGAAGCTCACGATGGCCAGGGCCAGGGTGATCAACACAAAGGCCAGGAACGGACTGCTGACGGTTTTCAGAGTCAGCAGAATCGGCACGGTGCACAGCGTGCCCAGGGCACCGAACCACAGCATCGAGTTACGGCGGCCAATCTTGTCCGCCAGCATGCCGAACACCGGCTGCATGCACATGTAGAAGAACAGCGCGCCGGTCATGATGTAGCTGGCGGTCTTGGCGTGCATCCCGGCGGTGTTCACCAGGTACTTCTGCATGTAGGTGGTGAACGTGTAGAAAATCAGCGAGCCGCCGGCGGTGTAACCGAGCACGGTGATAAACGCAGCCTTGTGATCGCGGAACAGCGCGGCAATGCTGCCGGCGTCCTTGTCTTCACGCATTTCCTTGCTGGTGGTTTCTTTCAAGGTACGACGCAGCAACAGCGAGATCACCGCCGCAATGGCGCCGATCACGAACGGAATGCGCCAGCCCCAGGCCCGCAGTTCTTCTTCAGTGAGGATCTGTTGCAGGATCACCACCACCAACACCGCCAGCAGTTGCCCGCCGATCAGGGTCACGTACTGGAACGAGGCGAAGAACCCGCGCTGACCCTTGAGGGCGACTTCACTCATGTAGGTAGCGGTGGTGCCGTATTCGCCACCTACCGACAGGCCCTGGAACAACCGGGCCACCAGCAGCAAGGCCGGGGCCCAGGCGCCGATGTCTTTGTAGGTGGGCAAAAAGGCGATGACCAGGGAGCCGGCGCACATCATCAGCACCGAGATCATCATCGAATTCTTGCGACCGTGTTTATCCGCAACCCGCCCGAACAGCCAGCCGCCGATGGGGCGCATCAGGAAGCCGGCGGCGAACACGCCAGCGGTGTTGAGCAGTTGCACGGTGGGGTCGTCCGACGGGAAAAACGCCGGGGCGAAATAGATGGCGCAGAAGGCATAGACGTAGAAGTCGAACCATTCGACGAGGTTGCCGGAAGAGGCACCGACAATCGCAAAAATCCTTTTGCTGCGTTCTTCTCCGGTGTAGTGGCTGGTTTTTGTTGTCATGTTTTTTCACTCAGTGGGAACGGTTATAGCCTAGACATACTTTGCAACAACCATGTTCCGCAAGCAGACTTTTGGATGATCGTTCCCACGCTCTGCGTGGGAACGCATCTTGTGACGCTCTGCGTCACCTGCAATAGCGGGACGCGGAGCGTCCCAGGCGGCGTTCCCACGCGGAGCATGGGAACGATCGTCGGCTCAATAATCGAAGAACACCGTTTCCTCGTCTGTGCCCTGCAAAATCACATTCCACTGATACACACCCGTCGCATCCGCCTTGGCGATCAATGTGCGCCGGCGCTCCTGCGGCACACACGCCAGCAGCGCGTCATCGCCATTCGCCGCCTCACCGTCAAAATAAATCCGCGTCAGCAGGTGCTTCACCAACCCACGGGCAAACACCAACACCACCAAGTGCGGCGCCTGGGTCGTGCCCTTCAACCCGGGCACACTGCCCGGCTTGATGGTGGTAAAGCGAAAACGCCCTTCGGCATCCACCGGCACCCGGCCAAAGCCTTCGAAGTTCGGGTCGACCGGCTTGTCCTGCTCATCCTCAGGATGGTCGTACTTGCCGGCCGCATTGGCCTGCCAGACTTCCAGCATGGCGTCGTTGACCACATCGCCGTTGCCATCCACCACCTGCCCGGTGATCGCCACGCGCTCGCCGAGGGTTGCGGCAACGGTGAGGTCTTCACGGTTCAGCCAGGTCAGGCCGATGTGGTAATACGGCCCGACGGTGTGGGAAGTAGTCGCGTTGAGGCTCATCTTATTTCTCCATCGGCGTGGCGTCGCGGCCGCGCAGGACGATGTCCCAGCGGTAGCCGAGGGCATAGTGCGGAATGGTTTTTTCCAAGTCGAAACTGGCGATCAGGCGTTCCTTGGCGGACGTGTCCGGGACGCAGTTGTAGATCGGGTCGTACGCCAGCAGCGGGTCGCCGGGGAAATACATCTGCGTCACCAACCGCGTCAGCACACTCGGGCCGAACAGCGAGAAGTGGATGTGCGCCGGGCGCCACGCATTGTGGTGGTTGCCCCACGGGTAGGCGCCGGGCTTGATGGTCTGGAACTGGTACCAGCCGTCGGCGTCGGTGACGGTGCGCCCGGTGCCGGTGAAGTTCGGGTCCAGCGGCGCGTCGTGCAGGTCGCGCTTATGGTTGTAGCGGCCGGCGGCGTTGGCCTGCCAGATTTCCACGAGGATGCCAGGCACGGGCAAGCCGTTTTCATCCAGCACGCGCCCGTGAATGATGATGCGTTCGCCCTGAGGCTCGCCTTCATGCTGGGCGGTCAGGTCGTTGTCCTTCTCGTTGATCCGCTCGGCACCGATGGTCGGGCCGGTGATTTCCGACAGGGAATGGGGCAGGAACACCAACGGCTTGGACGGCGAACGCAGGTTCGTCGACTGGTAGGCCGGGTGCAGGTAATCAGGCTGAGTACCCGCTTGCGGGCGCCGGTATCCGGGCTTGTCACTCATGGAGCAATCCTCTTTCTTCTTGTGGGTCTCAAACGCGTTCGATCGCCAGGGCCAGGCCTTGGCCAACACCGACACACATGGTCGCCAGGCCTTTGCTGCCGCCGGTTTTTTCCAACTGATGCAGAGCAGTCAGTACCAAACGCGCGCCGCTCATGCCCAGCGGATGGCCAAGGGCAATGGCGCCACCGTTCGGGTTGACCTGCGGTGCGTCGTCGGCAATCCCCAATTCGCGCAGTACGGCCAAGCCTTGACTGGCGAAGGCTTCGTTGAGCTCGATCACATCAAAATCGGTGACTGCCAGGCCCAGGCGTTCTACCAGTTTGCGCACCGCCGGCACCGGGCCGATGCCCATGACCCGCGGCGCGACACCGGCGCTGGCCATGCCCAGCACCCGAGCGCGAGCGGTCAGGCCATGTTTTTTGACGGCTTCAGCGGAGGCCAGGATCAGTGCTGCGGCGCCGTCGTTCACACCCGAGGCGTTGCCCGCGGTGACGGTCTTGTCCGGGCCGTTGACCGGCTTGAGTTTGGTCAGGGCTTCCAGGGTGGTATCGGCCCGTGGATGCTCGTCGTGCTCGACCAGGGTTTCGCCTTTTTTATGGGCGACACGCACCGGCACGATTTCTTCAGCAAAAAAGCCGGCAGCCTGTGCAACAGCAGTACGTTGCTGGCTGCGCAGGGCGAAGGCGTCCTGATCGGCGCGGGAGACTTTATAGTCGTCGGCCACGTTGTCGGCGGTTTGCGGCATCGGATCGACGCCGTATTGGGCCTTCATCAACGGGTTGATAAAACGCCAGCCGATGGTGGTGTCTTCCAGCTTCATGTTGCGCGAGAACGCCGCATCGGCCTTGCCCATCACAAACGGTGCGCGGGACATCGACTCAACGCCACCGGCAATCGCCAGCTCCATTTCGCCGCTGGCGATGGCGCGGAAAGCCGTGCCGATCGCGTCCATGCCCGAGGCACACAGGCGGTTCAGGGTGACGCCGGGAATGCTTTCCGGCAGGCCGGCCAGCAGCGCTGCCATGCGGGCCACGTTGCGGTTGTCTTCGCCGGCCTGGTTGGCGCAGCCGAGGAACACTTCGTCCACCGCGTTCCAGTCCACCGATGGGTTGCGTTCCATCAGCGCCTTGATCGGCAGTGCCGCCAGGTCATCGGCGCGTACGGTGGACAAGCCGCCGCCAAAACGGCCGATGGGGGTACGAATGGCGTCACAGATAAATACGTCGCGCATCAGGCTTCTCCGGGGGCTTGGCCGTGGGCGGCAGCGGTGCGTGCCTCAAGGTCGCGCAGGGCGGTCAGTTCAATCTCGGTAGGTTCGGCGCTGGTGGTCACCTGGTCGGCAAAACGAATCGCCCAACCAGTGGCGGCCACCACTTGCTCACGGGTCACGCCGGGGTGCAGGGCGGTGACGACAAACTCGTGGGTGCCCTCCTCCGGCTCCATGATGCACAGGTCGGTAATGATGCCTACCGGACCGGCGCCTGGCAGACCCAGGCGTTTACGCGAGTCGCCACCTTCGCCGTGGCCGACCGAGGTGATGAAGTCCAGCTTGTCGACAAACGAACGCGCCGACTGCTTGAGGATGATCAGCACGCTCTTGGCGGAACCGGCGATTTCCGGCGCGCCACCGGCACCCGGCAGGCGCACTTTGGGCTGGTGATAGTCACCGACCACGGTGGTGTTGATATTGCCGAAACGGTCGACCTGGGCCGCACCGAGGAAGCCGACGTCAATGCGCCCGCCCTGCAGCCAGTAGCGAAAAATCTCACCGGTAGGCACCACGGTGTCAGCGGTTTCCGCCAGCTCGCCGTCGCCGATGGACAGCGGCAGCACGGATGGCTTGGCGCCAATCGGGCCGGACTCATAGATCAGCACCACATCCGGCGACGACGTCAGGCGCGCCAGGTTGGCGGCCTTGGAAGGCAGGCCGATGCCAACGAAGCACACCGAACCATTCTTCAGGCGGCGCGCGGCGGCGACAGTCATCATTTCATTGGTGGAGTAAGCCATTATTTGGCCTCCTGCGCGGTGGCCAGCTTGGCCTGGAATTCACTGAAGTTGGCGGTGCCGTGGATGTATTCGTTGATCCACGCAGTAAACGTCTCACGGTCCCGGGCGATCGGGTCCCACGCCTGGTAGAAGCGGTTGTCACGCTCGGTGTAACCGTGTGCGTAGGACGGATGCGCGCCGCCTGGCACGTGGCACACGGCGGTCAGGGCCCAGGTCGGCAGGACGCAGGCGTTCATCGGTGCATTGAGGTCATCGACGATTTCTTCGACGGTGACGATGCAGCGCTTGGCCGCCAGGGCGGCTTCTTTCTGCACCCCGAGGATGCCCCAGAGCAGCACGTTGCCCTTGCGGTCAGCCTTTTGTGCGTGGATCACGGTGATGTCCGGGCGTACCGATGGCACGGCGGCCAGCACTTCTCCGGTGAAGGGGCACGTCACGGTCTTGATCAGCGGGTTGACCTTGGGCAGGTCGGAACCGGCGTAGGCCCGCAGCACCGCGAATGGCAGGCCGGAGGCACCGGCGACGTAGGCATTGGCCAGGTCGGCATGGCTGTGTTCCTCGATCTCCAGCGGTTGCGGCCATTGCTTTTCAACCGCGTCCCGCAGGCGATGCAGGGAGCCCACGCCCGGGTTGCCGCCCCAGGAGAAAATCAGCTTGCGTGCACAGCCGGCACCGATCAACTGGTCGTAGATCAGGTCGGGCGTCATGCGCACCAGCGTCAGGTCTTTCTTGCCCTGACGAATGATTTCATGACCCGCCGCCGTAGGGATCAGGTGAGTAAAGCCTTCGAGTGCAACGGTGTCGCCGTCATTCACGAACTGCTTGACCGCATCAGCCAGCGAAAGGATTTCAGCCATGGGGTTGGGCTCCCGGTATCGATCGAAAAAGGCGCTGGAGGCAGCGCCGAAGTGCTTGAAGATTAAGCCGGGGGTTGAGGCCAAACAATCCGATAATCGACTGAGTGTTCGATTATCGAACGGATTGTTTGCAAGCTATCTTTCCCTGTAGGAGCGAGCTTGCTCGCGAAAAACTTGAAGACACCGCGTTCATTCAGACTGCCAACGTCATCGTTCAAGACCTTCGCGAGCAAGCTCGCTCCTACAAAAAATCGCTTCAGGTGGCGTCCGCGTGGCTGACCATGCCCTTGATCACCACCGCGGTGGTGGCCAATGCCGCCGGGATCACCAAGGCGGTCAGCACCTGCTCGAAGTTCCAGCCCAGGCCCAGCAAGGTCGCGCCCATCCATGCGCCGAGGATCGCGCCAAAACGGCCGATGCCGAGCATCCACGACACACCGGTGGCACGGCCTTGAGTCGGGTAGAAGCGTGCGGCCAACGATGGCATCGCCGATTGCGCACCGTTGACGCACATACCGGCGATCAGCACCAGGGTCGCCAGGAGCGTGATATTGCCCAGGCTCTGCCCCACCGCGTAGGCAAACACCCCGGCCAGCAGATAGAAGGTGCCGATGACCTTGTGGGGATTGAACCGGTCCATCGCCCAGCCCACGCCGACCGCGCTTAGCACGCCGCCGAACTGGAATAACGCACCGATAAATGCGGCCTGTTCCATGCTGGCGCCGCTGTCGCGCATCAGCGTCGGCAGCCAACTGGTCAGCAGGTAAACAATCACCAGGCCCATGAAGTAGGTCAGCCACAACAGTAAGGTGCCGGCGCTGTAGGTGCCGGAGAAGATCACCGCGAACACGTTGCGCGCCTTGACGGTTTTTTGCTCGGGTACGCTGAAGCTTGAGGCTTGGGCGACGATGCTGGGCTCGATGGGCGCGAGGGTCTTGCGCACCTTGTCGGTGCCGCGATTGCGCACCACCAGGTAACGCGCCGACTCCGGCAGCCAGAACAGCAACACCACCGCGAGGATCAACGGCAAGATACCACCGATCATCAGCAGGCTGTGCCAGCCAAAGGCCGGGATTAACTTGGCCGAGATAAACCCGCCACCGGCCATGCCCAGGTTGAAGCCGCAGAACATGCTGGTCACCAGCAAGGACTTATGGCGCTCCGGGGTGTATTCGGAGAGCAGCGTCGTGGCGTTCGGCATACCGGCGCCCAAGCCCAGGCCGGTGAGGAAACGCAGGATCAACAGTTGATCGACGTTACTGCTGTAGGCCGATGCCAGGCTGAAGGCACCAAACACCAACACCGCTCCCACCAGCACCACCTTGCGTCCGAAGCGGTCGGCGAGCGGGCCGGAGCCAAGGGCGCCAAAGACCATGCCGATCAACGCGGCGCTCATCACCGGGCCGAGGCTGGCGCGGTCGATGCCCCAGTCCTGGGACAGCGCCGGGGCGATAAAGCCCATGGCGGCCGTGTCGAGGCCGTCGAGGAAGACGATGAGAAAACACAGGATCACCACTCGCCACTGATACCGCGACAGCGGCTGGGCGTTGATGAAGGACTGAACGTCCAGGCAAGTACCGACAGCAGGTGAAGGCTGATTCATTATTTTTATTTCCACACCGATGGGCGGGCGAACGACCTTGAGTCGTCATTATTATTGGGGCGGCGCCCTGAAGCGCTGCCGCACATTAATAAGCCTTGGGAAACACCGTCAATTCATCCAGCCGGGATCTGTGCGGTCACCGAACAGCTTACGCAAACAGCTGGGCACTCAGCTCCTGGCTGGCGCTGAGCATGCTCGGCAGGAAACGCTGCTCCAGCTCACTGCGGCTGACCCGCCCGGCATGGGTGCTGACGTTCAGCGCAGCGAGTACCTGGCCCGAGGCGTCGTATACCGGCACGGCGATGGAACGCAGGCCCTGTTCCAGTTCCTGGTCAACAATGCACCAGCCTTGTTGCCGCACTTCCTGCAGGCATTCGAGCAAGGCTTGCGGGGTGGTGAGGGTGCGGCTGGTCTTGGTTTGCAGGTCGGCGTGGTCGAGGTAGTCCTGCAGCGAAGCGTCATCCAGCGCGGCCAGCAGGATACGGCCCATGGAGGTGCAGTAGGCCGGCAAGCGGCCGCCCACCGACAGGTCGACGGAAATCAGGCGTTGGGTGGTAGCGGAGCGGGCAATGTAGAGGATGTCATCGCCTTCCAGGGTCGCCATGTTGCAGGCTTCGTGGAGTTGCTCGCTCATGCGGTCCAGGTAGGGCTGGGCGGAAACCGCCAGGGGCGTGGACGACAGATAGGCGTGGCCGAGGGTCAGCACCTTGGGCAGCAGCGAATAGGTCCGCCCGTCGGTGGTGGCGTAGCCGAGTTTGATCAGGGTATGCAGGCAACGGCGCACGGCGGCGCGGGGAATTTCCGTGCGGTGGCTGATCTGGGCGATGGTCAGGTGACGCTTGCGCTCCTGGAACGCCTGCACCACGGCCAGGCCACGGGCCAGAGAGGTCATGAAGTCCGGATCACCGGTAAACGCCTGGATGCGCTTGGCCGGTGATGCAACGATCGGCGGCGCCACTGATGCGAAGGAGTTGCGCAATTGATCGTTCATTTGGGGTCCTTTCTCTTATTTTTAACCGCTGCGGGGGTGAGCGCTATTACAAGCCGCCGCGTAATCGATACACAAGGCAAGGCGGGCAAGATTGGGCGATTATCGGACGATCATTCGATTATCGCAATTAGTCACCTCACGTCGGCGGTCGGCCCAGGTTGGTCCACCTCTGATCGACTTTCAGAATCGTCTGATGTACGAGAGAACTTAAGGTTTATTTACCGCCCGTAGAACACGGCAAAAATTTATGACGTCAATAGTTGAGCAATTACCTCACGTGCTTGAGTAACAAAACCCTCACACAAAGTTGACGATTTTTAACTTGATGGTGATAGTGTTACTCAAACACATGGCTATAATGCATCCTGTGCGAGGCCGGCCCCGTTTCAAATCGCCGATCCGAGCTTGACCGGGCAACGCACCGCCTTTGCGCAGGCCTCGCCGCAAGTACCTGACACTCCTGCAAGATGCTGCCAATTACTTGCGATTGTAAAAAGAAACTGTTGCTACGACAGCTGTTCTTCTTCCGGTGCCGTGGCCGCATGCAATAAGGAAGTGATTGATCCTTCCCTGCATCGCGCTTCACTGGAATTAAACTCAACTCAATTAGGTAACAATGTGACGAAAGACGAACTGCGCGCGGAACTTGAGCGCCAGGAACAACGTTACAAGGATGTTTACGGCGGGGAAGTCACCACCTACGCCGCCCAACCAGAACCTGAACGCAAGCCATGGCGCAAACGAGCCAGTCTGCTCGACCAGGCCTTTGCCCAGGAAATCCAAAAGATTGAACAGGACCTCAAAGCCGGAGAGCCATAAGCGAGTCGGGTTGAGCATCCACGGTGCCATCTCTCTGCCAGCACTGCACTGGCAGGGAGAAGCTCCCTCATGGCGTCTTACCGAAATTTCATACAATTGTTTCAGAAGTTCCCTTCTGGCGGTTTAACCCGCGTATTTTCGCTATCTTCGTTATAAATCAAACACTTGCCAAAGCCCCGAAAACGCCGGGATGCGCCCCTCCCCCTCATTTTTTTTCGTTGAAGAATGTTACCGATGAGCAGCTAGTGCATTGATTACCGATGTTTTCTGGCATAATCGCGCCCCCTTACGACCGGGTCAGAAAACCTTCATGATCGATTTATTCAGCGGACTGGATGCTTGGGTTCTAGTGAGCCTGTTGCTCGCCCTGGCCTTTGTCCTCGCCTTCGAGTTCATCAATGGCTTTCATGACACCGCTAACGCGGTTGCCACAGTCATCTATACCAAAGCCATGCCTCCGCATCTGGCCGTGTTCTTCTCCGGGGTGTTCAACTTCCTCGGCGTGTTGCTCGGTGGTGTCGGTGTTGCATATGCCATCGTGCACTTGCTGCCGGTGGAGCTGCTGATCAATGTGAACACCGGCCACGGTCTGGCCATGGTCTTCTCATTATTGGCCGCGGCGATCACCTGGAACCTCGGCACCTGGTATTTCGGGATTCCGGCGTCCAGCTCCCACACCCTGATCGGCTCGATCCTCGGTGTCGGCCTGGCCAACGCCCTGATCAACGACATTCCGCTGGCTGACGGCGTGAACTGGCAGAAAGCGATCGATATCGGCGCCTCGCTGGTGTTCTCGCCGATGGCCGGCTTTGTGGTGGCAGCCCTGGTGCTGCTCGGCCTGAAGTGGTGGCGCCCGCTGTCGAAGATGCACAAGACACCGGACCAGCGCCGCAAGCTCGACGACAAGAAGCACCCGCCGTTCTGGAACCGCCTGGTACTGGTGATTTCGGCAATGGCCGTGAGCTTCGTGCACGGTTCCAACGATGGTCAGAAAGGTATTGGCCTGATCATGCTGGTGTTGATTGGTATCGTCCCGGCACAGTTCGTACTGGACCTGGGCAGCACCACTTACCAGATCGAGCGTACCCGCGACGCCACACTGCACCTGAATCAGTTCTACCAGCGTAATCACGAAACCCTCGGTGAGTTCCTCGCTCTGGGCAAGAGTGTGAAAGATGATTTGCCGGGCAAGTTCCAGTGCAATCCGCAGCAGACTGAACCGACCATCAACGCCCTGCTGGATACATTGAAGGGTGTCTCTGACTACCATTCGTTGACTGCCGAGCACCGGATTGAAGTGCGTCGTTATCTGTTGTGCCTGGATGACACTGCGAAGAAGGTAGGCAAGTTGCCTGGCCTGGAAGCGCGTGAGAAGTCGGACCTGGACAAGTTGCGCAAGGATCTGACGGCCACTACCGAATATGCACCGTTCTGGGTGATCCTGGCCGTGGCGCTGGCCCTGGGCCTGGGCACCATGGTGGGCTGGAAGCGTGTGGTGTTGACCATTGGTGAGAAGATCGGCAAGCAAGGGATGACGTATGCCCAGGGCATGTCGGCGCAGATCACCACGGCCAGTATGATTGGTCTGGCTAACATCTTTAGCCTGCCGGTTTCCACGACCCATGTGTTGTCTTCGGGTGTGGCCGGGACCATGGTGGCTAACAAGAGTGGGCTGCAAGGCGGCACCGTTAAGACCATTTTGATGGCTTGGGTGTTGACGCTGCCGGCGACGGTGGGCCTTTCGGCTGGGTTGTTCTGGTTGGCTTCCAAGGCTTTGGGTAGCTGACAGATCGTTGGCGTGTGAAGAAGGTGCGACCTGTGAGGGTTGCGCCTTTTTTTATGGCTGGGGTTTGGGTGTATATCCGTTATTTAGGTAACGGCTTCGATTGGTTCCGCTCTTACAGCGGCTCACTTTTGAAGAGCGCAAAAGTAAGCAAAACGCTCTTGCCCCACCACTCGGCACCTCGCTTAGGCTCGGTGTGCCCTCACTCCGGCTTTGGACCGTGGGCCGCCGCGATGGGCCATCCTTGGCCCAGCGCGGCTAACCCGGCGTCCTGCCGGGTTACCCACGCTCCAAAGCCTGCGTTCGGCCAGCGTGGTTTAACGGGGCGCCTAAGATCAAGATCAAAAGCAGATCAACAGCACAGCGGCCTCCCGGCCGGCTTGAGTGTTGAAGAGCAAAATCAAAATCTAAAGCGGGCACGGTTCAAATGTGGGAGCGGGCTTGCTCGCGAAGGTCGTTAACGATGACGTGGGCATTCTGGATGAACGCGGCGCTCTCAGGTTTTTCGCGAGCAAGCCCACTCCCACAGAAAAGCAGCTTTGCTTTCGCTCTGGCTTTTGATCTGGCTTTTAACACTCAAGCCGGCCGGGAGGCCGCTGTGCTCTTGCTTTTGATTTTGATCTGACTGCCCCAATAAGCCCGAGGCCGAACGCAGGTATTGCGGAGCGGGTAAACCGGCAGGACGCCGGTTTAGCCGCGCCGGGCCATGGATGGCCCGTCGCGGCGGCCCGCGGAGCAATGCCGGAGTGAGGGAACGCCGAGCCCCAGCGAGGCGCCGACAGGCGGGGCAGAGCCCTTTGCTTACTTTGGGGCTTTTTGTACGGACCGGACACATGGTGGACACATGTGCGGGGACATGGTTGACACATTATGGACCATAGTCTGGCTTGCTCACGTCGATTGTTCGTAGGAAGTGATGGCAAAAGTAGACGTCAAAAAGCCCATCACTTTCAGGATTAGGACGTATGGCAAGGTGATGCCCAGCCAGCCCCTTAGCTATGCTGAAATAGCGTTTCTGAAAGCGGAATCGGCTGTTATAAGCCTTGGCCAATACGTCGTCCGGTCCGTATTCAAACTCCGATAACTGCTGCGGATAAGCCCATGGGCTGGCTCGATACCGGTCCATCGGCACCTTGTAGCCCAACGCTTGATGAGGCCGTTGCAAGTTATAAATCTCACGCCATTGATCAAACGCTGTTTGAGCTTCCTTGATCGTGGAAAACTGACGCCCATTAAGCACTTCGGCCTTGAGTGACCGATGGAAACGCTCAATCTTTCCATTGGTTTGGGGGTGGTAAGGACGGCTGAAGCTGATCCGAATTCCTAAGCGAATCAACCAGATACTCAGCTCGGTGATTTCGCCAGGGTTGCGCGGCGAGCCCCAGGGCGGGCCGTTATCGACGTTGATGCGAGCCGGTAATCCGAAGCGCTGGAACACTTCAATCATTTTCTCTTTCACCGTGGTCCCACGCTCGTTATCACAAGCCTGAATCGCCAGGTTGAATCGCGAGTGGTCGTCCAGCAGGGTCAGGGGATGGCATCGGCCTTGTTGCGTCGGGAAATGCCCTTTGAAGTCCATCTGCCAAAGATCGTTAGGCGCATCGTGTTCAAATCTCAACTTTGCCGCTTGTTCCTTCTGAGCAGGCTGAATCAGCCCGTGTCGGTGCAGAACATTAGTAACGGTGCTGGGAGCGATTTGTTTTTTCAAAATGCTGCTGATCGTGCGCCCACCCCAGGCTGGATGGTCTTGCCTGAGCGCTATGACCGCCGTCTCTAGAGCGGTGTTGGTCAGCTTGGGGCTGGTGAGAGGTTTGCGGGACTTCTCTTGCAGCCCCGACCGGCCTTGCGTCTCGTAGCGATCGAGCCACTTGTACGCCGTTTGGGGGCTGATACCGAATCGTCGACACAGTTCTCGTTTATTACTGCCGGGTTGCCGCGCCAAGGCGACAAACTCTTCTTTCAGGCTCATGGCATCTCTCGTGTCCCAGGGCATGATGGTTTTCCGGCGAAGTTAGCTCGCCGAAAAGTGTCCACCATGTCCCCGCACACCCGTCAACCATGTGTCCGGTCCGTACAGGCTTTTCCAAAGTGAGTCGCTGTAAGAGCGAAACCATAAGCGGCCGTTACCTAAATAACGGATATACCCCCCCCCACCACCAAATCCAAAACAAAAAAAAGGCGACCGAAGTCGCCCAAAATGCCTTGCGTGCTCATGTATCCCGAAAAGACCTAAGGCCTCTTACGCTTATTAGCGTCTTTCCAGATAAAAATTCCAAACCCTACAAAGAACATCACCATGAGGCCAACCGTCAGCACTCCGGCAAATACCACATTATCGAAAAACATGACCGGCCTCCTGCACTTGCCCTGTTGCGATAGGGCTAAGTTAACCAAGAAGACGAAAGAAGAAATTGACGAGGATCAATGTCGCCCGCGACGGGGCGTAAAGAAGGGAAATAACTGACCTGCATCAACTGATGCAGGCTATATCAACGCTTTTTCGGTTTGTTTTTCGGCTTTTTCTTAGGCTTACCCAACGGCATCGCCTGCTCAAACGCCTGGCGCACTTCATTCAGTCGCTTGTCATTCAGGTCATGAACACGTTTGGCCCGCTCGGCATTCAGGTCTATCAGTTTGTCATCGTCACTCATGGCTTGGCTTACGTAATGGCTTGGATGCCCCAATAATGCGTCCTGCGCCAATCCCGCGTAAACAAAATCGATGTCATCCCGCGCATTTGCCCGCAAAATCCCCCCACCCCAACCCTCACACAGAGCGCTCGACGTGGCACTGCACAAGGACCTTCCCCCACTCCTGGCCCTGCGCGCCTTTGAAGCCGTGGCCCGGCATCTGAGTTTTATCAAGGCTGCCGCCGAACTGTCGGTGACCCAAAGCGCCCTCAGCCATCAAGTGCAGAAGCTCGAACAACATCTGGGCAAGCCTCTGTTTATCCGACGCACCCGCGCCATCGATCTGACCGAAGACGGCCAACACTACTACGACCAAATCCGCCCCGCCCTCGACGTCATCGCCGCCGCTACCCGCCAGCAACAAATACCACCCGCCACCAGCGTGCTGCGCGTCGGCCTGCTCGCCTCGTTCGCCACCTTGTGGCTGGCGCCGCGCCTGGCCGGGTTTCTCAGCCGCTACCCGCACATCCAGGTGGAGTTGGTGCCCGCGATTCAACTGGCAGATGTCGCCGCCGCCGAGGTCGACCTGGCGATTCGCTATGGCAAGGGCGACTGGGCCGACGTGCAAGCCACGCGCCTGATGAGCGAAACCCTGACACCGGTGTGCAGCCCAGCATTCAAGGCCAGCCAACTGGAGAACGGCCCGCTGTTGATGGCCACCTCGCACCGCCCTTTCGAGTGGACCGACTGGTCCCGGCATTACCAGGTGGATGTGGAGCATTACCCCAAGGCACTGTTGCACGACTACAACATCGTGGTCGAAGCCGCCGTCGCCGGCCAGGGCATCGCCATGGGCCGCCACCGCCTGATCGAGCGCAGGTTGAAGGATGGCACATTGGTGGAAGCCTTCGACTGGCCGCCCTACCACAGCGAGATCGGCTACTGGCTGATCACCCCGCAAGGCGACACCAGCCAAGCGGCCGCCCGTTTCAGTGAGTGGCTACGGGAAATCTGTGCTGACGCATAAGTTATTTAGATACGTCGAGTGAGATCTATCCGTTTGTCTGCCAAAACCACGCCGCCCATGCTGAAGACTCTTCTCAAGAGGATTCAACATGAGCCACTCCATCTCGCAACGCGTGCAAGCCCTCGGCCTGAGCCTGCCCAATCCCAGCCAGCCGATCGCCAACTACGTCAATTACGTGATCAGCCAGAACCAGCTATTCATCTCCGGCCAAATCCCGCTGCTGGACGGCAAACCGTCCTACATCGGTCGGCTCGGCGAGTCCATCAGTGAAGAGGAAGGTGCCAAGGCCGCCGAACTCGCCGCGCTGGGCTTGCTGGCGCAATTGAGCGATGCCCTGGGCGATGACCTGTCGCGGCTGGTGCGCATCATTCGGTTGGGCGTGTTTATCGCCAGCAGCGGCGACTTCCAGCGCCAGGGCGCAGTGGCCAATGGCGCCTCGAACCTGCTGGTCAACGCCCTTGGCGACAAAGGCCGCCATGTCCGTACTGCCGTGGGCGTCGCCAGTTTGCCGGGCGGTGTGGCAGTGGAGGTTGATGCCATTTTCGAGCTGCAGCCGTGACCGCCCTGTCCCTGACCGAGGTCCGGGAGCTGCGGAACGAAACGCCGGGCTGCCAGTCCGGCATCGTCCACTTCAACCACGCCGGGGCCTCCTTGCCGAGCCAGGGGACACTCGACGCAATCATTGACCAGTTGCAACGCGAAGCCCGTGACGGCCCGATGGAAGCTGGCGAGCACGGTTCGCTGCTGGCGGAGAAAGCCCGTCGCGCCGCCGCGCAATTGCTCAACGCCCCCGTGTCATCGATTGCCTTTGCCAGCAGCGGCTCGACCGCCTGGAGCATGGCGGTCCAGGCGCTGGGGCCGTGGAAGCCGGGCGACCGCATTCTGGTGGGCCGCCACGAATGGGGCGGCAACCTGGCCAGCATGCAGACAGCCGTGCAAGCGGGTGCGCACGTAGAGGTGATTCCTTGCGATGAAACCGGCGCAGTGTCCGTCGCCGGCCTGGAAGCCATGCTCGACGCCCGGGTGCGGTTGATCGACCTGACCTGGCTCCCCGCCAACAGCGGCTTGATCAACCCTGCCGAAGCCATCGGCGCGTTGGCCAAGCGTTATGGCATCGCCTACTTCATCGACGCCGGGCAAGCCATCGGCCAGGTGCCGGTGGATGTGCAAGCGCTGCACTGCGATGTGCTCAAGGGCGCCGGGCGCAAGCATCTGCGGGGCCCGCGCGGGACCGCCCTGCTTTATGTGCGACCGGATTTTCTCGAGCATTTGAACCCGGCCCAGCGCGATGTATTTTCTGCGCCCTGGAGCCCTGCAGGTTTCGACTTGCGCAACGACGCCCGGCGCTTTGAAACCAGCGAAGTGTCATTCGCGTTACTGGCAGGCCTGGCCAATGCGCTGCTGGAGGTCAATCGATTGGGGGTTGAGCGGGTCCGTCAGACAGTCCAGCTTCTAAGCGACACGATCCGCGAAGAACTTAGCGGGATCGAGGGGATTACCCTGCATGATTTGGGCATTTCCGGAAACCAGTCAGGCCTGATCGCCTTCAACCTGGCCGGCTGGGACGCCTTTGAGCTGAAGCGGCGCCTGGGGCTCAAGCGAATCAACATCGGTGCCAACGGCGTGCCCTACACCCCGCTGGACATGCAAGCCCGGGAGCTGGACAGCGTGGCGCGAATCTCCGTGAGCTACCTCAACACGGCGCACGATATTGGGCAACTGATCGCCGCCCTGCACGAGCTGCGGGATTAAACCTCGACGTCCACCCACAAGCCTTGGCGTGGCGCATCCTCAATCAGCGGCACCACCGGCACGGTGTTGTCGGCGTTGAGTTCGTCACCGGGAACAGCCAGGTGCTCCTGCGGATCCTCATCGGCTTCGCGGCGGCGCTTTTGCTGTTCCTGCTGACGGCGCTGTTCCTCGCGCAGCAACAGTGCCGCTTCCTCGGGGTCGCGCTTTTGCAGGTCGATGGTGCTTTCGTTGGAGCCTGGCTGAACCGGCACCACGGGCGGGATATCCGGTTTCTGGCGCACCGGATCAAGCTGCGACGTGACCGGCACAACACTCAAGGGCAGCATGGGTGGCAGCATATTAATAGTCTCCTGTTCAGCAGACTGTCGGCTGCGTGGGTGACGACTTGAGCGTCAAGGCGCCAACTTGTGAATCAATCGTCATCTATCCGACGAACATACAGCCCTTTTTCTTGCCGCTTGTAGCTTAAAGCTTGAAGCTGCACCTATTCCTTTTGGTCTGGAAGCCGTGTTCCGTTAGAATAGTCGGCTTTTTCACGGCGGGAGTCAGGCAGCATGGCGCAGCAGTATCAACCGGGGCAACGCTGGATTAGTGACAGCGAAGCAGAGCTGGGGTTAGGCACCGTTCTGGCACAGGACGGCCGCTTGTTAACCGTGCTCTATCCGGCCACTGGCGACACCCGCCAGTATGCGCTACGGAATGCGCCCCTCACTCGCGTGAGGTTTTCGCCGGGTGACACCATCACCCATTTCGAAGGCTGGAAAATGACCGTGCAAGAAGTCGACGATGTCGACGGCCTGCTGGTCTACCACGGCCTCAATGGGCAGAACGAGCAGGTTACCCTGCCGGAAACCCAACTCTCGAACTTCATCCAGTTCCGACTGGCCAGCGACCGTCTGTTCGCCGGCCAGATCGACCCGCTGCCCTGGTTCTCCCTGCGCTACCACACGCTGGAACACACCAGCCGCCAGTTGCAGTCCTCGCTCTGGGGCCTGGGCGGTGTGCGTGCACAACCGATCGCGCACCAACTGCACATCGCCCGCGAAGTCGCCGACCGTATCGCGCCGCGGGTTCTGCTGGCAGACGAAGTGGGCCTGGGCAAGACCATCGAAGCCGGCCTGGTGATCCATCGCCAGTTGCTGTCGGGTCGCGCCAACCGCGTACTGATCCTGGTGCCGGAAAACCTCCAGCACCAGTGGCTGGTGGAAATGCGCCGCCGCTTCAACCTGCAGGTTGCGTTGTTCGACGAAGAGCGCTTTATCGAAAGCGATGCCACCAACCCGTTCGAAGACACCCAGCTCGCGCTGGTGGCCCTGGAATGGCTGGTGGACGACGAGAAGGCCCAGGACGCGCTGTTTGCCGCCGGCTGGGACCTGCTGGTGGTCGACGAAGCTCACCACCTGGTGTGGCACGAAGAAAAAGCCAGCCCCGAGTACTCGCTGGTGGAGCAACTGGCCGAAGTAATCCCGGGCGTATTGCTGCTCACCGCAACCCCTGAACAGCTGGGCCAGGACAGCCACTTCGCGCGCCTGCGTCTGCTGGACCCGAACCGTTTCCACGACCTGCAAGCCTTCCGCGCCGAGAGCGAAAACTATCGCCCGGTGGCCGAAGCCGTTCAGGAATTGCTGGACAAGGGCCGCCTCTCGCCCGCCGCTCACAAGACCATCCAGGGTTTCCTCGGCAACGAAGGCGAAGCCCTGCTGACCGCCGTCAACGATGGCGACGCCGAAGCCAGCGCCCGTTTGGTACGCGAACTGCTGGACCGCCACGGCACCGGCCGCGTGCTGTTCCGCAACACCCGCGCCGCGGTGCAAGGCTTCCCGGAGCGCAAGCTGCACGCTTACCCGCTGCCGTGCCCGGACGAATACCTCGAACTGCCCTTGGGCGAACACGCCGAGCTGTACCCGGAAGTCAGCTTCCAGTCGCAGCCGGATGTGGATGAAGAACAACGCTGGTGGCGTTTCGACCCGCGCGTCGAGTGGCTGATCGATCAGCTGAAAATGCTCAAGCGCACCAAAGTCCTGGTGATCTGCGCCCACGCCGAAACCGCCATGGACCTGGAAGACGCCCTGCGCGTGCGCTCCGGCATCCCGGCCACGGTGTTCCACGAGGGCATGAACATCCTCGAGCGCGACCGCGCCGCTGCTTACTTTGCAGATGAAGAGTTCGGCGCCCAAGTGCTGATCTGCTCGGAAATCGGCAGTGAAGGCCGCAACTTCCAGTTCTCCCACCACCTGGTGCTGTTCGACCTGCCGTCCCACCCGGACCTGCTGGAACAGCGGATCGGCCGTCTGGACCGGATCGGCCAGAAGCATGTGATCGAACTGCATGTGCCGTACCTGGAAACCAGCCCGCAAGAGCGCCTGTTCCAGTGGTACCACGAGGCGCTGAACGCGTTCCTCAACACCTGCCCGACCGGCAACGCCTTGCAGCACCAGTTCGGCCCGCGCCTGCTGCCGCTGCTGGAAAACGCCGACGACGGCGAGTGGCAAGCACTGATCGACGAAGCCCGTGCCGAGCGCGAGCGCCTCGAAGCCGAACTGCACACCGGCCGCGACCGTTTGCTGGAGCTCAACTCCGGCGGTGCCGGTGAAGGTGATGCGCTGGTGGAAGCCATCCTCGAGCAAGACGACCAGTTCACCCTGCCGATCTACATGGAAACCCTGTTCGACGCCTTCGGCATCGACAGCGAAGACCATTCGGAAAACGCCCTGATCCTCAAGCCCAGCGAAAAAATGCTCGACGCCAGCTTCCCCCTGGGCGACGACGAAGGCGTGACCATCACCTACGACCGCAACCAGGCGCTGTCCCGCGAAGACATGCAGTTCATCACCTGGGAACACCCGATGGTGCAGGGCGGCATGGACCTGGTGCTGTCCGGTTCCATGGGCAACACCGCCGTGGCGCTGATCAAGAACAAGGCGCTCAAGCCGGGCACCGTGTTGCTGGAACTGCTCTACGTCAGCGAAGTGGTTGCCCCGCGTTCGCTGCAATTGGGCCGTTACCTGCCGCCGGCTGCACTGCGTTGTCTGCTGGATGCCAACGGCAATGACCTGTCGGGCCGTGTCTCGTTCCTGACCTTGAACGACCAGCTGGAAAGCGTGCCCCGGGCCAGCGCCAACAAGTTCGTCCAGGCCCAGCGCGACCAGCTGACGCCACGGATCAACGCCGGCGAAGAGAAGATTGCCCCGCGTCACGCCGAGCGCGTGGCCGAGGCTCAACGTCGCCTGGCGGCGGACACCGACGAAGAACTGGCGCGCCTGACCGCGTTGCAAGCGGTCAACCCGACCGTGCGTGACAGCGAACTGGTTGCCCTGCGCCAACAGCGCGAGCAAGGCCTGGCCATGCTCGACAAGGCTGCGCTGCGACTGGAAGCGATTCGGGTGTTGGTCGCGGGTTGATTACCGCCCTGCCCTGCTGAACAAAAAGGCCCGCGCAATGCGGGCCTTTTTTATTCACTGTAGACATCGTTGTTATTGATGACCTCTTCGCGAGCAAGCCCGCTCCCACATTTGACCGAGTTCCATCTTGAGAATGCGGTCTAATGTGGGAGCGGGCTTGCTCGCGAACGCGTCACCTCGGTCTCAGGCAGTAACCGCCGTAGCCGGCACCTCCACCACCCCCAACCCATCCTTCATCCGCTTGGCATCGCGCACAAAACTGCGGGATGCCTGGAACAGAAACAGCATGGTCAGAAACAGCGCCACCGGAATCAGGTACATGGCATCGTGCAAGCCTATGGCTTTATAAGCCTCGGTCATCTGCTCCGCCCCCGCCGCATACATCGCCGAATGGGCAAAATGATCCGACAACCCGCCCACCACAATCGGCCCCATGCCACCCCCCAGCAAATACAAGCCGGCGAAGAACAACGCCATCGCCGTCGCCCGCAGGCGCGGCTCGACCACGTCCTGGATCGCCGTATAAACACAGGTATAGAAGTTGTAGGCAAACAACCAGCCCACGCTGAACAACGCCACAAACACACCGATCTCGATCCGCCCGGCGTGCAACGCCCAAGCAGTGGTGACGGTAGAGATAATCAAGCTGCACGCCGCGAACAGCAGCCGGCCATTCGCGATGCGTTGATGGATTTTGTCGGCAATCCAGCCGCCCAGGGTCAGGCCCACGAGGCCGGTAATCCCGACGATAACACCGGTGGCGACTGCCGCATCCTGCAACGGCAGCAGGAAATACCGCTGCAGCATCGGCACCAGGAACGAGTTGCAGGCGTAGGTCGCGAAGTTGAAGCACAAGCCCGCCAGCACCAGCCAAAGGAACGTCGGCACCGCCAGCACCCGGCGAATCGGGCGGTCGACTTTCTCTTGGGAGACTTGCACGGTTTCCGCAGCGCCGCGTTTGGGTTCCTTGATGTAGAACATGAACACCGCGAGGATCAGCCCAGGCACCGCCGCAATAAAGAACGGCGCGCGCCAGCTGTCGAACGCCTTGACCATCGCGCCGATGGTAAAGAAAGCCAGCAACAGGCCCAAAGGCAGGCCCAGCATAAAGATACCCATGGCCCGCGCCCGGCGGTGGGCCGGAAACAAGTCGCCAATCAACGAATTCGCCGCCGGTGCGTAACTGGCCTCGCCGATGCCGACGCCCATGCGCACCAGCAAAAACGTCCAGAAACTGCCCACCAGACCGTTGACCGCCGTCAGGCCGCTCCACGCCGCCAGGCCCCAGCCCATGAGTTTACTGCGCGAGCCCGTATCGGCCATGCGCCCGAGGGGCAAGCCGGCAATCGCATAAACAATGGTGAACGCAGTGCCGATGATGCCGAGCTGGAAGTCGCTGAGGTGCCACTCCATGCGGATCGGTTCGATGATGATCGCGGGGATGGTGCGGTCAAAAAAATTGAACAGGTTGGCCAGGAACAACAGGAACAGAATGCGCCAGGCATTCGCCGCTTGGGTCGAGTTCTGCATGGGTCCGTCTCTTTTATTGTTATGTGAGCCGCGATGCCAGACGCATCCTGAGCCCGGAACCTGCAATCTAGTCAGCCCCGTGATGATTGTCTGTAATGATTCGTAAGTCTGATGTCACTCCATCGGGCGACCCGGGCTGTCATCCCTACTCATTTAGTTCTAGTTGTTTATGAACTGATCGCCAAATAATTAGAAGCAATTTGCCATCAGCCCTTGCAACCCGCTCAGGCTCTCTATACTCAAAGCATTGTCAGACAAAGACTCTGTGACGGGACATGCTATGGAATGGCTTGGTTTGCATTTTTTTACCGACCTTCCGGACAGCGGGCATTTATTACTCAATTGCAGTCATAACCCCTTTCTGGTGCTACTGGCTTACGTGGTGGTCTGTGCGGCGGGCTTCGGTACCCTGGACATGGCTGAACGTGTCGGCCATGTCGACAACCCCAAGGCTCAACGGCACTGGCGCTGGGTAGGCGCGGGCTGCCTGGCTGGCGGAATCTGGTCGACCCACTTCATCAGCATGCTGGCCTTCCAGGCGCCTATCGCGATTCACTACGAATTGGTCATGACGTTCGCCTCGCTGTTGATCGCCCTGATTGCTTCGCTGTTCGCCATGCAAACCCTCAGTCATCCAAAGCTGCGCCTTCACCAATATGTGCTGGCGTCGGTATGGATGGGGCTGGGCATTGCACTGATGCACTACGTCGGCATGTCGGCCATGCAATCCGAAGCAGGCGTGTACTTTCAGACCGGATTGTTTCTGGCCTCAGTGGTGATCGCCATCGGCGCCAGCCTGGCGGCGTTGCTGCTGTCGCTGTACCTGCGCAACGGCACCGGCATGTTCCATCAATTGCTCAAGTACGCCGCCAGCCTGGTGCTCGGCGCCGGGATTATCAGCATGCACTTCACCGGCATGGCGGCCATGCAACTGCTGTTGCCCGAGGGCGTGGTGCCGTCGGCGTTGCCGGTGGACAACAACCCGATCCAACTGGGCCTGCTGGTCGCCGTCATCGCCCTGCTGGTGATCGGCAGCAGCATCAGCGCTGCCCTGGCAGACAAAAAACTGCAACACAAGGAAACCGACCTGCGCCGGGTCAACGCACTGCTCACCGAGCTCGACCAGGCCCGCGCCTCCCTGCAGCAAGTGGCGCACTACGACGCCTTGACCAGCCTGCTCAACCGTCGTGGCTTCAACCAGATCTTCGCCGAGAAGCTCGCGGAAAAAACCGCCACCGACGGCATGCTGGCAGTGATCTTCCTGGATATCGACCACTTCAAGCGCATCAACGACAGCCTCGGCCATGACGCCGGTGACGAACTGCTGACCGTACTGGCCAGCCATATCAAAAGCTCGGTGCGCAGCCATGACGACGTGGTCGCGCGGTTTGGCGGTGACGAGTTCTGCATCCTGATCAGCATTCACCATCGCGATGAAGCGCGGCACATGGCCCAGCGCATCATGCAGAAAATGAAAGACCCCATCGAGTTGGCCGGCCGGCGCATGGTGATGACCACCAGCATCGGCATCAGCCTGTTCCCTGAAGACGGCAAAACCAGCGAAGAACTGCTGAAAACTGCCGATCTGGCGTTGTATCAGTCCAAGGATGCCGGGCGTAACAGCCTGAACTTCTTCAGCTCCAACCTGAAAACCCGGGCCTTCCTGGAACTGCAACTGGAAGAAGAACTGCGCGCCGCGCTGCGCGGCAAAAACGAGCTGGTGCTGTTTTACCAACCGATTCTTGACCTGAAAAAAGGCCGGATCACACGCCTCGAAGCCCTGGTGCGTTGGCAACATCCCCAGCACGGCCTGCTGACCCCGGACCGGTTCATTGGCATTGCGGAAAACAACGGGCTGATTGCCGAACTGGATCACTGGGTGCTGCGCCAGGCCTGTCACGACCTGAGCCTGCTGTCGGAGCAGGGTCATACGGAATTGATCATGGCGGTCAATTGTTCAGCCTTGAACCTGACCCGTGACGAACTGGCCGATGAAATCGAAAACGCCCTGCGCTTCGGCGGGATCGCCGCCAATCGCCTGGAACTGGAAGTGACCGAAAACGCCCTGATGGGCAATATCAGCAGCACCCTGGCACTGCTGCGGCAAATCCGCGCCTTGGGCGTGTCGCTGTCCATCGACGACTTCGGCACCGGCTATTCGTCCCTCGCCTACCTCAAGCGCCTGCCGCTGAACACCTTGAAAATCGACCGCTCGTTTATTCAGGATATTCCCAAATCCGCCACCGACATCGATATCGTCCAGGCCATTATCGGCATGGCCCATACCCTGCATCTGCAAGTGGTGACCGAAGGCGTGGAAACCCTGCAACAATTGGAAGTGGTGCAAAAACACGGCTGTGATTTCGTTCAGGGTTACTTGCTTAGCGCTGCGGTACCGATGAGTGACATCAGCGCCGTGATCAAAGGCCTCGATCAGCACAACATGTTTAGCCTGCTGGGGCTTACAGGCAGTGAACCCGCGCCCAAAGATCCGCCTTCGGGCCGTACGGGTCCCGCCTCCATCGTCAGGCCAATTCGCTGACGCCGAAAATTTGGCAAATCGCCATCACTTCACTAAAGAATCCCGACGAACGGCCGATTCATCAGAGTCCGGCCAGGATTCCCCCTTAAAACCCTAGGGTTAAACCCTCCCGCCAGGACCAGGACGCACTGTAAAGTCGCGATCTCTCATTCCGTGATGGCTATTTGACACTCTTTCAGCCATCCGTCCAGGCACATGGCGCACAATGACTTCTAAAAATAACTCTGCCACTGCGGTATCCGACGTGTTGCTGACAGCCCCTGCGGAAAAACCCTCAGGCTCAAAGTCATTGAGCAGCGCCCGCCCACTGGCCACCCAGCAGTACCTGTACTTCACCGAAACCAACACCGACCGCATCCTCGACAACCTCGACGGCCTGCGCGACATGGTGTTCCCCCGCGCTCCGCACCTGGAAGTCGACGGCGAACTGCGCAACGAGCAGGAATTCCCCTCGGTGTGCCTGATCGGCCTGGGCCGCTGCGGCTCGAACATTGCCCTGGATGTGGCAGAGCTGGTGTACAACGCTCGCAAGTTCTACCTCAACGAATTCAGCAACGAAGACAAATCCACCGACAAGGGCTACCGCCCCGCCCAGTGGATTCGCAACAACCTGCGCCTGGGGTCGAACAAAGGCACCAAGCCGGTGTTCCTGGTCGAGCCGCTGGTGATGCTGGGCGACCTGGACAAGGACATCGCCGGGCGCATCCGTTTCTCGCGCAAGGGAGAGAAAAGCGGTTTCCTGCGGGACTACAGCAAGATGAAAATCATGGACCTCTCGGAAGTCCATGCCGGTGGCGCCGGTAACGCGCCGATCCTTGGCCAGTACCTGGCCAAAATCATCCTCAACAAAGACACCCAGCGTTTTTCCAGCCCCGACTGGAAGATGATCCACTCGTACCTGATCGACTCCTGCGGCATCAAGGCCAACCAGTCCCGCCTGTACTTCTCGATCTTCAGCGCCGGCGGCGGTACGGGCTCGGGCATGGCCTCGGAATTCGGCCTGGCCCAGCAGCACTCGTACATGAACAAGACGTTCGACACCAAGCCGGCCGACGAGCATGACAGCAAGAGCGGCCACGCCTTCGTATTCGAGCCGATCTTCACCAGCGGCATTTGTGTGCTGCCGAACATCTCCGATCACCGCAGCGAAATGTCCGAGGCGCTGCACATCAACGCCGGACGGCTGTTGTGCAAATACCTCTCGGAAGAATGGGATTTCTCGTACAACTTCGACAACGAAGACAGCAGCGAGGCCAGCGTGAAAGGCCGCATCCGGCCGTGGAACGCGATGATGCTGATCTCCAACGACATCATGCGGTATGCCGAAGAAAGCGATGACGGCAATATCCAGAACATTGATGTCAATGCCATGGAAAAGCACGCCAACCAGTACATCTCGCAGCAGATCTTCAACATTCTGACGGCCCAGGCGGTCACGACTGACTACGACCAGAACTACTTCCGTCGGGCCGGGATCGACATTGGCGAAACCATTCGCCTGGATGCCAACGACCTGTTCATGAGCCTGGCCGGCCCGGTGGCGATTGCCTACGCCGAATCGGTGGTGCCGGAAACGCCGGCGCCATCGAGCGACAAGTTCAAGGTGTTCGAAAAAGAGCCGCAGCGGCTGAATATCGATGACCTGTTTTTCCGTTCCATTGACCTGCCGCACTTCAACAAGGTGACCCAGGCGATCGAGGGCATCAGCCTGTTGCCGATTGAGTCCAAGCGCTACAAAGCCTCCTTGGAGCAGTACAAGAATTCCGGGTATGACGCGGCGGCGCTGCATGACTTGCACTTCTTCAAGAACTGCTCGTCGGTGGTGTCGATTGTGTCATTGCCCAAGGATTACAAGCTGTCCTACATGGACCTGAATCGGCTCAAGACGCACCTCAACAGTCTGTTTCCCAACACGACGCTCAAGCGGTATGCGCTGGTGATCGGGGCGTCGGCCAACTTGTCGCTCACGACCTTGATCGCTAAAAGCCCGTGCCTGTCGGATGACTTTTTGACGTTGATCGTGGCGTTTATCAAGCGCTGCTTTGCGAGGAATCCGTATCGGTTTGATGACACGCTGGATAACTCGATTCTGGATTTCATCATCCATGAGGATTTTGATGAAGACCGGATTGATGAGCTGCTCAATGAGTTTGAGAACCCGGCGAAGATTCTGGATACCAACTGGTATGCCATCAAGCCGATGTATGAGAAGAAGTATCGTGAGTTGATCAACGACAAGGACAAGTTTGTGTCGATCAACGATATTCGGCTGTCGCGGGATTGTGTGAAGAAGGCGATCAAGTACCTGCGTGAGATTTATCGTCACCGGATTGGGAAGACCAAGGTTATTTCGCTGAATAACCATACTGGGAAGACGGCGTAGGCTTTGTTGTTGCTGAGGTGGGGTGTATATCCGTTATTTGGGTTGGGGCTGATATTGGTTCCGCTCTTACAGCGGCTCACTTTTGAAGAGCGCAAAAGTAAGCAAAACGCTCTTGCCCCACCACTCGGCACCTCGCCCAGGCTCGGTGTGCCCTCACTCCGGCTTTGGACCGTGGGCCGCCGTCATGGGCCATCCCTGGCCCAGGACGGCTAACCTGGCGTCCTGCCAGGTTACCCACGCTCCAAAGCCTGCGTTCGGCCAGCGTGGTTTAACGGGGCGCCTAAGATCAAGATCAAAAGCAAAAGCACAGCGGCCTACCGGCCGGCTTGAGTGTTGAAGAGCAAAAGCCAAATCAAAATCTAAAGCGGGCACGGTCAAAAATGTGGGAGCGGGCTTGCTCGCGAAGGTCGTTAACGATGACGCGGGCATTCTGGATGAACGCGGCGCTCTCAGGTTTTTCGCGAGCAAGCCCGCTCCCACAGAAGAGCAGAGCCACCCCGACCGTAGCAGCTGTCGAGCGCCAGCGAGGCTGCGTGCCTTTGATCTTGATCTGCTTTTGATCTTGATCTGCGGGCCCCGTTAACCACGATGGCCGCAAGCAGGCACGGTGGAGCGGGTAAATCGGCAGGGAAGCCGATTTAGCCGCGCCGGGCCATGGATGGCCCGTCGCGGCGGCCCGCGGAATCGGGCCGGAGTGCGGGCATGACGAGCCTAGGCGAGGCACCGAGTGGTGGGGCAAAGACCTTTTGGTTACTTTTGGGGCGTTTGCCAAAAGTGACCCGCTGTAAGAGCGGAACCATAAGCAGCCGTTACCGCAGGAATGGATATGTCCCCCCTTCCCACTCACACCCAGAAACAATTCCCCCCACACTCCGCCGCTACCAAAACTGTTCCCATGACGCGCACGTAACCCCCGCCTGTGACCTTTCTCTACGGCAACATGCCATCACCGCGAATGCAGTTACCCGCCTACACACTTAAACCCAGAAAAATCACGCACCATTTTCGCTCAGTCATTTCCTACACTGCCCTTTCCTGGATCAGAATCCACGGCGAAACCACCACCGCCCACAAACTCGGGTCCCGCTCAACCAGGTCCAATGCCCGCGTCGCAGACACCTCGCCAAGACTCCCCGCAGCCAGCCAGGCAGCGACTTTCTCACGGTTGTCCTCGGCCATGCCCTCGGCGGCCTCGATCAAATCCAGCCCGGCATCGACCCACAATAGGGCACCCTTGGCAAAGAACGGCTCAAGCTCCTTCCAGGAAATTTCCGCGGTTTCACCAAGCAGCTTGGCATAGAGGGTGCTAGGTTCTTGCGTCATGGGAGTTCACCTGAAGAAAAAATCGGCGCAATCATACCGTCGAGCACCAGGCAGAAAAACCCAGTTGCAAATGAGGCACCGAACGAAAGTGTCAGGAAAGCCAAGGATTGCCCGCAACTCTGGCATCACCCCGCCGCAATTCTGTCTTTTTCTTTCATTTAAGCGACATGCCCGGGTTTTGCCCCCAGCAGCCAGCTTTTCAAGCGATCAACCGGCGCTCTACACTGTACCGGTACAGTTGCCAGGCCGCTGCCGGGGGATATCCGAGATATCTGATCCGGTTCTGCAGCTCACAAGGCCGCTAGAACTATAAAAAATACAACAGTAAGAGTGGAGCACTATGAATAAGGCTACTAAGCAGATTTCCAAACTGTTTGCCGCTATGGTCCTGGCCGGGGTTGCCAGCCATTCGTTCGCAGCTGACACCATCAAGATCGGTATTGCCGGCCCCAAAACCGGCCCTGTGACCCAATACGGCGACATGCAGTTCATGGGTGCCAAGCAGGCCATCGCCGACATCAACGCCAAGGGCGGCGTAGATGGCAAAATGCTCGAAGCCAAAGAATACGACGACGCTTGCGATCCAAAACAAGCCGTGGCCGTAGCCAACAAAGTGGTCAACGACGGCGTCAAGTTCGTGGTCGGTCACCTTTGCTCCAGCTCCACTCAGCCAGCATCCGACATCTACGAAGACGAAGGCGTGATCATGATCACCCCGGCTGCCACCAGCCCGGAAATCACGTCCCGTGGCTACAAGCTGGTCTTCCGTACCATCGGCCTGGACAGCGCCCAGGGCCCAGCCGCCGGTAACTACATCGCCGACCACGTGAAGCCGAAAGTCGTAGCCGTTATCCACGACAAACAGCAATACGGTGAAGGCATCGCCACCGCCGTTAAACAAACCCTCGAGAAGAAAGGCGTGAAAGTTGCCCTCTTCGAAGGCATTAACGCTGGCGACAAAGACTTCGGCTCGCTGATTCAGAAGCTCAAGCAAGCCAACGTCGACTTCGTCTACTACGGCGGCTACCACCCTGAGCTGGGCCTGATCCTGCGCCAAGCCAAGGAAAAAGGCGTGAACGCCAAGTTCATGGGCCCTGAAGGCGTCGGCAACGACTCCATCTCGCAAATCGCCCAGAACGCGTCCGAAGGCCTGCTGGTTACCCTGCCGAAATCCTTCGACACCGATCCTGCCAACAAGGCAATCGTTGAAGAGTTCACCAAGAACAAGCAGGACCCAACCGGTCCGTTCGTGTTCCCGGCCTACTCGGCTGTTGAAGTGATCGCCGGCGGTATCGCTGCCGCGAAGAGCGAAGACACCGCCAAGGTGGCAGCGGCCATCCACGCCGGTACCTTCAAGACCCCGACCGGCGACCTGAGCTTCGACGCCAAGGGCGACCTGAAGGACTTCAAGTTCGTGGTCTACGAATGGCACTTCGGCAAACCAAAAACCGAAGTTTCCCCTCAGTAAGCCAGGCGTTACTGGTCAACAAGCCCACTGTGCAAGCAGTGGGCTTTGTTTTACGAGGTTTATGGGCCTGACACCCGCGATCCGGGAGTGGGCTCACCTGAAAATCTTAAAACCGTCACCAGCGGTTCGCTGGCAAACGCTTTGTGCAACCTGATCACAGAACAGGGTACCGAGCCGGAAATTGACTCCACCAGTGAAATGCGTATCGGGTTTTTAGGAGCGCTGTAATGCCTGAGATCTATCATTTTTTCCAAACGCTGGTTAACGGCATGACCGTTGGCAGCACCTATGCCTTGATAGCCATTGGCTACACAATGGTTTACGGCATCATTGGAATGATTAACTTCGCCCATGGCGAGGTGTACATGATTGGTTCCTACGTGGCCTTCATCGCCCTTGCCGGGCTGGCCATGATGGGTATCCACTCCCTGCCGCTGTTGATGACCGCTGCATTCCTGGCGTCCATCGTCGTAACCAGTGCCTATGGCTACAGTATCGAACGCGTTGCGTACCGCCCCTTGCGTGGCAGCAACCGCTTGATCCCGCTGATCTCTGCGATCGGCATGTCGATTTTCCTGCAGAACACCGTATTGCTGTCCCAGGATTCCAAGGACAAATCCATTCCCAACCTGATCCCGGGGAGCTTCTCCTTCGGCCCAGGTGGCGCACAAGAAGTGCTGATTTCCTACATGCAGGTCCTGGTCTTCGTCGTCACCCTGGTGGCAATGCTCGGCCTGACCCTGTTCATTTCTCGCTCCCGTCTGGGGCGCGCCTGCCGGGCCTGCGCCGAAGACATCAAGATGGCCAACCTGTTGGGCATCAACACCAACAACATCATCGCCCTGACCTTCGTCATCGGTGCCGCACTGGCGGCTATCGCCGCTGTATTGCTGAGCATGCAGTATGGCGTGATCAACCCCAACGCCGGTTTCCTGGTGGGCCTCAAGGCCTTCACCGCAGCGGTATTGGGCGGCATCGGCAGCATTCCGGGTGCGATGCTCGGCGGGCTGGTGCTGGGGGTGGCTGAAGCCTTTGGCGCCGATGTGTTCGGTGACCAGTACAAGGACGTGGTGGCATTCGGTCTATTGGTTCTGGTGCTGTTGTTCCGGCCGACCGGCATTCTGGGCCGTCCGGAGGTTGAGAAAGTATGAGCAGATATCTTAAATCGGCGTTTTTCAGCGCCTTGCTGGTGTGGGCCGTGGCCTTTCCGGTACTCGGGCTCAAGCTGAGCATTGTCGGGATCAACCTCGAAGTGCATGGCACCGGTCCCGTGACATTGACCATCATTGCCCTGTGCTCGGTGCTGATGTTCCTGCGCGTGCTGTTCACCCAGCAGGTCGGGGCACTCCTCAAGTCCAACCGTGGGCCGTTGGTTTCGCCCAAGGTCAGCCAGTTCCTGACCCTGCCGCGCACCCAGCGCTACATCATCATCGGCCTGATCGTGGCCGCGTTGATCTGGCCGTTCTTCGGTTCCCGTGGCGCGGTGGACATCGCGACACTGATCCTGATCTACGTGTTGCTGGGCCTGGGCCTGAACATTGTGGTGGGTCTGGCCGGCCTGCTCGACCTGGGCTATGTGGGCTTCTACGCGGTGGGTGCCTACACCTACGCGCTGCTCTCGCATTACCTGGGCTGGGGCTTCTGGATCTGCCTGCCACTGGCCGGCATGGCGGCGGCCACATTTGGCTTCCTGCTGGGCTTCCCGGTACTGCGCTTGCGCGGTGACTATCTGGCGATCGTGACCCTGGGCTTCGGTGAAATCATCCGTCTGTTCCTGCGTAACCTCACCGATATCACCGGCGGGCCCAATGGCATCAGCAGCATTCCCAAGCCAACGTTCTTCGGGCTGACGTTCGACCGCACCGCGGCCGAAGGCATGCAGACTTTCCACGAGTACTTCGGGATCGACTACAACCCGGTGAGCAAAGTGGTGTTCCTGTACCTGGTGGCCCTGCTGCTGGCACTGGCGGCGCTGTTCGTGATCAACCGCCTGCTGCGCATGCCGATCGGCCGTGCGTGGGAAGCGCTGCGCGAAGATGAAATCGCCTGCCGTGCACTAGGCATGAACCCGACCGTGATCAAACTTTCGGCATTCACCCTCGGGGCAACCTTCGCCGGTTTTGCTGGCAGCTTCTTCGCCGCTCGCCAAGGTTTGGTAACCCCGGAGTCGTTCACCTTCATCGAGTCGGCGATCATCCTCGCCATCGTGGTACTGGGTGGCATGGGCTCGCAGCTGGGCGTGATCCTCGCGGCGATCGTGATGATCCTGCTGCCGGAAATGATGCGTGAATTCAGCGAATACCGCATGTTGATGTTCGGCGCCATGATGGTGCTGATGATGATCTGGCGTCCTCAAGGCCTGCTGCCCATGCAACGTCCACACATGGAGCTGCGCAAATGAGCCGCGAGATCCTGAAAGTCGAAAATTTGAGCATGCGCTTCGGCGGTTTGCTCGCGGTCAACGGCGTGGCCCTGACCGTACAAGAGAAGCAGGTCGTGGCTCTGATCGGCCCCAACGGTGCCGGCAAGACTACGGTGTTCAACTGCCTGACCGGCTTCTACAAGCCAAGCGGCGGCAGCATCCTGCTGGATGGCCAGCCGATCCAGGGCCTGGCCGGTCACGAGATTGCCCGCAAGGGCGTGGTGCGGACCTTCCAGAACGTGCGGTTGTTCAAGGACATGACAGCGGTCGAGAACCTGTTGATCGCCCAGCATCGTCACCTGAACACCAACTTCTTTGCGGGCCTGTTCAAGACCCCCTCGTTCCGCAAGAGCGAACGCGAGGCCATGGAATACGCCGCGTACTGGCTGGACAAGGTCAACCTCACCGAGTTTGCCAACCGTCCTGCCGGTACCCTGGCCTACGGTCAGCAACGTCGCCTGGAAATCGCCCGCTGCATGATGACCCGTCCGCGGATCCTGATGCTCGACGAACCGGCCGCCGGCCTGAACCCCAAGGAAACCGAAGACCTCAAGGCGCTGATCAGTGTGTTGCGTGAAGAAAACAACGCCACCGTGCTGCTGATTGAACACGACATGAAACTGGTCATGAGCATTTCCGACCATATCGTGGTGATCAACCAGGGCACGCCACTGGCCGACGGTACGCCGGAGCAGATCCGCGACAACCCGGCCGTGATCAAAGCCTATTTGGGGGAAGCGTAAAATGCTGCAATTCGAAAACGTTTCCACTTTCTACGGCAAGATCCAGGCACTGCACAACGTCAACGTCGAAGTGCGCCAGGGCGAGATCGTCACCCTGATCGGGGCCAACGGTGCCGGTAAATCCACGCTGCTGATGACCTTGTGCGGTTCGCCCCAGGCCCACAGCGGCAGCATCCGCTACATGGGTGAGGAACTGGTGGGCCAGGCCTCCTCCGAGATCATGCGCAAGAGCATTGCCGTGGTTCCGGAAGGTCGCCGGGTATTTGCCCGCCTGACCGTGGAAGAGAACCTAGCCATGGGCGGGTTCTTCACCGACAAGGGCGATTACCAGGAGCAGATGGACAAAGTGCTGCACCTGTTCCCTCGGCTCAAGGAACGCTTCAGCCAGCGCGGCGGCACCATGTCCGGCGGCGAACAGCAAATGCTCGCCATCGGCCGCGCGCTGATGAGCAAGCCCAAGCTGTTGTTGCTGGATGAACCGTCCCTGGGGTTGGCACCGATCATCATCCAGCAGATCTTCGACATCATCGAACAGCTGCGCAAAGACGGTGTGACGGTGTTCCTGGTGGAGCAGAACGCCAACCAGGCACTGAAGATCGCCGACCGCGCCTATGTGCTGGAAAACGGCCGGGTGGTGATGCAGGGCAGCGGCGAACAACTGCTGACCGATCCGAAAGTGCGTGAGGCTTATCTGGGCGGTTGATGCCCAGTTGGCTAATGTATGAGCGGGCTTTTGTGGGAGCGGGCTTGCTCGCGAAGGCGGTGGATCAGCCAACTTATTGGGTGACTGACCCACTGCCTTCGCGAGCAAGCCCGCTCCCACATTTGTTATGTGTGAACCACAGACTTTGGCGAAACCTGAAATTATTTTCCGCTGGTTTGTAACGAATCCCTTCCCCTTATCTCTAGTGGTGTAAGCAGGCAACTACGCTTGCCAACCCAACCCACTGCTGGAGATACACCATGACTACCAAAACCCGTTCGCTGTCCGCTGCCACCCTCGTCCTGGCCCTGGGTTCGGCCCTGAGCCTGTCCGCCCTGACCACCACCGCCCACGCTGCTGACGACATGCAGAAATGCTTCGGTGTGGCCGAAGCCGGCAAGAACGATTGCGCTGCAGGCGCCGGCACTTCCTGCGCCGGCACCTCGAAGGTCAAGGATCAGGCCAACGCCTGGAAACTGGTCCCGGCCGGTACCTGCCTGAAAACCCCAAGCACCACCTCGCCAACCGGCTTCGGCCAGGAAGCTGCCTTCACCGCCAAGTCCTGAATCCCTGTGCAGCCTGAGTACTGACGATGACGCTCTCACTCACTCCCACCATCTCCCAGGCTCAGGCGCCCGGCCTCCCCCATCGGGCCGGGCTGGGGCTCAAGAACGAGCACTTCAGCGAAGTGCTCGAGACTGCCCCCGACATCGGTTTTTTTGAAGTCCACGCCGAAAACTACATGGTGGCTGGCGGGCCTTTCCATCACTACCTGGGCTTGATCCGCGAACAGTACCCGCTGTCGCTGCACGGTGTAGGCCTGTCCATTGGCGGCGAAGGTCCGCTGAACGACGAGCACCTTGAGCGCTTGGCCACGCTGATCGAGCGCTATCAACCCCACTCCTTTTCCGAACACCTGGCCTGGTCCAGCCACGGTCCGGTGTTTCTCAATGATCTGCTGCCGCTGGCGTATGACGACCAAACCCTGAAGCGGGTGTGCGAACACATCGACCAGGTGCAAACCCGCCTGCAACGGCCAATGCTGCTGGAGAACCCGTCGACCTACCTGCAGTTCCAGTGCTCCACCCTGGAAGAGACCGACTTCATCAGCGAAGCGATCCGCCGCACCGGCTGCGGGCTGCTGCTGGACGTGAATAATGTGTATGTGTCGTGCATCAATCATCAGCAAGACCCGCTGAAGTACATCGAGGCCTTGCCATTACACGCCGTGGGCGAGATTCATCTGGCAGGGTTTGCCGAAGACACCGACAGCCTCGGTGATCGTTTGCTGATTGATGATCACGGCGCGCCGATCGACAACGCGGTGTGGCAACTCTACCAACACGTGCTCACCCGCACCGGGCCGGTCGCCACGCTGATTGAACGCGACAACCAGGTGCCGGCGTTCAGCGTACTGCATGCTGAAGCGCGCCAGGCCGACCGGTTTTTGCTGGAGGTGCGTACATGAGCCGCCAGGATGTATTTGCCAGCGCCCTGCTGTCGCCCGACGAAAGCTGCCCGCAAGGTGTGTTCAGCCGTAACGGCGCCGATCCGGCCAGTCGTTTTGCGGTGTACCGCAACAATGTCCACAGCTCACTGATCAACGCCCTGGCCACCGGCTACCCGGTCACTCTGCAACTGGTGGGCGATGAGTTTTTTCGGGCGATGGCCGGTGTGTATGTCCAGGATTTCCCACCGACCAGTCCACTGATCAATGAGTACGGCGGCGACCTGGCTGACTTTATCCAGGGCTTCGCCCCCGCCGCCAGCGTGCCCTACCTCGCTGACGTGGCGCGCCTGGAGCGATTGCGGGTCAGGGCCTACCACGCGGCGGACGCACTGCAACCGGATCAGCAGGAAATCATCGCCGTCCTGCAACAACAGTCGGACGTGGGCGAACTGCGCCTGCAACTGCATCCATCACTTTCCACCCTGAGCTCGGCCTACGCCGTGGTGGCGTTATGGGCTGCGCACCAGACAGGCGAATCCCTCGCCACCCTCGACCCCTTCCACGCCCAAAGCGCACTGGTGCTGCGCAACGGCCTGCACGTGCAGGTATTTCATATCGACAGCGGCGCAGTGGCGTTTATCAACAGCCTGAACAACGGTTGGCCGCTGGAAATGGCCTTGGCCTACGCCCTCGATGCGGCCGCCGAATTTGATCTGCACCACTGCCTGGCCCTGCTGGTCGGCCACGGCGCCATCACCCATTTGCACACAGAACCCAAGGTATCGCCATGAACACCGCCGCTCCCGGGCTGATCCAACGGATCATCCAGCTCCTCGAGAAAATCCCCTACAGCCTGATCGCCTTCGTCGCACGCTTCTCTATCGCGGCGGTGTTCTGGAAATCCGGACAGACCAAGGTCGAAGGCTTCGCCGTGGACCTGATCGGCGGCACGTTCCAACTGGGCTGGCCGCACTTGGCGCCGTCCACCCTGCCGCTGTTTCGCAGCGAATACCACGTGCCGCTGCTGTCAGCGGAAGTGGCGGCGCATATGGCCGCGTTCGCCGAGCATTTTTTCCCGGTGCTGATCCTGGTGGGGTTTGCCACGCGGTTCTCGGCGTTGGCGTTGCTGGGCATGACCCTGACCATCCAGCTGTTCGTCTACCCGGACGCCTACCCGACCCACGGCACCTGGATCGCACTGTTGTTGCTGTTGATGGCCAAGGGGCCGGGCTGCTTTTCCATCGATCACCTGATTGCCCGGCGCTTGCGCTAAAGGCGATCCAGGGCCTCGCCGCTGCGTTTGAACCAGCCCACCAGATAATCCGCCAGTACCTGGGTGCGGCGCGGCAGGCCGCCCTGATACGGATGGACCAGGTACATCGGCATGCTGCGAGTCTGATAATCCCGCAGGAGCCAGTGCAGCCGCCCGTCAGCCAATTCCGTGTGCAACACGTAGGAAGGCAAACGCGCGATGCCTGCGCCCACCAGCGCCGCCTTCTTCAGCAAGTTGTAATGGTTGGAAGCAAAGGTCCCGGATACGCGAACCCGCAGCAGCTCATGTTGCTGGTGATACAGCCACTCTTCACGGCCGCTGTAGTGGCTGTTCAGCAAGCAGTTGTGGCCCACCAGTTCCGCCGGTGTCAGCGGCTCGCCGTGCTGTTTCAGATAAGCCGGGCTGGCGCAGGTCATCTCGTGCCAGGCCAGTAACGGCTTGGCCACCAGTCGCTCGTCGTTGGCGACTTCGGAGCGTACCGCCAGGTCAAAACCGTCCCGCGCCAAGTCTCGATACTGGTTGTTGAGCTCCAGTTCGATCTGCACCTGCGGGTACTCCCGGGAAAACTCCAACAGCAAACCATCGAAGAATGTTTCGCCCAGGGAAACCGGAACCGTCATACGCACCGGGCCGACCAAATCGTCCTTGAGCCTGGCCAGTGCCTGACGTGCCCGCTCCACCTGCACCACCAACGCCTGGGCCTGCGGCAACAGCGCCGCTCCCGCTGCCGTCAGGCTCAAACGGCGCGTGGTGCGATGCAACAACACCACCGAAAACTGTGCCTCCAACTGGCTGATGCGCTTGGACAGCTGCCCCTTGCTGCAGCCCAACTGCTGGGCCGCCAAGGTAAAGCTGCCGGCTTCGATCAACACCGCAAACGCCGCCAGGTCATCCATTTCGCTCATGGATTGTTTCCATTTGAAAACCAAAGGTTGCCTATTAGTGCGCTTATCCGCGCAAAAAATCACTCTAGACTGAAACCTCACCTACACATCTGGAGGAAGGCACGATGAAAATCCTGTTGATTGGCGCAAGCGGCACCGTGGGTTCGGCGGTCAAGGCAGAACTGTCCCAACGGCATGAAGTGATCAGCATCGGTCGCAAGAGTGGCGACTTCCAGGTCGACATCAGCGACAGCGCCTCGATCCGCAAATTGTTCGAACAGACTGGCAAGTTCGACGCACTGATCTGCGCCGCCGGCAGCGTCAACTTCGTGCCCCTGGGCGATATGAGCGCCACCGACTTTGACCTGGGCCTGCAAGACAAGCTGATGGGCCAGGTGAACCTGCTGTTGATTGGCCGCGAGTTCGCCAATGACGGCGCGTCGTTCACCTTCACCAGCGGCATTCTCAACCGCGATCCGATTCGCACCGGTGCTTCGGCGGCCCTGGTCAACGGCGCGCTGGATGCATTCGTGAAAGCTGCGGCGATCGAACTGCCCCGCGGCCTGCGCATCAACTCGGTCAGCCCGACCGTGCTGCTGGAAGCCATGGGCAGCTACGCGCCGTACTTCCGTGGCTACAAACCGGCTCCAGGTGCGGACGTGGCGCTGGCCTACGCGAAAAGCGTGGAAGGCTTGCAGACGGGGCAGACATTTATCGTCGGCTGAAACACCCCACCCGGTAGTACCCGACCAGCTTGTTGTGGCGAGGGGGCTTGTCCCCCGTTGGGCTGCGCAGCAGCCCCCGTAAAATCACTGCGTTCCTCAAGGAAGAACAAGGTTTGCAGATTTTAGGGCTGCTACGCAGCCCAACGGGGGACAAGCCCCCTCGCCACAGTCAATTCAACCTGTGTCCCGGGCTTGTGATGCATCGCCAGCCTGCGTAACGTGGCGGCACTTATCAGGAGACCCGATAATGCGTGCCGCCCGTACCCTAGCTCTGTTTGCCCTGTTGCCCCTGTTCGCCGCCTGCCAGATGTTCGAGAACGAGCCGGCCAAACCCTCTCTCGCCGGGCTGACCCGCATGCAGGGCGAACTGACGGCGCAGGGTGACAAACTGCTGTTCCAGCCCTGCAACGACAAACGCAACTACGTGGTCAACGACACCGGCGGCACCAGCATCCTGCAGGAGGCCGCCTCCCTGGCCGGCCAGCAAGGCGCGCTGTTTGCCGACTTGCGCGGCAAGTTCTCCGGCGTTGCCAGCGGCACCCAGGGCACCGTGGACCTGCAACAGGTGTACCGTGTCGAGCGCTCGACCTCGGCCTGCGATGACCCGGATTTCAAGCGCATGATCCTGCGGGCCAACGGCCACAAACCGGCCTGGGCGATGAACGTTACCGCCAAGGGCATGGTGCTGGAGCGTGAAGGCCAGCCACCCTTGGCCGTGCCGTATGTGGAAGAACAATCGGGCGACGGACGGTTCAACCTGATGACCGAAGCCAACAACCAGCACATCGAACTCTGGGTGGCCCCGCAACGCTGTGTCGACAGCGTCAGCGGCAGCCTGCAGCACATGTCCGCCGAGCTTCGGGTCAACGGCCAGGTGCAGCGCGGTTGCGCATCGTTCGGCGGCTCGCGGGACGACTGATTGCCCCATGCGCTGTTTTAACATGACGGAAAACCGCTGTTGGGGCTTATAATCGCCGGTTTGCAAAACAGCCGGCCTCTTTGCCCGCCGCCTACCGGATTCCTGTCATGTTACGAATCACCGAACTCAAGCTGCCCATCGACCATCCCGAAGAAGACCTGCGGCCAGCCATTGTGCAGCGCCTGGGCATCGCCAGTGATGACCTGCTCGATTTCACCCTGTTCAAACGCAGCTACGACGCCCGCAAGAAATCGTCGGAGCTGTGCTTCATCTACACCATCGACCTGGAAGTCAAAGGTGAGGCGGCCCTGCTGCTCAAGTTCGCCGACGACCGCAACGTCAACCCGGCACCGGACATCAGCTACAAGGTCGTCGGCCATGCGCCGGAAGGCCTGACCGAGCGGCCGATCGTCGTCGGTTTTGGCCCGTGCGGGATCTTCGCCGGGCTGTTGCTGGCGCAGATGGGCTTCAAGCCGATCATCCTCGAACGCGGCCGCGAAGTACGCCAGCGCACCAAGGACACCTGGGGCCTGTGGCGCAAAAATGTGCTGAACCCCGAATCCAACGTGCAGTTTGGTGAAGGCGGCGCCGGGACCTTCTCCGACGGCAAGCTCTACAGCCAGATCAAGGACCCGAAATTCCACGGTCGCAAGGTGCTGCACGAGTTCGTCAAAGCCGGTGCGCCGGACGAAATCCTCTACGTCAGCAAGCCGCACATCGGTACCTTCCGCCTGACCGGCGTGGTGGAAAACATGCGCCAGCAGATCATCGCCCTGGGCGGTGAAGTGCGCTTCGAGCAACGGGTGACCGACGTGCTGATCGAAGACGGCCAGTTGAATGGCGTGGTGGTGGATGGCGGCGAGCAGATCCTGTCGAAACACGTGATCCTGGCCCTCGGCCACAGCGCCCGTGACACCTTCCGCATGCTGCATGGCCGCGGCGTGTACATGGAAGCCAAGCCGTTCTCGGTGGGTTTCCGTATCGAACACCCACAATCGCTGATCGACGCCGCGCGCCTGGGCAAGTACGCCGGGCACCCGAAACTTGGCGCTGCCGATTACAAGCTGGTGCACCACGCGAAGAACGGTCGTTCGGTGTACAGCTTCTGCATGTGCCCGGGCGGCACCGTGGTCGCGGCGACATCCGAGCCGAACCGCGTAGTGACCAACGGCATGAGCCAGTACTCGCGCAACGAGCGCAACGCCAACTCCGGGATCGTGGTGGGCATCACCCCGGAAGTGGATTACCCGGGCGGCCCGCTGGCCGGGATCGAGTTGCAGGAGCGTCTTGAATCCCACGCGTTCATCCTCGGCGGCAGCAACTACGAGGCGCCGGCGCAACTGGTGGGTGATTTCATCGCGGGCAAGCCGTCCACCGCCATCGGTACTGTGGAGCCGTCCTACAAACCCGGTGTAGCCTGGGGTGACCTGGCCCTGGCGCTGCCGGACTTTGCCATCGAAGCCATCCGCGAAGCGCTGCCGGCGTTCGAGAAGCAGATCAAGGGTTATTCGCTGCATGACGCCGTGCTGACCGGGATCGAGACCCGCACTTCATCGCCGCTGCGGATTACCCGTAACGAGTCGATGCAGAGCTTGAACGTGAAAGGCCTGTTCCCGGCGGGCGAAGGTGCCGGTTATGCCGGTGGTATTTTGTCGGCAGGTGTCGACGGGATCCGGATTGCCGAGGCGTTGGCGCGGGATATGTTGGGTATCGAGGCTTAACCACTGCCCTGAAAACGCAGCAGATCAAATGTGGGAGCGGGCTTGCTCGCGAATGCGGTGGATCAGTCGATTGATGTATTGGCTGACACATCGCATTCGCGAGCAAGCCCGCTCCCACAATGGTTATGCGGTGTTTCAGATATTGGCGCGCAACACGCTTTCTGGCAGCGCCTCTCCCCGCTCGACACTCGCCGCAACGGCCGCAATCAAACCCTCAAGCTCATACCCCTGCCCTGCCAGCCAGGCCTGATCGTAATAGGTCGTGGCATAGCGCTCACCACCGTCACACAAGATAGCCACGATCGAGCCCGACTCTCCCGCTGCTTTCATCTGCTGGGCCGCGATCAACGCGCCGATCAGGTTGGTGCCGCTGGATCCGCCCACTCGCCGCCCCAAGCGCTGCGCCAGGTAGTGCATGGCCGCCAGGGACAGCGCGTCCGGCACCTTGACCATCGCATCAATCACCTTGGGCAAGAACGACGCCTCAACCCGTGGCCGACCAATGCCCTCGATACGCGAGCCACACTCCAAACGCAGGCTCGCATCGCCGCTCAGGTAGTAATCGAAAAACACCGAACGCTCCGCATCCGCGCACAACACCCGGGTGCAGTGCTGGCGATAACGCACATAACGCCCCAACGTCGCCGTGGTGCCACCCGTACCGGGGCTGGAAATCAACCAGCTCGGCTCCGGGTAACGCTCAAAGCGCAGTTGCTGAAAGATCGATTCGGTAATGTTGTTGTTCGCCCGCCAGTCGGTGGCGCGTTCGGCGTAGGTGAACTGGTCCATGAAGTGACCGCCGCTTTCCTGCGCCAGTCGCTCGGACTCGGCGTAGATCTGCGTCGGATCCTGTACCAGATGGCTTTGGCCACCGTAGAACGCGATCTGCGCAATCTTTTCCTGGGAGGTAGTGGCCGGCATCACCGCAATAAACCGCAAACCCAGCAGCCGGGCGAAGTACGCCTCGGAAATCGCCGTGGAGCCGCTCGATGCCTCGATCACCGGAGCGCCAGGTTTGAGCCAGCCATTGCACAACGCATAGAGAAACAACGAACGCGCCAACCGGTGTTTCAGGCTGCCGGTGGGATGGCTGGACTCATCCTTGAAATACAACTCGATGCCCGGCAAACCCGGCAACGGCAAGGGGATCAGGTGGGTGTCGGCGCTGCGTTGGAAGTCCGCTTCAATAATACGAATGGCTTCGCGGGCCCATTGGCGGTTGTCGCTCATGATCGGTTTCTCTAAGGATTTCAGACTTGATCTTAGGATGTTTCCTACACTCCACACAGATACAGTCATGACTCAATTGGACACACACTTTTCGGAGTTTGACGCTCGAGTGATGAGACCGATCTCTTATAACAAATAAGAATATAACTTTTGTTTTAACAACTAACGGTACGGGTTAGGGTACCCACCTACTGAACTTTGATGGGAGAGCATCCCTTGCCTCTGCGTAGCACTTTCACCCGTTTCTTCCAGCTGGAAGCCGCCAGCGGTCTGCTCCTGATCGCAGCTGCGGCTTTGGCGCTGATCATCAACAACTCACCGCTGTCGCACCTTTACGCGAGTTTTCTCGACGTCCCGGTAGTCGCGCAAATTGGCGCGCTGAAAATCGCCAAGCCGGCGCTGCTGTGGATCAATGACGGCCTGATGGCCCTGTTCTTCCTGCTGATCGGCCTTGAAGTAAAACGCGAGTTGCTCGACGGGCAACTGTCCAAACCTTCGCAAGTGGTACTGCCCGGCGCAGCAGCCATCGGCGGCATGGTCGTGCCGGCGCTGATCTACTGGGCGCTGAACAAGGACAACCCCGCCGCCCTCGGTGGCTGGGCTATCCCTATGGCCACCGACATTGCCTTCGCCCTGGGCGTATTGGCCTTGCTGGGCAAGCGCGTGCCGGTGTCGCTGAAGTTGTTCCTGATGACCCTGGCCATCATCGACGACCTTGGCGCAATCATCGTTATCGCCATCTTCTACTCCACCGACCTGTCCGGGGCCTCGTTGGCCGGCGCAGCAGCGTGCCTGATCGCCTTGATTGCGATGAACCGGCTCGGTGTCGTGAAGCTGGGCCCCTACATGATTGTCGGGCTGATCCTGTGGGTTTGCGTGCTCAAGAGTGGCGTGCATGCGACCCTGGCGGGCGTGACATTGGCGTTCTGCATCCCGCTGCGCACCAAAAACGCCGAACCTTCGCCGCTGCTGACCCTGGAACACGCACTGCATCCCTGGGTGGCCTACGCGATCCTGCCGCTGTTTGCCTTTGCCAACGCAGGGGTTTCACTGACCGGCGTCAACTTGGAAAGCTTCACCCACCACGTGCCGATGGGCATCGCCGCAGGCCTGCTGCTGGGCAAGACCGTTGGCGTGCTGGGTTTCACCTGGGTCATGGTAAAAACCGGCCTCGCTGCACTGCCCGCCGGCGCCAACTGGGGCCAGGTGTTGGGCGTGGCGATCCTGTGCGGCATCGGCTTCACCATGAGCCTGTTTGTCGGCTCCCTGGCGTTTGTGCCGGGCAGCAGTGAATACGCTGGAATGGACCGGATGGGCATCCTGACCGGATCGATATTGGCAGCGCTGATCGGGTATGCAGTGACGGCGATGGCCGGTCGCAAGCAGGCACTCGTTCAAACCTGACCGTTACGAGCAATCGCTCTCCCAACAAAAAAACCCCAACCGGTCACCCGGTTGGGGTTTTTCTTTTCCTGCAACCTTACCCTTAGCGAGTAACGCGGCTGGTTCCGTTCACGGTCATGATGCGAACGCGGTCGCCGATGCGGAAGATTTCGTTCTCTTCAACCGCCTGGACGTAGGCGCGCATGCTGCCATCATCTTCGCGGACGGTGATTTCAACACCCTGGGTGCGGGTCAGGCCTTCTTCGGTGGCCGAGCCCAGCAGGCCGCCGGCGACTGCGCCGATAACGGCGGTCACGATGCTGCCACGGCCGCCGCCGATGGCGCTGCCGCCCACGCCGCCGATGACTGCACCCGCAGCGCCGCCGATTGGGGTCTTGGTGCCTTCGATTTTCACCGGACGCAGGGATTCGATGGTGCCCATGCGAACAGTCTGTACACGACGGGCTTCGTCACGGGAGTACGAGTCGCCGGTCAGACTCGAGGCGCAGCCACCCAGCAGCAGCGACAGGGTGGTAAAGCAGGCAACTAGTAAAACGGACTTACGCATAGCATCAACTCCAAAGGACAGGTATCCATTAAACCGCTGTGGCTTGCCGCCTGTCACGGCATGCCGGGCAGAAAATTGTTTTCATTCAGCCTTAGTACAGAGAACCTGTACCGAAAAACTCGACGAACGGTAGCAATCCCACCTCCCTCGGGATCTTGATGGACGCTTTCATCATTGTAGCCAACGGCGGCATAACGCGGCGCAGCGCTACCCATCCAAGGCCTCTGACTAGAGACTTCGGCGTGCAGCGCAGCATTCAGGCGAGGTGACGAAAGGTGGGCTCAGGGCGCCAGCCGCTCACGGGTCCAGTCGGCACCCTGCAAGCGGTAGTTCAGGCGGTCGTGCAAACGACTCGCGCGGCCTTGCCAGAACTCGATGCGCTCCGGCAGCAGGCGATAACCACCCCAGTGTTCGGGGCAGTCAGGCTGGGTATCGCTGAAGCGATGTTCGGTGGCCTTGAGCAGGTCCTGCAACTCTTCGCGGTCCCTGATTACCCGGCTTTGCGGTGAAGCCCAGGCTCCCAGGCGGCTGCCCAGAGGGCGGACCTGGAAGTAAGCGTCCGACTCCTCGGGCGTAACCTTCACCACCCGACCTTCGATGCGCACCTGGCGCTCCAGGGTCGGCCAGAAGAAGGTCATCGCAGCAAACGGCCGCGCCGCGAGCTGTTCGCCCTTGGCGCTCTGATAATTGGTGAAGAAGGTAAAGCCCTGTGCGTCCAGGCCCTTGAGCAGCAGGATCCGGCAGTGCGGGCGACCGTCCTGGTCGACCGTTGCCAGGGTCATGGCATTGGCCTCCACCGGTGGCTGCTCGGTTTTCACCGCGTCCGCAAACCACTGGTGGAACAAGCCAAACGGTTCGTCCGGGGCCTGGGCCTCGCTCAAACCGTCCCGTGTGTAGTCACGGCGCATATCGGCCAGTGCCTGGGTCATGCGGCTTTATCCTTCTTGCTCAAATAATCAGTTTTTTGCCTGGTCGTTCGTAGCGGCTGGAGCGGCGGCCTTGGCCGGTGCTGGCTTTTTAGCAGCTGGCTTGGCTGGGGCCTTTTTGGCCGCTGGCTTGGCGGCGGCTTTCTTGGCGACGGTTTTTTTCGCCGGAGCGGCCGCTTTTTTGACTGGAGCAGCGGCTGGAGCAGGAACGTCCTGCACAGCAACCATTTCAGCCTTCGGCGGGTTAGCCGAGTTGTACTTGCTCAGCAAGGCCAGCATGGTGGTGCGCTGGGTGAACATGATTTCCATGCGACGGTTCAAGGCACGGCCCTGAGTGCTGTCGTTGGCGGCACGCGGCATCAGGTCGCCCATGCCACGCAGCATCAGGCGGTCCTGCTTCAGGCCGCTGAGGCTGAAGATCGAGGCGATGGACTGCGCGCGCTCTTTGGTCAAAGCCTGGCTTACCGGCTCGGCACCCGAGGTGTCGACGTGGCCCAGGACCAGTACGGCGGTCTTCGGATCGCCTTCAACAGCCTTGGCAACGCGGGTGAATGGACCCAGGGTCACCGGCAGCAACATCGTAGGGCGTTTCGGGTTGTAGGAGCCGTCAACCGGGGCAATCACGACCAACACGTTGTCGCGACGTTCCAGTTGCAGGTTGCTGTCCTTGATCGCGAGGCGCAGGCGCGGCTCGTAGTCGTCCAGCCAGGCCTGGGTGATTTTTGGATCAGGCATTGGAATGTTGGCAACGTCGACCTTGGCCAATGGCTTTGGCTTGCTTTCGAACGGCCACCACCATTTGGTATCAGTATCTGTCTTGGCAACGGCAGGTGCGGCAGCCGGTGCAGCAGTGGGTGCGCCGGATGCAGGCGTTGCAGCCTTGAGGTCGGCTTTCAGGTCAGCCTTGGCATCGTCGGCTTTCGACGAGAACGGCCACCAGCTGGAGCCGGTATCCGCCTTGGCAACCGGTGCAGGCGCTTCAGCAGCAGGTGCAACCGGCGCAGGCGCCTTGGCAGCAACGGCCGGTTTGGCATCCGGCTTGGTGTCGGTTTGGCTCACTGCGTCCTTGGTAGCAGCCTTATCAGAACCAAATGACCACCAATGCCCACCTTCGGCATCATTTTGTGGGGTTTGTGCACAGCCAGTAATAGTGAGGCATAGCGCCAGTGCCAAGGACTTGTTCGATAACATGAGATATCCACAAAATGAGAGAAAAACCAGGGGCCTGAATGACCCGTTAAACAGACGCTTCTGGAACATTAAAGTTACAACATTTCGCCTAGCGTCTTTTTGTATGTGCCTTTGTAACAAAAAAACGCAAGACAGCAAGCTATTTACAGACAACCGGCCAATATTCTTACCAACTTTTGCGCCCGCGGGTCCATAAGTACATAAGGCCCCAATGTATTGGTCACAAAACCAAAGGCTACATCATGTTCCGGGTCGGCAAACCCTACCGAGCCACCTGCCCCAGGATGCCCAAAGGCCCGTGGGCCAAGGCCGAATGTAGCGTTTGGTACTTGCGGTTGATCCAACATGCAACCCAGCCCAAACCGGGTTTGTGTCAATAAGGTTTTATCCGGGCCGATACTGTGTTCACGGGTCAACTCTTCAAGCATGTCGGCTTCCAGCAAACTACCGTCGAGCAGCCCACTATAAAAACCCGCCAGACTTCGTGCATTACCGTGACCATTTGCCGCTGGCTGCTGCATACGCCGCCATTCGGGTTTGTTAGTGCTGGTCAGAATAGACGGCGGATTGGTAAATGCACGGGTAGTCATCGCCATCGGCTCGCGCATCGTTACTTGAAGTAAACGCTGTGCCGCCTCATCGCCTACATTGCCCTTGCCTCGAGCTATATGGGCAACCCGATGAAACTCTTCGTCGGCCAGACCCACGTGAAAGTCCAGGCCCAATGGCCGTGCAACCCGGGCCACGATGGACTCGCCGGGCCCACGACCGTCGGCGCGGCGGAGCAGTTCGCCCACCAGCCAGCCGTAGGTAATCGCCGCGTAGCCATGGCCTTCCCCGAGCTTCCACCATGGTGCTTCGGCCGCGAGTGCGTCGACCATCATTTGCCAGTCGTACAGCGCTTCGGCGGGCAGGGTTTCACGCAAAGCCGGCAGCCCGGCCTGGTGGCAGAGCAGATGGCGCAGGGTGATGGCTTCTTTGCCGGCTGCGGCGAATTCCGGCCAGTATTTGGCGACCGGCGCATCCAGCTGCAGCTTGCCTTCGGCCACCAGTTGCAGCGCCGTAACGGCCGTAAAGGTCTTGGTGCAGGAGAACAGGTTGGCGATGGTGTCGCTGTGCCAGGCCTCGGTACCGTCCTTGTCGGCGGTACCGGCCCACAGGTCGACGACGGTTTCGCCGCCAATCTGGATGCACAGCGCTGCGCCACGCGCCTGAGGGTCGTCGAACAGCGCGGCGAAGGCTTCACGCACCGCTTCGAATTGAAGCTCGTAATGACCCTGAATCTGCACCTAAGCCCCCTCGGAAAAGTACTACAAAAAGTGGCCGACATTGTTCCAGTCATTGAGTGATTTGTGAACCCGCACTCATCGATCTGGAGCCATCAATGGCCTTTGCCCGAATGCCCGCCGGAATGTTCTGCTCCCGGCCCTGCGGCATTGCCGTCATGCCCCGGTTTACCGCCTTCTCCGGTGTGAACCGCGGGAGCCGCCTTGGCCTTCTCGGCCTCTTTGCCCAGTTGGTCGACCGCCGCCAGATTACTTTTCCGCACACTGTCGACAAAGCCCTGGAATGGCACATCGGTGATGCCTACCAGGCCGAAGTGGCCGTTTTCACCGTCCAGCAGTCGGCCGGTGACCGGCTGATCCAGATACTGGAACCAGTGCACGCCAACAATCGACGGCTCGGCCATGGCCTGCTTGAGGAAGTTGGCGTAGGCAGTCCCGCGATCCTCTTCCCTGGCCAACTGCGTTACGCCACCCCAGAACGGGCCGCGGTCCGCCGAGCCGAAGTTGAACTCGGTGATCAGCACCGGCTTGTCCAAAGCCCGCAGCGCCGCGAAGTCATAACCGTCCTGGGGCTTGAGGGTGTACATGTTAAAACTCAACACATCGCAATACTGGGCGCAGGACGCCACAGATTCCGGGGTGCTGACCGCATAACGGCCACCCAGCAACAGTTGGTTCGGCGCGTGCCATTTCAGCGCGTCGGAGATGGTCTTGAAGTAGGCATCGGCGAAGGTCTTCTGGAAGTATTTGAAGTCCGCTTCGATTTCCGGGTGCTCAGGGTTCGGCATGGGCGGCACGAAGCCCGGGTCTTCCATCAACTCCCAAGCGGGCAATTCGATGCCCCAGGCCTTGGACAGGCCGTCCTGGTTGCGGTACTTGTCGCGCAACTGCTTGAGGAACGCGCGCTTGGCCGGCACGTCGGTGGTCATGCGCAACGTGCCGTAGGCCAGGGCGTAGCGGGATTTAGCATCATCACCGGGACCGGCCCAGGCCAGTTCGTTGTCGGCGAAGAAGCCGATCAACCACGGGTCATCGCGGTGGTCACGGGCGGCAATCGCCACCGCGCGCTCGGTGGCCATGGCGAAACGCGGGTCGAACGGGTCGGGCATACCGCCCCACCAATCGGTACCGGTGCTGATGCTCGCGTAATCGCCGACGATCGACAGTGGCAAGGTGTAAGGCACGCGGTCGGCGGTGGCCAATTGCGGCGCGCTCCAGTTGCCGACGGTGTTGAAACCCCAGGCTTTAAGACGGTCGAGGGTGTGGCTGACCCAGCGTTTCTGGTCGAAGCCTTCAGGCTGGCAAGGTGCAGGCGGCACACAAGGTTGGCCATAGGTACGTTGCAGGTTGGCGCCATAGAAGTCGTACCAGCGGCCAACATTAAAGCTGCGCCCCTGATCAGCGCCAATGCCGCTGCGGCTGTCGCTGCTTCCATAGTATTTGTCGAAAGGCTCGCCGGCCTTGGGCAGCGCGGCAAACATCCATTCGCGGCCTGCGACGTAGGTCTGGCTGTTGTCCGGCGCTACGGTGTTGACGCCCAGGGAGTAGAACGGATGGCCTTCCGGTGTCACCAGGTACCAGCGCCCGTCGCGCTTCTCGGTGCGGAAGAAGCCGCTGGCGTCAAAGGCCGGGCCCTTGTTCCAGCCGCCGTACTTGTCCAGGGACGCCTTGTCGCGCTCGGCCAGCCAGCCCTTGAGCTGTTGCTGCTCCTTGACCGCTGCGGCCCGCAACTGATCGTCACTGCTGACTTTCTCCGGCCACTTGGCGCGGGTGGACTGCCCATAGGCGTCCACCAGATCGCTGTAGGTGGCCTTGAGCACCGGCGCGATGTCCTGCACGCCAAAGCGCTCCAGCAGGATGCTTTGGGCGACATTGGGCTTGATCATCGACAGGGTCACCGACACGATCTGGCTGCGGTCGATCTCCCCTTCGCTGCTGGCCAGCAACACGCGCTGGCCATCGACGGTAATCGGCATCGGCGGGCCGGCCTTCATGCCCTGACTCCGCGGCGAGTTGGCTTGCAGCGGAATCAACAGCGTTTGCGCCGGGCCGGCTGGCAGGTCGATACGGCTGAACAGGGTCCTGCCGTCATTGCTCTGCACCTTGACGTACAGGGTCAGCGCCCAGTCCATCGCGCTTTGGATACGCAGGCTCATCGCACCGGATTGCGACCAGTCCCAGGCACCGGTCTGCGGGCTGAGCACCAGGCTCGGTTCGGCCGCCGGGTTGAAGGTAATACGGCGCAGCACTTCGCCTTCAGGGGTTTGTTCGGCGTTGTATTGCGGCAGGCTGGCGTCCTGGGTCGCCACCTTGACCACATCGGCGGGCCGTACAAAGTTGAACAGGGTTTGTTGCCCGGCAGGCGCAGCCAGCAATGGCGCGGCAAACAACAAGGCAAAAACAGCGGGCAGCGTGCGAATCATGTGAACAAGGTTCTCCCAAACGGCCGGTGACTGGCCTGATGAAGTGAAGCAATGGTGAGATAGACCACGAAGTGGGCGAATTCGCCCACGGGGTCTTAAGAAATTTCCCGCCGAAACGGCGGCAAAGCATTCAGGATAGCTTTCCCGTAGCGCTGGGTAACCAGACGCCGGTCAAGCAAGGTGATGGTGCCGCGGTCTTCTTCGGTACGCAGCAGACGCCCGCAGGCCTGGACCAGCTTCAAGGAGGCGTCCGGCACCGAGATTTCCATGAACGGATTTCCGCCCCGGGCCTCGATCCATTCGGCCAGCGCGGCCTCCACCGGATCATCCGGCACCGAAAACGGGATCTTGGCGATCACCACGTGTTCGCAGTAAGCGCCGGGCAAATCCACACCCTCAGCGAAACTCGCCAGGCCGAACAGGACGCTGGAATCGCCGCCATCCACCCGCGCCTTGTGCTTGTTCAGGGTTTCCTGTTTCGACAGATTGCCCTGGATAAACACCTGCTTGCGCCAGTCACGGTCGAGGCCGTCGAACACGTCCTGCATCTGTTTGCGGGACGAGAACAACACCAGCGTGCCCCGGGAACCCTCGACCAACGACGGCAGGTCACGAATGATCGCCGCCGTGTGGGCCGGTGCATCCCGTGGGTCGGCCTTGAGGTCCGGCACCCGTAGCACACCGGCGTCGGCGTGATGGAACGGGCTTGGGACCACGGCGGTAACCGCCTTTTTCGGCAAGCCGGCGCGCATGCGGAAGCGGTCGAAGGTGCCCAGGGCCGTCAGCGTGGCCGAGGTGACCAGTGCGCCGTAGGCCACATTCCACAGGTTGCGTCGGAGCATTTCCGCCGCCAGGATCGGGCTGGCGTTGACCTCGATATCAAACAACGCGCCGCTTTCCGACAAGGTCAGCCAACGGGCCATGGGCGGGTTGTCTTCCGGATCTTCGACGGTAAACGCGGTCCACAACTCCCAGTTGCCCTGGGAGCGGGACAGCAGGCTGCCAAACAGCGGGTACCATTCTTCAGCCTGGTTGCTGGCGATGCCGATGTTGACCTCGCCGTCCATGCCTTCCTTGAGCAGATCGGTGAGGCGGGTGAACAAGTCGGTCAGGCGTGAAAAGCCCTTCTTCAGCTCGACGCCCATTTCCCGCATGTGCTCGGGGATCAGCCCGCCAACGAAACGATGGCGCGGCCGTTCGCGGCCTTCCACGTCTTCGCCGGGCTTGAAGTCTGCCACCTGCTCACAGGCGCTGAACATGAATTGCTGCTGGGTCTTGATCTCCCGCGCCAGCTCCGGAACCTGCTCGATCAATTTGCCCAGGTCGCCGGGCAGCGGGTGCTGGGCGAGCAACTTGGTGAGGTTCTTGGCGGTGGTTTCCAGCCAGTCGGCGGTGGAGCGCAGGCGCGTGTAGTGGGCGAAGTGGCCGATGGCCTTGTCGGGCAGGTGATGGCCTTCGTCGAACACGTAGAGCGTGTCACGCGGGTCGGGCAATACAGCGCCGCCGCCCAGGGCCAGGTCGGCGAGGACCATGTCATGGTTGGTGACAATAACGTCGACCTTGCCCATGCCTTCCCGGGCCTTGTAGAAGGCGCACTGGCCGAAGTTGGGGCAATGACGGTTGGTGCACTGGCTGTGGTCGGTGGTCAGGCGCGCCCAGTCGGCGTCTTCCAGGGCATTGGGCCAGCTGTCGCGGTCGCCGTCCCATTTATTGCCGGCGAGTTTCTCGATCATGCTGGTAAACAGCTTCTGACTGACCTCATCGACTTCGATCTTGAAGCCTTCTTCTTCGAACAGCGAGGCAGTAGCGGTTTGCGCGTGGCCTTCCTGCAACAGCACGTCGAGCTTCGACAGGCACATATAGCGCCCACGGCCCTTGGCCAGGGCGAAGGTAAAGTTCAGGCCACTGTTGCGCATCAGGTCGGGCAGGTCTTTGTAGACAATCTGCTCTTGCAGCGCGACGGTAGCGGTGGCAATCACCAGGCGCTTGCCAGCGGCCTTGGCGGTGGGGATCGCCGCCAGACTGTAGGCCACGGTTTTACCGGTACCGGTGCCGGCCTCGACGGCCACCACGGCGGGGTCGCCACTGCGCCGGCCTTCGTCGTCGGTGTCGATATCCCCGAGGACCTTGGCGACTTCGGCGATCATCAGGCGCTGGCCGTACCGCGGTTTCAAGCTCTTGGCTTCGAGAAAACGCGAGTAGGCGCCCTGGATCGTGGTTTTGAGTTCAGTGCTGATCATGGATAGTCGGGCGCAAAAAACGCTGGATAAATTTTCAGTGGTTCGGATCGGCCGCTATCATACCCCGCTAATTAATCCCGCGCAGAACGGAGTACCCCAATGACCGTCTTTAGCTTCGCTTACACCCTGCATGTACTGGCCGCCCTGATTTGGGTCGGCGGTATGTTTTTCGCCTGGATGATCCTGCGCCCCGCCGCCATGGCCGCGCTGGACGGGCCTGCCCGGCTGAAACTCTGGGTAAATGTGTTTCAACGTTTTTTCGTGTGGGTGTGGATCGCGGTGCTGGTCTTGCCGATCAGCGGTGTCGGCCTGCTGCAACTGCGCTTCAGCGGGTTTGAGACCGCGCCGCGTTATGTGCAGGTCATGATGGGATTGTATGTGGTGATGACCGCGCTGTTTATCCGGATTCAGGCACTGAAGTTGCCGGAGCTGCGCACGGCGGTGGCGGCTGAGGATTGGCCGACCGGGGCGGCGGCGTTGGGGCAGATTCGTAAATTGGTGGGGATTAACTTGATTGTGGGGTTGGTGCTGGTGGCGATTGCTTCGGCACGGCCGATGTTCTGAAGATACCTGCGTAGCAGCTGTCGAGCCTTGGCGAGGCTGCGTACGCGGTGTGTCAGGAACACCGCCGACGCAGCCTCGCCAAGGCTCGACAGCTGCTACGCACATAGGCGTAGCGCTTTTATAGCCTCTGGATGGTCACAGCACCCGCAGGCCCCGGCTGCCCTTCCAACCCGGCCCGGCCCTTTTATTCGGATTCAGGCACTGAAGTTGCCGGAGCTGCGCACGGCGGTGGCGGCTGAGGATTGGCCGGCCGGGGCGGCGGCGTTGGGGCAGATTCGTAAATTGGTGGGGATTAACTTGATTGTGGGGTTGGTGCTGGTGGCGATTGCTTCGGCACGGCCGATGTTCTGAGGAGCCTAGTAGACCGCTTTCGCGAGCAAGCCCGCTCCCACATTTGGAATGCATTTCAAATGTGGGAGCGGGCTTGCTCGCGAAAGCGTCAGGCCAGTCGCCTCAGAGCCTCTGGATGGTCACAGCACCCGCAGGCCCCGCTGGCCCCGGCTGCCCTTCCAACCCGGCCCGGCCCTTCTCGCCGCCGTCCGCGCGGTACACCAGGCAACCCTTGGACTGCCCGCCTTTACCCGGTTTGCCCGCCGTGCCCGCCAAACCGCCGGCACCGCCGTCCACCCAGACTTTGATCTTCTCGCCCGGAAAGTCCTGCGGCAATTCCACACGAACCTGCGCGCCCGCCGCGCCCGGCAGACCGTCGCCGCCGTTATCGCCATTGGCACCGCGACCGGCCGAGCCCCAGGTGCAGCCCGGGTCTTCGCCGTTGGCACCGTCCAGCCCGGCATACCCCTGGGCACCTGCACCACCGCGGGCATCCACCGACAGTTCATCAGCCGTCAGCGAGTTAATCCGCAAAACCAAGTCACGCCCCGCCTTGGCCGGACGTTCGTGGGTACCGGGAGCACCGCGGGAGGTGATCTGGCTGCCATGTTCCAGCTGCGCCTGGCGCACCTGCAATTGCAGGGCGGTGCTGCCGGGCACGATGGCGATGCGCGCGTCGCGGCCCAGGTGCAATTCGTCCACTGTCACCTGGGTGATATTGGCGGGAATCAGCAAGGTGCCGTAATCCGCTACATCCAGTCGCTCCAACTGCAAAACGCCGCTGCTGTTGGGCAGGCGCATCAACGAGTTGGTCTCGACGCTCACGCTCTGGGCCAGGGCAATGGGGCTGACCAGCAGGGCCAACAGAAAAACCTTACGCATGATTGGCCTCCTTGTTTACATCATTAGTCGGTGTCGGCGTCGAAAAGCTCTGCACATGGAACATACCCACCAGCAGGATCTGCAAGCGGTCACGCCAGGGATGGGCACGGGTTTTCACACTGCCGTTGAATAACAGCAGTTCCAGAATATGGGTCAACAACAATAAGCTGCCGGCCAGATTGACTAACAGGTGGAACGGATTGATCAGCGGTGTGAACAGATTGACCACCACCACGACCCAGAACAGCAACGTCAAAAACTTCCCAAGCCCCCAAAACACCTTCATCCCGCACGCCCCCTTGCACATTATTCTTTGGGCGCACAGTAACGACTTCTACAGGCGTTGTGCCAGTGAAGGATTAAAAAATTGATGAAGGGGCCCCTGGGGATTCCGCAGGGGCCTTGAGGCGGGGTCAGCGGTTGATCTGAATTTCCACGCGGCGGTTCAGCGCGCGGCCATCAGCGGTTTTGTTATCCGCCACCGGATGGCTTTCGCCGGCGCCGATCACCGAGACAAAGCTGCTGCGCGGTATTCCGGAACTGACCAGATAGTCGGTTACCGAATGAGCACGTCGTTCAGAGAGTTTCTGGTTGTAGGCGTCTTTACCGACGCTGTCGGTATGCCCGCTGACGCGCAGTTGTGCACTCGGGGCCTCTTTTTTCAGGCGGGTAGCAATCACGTCGAGTTTGGTTTTGTCGGCCGCCGTCAGCCTGGCGGAGTCGAACTCGAAGTGCACGTCACGAATCACGATGGTTTCTTCCTTGACCACCACCACTTCCTCTTGAACCACCGCTACCGGCACCGGAGGGCAGCCATTGGCGTCGACCTGCACGCCTTTTGGCGTGCCAGGGCACTTGTCGCGGCTGTCCGGCACGCCGTCGCCGTCTTCATCACCATCGCCATGCACCCAGCAATAGGCGCCGGCCATGCCGCCGATCAACAACGCGCCGTAGCCTGCATAGGAAGAGCTTTGGGTTGCACCAATAGCAGCGCCGGTCACGCCGCCGACCGCGGCGCAGGTGGGCCAGTCGGTTTTTTGCAAGCCTGCGCAACCTGTCAATACTCCGGTTAGCAGAACCAAGGGTAGAGCTGTCCGCATGATGCTCATCTGACTTTCTCCTGAGGGGATCGGCGGGGGCCGACGGGTGGAGTAAAGACGGCTCTTTTCATCTGCGCCAGCGTGTCACACCCCAGTATTCATTGGGCCGGGCCGTTTATTCTCGCCGCCCGCTCTAGGCCCGTACGCTCAGGCAGGCTAGTCTCTACGGTCCTGATGTGAGGATCTTCGATGACTGCCGGTATTTCTTCCCGTACACCCCAGCATGCGCTCGCCGCGCTGCTGGATCTTCACGCGCCCAAACGCCTGCTGTTATTGGGCGCCAGCCAGTTCCCGGCGCTGGACGCCTTTAAGGAAGCACACCCGGATACCGTGGTGTCCCTCGCCGAGCCCGGCCCCTTGCCCGCCGAGCTTGCGGCCCAGCGTTTTGACCTGGCGCTGGTGGTCGATTGCCTGGAACACCTGTCAAAACCTGCGGGCCTGACCTTGCTGGGGGGCATTCGCAACCTCAATGCCAGCCGCATTGCGGTGCTGGTGGACCTGGCCGCCTGCCACTGGAAAGACACCGACTTCTTCTCCCTGGCCCTGCAAGCCAGCGAACGCTTCCAGCGCGACGGTCAGGTTTTGACGCTGTTTACCTATGATCTGCTTGACTATAAACAGGTGCCGGATTGGCTGAACGCACGCTTCTGGGCCAACCCGCAAAACTTTGGAAAGTATTGGTGGTAACCCAATGAGTACATCCATTTGCCCCTGCGGCAGTGGCAACCTGCTGGATGCCTGCTGCGGTCATTATCACGCCGGCCACCCGGCCCCCTGCGCCGAAGCGCTGATGCGTTCGCGCTACAGCGCCTACGTGTTGGGACTGGTGGACTACCTGGTGGCAACCACCGTGCCTGCGCAGCAAGCCGGGCTGGACACGGCCGCCATCGGCGCCTGGAGCGCCCAAAGCACCTGGCTGGGCCTTTCAGTGGAAAGCTCCGAGGTGTTCGGCGGCCAGCCGGAACATGCCTTCGTGACCTTTACCGCCCGCTGGCATGACAGCACTGGCGAACACAGCCACCGGGAGCGTTCCTCTTTCGTACAGAACAATGAGCACTGGTACTTTATCGACCCGACAGTGGACGTAAAGCCTGGGCGCAATGACGCCTGCTTATGCGGCAGCGGGCAGAAATTCAAGAAGTGCTGCGCCAGCTACCTCTGACATTCATTGATACCCGGCAGGCTCTTGCTTGCTATGCTGACTCTTCACACGGAGTAACGGCATGGTTTCTCAGGCACGGATATTCAGGACTTACAGCCTTCTGCTGGCATTGATGCTAGGGCTTTCCGGCTGCGCATCGTGGTTCGCCGACGACGCGCCCGCCCCCGAGGTGCGGCTGGTCAAGGTCGACCCCGTGCGGGTCAAGTTGCTGGAGCAGAAGTTCAAGCTGTATTTCCGTGTGGATAACCGCGATGACAACGACCTCACCGTGCGCGGCCTGATTTACAAGGTCAGCCTCGGCACGATGGTGCTGACCGAAGGCGAGTCCAACGAGTGGCTGACCGTGCCCCCCCACAGCCACGCTTTTTTCCGGGTATCGGTGCGCACCAACCTGTGGCCGCAGATCCGCGATGTGGTCGACATGCTGAAAAATCCGCGAGATCCCGTGCCCTATCGCCTTGAAGGCGAGTTGAAAACCGGTTTATTTATCGGGAACGACGTGCAGGTGTTGCGCAATGGCGAGATAATCCCCGGCGATTTTATTCCGGAGCGACATCGATGACTCAGCAACCCCATGTCCATGGTCCTGACTGCAACCACGATCACGATCACCATGATCACGACCACGGCCATGTCCACGGCCCGAACTGCGGCCACGCTCACCAAGAGCCGGTGCGCAACGCCTTGAAGGATGTAGGTCGTAACGACCCTTGCCCATGCGGCAGCGAGAAGAAATTCAAGAAGTGCCACGGGGCTTGAGTTAAGAAACCCGATTCTCGAAACACTGCACATCCAACTGTGGGAGCGGGCTTGCTCGCGAAAGCGCAGTGTCAGTCAACCTCTCTGTTACTGATACACCGCTTTCGCGAGCAAGCCCGCTCCCACATTCAGCCTGCATTTCAAGGCCAGGATTTGCGCTGAAACTGCAACACCACCTCCAATCCCCCACCTTTCCGATTGCTCAAGCTCAACCGCCCGTCATGGGCACTGGCAATCGTATGCGCGATGCTCAGCCCCAGCCCGTACCCGCCGGTTTCCACGTTACGTGAGCCTTCCACCCGGTAAAACGGCTCCATCACCTGTTCCAGTTGCTCCTGGGGAATCCCCGGCCCACGGTCGCTGATGACAATCTTCAAGCTATCTGCCTTGTCTTCAACCCGGACCACGACTTCGCGGCCATAACGCACTGCGTTCTCCAGCAGGTTTTGCACACAACGCTTAAGGCTTCGGGCATATCCAGGCAGCGGCTGTTTGGCCCGCCCTTCTATCGTGACCGTCTCACCTACATCCTGCAGATCGGCCTGCAAGCTCTGCAGCAAGGCGTTGATGTCGATGTTCTGGCGCTTTTCGTTGATTTCGCCGCTGCTGACAAAATCCAGGGTGCTGGAAACCATGTGCTCCATTTCTTCCAGGTCGCTGCGAAAACGCTCCTTGGTGCGGTTGTCGTCGAGCATTTCCGTACGTAACCGCAGGCGTGTGATGGGTGAACGCAGGTCGTGGGAAATCGCCGCAAGGAAGCGCGTACGTTCGGCGATATTCGCGATCAGCCGCTGTTGCATAGCGTTGAACGCCTGGGCGGCGCGGCGTACTTCGGTGGGGCCGTCGAGGGCCAACGGTGGCTGTTGGATGTCCCGGCCCAACGCCTCGGCAGCCTTGGCCAGGGCATTGAGCGGGCGAATGGCCAGGCGCACCGCCACCAAGGCAATAATCACCAGCACCAACACCCGCAGCAGATAAATGCGCATCACGTAGTCAAACAGCAGGTCCATCGGCGAGGTGCTGGTCCAGCCCTGCTCCTCGGTGGCCTGCACCTGCAGCCACCGCCCGTCCGGCAAACGCAGGTCAATCAGGAATTGCCCCACCACCGGCTTGGAGCTGAGCAGAGTCGACAACCCGGCATGCTGGCCTTCGGCATCCAGCAACTTGAGACTCAGTAGATGCAGGTTCTGGGTGTAGCCGGTTTTCTCCGACAGCACTTTATTCAGCAAGCGCTCGGTGGCCTGGTCGCTGTCGCTGATGCGGCTTGGCACCTCACTGGCCTGGTCACTCAGGGTCAGGCGAAAGCCCGGCGTATCGAGCAGCTTGATCAGCCCATCAGCCTGCGCCGGATCGCTGTGCACCAGCCGTACCACGTCCGCCAGCCGCGTGGCGATCAGCCGGCTGGGGATTTCCAGGACCTGGCCGTGGCGCATGTCGTACCAGATGCTGCTGGTCAGGGCCTGGGCCGCGAGCATGCCACTGACCAGGATCAGCACCAGCCGGCCAAACAGCGAACGCGGCAGCAGTTTCACGATTGCAGTGCCACGTCGTCGGCGGTGAGCATGTAGCCCTCGTTGCGCACGGTCTTGATCAATCCGGCCGGCAACTGCGAGCGCAGGCGGCTGACGCACACATCAATCGAGCGGTCGAACGGCGTGCTGTCTTTGTCGAACACGTGGTTGAGCAAAAAGTCGCGGCTCAGCGGCCGGTTGGGATGCTGCAACAACAAGCGCAGCACGCGGTAATCGGAGTTGCCAAGGCTGACCACCACGCCTTCCGGCGAGAGCAATTGCCGCGCCCGGGTGTCCAGTTGCCAGCCGGCGAAGCTGATGCTCGGTGCTTCATCCAGCCGCGCCCGGTCTGGAAAACTCTGCACCCGGCGCAGCACCACCTTGATCCGCACCAGCAGCTCCCGAGGGTCGAACGGCTTGGGCAGGTAATCGTCGGCGCCGATTTCCAGGCCGACGATCCGGTCGATCAGCGTGCCCTTGGCGGTGAGCATGATCACCGGCGTGTTGGAGCTGACGCGCAATTCGCGGCACAAACTCAGGCCGTCTTCGCCGGGCAACATCAGGTCGAGGACGATCAGGTCGATGACATTCAGCGCCAGGCGGCGGCGCATTTCCTTGCCGTCGCCGGCGGTGGACACCTGGAAGCCGGCATCACTCAGGTAATCACACAACAACTGGCGGATTTGCGGGTCGTCATCAACGATCAGCAGATGGTCTTGCTTGGCCATGGGGCAATTCGTCCGAAACTCAAAAGGCAGGAGATAGCCGAAACTTCAGCCAGGAGTACGCGCAAATGTAATGGAATGTTGTGGGAAGCGGTAATCGCGCATCCCCATTACAAAGCCACGGCATGGCGGCCGGTATCGATCTTTAGACTACCGAATCTAAATGAGATTAATTGTAATTTAGCCCAGGTCACTCCGAATGCCATTGCCTACTTCTCGCGCCTTGTCGCTGCCCTCTACCCTTGCGCCGATGTTCGGCCTGCTTGCCGCCGGCAGCATGACGCCTACTGCCTGGGCCGATACGCCGGTGGCGGCGTCCAATGATTCGGTGCTGAGCCTGCCGGAAATCAAGATCGATGGCGAAGCCACCTCAGCCTTCAAGGTCGACCGGGTGACCTCGGCAAAAATCAGCCAGCCGCTGCTGGACGCCCCGCAAAGCGTGACCATCGTCCCCCAGCAAGTGCTCAAGGAGCAGAACGCGCAAACCTTGCAGGAAGTGTTGCGCAACGTGCCGGGCATCACGTTCATGTCCGGCGAAGGCAACCTGGGCTGGGGCGATCTGTTTTCGATTCGCGGGTTTTCCTCGGAGCAGAGCCTGACCGTCGACGGCGTGCGCGATGCCGGCCAATCGACCCGCACCGACACCTTCAACCTGCAACAGGCAGAAGTGTTCAAGGGCACCGGCTCGATCGAATCCGGCGTGTCTGCTGTAGGCGGCAGCGTCAACCTGGTGAGCAAAGAAGCGCACCTGGGGGATGCCAACAAACTCTCGGCCGGCATCGGCACCGACAGCTACCGCCGCCTTACCGGCGACTTCAACACACAACTGAATGACACCACCGCCCTGCGCATCAACCTGATGAAGCACTACAACCAGGTGGCCGAGCGTGACGACGTGGACTACGACCGCTGGGGCATCGCGACCTCCCTCGGTTTCGGCCTGGGCACCGACACCCGCCTGTTTATCGACACTTTCTACCAGAAGGACGACAACACGCCGGACGGCGGCGTGCCGATCCAGCGCGGCACCGACGGCGACCGCATGCCGGGAGTCAAGCGCTCCAATTGGTACGGCGACTCGCACCTGTACACCCAGCAGACCAAAACCACTTCGCTGACCACCCGCTTCGAGCATGATTTCGACTGGAACGAAGCGACCCTGAAAAACCAGACCAAGTGGGAGCGCACCGACAACTTCGCCGTGCTCTCGCCCGCACGTTTCTTTGCTGCCAACGCCAATGGCCAGAAAACCTGCACCGGCACGCGCTGTGCGACCTTGGGCTACACCGGTGCAGGACCGATCAGCCAGGTGCCCGGCAGCACGGTAAATGCCTACCCGGGATACGCCAACAGCGCTAACACCGCCTACGGCATTCTGCGGGGCAGAGACTTTGGTTTGTCCAAGCGCTACACCATCCTCGACAACCAGACCGACTTCAGCTTCAAGCTCAATACCGGCGGCCTGGAGCACGCAGTTGTCAGTGGGCTTGAGTTCTATCACGAGACCTACGGCGGCCTGAAACGCAATGCTGAAGTGCCGGCGGGCGATCTGTTCTTCGACATGAATGACCCCAACCACAGCTTCGCCAGCACCACCACGGTCAAGGGCGAGGGCGACCCGCGCTCGGTCATTGACAACGCCGGTATTTACCTCGGTGACACCATCACCCTGAACGACCAGTGGCAAGTCCTCGGTTCGCTGCGCTATGACCATTGGCAAGCCGAAACCAGCCAGCGCGGCCAAGCCACCATCAGCAGCACCGACGGCGCAGTGAGCGGACGCGTCGGCGCGGTGTACAAGCCGTTGCCCAATGGCAGCATCTACGTTTCCTACAGCGAAGCGGCACAACCGTCGGCCTTGGGTGCGTCGACCAACAACCAGATCTACGGCGCAGCCAGCACCAGCAACTACACCCCGGCCAAGTCGAAAACCTACGAAATCGGCACCAAGTGGGACATTGCCCACGACCTGCTGAACGTCACCGCCGCGATCTTCCGCACCGAATTGGACAATTCCTGGGAGTACCAGGACGGCGAAACCGCACCGGTACGCGCCCTCCCCGCCAAGCGTGTAGACGGTGTGGAGCTGGGCCTGCAAGGCAGTATCAGCCCGCGCTGGACGGTGTACAGCGGGTTCTCCGCGCTGAAAAGCACCCAGACCAAAGGCGCCAACAAAGGTGAGGAAGCCAAGAACGTTCCCGACCTGACCGCCAACCTGTGGACCACCTACGCCGTCACCGACGACCTGAGCCTGAGCTACGGCGCGCAATACGTAGGACGCCGCCGCTACAGCGACAACAAATACGTCGGCGGCCTGAACAACAACAGCAGCTACGCCACCGGCCCGTCCGGCGTCTACGCGATCTACACCCGCGACCACGAAAAGGCCCCCGGCTACTGGCTCAACAACGTGGCCGCGCAGTACAAGGTGAGCAAGCAGACCACGGTCAACCTCAACCTCAACAACATGTTCAACAAGTTCTACTACAGCCAGATTGGCGCGTCCCTGGACGGCTTCCAGCTCTACGGCATCCCGGGCGCCGGGCGCACGCTCACCGCCAGTGTCGACTATGAGTTTTAAGCCGTGCTGATCGAAATTCCGACCCTGCTGAATGCCGAAGAAGTCGAGGTGGCCGTCGCCACCCTGCTCGATCAACCGTGGGTCGATGGCAAGGTCACCGCCGGGCAGCGCTCGGCCCAGGCGAAAAACAACCGGCAGCTGTCGGAAGACGACCCGGCAGCCATTCGCCTGGGTGAGCAGATTCTGTCGCGGCTGTCGGACAACGCGCTGTTCATGTCCGCCGCCCTGCCGAAGAAAATCTACCCGCCGCTGTTCAACCGCTACAGCGGCGGCGAGGCCTTCGACTGGCATATCGACAATGCGATTCGCGGCCTCAAGGGCGTGCGCGAACGAGTGCGCACCGATATCTCCGCCACCTTGTTCCTGGCCGACCCGGCCAGCTACGACGGCGGCGAACTGGTGATCCGCGACGCTTTCGGTGAACACGCGGTGAAGCTGCCCGCCGGGCACTTGCTGATTTATCCCGGCAGCAGCCTGCACAAGATCAACCCGGTCACTCGCGGCGAGCGCATCGCCAGTTTCTTCTGGATCGAAAGCCTGGTGCGCGAAGACAGCCAGCGCCAGCTGCTGCTGGACATGGACGTGGCGATTCAACGCCTCACCGCACAACACGCCGACGACCACGCGCTGCTGCAACTGAGCGGCGCCTATCACAACCTTTTGCGGCGCTGGAGCAATGTCTGATGCGCCGCCTTCACCTGGAGTTCTCGCCATGCTGAAACCCCGCAACTTCCTCAAGCTGGGCGCGCTGTTTGTCGTGCTGATCCTTGGCCACGCCGAAACCGCCGCCGCCCATGAAGTCACCGACGTACTGGGCCGCAAGGTCGAGGTGCCAGACCACGTACAGCGCGTGGTGCTCGGCGAAGGCCGGCTGATTTCGGCGTTTGCTCTGCTGGACAAGGACGCACCGTTCCAGCGGATTGTGGGCTGGCAGAATGATTTGAAGCTGCTGGACGCCCACACCTACAACGCCTATGTGGCGAAATTTCCGACGGTAAAAGACATCCCGCTGATTGGTCAGGCGTCGGAGCAAAGCGTCAGCGCCGAGGAAATCCTCTCGCTGAAACCGGACCTCGCCGTGTTCAGCATTTCCGGCCACGGCCCGACCGAACACAGCCCGGTGGCGGACGTGTTGGCCAAGGCGGGCATTCCGGTGTTGTTCGTCGACTTCCGTATCAACCCGTTGCAAGGCACTCACGCCAGCATGACCGCCCTGGGCCAGGCCCTCGGCCGGGAAACCCAGGCCAAGGGGTTTCTCGACTTTTATGACCAGCACATCAAAGTGATCACCGACGCCGTCGCCACCTTGCCGGCTGGCCCGCGCCCGAGCGTGTTTCTGGAATTGCTGGCCGGCGCCTGGCAGGCACCGGGCCACACCACCGGCAAGAGCGGCATGGGTGAAGTGATCAAGCTGGTGGGCGGCCGTAACATCGCCGCCGACGTGGTGCCGGGGGCGCTGGGGGACATCAGTGTCGAGTACGCGCTGAAGGCTGACCCGGATGTGTATGTGGCCACCGGCAATCACAAGCCCGGGTTGATTCTGGGTGCTGGCGTGAGCGAAGAAGACGCGCGTGGCGCGTTTGACGCGGTGCTGGCCCGCCCGGAGTTTGTGAACCTTCGGGCAATTCGTGAGGGCAATTCCCACGGCCTGTGGCATGACTTCTACAACTCACCGTACAACCTGCTGGCGATTGAGGCGCTGGCCAAGTGGGTGCATCCGGAATTGTTCGCCAAGCTGGACCCGAAGGCGACCATGGAAGCGATGAACCAGCAGTTCCTCGGCATGCCATTGCAGGGTGCCTACTGGATTGATGGCAAGCCCAAGTAATTCTTCTGTAGGAACACGGTAAGTGTGGGAGCGGGCTTGCTCGCGAATGCGGTGCACCCGTCAGCGAATATGTCGACTGATACACCGCATTCGCGAGCAAGTCGAATCGTCGCACCGCCGCTCCCACATTTTGATCTCCATCGTTTTCGAGATTGTGTAATCCAATGACCACTCAAACCCTCGACCTCGCCACCGCCAGCCACGGCTACCGCCGCCTGCTGGCCCGCCGCTTCTGGCTGCTAGCCCTGCTGGGTGGCGCGCTGATGTGCGCGATCCTCGTGGACCTGGCCAGCGGCCCCTCGGGCATGGGCCTAGGCGCCCTGCTCGATGGCTTGCTGCACCCGGCCCACCTGAGCGCCACCGACCAGGTGATTATCTGGAACGTGCGCCTGCCCTACGCCTTGATGGCGGTATTGGTCGGTTGCGCGCTGTCGCTGGCGGGCGCCGAGATGCAGGCGATCCTCAACAATCCGCTGGCCAGTCCGTTCACCCTGGGGGTTTCCTCGGCGGCGGCGTTGGGCGCGTCCCTGGTGATTGTGTTTCCAGTGACGACGCTGTGGGTGTCGGCCAATACGGCGATTTCCATTTCGGCGTTTGTGTTTGCCGCCGCCTCGGTCTTTTTGCTGCAAGCCATGTCACGCCTGCGGGGCGCCGGGGTGGAAAGCCTGGTGCTGTTCGGGATTGCCCTGGTGTTCAGTTGCAACGCGGTGGTCGCCCTGTTGCAACTGGTCGCCACCGAGGACGTGCTGCAACAACTGGTGTTCTGGACCCTGGGCAGCGTGACACGGGCCAACTGGGATAAGCTCGGCATCCTCGCGTTGGTGGTCGCAGTGGTCATGCCCTTCTCCTTCGCTGCTGCCCCGCGCCTGACCTTGCTGCGCATGGGCGAAGACCGCGCGCAGAGCTTTGGTGTGGACGTGAAACGCCTGCGGTTTTTCTCGTTGCTGCGCATCAGCCTGCTGTCGGCCACCGCCGTGGCCTTTGTGGGAACCATCGGATTTATCGGCCTGGTGGGTCCGCATATCGCACGGATTCTGGTGGGTGAAGACCAGCGTTTCCTGTTGCCGGCCAGCGCGCTTGTCGGTGCTTTGCTGCTGTCGCTGTCGTCCATCGCCAGCAAGCTGATCATGCCCGGCGTGATCGTGCCGGTGGGCATAGTCACCGCACTGGTAGGCGTGCCGATTTTCGTGTTGCTGGTGTTCAAGCGCGGGAGGCAGTTATGAGTACGGGATTGTCGATTCAGAACGCCCATGTCAGTTATGGCCGGCGCCAGATTGTGCATGACCTGAGCTTGCCAACCCTGGCCCACGGCAGTTTGACCGCGTTGATCGGACCGAACGGTGCGGGTAAGTCGACGTTGCTGCGGGCGGTGGCCGGGCTGGAAAAGATGCAGGGCGTTGTCAGACTGGGTGACCTGGACCTGACGAAAATGTCTGTCGGCGAGCGTGCCCGGCGCGTGACCTACATGCCGCAAAACCTGCCACCTGGGTTGAGCCTGAGCGTGATGGAAAGCGTAATCGCGGCGTTACGGGTGGCGAATGTCGATGGCATCCCGCTTTCAAGCGACGCGTGTATGCGCGAGGCCTTTGATGCGTTGCAGCGGATTGGCATCGCACACCTGGCGGATCAGCTATTGAGCACGTTATCCGGCGGCCAGCGGCAACTGGTCAGCCTGGCGCAACTGATTGCGCGCCGGCCACAGGTGATGCTGCTGGATGAGCCCACCAGTGCGCTGGATTTGAACTACCAGTTAAAAGTCATGGATTGCGTGCGCGGCCTGGTCCGTGAACACAACCTGATCGCCGTGGTGGTGCTGCACGACATCAACCTCGCCGCGCGTTATGCCGACCATATCGCGGTGCTGCGACAAGGCCGGTTGCATGCCTGTGGCCCAGCGGACGAAGTGCTGGATGCGGCGCTGTTTGCCGAAGTCTATGGCGTGCAGGTCCGTATCGAACGGTGTTCGCACCAGACGTTGCAGGTGTTGGTGGACGGCGCCGTAGCCTGACCCCCCGTAGCAGCTGTCGAGCCTCAGCGAGGCTGCGTTGGCCGCACCGCAGCTATCAGACCAGGCACTGCACCGAGTCGCGCCCGACGCAGCCTCGCTAAAGCTCGACATCTTCTACGGGAGGAGGGTTTCTGAAGAGATGACGGTGGCATATTCGCCGTGGAGGTTGCCCAACGACATGGCATGCACCGCCTCCGCCGCGTGCATCTGCCCAAAAAAGTCCGGCTTGTCGAAGGTGTAGCAGGCATCTTCGATCACCCACGTCTCAAACCCCAGGTTGCCGGCGCTGCGGGCCGTGGCCTCCACCGAGTTATGGGTGGCCACGCCCACCAGCACCACTTGCCGAATCCCCGCCTCATGCAAACTCGCTTCCAGACCCGTCCCACAAAACGCATCCGGCACCCGCTTCTGAACCAGCTGCTCACCCGCCTGCGGAATAAAGGCGTCCTGAAACTCCACCCCCGACTGCTCCGGCCAGAACACCGACTCCGGCGAGTGGGACAAATGCTGCACATGAATCACCGGCCAACCTTGGTGCCGCCAATGCCCCAGCAACGCCAGCATGCGCGCCTCGGCGTACGGATTATTACGCCGCCCCAGCTTGGGATGATGAATGCCTTTTTGCTGATCAATCAAAACCAACGCTGCGCCCGCACGAATTTCCATATCGATAGACCCAAATGTTTCATTGAATTTTCGTCACCCTAACATCACCTTTACCTACAGGCATTCGCTCAAGCATCACCACCCTTGGAGAGCTTCATGATCGACCTGTATTACTGGACCACCCCCAACGGTCACAAAGTGTCGTTGTTCCTGGAAGAAGCCGGTCTGCCTTACGAGGTGCACCCGATCAACATTGGTCAGGGCGAGCAGTTCAAGCCTGACTTCCTGAAAATCGCCCCCAATAACCGCATCCCGGCCATCGTCGATCAGAACCCGACCGACGGCGGCGCGCCGATTTCCCTGTTCGAATCCGGCGCAATCCTGCTGTACCTCGCGGAAAAAACCGGCAAGTTCATTCCCCAGGACCTGCGCGGTCGTCAGGAAGCCTTGCAGTGGTTGTTCTGGCAGATGGGCGGCCTGGGCCCGATGGCCGGGCAGAATCACCACTTCAGCCAGTTCGCCCCGGAGAAGATTCCCTACGCGATCAAACGCTATGTGGATGAGACCGCCCGCCTGTATGGCGTGCTGGACCGGCGCCTGGCCGACCGCACGTTCGTGGCCGGCGAGGCGTACAGCATTGCCGACATGGCGATCTACCCGTGGATCGTTTCCCACAAGTGGCAGAGCCAGAAGCTGGAAGACTTCCCACATGTAGAACGCTGGTTCAACCACATCAAGCAACGCCCGGCGACGGTGCGTGCCTATGAGCTGGTGCAGAAGGTCAATCCGCCAAAATCCTGAAGGTTAATGGGATCAAAAATGTGGGAGCGGGCTTGCTCGCGAATGCGGTGGATCAGCCACAACTCTTTTAGCTGATACACCGCATTCGCGAGCAAGCCCGCTCCCACACTGATTTGTGCCCGACTAAAAACCTTACGCAAATCCTGAAATAAGCATCGCCTCCCGCTTGCGTCGTTTCGCCGCGCTCACTAACGTAGCGCCTTTACTGACGCTACCCCCCGCAGGAGCTTTGCCATGGCCTCGCCAGCCCTCTCACATTTTCTTCCCCGGTTCGGCGTTGCCGCGGCCATTGCCAGTGCCTTGGGCCTGGCCGGTTGCCAGTTACAAAGCACCCAAGACACCCTGCCTCCGGTTTCCGGCGTGCAGCCCATCAAGGGCCTGGCGCAGAACGTTTCCGTGCGCCGCAACAGCCAGGGCATCCCGCTGATTGAAAGCAGCACCTTCCACGATGCGCTGTTCACCCTGGGCTATGTGCACGCCAGCGACCGCATCACCCAGATGGTCACCCTGCGCCTGTTGGCCCAGGGCCGCCTGGCGGAAATGTCCGGGCCGGAAGTGCTGGATGTCGACCGACTCATGCGGGCGGTCAATCTGCGCAAGAGCGCCGGCGAGCTGTACAACGCCTCATCGCCGCGCCTCAAGCGCTTCTTTGAAGTGTATGCGCGCGGGGTCAACGCCTACCTGTTCCGCTACCGCGACAAGCTGCCGCCAGACTTGGCCCAGACCGGCTACAAGCCTGAATACTGGAAGCCGGAAGATTCGGCGCTGCTGTTCTGCCTGCTGAATTTCAGCGAGTCGACCAACCTGCAGGAAGAGTTGTCCTCGTTGGTGCTCGCGCAGAAAGTCGGCGCCGACAAACTCGCCTGGTTGACCCCAAGCTACCCGGATGAACCGTTGCCCGTGGCCGAATCCGACAAGCTCAAGGGCATCAACCTGAGCCAGATCCCGGGCCTTGCCGCGTTGACCAGCCTCAGCGAGCACCTCGGCACCTTGAACACCCTGGGCACTTCCAGCTCCAGCAACTGGGCGATCGGCCCACAGCGCAGCCGCAGCAACAAGAGCCTGCTGGCCAATGACCTGTCGACCTCGATGCAGGCGCCGTCGCTGTGGAACTACGTGCAGATCCGTTCGCCGAAATACCAGGCCGCCGGGGTTTCGATCGCTGGCCTGCCAACTCTGCTTTCCGGCTTCAACGGCAAGGTGGCGTGGAGCATGAGCCAGGTCTCGGGTGACACTCAGGATGTGTTCCTGGAGAAGGTCAAGCGCCAGGGCAATGCGCTGTACTACGAAAACAACGGCAAATGGCTGCCCGCCATCGTGCGCAACGAAACCTACTTCGCCAAGGGCCAGCGGCCGATTCGCGAAGCGGTGTACGAAACCCGCCACGGGCCACTGCTCAACAGTGCCCAGTCGCTGACCAACGGCTACGGTCTGGCGTTGCAGACCGCCGATTTCAAGGACGACAAGAGCCTGGACGCGTTCTTCGACCTGTCCCGTGCGCAAACCGCCGGTAAAGCGTCTGATGCCACCCGGGAAATTCGCGCAATCGCCTTGAACATGGTCTTCGCCGACGCCAGCAGCATCGGCTGGCAAGTGACCGGGCGCTTCCCGAACCGCCGTGAAGGCGAAGGCCTGGTGCCGTCGCCGGGCTGGGACGGGCGTTTCGACTGGGATGGCTACGCCGACGCGATGCTGCACCCTTACGATCAGGACCCGGCCCAGGGCTGGATCGGCACCGCCAACCAGCGCACCATTCCCCGTGGCTACGGCATGCAGTTGTCCAACTCGTGGGCCGCGCCGGAACGTGCCGAACGTATCGCGCAACTGGCCGGCAGCGGCAAGCATGACAGCCGCAGCATGATTGCCATGCAGTACGACCAGACCACCACGTTTGCCGCCAAGCTCAAGAGCATGTTCCAGGCGCCAGGCATGGCTCAGCCGCTGAAACAGGCGATCGACGCATTGCCGGCGGCAGACCAGGCCAAGGCGCGGGAAGCCCTGGGGCGCCTGATGGCCTTCGATGGCAGGCTGGCCTCCACCTCCGCCGACGCGGCGATTTATGAATTGTTCCTGCAGGAAAGCGCCAAGCAGATTTTCCTCGACGAACTCGGTCCGGAAAACAGCGCCACCTGGAAAGCCTTTATCGGCAACGCCAACCTGTCGTACTCAGCGGTGGCCGACCACCTGCTGGGGCGCGAAGACAGTCCGTTCTGGAATGACGCCCGCACCGGGCAGAAAACCGACAAGCCGGCGATCCTCGCCCGCAGCCTGGCCGCCGCGATCACCGCCGGCGATAGCGCACTGGGCGCCGATCACAAGGCCTGGCAGTGGGGCAAACTGCACAGCTACACCTGGAAGAACGCCAGCGGCCAGAGCATTCGCGGCCCACTGGCAGCGGGCGGCGATCACAACACGCTGAACAGCGCACCGTATAGCTGGGGCCAGAGTTTCGACACGACCCAGGTGCCGGCACTGCGGATGATTGTCGACTTCGGCCAGGTGGAACCCATGATGGGCCAAAGCGGCATCGGCCAATCCGGCAACCCGGCCAGCCCGAACTATGCCAATGGCATCGATCCGTGGCTGAAGGCGCAATACCTGAGCTTCCCGATGCAGCCGCAGAACTTTGACGGGGTGTATGGGAAGACGCGGTTGACGTTGGTGCCGGGTAAATAACCCGGCTTCTCTGACTCAACCGGATCAAAATGTGGGAGCTGGCTTGCTGTGGTGAGCGGGCTTGCCCCGCGTTGGGCTGCGAAGCAGCCCCATCAATCTGTGGTGAACCCGACGGGGGACAAGCCCCCTCACCACAGCAAGCCAGCTCCCACAGTTGATCGCATCCATTTCCGATAGAACTTCTCCACCCGCCCCCGCCTCATAATTAACAAGCCCACTTCCACGGCACGCCCATGGACCTTGTTATCGCCCGGCCCGAAGGCCTCTACTGCCCCGCCGGGGATTTCTACATCGACCCCTGGCGCCCGGTGGAACGCTCCGTCATTACCCATGCCCACGGCGACCACGCCCGCACCGGTAACCAACACTATCTGGCCGCCGCTCCCGGCGAAGGCATCCTACGCTCGCGCCTGGGCCAGGACATCAACCTGCAAACCCTGGCCTACGGCGAAACCCTGCGCCACCACGGCGTCAACTTGAGTTTCCATCCCGCCGGCCATGTCCTCGGTTCGGCCCAAGTACGCCTGGAATACCAGGGTGAAGTCTGGGTCGCCTCCGGCGACTATAAAGTCGAGCCCGACGGCACCTGCGCGCCGTTTGAACCGGTGCGCTGCCATACCTTTATTACCGAATCGACCTTCGGCCTGCCGATCTACCGCTGGCAGCCCCAGGCGCAGATTTTTGCCGGGATCAACGACTGGTGGCAGGCCAATATCGCGGCAGGCAAGGCCAGCGTGTTGTTCTGTTATTCCTTCGGCAAGGCCCAGCGGATTCTCCACGGCATTGACGCCAGCATCGGCCCGATCCTCAGCCATGGCGCGGTCGAACCCCTGAACCGGGTATACCGCGAAGCTGGCATCTATATCCCCGAAACCCTCTACGCCGGTGACTTCAAAAAGACCGACCCGTTGCTGCGCCAAGCCCTGATCATCGCCCCGCCCTCGGCCGGCGGCAGCACCTGGATACGCCGCTTCGGCGACTACAGCGACGCGTTCGCCAGCGGCTGGATGCGCCTGCGCGGCACCCGCCGGCGGCGCGGGGTGGATCGCGGCTTTGTGCTCTCGGACCACGCCGATTGGCCCGGGCTGTTGTGGGCCATCGAGCAAACCGGTGCTGAACGAGTGATGGTCACCCACGGTTCTGTGGGCGTCTTGGTCCGGCACCTGCGGGAAAAGGGCCTTGACGCGCAAGGGTTCACCACCGAATACGGCGATGACGAAGAGGAAGCCGCGTCATGAAAGCCTTCGCGGAGCTGTACGCCAATCTCGACGCAACCACTTCCAGCAATGCCAAACTCGCGGCCTTGCAGGCTTACTTCCTACAGGCGCCCGCAGAAGATGCTGCATGGGCGGTGTACTTTTTATCTGGTGGCCGCCCGCGACAACTGGTGCCCACCCGGTTGCTGCGGGACATGGCCACAGAAGCCGCCGGCATTGAGCCGTGGTTGTTCGAAGAGAGTTATCAGTCGGTAGGCGACCTGGCGGAAACTATTTCCCTGCTGTTACCGGAGTCGCCCCACACCTCGGACGACGGCTTGGCGGTGTGGCTGGAAGAAAAACTCCTGCCCCTGCGTGGCCTGCCACCAGAAGAATTGGCCGAGCGCCTGCCCGCCCTGTGGGCACAACTCGATCAACCCAGCCTGATGCTGTGCATCAAGCTGATCACCGGCAGTTTCCGGGTGGGCGTGTCGAAGTTGCTCGTCACCCGCGCCCTCGCCGCCATGGCCGGGCTCGACAGCAAACGCGTGGCCCAGCGCCTGGTGGGCTACACCGACCTGTCCAACCGTCCGACCGCCGAAGGCTATTTGAAACTGATCGCTGCCGAATCGTCCGACGAGCATGCGCAACGCGGCGGGCAGCCTTATCCGTTTTTTCTCGCCCATGGCCTGGCCCAACCGGTGGAGCAATTCGAGGCCCTGCTCGGCTCTCCCGCTGACTGGCAAGTGGAATGGAAGTGGGACGGTATTCGTGCGCAGCTGGTCAAGCGCGAAGGCCGCTTGTGGATCTGGTCCCGGGGCGAGGAACTGGTCACCGACCGTTTTCCGGAACTTCATGAACTGGAAAACAGCCTGCCGGATGGCACGGTGATCGACGGCGAAATCGTGGTGTGGAAGGGCGCGGTGCAACCCTTCGCCCTGCTGCAACAGCGCATCGGCCGTAAAACCCTGAGCAAGAAAATCCTCGAAGACGCTCCCGTCGCAGTGCTGGCGTATGACCTGCTGGAGCACCAGGGCGACGACTGGCGCAACCACACCCAGGCCGAGCGCCGGGCACAACTGGAACAGGTGATCAGCGACTGCGACCAGCCCACGTTGCGGGCGTCGCCGTTGCTGACCGGCAACAGCTGGCAGGCCTTGGCGGAACAACGTGAAGCCTCCCGCAGCCTGGGCGTGGAAGGCATGATGCTCAAGGGCCGGGATGGGCTCTACGGCGTGGGCCGCACCAAGGACATGGGCGTGTGGTGGAAGTGGAAAGTCGACCCGTTCAGTGTCGATGCCGTGCTGATCTATGCCCAGCGCGGCCATGGCCGGCGCGCCAGCCTGTACAGCGACTACACCTTCGCCGTGTGGGACGGCCCGCCCGGCAGCGAACGCACGCTGGTGCCCTTCGCCAAGGCGTATTCGGGGCTGACCGATGAAGAAATGCGCAAGGTCGACGCCATCGTGCGCAAGACCACCGTGGAGAAATTCGGCCCGGTGAGCAGCGTGACGCCGAGCATGGTGTTTGAACTGGGGTTTGAAGGGATTGCCCTGTCCAAGCGCCACAAGAGCGGAATTGCCGTGCGTTTCCCGAGGATGTTGCGCTGGCGCCAGGACAAGTCCGTCGATGAAGCCGACAACCTGGCGACCCTGCAGGATTTACTCACCTGACACGAACACCACAGATCAATGTGGGAGCGGGCTTGCTCGCGAATGCGGTGTGTCGGTCAATACATCTGGTGACTGATCCACCGCATTCGCGAGCAAGCCCGCTCCCACATTTGAAAACTTCACACGCCTCAAAATAATGCATAGATTTATCGATGCCCGTTTTCGGGCATTTCCTACCCACACAACTCCTTAATCTCACCTTTTAAAACGACCATTCGGGACTATGGTGCAGAAATTGCTACTTGAGTCCGGTCTGACACCGTTCAGTAACAGTCCTAACCGCGCCACAAGCGCTTATCTTGGTTTCCAGGGATTACATAATGAAAAAAGCATTGCTGACCCTTTCTGCACTGGCTCTGTGCATGGCCGCCGGTTCCGCGCTGGCCAAGGAATACAAGGAATTGCGTTTTGGTGTCGATCCGTCCTACGCGCCGTTTGAGTCAAAAGCCGCTGATGGCAGCCTGGTGGGCTTCGATATCGACCTGGGCAATGCCATCTGTGCCGAGCTGAAGGTCAAGTGCAAGTGGGTCGAAAGTGATTTCGACGGCATGATTCCAGGCCTCAACGCCAACAAGTTTGATGGCGTAATTTCGTCGATGACGGTCACCACAGCCCGTGAAAAGGCGATCGACTTCTCCAACGAGCTGTTCTCCGGCCCGACTTCCCTGGTGTTCAAAAAGGGCGCGAACTACTCCACGCCTGAGTCCCTCAAGGGCAAAAGCGTTGGCTACGAGCAAGGCACCATCCAGGAAGCCTACGCCAAGGCCGTACTGGACAAGGCCGGTGTCACCACCAAGGCCTATGCCAACCAGGACCAGGTGTACGCCGACCTGACATCCGGCCGCCTGGACGCTTCCGTACAGGACATGTTGCAAGCCGAACTGGGCTTTTTGAAGTCGCCAGCCGGCGCTGGTTATGAAGTCAGCAAGGCCATCGACGATCCACTGCTGCCGTCCAAAACTGCGGTCGGTATCAAAAAAGGTAACAAAGACCTCAAGGCCTTGTTGGATAAAGGTATCAAAGCGTTACACGATGATGGCACCTACGCCACCATCCAGAAGAAACACTTTGGCGATCTGAACCTGTACAGCGGCAAATAATGCCTGGGGCGCCCTTCCTCTGGAGGGGCGCTTTTTTATCGCCATAGGTCCTGATTTATGTTCGAAGATCTTTTGCAAACCCTGGGGCTCAGTGCCTTTAGCTTGAAGGGTTTCGGCCCGCTGTTGCTGCAAGGCACCTGGATGACCGTCAAGTTGTCGGTGTTTTCCCTGGCCGTCAGCGTGTTGCTGGGCTTGCTCGGCGCCACAGCCAAACTCTCCAGCCTGCCGTTCCTGCGGATTCCCGCACAGATCTACACCACCTTGATCCGCGGCGTGCCCGACCTGGTGCTGATGCTGCTGATTTTCTACAGCCTGCAAATCTGGCTGACCGGCTTTACCGACTTTATGGAATGGGACTACATCGAGATCGACCCATTCAGCGCCGGGGTCATCACCCTGGGCTTTATCTACGGTGCGTATTTCACCGAGACCTTTCGCGGCGCGATCCTCGCCGTGCCCCGTGGCCAACTGGAAGCCGCCACGGCGTACGGGCTCACGCGTGGCCAGCGGTTTCGCTTCGTGACCTTCCCGCAGATGATGCGCTTCGCCCTGCCGGGCATCGGCAATAACTGGATGGTGATGCTCAAGGCCACGGCCCTGGTGTCGATCATCGGCCTGGCGGACCTGGTCAAGGCCGCTCAGGATGCCGGCAAGAGCACCTATCAACTGTTCTACTTCCTGGTGATCGCTGCGTTTATCTACCTGTTGATCACCAGCGCGTCCAACTTCGTCCTGCGCTACCTGGAACGGCGCTACTCCGCAGGCTCCCGGGAGGCAGTGCGATGATCGAACTTATTCAACAATACTGGCGCCCCTTCCTTTATAGCGACGGCCAGCACATCACCGGCCTGGCCATGACCATGTGGCTGCTCAGTGCTTCGATCTTCATCGGCTTCCTGGTGTCGATCCCGCTGTCCATCGCCCGGGTATCGCGCAACCGCTGGGTACGCTGGCCGGTGCAGTTCTACACCTACCTGTTTCGCGGCACGCCGCTGTATATCCAGTTGCTGATTTGCTACACCGGGATCTACAGCATCGCGGCGGTTCGCGCGCAGCCGGTGCTGGACGCGTTCTTTCGTGATGCGATGAACTGCACGATTCTCGCCTTCGCCCTCAACACCTGCGCCTACACCACGGAGATTTTTGCCGGGGCGATCCGCAGCATGGCCCACGGCGAAGTCGAAGCGGCGAAAGCCTACGGCCTCAGCGGCTGGAAGCTGTATGCCTACGTGATCATGCCGTCGGCCCTGCGCCGCTCGCTGCCGTACTACAGTAATGAAGTGATCCTGATGCTGCACTCGACGACGGTGGCCTTCACCGCGACCATCCCGGATATCCTGAAAGTCGCCCGGGACGCCAACTCGGCCACCTACATGACCTTTCAATCATTCGGTATCGCTGCGCTGATCTACCTGACCGTGACCTTTGCCCTGGTCGGTCTGTTTCGTCTGGCGGAGCGTCGCTGGCTGGCCTTTCTCGGCCCCAGCCACTAAGGAGCCTTCATGCGTCATCAGATTCATCCACTCGTGGCGCCGGTGCCGGGCACGGCGCGGCAGATCCACAGCTTCCACTTCGGGCCGGAGCAGGCTGAAGGCAAGGTCTACATCCAGTCGTCGCTGCACGCTGACGAATTGCCGGGCATGCTGGTGGCCTGGCACCTCAAGGCGCGCCTGGCACAACTGGACGCGGCCGGCCGCCTGCGCAGCGAGATCGTGCTGGTGCCCATCGCCAACCCCACCGGCCTGGAACAGGTGTTGATGGACATCCCCCTGGGCCGCTATGAGCTGGAAAGCGGACAGAATTTCAATCGCCTGTTTGTCGACCTGAGCGACGACGTCGGCAATCAGGTCGAAGAACTGCTGGGGGATGATCCACAGCACAACGTCGAACTGATTCGCGACGCCCTGACCCTGGCCCTTGCGGCGCAGACACCCGCCACGCAACTGGAATCCCAGCGCCTGGTGCTGCAACGCCTGGCGTGCGATGCCGACATGGTGCTGGACCTGCACTGCGACTTCGAAGCCGTGGCGCACCTGTACACCACCCCCGAAGCGTGGCCCCGGGTGGAGCCGTTGGCGCGCTATATCGGTTCGGAAGCCAGCCTGTTGGCGACCGATTCCGGTGGGCAGTCGTTCGATGAGTGTTTCACGCTGGTGTGGTGGCAATTGCAGCAACGCTTTGGCGAGCGCTTCCCGATTCCGATGGGCAGCTTTTCCGTCACCGTCGAATTGCGCGGCCAGGGCGACGTCAACCACGGCCTGGCCAGCCTCGACTGCCAGGCGATCATCGATTACCTGATTCACTTCGGCGCGATCAGCGGCGACCCTGCACCGTTGCCGGACTTGCCCTACCCCGCCACACCGCTGGCGGGCGTCGAACCGGTGGCCACACCGGTGGGTGGCTTGCTGGTATTCAGTGTGCTGCCCGGCGAATACCTGGAAGCCGGGCAACTGATTGCCGAAATCATCGACCCTATTTCTGACCGCGTAACGCCGGTGCATTGCCGCAATGCCGGCCTGCTTTACGCCCGTTCGCTGCGGCGCATGGCCACTGCCGGGATGGTCATTGCCCATGTCGCCGGCACTGAAGCCTATCGCAGTGGCTATCTACTTTCGCCTTGAGGATGCACGCCCCATGTACAAATTGACCGTTGAAGGCCTGCATAAAAGCTATGGCGACAATGAGGTGCTCAAAGGAGTCTCGCTCAAGGCCAAGACCGGTGATGTGATCAGTTTGATCGGTGCCAGTGGCTCGGGCAAAAGCACCTTTTTGCGTTGCATCAATTTTCTTGAGCAGCCCAATGATGGCGCGATGACGCTGGATGGGCAGCAGATTCGTATGGTCAGTGACCGCCATGGGATGCGCGTGGCGGATGATGCGGAGTTGCAGCGCCTGCGTACGCGGTTGGCGATGGTGTTTCAGCATTTCAACTTGTGGAGCCATATGAGTGTGCTGGAGAACATCACCATGGCGCCGCGCCGGGTGTTGGGTTGCAGCAAGAAAGACGCCGAGGACCGGGCTCGCCGGTATCTGGACAAGGTTGGGTTGCCGGCGCGGGTGGCGGATCAGTATCCGGCGTTTTTGTCGGGGGGCCAGCAACAGCGGGTAGCGATTGCCCGGGCGTTGGCGATGGAGCCGGAGGTGATGTTGTTTGACGAGCCGACTTCGGCGCTGGATCCGGAGTTGGTGGGTGAGGTGTTGAAGGTGATCCAGGGGTTGGCTGAGGAAGGCCGGACGATGATCATGGTGACCCATGAGATGAGCTTTGCCCGCAAGGTGTCGAGCCAGGTGCTGTTTTTGCACAAGGGGTTGGTGGAGGAACAGGGTGCGCCGGAGGAGGTGCTGGGTAATCCGAAGAGCGAACGGTTGCAGCAGTTTTTGAGTGGGAATTTGAAGTAGCCGGTCGGGGTGGGGTGTATATCCGTTATTTGGGTGATGGCCGCTGACGGTTCCGCTCTTACAGCGGCTCACTTTTGAAGAGCGCAAAAGTAAGCAAAACGCTCTTGCCCCACCACTCGGCACCTCGCCTGGGCTCGGTGTGCCCTCACTCCGGCTTTGGACCGTGGGCCGCCGTCATGGGCCATCCCTGGCCCAGGACGGCTAACCCGGCGTCCTGCCGGGTTACCCACGCTCCAAAGCCTGCGTTCGGCCAGCGTGGTTTAACGGGGCGCCTAAGATCAAGATCAAAAGCAGATCAAAAGCACAGCGGCCTCCCGGCCGGCTTGAGTGTTAAAAGCAAAATCAAAAGCTAAAGCGGGCACGGTCCAAATGTGGGAGCGGGCTTGCTCGCGAAGGTCGTTAACGATGACGTGGGCATCCTGAATGAACGCGGCGCTCTCAGGTTTTTCGCGAGCAAGCCCGCTCCCACAGAAAAGCAGAGCCACCCCGCCCGTAGCAGCTGTCGAGCGCCAGCGAGGCTGCGTGCTTTTGATCTTGATCTGCGGGCCCCATTAACCACGATGGCCGCAAGCAGGCACGGTGGAGCGGGTAAATCGGCAGGGAAGCCGATTTAGCCGCGCCGGGCCATGGATGGCCCGTCGCGGCGGCCCGCGGAATCGGGCCGGAGTGCGGGCATGCCGAGCCTAGGCGAGGCACCGAGTGGTGGGGCAAAGACCTTTTGGTTACTTTTGGCTGGGCCGGCATTCCGGGCGTTTGCCAAAAGTGACCCGCTGTAAGAGCGGAACCATAAGCAGCCGTTACCTAAATAACGGATATACACCCCCCCAAAAAAATCGCAGTTAAACCTTTCCCCCACCCCACAGGTCTCTGAATTACACCCCCAGAGCCCCAAGCATGGCCAAATCCCGCAATTTCGCCAAAGACTGGTTCACCGCCAAAAACTGGAAACCGTTCGCCTTCCAAAAAGACGTATGGAACGCCGTCAAGGAAGCCCAGTCGGGACTGCTCCACGCCAGCACCGGCGCCGGCAAAACCTACGCCTTGTGGTTCGCCGCCCTCAACCGCTTCGCCATCACCGAAACCACCCCCCGCAAACGCAAAGCCCCAGCCGAACCGCTGACAGTCCTGTGGATCACCCCAATGCGCGCCCTGGCCGCAGACACCGCCCGAGCCCTTGAAGCCCCGCTGGAATCCCTGAACATCCCCTGGACCGTCGGCCTGCGCACCGGCGACACCAGCAGCAGCGAACGCGCCCGCCAAAGCCGCCGCCTGCCCACCACCCTGATCACCACCCCGGAAAGCCTCACGCTGATGCTGGCCCGTGCCGACAGCCAGACCAGCCTGTCGCACCTGCGCATGGTAGTCGTGGACGAATGGCACGAACTGATCGGCAACAAACGCGGCGTGCAACTGCAACTGGCCCTCGCCCGCCTGCGGCAATGGCACCCGGAGCTGATCGTGTGGGGCATTTCCGCAACCCTGGGTAATCAGGCCCACGCACTGGAGGTGTTGATCCCACAAGGCGGCGGGATCAACGTGCAGGGTCAGACGACCAAGAAATTGCGGGTGGACACCCTGTTGCCACCGGTTATCGAGCGTTTCCCATGGGCCGGCCATATCGGCCTGAAAATGCTCCCGCAGGTGGTAGCCGAGGTCGATGCCAGCAGCAGTTGCCTGGTGTTCACCAACACACGAGCACAATCGGAAATCTGGTACCAGGCCCTGCTCGACGCTCGCCCCGATTGGGCCGGAGTGATTGCCCTGCACCACGGCTCGCTGTCCCGGGAAACCCGGGATTGGGTGGAACGGGCCTTGAAGGATGGGCAACTGAAGGCCGTGGTGTGTACGTCGAGCCTCGACCTGGGGGTGGATTTCCTGCCGGTGGAACGGGTACTGCAGATTGGCTCGGCCAAGGGCGTGGCGCGCCTGATGCAGCGCGCCGGACGTTCCGGCCATGCGCCAGGCAGGCCGTCGCGGGTCACGCTGGTGCCGACCCACAGCCTGGAGCTGGTGGAAGCCGCCGCCGCGCAGGACGCTATCGCTGAACGGCGTATCGAAGCCCGGCAGTCGCCTCACAAGCCTTTGGATGTGCTCGTGCAGCATCTGGTAAGCATGGCGCTGGGCGGCGGCTTTGTGCCCGATGAGCTACTGGAGGAAGTTCGTACTGCCTGGGCCTATCGTGACCTGAGCGACGCAGATTGGGCCTGGGCCCTGGGTTTCGTGCGTCATGGTGGGCTGTCCCTGACGGCCTACCCGGATTACCGGCGGGTCGAGCCGGACGAACACGGCATCTGGCGCGTCCCCGACGCACGACTGGCGCGGCGCCATCGCATGAGCGTGGGCACCATCGTCAGCGACGCCAGCATCCAGCTGAAATTCTGGAGCAAAGGCGGCGGTGGCAAGACCCTGGGCAGTGTCGAGGAAGGTTTTATTGCACGGCTGAAGCCGGGAGATGGTTTCCTGTTCGCCGGGCGCTTGCTGGAGTTGGTACGAGTAGAAAACATGACTGCCTACGTACGGCGCAGCACCGCGAAAAAGGCTGCCGTACCGCGCTGGAACGGCGGGCGCATGCCGCTTTCCAACGAGCTGGCCCAAGCGGTGGTCGAGCGCTTTGATGCCGCCGCCCACGGTCAATTCCTCGGCCCGGAGATGCAGGCGGTGCAACCGTTGCTGGACACCCAGTTGCGCTGGTCCGGGCTGCCAACCCGCGAGCATTTGCTGGCCGAGGCCCTCAAGTCCCGGGAAGGCTGGCATCTGTTCCTGTATCCGTTCGCCGGGCGCCAGGTGCACCTGGGGCTGGCGAGCCTGCTGGCCTGGCGGGTCAGTCGGCAGCAGGCGGTGACATTCTCGATTGCGGTGAATGACTACGGCCTGGAGTTGCTGAGCGCGACCGAGGTGGATTGGCCTGAGTTATTAAGCGGGGAGTTGCTGAGTGCGGGTCATCTGCTGGATGACGTGGTAGCGAGCCTGAACGCCGGTGAGCTGGCCCTGCGGCGCTTTCGCGAGATCGCGCGGATCGCCGGGCTGGTGTTTGCCGGCTATCCCGGTGCGCCGAAAAGTACGCGTCAGGTTCAGGCTTCCAGCGGCTTGTTTTTTGAAGTGTTCAAGCAATATGACCCGCAGAACCTGCTGCTGACCCAGGCCGGGGAAGAAGTCCTGCGGGAAGAGTTGGATATTCGTCGGCTGGAAGAGACATTGCGGCACTTGTCGGCGTTGAAACTGGACCTGCATCGAATCAAACGGCCTACACCACTGGCCTTTCCGCTGCTGGTGGAACGCTTTCGGGAAAGCCTGAGCTCGGAAAAACTCTCGGAGCGGATTGCGCGGATGGTCAAGGATCTGGAAAAAGTCGCCGATAACGGGAAGCCCTGATGCCCGCTCATTACCCGATACATCTGGCAGAGGAAGAGCTGTGGTTGCTGGCCGACAAGGCCGTGTACTGGCCGGCCACGCGCAGCCTGTTGATCGCCGACGCGCATTTTGGCAAGGCATCGGCCTATCGCAGCCTGGGCCAGCCAGTGCCCCAGGGCACGACGACAGACAACCTGCAGCGCCTGGACCGACTGTTGGCGGCTTTCCCCGGCGCGCAGGTGATTTTTCTCGGCGACTTTCTCCACGGGCCCGGCTCTCACGCCAGCGGCACCCTGAACGCCCTTAGAGCGTGGCGTGAGCGTCATACAGGCGTGGCGCTCACGCTGATTCGCGGCAACCACGACAAACGCGCTGGCGACCCGCCAGGTGATCTGAACATTGAAGTGGTGACCGAACCCCTGCTGATGGGGCCGTTTGCGTTGCAGCACGAGCCCGACGCCCATGCCAGCCATCATGTGCTGGCCGGGCACGTGCACCCGGTGTATCGCCTGCGGGGCAAGGGCCGGCAAAGCTTGCGCCTGCCTTGCTTCCTGCTCGGCAACCAAGTCAGCCTGTTGCCGGCGTTTGGCGCATTTACCGGAGGTTATTCAGTGACCCAGGAAGAAGGCAGCCGGATCTTCGTGATCGGAGACCATGAAGTATGGCCAGTGCGTTGAGCAACTGACCATTGGCGACACGTGCAGGAAATCAAGCCACGGGGGCGGGAGGCGGTTCGTCAGGGAGCGTGGGTTCACCAGGCTCTTCAGGCTGATTGGGCCAAGGATCATCGGGGCCGGGCTGGCCCGGAATGCCGCCTGCGGCGGGATCGGCCATCAAGGACCAGGCCATCACACCAATCTGATTGGGTTCAAGCCGGGCGAGTTCGGCGCTGATTCGCGGATCGAGCTTCATAGGGACTCCTCAAGCGTGGCCCGGCGCGTTGTGCACGCGTCGGGGCAGTACACTCAATAGAGTGCATGCCCGCTGACAAATTCCCTTAGCCTGTAAGACGATTCGATCAAGTGCGTGGGAGAGTAACGCCGCGCTGGCCCTGATACTTGCCGCCACGGTCCTTGTAGGACACTTCGCACTCTTCATCGGACTCGAAGAACAGCATCTGTGCGACACCTTCGTTAGCGTAGATTTTTGCCGGCAACGTGGTGGTGTTGGAGAACTCCAGGGTGACGTGCCCTTCCCATTCCGGCTCCAGTGGCGTCACGTTGACGATGATGCCGCAGCGCGCGTAAGTGCTTTTGCCCAGGCAGATAGTCAATACGTTGCGAGGGATACGGAAGAATTCGACGGTGCGCGCCAGGGCGAAGGAGTTTGGCGGGATGATGCAAACGTCGCTCTTGACGTCGACGAAGCTTTTTTCGTCGAAGTTTTTCGGATCGACGGTTGCCGAGTTGATGTTGGTGAACACCTTGAACTCATCGGCGCAGCGTACATCGTAGCCGTAGCTGGAAACCCCGAACGAAATCAGCCGCTCAGCGCCTTCGCCGCGCATCTGGCGCTCCACGAAGGGCTCGATCATGCCGTGCTCTTGCGCCATGCGGCGAATCCACTTGTCCGATTTGATGCTCATGGCGGGTGTCCTGAATAGCGAGGTGAAAAAATTCTGTTGGGCATCTTACCGGGGCTGGCCCCGGGGTTCAAAGGGGCGGCTACTTTTCTTGGTGCCGCGCCGCCCCTGCTGGGCGGGACGCACCTTCAATTGCGGGGGATTGGTGCGGTATCCGGCTGCCGCCAGTCACGAAAATAGAGAAACCTTCGGAAATACCATTGGCACGTTCCGGAAAAAGGGTTAAGGTGGCGCCACTGTGCTGCTTGTGTCACTGAGAATCTCTACACGATATGTTGAATTTCGATCCAACCATCTCCAAGAATTTTTCCTGCTCTTTGCACTCAGTCTCGGCCAGGGCTTTTCCTGAGTCGCAGTTAACTTTGTCCAAGGAGATACACCATGTCTAATCGCCAAACTGGTACCGTTAAGTGGTTCAACGATGAAAAAGGCTTCGGCTTCATCACTCCACAATCCGGTGACGACCTGTTCGTTCACTTCAAAGCTATCCAATCCGACGGCTTCAAAAGCCTGAAAGAAGGCCAACAGGTTTCTTTCATCGCTACCCGCGGTCAGAAAGGCATGCAAGCTGAAGAAGTTCAAGTTATCTAACTTGTACTGATTTAGTCGAAAAGCCCCGCCCTTAAAAGCGGGGCTTTTTTGTGCCCGCTCGTTCCTGCGCTCTGCGTGGGAATGCCTCCTGTGACGCTCTGCGTCACGCCTTGGGACGCGGAGCGTCCTGGGCTGCGTTCCCACGCAGAGCGTGGTAACGAGCAATCACACGATGTAATTCCATGCACAAAAAAATGTGGGAGCGGGCTTGCTCGCGAAAGCGGTGAATCAGGCGCCAGATAGGCTGACTGAAACACCGTATTCGCGAGCAAGCCCGCTCCCACATTTCGTCCTGCGTCGTTTATTGAAACAACGACTCACTCGACAAGCCATTCTTTTCGAGGATCTCGCGCAAGCGCTTGAGACCCTCTACCTGGATCTGCCGCACCCGCTCACGGGTCAAGCCGATCTCCAGGCCAACATCCTCCAGGGTGCTGCTTTCGTGGCCGCGCAGCCCGAAGCGGCGAATCACCACTTCACGCTGTTTGTCCGTCAGCTCCGAAAGCCACTGGTCGATGCTTTGCGACAGATCGTCGTCCTGCAGCAACTCACAAGGGTCCGTAGGACGATCATCAGTCAGGGTGTCCAGCAAGGTTTTATCCGAATCCGGACCCAGCGAGACATCGACTGAAGACACCCGCTCATTGAGACCGAGCATGCGCTTGACCTCTCCCACCGGTTTTTCCAGCAGGTTGGCGATTTCTTCAGGCGAAGGTTCATGATCGAGTTTTTGTGTCAGCTCACGCGCCGCCCGCAGGTAGACGTTGAGTTCTTTGACCACATGGATCGGCAACCGGATCGTGCGGGTCTGATTCATGATCGCCCGTTCGATGGTCTGACGAATCCACCAGGTGGCGTAGGTTGAAAAGCGAAAACCCCGCTCAGGGTCAAACTTTTCCACCGCCCGGATCAAGCCGAGATTGCCTTCCTCGATCAAGTCCAACAGGGACAGCCCACGATTGACATAGCGTCGGGCGATTTTCACCACCAGCCGCAGGTTGCTTTCAATCATGCGCTTGCGCCCAGCCGGATCGCCTTTTTGCGACAAGCGCGCAAAAAAGACTTCTTCTTCGGGAGTGAGCAGAGGGGAAAAGCCGATTTCATTGAGGTACAACTGGGTCGCGTCGAGCGCCCGTGTGTAGTCAATGTACTTGTGTTGCTTTAACGCGGTGGAGTTCTTGGATTTGGTGCGAACTGAAGGTACAGCAGGTCCCTCATTCGACATCGATTCCGTAGCAATGCCGGTCTCCATAAGGAGAACCTCATCGTCGATGTCAAACTCCGGCGCTTCTTTACTGAGAGCCATTGTTATAGTCCTTTGGTGAGTTCGACCTCAAGCTCAAGCGACGCCTTTATCCTTGGCAACGCTGGAGCCTGTTCCTTCTACGTGAGGGAACAGGCTGTGCAACACATCAACGACGGGGAAGGAATTGCAGCGGATCAACAGGTTTCCCTTGGCGGCGAATCTCAAAGTGCAGTTTCACCCGGTCTGTACCAGTTGACCCCATCTCGGCAATTGTCTGTCCGACCTTGACCTGCTGCCCCTCCCGAACCAACAGCCTGCGGTTATGACCGTAGGCACTGACGTAGGTATCGCTGTGTTTGATGATGACCAGCTCGCCGTAGCCCCGTAAACCACTCCCGGCGTACACCACTGTCCCATCAGACGCAGCTAAAACAGGCTGTCCCAAATCTCCGGCGATATCAATGCCTTTATTCAAACTACCGTTTGAAGAGAATTTTCCAATAAGGATGCCATTTGAGGGCCATCCCCAGCCGGTCGGTGCGGGCCCTGCTGGCGGCATCGGCGCAGGTGCGGGTTTGCTCGCAACGCCAGGCGCGGCGGTGCCTGCAGGCCGGGTGATGATTGTGGTTTTGCTCGACGACGACGGCGAAGAAGCCGTGTTTGTGACGACGGCGGTCGGCGTTGAACCGGTACGGCCATCGAAACGAATGGTCTGACCTGGATGTATCGTATAGGGCACAGGAATGTTGTTACGGGCGGCCAGCGCCTTGTAATCCCAACCATAACGGAAGGCAATCGAGAACATCGTATCGCCCTTGCGAACGACATATTGCCCGGTGGTAACCGTAGGCTTTTGCGGCACCGCATTATTGCGGTCGACCACCCGGGCACCGCCGGATGGCGAGCTTGAGCAAGCCGCCAGCAAGGAACTCAAGACAAGGCCAATCACCAGTCGCTGAAAGCTTGTTTGACTCATACGCTGTGCAATGACCGTGAGACTCACCCGCCGCTCCCTTTGTGGTGGCTGACTATGAACGCCTGTATCAGGCTTGAAATATGACGCAAGTATAACTGGCCGTTGGTTTTTTACTGGAAACACGATTCTAAAGAAATTTTCATCATGTTTAATTCCCACGGCGGATCACGTTGACTCAATAGACCCCGCTGTAAGACACATACCCGGCAATAGAATTCAGTACGCAGGAATAATTGATCAGGCCAGCGGACCGTTAAGCAGCGGGACAAAACGTACCGCCCCGAGCACATGCCGGGAAAAGCCTTCTTCCTCGCGAATGATCAACATCAATTGTTGCACTTCGCCGGAGCCCACCGGGATGACCAGGCGCCCGCCGGGAGCCAGTTGATCGAGCAACGCCTGGGGCACGTCGGTCGCCACGGCGGTGACGATAATGCCGTTGTACGGCGCCAGCGCCGGCCAGCCTTCCCAACCGTCGCCCCAACGAAACACCACGTTGCGCAGGTTCAACTCCACCAGACGTTCCTTGGCCCGGTCCTGCAACACCTTGATGCGCTCGACCGAAAACACCCGCTCAACCAGCTGCGACAACACAGCCGTCTGGTAGCCGGAGCCGGTACCGATCTCCAGAACCTTGTCCAGCGGGCCCGCCGCCAGCAGCAGCTCACTCATCCGCGCCACCATATAAGGCTGGGAGATGGTCTGGTTGTGGCCGATGGGCAGCGCGGTGTCTTCATAGGCGCGGTGCGCCAGGGCTTCATCGACAAACAGATGCCGCGGGGTACGCCGGATGACTTCCAGCACCTGGGCGTTGGACAGCCCCTCTTCATACAGACGCTGGATCAATCGCTCGCGGGTGCGCTGGGAAGTCATCCCGATGCCCCGTCGCAGCAGGTCGTCTTGTTCGCGCGCCATCAGAGCACTCCCTCCAGCCAGCCATCGAGACTACTGAAGGCATCACTGAAGGTGCGATCAAGTTGCAACGGAGTAATCGAAATATAACCTTGCATCACTGCATGAAAGTCCGTGCCTTCGCCGCCGTCTTCGGCATCGCCCGCAGCGGCAATCCAGTAACCTTCCTTGCCACGCGGGTCCACCACCTTCAGCGGTGCCGCAGCGCGGGAGCGATGGCCCAGGCGGGTCAGCTTGAAGCCACGAATATGCTCAAGAGGCAGGTTCGGGAAGTTGACGTTAAGCACTGTACGCGGCGGCAAATCCAGGCGGTGATGGGCTTCCACCAGCTTGCGAGCAAAGTAGGCCGCCGTCTCCAGGTTGTCCAACTGACGCGACGCCAGCGAAAACGCGAACGAGGTCCGGCCCAGGAAACGCCCTTCGAGGGCCGCCGCCACCGTACCGGAATACAGCACGTCGTCACCGAGGTTGGCGCCCAGGTTAATCCCGGAAACCACCAGGTCCGGCTCGCGGTCCAGCAGGCTGTTGATCGCCAGGTGCACGCAATCGGTCGGCGTGCCATTCACGCTGATAAAGCCGTTGGGCAACGTCTGTATGTGCAACGGACGGTCGAGCGTCAGCGAGCTGCTGGCGCCGCTTTTGTCCTGGTCCGGGGCAACCACCACGCACTCGGCGTAATCCGCCAGCGCAGCATGAAGCGCGGCAAGGCCGGGTGCGGTGACCCCGTCGTCGTTAGATATCAGAATACGCATGGGCTGTCCGTCTGCCCCACCGGCACCAGATCTACAAGCTCGCGCACCAAGACAGTGGCGAAGCATCCGGCCGGCAGGACGAATTCCAATTGCAGAATGTCAGGTTCGGGATAATGCCACGTCAACCCGCCAATGGGCAGCCGAAGAATGCGACGTTCCTGGCTCATGCCGGCATTCACCAGCCAATCCCGCAGGTCGGGCTCACCCTCGGCGATCGCCTGTTCCAGCGCGAAGGTCGCCCCCGACGCCGGCGAATCACCTTCGCCCCACTGTGGGCCGGTGGGATGCAGGTCAAGGATCGCCAAACGCGGGTCGCTGCATTCAGCCTCCCCCGCCGGAAAAAAACTGCGACTGTCGGTAAACGCCAGCAAGTCGCCGACCTGGGCGCGCTGCCAGGAACCGTCGGCGACCCGCGCCGCCAGCACTTTATTGAACAGGAAGCTGCGGGCCGTGGAGAGCAGGCGCGAGCGCACGTTGCGTTGCTCCGGCAAGGCCTTGCGCGCGGCCCAGTCGCGGGCATCGACGACGTTGCCGCCGTTATGACCGAACCGCTGGGCGCCGAAATAGTTGGGAATGCCTTGCTTGGCGATCAGTTGCAGGCGCGCGTCGATAGCCGCGGCATCTCCGGCAAACTGGGTCAGGCGCAAGGTAAAGCCGTTGGCCGAATGCGCACCGCGCTGCAGCTTGCGCTTGTGACGGGCGATCTTGAGGATCTTCAGGGTCTCGTTTTCCGCCCCGCTCAGGTCCGGATCAGCCTTGCCCGGCAATTGCACGCTGAACCACTGCCGGGTCAGCGCCTGGCGATCCTTGAGCCCGGCGTAGCTGACGGTGCGTAACGGCACGCCCGCCGCCTTGGCAATCCGCCGCGCCGCTTCTTCGGTATTCAGGCCACGCTTTTCCACCCACAACCACAGGTGTTCACCCTCGCCGGTCAGCGGGATATCCAGCACTTCATCCACCTGGAAATCTTCAGCGGTGGCCTTCAGAACAGCGCTGCCCAGGGCCTCGCCATAGGCACGCGGGCCCAGCAGTTGCAGATCATTCATGCGCGCAGCAACAAGGCAACGGAGTGCACGGCAATGCCCTCTTCGCGACCGGTAAACCCGAGCTTTTCGGTGGTGGTGGCTTTTACGTTCACTTGATCCAACTCAACTTGAAGATCCGCGGCAATCAGCGCGCGCATCGATTCGATATGCGGGGCCATCTTGGGCGCCTGGGCGACGATGGTGTTGTCGACGTTGCCGACCTTCCAGCCCTTGGCATGGATCAAGCCGACCACATGACGCAACAGCACGCGGCTGTCCGCGCCCTTGAAGGTAGGGTCGGTGTCCGGAAAGTGCTTGCCGATGTCGCCCAACGCGGCGGCGCCAAGCAAGGCATCGCTCAAGGCATGCAGCACAACGTCGCCGTCGGAATGAGCCAGCAACCCATGGTGGTGTGCGATTCGCACGCCGCCCAGGGTGATGAAATCGCCTTCGGCGAAACGGTGCACATCATAGCCGTGGCCAATACGCATAAAAAAACGCCCCGATTTAATTCAGGGCGTGATTCTACCTACTTTTGCCTCACATTAACCGAGCAAAGCACTCGCGTGATGGCGTAAATGGTCTTCGATGAAGCTGGCGATAAAGAAGTAGCTGTGGTCATAGCCCGGTTGCAGGCGCAGCTCCAATGGATGGCTGGCCGCCCTGGCCGCCTGCTGCAAGGCTTCAGGCTTGAGCTGCACCGCAAGAAAGTCATCGCGATCGCCCTGGTCCACCAGCAGCGGCAGCTTTTCCGAGGCTTCGCTGATCAACACGCAGGCATCCCATTCGCGCCACTTCGAACGCTCTTCCCCAAGGTAGCGGGAGAACGCCTTCTGGCCCCACGGGCAATCCATCGGATTGTTGATCGGCGAGAACGCCGACACCGACTGATAACGCCCCGGGTTGCGCAAGGCACACACCAGTGCGCCGTGACCGCCCATGGAGTGGCCGCTGATGCCGCGCTTGGCCGACGCCGGGAAATGCGCTTCGACCAATGCCGGCAATTCCTGCACCACGTAGTCATGCATCCGATAGTGCTGGGCCCAGGGCTCCTGCGTAGCGTTCAGGTAGAAGCCGGCGCCCAGGCCGAAGTCCCAGGCGTTGTCCGGGTCACCCGGCACACCGGGGCCGCGCGGGCTTGTGTCCGGCGCAACGATGATCAACCCCAGCTCGGCCGCCATGCGCGGGGCGCCGGCCTTCTGCATAAAGTTCTCATCGGTGCAGGTCAGCCCCGACAGCCAGTACAACACCGGCAATTTGCCGCCCTGCTCCGCTTGCGGCGGCAGGTACACGGCGAAAGTCATGTCGCAACCCAGCACGTCGGAATGATGCTTGTAGCGTTTATGCCAGCCGCCGAAGCTTTTCTGGCACGACAGGTTTTCCAGACTCATGGCCGACCTCAGAAGTGAATGACGGTGCGGATGCTCTTGCCTTCATGCATCAGGTCAAACGCCTTGTTGATATCTTCCAGGCCCATGGTGTGGGTGATGAAGGTATCCAGCGGGATTTCGCCGGTCTGAGCCATTTCCACGTAGCTTGGCAATTCGCTGCGACCCCGCACCCCACCAAACGCCGAACCGCGCCAGACGCGGCCGGTCACCAGCTGGAACGGACGGGTAGCAATTTCCTGGCCTGCACCGGCCACGCCGATGATCACCGACTCGCCCCAACCTTTGTGGCAGCACTCAAGGGCCGCACGCATCAGTTGGACATTGCCGATGCACTCGAAGGAAAAGTCGACGCCGCCATCGGTCAAATCGACGATCACGTCCTGGATCGGGCGGTCGTAGTCTTTCGGGTTGATGCAGTCGGTCGCGCCCAGTTGCTTGGCGATTTCAAACTTGGCCGGGTTGATGTCGACGGCAATGATGCGACCGGCCTTGGCTTTCACCGCACCGATCACCGCCGACAGGCCAATACCGCCCAGGCCGAAGATGGCCACGGTGTCGCCCGGCTTGACCTTGCCGGTGTTGATCACTGCACCGATACCGGTGGTGACGCCACAGCCCAGCAGGCAGACTTTTTCCAGCGGCGCTTCTTTAGGAATCTTCGCTACGGAGATTTCCGGCAGCACGGTGTATTCGGAGAAAGTCGAAGTACCCATGTAGTGGAAAATCGGCTGGCCCTTGTAGGAAAAGCGCGAGGTGCCATCCGGCATCAGGCCTTTACCCTGGGTGGCGCGAATCGCCTGGCACAGGTTGGTCTTGCCCGAGAGGCAGAATTTGCACTTGCCGCATTCCGGGGTGTACAGCGGGATCACGTGGTCGCCTACCGCCACCGAGGTCACGCCTTCGCCAATGGCTTCCACCACGGCGCCGCCTTCGTGGCCGAGGATCGACGGAAAGATACCTTCCGGGTCCGCGCCCGACAGGGTGTAGGCATCGGTATGGCACACACCGGACGCCACCACCCGCAGCAGCACCTCGCCCGCCTTGGGCATGGCCACATCCACTTCAACGATCTCGAGGGGTTTCTTGGCTTCGAAGGCTACGGCCGCGCGGGACTTGATCATCCGGTTTCTCCATCGGGTTAAAAACGTAAGGCCGGCAGTGTAAAACATGACCATCTGATTAATAATCCAGACAAAAGCAAAACATTATTGCCATACAGGGATAATCAGCATGCTGGAAAACCGCTGGGAAGGCATCGACGAGTTCGTCGCGGTGGCCGAATGCAGCCAATTCACCGCCGCCGCAGAGCGCCTGGGTGTGTCGTCGTCCCACATCAGCCGCCAGGTAGCGCGGCTGGAAGAGCGGCTGCAAACACGCTTGCTGTATCGCAGCACGCGCAAGGTGACGCTGACCGAAGCCGGCCAGACCTTCCTGCAACATTGCCAGCGCTTGCAGGACGGTCGCGAAGAGGCCTTGCGCGCCGTAGGCGACCTGGCCAGCGAGCCTAAAGGGATGTTGCGCATGACCTGCGCAGTGGCTTACGGCGAGCGCTTTATCGTGCCACTGGTGACGCGGTTCATGGCGCTTTACCCGCAATTGCGGGTGGACGTGGAATTGACCAATCGCCAACTGGACCTGGTGCACGAAGGCCTGGACCTGGCGATTCGCCTCGGTCGCCTGGCGGATTCGCGGATGGTTGCCAGCCGCCTCGCGCCACGGCGTATGTATTTGTGCGCGTCACCGTCCTATCTGGCCAGGTACGGCCGGCCACATAGCTTGTCGGAATTAAGTCGGCATAACTGCCTGATCGGCAGCTCGGATATTTGGCAACTGGCCCAGGACGGGCGCGAATTTTCCCAGCGAGTTCAGGGAAACTGGCGCTGCAACAGTGGGCAAGCAGTGCTGGATGCCGCGCTGCAAGGCGTCGGCCTTTGCCAACTGCCGGACTATTACGTGCTGGAGCATTTGCACAGCGGCGCACTGGTATCGTTACTCGAAACCCATCAACCGCCCAACACCGCAGTCTGGGCGATGTACCCGCAACAACGCCACCTTTCGCCCAAAGTGCGAAAGCTGGTGGACTTTCTCAAGGAGGGTCTGGGTAACCATCCCGTCTACCTGCGATAGACAGCTACCGCCCACGCGTCGCCTGGATGCCAGTAAATAGCCGTTTTCACTGCGTAACCAGGCACTCCCATGACAACCAACGGCCCGCAACTCCAGCGCATCAGTCACTTCGTTCGCAAGGTCCTGGCGGACTTTCCCGTACCTTCGCAGATCGCCGCGCAATTGATCCGCGAGCACGTACAACCCCTCAGCCAAGTGGAGCTCGACCCGGACACCACCCTCCTGACCACCCTCGAATACAACACCGATAACCCCAACGCGGCCTTCACCGCCGTGGTGGTCCAGTCGATGTCGCTGACCGAGGCCATGGTCTGCAATGCGCCCCAACCCGCTGGCGGCATGCTCAATACCACCGGATTTTCCACCACTGCACCTTATTTCAATATTGTCAGCGAGCTGCCGCGCCTGATGGATAACCGGATTCCGGCAATGTTCAACGAAGAGTTCATCGTCTCGGGCTGGATCCCGCCCAGGCGTTATGAGGCGCTGTATCTGCAAAGCCAGCCCCAGGTTTACGACCCGAGCACGCAGCTGGAGATTTCACCGAAAGCCTTCAGGCAGATCGTTCACTCAAGCCATTTCGAACAAGCCTACGACGAGGCGATCGGGAAGTTCTGGAGCAACCACCGGAAAAACTACAACACCCTGATGCGCATCACGTTCACCAAAGCCTACCTGGAGCAGTTCCATGAGTTCACCCTGACCGTGGCAGAGAGGCACCTGGCGGCACGGGCGGCGGGGATCGGCATCGACAAGAACCACGACAACCTCACCCTGGAGGACTTCCAGGCGCCCTATCGTCTTGATCCAAACCTGTCCCTACGGCTATTGCGCGTCCACAACAGCGAATCCACCGACATCCTGACCATCACCGATAACCAAAGCCAGGTGACCCTGCTTTATATCCCGGGCAACTCCTCGCCCTTCCATGGCTTCAACACCCCAGCAGACATGCGCAAGTGGCTGGTGGAAACGGCAAGAGACGCCACTCAACGCAAGGTACTGACCCAACACTTCGATGAGGACGCCATCGATTCCGGCCTGATCTACAGCGGCGTGGAAGAGGCTCTGGTGGGGATGGCAGTGTTTCCGAAGCCGGCAACCTCCCCGGGCTTGTTCAACAGCCTGCGGGCCGATAACTACTGGGATCCTGAGCAATACATTAATAACCCGATGTACCCGGCACTGGGCAGTAATCCGTTTGAGTTCATCGCCCGGCAGATCAGGGTTCGCCTCGCAAAAATGGCGGCACGAAGCTTTATTTCACCCCTGGATACGCTGAAGGCCGACACCCTGGATGCCCTGGAAAAAGCCTGCATCCTGGCGATTCCCGTGGCACTGGCCATGGGCAATGCGTTACTGGCGGAATTTTGCTTCTTGACCTCCGGCGCGACCGAAATGGTGGTAGGTACCGACGACCTGCTGCGCGGCAAACCCCAGGGGAAGGAGCGCATTGTATTTGGCGCGCTTAACGCGCTGCCGGTGGTCGCCCATGGTGTTGCCAAGGGCCTCAAGGGCCTCGAAAACCTGCGCCCCACCCTGGGCCCGGCAGTCCGCCAGGATGCGGGCCGGATCAGCGTCACCGCCATCAACGAAACCTCCGTTGCGGGCAGCACTGAGACCCGCACCCTGAGCCCACGGATAAGCCCCAACGGGATGCAGACCCTCCGGATTCACGGCGACCTGTACCTGACTTTCAAGACTCCCAATGAATCCGGCTTCTTCGAACTGTTCGTGATGGCCCCAAACGCGCCGAATACCCTGCAATCCACCGGCCTGTATGCCATCCAGAGCGCCGATCTGAAATGGCGCACGGCCGGGCTGGCTGGCGGAGGCGCATTTCGCAATGCCTGGCAACGGGTCTACACACTGTTCGGCGGCCCGGAACACGCGACGTTCTACAGTGCCTACGAGATGCCACCACTTGCTCGCGAGACCGTTTCAGAGATGCTCACCGATACCAGTTCGTTTTCGGAAAACCTTGAACCTACGGGTAGTGGCGCCCAGCCAATCAAAGATACCCGCAAGTTGTTTTTCGAGAAAAGAACCAAACTGTCTGAAGACGCCACGGTGTTCTTTGCCAACCTGCCGTTTTCACCGATGCGGCCCGTGCTTCCACGGTTCAGCCTGAATGAATCGCAGCCGAGCATCATCCAAAAACTGCTGCACGCCAGCGACGGCCTGGTGATCGGCGAAAGCCACGGAGCGCTGTCGAGCAAGGCGTTTCTGATCGACAACATGCAGCTGCTGGCCAGCCAAGGCGTCAAACGCATCTATTTCGAGCACCTGCTGACGGACGTACACATGCCCTTGCTCAAGGCGTTCTACCGTACCCGAAGCGCGGTGATGCCCGAGGAACTCAAGGGCTTCCTCAACAACATCTACCCGCCTTTGCGCGACCGGCACTACTCGTTCGTCAACATCGTCACCAAAGCTCGTGACGCCGGGATAAAAATCCAGCCCATCGACTGCACCGTCAGCTATATGCTCCGCGACCTGCCGGACACCGCCGACAACGTGCGCCAACGCATGATGAACTACTACGCCACCGAAGTGATTCAATGGATACAGACCACCAAGGCGCGCCCCGGCAAATGGGTTGCACTGGTGGGTGACAGCCATACCAATACCTACAACGGCATTCCTGGAATCGCCGAACTCACCGGTAGCATTGGCCTGCGGATCGAAGATGCAGCGGCTGGCGGACACCTGGGCATCGAAGTGGACACCGGGCGCACCGCCAGCCTTGGCATTGGCAAGGGTGAGGGAACGGTCAAGGCCCATCTGGTCCTGCGGGTGGACAACGCCACTTTGCAGCGCCTGGCGCAACCGGTGCCTGGCCCGTCCCAGCCCCCGGCCAAAACGCCACAGACGCAGTTGACCAAACCCGGCCAATTCATGTTGACCTCAGCCACCGCTACGACCCCCGCGCGCGTTCACTACCGTTCACGCCGAGGCGACGTACGCCATTTCAGGATCGATCAGCAGGGCAGCCGGTATGCCATCAGCGCACCCGGTTGGGCCGTGGACGGTAAACCGTTCGACAGCATTCAGGCGCTGGTGGATGAGTTCAAGGCCCCGGCCGGGCTTGAACAAGTGACGGGGTGACCGTCAGGAAGACTGGAAAGCCCGGCGCTGGCGCAGCCATTCAAGGTCTTCCGGGCGGGTGACCTTGAGGTTGTCGCTGCGGCCTTCAATCAGGCGTGGCGCGTGCCCGGCCCATTCCATGGCCGAGGCTTCGTCGGTGATGACCACGTCCGAGACCAGGCTGTCGGCCAACGCCCGGTGCAACGCGCCAAGGCGGAACATCTGCGGCGTGTAGGCCTGCCAGATCGGCGTGCGATCGACGGTTTCCAGTACGCGCCCATGCTTGTCGGCACGCTTGAGGGTGTCCCGTGCCGGCACGGCCAGCAGCCCGCCCACGATGTCGTCGGCCAGTTCAAAGAGCAACTTGTCGAGGTCATCGCGGCTGAGGTTTGGCCGGGCGGCATCGTGCACCAGGACCCAATCGTCATCGCTGGCGCCCTGGCTGTGCAGGTACAGCAAGGCATTGAGCACCGAGCCCGAGCGTTCTTCGCCGCCGTCCACCCGCGCAATGCGTGGGTCGGTGGCGCAAGCCAGGTTCGGCCAGTAAGGGTCGTCGACAGCAAGACTGACCACCAGCCCCTTGAGGCCCGGATGATCGAGGAAACAGCCAAGGCTGTGTTCGAGAATAGTGCGCCCGCCCAGTTGCAAGTATTGCTTGGGACGGTCCGCGGCCATACGGGCGCCCACGCCCGCGGCAGGAATCACGGCCCAGAAGGCCGGTGACGAAAGGCTCATTGGGCCAACTGGTAGAGGGTCTCGCCCTCCTTGACCATGCCCAACTCATGGCGAGCCCGCTCTTCAACGGTCTCCATGCCTTTTTTCAGTTCAAGCACTTCGGCATCGAGCACGCGATTGCGCTCCAGCAACACCTCGTTTTCGGCGTGCTGTGCGGCAATTTGCTGGGTCAGTTCGGTGACCTGCGCCAAGCTGCCATTCCCCACCCATAGGCGGTACTGCAGGCCAGCCAGCAGCAAGAGCAAGACGAGGAACAACCAATTGGGACTGCGCATCGAATATCGGGTATCCAGTGAAAAAAGACAGCCATGCAAAACTTTTGAAGCAACTGATAGCACGAAGCCTGGAATAACCAGGCTTGTGCTTGATAGCCAAGAGATTAGCGCCGAAATTCACGCTGTCGTGATTTTTCCGACGTAATCCGCTGACCTTTTACCATTTAACAATCAGCCGCGAAACTCGCTGCGACCGTTGTACTTGGCTTTGCCGCCCAGTTGCTCTTCGATACGCAGCAATTGGTTGTACTTGGAAACGCGATCGGAACGGCACAGGGAACCGGTCTTGATCTGCCCAGCCGAAGTGCCCACGGCCAGGTCGGCAATGGTCGAATCTTCGGTTTCGCCGGAGCGGTGGGAGATCACGGCAGTGTAGCCCGCAGCCTTGGCCATCTGGATGGCTTCCAGGGTTTCGGTCAGGGTGCCGATCTGGTTGAACTTGATCAGGATCGAGTTGGCGATCTTCTTGTCGATGCCTTCTTTCAGGATCTTGGTGTTGGTCACGAACAGGTCGTCGCCCACCAGCTGGATCTTCTCGCCGATCTTGTCGGTCAGCACTTTCCAGCCAGCCCAGTCGGACTCGTCCAGGCCGTCTTCGATCGAGATGATCGGGTAGCGCTCGGTCAGGCCCTTGAGGTAATCAGCAAAACCTTCCGAGGTGAATACGTGGCCTTCACCGGACAGGTTGTACTTGCCGTCTTCGTAGAATTCGCTGGCCGCGCAGTCCAGGGCCAGGGTCACGTCAGTGCCCAGCTTGTAGCCAGCGTTGGCCACAGCTTCGGAGATCACTTTCAGTGCATCTTCGTTGGACGCCAGGTTCGGCGCGAAGCCACCTTCATCACCCACGGCAGTGCTCAGGCCACGGGCCTTCAGTACAGCCTTGAGGTGGTGAAAAATCTCGGTGCCCATGCGCAGGCCTTCGGAGAAGGTCTTGGCGCCAACCGGCTGCACCATGAATTCCTGGATGTCGACGTTGTTATCAGCGTGCTCGCCACCGTTGATGATGTTCATCATCGGAACCGGCATCGAGTAAACACCCGGGGTACCGTTCAGGTTGGCGATGTGGGCGTACAGCGGCAGGTCCTGGTCCTGCGCAGCAGCCTTGGCGGCAGCCAGGGACACGGCGAGGATGGCGTTAGCGCCGAGGCTGCCTTTGTTTTCAGTACCGTCGAGCTTGATCATCGCGTGATCGAGGGCTTTCTGGTCCAGCGGATCCTTGCCCAGCAGCAGGTCGCGGATCGGGCCATTGATGTTGGCGACTGCCTTGAGTACGCCCTTGCCCAGGTAACGGCTCTTGTCGCCATCACGCAGTTCCAGTGCTTCGCGGGAACCTGTGGAAGCACCGGACGGCGCGCAGGCGCTGCCGATGATGCCGTTATCGAGAAGCACGTCGGCTTCGACGGTAGGGTTGCCACGGGAGTCGAGAACTTCACGACCTTTGATGTCGACGATTTTTGCCATTGTTGTAAACACTCCAAAGTTGACGAAAACGACGCAGCTGAAGGAAATCTTTTGACCGACCGCAAGGGTGGAACAACGGGCAGGCTTGCAGGCGACAAGGCTCAGGCCTGCGGGCCTGAGCGTAAAGCGAGGGAAAGTCTACCGGAGAATTGGCGCTTACGCGGTCTCTACCGTCGGAAAACTCTTGACCAGGTCGTCCAACTGCTTCAACTGGGCCAGGAATGGCTCCAGCTTGTCCAGGCGCAGGGCGCATGGGCCGTCGCACTTGGCGTTGTCCGGGTCCGGGTGGGCTTCCAGGAACAGGCCTGCCAGGGACTGGCTGATGCCGGCCTTGGCCAGGTCCAGTACCTGGGCACGGCGCCCGCCAGCGGAATCGGCGCGACCACCGGGCATTTGCAGCGCGTGGGTCACGTCGAAGAACACTGGGTATTCGAACTGTTTCATGATGCCGAAACCGAGCATGTCCACCACAAGGTTGTTGTAGCCGAAGCTCGAACCGCGCTCGCAGAGGATCAACTGGTCGTTACCCGCTTCCACGCACTTGTTCAGGATGTGTTTCATCTCCTGGGGTGCGAGGAACTGGGCTTTCTTGATATTGATCACAGCGCCGGTCTTGGCCATGGCGACCACGAGGTCGGTCTGGCGCGACAGGAAGGCCGGCAACTGGATGATGTCGCACACCTCGGCGACCACGGCAGCCTGCTCAGGCTCGTGGACGTCGGTGATGATCGGCACGCCGAAGGCTTGCTTGATGTCCTGGAAGATCCGCATGCCTTCTTCAAGGCCCGGGCCGCGATAGGAGGTCACGGACGAACGGTTGGCCTTGTCGAAGCTGGCCTTGAACACGTAAGGGATACCGAGTTTCTCGGTCACCTTCACGTACTCTTCACAGACCTGCATCGCCATGTCGCGGCTTTCCAGCACGTTCATGCCGCCGAACAGCACCATGGGTTTGTCGTTGGCAATCTCGATGTCGCCTACGCGAATGATCTTCTGGGCCATCAGGTTTACGCCTTCTTCTGATGTTGCGTCAGTGCTGCTTTAACGAAGCCGCTGAACAACGGGTGACCATCGCGCGGGGTCGATGTGAACTCCGGGTGGAACTGGCAAGCCACGAACCAAGGATGATCCGGTGCTTCAACCACTTCAACCAGTGCGCCATCACCGGAACGACCGGAGATCTTCAGGCCGGCTTCCATGATTTTCGGCAGCAGGTTGTTGTTCACTTCGTAGCGGTGACGGTGACGCTCGACGATCACGTCCTTGCCGTAGCAATCGTGAACCAGCGAACCCGGCTCCAGCAGGCAATCCTGCGCGCCGAGGCGCATGGTGCCGCCCAGGTCGGACGCTTCGGTACGGGTTTCGACGGCGCCGGTGGCATCTTCCCACTCGGTGATCAGGCCCACGACCGGGTGGCCGCTGGTGCGATCGAACTCGGTGGAGTTGGCGTCTTTCCAGCCCATGACGTTACGGGCGAACTCGATGACCGCCACTTGCATGCCCAGGCAGATACCCAGGTATGGCACCTTGTTCTCACGAGCGTACTGGACGGCAGTGATCTTGCCTTCCACGCCACGCAGACCGAAGCCGCCAGGAACCAGGATGGCGTCAACGCCTTCCAGCAGCGCAGTGCCCTGGTTCTCGATGTCTTCGGAGTCGATGTAGCGCAGGTTGACCTTGGTACGGTTGCTGATGCCCGCGTGGCTCATCGCTTCGATCAGCGACTTGTAGGCGTCCAGCAGCTCCATGTACTTGCCGACCATGGCGATGGTGACTTCATGCTCAGGGTTGAGCTTGGCGTCGACCACGGCTTCCCACTCGGACAGATCGGCGCCGCCACACTGCAGGCCGAAACGCTCGACGACAAAATCATCCAGCCCCTGGGAATGCAGGATGCCCGGGATCTTGTAGATGGTGTCGGCGTCTTCCAGGGCGATCACCGCACGTTCTTCAACGTTGGTGAACTGGGCGATCTTGCGACGGGACGCGATGTCGATCGCGTGGTCGGAGCGGCACACCAGCACGTCCGGCTGCAGGCCGATGGAACGCAGTTCCTTGACCGAGTGCTGGGTAGGCTTGGTTTTGGTTTCGCCGGCGGTGGCGATGTAGGGCACCAGTGTCAGGTGCATCAGCATCGCGCGCTTGGCGCCGACTTCGAAACGCAACTGGCGGATGGCTTCGAGGAACGGTTGGGACTCGATGTCACCTACGGTGCCACCGATCTCGACCATCGCCACGTCGGCATCGCCTGCACCCTTGATGATGCGGCGCTTGATTTCGTCGGTGATGTGCGGGATCACCTGGATGGTTGCACCCAGGTAGTCACCACGGCGCTCCTTGCGCAGCACGTGCTCGTAGACACGGCCGGTGGTGAAGTTGTTGTTCTGGGTCATGGTCGTGCGGATGAACCGCTCGTAGTGGCCCAGGTCCAGGTCGGTCTCGGCGCCGTCGTGAGTGACGAACACTTCACCGTGCTGGAACGGGCTCATGGTGCCCGGGTCAACGTTGATGTACGGGTCCAGCTTGAGCATGGTGACCTTAAGTCCCCGCGCCTCCAGGATGGCCGCCAATGAAGCGGAGGCAATGCCTTTCCCCAATGAAGAAACAACACCGCCCGTGACGAATATGTAGCGCGTCATGAAAAACCCTAGAAGTCTGCGTTAAAGCGGTCCGAGCCGCCGGGGAAAGCGAAGGAAGGCCGAAGCCCCCGATCACCTGCATTAATCACAGTGCACCTTTCAAAAAAACCGCCGCGTTGTGACAGACCAGCAATGAAATACCGGTACGTTGATCGCTACACATTTTTTGGAATCGCCCAGCAAAGACTGCTTGGTAATCGGCAACTGCTGCGATTCAGGCGAATCCACAGAAGTTGTATCAAGAAGGGAGCGTAGTCTACCGGAAAGGCTCTATCAGCTCAAACCTTGATCGCAGGTTGGTGGCGCCCAATGTAATTGCCAGCCGGTACCGCCACCCGCCGCAAGCCCCGGCAGGTTGGCCACAGCCAGCAATTGTTGGCCCTGATACAGCAGCGGCAATCTGCCACGGATGAAGCCTGGCACCGCACTTTCATTAAGCAACCGCTTCAGGTCACGCCGGCCCCGGCCTGGCAATTCCATGATTTCACCGCCTTGGCGATAACGGATGCTCAGGGGGCCTTCCGGTGCGCTGCCACTGAAGCGAAGGTGGCCGTTACCGGGTAACTGTAGTGGGTTTTGCGGCTGTGGCCAGCTCACCGATGCGTCAGAAAATTCCGACCAACTGGCGGGTAACCACCAGATATGCCCACCGCAACGGTGCAATTCACCGTCGGCCAGGCGCCACAGCGGCTGTGCATCGTGTCTGGCGTCGCGCAAGGTCGCCCAGCCGGCCCAGTGCTCGCTGTCGGGCAAGCGCGTCAGCGGTGTCAGCCAGTGCCTGAGTGCGTTGCGCTGGCGGGCCTCGGAGAGCGCGGCAAGCGGTTCAAGGGTCAGCGAAGGCAATGCCAGCCAGGGGAACACCGGGTGCTGGCTGGCGGCCAGCAGGTCCATCTGCGCCAGTTCGTCGAGCAAGCCCAGGGCTTCGCTCAAATGTTCGGCGCTGCGAGCCATGGTGCTGACGGCTTGGGGCCAACGTTCGGTCAGGCGCGGGAAAACATGGTGGCGCAGGTAATTGCGGGAGAAACGCGGATCGGCGTTGGACGGGTCTTCGATCCAGTCCAATTGATGCTCGCGGGCGTAGGCTTCCAGGTCGGCGCGGGATACATCCAGCAAGGGCCGCACCACGTAGCCGGTCGCCAGTGGGCGCTGTGCAGGCATCGCCGCCAGCCCACGCACGCCAGCGCCACGCAACAAGCGAAACAGCAAGGTTTCGGCCTGGTCGTCGCGGTGCTGGCCCGTGATCAGCAACTCCCCTGCCTCGATGACCTCGGCAAACGCCTGATACCGCGCTTCACGTGCCGCGCGCTCCAGGCTTGCGCCAGGTTGCACCTGCACGCGGATCACTTGCAGGGGAACGCCCAGGGCGTCACACACGGCCTGGCAATGGGCCGGCCACGCGTCAGCCGCAGCCTGCAGCCCATGATGAACATGAAGCGCACTGAGTGGCGGAAGCTTTTCGGTTTTGGCCAGCGTGGCCAGGAGGTGCAGCAGGACGGTGGAGTCGAGGCCGCCGGAGAAGGCGATATGCCAGGCCGGGGCGTTGCGCCAGGGGGCGACGGCTTGCAGGAGCTTGGCGGTTAAGGTGGGCTTCATAGCAAAGTACGCCATCAATCTGGAATGCGATAACCCAGCATACACAAAGCAAATGTGGGAGCGGGCTTGCTCGCGAATGCAGTGTGTCAGTCGCCAACTATATTGACTGAATCACCGCCTTCGCGAGCAAGCCCGCTCCCACACAAGCCCGCTCCCGCATTTGGTAACGCGTCGGCTTAGAGACCGTAGCTCATCAGGCGCTCGTAACGACGGGCCAGCAGCGCCTCGTTGTCGAACTTCTTGAGCATCGCCAGTTGCGAGCTGAGTTCAGCACGAATGGTCGCGGCAGCGGCAGCCGGGTCACGGTGGGCGCCGCCCAATGGCTCGGCGATCACTTTGTCCACGATACCCAGGCCTTTCAGGCGATCAGCAGTGATGCCCATGGCTTCAGCGGCATCCGGCGCTTTCTCGGCGGTTTTCCACAGGATCGAGGCGCAACCTTCCGGCGAGATCACCGCGTAGGTCGAATATTGCAGCATGTTCAGTTGGTCGCAGACGCCAATGGCCAATGCACCGCCGGAACCGCCTTCGCCGATCACGGTAGCGATGATCGGAGTCTTCAGGCGAGCCATCACCCGCAGGTTCCAGGCAATCGCTTCGCTCTGGTTGCGCTCTTCAGCGTCGATACCCGGGTACGCGCCCGGGGTGTCGATGAAGGTCAGGATCGGCATCTTGAAACGCTCGGCCATTTCCATCAGGCGGCAAGCCTTACGGTAGCCTTCCGGGCGCGGCATGCCGAAGTTGCGACGGACTTTCTCGCGCACTTCACGGCCTTTCTGGTGACCGATCACCATCACTGGCTGGTCGTCCAGGCGAGCGATACCGCCCACGATGGCAGCGTCGTCGGAGAAGTGACGGTCGCCGTGCAGTTCATCGAACTCGGTGAAGATGTGCTCGATGTAGTCCAGGGTGTACGGACGGCGCGGGTGGCGGGCCAGGCGCGCGATCTGCCAGCTGGTCAGCTTGCCGAAGATGTCTTCGGTAAGCGTGCTGCTCTTGTCTTGCAGGCGAGCGATTTCATCGCCGATATTCAGCGAATTGTCATTGCCGACCAGGCGCAGCTCTTCGATCTTGGCTTGCAGGTCAGCGATCGGCTGTTCGAAATCAAGAAAATTCGGGTTCATAAGCGTCCGTCTTGGGTCGACGGCCAAGGGGTGCCTGGCCAGCCGGTTGTCTATTCGCGCCCTACCTTAAGGGAGAGGCGCGGTTAGGTCGAGATTAAATGTTCGGTCGAGATCAGGCGTTCTTTGTACGGCCTGACCGTCAACGGTATTGGAGGAAGACGTTGTCACGCCCGAACTGGTCACGCAATGCTTGAATCAAGCCATCCGCGGGGTCAATTCGCCACGTCTCACCAAACTGCAACATCGCCTTGGCATCGTCGCGGGTGTACTCCATGGTCACCGGGCAGGCGCCACGGTGGCGTTTAAGCAAGTCACCCAACCAGCGTAGCTGATCACCTTTGAGCGCATCGGTCTTGACCTTCAAGCGCAGGCTTTCGGCCAGGTTGGTGCGAGCATCTTCCATGCTCATCACGCGCTTGATCCGCAGGCGCAGGCCGCCGGAGAAGTCGTCGTTGCTGACCTCCCCTTCCACCACCACCATCGCGTCGGTCTGCAACAGCGACTGGGCGGAGTGGAATGCATCGGCAAACAGCGACGCTTCGATCCGGCCCGAGCGGTCGTCGAGGGTGATGAAGCCCATCTTGTCGCCCTTTTTATTCTTCATCACCCGCAGCGCGATGATCATGCCCGCGACGGTCTGGGTGTCCCGCGCCGGCTTCAGGTCGATGATGCGCTGGCGGGCGAAACGCCGGATTTCACCTTCGTATTCGTCAATCGGGTGACCGGTGAGGTACAGGCCCAGGGTGTCCTTCTCGCCCTTGAGGCGCTCCTTGAGGGTCAGGTCCTTGGCCTTGCGATGGTTGGCGTAGACGTCGGCGTCTTCTTCGACGAACAGCCCGCCAAACAGGTCGGCGTGGCCGCTGTCGTGGGTGCGCGCGGTCTGCTCGGCGGCCTTGATCGCTTCTTCCATGGCGGTCAGCAATACCGCGCGGTTGCGGTCGATATTGGCCTGGTACGCCTTCGGCTCATCATGGAAATACGGGCCCAGACGATCCAGGGCGCCGCTGCGGATCAAGCCATCCAGGGTACGTTTGTTGATGCGCTTGAGGTCAACCCGGGCGCAGAAGTCGAACAGGTCCTTGAACGGCCCGTCCTGACGCGCTTCGGTAATCGCCTCCACCGGACCTTCGCCCACGCCCTTGATCGCACCGAGGCCATAAATGATGCGGCCTTCGTCGTTTACCGTGAACTTGAACTCGGAGGTGTTCACGTCCGGCGCGTCGAGGCGCAGCTTCATGGTCCGCACTTCTTCGATCAAGGTCACGACCTTGTCGGTGTTGTGCATATCCGCAGACAGTACCGCGGCCATGAACGGCGCCGGGTAGTGAGCCTTCAGCCAGGCCGTCTGGTACGACACCAGGCCGTAGGCGGCGGAGTGGGATTTGTTGAAGCCGTAACCGGCGAATTTCTCTACCAGGTCGAAGATGTTACCGGCCAGGTCGGCGTCGATATTGTTGGTGGCGCAACCCTCAATGAAGCCACCGCGCTGCTTGGCCATCTCCTCGGGCTTTTTCTTACCCATGGCTCGACGCAGCATGTCCGCGCCGCCCAGGGTATAGCCGGCCATGACCTGGGCAATCTGCATCACCTGTTCTTGATACAGAATGATGCCGTAGGTCGGTGCCAGTACCGGCTTGAGGCCTTCGTACTGGTAGTCGGAGTGCGGGTAAGCCAGTTCGGCACGCCCGTGCTTACGGTTGATGAAGTCATCCACCATGCCCGATTGCAGCGGGCCCGGACGGAACAGGGCCACCAGTGCGATCAAGTCTTCCAGGCAGTCGGGCTTGAGCTTTTTGATCAGCTCTTTCATGCCGCGGGATTCAAGCTGGAACACGGCTGTGGTTTCAGCCTTTTGCAGCAGGCTGTAGGTCGGTTTGTCGTCCAGCGGGATAAACGCGATATCCAGCGGTGGCTCGTTGACCTTGGCGCGGTCGCGATTGATGGTCTTGAGCGCCCAGTCGATGATCGTCAGGGTCCGCAGGCCGAGGAAGTCGAACTTCACCAGGCCGGCCGCCTCCACGTCATCCTTGTCGAACTGGGTTACCAGGCCGTCGCCTTCTTCATCGCAATAGATCGGCGAAAAGTCAGTCAGTTTGGTGGGCGCGATAACCACACCACCGGCGTGTTTACCGACGTTACGCACCACGCCTTCGAGCTTGCGCGCCATGTCCCAGATTTCAGCCGCTTCTTCATCGACCTTGATGAAGTCCCGCAGGATTTCTTCCTGCTCGTAGGCTTTTTCCAGGGTCATGCCGACTTCGAACGGGATCATCTTCGACAGACGGTCTGCCAGGCCGTAGGACTTGCCCTGCACCCGGGCCACGTCGCGGATTACCGCTTTCGCCGCCATGGAACCGAAGGTGATGATCTGGCTTACAGCGTTACGGCCGTATTTCTCGGCCACGTATTCGATAACCCGGTCGCGACCATCCATGCAGAAGTCGACGTCGAAGTCGGGCATCGATACCCGTTCCGGGTTAAGGAAACGTTCGAACAGCAGGTCATATTCCAGCGGGTCGAGGTCGGTGATCTTCTGCACATAGGCCACCAGCGACCCGGCACCCGATCCACGGCCTGGGCCCACCGGCACGCCGTTGCTTTTGGCCCACTGGATAAAGTCCATTACGATCAGGAAGTAACCGGGGAACCCCATCTGGATAATGATATCCAGCTCGAAATTCAGCCGATCGACGTAGACCTGGCGCTTGGCTTCATAATCTTCAGTGGTGTCCTTGGGCAGCAGGACGCTCAGGCGTTCCTCCAAACCGTCGAACGACACCTTGCGGAAATACTCGTCGATGGTCATGCCATCGGGGATCGGGAAGTTGGGCAGGAAGTGCTTGCCCAGCTTCACTTCAATATTGCAGCGCTTGGCAATTTCGACGGAGTTTTCCAGGGCCTCGGGCAGGTCACTGAACAGCTCGGCCATTTCATCGGCGCTTTTGAGGTACTGCTCTTCGCTGTAGTTTTTCGAGCGGCGCGGATCGTCCAGCGCCCGGCCTTCACCGATGCATACGCGGGTTTCGTGGGCCTCGAAGTCTTCCTTCTTGATAAAGCGCACATCGTTGGTCGCCACCAGCGGCGCGCCAAGCTTTTCAGCCAGGGCCACGGCGGCGTGCAACTGCTCTTCATCGTTGGGGCGGTTGGTGCGCTGGATTTCCAGGTAGAAACGGTTGGGGAACACCTCCATCCACTCACGGGCCAGCACTTCTGCCTCGTGGGGATTGCCGCCCAACAGCGCGATGCCGATCTCACCCTCTTTGGCCGCCGAGAGCATGATCAGCCCTTCGCTGGCCTCGGCCACCCATTCGCGCTCGATGATGATCGAGCCGTTGCGCTGGCCATCGATAAAACCACGGGAAATCAGTTCGGTGAGATTGCGATAACCCACGCCGTTCATCGCCAACAGGCTGATGCGGCTCAGTGGGTTATCCGGGTCTTTGTTCGACAGCCAGAGGTCGGCGCCGCAGATCGGCTTGATGCCGGCGCCCATGGCGGCCTTGTAGAACTTGACCAGGGAGCACATGTTGTTCTGGTCGGTCACCGCCACGGCAGGCATGTTCATGCCCACCAGGGTTTTGACCAGGGGTTTGATCCGTACCAGGCCGTCGACCAGGGAGTATTCAGTGTGCAGGCGCAGGTGAACGAATGAAGCCGGCATAGTGATCCTGTACAAAACGTGGAGACAACAAGGCCCGGATTGTACCGGGCCTTGGCAAAAACATCAGCCTTGCTGCTAAACCTCGATCAGGCTTTCCCGAGCCTCGAAAGCCTGGCGAACCGGGGCAAACGAGCGGCGGTGGATCGGGGTCGGCCCCAGGCGAGCCAAAGCTTCCAGATGAACGGGCGTCGGGTAACCCTTATGGCCACCAATCCCGTAGCCGGGATAGATCAATTCGAAAGCCGCCATTTCACGGTCACGGCTGACCTTGGCCAGGATCGATGCAGCGGCAATCGCCGGCACCTTGCTATCACCCTTGACCACCGCTTCAGCCGGCATCGTCAGCTTCGGGCAGCGGTTGCCGTCGATCATCGCCATTTTGGGCGTGATGTGCAGGCCTTCAATAGCGCGCTGCATGGCCAGCATGGTGGCGTGCAGGATGTTCAGTTCGTCGATTTCTTCGACCTCAGCCCGGGCGATGTGCCAGCTCAGGGCTTTCTCACAGATCTCGTCGTAGAGTTTTTCTCGACGGGCTTCGGTGAGCTTCTTCGAATCGTTCAGGCCGAGGATCGGGCGGTTCGGATCGAGAATCACTGCGGCGGTGACGACTGCGCCGCACAGCGGGCCGCGACCGACTTCGTCAACACCGGCAACCAGATCAAGGGCATCGGCGACCAGGCTGAAATCCAGGCCCATTTGCGTCTTCATAGGGTTTCCTGTTTATGGCCGATCAAGGTCAGCACAGCGTCCGCCGCCTGGTTCGACGCATCACGACGCAAGGTGCGGTGGATTTCGTCGAAACCACGGGTCTGCTCTTCGCCGCCATCGATCAACGGAAGCATGGTTTGCGCCAAAGCCTCAGGCATCGCATCGTCCTGCAACAACTCGGGCACCAACAGACGCTGGGCCAGCAAATTGGGCAGGGAGATGTAGGGGCTTTTGACCATACGCTTGAGAATCCAGTAGGTCAGCGGCGCCAAGCGATAGGCCACGACCATCGGCCGTTTGTAGAGCAAGGCTTCCAAGGTCGCAGTGCCGGAGGCGATCAGCACCGCATCGCACGCAGCCAGTGCCAGGTGCGAGCCCCCGTCGAGCAGGGTCAACGGCAAGGTGCGCCCGACCAGCAATTCTTCAATTTGTGCACGGCGCTGAGGACTGGCACATGGCAATACGAAGCGCACACCCGGCTTCAGCGCCTGCAGACGTTCGGCAGCATCAAAAAACAGCGCGCCGAGACGACCGACTTCGCCACCACGGCTACCCGGCATCAAGGCGACCAACGGCCCGTCGGGCAAGCCCAGTTCGGCACGCGCCGCAGCACGGTCGGCCTGAAGCGGAATGGTGTCGGCCAGGGTGTGCCCGACAAACCGCACCGGCACGCCCTTCTCTTCGTAGAACCGGGCCTCGAAGGGCAGCAGGGTCAGCATCAGGTCGCAGCCTTCGCGAATCTTCAGCACGCGCTTTTGCCGCCACGCCCACACGGACGGGCTGACGTAATGCACGGTCTTGATCCCGGCCTGACGCAACTTGAGTTCGATATTGAGGGTGAAGTCCGGAGCGTCGATTCCGATAAAGACGTCGGGCTTTTCTTCGATCAGGGTCTGGATCAGCTTTTTGCGGCGAGCCAGCAGCTCACGTAACCGACCCAACACTTCCACCAGCCCCATGACCGACAAGCGCTCCATGGGAAAGTAGGACGTGAGGCCTTCAGCCTGCATCAGCGGACCGCCGACACCGATGAATTCAACCGCAGGATGCTGGAGCTTGAGGGCCCGCATCAGGCCTGCACCGAGAATATCGCCGGAAGCTTCTCCGGCCACCAACGCTATACGCAGCTTGGCCATGATCAGCGGGTGATGCCGCGAGTCGACGACTGGATCGAGTCACGGAATATCGCGACTTCCGGAAACAATGCGGCTGGCTCCGTCAGTTCGATCAACGCCTGGTCAACCGTCAACCCCTGGCGGTAAACCACCTTGTAGGCGCGGCGCAGGGCGTGGATGGCGTCTTCGCTGAAACCCCGCCGGCGCATGCCTTCGAAGTTCATGCTGCGAGCTTCGGCCGGGTTGCCGAACACCGTGACGAATGCTGGAACATCCTTGCCGATGGCGGTACCCATGCCGGAAAAACTGTGGGCGCCGATATGGCAGTACTGATGCACCAGGGTGAAGCCGGACAGGATCGCCCAATCGTCAACGTGCACGTGGCCAGCCAACGCGGTGTTATTAACTAGGATGCAGTGGTTGCCGATGACGCTGTCATGGCCGATGTGCGCATAGGCCATCACCAGGTTGTGATCACCCAGGGTGGTCTCTGCGCGGTCCTGAACGGTACCGCGGTGAATGGTCACGCCTTCACGGATGATGTTGTGATCACCGATTACCAGACGCGTTTCTTCACCCTTGTACTTCATGTCCGGAGTGTCTTCGCCTATCGATGAAAACTGATAGATGCGATTGTGTTTGCCAATCCGCGTCGGGCCCTTGAGGATCACATGCGGCCCGATGACTGTCCCCTCGCCGATTTCCACACCTGCGCCGACGATCGACCAAGGGCCGACCTCAACGTCGGCGGCCAGTACGGCCGTCGGATCGATGATTGCGCGAGGGTCAATCAAACTCATAGTTTGCGTTCCGCACAGATGATTTCAGCCGAGCACACCGGCTTGCCGTCGACCGACGCCTGGCATTCGAACTTCCAGATCTGGCGCTTGCAACTGATGAACTTGGCTTCCAGGATCAACTGGTCACCCGGGGTCACCGGGTTGCGGAAGCGCAGTTTGTCGGAGCCCACGAAATAGTAGAGCGTGCCATCGGCAGGCTTCAGGTCGAGCATTTTGAAACCAAGGATACCGGCAGCCTGGGCCATCGCTTCGATGATCAAAACGCCTGGCATGATGGGATGCGCAGGGAAGTGACCGTTGAAGAACGGTTCGTTGATGCTGACATTCTTGTAGGCACGAATGCGCTTTTCCTCAACATTGAGGTCCACTACACGGTCCACCAGCAGGAACGGGTAACGGTGAGGCAGGTATTCGCGAATCTCGTTGATGTCCATCATTTCGGGGGGAAGCCTGTAATAAAGATTGGGAGCGTGCGGACTAAGGCACGCCCCTCTAGCAAATCAAGGAGGCAGTCTAGCGGCTGTGCACACTTGATATGGAAATGGTATCAGCCATCTGATGAAGCATTACCGCCAGGGGTCACGTCCCCAACACGCTTTTCCAGATGTTTCAGGCGCCGAGCGATATCGTCGAGCTGCCTCAGACGTGCCGCGCTCTTGCGCCATTCGGCCGCAGGCTGCATGGCCGTACCGGACGAATAGGACCCAGGTTCGGTAATCGAATGGGTCACCATGGTCATGCCGGTGATGAATACGTTGTCGCACACTTCAATATGGCCCACCAGGCCAACACCGCCGGCGAGCATGCAATGCTTGCCAATCTTGGTGCTGCCGGAAATCCCCACGCACGCCGCCATGGCGGTGTGATCGCCAATCTGTACGTTATGGGCGATCTGAATCTGGTTATCCAGCTTCACGCCGTTACCAATGACGGTATCGGCCAAGGCCCCACGGTCAACAGCGGTGTTGACGCCAATTTCAACGTCATTGCCGATCAACACACCGCCCACTTGGGCAATCTTGTGCCAAATACCCTTCGAGTTAGCGAAGCCGAAGCCCTCGCCACCGATCACGGCACCTGACTGAATCACCACACGCTCACCAATACGCACGTCGTGGTACAGGGTCACACGCGGAGCCAGCCAGCCACCGGCACCAATCTCGCTGCGGGCGCCGATAAAGCACTGGGCGCCTATCGTTACACCCGCGCCGATACGGGCGCCGCTTTCGATCACCACAAAAGCACCGATGCTCGCAGCAGGGTCAACCTGCGCGTCATCCGCGATAACCGCAGAAGGATGGATACCTGCGGCAGCCTTGGGTTTCGGATCGAACAGGTGCGATGCCTGGGCATACGCAAGGTACGGGTCGGCAACAACCAGCGCATCCCCGGTAAACCCTTCGGCGTCAGCGGCCTTCAGCAGCACGGCTGCGGCTCGGCTTTCGCCCAGGTATTTACGGTATTGGGGGTTTGCCAGGAAGCTCAACTGAGCTGGGCCAGCCTCCTGCAAGGTGGCTAGCCCAGTAATGTCCTTCTCCGGAGAGCCACGTAAGGTGGCCCCCAGGAACTCGGCCAATTGCCCGAGCTTGATAGTCGCAGTCATGGCTTACTTCAGCTGATTCATGCGCTCGATCACCTGGCGGGTGATGTCGTACTGAGGTTTAACGTCGATGACTGCACCGCGTTCGAATACCAGGTCAAAGGCACCTTTCTTGATGACTTCTTCCACAGCGCTGTCGAGTTTCGGCTTGAGTTGCTTGAGCATTTCGCGGTCGGCAACAGCCTTGGCCTCGTTCAGCTCCTTGGACTGGAACTGGTAGTCACGGGCCTTTTGCTTGAATTCAAGCTCCAGACGCTCGCGCTCGCCTTGCTGCATCTTGTCGCCACCGGCCACCAGACGATCCTGGATGCCCTTGGCGCTGCTTTCCAGCGTCTTGAGCTTGGTCAGTTGAGGACCGAATTTCTTCTCGGCATCCACGGCGTACTTCTTGGCCGCATCGGATTCCAGCAGAGCCATCTGATAGTTCAGAACAGCAATCTTCATTTCGGCAAAGGCCGGGGTCGCTACCAGGACAGTCGCCAGGAGAACCAATTGAGTCAACTTACGCACGATGCACTCCTACAAATCCGTTGTCGTTATCTTGGGTCAGACGCTTAGAACGTCTGGCCGAGGGAGAATTGGAAAATCTGGGTTTCAGCGTTATCCGGTTTCTTGATCGGCATGGCCAGAGCAAAGCTCAATGGGCCCAGCGCCGTCACCCAGGTCACGCCCACACCGACAGAGCTTGCCAGGTTGCTCAGACTTACGTCGTTGCACTGCGTGTTGGACTTCGAGCCATTCGGGTTGGTGACCTGTTCGCACTTGGAGTCGAACACGTTACCCACATCCCAGAAGACCGAAGTACGCAGGGAACGTTGATCTTTAACGAATGGCAGCGGGAACAGGATTTCCGCACCACCCTGGATCAGCACGTTACCACCGAACGGCAGCGGGTCGTTGTCCGAGTCAGGCTGGGTACCCTGGTTACCGGTCACTAACTGGCCACGGCTTGGCGTACCACGAGGCCCCAATGTGCTGTCCTTGAAACCACGTACCGAGTTGAAACCACCCGCGTAGTAGTTCTCATAGAACGGCAAGCCGCTGGTCGAACCATAACCATCGCCATAACCCAATTCGGTGTGCAGGCGCATGGTGTAGTTTTCGCTCAATGGCTGGAACAACTGGCCACGGTAGTCGAGTTTGAAGAACGACAGATCGCTGCCCGGCGTGGTTGCTTCCAGAGTCAGGCTCTGGGAATGGCCACGAGTCGCCAGTACACCTTTGTTCAGGGTCGATTCCGACCAGCCGGCCGAAGCCTTGAAGTTCAGGAACTGGTCGCCTTCTTTACGCACGAAGTTGAAGATTTCGTCCACGGTGTACACACCGGTCTTGATCTTGTCCTGTTGCGCGGTCAGGCCGAAGGTCAGACGCGAGGTCTCACTGATCGGGTAACCAATGTTGGCGCCAACACCCAGGCTGTCGATTGCATAGCTTGCAACGTCAACGTCGAGGTCTTTGTAGTCGGTTGTGCGGTAGAAGGCGTTGTAGCCCAGGCTCACACCGTCAGCAGTCCAGTAGGGGTCGACATAACCGAAGTTATAGCGGCTCTGGTATTCGCTGCGGGTCAGGCCGATGGAAACCTTGTTACCGGTACCGAGGAAGTTGTTCTGGGTGATCGAACCACCCAGGATCAGACCGGCACTCTGGGCGAAACCGACGCTGGCGGTAATCGAACCGGAGGCTTGTTCTTCTACGGCGTAGTTCACGTCAACCTGGTCATCCACACCCGGTACAGCCGGGGTTTCAACGTTGACTTCCTTAAAGAAGCCCAGGCGCTCAAGGCGAACCTTGGACTGGTCGATCAGGTAAGTCGACGCCCAGCCACCTTCCATCTGACGCATTTCGCGACGCAGCACTTCGTCGGCCGACTTGGTGTTGCCACGGAAGTTGATGCGGTTCACGTAGGCACGCTTGCCCGGATCTACGACGAAGGTGATGTCTACGGTATGGTCTTCGTCGTGCGGGGTCGGTACGCCGTTGACGTTGGCGAAGGTATAGCCTTCGTTACCCAGACGACGGGTGATCAGTTCGGACGTGGTGGTCATCAGCTTGCGCGAGAACACCTGGTCTTTCTGCACCAGCAACAGGGACTTGACCTGGTCTTCAGGCACTTTCAAGTCACCGCTGAGCTTGACGTCACGAACCTTGTACTTCTCGCCTTCGTTGACGTTGACAGTGATATAGACGTGCTTCTTGTCCGGGGTGATGGACACCTGGGTCGAAGCGATATCCATGTTGATATAGCCACGGTCCAGGTAGTAGGAACGCAGGCGTTCCAGGTCACCGGACAGTTTTTCGCGAGCATACTTGTCATCGTTCTTGAAGAACGACAGCCAGTTGGTGGTCTTGAGTTCGAACAGGTCGACCAGGTCGTCATCGGAGAACTTGGTGTTACCCACCACGTTGATGTGCTGGATCGCCGCCACGGTGCCTTCGTTGATGTTGACCTTCAGGCCGACGCGGTTACGCGGCTGCGGTACCACTTCGGTCTCGACGGTTGCCGAGTAACGGCCCTGGGCAACGTACTGGCGTTGCAGTTCGTTACGCACACCTTCGAGGGTGGCACGCTGGAAGATCTCGCCTTCGGCAAGGCCCGATTGTTTGAGGCCTTTCATCAAGTCTTCAGTGGAGATCGCCTTGTTGCCTTCGATCTCGATACTGGCGACAGAAGGCCGCTCGACGACGGTGATGACGAGGACGTTACCTTCGCGACCCAGTTGGATATCTTGAAAGAACCCGGTTTTGAACAGCGCACGAGTGGATTCCACCAGGCGACGATCATCAGCCTGTTCCCCGACGTTCAACGGCAAGGCACCAAAGACGCTACCCGCGGAAACCCGCTGGAGGCCGTTGACGCGAATATCGGAGATGGTGAAGGACTCGGCGTGAACTTCGGCGATCATCAATACGGTGAGAACCGCAGTTAGCAGCAGACGTTTCATGAAGTCCTTTCTTATTCCAACTGGCAATAAACAAACTGCCGCAAAATGCGGCAGATTCGCAATTCAGCGAAGCGTTACAGTCGTCCCAGATCGTTGACCAGAGCTAACAACATCACCCCGACCACCAAACTGATACCGATCTGTATCCCCCAACCCTGCACCCGATCCGACAAGGGGCGACCACGCGCCCACTCGACCAGATAAAACAACAGATGCCCCCCATCCAACACTGGAATGGGCAACAAATTCAGAACCCCAAGGCTAATACTCAGATAAGCCAGGAAATTCAGGAAATCTACAACGCCCGACTGGGCAGAAGCGCCCGCCACTTTAGCAATGGTTATCGGTCCACTCAAGTTTTTTACCGAGAGCTCGCCGAACAACATTTTCTTGAGGGAATCGAGGGTCAGCACACTCATGGTCCAGGTGCGTCTCGCACCCTCGCCAATTGCCGCCAACGGCCCGAAACTGACCTCTCGCACCATCGACGGTGGCCACTCGACACCTTTCACACCGGCACCCAGGTAACCCCCGGCCGCCTTGGCTTCCCCGCGAACCGCCAGGGTTACAGGGACGTCGATTTGAGCACCATCGCGCTCAACTTTCAGCACAATTTTGGTATCAGGCCGAACACGCACCAGATCCACCACTTGCTGCCAGTCACCCAGCACCTGGCCATCAAGGGCCAACAGGCGATCGCCGGTTTTCAGACCTGCGGCCTGGGCCGGCCCTTTCGGATCCAGCTCTGCCAGCACCGGCGGCAGGGCCGGACGCCACGGACGGATGCCCAGGGACTTGATCGGATCAGGCTCATCGGAGCCCTTCAGCCAGTGGTCCAGGGCCAGTTCGCGCGGGGTTTCGGCAGTGGAATCCTGATCGCGCACCACCAGCTTCACGATGCCGCTTTCACCCAGGCGACGCACCAACTGCAGATTGACCGCGCCCCAACCGGTGGTTGGCTCGCCATCAACTGAAACAATTTCCTGCCCGGCGATCAGGCCCGCCTTGGCCGCCATGCTGTCCGCTTCAACCGCACCAATGACCGGCCGCACCTGCTGGCTGCCCAGCATCGCCAGGACCCAGAAAAACACCATCGCCAACAGGAAGTTGGCAATCGGCCCTGCTGCAACGATGGCAATGCGCTGACGAACGGTCTTGCGATTGAAGGATTGGTCCAACTGATCAGCCGGTACTTCACCTTCGCGCTCATCCAGCATCTTGACGTAGCCGCCCAACGGGATCGCCGCAATCACAAACTCGGTGCCACGACGGTCGTGCCAGCGCAACAACGGCATGCCGAAGCCAACGGAGAAGCGCAGCACCTTGACGCCGCAACGACGCGCGACCCAAAAATGGCCAAATTCGTGGAAGGTGACCAGCACACCCAGAGCAACCAGGGTGCCGACAATCATGTAGAGCGCACTCATCTAATTTCTCCGCATTTCAATCCAGTGCCTGAAGACTCAAACACGCCTAAAGACTAGCGCGCATTGCGGTTCAACCACTGCTCGGTCAAGGCCCGGGCCTTTACATCCGCTTCGAACACCGCACCCAGATCATTCACAGGGACGACGGGTTCAAGGTTTAAAACGTCTTCGATCATACTCGCGATCTGCGGAAAGCGGATGCGCCGGTCCAGAAACGCCGCCACCGCCACTTCATTGGCCGCATTCAACATCGCCGGGGCGCTGTTACCCGCCTCGGCAGCTTGCCGCGCAAGACGCAGGCAAGGGAAGCGTTGCTCGTCGGGCGCTTCGAAATCCAGACGGGCAATGGCAAACAGATCCAACGGCGCAACACCCGAATCAATCCGTTCCGGCCACGCCAGCGCATTGGCGATCGGCGTACGCATGTCCGGATTGCCCAACTGAGCCAATACCGAGCCATCCACGTAGTCCACCAGGGAATGAATCACACTTTGCGAGTGGATCACCACCTCGACCTGATCCGGCCGGGCATCGAACAGCCAGCAGGCCTCGATCAGCTCCAGGCCTTTGTTCATCATGCTCGCTGAATCCACCGAGATCTTGCGCCCCATGGACCAGTTCGGATGCGCACACGCCTGATCAGGAGAAACATGCTCCAGATCGGCCAGCGGCGTCTGTCGGAACGGACCGCCGGAAGCTGTCAGCAGAATCCGGCGCACACCCACCTGGCTCAACCCACGGGCAAAATCACCGGGCATGCACTGGAAAATCGCGTTGTGCTCGCTGTCCAGCGGCAACAGCACGGCGCCGCTCTTGCGCACCGCCTGCATAAAGAGCGCACCGGACATCACCAGGGCTTCTTTATTGGCCAGCAGAATCTTCTTGCCTGCATCAACGGCTGCCAGGGTCGGACGCAAGCCGGCAGCACCGACAATGGCCGCGACGACGGTGTCGACATCAGGGTCAGCCGAAACCTGGCACAACCCCTCCTCCCCCACCAATACCTGAGTCGCCAGGCCCGCAGCGCGCAGGTCATCCTGCAAACCCTGTGCGGCTGCCGCTTCAGGTACGACGGCGTATTGCGGCGCGTGGCGCACACACAGCGCCAGCAGTTCGCTTAGGCGACTGAAGCCGGTCAATGCAAAGACTTGGTATCGATCGGGATGGCGGGCAATCACATCCAGGGTGCTTAGCCCCACCGAGCCGGTGGCGCCCAGCACGGTTACCTGCTGCAGGCGGCTCACGAGGCAGCCATCCACAGCAGTACGGCAAAAATCGGGATCGCGGCCGTCAGACTGTCGATGCGGTCCAGAACGCCACCGTGACCCGGCAGCAGGTTACTGCTGTCCTTGATCCCGGCCTGACGCTTGAACATGCTTTCAGTCAGGTCACCGACCACCGAGATAAATACGACCACGGCCGCACCCACCAGGGACAGCAGCATTTCCTTGACGGTCCAGCCACGCACCACACCGACCACCAGGGTAATCACCAGGGTCAACGCCAGGCCGCCATACACGCCTTCCCAGCTTTTACCCGGGCTGACAGCCGGCGCCAGCTTGCGCTTGCCGAAGGCACGACCAGAGAAGTAGGCACCAATATCAGCACCCCACACCAGTACCATCACCGCCATGATCAACCAGTTACCCAACTGCATCTGCTTGATGTAGACCAGCCCCTGCCAGGCGGGCAGCAAAATCAACAGACCGATCACCAGCTTGCAGGCAACACTGGACCAGTGCCCGCTGGTGCCCGGATACGTCAGCACCAGATAGGTCGCCAACGCCCACCACAACACCGCCGCCCCCAGCACCCAGGGTGCCAGGTCCGGCAGGATGTACATCAGGAACATCAACAGCGCCAAGACAGCGGCGTACACCACACGAGGCAACTGTGCGGCGAAACCCGCCAGGCGTGCCCATTCCCAGGCACCCAGCGTCACGACCAGGCCAATGAACAGTGCGAAGTTTGCACCTTCAAGCAGGAAAAACCCGCACAGGGCAATAGGCAGCAGGATCAGCGCCGTGATGATTCGTTGTTTAAGCATTAAACCCGGGCTCCAGCTTCGATCTGCTCGCTCGTTTTACCGAAGCGACGCTGACGGGAAGCGAAATCGGCCAGCGCATTGCGCATGGCATCGTGTTTGAAGTCCGGCCAGAACAGGTCGGAGAAGTACAGTTCGGTATAGGCCAACTGCCACAACAGGAAGTTGCTGATGCGATGGTCGCCACCGGTACGAATACACAGGTCGGGCAATGGCAGGTCGCCGGTTACCAGACAGGTTTGTAACAGCTCGGGCGTGATGTCTTCCGGGCGCAGATGGCCGGCCTGCACTTCCCGCGCCAGGCGCTGCGCTGCCTGGGCAATATCCCACTGGCCGCCGTAGTTGGCTGCGATCTGCAGCACAAAACGGTTGCTGCCGGCAGTGATCGCCTCGGCTTCGCGCATGGCCGCTTGCAGCTCCGGATGGAACCGCGAACGGTCGCCGATGATGCGCAGGCTGATGTTGTTCTCGTTGAGGCGCTTGGCCTCACGACGCAATGCCTTGAAGAACAGGTCCATCAAGGCACTGACTTCCTCGGCCGGGCGCTGCCAGTTTTCACTGGAGAACGCGAACAAGGTCAATACTTCGACCTTGGCCTCGGCACACACCTCGATCACGGCACGCACCGCATCGACACCCGCTTTATGCCCGGCAACGCCCGGCATAAAGCGCTTCTTCGCCCAGCGATTATTCCCGTCCATGATGATCGCGACATGGCGCGGCACCACGGAAGGCACAGTCTGCTTGGTCTTTTCCATGAAGGCGTCCTGACCCCTTATACGGCCATCAGGTCCTTTTCTTTATCTTCCGTGGCCTTGGTGATCTGGGCCTCGGCGTCTTTAGTCAGCTTGTCGATATCGGCGACGGCACGGCGCTCTTCGTCTTCACTGATTTCCTTGTCCTTGACCAGCTTCTTCAGGTCACCCAAGGCATCACGACGAATGTTGCGCACGGCAACACGCGCATCTTCAGCGGCGCTGCGCGCCTGCTTGGTGAAGCCCTTGCGGGTTTCTTCGGTCAGGGCAGGCATGGAGATCAGCAGCAATTCGCCCAGGTTGGTCGGATTGAGGTTCAGGCCGGCGCTCTGGATGGCTTTGTCGACGGCGCCGAGCATGTTGCGCTCAAAGGCTACGACTTGCAGGGTGCGCGAATCTTTGACAGTGATGTTGGCCACTTGAGTGATCGAGGTATCAGCGCCGTAATACGGCACCATCACGCTGCCCAGAATGCTTGGGTGAGCCTTGCCGGTACGAATCTGGCCAAATGCATGGTTCAGAGAGTCCAGGGATTTCTGCATGCGCTCTTGAGCGTCTTTTTTGATTTCGTTGATCATTGTTCGATTTCCTCGATCAGAGTCCCTTCCGCGCCGCCGTGTACGATGTTCAGCAGGGCGCCGGGCTTGTTCATGTTAAATACGCGCAGCGGCATCTTGTGGTCGCGGCACAAGCAGATTGCCGTCAGGTCCATCACGCCCAGCTTGCGATCCAGCACTTCATCATAAGTCAGATGATCGAACTTCTCGGCATGCGGGTCTTTGAATGGGTCTGCCGTGTAAACACCGTCAACCTTGGTGGCCTTGAGCACCACGTCCGCGTTGATCTCGATACCACGCAGGCAAGCTGCCGAATCGGTGGTAAAGAACGGGTTGCCGGTACCGGCAGCAAAAATCACTACCTCTTTGGCATCCAGGTGACGCATGGCTTTGCGACGATCATAGTGATCCGTTACGCCCACCATGGAAATAGCCGACATGACGATCGCGGTGATGTTGGCGCGTTCGAGGGCGTCACGCATCGCCAGGGCGTTCATCACAGTGGCCAGCATGCCCATGTGGTCGCCCGTCACCCGATCCATGCCGGCAGCGCTCAGTGCCGCACCACGGAACAGGTTGCCGCCGCCGATCACCAGACCGACCTGAACACCGATACCGACCAGTTGGCCGACTTCCAGCGCCATGCGATCGAGTACTTTGGGATCGATCCCAAACTCTTCCGAGCCCATCAGGGCCTCGCCGCTAAGCTTGAGTAGAATGCGTTTATAGCGAGCCTGATGACCACTGCCCTGCTGAGCCATTGCGAATCTCTCCTGCGGCGTATTTTTTGAAAATTCTTGGCAAGCCGTTTGCGGCCTGCGTTCACTCTAGCTTGACGCTGTCACAGCGCCATCGGAACACGGCTTTGTAAGCCAGTTCCAAAGGGAAACCAATAAAAATCGATCACCCCATTTGAAAAGAGGCTGCGCGCGTAAGCGGGCAGCCTCTTTTGGGCGACAGTTAAAAACTGTCTTACTTCTTGGTGGCAGCCAGCTGGGCAGCAACTTCTTCAGCGAAGTTGTCGACCGGCTTCTCGATGCCGTCGCCTACTTTGTAGTAGGTGAAGGAAACGATTTCAGCACCGGCTTTCTTGGCCAGTTCGCCAACCTTGATTTCAGGGTTCTTGACGAACGCCTGCTCAACCAGGGAAGCCTCAGCCAGGAACTTGCTGATACGGCCTTTGACCATGTTTTCAACGATGTTTTCAGGCTTGCCTTTGATTTTTTCTTCGTTCAGCTGCAGGAACACGGCTTTCTCGCGTTCGATGGCTTCAGCAGAAACTTCAGATGGCAGCAGGAATTCAGGGTTGCTGGCCGCTACGTGCATAGCGATGTCTTTGGCCAGTTCAACGTTGCCGCCTTTCAGGGCAACCACAACACCGATTTTGTTGCCGTGCAGGTAAGCACCCACAACATCGCCTTCAACGCGGGTCAGGCGACGAATGTTAACGTTCTCGCCTACTTTACCCACCAGAACCAGACGATCAGCTTCTTGAGCTTCGATCAGCGGAGCGGCGTCGGTCAGTTTGTCAGCGAACGCTTTTTCAACGCTGGCAGCGACGAAGTTTTTGAAGTCGTCTTGCAGGGCCAGGAAGTCGGTCTGCGAGTTAACTTCCAGGATAACGGCGGATTTGCCGTCTTCCTTGATTGCGATAGCGCCTTCAGCAGCTACGTTGCCTGCTTTCTTGGCAGCCTTGATGGCGCCCGAAGCACGCATGTCATCAATGGCTTTTTCGATGTCGCCGCCGGCCTTGGTCAAGGCCTTTTTGCAATCCATCATGCCTTCGCCGGTACGCTCACGCAGTTCTTTAACCAACGCTGCAGTAATCTCTGCCATTTTCAAAATCCTCTTGGATAGGTTTTCAACCATTCCACCCGATTGAACGGGCGATCAATTCTTCCCGAATCACCCTTGTAGGCCGCTGCACGTTACAGATGTTGTAGCTGCGCTGCCGACAAATGGTTTTCGAGGTGGCAAAAAGGGGGCCAAGCCCCCTTTTTGCTTACTGAGTCAACGCCAAGGCGTCAGTTACTCAGCTGCTGCTACCGGAGCTTCTTCAACGAACTGCTCGGTGCCGCCAGCAACGTGGTTGCGGCCACGGATTACAGCGTCAGCCATCGAACCCATGTACAGCTGGATAGCGCGGATTGCGTCATCGTTGCCTGGGATGATGTAGTCAACGCCTTCCGGGCTGCTGTTGGTATCGACTACGCCGATAACCGGGATGCCCAGCTTGTTGGCTTCGGTGATCGCGATGCGCTCGTGATCAACGTCGATAACGAACAGTGCGTCAGGCAGACCGCCCATATCCTTGATACCACCCAGGGAACGATCGAGCTTTTCCAGGTCGCGAGTGCGCATCAGCGCCTCTTTCTTGGTCAGCTTGGCGAAAGTACCGTCTTCGGCTTGCACTTCAAGGTCACGCAGACGCTTGATGGAAGCACGGATGGTTTTGAAGTTGGTCAGCATGCCGCCCAACCAGCGGTGATCGACGTACGGCGAACCGCAACGTGCTGCTTCTTCAGCAACGATCTTGCCAGCGGAACGCTTGGTGCCGACGAACAGAATCTTGTTTTTGCCCTGGGCCAGGCGCTCTACGAAAGTCAGAGCTTCGTTGAACATTGGCAGGGTTTTTTCAAGGTTGATGATGTGGATCTTGTTACGCGCGCCGAAAATGTACTTACCCATTTTCGGGTTCCAGTAACGGGTCTGGTGACCGAAGTGCACACCGGCCTTCAGCATATCGCGCATGTTGACTTGGGACATGATAGTTCCTTAATAAGTCGGGTTTGGCCTCCACGTATCCCAATGACCAACCAGCGGCATTCGCCTCCGGCACCCAGGTCATCGTGTCGACACGTGTGTGGATTTAAGCTTTGCGGGGTATCCCCGGAAAGCGGCGCATTTTATACCACAGAGCTTGCAAAAACGAAACCCGCAATCACATTTGCCGCCAGTCGCTTTTGCCTAAGCCTTTGAATAGAGCCAGAATGCCCCCATCCTTATAGACAGAAGCGATCGCCAGACGCTCATGGTTTCACCCCTGCGTCTGCTAGAATCGCGTTTTTTGGGCTTGTGCGAATTCTGCAACCTTTTGTCGCACACCCGTAAACCGTATTGATTTCAGCGCCTCGCGCTAGAGAGAGCCTGTATGACCGTCACCCTCAAAACCGCCGAAGACATCGCTGGCATGCGTGTTGCCGGCAAACTGGCTGCCGACGTGTTGGAAATGATTGCCGAACACGTCAAGCCCGGCGTCACCACCGAAGCGCTGGACCGCATTTGCCACGACTATATCGTCAACGTGCAAAAGGCCATCCCTGCGCCGCTGAACTACAAGGGTTTCCCCAAATCGATCTGCACCTCGATCAACCACGTGGTATGCCACGGGATTCCCGGCGACAAGCCGTTGAAAGACGGTGACACCCTGAACATCGACGTCACCGTGATCAAGGACGGCTACCACGGCGACACCAGCCGCATGTTCCACGTCGGCAACGTGCCGGTCTGGGCCGAGCGTCTGTCGCAAGTCACCCAGGAATGCATGTACAAGGCCATCGAGATCGTCAAGCCTGGCTGCCGCCTGGGCGACATCGGTGAAGTCATCCAGAAGCACGCTGAAAAGAACGGCTTCTCGGTGGTGCGCGAATTCTGCGGCCATGGCATCGGCAAGGTATTCCACGAAGAGCCGCAGATCCTGCACTACGGCCGTGCCGGCACCGGCATGGAGCTGAAGGCAGGCATGACCTTCACCATCGAGCCGATGATCAACCAGGGCAAGGCCGACACCAAGGTACTGGGCGACGGCTGGACCGCCATCACCAAGGACCGCAAGCTCTCGGCGCAGTGGGAACACACCCTGCTGGTCACCGACACCGGCTACGAGATCTTCACCCTGCGTGCCGACGACACGATTCCTCGCGTTTCGGCGTAATGTTTGCACCGGTTTTCTAATAGCAACGCTGTGACCCATAGATAGAAAGGAAAACCGATCGATGCCCCAGGTGGATCCCGAACTCTTCGACCGTGGCCAGTTCCAGGCGGAACTGGCGCTGAAGGCCAGCCCCATCGCCGCCTTCAAGAAAGCCATTCGTCAGGCCCGCGAGGTGCTCGACGGGCGCTTCCGCACGGGCCGGGACATCCGCCGCCTGATCGAGGACCGCGCCTGGTTCGTCGACAACATCCTGCAGAAAGCCTGGGAACAGTTCAGCTGGAGTGAAGACGCCGATATCGCCCTGGTGGCGGTCGGCGGCTACGGCCGTGGTGAACTGCACCCCTACTCCGATATCGACCTGCTGATTTTGCTCGATAGCGCCGATCACGAGATTTTTCGCGATTCCATCGAGCGTTTTCTGACGCTGTTGTGGGACATTGGCCTGGAAGTCGGCCAAAGCGTGCGCTCGGTGGACGAGTGCGCCCAGGAAGCCCGCGCCGACCTGACGGTGATCACCAACCTGATGGAAAGCCGCACCATCGCCGGCCCCGAGCGCCTGCGCCAGCGCATGCTGGAAGTCACCAGCACCGCACACATGTGGCCGAGCAAGGACTTCTTCCTGGCCAAGCGTGCCGAACAGAAAGCCCGGCACCACAAATACAACGACACCGAATACAACCTGGAACCCAACGTCAAAGGCTCCCCCGGCGGACTGCGGGATATCCAGACGATTTTGTGGGTCGCGCGTCGCCAGTACGGCACCCTGAACCTGCGCGCCCTGGCCGGGGAAGGCTTCCTGGTAGAGAGCGAAAACGCCCTGCTGGCCTCTTCCCAGGAATTCCTGTGGAAAGTGCGCTACGCGTTGCACATGCTGGCCGGCCGCTCCGAAGACCGCCTGCTGTTCGATCACCAGCGCTCCATCGCCACCCTGCTGGGGTTTGAAGGCGAAGACGCGAAGACCAGCATCGAAAGCTTCATGCAGCAGTATTACCGGGTGGTGATGAGCATTGCCCAGCTCAGCGACCTGATCATCCAGCACTTCGAAGAAGTGATTCTGGCCCCGGAAGACGAAGCACCGCCGCAGCCGATCAACTCGCGCTTCCAGCTCCACGATGGCTACATCGAGGCTCGCAACGACAACGTGTTCAAACGCACGCCGTTCGCCATGCTGGAAATCTTTGTGCTGATGGCCCAACAGCCGGAAATCAAAGGCGTACGCGCCGACACCATTCGCTTGCTGCGGGAAAACCGTCACCTGATCGACGACGACTTCCGTCACGACATTCGCAACACCAGCCTGTTTATCGAGCTGTTCAAGTGCAAGATCGGCATCCACCGCAACCTGCGGCGCATGAACCGCTACGGGATCCTGGGGCGTTACCTGCCGGAGTTCGGCTTTATTGTCGGGCAGATGCAGCACGACCTGTTCCACATCTATACGGTGGACGCCCACACCCTGAACCTGATCAAGCACCTGCGTAAGTTGCAGTACACCCAGGTGTCAGAGAAATTCCCGCTGGCCAGCAAGCTCATGGCGCGGCTGCCCAAGCCTGAGCTGATCTACCTTGCCGGCCTGTACCACGACATCGGCAAGGGCCGGCACGGTGATCACTCGGAAATTGGTGCGGTGGACGCCGAAGCGTTCTGCCAGCGCCACCAGTTGCCGCTGTGGGACAGCCGTCTGATTGTGTGGCTGGTGCAAAACCACCTGGTGATGTCCACCACCGCCCAGCGCAAGGACTTGTCCGACCCGCAGGTGATCCATGATTTCGCCCAGGCCGTCGGCGACGAAACCCGTCTCGACTACCTGTACGTGCTCACCGTCTCCGACATCAACGCCACCAACCCGACGCTGTGGAATTCCTGGCGCGCCAGCCTGTTGCGCCAGCTCTACACCGAGACCAAGCGCGCGCTGCGTCGCGGCCTGGAGAACCCGGTGGACCGCGAAGAGCAGATCCGCCGCACCCAAAGCGCGGCCCTGGATATTCTGGTGCGTGGCGGCAACGACCCGGACGACGTCGAGCAACTCTGGTCGCAACTGGGGGACGACTATTTCCTGCGCCACACCGCTGGCGACGTGGCCTGGCACAGCGACGCGATTCTGCAGCAGCCGGCCGATGGCGGGCCGCTGGTGCTGATCAAGGAAACCACCCAGCGCGAGTTCGAGGGTGGTACGCAGATCTTCATCTACGCACCCGACCAGCACGACTTCTTCGCCGTGACCGTGGCCGCGATGGACCAGCTCAACCTGAACATTCACGACGCCCGGGTCATCACCTCCAGCAGCCAGTTCACCCTCGACACCTACATCGTGCTCGACACGGAAGGCGAGTCCATCGGCGACAACCCGGAGCGAGTGAAAAAGATCCGCAAAGGCCTCACCGACGCGCTGCGCAACCCTGACGACTACCCGACCATCATCCAGCGCCGGGTACCGCGCCAGCTCAAGCACTTTGCGTTTGCCCCCGAGGTGACCATCCACAATGACGCCCAACGCCCGGTGACGGTGCTGGAACTCAGCGCGCCGGACCGCCCGGGCCTGCTGGCGCGGATCGGCACAATCTTCCTGGAATTCGACCTGTCGTTGCAGAACGCCAAGATTGCGACCCTGGGCGAACGGGTGGAAGACGTGTTCTTTATCACCGATGCCGACAACCAGCCGCTTTCCGACCCTGAACTGTGCCGACGCTTGCAGGAAGCCATCGTCCAGCAGTTGAGTGTCAACCAGGAAACCGGCGTCGAGATGTCACGCTTGAGCATCTGACCGACCGCCATTTTCAGCTTCCAATGAATTGAACGAGATTTATCGATGAACAATGCCCTGAACCAGTTGCAGCCCTACCCGTTCGAGAAATTGCGCGTCCTGCTGGGCAGCGTCACGCCGAACCCGGACAAGCGTCCGATCGCCCTCTCCATCGGCGAGCCGAAGCATAAATCTCCGCAGTTCGTCGCCGACGCGCTGGCCAACAACCTGGACCAGATGGCGGTGTACCCCACCACCCTGGGCATTCCCGCCCTGCGCGAAGCCATTGGCGCCTGGTGCAAACGTCGTTTCAGCGTGCCCAAGGGCTGGCTGGACCCGGCGCGCAATATCCTGCCGGTGAACGGCACCCGTGAAGCGCTGTTCGCCTTCACCCAGACCGTGGTCAACCGTGGCGACGACGCGCTGGTGGTCAGCCCGAACCCGTTCTATCAGATCTACGAAGGCGCGGCGTTCCTCGCCGGGGCCAAGCCGCACTACCTGCCGTGCCTGGATGAAAACGGCTTCAACCCGGATTTCGACGCCGTGTCGCCGGACATCTGGAAACGCTGCCAGATCCTGTTCCTGTGCTCGCCAGGCAACCCGACCGGCGCACTGATTCCCGTCGACACTCTGAAAAAGCTGATTGCCCTGGCCGACGAATACGACTTCGTAATCGCCGCCGACGAGTGCTACAGCGAGCTGTACTTCGACGAACAAACCCCGCCGCCGGGCCTGCTCAGCGCCTGCGTCGAACTGGGTCGCCAGGACTTCAAGCGCTGCGTGGTGTTCCACAGCCTGTCCAAACGCTCCAACCTGCCGGGCCTGCGTTCGGGCTTTGTGGCCGGCGACGCCGAAATCCTCAAGGGCTTCCTGCTGTACCGCACCTACCACGGTTGCGCGATGCCGGTGCAAACCCAACTGGCGAGCATCGCCGCCTGGCAGGACGAAGCCCACGTGCAGGCCAACCGCGATCTGTACCGGGAGAAGTTCGATGCCGTGCTGGCGATCCTCAAGCCGGTGCTGGACGTGCAAAACCCGGACGGCGGCTTCTACCTGTGGCCGAACGTGAAGGGCGACGATGCGGCGTTCTGCCGGGACTTGTTCGTGGAAGAACACGTGACCGTGGTACCGGGCTCGTACCTGTCGCGGGAAGTGGACGGGGTCAACCCGGGCGCCGGGCGCGTGCGCCTGGCACTGGTTGCGCCGCTGGCGGAGTGTGTGGAAGCGGCGACGCGGATTCGCGACTTTATTCAGCGCAATCGGTAAGTCCCTGGGGGCTCGCACCCTGCAATGGGGTGCGAGTCTGAAGAAACATATATATCGCAGCACTCCGCTCGGAACATCTCTGATAGGCAGGCCACTCAAGGACCACAACGGCTAACCAGAGAACCCAGCGACGATGATATCCCCCATCCTTCCCGCCCTGCCCCACCTGCCAAGCCCGGCAGCACCCGAGAGCGTTTCAAGAACCAAGCGCAACGTCGCGGACTCCGAAAAGTACTGGCCACAGGGAGCGACCCTGAAAGTCGCCATGTACGGGGCCAGTGACGCTTTTATCGAGACGGTAAAAAGCGCAGCCGAAAAATGGCTGCCGCATATCAACCTCAAATTTGATTTTGTATCCGGCAGCCAGGGAGATATTCGGATCGCGCAAACCTTCACCAGCAAGCAAGGCAGCTCGGCAATAGGCACCGATGCACAGAAAGTGCCGGCAGACGAACCCACCCTGCTGCTGCCCCATGATCATCAGGACCCAAGGTTTGCTTATGTTGTCACCCACGAGTTCGGGCATGTGCTCGGGGCGCTGCATGCGCATCAACATCCTGACACCGAAATACCCTGGAACAGGCCCAGGGCGTATCTGCTCTACAGCTTCGGCTTAGGCAAGTCCAGGACTGACGTCGACGAACAGATCCTGCCCAAACCCCGCAAAAGCACCTATCACTATGAGCCCTATGATCGCCATTCGATCATGCATTACGACATCAACAAGGTCACCACCGATGGAAAATGGGAGCAACCGGAGAGCCCGCAAATCAGTGCCGGGGATATTGCTCTGGTGAGCAAGGCGTATCCCAGGATGGCGCATGAGGCAAAGTCGGTTACTTCACCTGCCCCAGATTCGCCTCGCTCATATCCAGCTCAGCCAGCACTTCTCGCAAAACATCATCGCCGATGGCGTGATGCCGACTCAGACTGTACAACTCAAGGCGCTGGGCTCGGAGTGCCTTGAGCCGCAACTTGCGCTCCAGTTGGTCCATCTGAAACGCCAGCGCCTGGGCTTCGGCCGAATCATTGAACACCTCCAATTGATGACGATACTCCGACATCAACCGCGCCTTGAGCTCGGTGGCCAAGGCTGCCTGGGCGGCATCCAGAGGTGCAGCTTCAGCGGGATCTTCGGTTTCGAGTGCATGGATAGCAGCCACGGCGGTCTTCTTCCAGGCCTCGCGCACTTCATTGTGGCGTTTCTCATCCGGGCTCTTCTCGATGCCGCGTAACAGCAGCGGCAACGCGATGCAGGCCGCGACGAGCGAGAGCAGGATCACACCGGCGGCGATGAAGATCAGCAGGTCGCGCTCGGGAAAATCCTGCCCCGGCGCAAGCAGTAACGGTACCGACATCACACCCGCGAGGGTCACGGCACCGCGTACGCCACCGACGGTCAGCAGCCAGCAGGACCGCGCGGTGGGCACCAGTGTCAGCTCACTTTTCCCACGAATCCGGCGTAATAAACCCGACAGGCGCCAGATGCTCTGCACCCAGATAAACCGCAACACCACCAGCACCAGGAAAATCGCGATCACGTCCAGGCAGCGATACAACAACGTCGGCCACAGCGTCGGCTCGTGACTGACCACCGCCTTGATGATGTCCGGCAATTGCAGGCCCAGCAACAGGAAGATCAAGCCGTTAAACGCAAACTCCAGCAGCGACCAGACACTGCGGTTGAGCAACCGGGTGCTGGTCTGGCGCGGCAGCAGGTCGAGCCAGCTTTGCATCATCCCCGCGGCCACTGCCGACAAGATGCCCGAGGCGCCAAGGCGTTCGGCCAGCACGTAGGCAGCAAACGGCAGCAACAACATGAACACCACGTGCGTCGCCGGGTCGTCCCAGCCCCGGGCGATCATCCAGGCACGCAGGCGGCCGACCAGCCAGCTCAAGGCCACACCGACCGCCAGGCCACCCACGGCCACCAGCACAAAGGTGAGGCTCGCATCCGCCAGCGAGAACACTCCGGTCAGCGCCGCCGCCAGGGCGAATTTGAAGGTCACAAGGCCCGAGGCATCATTCATCAACGCCTCGCCCTGGAGCATGTGCATCAGTGGCGTCGGCAAGCGGTTCTGGGAAATGGCTGACACCGCCACGGCATCCGTCGGCGACAACACCGCCGCCAGGGCGAAGGCCACCGGCAGTGGAATACTCGGCAACAACCAATGAATGAAATACCCGGCACCGACCACGGTGAACAGCACCAGGCCCACCGCCAGCGTCAGGATCGGCCCGCGCAGGCGCCACAGTTCTCGCTTGGGCATACGCCAGCCATCGGAGAACAGCAGTGGCGGCAGAAACAGGAAAAGAAACAACTCGGGATCAAGGGCTACGTGCAGGCCCAAGGTCGGCCACGCCAGCAAGGCACCGGCGGCGATCTGCACCAGTGGCAACGGCAGTGGGATGATGCGCCCTACAAGGCGCGAAACGCTGACCAGCATCAGCAGGATAAGTACGGTGTAGGCGGTTTGCATAACGCGGGATTCCCAGACAATCAACTTGCAACAACACACATCAGGCAACAACTCGCCGTTGAAGTGCCATATTAGCCGCCTATGCTGCGCGATGGCCTTTGCACAAAAGTCGCACGCGAGCAAAACGTAATGTTGACGAGCGGCGCCGAAAGCCGCTGGCCATGGCATAATCCTTGACCTTTCATCTGCGTCAGCCCAAAGGGGGGCAATTCCTTGACCGATTCAAGCAAAACGTTGCACCTTTTCGGCATCAAAGCCTGCGACACCATGAAAAAGGCGCGCACCTGGCTCGATGAACACGCTATCCAGTATGAGTTTCATGACTACAAAACGGCCGGTATCGACCGCGAACACTTGACCCAATGGTGCAATGAGCACGGTTGGCAGGTGGTTTTGAACCGTGCGGGCACCACCTTTCGCAAACTCGAAGACGAACGCAAAGCCGATCTCGACCAAGCGAAAGCCATTGAATTGATGCTCGCGCAACCCTCGATGATCAAGCGCCCCGTGCTTGATCTCGGCGACAAAACCCTGATTGGCTTCAAGCCAGATAGTTATTCGGCGGCCCTCAAGTAGGCCAGCCCACTCCATTTTTGTAGAGGTAACAGCATGTCCAATTCCCTGTTCAGCCTGGGCTTCGGCGTCGGCACTCAGAACCGCCAAGGTGCTTGGCTGGAAGTGTTTTACGCACAACCGCTGCTCAATCCATCGGCTGAAATCATCGCGGCCATCGCGCCGATCCTCGGTTACACCGAAGGCAACCAGGCGATCACCTTCACCGTCACCCAGGCCCTGCAACTGGCTGACGCGCTCAAAGGCGTCGATGCCGCCCAAGCCGCCCTGTTGAGCCGTCTGGCTGAAAGCCACACGCCGCTGGTCGCCACCCTGCTGGCCGAAGACGCCGCGCTGACTTCCACCCCTGAGGCCTACCTCAAGCTCCACCTGCTGTCCCATCGCCTGGTCAAGCCACATGGCCTGAACCTGGCCGGTGTGTTCCCGCAGTTGCCGAACGTGGCCTGGACCAGCCAGGGCGCGATCGACATCGCCGAACTGGCCGAGCGTCAACTGGAAGCACGCCTGCGTGGCGAGTTGCTGGAAGTGTTCTCGGTGGACAAGTTCCCGAAAATGACCGACTACGTGGTGCCGAGCGGCGTGCGTATCGCTGATGCCGCGCGCATCCGCCTGGGCGCCTACGTGGGCGAAGGCACTACTGTGATGCACGAAGGTTTCGTCAACTTCAACGCCGGTACCGAAGGCCCGGGCATGATCGAAGGCCGTGTGTCGGCTGGCGTATTCGTCGGCAAGGGTTCGGACCTGGGCGGCGGTTGTTCCACCATGGGCACCCTGTCGGGCGGCGGCAACATCGTGATCACGGTCGGCGAAGGCTGCCTGATCGGCGCCAACGCCGGTATCGGTATCCCGTTGGGCGACCGCAACACCGTGGAGTCGGGCCTGTACGTCACCGCCGGCACCAAGGTTGCACTGCTGGATGAAGCAAACCAGCTGGTCAAAGTGGTCAAAGCCCGTGAGCTGGCCGGCCAACCGGACCTGCTGTTCCGCCGCAACTCCGAGACCGGTGCCGTGGAGTGCAAAACCCACAAATCGGCCATCGAACTGAACGCAGCGCTGCACGCTCACAACTAAGCAGCGACTCGATGCCACTGACGGCCCACACCTGACCGGTGCGGGCCGTTTATACGAGCCTTGATCACCATGCTTGTGCCCTCTCCCTGGCGCGCCGATTTTCCGGCCATCGCCACCCTGCAACGGCAAGACCAGACCTATCTGGACAACGCTGCCACCACGCAAAAACCTCAAGCCTTGCTGGACGCCATCAGCCATTACTACGCCAATGGCGCAGCCAATGTGCACCGTGCCCAGCATTTGCCGGGCGCCCATGCGACCCAGGCGTTCGAGGACAGTCGCAACAAGGTGGCGCAGTGGCTGAACGTCGGTGACAACGGGCAAATCATCTTCACCCACGGCGCGACGTCAGCGCTGAACCTCCTGGCTTATGGCCTTGAGCACCTATTCAACCCGGGCGACGAGATTGTCATCAGCGCCCTGGAACACCACGCCAACCTGCTGCCGTGGCAGCAACTGGCCAAGCGTCGCGAGTTGTCGTTGGTGGTACTGCCGCTTAACGATGACGGCTTGATCGACCTGCAAGCCGCCGCCGAACTGATCGGCCCGCGCACCCGCCTGCTGGCGGTGAGCCAACTGTCCAATGTGCTTGGCGCCTGGCAGCCGTTGCCGCAATTGCTGGCGCTGGCCAAGGCCTACGATGCACTGACGGTGGTCGATGGCGCCCAGGGCATCGTCCATGGTCGCCACGACATGCAGGCCCTGGGCTGCGACTTCTACGTGTTTTCCAGCCACAAGCTCTACGGGCCGGATGGTGTTGGCGTGCTTTACGGTCGCACCGAAGCCCTGCATCACCTGCGCCACTGGCAGTTTGGCGGCGAGATGGTGCAACTGGCTGACTATCAAAGCGCCAGCTTCCGCGCCGCTCCCCTTGGTTTCGAAGCCGGAACACCGCCGATCGCCAGCGTGATCGGCCTGGGCGCAACCCTGGATTACCTGAGTTCCCTGGATCAACACGCGGTGACGGCCCACGAAGCCGCCTTGCACGACTACCTGTTGCGCGGCCTGCAAGCCCGCAACGGCGTGCGCCTGCTGGGTTCGCCGCAAGTAGCCCTGGCCAGTTTTGTGGTGGAAGGCGTGCACAACGCCGACCTTGCCCACTTGCTGACTGAACAAGGGATTGCCGTACGCGCTGGCCATCATTGTGCGATGCCATTGCTCAAGCAGATGGGGTTGCCGGGGGCGATTCGGGTGTCGCTGGCGCTGTACAACGACTCCGATGACCTGGAGCGCTTTTTTGAAGCGCTGGATCAAGCCCTGGATATGTTGCGATGAATTTGCCGCCGCAGGCTGTTATCGCGCTGGAGACGTTTCAGGCAGTCGGCAGTTGGGAACAACGGGCCCGCCTGCTGATGCAGTGGGGCGAGCGTCTTCCCGCCTTGCCGGATGAAGACAAGGTGGACGCCAACCTGGTGCAGGGCTGTGAAAGCCTGGTGTGGCTGGTGGGGCGCTTGCAGGATGACCACTGGCAGTTTGCCGCCAGCAGCGATGCGCGGCTGATACGCGGGCTGGTGGCGCTGTTGCTGGCACGGGTTAACGGTTTGTCTGCCGCCGAGTTGCAGGCGGTCGACTTGCCCGACTGGTTTGAACAACTGGGTCTGTCGCGGCAGTTATCGCCGTCGCGCAGCAATGGGTTGAATGCGGTGCTGCAGCGCATGCGGCAGCTGAGCCTCACACAAAACTAAATGTGGGAGCGGGCTTGCTCGCGAAAGCGGTGTATCAGTCGACCTGTCTGGTGACTGACACTCCGCTTTCGCGAGCAAGCCCGCTCCCACATTTTGATCTTTTCAGGGTGCAGAGATCGGTGTTGCCTGAACTCTGTCAGCAGGCCGGCGCACCCCGGCCACTATCTTGTCCACCGCCTTGGTCGCCGCCACCATGCCGAAAGTCGCGGTGACCATCATCACCGCGCCAAACCCACCGGCGCAGTCCAGTTTCACGCCGTCCCCGACAAAACTCTTCTGCAAACAGATGCTGCCGTCCGGCTTCGGATAACGCAGTTGTTCGGTGGAAAACACGCAGGGCACGCTGTAATGGCGGGTCACGGTACGCGAGAAGCCATAGTCGCGGCGCAGGGTGGAGCGCACTTTCGACGCCAGCGGGTCATTGAACGTGCGGTTCAAATCACACACCTGAATCAGCGTCGGATCAATCTGCCCACCCGCGCCGCCAGTGGTGATGATCTGGATCTTGCGCCGCTTGCACCAGGCGATCAGCGCGGCCTTGGCGTTCACACTGTCGATGCAGTCGATCACGCAATCAATGTTCGGAGTGATGTACTCGGCCATGGTCTCGCGGGTGACGAAATCCGCCACCGCGTGCACGGTGCAATCCGGGTTGATGCCCTTCAGGCGCTCAGCCATGACCTCGACCTTGGCCTTGCCCACCGTGCTGTCCAGCGCATGCAACTGACGGTTGCTGTTGCTGACGCACACATCATCCAGGTCAAACAGCGAAATCTCGCCCACCCCACACCGGGCGATGGCTTCCGCCGCCCACGAGCCCACCCCGCCCACGCCGACGATGGCCACGTGGGCCGCCTTCAAGCGTTCCAGGCCTTCAATGCCATACAAGCGGGCGACGCCGGCAAACCGTGGATCTTCTGTACTCATGACCATTACCCCAAAAACCGGCGCGCATTATAGGGCTACGCAGCGACAAGTTTTAAGCTACAAGCTACAAGTAAGAGAACTTACGACGAGTTGCACTGCCCAATGTCCGGTTTTTCTCGGCTTGCTGTACGGTCGGTGAAAGGCCAGTGTAGGATGCGCGCCGTTCGGCGTAGGCCGACACCTCTTTTCGTTCCACACCCTTTGGAACCCGAAATAGCCATGTCATCGCGTAAATTTGGACTCAACCTGGTGGTAGTGCTGGCAATTGCCGCGCTGTTCACCGGCTTCTGGGCGCTGATCAACCGCCCGGTCACCGCCCCTAACTGGCCTGAACAGATCTCCGGTTTTTCCTACTCGCCGTTCCAGCAAGGCCAGTTCCCACAGAAAGACCAGTATCCGACTGATGATCAAATGCGTCAGGACCTTGCGATCATGAGCAAGCTGACGGACAACATCCGTACCTACTCGGTCGACGGCACCCTGGGGGATATCCCCAAGCTGGCGGAAGAGTTCGGCCTGCGGGTGACCCTGGGTATCTGGATCAGCCCGGACCTCGAGCGCAACGAGCGCGAGATCCAGCGTGCCATCGAAATCGCCAACAACTCCCGCAGCGTCGTGCGGGTGGTGGTGGGTAACGAAGCCCTGTTCCGTGAAGAAATCACCCCGGAAGCGCTGATCGTGCTGCTGGACCGGGTGCGCGCCGCCGTGAAAGTACCGGTGACGACTTCCGAGCAATGGCACATCTGGGAAAAGAACCCGCAACTGGCCAAGCACGTCGACCTGATCGCCGCGCACATCCTGCCGTTCTGGGAATTTATTCCGATGGACAAGGCCGGCCAGTACGTACTCGACCGCGCCCGGGACCTGAAGAAATTGTTCCCGAAAAAGCCGCTGTTGCTGTCGGAGGTTGGCTGGCCGAGTAACGGCCGCATGCGGGGTGGCAATGAAACGTCCCCGGCCGACCAGGCAATTTACCTGCGCACACTGGTGAACAAGCTCAATCGCCAGGGCTACAACTACTTCGTGATCGAGGCGTTCGACCAACCGTGGAAAGTCAGCGATGAAGGCTCGGCGGGCGCCTACTGGGGCGTGTTCAACGCCGCGCGCCAGCAGAAATTCAACTTTGAAGGGCCGGTGGTAGCGATCCCGCAATGGCGGGTGCTGGCCATCGGTTCGGTGGTGCTTGCGCTGCTGTCCCTGACGTTGCTGATGATCGACGGCTCGGCCCTGCGCCAGCGAGGCCGGACGTTCCTGACCTTCATCGCGTTCCTGTGCGGTTCGGTGCTGGTGTGGATCGGTTACGACTACAGCCAGCAATACAGCACCTGGTTCAGCGTTACCGTGGGCATCCTCCTGGCCCTCGGCGCCCTGGGCGTATTCATTGTGCTGCTGACCGAGGCCCACGAACTGGCAGAAGCGGTCTGGACTCACAAACGCCGGCGTGAATTCCTGCCGGTTGAAGGGGATTCGGACTACCGCCCGAAAGTCTCGATCCACGTGCCGTGCTACAACGAGCCGCCGGAGATGGTCAAACAGACCCTCGACGCCCTGGCCGCCCTCGACTATCCGGACTACGAAGTCCTGATCATCGACAACAACACCAAGGACCCGGCCGTGTGGGAGCCGGTGCGCGACTACTGCGAAACCCTGGGCCCGCGCTTCAAGTTCTTCCACGTCTCGCCCCTGGCCGGTTTCAAGGGCGGCGCGCTGAACTACCTGATCCCGCATACCGCCAAGGATGCCGAAGTAATCGCGGTGATCGACTCCGATTACTGCGTGTCGCCGAACTGGCTCAAGCACATGGTGCCGCACTTCGCCGACCCGAAAATCGCCGTGGTGCAGTCGCCACAGGATTATCGCGACCAGAACGAAAGCACCTTCAAGAAGCTCTGCTACGCGGAATACAAAGGCTTCTTCCACATCGGCATGGTCACCCGTAACGACCGTGACGCGATCATCCAGCACGGCACCATGACCATGACCCGTCGCTCGGTGCTTGAAGAGCTGGGCTGGGCCGACTGGTGCATCTGTGAAGATGCCGAGTTGGGCCTGCGGGTATTCGAGAAAGGCCTGTCGGCGGCGTACTACCACGACAGCTACGGCAAGGGCCTGATGCCCGATACCTTTATCGACTTCAAGAAACAGCGTTTCCGCTGGGCCTACGGGGCGATTCAGATCATCAAGCGTCACACCGCGAGCCTGTTGCGCGGCAAGGACACCGAGCTGACCCGCGGCCAGCGCTACCACTTCCTCGCGGGCTGGTTGCCGTGGGTGGCCGACGGCATGAACATCTTCTTCACCGTGGGCGCCCTGTTGTGGTCGGCGGCGATGATTATCGTGCCGACGCGGGTTGACCCGCCGCTGCTGATTTTCGCGATTCCGCCATTGGCGCTGTTCGTGTTCAAGGTCGGCAAGATCATCTTCCTCTACCGCCGTGCGGTGGGTGTGAACCTGAAAGATGCGTTCTGCGCGGCGTTGGCCGGGTTGGCGTTGTCCCACACCATCGCCAAGGCAGTGCTGTACGGCTTCTTCACCACCAGCATTCCGTTCTTTCGTACACCGAAGAACGCCGATAACCACGGTTTCTGGGTGGCGATTTCCGAAGCCCGGGAAGAGATGTTCATCATGCTGCTGTTGTGGGGCGCGGCACTGGGGATTTACCTGGTGCAGGGCCTGCCGAGCAACGACATACGCTTCTGGGTGGTGATGTTGCTGGTGCAGTCGCTGCCGTATGTGGCGGCGCTGATCATGGCGTTCCTGTCTTCGCTGCCGAAACCGGCACCGAAGCAAGAGGCTGTGGCCGCGGCTTAAAATCCTGCGCAATGCACTAAACGGCGGCCTCTGGCCGCCGTTTTGCTATAAGATAACGGCCCTTTTGCCTTGCACATGACTGTAGGAGCGAGCTTGCTCGCGAAGCACTTGAGATCGACGCGTGCATCCAGACAGGGCGCGTTATCGTTAACGACCTTCGCGAGCAAGCTCGCTCCTACAATTAGAACGTCGCCGCCTCGATTTCTGGAGTTTTTACATGACGGCCCACGCCGACCTTTCGCCGACCCTCCAACTCGCTATCGACCTGATCCGTCGCCCGTCGGTGACGCCGATCGACGCCGATTGCCAGAAGCTGATGATGCAGCGCCTGGGCGACGCCGGTTTTGCGCTTGAGCCGATGCGCATCGAGGATGTGGATAACTTCTGGGCCACCCACGGCAAACACGAAGGCCCGGTATTGTGCTTCGCCGGCCACACCGACGTGGTGCCGACCGGTCCGGTCAAGGCCTGGCAGAACGACCCGTTCGACGCATTGATCGACGAAAACGGCATGCTCTGCGGCCGTGGCGCGGCCGACATGAAAGGCAGCCTGGCCGCGATGCTGGTCGCCTCCGAGCGTTTCGTCACTGACTACCCGGACCACAAGGGTTCGGTGGCTTTCCTGATCACCAGTGACGAAGAAGGCCCGGCGCACCACGGCACCAAGGCCGTGATCGAACGCCTGGCAGCCCGCAAGGAGCGCCTGGACTGGTGCATCGTCGGCGAACCGTCGAGCACCACCCTGGTGGGCGACGTGGTCAAGAATGGTCGTCGTGGCTCCCTCGGCGCCACCCTGACCGTGCGCGGGGTGCAAGGCCACGTAGCGTACCCGCACCTGGCGAAGAACCCGATCCACCTGGCCGCCCCGGCCCTGGCCGAACTGGCCGCCGAGCATTGGGATGACGGCAACAGCTTCTTCCCGCCCACCAGCTTCCAGATTTCCAACCTCAATTCCGGCACCGGCGCCACCAACGTGATCCCGGGTGACCTGACGGCGGTGTTCAACTTCCGCTTCTCCACCGAGTCCACCGTTGAAGGCCTGCAGCAGCGGGTCGCGGCGATTCTCGACAAGCATGGCCTGGACTGGCATGTGGAGTGGGCGCTGTCGGGCCTGCCGTTCCTCACCGAACCGGGCGCGTTGCTCGATGCCGTCTCCGCCAGCATCAAGGCCGTCACCGGCCGCGAGACCAAGGCCTCCACCAGCGGCGGCACTTCCGACGGGCGCTTCATTGCGACCCTCGGCACTCAGGTGGTGGAGCTGGGCCCGGTCAACGCGACCATCCATCAGGTCAACGAGCGCATTCTCGCCAGCGACCTCGATGTGCTGACCGAAATCTACTACCAGACCCTGATCAAGTTGCTCGCCTGATGCTCGCTTGCCCCATTTGCAGCGCACCGCTCCATGAAGTGGACAACGGCGTGGCCTGCCCGGTCGGGCACCGTTTCGACCGCGCGCGCCAGGGTTACCTGAACCTGTTGCCGGTGCAGCACAAGAACAGCCGCGACCCGGGCGACAACCTGGCAATGGTGGAAGCGCGCCGCGACTTCCTCAACGCCGGGCACTACGCCCCGGTGGCCAGGCGCCTGGCCGAACTGGCTGCGGAACGCAAACCCCAGCGCTGGCTGGATATCGGCTGTGGCGAGGGTTACTACACCGCGCAAATCGCCGACACCCTGCTGCGCGCTGACGGTTATGCCCTGGATATCTCCAAGGAAGCGGTCAAGCGCGCCTGCAAGCGCAACCCCACGGTGACCTGGTTGATCGCCAGCATGGCCCGGGTGCCGTTGGCCGATGCCAGCTGCCAGTTCCTTGCCAGTGTCTTCAGCCCGCTGGACTGGCTGGAGGCCAAGCGCCTGCTCAGCCCGGGCGGCGGCTTGATGAAAGTCGGCCCCACGAGCGGCCACCTGATGGAACTGCGTGAGCGTTTGTACGACGAAGTGCGCGAGTACACCGACGACAAGCACCTGGCGCTGGTACCGGACGGCATGAGCCTGCAACACAGTGAAACCCTGGAGTTCAAGCTCAGCCTGGCCGATCCCAAGGACCGCGCCAATCTGCTGGCGATGACACCCCACGGCTGGCGCGCCAGTGCCGAGCGCCGCGCCCAGGTGATCGAGGCGGCCGAACCGCTGCTGGTCACTGTGTCGATGCGCTACGACTATTTCGTGCTTCAATAACCCATTATTTGCGGGCCTCTCGGGGCCTGCGCTGAATCCGCGAATGGATTTTCAAAATCCCGCAATGAGGAACATCCATGCGCCAACCAGATATCGAGATTTACCTCAAGGACGCCGACGTCGACCACAAGGCCATCGCCGCCTGGCTGGGCGCTGCCCTGGGCCCGTGCACCGACTGGGTCCAGCGCGGCCAGACCTACAAGTGCAAAGCCGGCAGCGTACCGGTCACCTGGCTGCCGAAAGCCGTAGGCAAATGGAACAGCCTGTACCTGGAAAGCGACCAGACCCCGTGGGAAGACGACATCGCCTGCGCCCGTGCGGCCTTTGCCGCGCTGAACGTCGAAGTGCGTTGCGCGCCGGGCAGCTGGGTTGAGGAAGAAGGTGAAGAAAGCGCGGATACCTGGATTCGTATCAGCGAAGACGGTGAAGAGCAGATCACCTGGAAAACAACCTGAGGGATCGTTCCCACGCTCTGCGTGGGAATGCAGCCTGTGACGCTCCGCGTCACGATTAAAAGCAGACGCGGAGCGTCCAAAGAAGCATTCCCACGCAGAGCGTGGGAACGATCACGCCAAGGTTACAGGCCCACCACATCCTCAGCCTGCAAGCCCTTCTCGCCCGTCACCACGGCGTACTCCACCTGCTGGCCTTCAGACAACGAACGGTGCCCTTCACCGCGAATGGCGCGGTAGTGCACAAACACATCCTTGCCATCTTCCCGCTGTATAAAGCCGTAACCCTTGGCGTCATTGAACCACTTCACATTGCCGGTTTCGCGCGTTGCCATCTGTTTTGCTCCCACATGCTTTTTATAAGTACGTTTATTGTTGAGTCGTCGCAGTTGAACTGCCGAGTATAAGACAGGCTCAAAAAGCTTCAACTCAAGATTACTTCGCCGCTTTTTTGCCGATTTTCGGCTAATACTGCACACTAGCGCACCGAGCAACCGCTCGGTTTTTTCCACTCAAAGCAGAAGCCGTATGACCCGCTCTCCCTTTCGCCGTCTGGTATTTGGCACCTTGCGCCGGCTGTTGTACCTCTGGGTTCGCTCAGAGACGATCAACCAGTCGTCCCTTACCCTGAACCTCGACCGCAGTCGTCCGGTGTTTTACGTCCTGCAATCCCCGTCCCTCACCGAGTTGGCGGTGGTTGATACCGAATGTACCAAGGCCGGCCTGCCGCGCCCGGTGCTGCCGGTATCGGTCGGCCCGTTGATGGAACCGGCGGCCTTCTTCTACCTGACGCCCGACCCCGACTGGCTCGGCCGCCAGGACAAGCGTGGCGCACCGCCCACCCTCACCCGCCTGGTGGACGTACTCACCGAACACGCCGAAGAGAATGCACAGATCATTCCAGTCAGCGTGTTCTGGGGCCAGTCGCCCGACAGTGAGTCCAGCCCGTGGAAACTGCTGTTCGCCGACAGCTGGGCCGTCACTGGCCGCCTGCGCCGGCTGCTGAGCATCCTGATCCTGGGTCGCAAGACCCGGGTGCAATTCTCCGCGCCCATCAACCTGCGTGAATTGATCGAGCACAATAAAGGCCACGAACGCACCGTGCGCATGGCCCAACGCATCCTGCGGGTGCACTTTCGCAACTTGAAAACCGCCGTGATCGGCCCCGACCTGTCCCACCGGCGCAACCTGGTGAAGGGCTTGGTCAACATGCCACTGGTGCGCCAGGCGATCCTCGACGAGGCGGAACGCGAGAAAATCACCCCCGAAAAAGCCAAGGCCCAGGCCCTGCGCTACGGCAACGAAATCGCCTCGGACTACACCTACACCGCCATCCGCTTCCTGGAAGTGGTGCTGAGCTGGTTCTGGAACAAGATCTACGACGGCATCAAGGTCAACAACATCGAGGGCGTGCAAAAGGTCGCTCAGGGCTACGAGGTGATCTATGTGCCGTGCCATCGCAGCCATATCGATTACCTCTTGCTGTCGTACCTGCTGTTCAAGAATGGCCTGACACCGCCGCACATCGCCGCCGGGATCAACCTGAACATGCCGGTGATCGGCAGCCTGTTGCGCCGTGGCGGGGCGTTTTTCATGCGCCGCACTTTCAAGGGCAACCCGCTGTACACCTCGGTGTTCAACGAATACCTGCACACCTTGTTCACCAAGGGTTTCCCGGTGGAGTACTTCGTCGAAGGCGGACGTTCGCGCACCGGGCGCATGCTGCAACCGAAGACCGGGATGCTGGCAATCACCCTACGCAGTTTCCTGCGCTCCTCGCGCATGCCCATCGTGTTTGTGCCGGTGTACATCGGCTATGAGCGAGTGCTGGAAGGCCGGACTTACCTCGGCGAGCTGCGCGGCGCGAGCAAGAAGAAAGAGTCGATTTTCGATATTTTCAAAGTGGTCGGCGCCCTCAAGCAGCGCTTTGGCCAGGTCGCGGTGAACTTCGGCGAACCGATCAAGCTGGCGGAATTCCTCGACAGCGAGCAGCCCGACTGGCGCGCCCAGGAACTGGGTCCGAACTACAAGCCGGCCTGGCTCAATGAAACCACCAACCGCCTCGGCGAACGGGTGGCGCAACACCTGAACGAAGCGGCGGCGATCAACCCGGTGAACCTGGTGGCATTGGCGCTACTGTCCACCACCCGCCTGGCCCTGGACGAACAAGCCATGGCGCGCCAGCTGGATCTGTACCTGGCGCTGCTGCGCAAGGTGCCCTACTCGCCCCACACCACCTTGCCCGAGGGGGATGGCCTGGCGCTGATCAACCATGTAAAGGACATGAAACTGCTGTCGGAGCAGAGCGATGCCCTGGGCAAAATCCTTTATCTGGACGAGCAAAATGCCGTCCTGATGACCTACTACCGCAACAACGTGCTGCACATTTTCGCCCTGCCGGCGCTGCTGGCGAGTTTCTTCCAGAGCAGCTCGCGCATGAGCCGCGAACAAATCCTGCGCTATACCCGCGCGCTCTACCCGTACCTGCAATCGGAGTTGTTTATCCGCTGGACCCTGGACGAGCTGGACGCGGTGGTCGATCAGTGGCTGGAAGCCTTCGTCGAACAAGGCCTGCTGCGCTTCGAGAACGAGGTGTACCTGCGCCCGGCCCCGAGTTCGCGGCACTTTGTACTGCTGACGCTGCTGTCCAAGAGCATCGCCCAGACCCTGCAACGTTTCTACATGGCCATCTCGCTGCTGCTCAACAGCGGCCAGAACAGCATCAGTGCCGAAGAGCTGGAAGACCTGTGCACGGTCATGGCCCAGCGCCTGTCGATCCTCCATGGCCTGAATGCCCCGGAGTTCTTCGACAAGAGCCTTTTCCGACATTTCATCCAGACGTTGTTGGAGCAGGATGTGCTGCGCCGCGACGAGGCCGGCAAGCTGAGCTATCACCCGCTGCTGGGCGAGCTGGCCGAGGGCGCGGCCAAGCGCGTATTGCCGGCAGATATTCGCCTGTCAATTCGCCAGGTGGCCCTGCATCGCAGCGAAGACGCGGCAGACAAGCCCGTCGCACCCGAAGAAACACACTAGAGTGACCGAGGCGCCAGGGTGTTTCTGGCGCCGCTGACAAGGAGCTGTACCATGAAAAAAATCATCCTCCTGGGCCTCACCGCCCTGCTGGGAGCCTGCCAGACCATGAGCCCCGCCCCCAAAGCCAGCCTCGACGGCGAAGTGTTCTACCTGCAACGCATCGCCCTGCCGCCCGCCGCCACCTTGAGTGTGACCCTGCAAGACGTGTCCTTGATGGACGCCCCGGCCGTGACCCTGGCCGAGCAGAAAGGCCCGGTGAAAGGCCAGGTGCCGCTGCCCTTCCATCTGAGCTATGACCCGGCCCAGGTCAAGCCCGGCCACAGTTACTCGGTCAGCGCTCGCATCGAACTGGATGGCAAGCTACTGTTTATCACCACCGAACGGCACTCTGTGCAGTTGAATGGCCAGGATCCACAACCGCTGCGCGTACGCGTGGATGCGGTTGCACACTGATTAAAAATTCGAACATAAGGAAGCGTCCATGCTCCGTAACTCCCTTCGCCTAACGGCCCTGTGCGCCGGCCTGCTGCTCGGTGCCAACGCCATGGCCTTGTCCCTCGGCAGCCTGTCCCAGGGCGACGCCGCCGGCGGCCTCAAGGATGCACTGACCCAAGGCGCGCAGATTGCCGTGAAACAACTGGGCGTGCCCGGCGGTTTCAGCAACAACCCCGAAGTGAAGATCGGCCTGCCGGGCAAGTTGGGCAAAGTCGCCGACAAACTGAAAATGTTCGGCATGGGTGACCAGGTCAACCAACTGGAAGCCAGCATGAACAAGGCGGCTGAGTCTGCCGTGACCCAGGCTCAGCCGATCCTGGTAAATGCGGTGAAAAACATGAGCGTGACCGACGCCAAGGGCATCCTCACCGGCGGCCAGGACTCGGCCACCCAGTACCTGAACAAAAGCAGCCGTGACGAGATTCGGGCCAAGTTCCTGCCGATCGTCAAGGCGGCCACCGACAAGGTTGGCGTTGCCCAGCAGTACAACGCCCTGGCGGGCAAGGCGGCGACCTTTGGCGCGATTGATGCCAAGAGTGCCAACGTCGAAAGCTACGTGACCGAACAGGCGCTGGACGGGCTGTTCAAGATGATTGCGCAGCAGGAAGAGACCATTCGCAAGAACCCGGCAGCCGCGGCTACCAGCTTGGCAAAGAAGGTGTTTGGCAGCTTGTGAGCCAACAGGATCGCCCCTCTGCCCGGGGCGATCCCTTTCTCTGTTGCTATGCGCTGCGAACGAGGGATAACGACCCCATCGCAACCAGCCCGAAGTTGATTTTTCCTGTGTGGTAGTCAGAACTCGTTGAACAGGGTTTCGGCGGGCATGCGGGCTCTGGCGGCCTTGTCTCGCACGGCTTTGGCTTCGAGCACTCGGGCTGTGGCGGTTTAGGAGGGCGGGCAATCATTCGTATGATGGAACAAATACACATAGGGCAATCCTTCAATCCATTTAGACGTCTTCACTTACCAGCTCCAGCGACCGCCAGAACCGGCAGATCAAAATACCTGCAATCAGGTAGTCCCTAAGTGGAAGGAACGTCCGAAAACGTTCCGTGCCCTGCCTTGGAATATGAAGGCTGCCCGCCTTACGCCACGTCCTTCTTGATCCTGAACCAAGCCGCGTACAAGGCCGGCAGGAACAACAGCGTCAACGCCGTCGCCACAATCAAACCGCCCATGATCGCCACGGCCATCGGCCCGAAGAACACACTGCGGGACAGCGGGATCATCGCCAGTACGGCCGCCAGCGCGGTCAGCACAATCGGCCGGAAGCGTCGTACCGTCGCCTCGATAATTGCCTGCCAGGGTGCCAGGCCCGCCTTGATGTCCTGTTCGATCTGGTCCACCAGGATCACCGAGTTGCGCATGATCATCCCCGACAACGCGATGGTCCCCAGCATCGCCACGAACCCAAAGGGTTGGCGGAACACCAGCAGGAACAGTGTCACCCCGATCAAGCCCAACGGAGCGGTGAGAAACACCATCGCCGTGCGCGAGAAGCTGCGCAGTTGCAGCATCAGCAAGGTCAACACCACCACGATAAACAGCGGCACACCGGCCTTGACCGAGTTCTGCCCACGGGCGGAATCCTCGACCGTGCCGCCGACTTCCAACAGGTATCCATCCGGCAGTTCAGCGCGCACGCCTTCCAGCGTCGGCAGGATCTGCTGGACCAGGGTCGCCGGTTGTTCCTTGCCGTAGATATCCGCGCGGATGGTCACCGTTGGCAGACGGTTGCGGTGCCAGATGATGCCTTCTTCAAAGCCGTACTCCAGGGTCGCGATCTGCGACAGCGCAACGCTCTTGCCGTTGTCGGTCGGCACCGCGAGGCTTGGCAGCAGCGACAGTTCAGTACGTTCATGAACAGTGCCGCGCAGCAGGATTTCGATCAACTCGTTGTCTTCGCGGTACTGGCTGACGCTGGAACCGGTGAGGGAACTCTGGAGGAATTTCGACAGGTTGGCAGTGCTCACCCCGAGGGCGCGGGCGCGGTCCTGGTCGACGTTGAGGTAGACGATCTTGCTCGGTTCCTCCCAGTCCAGATGCACGTTGACCACGTGGGTATTTTCGCGAACCTTGGCCGCCACTTTCCGCGCCAGGGCCCGAACTTCTTCGATGTGCTCGCCCGTCACCCGGAACTGCACGGGGTAGCCAACGGGGGGGCCGTTTTCAAGGCGCGTGACCCGCGAGCGCAGGTCCGGGAATTGTTCGTTGAGGGTCTCGATCAGCCAGGTGCGCAGGCTTTCGCGCTCCTCGATGGTTTTGGCCAATACCACAAACTGGGCGAAGCTGGCGGCCGGCAGTTGCTGGTCCAGCGGCAGGTAGAAACGTGGCGAGCCCGTCCCTACATACGCCACGTAATTTTCAATACCCGCATGTTCCTTGAGCAACGCTTCAAGGCGTTTGACCTGGTCCGCCGTGTTGCTCAAGGACGCACCTTCCGCCAGTTTCAGGTCGACCATCAGTTCCAGTCGCCCGGAAGCCGGGAAGAACTGTTGAGGCACAAAGCGAAACAGCGCCACCGAACCGATAAACAACAGCAAGGTCAGGACGATCACCGTCTTGCGGCGACGCACGCACCATTCCACCAGGCGCCTTACGCGCTGATAGAACGGCGTGCCGTAGGGATCCGGCCCGTCGGTGCCATGCTTGGCCGCATGAATCTTCGCCAGGTCCGGCAGGAGTTTTTCCCCCAGGTACGGCACGAACACCACCGCTGCGACCCACGAGGCCAGCAGTGCGATGGTCACCACCTGAAAGATCGAACGGGTGTATTCACCGGTGCTCGATTGCGCCGTGGCAATCGGCAGGAAACCCGCCGCTGTAATCAGCGTGCCCGTCAGCATCGGGAAGGCGGTGCTGGTCCAGGCGAAACTCGCAGCCTTGAGCCGGTCGTACCCCTGTTCCATTTTGATCGCCATCATTTCCACGGCGATGATTGCGTCGTCCACCAGCAAGCCCAGCGCTAGCACCAGTGCGCCGAGGGAGATTTTGTGCAGGCCGATGCCAAGGTAATACATGGTGGCAAAGGTCATGGCCAACACCAGCGGAATCGCCAGGGCGACCACCATGCCGGTGCGCACACCCAGGGAGAAGAAGCTCACCAACAACACAATCGCCAGGGCCTCCGCCAGTACCTGGACGAATTCGCCGACACTGGTTTTTACCGCTGCCGGCTGGTCCGACACCTTGCGCAGTTCCATGCCCGCAGGAAGGTTCTTCTGCAGGCGTGCGAATTCGCTTTCCAGGGCCTTGCCCAGTACCAGGATGTCGCCACCGTCGCGCATGGCCACGGCCAGGCCGATGGCATCGGCGCCCATGTAACGCATGCGCGGTGCCGGTGGGTCGTTGAAGCCGCGATGAATCTCGGCCACGTCGCCGATGCGGAACGTGCGATCACCGACGCGGATCGGGAAGTCGCGAATCTCTTTAACGGTCTTGAAGTTGCCGGAAACCCTTAGCTGCACACGCTCGCTCGAGGTTTCAAAGAAGCCGGCGGTCGACACTGCGTTCTGCTCTTGCAGCGCCTGTTGAACGGCAGCCAGCGGCAAGCCGAGGGTGGCGAGCTTGAGGTTGGACAGCTCGATCCAGATCTTCTCGTCCTGCAAACCCAGCAGTTCGACCTTGCCGACATCCGGCACCCGTTGCAGCTGAATCTGGATGCGGTCGGCGTAGTCCTTGAGCACGGCATAGTCGAAGCCGTCGCCGGTCAGGGCGTAGATATTGCCGAAAGTGGTGCCGAATTCATCGTTGAAAAACGGGCCCTGGATATCCGGCGGCAAGGTCTGGCGAATATCGCTGATCTTCTTGCGCACCTGGTACCAGAGGTCCGGGATCTGCGCGGAATGCATCGAGTCCCGGGCCATGAAGGTGACCTGGGATTCACCGGGGCGCGAGAAGGAAACGATGCGCTCGTAGTCGCCGGTCTCCATCAGTTTCTTTTCAATACGCTCGGTGACCTGACGCGAGACTTCCTGGGCGGTCGCCCCCGGCCAATTGGTCTTGATCACCATGGCCTTGAAGGTAAACGGCGGGTCTTCGCTTTGTCCCAGCTTGGTGTAGGACAAGGTGCCGACCACTGCCAGCAGGATCATCAGGAACAGTACGATCTGGCGATTACGCAACGCCCATTCGGAAAGATTGAAACCCATCGGGGACTACTCCTTGGCCGCCAGACTTACCACTCGGTTGGCGCGATCCACCGGGCGCACTTGCTGGCCCTCATGGAGTACATGCACGCCGGCGGCGATCACCCAATCAGTGGGGTTCAAGCCTTCCAGCACCGGCACGGTCTTCTCGCCAAAGGCACCGATGCGCACCGGTGTGCGCTTGAGGGTGTTGTCGGGCTGTACCACCCAGACGTAGGACGCCCCGTTCTCCGCGCTGAGGGCAGACAGTGGCACTGCCAAAGGAATCACGCCGTCGGCCTGTATGAATACGCGAGCGCTCTGGCCCAGTTCAGCAGGCACCTTGCCGCCGGTAAACGCGACACGGGCAGCGAAGGTTCGCGACTTTGGGTCGGCGGCGGGCGACAGTTCGCGGATACGACCGTTGAAGCGCTGGTCGGGCTGGCTCCATAACTCCACGGACACCGGCTGGCCAATCTTGAAGCGCCCGAAGCTTTGCTCCGGCAGGCTGATCAGCACCTCACGTTCGCCATCGGTGGCGAGGGTGAATACGGTCTGGCCGGCAGACACCACCTGGCCGACTTCCACCGCACGCTTGGCGACCACGCCATCCTGGGGCGCCCGTAGCACGGCGTAACCCGCCTGGTTATTAGCCACGTCGAATTCGGCCTTGATCTGCTTGAGACGGGCTTCACCGGAGCGGTAGAGATTTTCGGAATTGTCGTACTGGGAACGGCTGACCATCTGACGGTCCATCAGGGTCTTGTAGCGGTCACGCTCGGCGCGCACCAGGCTCAGGTTGGCCTCGGCGGCGGCAACCTGGGCGCGGGTGGCTTCGAGTTGCAGACGTACGTCCTGGGGATCGAGCTCTGCCAGGGGCTGGTTGGCCTTGACCCGCTCGCCCTCCTCCACCAGTCGTCGGCTGACTTTGCCGCCGATGCGAAAGGCCAGGTCGGGTTCATAACGGGCGCGCACCTCGCCCGGGTAGCTGTCGGAAGCCTGCGCCGAAGGCTCTGGCTGAACCACCATGGCCGGGCGGACGGTGGTTTGCGCGGCTTCTTCATGGCCACAGGCAGCCAACAGGAGTAACAAGCTGGCAGGCAACGCGAGTGGCAGGAAATAGCTGCGCATGCTGAAGGACCTTTCGCTAATGGTGCTAGGAATAATTATACTGGCCAGTATGTTATTAATACCAAACTCACCAGTCCAGTAATAAAGTGAAAATGTCCGACAATCCTGTAAACACCAATAGCCCCGGGCGTCCCAAGGACATGGCAAAACGCCAGGCGATCCTCGATGCGGCGAAAATCCTGTTTTTGAGTAATGGGTATGCCAGTACCAGCATGGATGCGGTGGCGGTGGAGGCCGGGGTGTCGAAGCTGACGGTGTACAGCCATTTCACCGACAAGGAGACGCTGTTCTCGGCGGCGGTGGTCGCCAAGTGCGAAGAGCAGTTACCGGTGATGTATTTCGAGCTGCCCGAAGGTATGCCGGTGGAGAAGGTACTGCTTAATATCGCGCGCGGGTTTCATGTGCTGATCAACAGCGAGGAGTCGGTGAATTTGCATCGGTTGATGATGACTTCCGGGAGTCAGGATCCGAAGTTGTCGCAGATCTTTTTCGAAGCTGGGCCGATGCGTATGTTGCAGGGGATGGAGCGGCTGCTTTGTAAGATCGACCAGAGTGGCGCATTGCGTATTGCCAAGCCGTTCACCGCGGCGGAGCATTTTTTCTGTTTGCTCAAGGGGACGGCGAATTTTTGTTTGTTGTATGGGTGTGGGGGGCAACTGAGCGCTGAGGCGGCCGAGGAGCATGTGCAGGAGGTTGTGGGGTTGTTTATGCGGGCTTATCGGGCTTTTTGAACTGAGTACATATCCGTTATTTAGGTAACGGCCACTTAGGGTTCCGCTCTTACAGCGGCTCACTTTTGAAGAGCGCAAAAGTAAGCAAAACGCTCTTGCCCCACCACTCGGCACCTCGCCTAGGCTCGGTGTGCCCTCACTCCGGCTTTGGACCGTGGGCCGCCGCGATGGGCCATCCTTGGCCCAGCGCGGCTAACCCGGCGTCCTGCCGGGTTACCCACGCTCCAAAGCCTGCGTTCGGCCAGCGTGGTTTAACGGGGCGCCTAAGATCAAGATCAAAATCAAAAGCAAGAGCACAGCGGCCTACCGGCCGGCTTGAGTGTTGAAGAGCAAAAGCCAAAATCAAAATCTAAAGCGGGCACGGTCCAAAAAATGTGGGAGCGGGCTTGCTCGCGAAGGTCGTTAACGATGACGCGGGCATTCTGAATGAACGCGGCGCTCTCAGGTTTTTCGCGAGCAAGCCCGCTCCCACAGAAAAGCAGAGCCACCCCGACCGTAGCAGCTGTCGAGCGCCAGCGAGGCTGCGTGCCTTTGATCTTGATCTGCTTTTGATCTTGATCTGCGGGCCCCGTCAACCACGATGGCCGCAAGTAGGCACGGTGGAGCGGGTAAATCGGCAGGGATGCCGATTTAGCCGCGCCGGGCCATGGATGGCCCGTCGCGGCGGCCCGCGGAACCGGGCCGGAGTGCGGGCATGCCGAGCCTAGGCGAGGCACCGAGTGGTGGGGCAAAGACCTTTTGGTTACTTTTGGGGCGTTTGCCAAAAGTGACCCGCTGTAAGAGCGGAACCATAAGTGGCCGTTACCGCAGCAACGGATATGTACTCAACCCTCAGGACTTCAACGCCTTCTTCGGATAAATATCATACCGACTGGACTTCCCATCCAACGCATGACTCGGCTTCACCCCCTCAATGCAAGGCGCCTTACGCGGCCGCTTAACCACCACCCGATGGCTGGCCAAAGCCAACGCCGCCGCCAACAACGCCGGCGCATCCGGATCATCCCCCACCAAGGGCCGAAACAACCGCATCTCCTTCTTCACCAACGCAGTCTTCTCCCGATGAGGAAACATCGGATCCAGATAAATCACCTGAGGCGGCTCCCCCTCCCAACTGCGCATCACCTCAATCGAATTACCCTTGAGCAACCTCATCCGCGCCACAATCGGCGCCACCTCAAAATCCTCGGCCCCGCGCGCCAGACCATCCTCCAGCAACGCCCCAATCAACGGCTGACGCTCAACCAGACTCATCTCGCACCCCAAACTGGCCAGTACGAAAGCATCCTTACCCAACCCCGCCGTAGCGTCCAACACCCGCGGCCGCACGCCCTGCGCCACGCCCACCGCCTTGGCAATCATCTGCCCGCTGCCACCACCGTACAAACGCCGGTGCGCCGCACCACCCTCCACAAAATCCACCCGCACCGGCCCAGGCGCGTCAGGCCCCAGTTGTTGCAACTGCAGCCCCTGCTCCCCCACCTGCAAGGCAAAGTCCGCCTCATCCAGCTGCAAAGGCAACCCAAGCTGCTCGGCCCAGTGCTGGGCGCGGGCCTGAAAACCTTCGGCCAAGGCCTCGACCCGAATGCGGCTGGCCGCTGGTTGTTCGCTCATCGGTGACTACGCTCAAAAATATTAAGGATCGGCGAAAAGCGGCCGATAAAAAAAAGGATCAGGCATTTTGCCAGAGCTGAGCGACGATCGAGAGAAATGTCAGACATTCCTTCGCTATTTACCGGTGTACTGCCGACCCACAACCACTTCGGCCTGCGCAATACCCAAGCGCTGGCCGGGGTCAGTCATGTGTGGCAGGACTTCTTCGCCCAGGCATTGGCCGAACAGCTCGGCGACACGCCCGGCGCGCTCGCCAAGTCCGTGGCAATCCCGGTAGATCCATCGGTTGAACCCAGTGAAGGCAGTGACCTGCTGTCGCAGATCGTCACCCAACGCGCGTGTGACGTGAAAGACACCGAGATCGCCCCGCCCGAGCCGCTGTTCCTGCCGATCGCCGAATTCGAATTGGAGTTGCTGCCACCGGCCCCGCCTCCGTACCCGGCGGAAGAAGTGCTCGCCCAGCAAAAGCAGCAGAACTTCGAAAGCGGTTGGGTGCGCCCTATCGTGCTGACCGCCGGCCAACCGCTGCCCGTGCCTGGCCCGGCGCCTCAGCCACGCCCACTGCATTTGCCGATTGCCGAATTCGAACTGGACCTGCTGCCACCGCCACCGCCGCCATTCCCGGCAGAAGAGCTGGTTGAGCAACAGAAAGCCCTGGACTTCGACAGCCGCTGGGCTCGCCCGCTGATTATCCACAACCTGCGCCTGGCAGCCTGACGCTCAGCGACACACCCACCAACGCCCCATGTCGAGATGAAAGTGGTTTCGGTGGGCGGCGTTGTAATCCGGGCTCAACACCACGTTGAAATCCTTGCAGGCGCCGTCGCGTGCCTGCCGCAGGAAACGCGCACTTTCGCCGTCACCCGGCCAATCCTTGAGCACGCTGATGGTGCGCCCGTCCGCCAGGCGAAACCCGGCAATGTCCAGGGCGTTGGCCGACGCGTGCTGGCTGAGGCGCCCATCGGCCCGGTTGTAGATGTTGCGACAGGCAAAGCTGCCGAGATGATCGACCCGTGTCACCGCCTGGCCAAACACCGCCTGGGCCGCCGGTTGCAGGCTGTGGCGCTCGAACAGGGCGAACGCCACGGCCAGCGGACAACTGGCGAGAAAGCTGCTGCTCAAGCCGACATCAGCGCCTTGAACCCGCAAGGTATTGCGCAGCGGGCAGGCGGCATCGGCAGGGCTGTCTGCCTGATGGGTGATCCGCAGCCCGGAGGTTTTCAGCACCTGGTCACACAGCGCAGGGTCATCCTGCAGGCGCCCAAGCTTGAACCGGGTCAACAGGTTCGGGCTTGCGCGTACGTCCAGCGGTGCCCACGGGTTCCAGTCATCGGGCAGCGGCACCCAGCCTCGCCACACGCCGACAAACAGACCGCCCGCCAACACGAGCAACACTCCCAGCACGTTGAAGAAACGCACGGTCCCTCAACCCTTGAACAGTTGATTGGCCTGGCTGAACGGCATCGAGCGTTCGGTAAAGGTAAACGTCCCCAGTTCATGAACCTCCCGGGCCGCCCTGAAGAACTCCCCATAAGCCGCCAGGGCCATGGCCGAGCCGACGCTGATGCGTTTGACACCCAGCTCGCTCAACTGCGCCACGCTGAGTTTCAGGGCGCCCGACATCAAGATATTCACCGGTTTTGGCGCGACCGCCTTCACCACGGCCAACACTTCCTCGGCACTGCGCAGGGCCGGCGCATACAGCACATCGGCACCGGCTTCGGCGTAGGCCTGGAGGCGGCGGATCGTGTCGGGCAAGTCCAGCCGGCCATGCAGGAGGTTTTCCGCGCGGGCGGTCAGGGTGAAGGGAAATGGCAAGCTGCGGGCAGCGGCGACCGCGGCTTCGACGCGCTCGACAGACAAGTCAAAGGGATAGATCGGGTCGACGGCAATCCCGGTGGCGTCTTCGATGGAGCCACCGACAATGCCAGTCGCTGCGGCGCGCAGGATGGTCTCGGCGCAGCCTTGGGGCGTATCGCTGAACCCGTTTTCCAGGTCGGCGGCGACGGGCAGCGAGGTGGCCTGGACGATCATCCCGGCGTTGCCCAAGGTGTCCTCCAGGGACAGCGCCCCTTCGGCATCCGGGCGGCCGAGGCTGAAGGCGAAGCCGGCGCTGGTGGTGGCCAGGGCTTCGAAACCCAGGCTGGCGAGCATTTTTGCGGAGCCGGCATCCCACGGATTGGGCATCACGAAGGCACGGTCACGCTCATGCAGGGCCTTGAAGGTTTCGGCGCGAAGGGTTTGGGCATCCATGACTGACTCCTGTCGGGAAAAGGAGCCTTAGAGTAACCCCAGTTGCTCCGCTTCGGGTTCTCGATGAATCTGCGGCAAGGCCGGCAAGCCGGGCAAACGCACCATCAGCTTTTCGTGAAAGCGCAAAGCCAGTTGGGCGGCCAGGCGATTGTCAGAGGTGTGGAGAAAGACATAGGGCGTGCGACCCTCTTCGATCCAGCCGGCGACCTTTTCAATCCAGGGCACCAGGAACGGGTCATTGGCTTCCAGCTCCGGATGGCCAATAAAGCGCACTTGCGGAAACTGCGTCAGCGCCGCCGGGCGAGGCGGCACCTTGGGCTTTTTCGATTGGGCATGCAGCACGGCTGCCGAGGTGGACGTGCAACTGAACAGCGCACGCGGGTCCAGGCAGATGCGCTCAACACCGCGGTCGCGCAGCAAGCGGTTGAGACTGCGCTCGGCGTCGCCCTTGGCGAAAAACTCCAAGTGACGCACTTCCACCGCCAACGGTCGCTCCACGCCGTCAATAAAACCCGCCAGTTCGCCCAGGCGCTGCGGGGTAAAACTGGCCGGCAGTTGCAGCCACAATGGCGAAATTCGCTCGCCCAGCGGGCTCATCAAGCCAAGAAAACTCTCCGCCGCCGGCAACTGCTCAATCAGGTTGCCGCTGTGGCTGATGTCACCCGGAAACTTGGCGGTGAAGCGAAAATGTTCGGGCATGATTTCAGCCCAGCGCTGCACGGTGGCGACGGAAGGACGGGCATAGAACGTGGTGTTGCCCTCAACGGCGTTGAAGACGTGGGAATACAGGGCGAGGTAATCGCTGGAACGGGCGTCGGCGGGATACAGGTAGTCGCGCCAGGCGTTTTCACTCCAGGACGGACAACCAAGGTAATAAGGCAACAGCATCAGATATGGATATCGAGGCCCAGCACTTCCATATCCCATTCGACAAAGCCGGCAGTGGTCAGGTAGCTGGCCAGGGCATTGGCGACGTTTTTGCTCATGGAGCGCGGGAAGACCATGTCTTGCTGGCGGGCAGGAACACCGCTGGTGCGTGCACCGCCGGACGCTTGGGAGCGCGTTGAAACAACGGAGGTATCGGACTGGATTTCAACAAAGTCGGGCGAGTCTTCGACGGAGTCGTCTACCGTCACGTTCGCCTTGCGAGGCTTACGCTTGAGGGGGTAGGACTGTGATGAAAAGCCGTCTATGCGCATACATGCGAACTCGGTATCGGTGATGGCATTTTAGTGGCGCTTTCCATGGCGCGCAAATGCTCTGGTGATAACTAGAACACATAATTGGTAAAAGGTTTAAAAACGCGGGCAAATTCTGACGATTGGCGATTTTTGCCTGAATTTGCCCGCATTTTTGACGTCAAATAATGCCGCGTTCAGCCTTGGTCTGCGCCACTTTATCCCGCAGGTACACAGGGGCTGCCTGGTCCGCCGGAATCGCCTCGCCCCGCTCCCAGGCAAAGCGTGCAAGGGCCAGCAGGTCTTCGGCATGGGGCAACATTGCGGCATCCTGGCCGGCAAGCGTCACGCCAATGCGCTCGCCATAGCCCCAGCCAGTGCCGGCCCCGAACCAGTCGCCGCTGGCATCATCCGGCAAAGCCGCCGTTTCCGGCGACAGCACAGCTTCAGCCCCCACCAGGCGCATTTCGCCAGCGGTTTCGCGGTAGCAGCCCCAATACACTTCATCCATGCGCGCATCGATGGCCGCCGCGACCTGGTTGGCGCCGTGTTCGCGAAATGCCCGCTGCGCCAGCACCGCCAGGTTGGACACCGGCAACACCGGACGCTCCAGCGCAAACGCCAGGCCCTGGACCACACCAATAGCGATGCGCACACCGGTGAACGCACCCGGGCCACGCCCGAATGCGATGGCGTCCACCGCCGACAAGGTGGTGCCCGCGTCCAGCAACAGCTGCTTGATCATCGGCAACAGCTTCTGCGCGTGCAGGCGCGGGATCACCTCGTAGTGGCTTGTGACCTTGCCATCGTGCAGCAGGGCAACGGAGCAAGCTTCAGTCGCGGTGTCCAGGGCCAGCAAGGTGCTCATCGGTGTATGCATCCACGTTGAAAAAAAGTGCGTCAGTATAAACAACAACGGCCCGCAAGCGGGCCGTTGTCAATCAAGCGGATGAACGATCAGATCAGCGCTTCCAGTACCTTGCCAGTGATGGCTTCAACCGAACCCACACCTTCGATGTGGCTGTACTTCGGCTTGCCCTGGGCGGCCGAGAGTTTCTGGTAGAAGTCCACCAGCGGCTTGGTCTGGGAATGGTAGACCGACAGGCGATGGCGCACGGTGTCTTCGGTATCGTCTTTACGCTGCACCAGTTCTTCGCCGGTGACATCATCCTTGCCAGCCACTTTCGGCGGGTTGTAGACGATGTGGTAGACGCGGCCCGAGGCTTCGTGAACACGACGACCGGCAATACGCTGCACGATCTCTTCGTCTTCAACGGCGATTTCCACCACGTTGTCCAGCTCGACGCCGGCCTTCACCAAGGCTTCAGCCTGGGGAATGGTGCGCGGAAAACCGTCGAACAGGAAACCGTTCTTGCAGTCGTCCTGGCTGATGCGTTCCTTGACCAGGTTGATGATCAAGTCATCGGAGACCAGGCCGCCGCTGTCCATCACGCTCTTGGCGATCAGGCCCAGCTCGGTGCCAGCCTTGACGGCCGCGCGCAGCATGTCGCCGGTGGAGATTTGTGGAATGCCGAATTTTTCAGTGATGAACTTTGCCTGAGTACCTTTACCGGCCCCGGGAGCTCCCAGCAGAATGACGCGCATCGATGTGCTCCTCAATTTTTTATAAAGATGACGCTCGGATTCGCCGCATGGGGCCAATCTCGGAAATTTTGGGTCCAGGCCGCACAAACGGCCAAAGGCTGATCAAGATACACAGCAGGCCCAAACCACACAAGCCGCCGAAAGTAGGAGAAACCCGCGCCGCGCTGGCTTTATAGGCAGGTACAACCCTGACAGCAAAACGCCGGTCGCCTTTTTGACGGCGACCGGCGCGATGTATCTGCAAGCTATTGAGAACACGCCATAAATGTCAGCCGGTGTTGCGCAGACCAGCGGCAATACCGGCCACAGACACCAGCAGCGCCTGTTCCAGAGGGCTGTCCTGTGCCGCTTCCTGTTGCCGTGATCGGGCCAGTAATTCGGCCTGCAGCAGGTGCAACGGGTCCAGGTAGGTGTTGCGCAGGCGGATGAACTCCAGGGTATCGGGGCTGTGGGCCAGCAGTTGAGACTGGCCAGTCAGGCCAAGCACCACGCTGCACGCCTGCGACAATAGGTCGCGTAAGTGCGCCCCCAATGGCAGCAGATCGGGCTGCACCAGACGCTCGTCATACAGGCGGGCGATGTCGGCGTCGGCCTTGGCCAGCACCATTTCCAGCATATCGATGCGCGTACGGAAGAACGGCCACTGCTCGCGCATCTGCCCCAGCAACTCGCCTTCACCGCGCTCCAGGGCCTTGCTCAACGCCGCTTCCCAGCCGAGCCAGGCCGGCAGCATCAGGCGTGTCTGAGTCCAGCCGAAGATCCACGGGATCGCCCGCAGGCTTTCGATACCGCCGGCCCGGCGCTTGGCCGGGCGACTGCCCAACGGCAAGCGGCCCAACTCCTGCTCCGGCGTGGACTGGCGGAAATACTCGACAAATTGCGGATTTTCCCGCACCACGGCGCGGTAAGCACTGACACCGTCGGCGGCCAATTCGTCCATCAAGTGGCGCCACGCCGGTTCCGGTGGTGGCGGTGGCAGCAAGGTCGCCTCCAGCACCGCTGCCAGGTACAGGTTGAGGTTTTGCTCGGCGATGTCCGGCAGGCCGAACTTGAAGCGGATCATCTCGCCTTGTTCGGTAGTGCGGAAACGCCCCGCGACCGAACCCGGTGGCTGCGACAGAATCGCCGCGTGAGCCGGGCCGCCGCCACGGCCAACGGTGCCGCCGCGACCGTGGAACAGCAGCAGTTCGACTTGTTGTTCGCGGCAGATTTCCACCAACTGTTCCTGGGCCCGGTATTGCGCCCAGGCGGCGGCGGTAGTGCCCGCGTCCTTGGCCGAATCCGAGTAGCCGATCATGACTTCCTGCGGGCCTTGCAGACGGGCGCGATAACCCGGCAACAGCAGCAGTTTTTCGATCACCGGGCCTGCGTTGTCCAGGTCAGCCAGGGTCTCGAACAACGGCACCACGCGCATCGGTCGTTGTACGCCGGACTCCTTGAGCAGCAGCTGCACAGCCAACACATCCGACGCGGCGCCGGCCATGGAGATGACGTAGGAACCCAGGGACGCAGCAGGTGCGGCGGCGATTTCCTTGCAGGTGTTCAGCACTTCGGCGGTGTCCGCCGAGGGTTTGAAGTAACCCGGCAACAAGGGGCGACGGTTGGCCAGTTCCTTCATCAGGAAACTGATGCGCGCCTCCTCGTCCCAATCCTCGTAACGGCCAAGGCCCAGGTAATCGGTGATTTCGGTCATGGCCGCGCAGTGGCGGGTGGAGTCCTGCCGTACGTCGAGGCGTACCAGGAACAGGCCAAATGTCACCGCCCGACGCAGGCAATCCAACAGCGGGCCGTCGGCAATCACGCCCATGCCGCAGCTATGCAGCGACTCGTAGCACAGTTGCAAAGGCTCGAGCAGGTCGCGGTTGTTTTGCAGCACATCGGCGGGCGCCGGCGTGGTGCTGGTCAACGAGGTGTGGGCCCATTGGCGTGTGGCGCGCAGCCGCTCACGCAATTGCTTGAGCAACGCCCGGTAAGGTTCGACGCTGTCACCCACCTTGGCCTGCAATGCCGGGCTGGCTTGTTGCATCGACAGCTCGGACGCCAGGTGATCGATATCGCGCAAGTACAGGTCAGCGGCCATCCAGCGCGCGAGCAGCAACACTTCGCGGGTGACCGGGGCGGTGACGTTGGGGTTGCCGTCGCGGTCGCCGCCCATCCAGGAAGCGAAGCGAATCGGCGCGGCTTCCAGGGGCAGGCGCAAACCGGTAGCCGCATGCAAGGCATGATCAGCCTTGCGCAAATAATTCGGGATGGCGTGCCACAACGAATGCTCGATCACCGCAAAGCCCCACTTGGCTTCGTCCACAGGCGTGGGCCGGGTGCGGCGGATTTCTTCGGTGTGCCAGGCTTCGGCGATCAGGCGTTGCAGGCGATTGCGGATCTGCTCGCGCTCGGCGGTGGTGAGGTCGCGGTGATCCTGCAGGGCCAGTTGTGCGGCGATGGCGTCGTATTTCTGGATCAGGGTGCGGCGGGCGACTTCGGTGGGGTGAGCGGTAAGCACCAGCTCGATTTCCAGCCGGCCCAACTGGCGCGCCAGGGATTCGCTGCTGTGCCCTTCACTCTGCAAGCGCGCCAGCAGTTCCGGCAGCACCCGCGACTCAAACGGCGCAGGCGTTGATTCATCGCGACGGTGGATCAACTGGTACTGCTCAGCGATGTTGGCCAGGTTGAGAAACTGGTTGAAGGCCCGCGCCACCGGCAGCAGCTCATCTTCTTTCAGTTGATTGAGGCTGGCACTCAGCTCTTCGCCGGCCACCTGCTCCGAGGCCGCGCCACGGCGGTCGGCCTTGGCGCCTTTGCGGATCTGCTCGATCTTGTCGAGGAATTCATCGCCGTACTGCTCTCGAATCGTGTTGCCCAACAGCTCACCCAGCAGGTGAACATCCTCACGCAAACGTGCATCGATATCGCTCATCAGCCAATCTCCAGCAGAAAATCCGGGACGCTTTGATCCTCAAGAGTGCCGCCCACGGCGACGTCTTACAAGGAACTTTAAACCTTGTGAGTTGCAGCTAGTCTCAACAGTAAGCCGCAGCGTTATCCGCGCTGGCCGGCTGGTCACTCATCATCGCCCGCGTACCGTGGGCTCCATTGAGGTTGCCATGAAAATCCGAGAACTGGCCCAGCATTGGGAAGAAAACGCCAAGGGTCGCCTGACCAAAACCGAATACGCCATCCATCTGGACGTGGAAGCCGCTGCCAGGCTGGCGGCGATCTCCGAGATGTACCCCAAACGCCATACCGAGGAACTGCTCGGCGAGTTGATCGGTGCCGCCCTCGAAGAGCTGGAAGCGAGCTTTCCCTATATCAAGGGCAAGCAGGTGATTGCCACCGATGAGGAAGGCGATCCGCTGTACGAAGACGTCGGCCCAACCCCACGGTTTCTCACGCTGTCACGGCGTTATCTGCACGATCTGTCAGCTCAGTCCGACAAGCAGAAACACTAGTAAACCTCCGCTTCAAAACCCTTAACCCCCCGTATTCAGGGCCTCCCATAGGCCCTGGATACCGCTGCGCAGTGCAAAAGTTCCAACTTTTAAACGCTGACCGTTCAGTCAGATATTTTTTTAGGCAAATCGCCATCTTCGCTGAACTATTCAAAAAAGCCTCCGGTCACAGCCAGTAAGCCATCACTTGGAACAGCCGTTTGAATAGGCGTCCTGAGCTAACCGCCGGGCCCCGCAGACACTGCAAGCCGGAGATGGATTTGATGTTTTTCAGGAGTTACCTAATGGAGTTGAAGACGATGAAGACCAGCACTGCCAAAACCTCGTTTAACCACCTGCGCGGGCTTAAATTGGCCGCGCTGGCAATCGGCACCAGCTTCGTACTGGCTGGCTGCGCCGGCAACCCGCCGACCGAGCAATACGCTGTTACCCAATCTGCGGTGAACAGCGCTGTCAGCGCCGGCGGTACCGAGTTCGCAGCCGTGGAGATGAAGTCTGCCCAGGACAAACTGAAGCAAGCTGAAATCGCCATGCACGACAAGAACTACGACGAGGCCCGTCGCCTGGCCGAACAAGCCGAGTGGGACGCTCGCGTAGCAGAGCGTAAAGCCCAGGCTGCCAAGGCCGAACAGGCTGTGAAGGATTCCCAGAAAGCTGTTCAGGAGCTGCGTCAGGAAGGCATGCGTCCGGCTGTTATCAAGCCGCAGCAATAAGCCGTTACCTCTGATTGCTTTGCACCCGAAACCGAATTGAAAGGACGACACGACTATGCGTAAACAATTGATGATCCCTGCCCTGCTGGCGATGAGCGTTGCTCTGGCGGCGTGCTCCACCCCGCCGAACGCGAACCTGGAAAACGCTCGGACCAACTTCTCGGCCCTGCAAGCCAACCCGCAGGCTACTAAAGTAGCGGCGCTGGAAACCAAAGACGCCAGCGAGTGGCTGGACAAGGCTGACAAGGCCTACCGCGACAAGGAAGACCAGAAGAAGGTCGACCAACTGGCCTACCTGACCAACCAGCGCGTTGAAGTGGCCAAGGACACCATCGTCCTGCGTGAGTCCGAAGCCAAGCTGAAAAACGCCGGCGACGAACGTGCCCGCGCCCTGCTGGAAGCCCGTGACGCGCAGATCAAGCAACTGCAAGACAGCTTGAACGCCAAGCAGACTGATCGCGGTACGCTGGTGACCTTTGGTGACGTGCTGTTCGCTACCAACAAGTCGGACCTGAAGTCGAGCGGCCTGGTGAACATCACCAAGCTGGCGCAGTTCCTGCGTGATAACCCGGACCGTAAAGTGATTGTCGAAGGCTACACCGACAGCACCGGTTCCGACTCTTACAACCAGAGCCTGTCCGAGCGCCGCGCCGCTTCCGTACAGCGCGCACTGGCTCAGCAAGGCGTGGATATCTCGCGCATCGTGACCCAGGGTTATGGCAAGGAATACCCGGTTGCCGATAACGGCAGCGTTTCGGGCCGTGCCATGAACCGCCGCGTTGAAGTGACCATCTCCAACGACAACCAGCCGGTCAAGCCACGTTCTTCGATGGCCAACTGATCGATTGATGCTGGATAAGAAAACCCACCTCACGGTGGGTTTTTTTTGGTCTTGTCGAATTGGACCGGGCGGTTTGTATCCTCGGCCGGCAGCTTGTCCATCAGTCGCTTGAGTTTTTGATCCTCAGCGTCTCGCATGTCCAGCTCTTTATGCGCCCAGACGATGGCCGCCATTCTGGTTATTAGAGGAATATCCACCTTCTCGCCCCACTCTGTGCAAGTTACATCGCTTTCTGTGGTTTCTTAGGCAATACGGTTCCAGAGAGTCCTGTCACGAACTAGTCCGTAACAGCACGCTGCCCATGCCGTCGCCGACCGACCGTTTGTAGCTGCATGAAGAATCCCGCCAATTGACGGGATTCTTTTATTGGCAGCCCCAAGAATCACGAGGTCTTAGCGCGCTTCAAGAACATGGGGATCAGAAGGTTGCTTGCGCCGGGTTGTTTTCCGACACAGCGTTTATCTTGTTATCACCGCCCTGGTCTCCGCCCTGCTGTTGAGCACCCTGACCTTTAAGTTGTGCCAGCTCTTGCAGCAGTTTCTTGATCAACGCCTCAAGGCCTTCGCCGCCCCCCGCCCCCTGCGCGCCACCGCCCCCTTGGGAAACTTGGTCCTGCAGTTTCTGAATTTGTTGCTCCAATTGCTGAATGCGCGAATTATCTCCTCCCGCACCCGCAATACTGGAAGAAGGTGTGTTGCTCGAGATGGGACTTGTCATATGACTGACTCCAAAATAAGTAGCAGATATAACTGAACAGCGCCGCTGGCCAGTGCAGAATCTGTGGTAACCCACTTAAAACGGTTCCAGATCTTTCCCACTTCATTCGTACTACTGTTCCAATTGTGGCGTTTCCTGCCCCATGCAACGCACCGCCTGTTTCTTGCTGTTGACCAGTACGCCGGTCAAGCCTTTCTGTTCGGTATCAAATAGCACCAGCACGCCATCAACGCACTGCGCCACTTGGGCAGCCGGGGTCAGGGAGATCTTGTAGTCCTCGCCCGGCACGGTCTTGAGCATGGTGAAGTCGCTGAGCAGCAATGCATCCTCAGGCTTGGCGAAATGCAAATAACCGTAGTACCACAGGCAGCCGACGGTGCCGATGATGGTGCCGATGCCGGTGAGGATCAGGGGGATCATGTTGCGTTCTTCGCTCATTGCGGGCTCTCTGCGTTGGAATTCGGGGCCGTCGGGTAATTGGGGATTTCCCCCAGGCGGCGCAGCCCGTTGAAGTGCTGTGGGTCGTCGAGGTAGCGCAGCATCACGGTTTGCCAGGTCTTGTCGGCAAAGGTCTGCACGTGACCACCCCGGGTCAGTTGCAGCACCCTCGGTGGCGGCGCAGCTTGATACAGGCGGATGCCGTTGGACAGCGGCACGATCGGATCATCGAGGCTGTGGAACAACAACTTCGGCACCCCGGTCAACCGGGGCATGGCGTTAATCGCACTGTCGGCATCCGGCACCAGCCACGACAACGGTACCTGGAACGGCCATGTTAGCCAGGAGGTGCTGAGGGCGAATTGTCCTACGTCACGATAACTGGCCGGCACACCGTCCAGCACCAGTGCCTTGAGTTGCGGCTGACGTTCGGGATGCGCCGCCAGATAGTGCACCACCAGCGCACCGCCCAGGCTTTGACCCAGCACGATCAACGGTTGGCCCTGAGTTTCGGGGGCGTTGTCGATCCAGTTGAAGGCGGCGTCGATGTCCTGGTAAACCGCCGGCAGCGAAGCTTCACCTTCGGACAGGCCGTAACCGCGATAGTCCACCAGCAACACTTGATAGCCCTGCTCCGGCAGCCACCAACTGCCACCGAGGTGCCAGGCGAGGTTGCCGCCGTTGCCGTGCAGGTGCAGCACCGTGCCCTTGAGCGGCACACCGGCCTTGGCCGGCAGCCACCAGGCGTGCAGCTTGAGGCCATCGGCGGTGGTTAATGTGACGTCACGGTATTGCAGGTGCGCCTTTTCCGGGGTGAACGGCAAGCCGCGCTCCGGATAGAACAATAAGGAGCTGCAGCCGTTCAGGGTCAGTAACAGGCAAAGAATGCCGAGGATTCTCATCCGTTGAAGCCTCGTGAGTGGGTTTGAAACGATCCTAAGACCTATGGAGATCAAAGGTGGGAGCGGGCTTGCTCGCGAATGCGGTGGTTCAGTAAACACATCTGTTGCTGATACACCGCATTCGCGAGCAAGCCCGCTCCCACCTTTTGACTGAGTTCCTTCAGAGATATCGTTAAAGGATATTGGAGTAATCCGCCTCGATCCGGTCCAGGCTCAAATGGTTGAGGAAGTTGGAGAAACACATCCACGCCGCCAACGCATTCATGTCACGGAACTGATCCGGCAGGTATTTGGGGGGTACCACCAGGCCTTCATCCACCAGTTGGCGCAGGGTGCGCATGTCTTCCAGGGTGGTCTTGCCGCAGAACAGCAGCGGCACTTGCTCCAGTTTGCCTTTGCGCACGGCCAACTGAATGTAGTTGTAAACCATGATAAAGCCCTTCAAGTAGGACAAATCCTTGGTAAACGGCAGACCCGTAGGCGTCGACCCACGGAAAACCCGGCTGGCGTTGCCGTAGCTTTCCGCCATTTCAAAGCCCTGCTCGCGGAAGAATTCGAACACCTGCAGGAAATCGGCACCCTGCTCCACCATATGAATGGCGCGGGTACGGTTGGTCAGCTTGCGCAGGCGGCTGGGGTAGGAGGCGAAGGTGATGATTTCCATCAGGATCGCCAGGCCTTCCTGGGTCACCGTCGACGAGGGCGGGCCCTTGGACAGAAAGGTGCAGATCGGCTGGTTCTGGCCATTGAGGGTGGTGCCCACATGCACCAGGCCTTCATGGACCTCCAGGGCACGCACGTCGCGGTCGTTGAACATCGCGTCGGCGCGGATCTTGATGTAGTCGGCACCTGCCGCTGCGTCGGCCACGATGCCGTCAGACTCGAACACCCGAATGGTTTCCTCGGCCTCGCCGAATACCTTGTTCAGGCGGCTTTGCAGCAGGCCGACGGCGTCTTTGGCGGTCAGGGTCTTGGCTTCGTCCTTGAGGTCGCCGCGGCCATCGATGTTATTCAGATAGTCGGACATCATCAGGCCGAGGTCGGCCAGGGTCGGGTCACCGGCATGGAACGCATCGGAGGCCGCGCCATACAGCTCCTGGGAAATCAGGCCGAAATCCTCGGTGCCACGGGCTTCGAGCATGCGCACCACCATGCGGTATTCCTTGCACATGCGCCGCATGATCTGCCCGACCGGGTTGAACTGGCCCAGCTGGCGGGTGATGTCACGCTCGATGTTCTGGAACTCCAGCTTCACCGCGCTGGAATCGAACGACAGTGGCCGATTCAGGTAGTAATCACGGTCCACCGCCGGCATTTCCTTGCCCTTGGCTTTGAGAAATCCCTGGCGAATATTCTCGTCCCACTTCACGGCGTCGAGGACGCGAATCGGTGTTTGCGCCAGCACAATGCGATCGGACAAGGTGCGTATCGTCTGCTGGTAATCGTCCACCCGGTACTTCCTCTTTAAACGTTATTTGCTCGCGCGCTGGTAGCGCACGGCTTCGACGAACACGTCGGCATTGGCCGGGTCATCCAGGTAGGCAAACACCTGGGCCATGGGGCTGTTGATCAATACGCCGTCGCCTTCGACGGTTTCGACAGTGCTGCCGCCAAGGACTTTCTGGCCGACAGCCTGGTGGATCTGGTCCAGGTCGAGGTTGTAGACCACCAATTCGTGTTCATCGTTGAGCTCGAAGCCTGCCAGGATGAAATGCCCGCCAAACTTGGCCGGCAGCGGTGCCGACAAATACCAGCGGCTGCCATGGCGGGAAACCGTGAACAGGTATTCATCCCGCTGGCCCGGCTTGGCTTTAGGGTAGCTCACGGCTTTGTAGCGATGTTTGCCCACACGGCTGATTTGCAGGTTGAGGGGCTCGCCCCAGGCATTTTTGCTGGCCCATCTGCCAATCAGGCCATCAGGCGCCGCCTCGCTGGCCGGCAACGGGTCCTTGAACGTCACCAGGCAACCGCTGAGCAACAGGAACGACAAGGCGATCACAACGACACGCCAGGCTTTCATTGGACACTCCCCAGTGTCAGACCGAAGCCAACACCAAATGCATGTAACGCTTGAGGATCTCAAGCATTTCGTCGCTGGTCAGAGGCTCTGCACCGCCCAGCAGGCCCTGATATTCCATCCGACCGATAATCGCCGTCAACACTTTGGCATCCTGTTGCGGTTCGCGCGAACCCAATACCTGGAAAAACTGGCAAGTGCCCTGCAACAGGATTTGCTGGTGGGAGCGCACCAACTCGGCCAGGCGCGGGTTCAGCAGCGCCTCCTGGCGAAACGCCTGCTCGGCCATCAAGTGCTCGCGGCGGTTGAGCAATTGGCGCTGTACGTAATCGGCGGTCAGGCGCGCGATGTCGTCGGCCAGTTGCGAGCGGGACTGCGGGCTGCCGTCGCCGTAAGCGACCATCTCTCGCAGCAGCCCTTCGTTACGCACCCACAACTTGCCCATGAACGCCGCGCTGCGCTCCACGTATTGGGCGAAGGTGTCGGTGAGCAGGTCGTCGATGTCCTTGAAGTAATAGGTAGTGGCCGATAATGGCACGCCGGCCTCTGCCGCCACCGCACGATGACGCACAGCGCGCACGCCTTCACGCACCACGATGCGCATCGCCGCATCGAGAATGTCCTGCCGGCGTTGCTCACTGCCCCGGCGACTGGCCTTACGGCCCTGGTACTGAACACTTTCAGCCACGGCAGCGGCAATGCCGGCGGCACCCTTTTGAGCCATTACGCGGTTCACGACGGATCTTCCTTTCAGGGTGACGCGGAGCGTCACGGGCTGCGTTCCCCCGCCGAGCGTGGGGACGATCATCTGGCGCTGTTAGCTTGACGCTTAAATACGCCACATAAAAAAGCCGCCTTATAAAAGGCGGCTTCGGATTTCGCTACGGTTACGCTTGTGGCCGCATGTGCGGGAACAAGATCACGTCACGGATCGACGGCGAGTTGGTCAACAACATCACCAACCGGTCGATGCCGATCCCTTCACCGGCCGTTGGCGGCATGCCGTATTCCAGGGCGCGAACGAAGTCGGCGTCGTAGTGCATCGCCTCGTCGTCGCCAGCGTCCTTGTCGGCCACCTGGGCCATGAAGCGCTCGGCCTGGTCTTCTGCGTCGTTCAGCTCGGAGTAGGCATTGGCGATTTCACGGCCGCCGATGAACAGCTCGAAACGGTCGGTGACGTTCGGGTTGTCATCGTTGCGACGGGCCAGTGGCGACACTTCGAACGGGTACTGGGTAATGAAGTGCGGCTGTTCCAGCTTGTGCTCGACCAGCTCTTCGAAAATCATCACCTGCAATTTGCCCAGGCCTTCAAAGCCCAGCACCTTGGCGCCGGCTTTCTTGGCGATGGCGCGGGCCTTGTCGATGTCGGTCAGGTCGTCAGCGGTCAGCTCAGGGTTGTACTTGAGGATCGAATCGAACACCGACAGGCGCACGAACGGCTCGCCGAAGTGGAATACCTTGTCGCCGTACGGCACGTCGGTGGAACCCAGGACCAACTGCGCGAGTTCGCGGAACAGTTCTTCGGTCAGGTCCATGTTGTCTTCGTAGTCGGCGTAGGCCTGGTAGAACTCCAACATGGTGAATTCAGGGTTGTGACGGGTCGAAACGCCTTCGTTACGGAAGTTGCGGTTGATCTCGAACACCTTCTCGAAGCCGCCGACCACCAGGCGCTTGAGGTACAGCTCCGGCGCGATACGCAGGAACATTTCCAGGTCCAGCGCATTGTGGTGGGTTTCGAAAGGCTTGGCTGCAGCACCACCGGGGATGGTTTGCAGCATCGGCGTTTCCACTTCCAGGAAGTCACGCGCCATCAGGAAGCTGCGGATGTGGGCGATCACTTGCGAGCGCACGCGGAACGTCTGGCGCACGTCTTCGTTGACGATCAGGTCAACGTAGCGCTGGCGGTAGCGCTGTTCGGTGTCGGTCAGGCCGTGGTGCTTGTCCGGCAGCGGGCGCAGCGACTTGGTCAGCAGGCGCACGCTGGTCATTTCAACGTACAGGTCGCCCTTGCCCGAACGGGCCAGGGTGCCTTCGGCGGCAATGATGTCGCCCATGTCCCAGGTTTTCACCGAGGCCAGGGTTTCTTCAGACAGGGTTTTACGGTTGACGTAGACCTGAATGCGACCGGTCATGTCCTGGATCACCATGAACGAGCCACGGTTGAGCATGATGCGACCTGCCACCTTGACCGGGATCGCAGCCTCTGCCAGCTCTTCCTTGGTCTTGTCCGCGTACTGTTTCTGCAAGGCATCGCAGTAGTTTTCGCGGCGGAAGTCGTTGGGGAAGGCATTGCCCTTGGCGCGCTCGGCAGCAAGCTTTTCCTTGCGCAGGGCGATCAGGGAGTTTTCTTCCTGTTGCAGGGCTTGCGGGTCGAGTTGTTGGTCGCTCATGTCTTTTGAAATTCCATCACAGGTTCGTTGCCCCCGGCCTGCGGCCGGGGATCGCCGGCAAGCCGGCTCCTACAGAGTCTTTACAGGCCAGATTTCAGGCTGGCTTCCAGGTATTCGTCGATATCGCCGTCGAGCACCTTGTCGCAGTCGCTGCGTTCGATGTTGGTCCGCAGATCCTTGATCCGCGAAGCATCGAGCACATACGAACGGATCTGGTGACCCCAGCCGATATCCGACTTGGTGTCTTCCAGCGCCTGGGACGCGGCGTTACGTTTCTGCATTTCCTGCTCGTACAACTTGGCCCGCAGCATTTTCATGGCGGTGTCCTTGTTCGCGTGCTGGGAACGTTCGTTCTGGCAACTGACCACGGTGTTGGTCGGTACGTGGGTAATCCGTACGGCCGAGTCGGTGGTGTTTACGTGCTGACCACCGGCACCGGAGGAACGGTAGGTGTCGATGCGCAGGTCTGCCGGGTTGATCTCGATTTCCACCTTGTCGTCGATCTCTGGCGAGACGAAAACGGCGGAGAATGAGGTGTGGCGACGGTTGCCGGAGTCGAACGGGCTCTTGCGCACCAGACGGTGCACGCCGATCTCGGTCCGCAGCCAGCCAAAGGCGTATTCGCCCTTGATGTGCACGGTCGCGCCCTTGATACCAGCGACTTCACCGGCCGACAGCTCCATGATGGTGGCGTCGAAACCGCGTTTGTCAGCCCAGCGCAGGTACATGCGCAACAGGATGTTGGCCCAGTCCTGGGCTTCGGTGCCGCCGGAACCGGCCTGGATATCCAGGTAGGCGTTGTTCGGGTCCATTTCGTGGCTGAACATGCGGCGGAATTCAAGCTTGGCGAGGTTTTCCTCGAGACGGGCCAGCTCGGCGACGACATCGCCCGCTGCGCCTTCGTCGTCTTCTTCGACGGCCATGTCCAGCAGGTCGCGGCAATCGGCCAGGCCGGTGTTCAATTCGTCGAGGGTTTCAACGATCTGCGCCAGCGCAGCGCGCTCGCGGCCCAGTTCCTGGGCGTATTCAGGTTTGTTCCAGACAGCAGGATCTTCAAGCTCGCGATTGACTTCGGTCAGACGCTCATGCTTTTGATCGTAGTCAAAGATACCCCCGAATAGTTTCGGAGCGCTCGGACAGGTCCTTGATGGTGTTAAGGATCGGGTTGATTTCCATGGCGGGCAGCACTCGTTGGCGAACTTTTGAAAGCCGACGAGTATAACGACAAACGGGCGGGAACGGCAGCCCGCTTGGCCGAAAAGGCGGGGTGCATCAGCAAATGCGAGTTCAAGAGAACCCTGTGGCGAGGGAGCTTGCTCCCGCTGGGCTGCGCAGCAGCCCCTTGCAATGTGACTGTGGTGTTTCAGGCGGTACGTGGTGATGATCTAGGGGCTGCTTCGCAGCCCAGCGGGAGCAAGCTCCCTCGCCACAGTAAGCTCCCTCGCCACGGCAAGCGCTCTCCCGACAACCAGCGTTTTGCCGTCGTTACTCGATCCCCACCTGATTACGCCCATTGTGCTTGGCCAGGTACAAGCCTTTGTCCGCCGCCGAGATCAACTGCCGGCAATCGGTACCCTGCAATGGGGTCATGGTCGCCAGGCCAATACTGATGGTCAGGCTCGAGCCGTCCGCCGGGGCTATGTGCGGGATTTTCAGGCCCGCCACCGCCTGGCGCAGTTTCTCGGCCACCAGCCGCGCACCGCCCGGCGAGGTGTTCGGCAGCACCAGGGCAAACTCTTCACCGCCGTAACGCGCCGGCAAATCCGAAGGACGGCTGCTGGCATCACGAATGGTCGCAGCCACCTTGCGCAAGGCCTCGTCGCCCTCCAGGTGGCCGAAGCTGTCGTTGTAGGTCTTGAAGAAGTCTACGTCGATCATCAGCAGAGACAGTTGGGTCTGGTCACGCATGGCTCGGCGCCACTCCAGTTCCAGGTATTCGTCGAAGTGCCGGCGATTGGACAGGCCGGTCAGGCCATCGGAGTTCATCAGCCGTTGCAGCACCAGGTTGGTGTCCAGCAACTGTTGTTGGCTGACCCGCAGCGCCCGGTAGGCCGCGTCCCGCTGCAACAAGGTCATGTAGGAGCGCGAGTGGTAACGGATGCGCGCCACCAGCTCGATGTTATCCGGCAGCTTGACCAGGTAATCGTTGGCGCCGGCGGCAAACGCCGCGCTCTTGATCAGCGGGTCTTCCTTGGTGGAAAGCACGATGATCGGGATGTTCTGCGTCGCCGGGTGATTACGGTATTCACGCACCAGGGTCAGGCCGTCGAGCCCCGGCATCACCAGGTCCTGCAGGATCACCGTCGGCTTGATACGGATCGCCTGGGCAATGGCCTGGTGCGGGTCGGCGCAGAAATGGAAGTCGATGTTGTCTTCATGGGCCAGGCCCCGGCGTACGGCTTCGCCGATCATGGCCTGGTCGTCGACGAGCAACACCATGGCGGCGTTTTCGTCGGTCTTGAAGTCGTCGAGCTGTAAATCATTCATTTACGGTCACCTGAATTACTACCTGCAGGCCAGGACAGCGTGTGATATCGGTCATTTTGCGAATACTTCCAGCAATCGTGGCGCAATTCTGTCCAATGGGCGAATTTCAACAGCCGCGTCGATCGCCGCTGCCGCTTTGGGCATGCCGTAAACAGCACAGCTTTGCTGGTCCTGCGCGATGGTCAGGTAGCCTTGCTGACGCATCAGTTTAAGTCCCTGGGCGCCATCACGCCCCATCCCCGTCAGCAACACGCCGACGGCATCGCCATTCCAGTGGCTGGCGACGCTCTCGAAAAACACGTCGATGGACGGCCGATAAATCTCGTTCACCGGCTCTGCGGTATAGGCCAGCGTGCCGTTCTTCAGCAGCCGAATATGATGGTTGGTGCCCGCCAGCAACACGACACCACTTTGGGGCGGCTCGCCTTCCCGGGCCAGGCGTACCGGCAGGCCAGAGGCGCTGCTCAGCCATTCGGCCATGCCGGCGGCGAACACCTGGTCCACATGCTGCACCAGCACAATGGCCGGCGAAAAGTCCCGGGGCAAGCCCTTGAGCAGGGATTCCAGGGCAGCCGGGCCACCGGCGGACGAACCAATGGCCACCAGGCTCTGGCGTTTGCCCATGGTGCGCTGGGGCGCAGGTTCGGCCCGCACGCGGCTGCCACGCTGGCCGATCAGCCAGCCGATGTTGAGGATCTTGCGCAACAGCGGCGCCGCGGCGTCCTTCGGGTTACCCACACCCAGCGCTGGGGTGTCGACCACATCCAGGGCGCCATGACCCATGGCTTCAAACACACGGCTGACGTTGGCCTGCCGGTCGACAGTGACGATAAGAATCGCACAAGGGCTCTCGGCCATGATCTGCCGGGTGGCTTCCACGCCGTCCATCACCGGCATGATCAGGTCCATCAGAATCAGGTCCGGCGTCAGCTCGGCGCAGCGCTGCACCGCCTCCAGGCCATTGTTGGCGACCCACACCACTTCATGGGCCGGCTCAAGACTCAGCGCCCGGCGCAAGGCTTCCACAGCCATGGGCATGTCATTGACGATCGCAATCCTCATGCCCGGGCTCCTCCAATCAGCTCCACCACCGCGTCCAACAACGCGTCGTCATGGAAGCTGGCCTTGGCTAGATAATAGTCGGCGCCGGCGTCCAGTCCACGGCGGCGGTCTTCTTCCCGATCTTTGTAGGAAACAACCATCACCGGCAGGGATTGCAGGCGAGTATCACGGCGCAAGAGTGTGACCAATTCAATACCATCCATGCGAGGCATATCAATGTCAGTGATCAACAGGTCGAAGTCTTCGGAGCGCAGCGCGTTCCAGCCATCCATGCCATCGACCGCCACGGCAACTTCGTAACCGCGATTAAGTAACAGTTTGCGTTGCAGCTCGCGCACGGTCAGTGAGTCATCCACCACCAGAATACGCTTGCGCGCTGCTTCCTGGGTTTGCTGGGTACGCCGGGCGATGCGCTCCAGACGACCGGTATTGAGCAGCTTGTCCACTGAACGCAGCATGTCTTCAACGTCGACGATCAACACCACCGAGCCGTCATCGAGCAGGGCACCGGCGGAGATGTCCTGGACCTTGCCCAACCGGGCATCCAGGGGCAGCACCACCAGCGTGCGCTCGCCGATAAAACGCTCCACGGCAATCCCGTAGACGGCATCGCGCTCGCGGATCACCACGACCTTGAGGGTTTCCTGATTGCCCTGCCCGGGCGGGCGCTGCAGCAACTGGCTGGCGGCGACCAGGCCGACATGCCGGCCTTCGTGCCAGAAATGCTGGCGACCTTCCAGTTGCACGATGTCGTCGGGGGCCAGGTCACACATGCGTTCGATGTGGGCCAGCGGGAAGGCGTAGGCCTCTTCGCCGACTTCCACCACCAGGCTGCGCACCACCGACAGGGTCAACGGCACTTCAAGATGGAAGCGACTGCCCTGCCCCGCCGTTTGCTCCAGCACCACCGCGCCGCGCAACTGGCGAACCATATGCTGCACCGCATCCAGACCGACCCCGCGCCCGGAAACCTCGGTGACTTTGTCCCGCAGGCTGAACCCCGGCAGGAACAGGAACGTCAGCAGTTCCTCTTCGCTCAGGCGCAGGGCGGTTTCCAGCGGCGACAAATGCCGGTCGACGATGGTGCCCCGCAGGCGCTCCAGGTCGACACCGTTGCCGTCGTCACTCAGTTCCAGCACCAGCAGGCCCGCCTGGTGGGACGCTCGCAGGCGGATCAAGCCTTCGGCGGGTTTGCCGGCCAACAAGCGTTGCTCGGGCATTTCGATGCCGTGGTCGACGGCATTGCGTAATAAATGAGTCAGCGGCGCTTCAAGCTTTTCCAGTACGTCGCGGTCGACCTGGGTCTTCTCGCCTTCGATTTCCAGGCGCACCTGTTTGCCGAGGCTGCGGCCGAGGTCACGCACCATGCGCACCTGCCCGGCCAGCACGTCGGCAAACGGTCGCATGCGGCATGCCAGCGCGGTGTCGTACAAGACTTGGGCGCGCTGCCCGGCCTGCCAGCCGAACTCATCGATTTCGGCGGTTTTTTCCGCGAGCAACGCCTGGGCCTCGCTCAACAGGCGGCGGGTGTCGGCCAGGGCTTCCTGGGCTTCCAGGCTCAGGTCGACGGTCTTGAGGTGGCCGTCGAGGTTATCCAGAGCCCGGGCACTGTTGCTCTGGATGCGCTTGAGGCGTTGCAAACTGGCCAGGTAAGGCTTGAGCCGCTGGGTTTCCACCAGGGATTTGCTGGACAGGTCCAACAGGCTGTTCAAGCGTTCGGCGGTGACCCGCAGCACCCGCTCGCCGCCTTCGGTCATGCGCTTGTTCTGGCGAGGCAGCTCGGCACTGACGGGCGGCGCGGGTTCGGGCTCCGGCGGCAGGGTCAGCAGCGCTTCCATCGACAATTCAGGTTCCGGCGCGGGTGCTGGCGGTGGCGCAACGGGCGGCGCGACTTTTTGCGACGGGTCGAGCAAACGCTCCATCAGCGCCACGTAGGACTCGATGTCCGCCGCGCCCACGGTGTTGCCCGGCGTGGCGATGCGCATCAGCAAATCGGTGCCTTGCAGCAGCGCGTCGATATGTTCCGGCAGCAGGTACAGCCGGCTTTCCTGGGCGCTGACCAGGCAATCTTCCATCACGTGGGCGACGCTGACACCGGCGTCCACCCCGACAATCCGCGCCGCGCCCTTCAGGGAATGGGCGGCGCGCATGCAGGCTTCGAGCTGGTCGGCCTGAGTCGGGTTGCGCTCCAGGGCCAGCAGGCCGGCGCTGAGCACCTGGGTCTGGGCGTCTGCTTCCAGGCTGAACAGTTCCAGCAGCGAGGCGTCGCGCATCTGGTCGGGGGTCATGTGAGGCTCCGGGTCACGGCAGACAACAATTGCGCCTCGTCCAGCCAGCGCAGGCTGCGGCCTTTCCACTGCAACACGCCTTGGGTATAGCGGGCGCTGGCCTGGGTGCCCGAGGCAGACGCCGCGTTCAAGGTGCGTTCATCAATGGCATGGATGCCGTCCACTTCGTCCACCGGCACCACCACCGGCCCGTCCTGCGCCGCGATGATCAGCATGCGCGGCATGATTCGCCCGCCACTGGGGCCGTTGCTGGCGTCGTCCAGCCCGAGCAATTCCACCAGGGACAGGCACGCCACCAGCGCGCCGCGCACATTGGCCACGCCCAACAGGGCGCGCGAACGCTGATGTGGCAAGGAGTGAATCGGTTGCAGCGGCGCCACTTCCACCAGACAGCGGGTGGCGATGCCCAGCCATTCTTCACCGAGGCGGAACATCAACAGCGAACGGGTGACCACATCGCCTTCGACTTCCGGCGCCGCTACGTGACGATGATCGTCCTGCTGCAAGGCGTAGCGGTCGAGCAGGCGCGTGGCGGCGGCGGAATACACCGAGCAGTTGCGACAATGGATGTGTTCGGCCAGCAACGGGCAAGACTTGTCGCCGTGAATGCCGATACGGTTCCAGCAGTCGTCGATGGCTTGGGTGTCGGCCAGGGCCAGGTTCAGCGCGGTATCCAGGGTCATTGTTTACGCTCACTGCGGGCGGCACGGGCCTGCAAACGGCGTGCGCCGGCGACATCGCCCTGGGATTCGAGCAACGCCGCCAGGTGCATCAAAGCCTGCGGGTGCTGGGGTTCCAGGTACAAGGCTTTTCGATAATAACCCTGGGCTTCCAGGGCGCTGCCGGCCACATCGCTGAGCAGGCCCAGCCAGTAAAACACCTGGGCTGCTGGCGGGTGCGTTTGCAGATAACGCTCGCAGGCGGCACGGGCCTCAAGGCTTTTGCCTTCATTGGCCAGGGTTGCAATCTGACTGAGCAGATCGGCAGCGTCCGACTGCGCGGGCGGCGGTTTGATCGGAACGACGGGTTGCGCGCTGATCGTGCTGAACGGCCGGGGCTTGGTCGGGATAGGCGCGGCACTGCGCTGGGGGATCGGCGCAGGCATCGGCACAAATACCGGTTCCGGCGCAGGTTCAGCGTGGCGACTGAAGGCAAACGACTGCGGCACACCCATCGAGCGCATGCCCAGGCGCCCCAGCAGGCTGCCTTCGGCAGGCCCGATAAACAGCACGCCGTCGACGTGGGTCAGGCCCTTGAGCACTTCAAACACCTGCTTCTGGGTGGGCTGGTCGAAGTAGATCAGCAGGTTGCGGCAGAACACGAAATCGTAGCTGGGCTCATTGGCCAGCAGTGTGGGGTCCAGCAAGTTGCCCACTTGCAGGCGCACTTGCTCACGTACCCGGTCGGCAATTCGGTAGCCGTCGGTTTGCTCGGTGAAGTGGCGATCGCGGAACTCGATGTCCTGGCCGCGAAACGAATTCTTGCCGTACACCCCACGGCGGGCGCGCTCCACCGACAGCGGGCTGACGTCCATGCCCTGAACCTTGAACTGATGCGGCGCCAGCCCGACGTCGAGCAAGGCCATGGCAATCGAATAGGGTTCTTCGCCGGTGGAACATGGCAGGCTGAGGATCCGCAGGGCGCGCATGTGTTTGATTTCAGCCAAGCGTGCGACCGCCAGCCGGCCCAAAGTGGCGAAAGACTCGGGGTAACGGAAAAACCAGGTTTCGGGGACGATCACCGCTTCGATCAGCGCTTGCTGTTCGTCGGTGGAGGCCAGCAACTGCTGCCAGTATTGATCTGCGGTCTGCGCATTCAGTGACAGGCTGCGTTGACGCACGGCACGCTCGATGATCGCTTCGCCCACCGAGGCCACATCGAGGCCGATGCGTTCTTTCAGGAAGTCGAAGAAGCGTTGATCACTGCTCATCAACCCTCCTCGCCGGCGGCAAACAGCAGCGCCTGCACATCAGCCGTCAGCAGGTCGGCCACGCCAATCCACTGCATCAAGCCGTGCTCATCTTCACGCACCGGGCCCAGGTACGGTGCTTCGCGGTTGTCCAACCCGTAAGGCTGGAACTCTGCCGGATCACAGCGCAAGGTGTCGGTGGCTTGTTCGAGGATCAGCCCCAGCCAGCGCGCCGGAATGAGTGCATCCGGCTGATAATTGACCAGCACCAGACGTGTACTGGTGCGCGCCTGCGCCGGCGTGCCGAAGGTCAGGGCACTGAGGTCGATCACCGGCACCATCGCCCCGCGATGGGCAAAGATCCCGGCGACCCACACAGGCGCATGGGCAATCGGCTTGAGCGGCAAGCGTGGCAGTACCTCGGCCACTTCCGTGGCCTTGAGGGCATAGCGTTCATTGCCGATGTGAAACACCAGGAACAGTGCTTTCTTCACTGCCGCAACGGCACCGCGTTTAGCCGCGAAGTCGCTCATCAGACTTTGAAACGCGACACGCCGCTGCGCAGGCCGACCGCGACCTGGCTCAGCTCGTCGATGGCAAAGCTGGCCTGGCGCAGGGACTCTACGGTCTGGCTGCTGGCATCGCCCAACTGCACCAGCGCATGGTTGATCTGTTCCGCGCCGGTGGCCTGGGCCTGCATGCCTTCGTTGACCATCAACACCCGCGGCGCCAGGGCCTGCACCTGATGGATGATCTGCGACAACTGCTCGCCCACTTGCTGCACCTCGAACATGCCACGGCGCACTTCTTCAGAGAACTTGTCCATACCCATCACCCCGGCCGACACCGCCGACTGGATCTCGCGCACCATCTGCTCGATGTCATAAGTGGCGACGGCGGTCTGATCGGCCAGGCGCCGTACTTCGGTGGCCACCACGGCAAACCCGCGACCGTATTCACCGGCCTTCTCGGCCTCGATGGCGGCATTGAGGGACAGCAGGTTGGTCTGGTCGGCAACCTTGACGATGGTCACGACCACCTGGTTGATGTTGCCGGCCTTCTCATTGAGGATCGCCAGCTTGGCGTTCACCAGATCGGCCGCGCCCATCACCGAGTGCATGGTTTCTTCCATGCGTGCCAGGCCTTGCTGGCCGGAACCGGCGGCTACCGAGGCCTGGTCGGCAGCGGTGGAGACTTCGGTCATGGTGCGGACCAGGTCCTTGGACGTGGCGGCGATTTCCCGGGAAGTCGCGCCGATTTCTGTAGTGGTCGCAGCGGTTTCCGTGGCGGTGGCCTGTTGTTGCTTGGAGGTGGCGGCAATCTCGGTGACCGAGGTGGTGACCTGGACCGAAGAGCGTTGGGCCTGGGATACCAGGGCAGTGAGCTCGGTCATCATGTCGTTGAAGCCGGTTTCCACCGCGCCGAATTCGTCCTTGCGTTCCAGGTTCAGGCGTTTGCTCAGGTCACCGGTGCGCATGACTTCGAGGATGTCGACGATGCGTTTCATCGGCGCCATGATCGCGCGCATCAGCAGCAGGCCACAGAGACCGGCGGCGAGGATCGCGAGGATCAGTGAGACGCCCATGCTGATTTTTGCAGCGGACACCGCGTCGTCGATAGCGTTGGTGGCGCGATCGGCGACGTTTTTGTTTTCGGTAATGATGTCGTTGAGCTTCTTGCGGCCTGCGGTCCAGGTCGGGGTCAGCTCTTCGTCGAACACTTTGCGGGCGGCGGCGACATCATTGCGTTGCAGATTGTCGGTTACGGTGGCCAATGCCTTGTTGTAGGCCTGGTGCAGGGCTTCGAATTTATCGAACTCGGCCTGATCGTCAGCGCCGTTGATGGTTGCCTTGTAATTGGCCATCTGCGTGATGATGCGCGCTTCGAAGGACTTGTAGTCGGCCTTGTCGGCTTCGGTGAGTGTCTTGTCTTTGCGCAGGCCGATGATGTCGAGGGTGTCGAGGTAACTGTCGACCCAGGCGCTGCGGATCATCGAGCTGAGGTAGACCCCGGGGACTGCGTCGTCGCGGACTGACTCTTCGCCAGCTTCGATCTTCAACAGGCGTGAATACGAGACCACTACCATCAGCAGCATGATCGCGATGATGACCGCAAAGCTTGCCAATATCCGTTGGCGCAAGGTCCAGTTCTTCACAGTAATTCCTCGAGGGCCATTCAAATGGAGGGGAGTATAGCTGAGCGGGTGCCATCATTAATCAACGGGTTGTGGGATCTGGGTCACGCTCGGGGGGAAAGTTTTCTTGGGGGGGGCATATCCGTTGCTGCGGTAACGGCCGCTTATGGTTCCGCTCTTACAGCGGCTCACTTTTGAAGAGCGCAAAAGTAAGCAAAACGCTCTTGCCCCACCACTCGGCACCTCGCCTAGGCTCGGTGTGCCCTCACTCCGGCTTTGGACCGTGGGCCGCCGTCATGGGCCATCCCTGGCCCAGGACGGCTAACCTGGCGTCCTGCCAGGTTACCCACGCTCCAAAGCCTGCGTTCGGCCAGCGTGGTTTAACGGGGCGCCTAAGATCAAAATCAAGATCAAAAGCAAAAGCACAGCGGCCTCCCGGCCGGCTTGAATGTTTAGAAGCCAAATCAAAAGCTAAAGCGGGCACGGTCCAAAAAATGTGGGAGCGGGCTTGCTCGCGAAGGTCGTTAACGATGACGCGGGCATTCTGGATGAACGCGGCGCTCTCAGGTTTTTCGCGAGCAAGCCCGCTCCCACAGAAAAGCAGATTTGTTTTCGCTCTGGTTTTTGCTTTTGCTTTTAACACTCAAGCCGGCCGGGAGGCCGCTGTGCTCTTGCTTTTGATCTTGATCTGACTGCCCCAATAAGCCCGAGGCCGAACGCAGGCAGTGCGGAGCGGGTAAACCGGCAGGACGCCGGTTTAGCCGCGCTGGGCCATGGATGGCCCATCGCGGCGGCCCGCGGAGCAATGCCGGAGTGAGGGAACGCCGAGCCCTAGCGAGGTGCCGACAGGCGGGGCAGAGCCCTTTGCTTACTTTGGGCTGGGCCGGCATTCCGGCTTTTCCAAAGTGAGCCGCTGTAAGAGCGGAACCATAAGCCGCCGTTACCTAAATAACGGATATGTACACAATCAACCCACCACAGCCTGCCGCACCTGCTTCTCCAGTTCAGCCTTCAACCCAGGCTCCAACTTAAGCTGCCGCGCCAACTCATCGAGATACGACTTCTCCATGAAGTTCTCCTCATCCACCAACATCACACTGGCGATATACATCTCGGCAGCCAACTCCGGAGTGCTCGCAGCCCGAGCCACATCTGCCGGATCCAGCGGCTTGTTCAGCTCAGCATGCAACCACTGCTGCAACTCACGATCGTTATCCAGCTTCAAAAACTCCCCTTCGATCAACGCCCGCTCCCGCTCATCCACATGCCCGTCAGCCTTGGCTGCGGCCACCAGCGCCTTCAAAATCCCCTGGCTATGCTGCTCGACCTGGGCCGGCGGCAGGCGATCAATGGTCTGCGGCTCCCCCTGAGGCGCATTGGCCTGCTGCGCCTGCCAGTTGCCATACGCCTTGTAGGCAATCACCCCCAACGCCGCCAACCCACCGTAGGTCAGCGCCTTACCGCCAAACTTGCGGGCTTTCTTGTTACCCAGCAACAACCCCATGGCACCGGCCGCGAGGGCCCCACCACCGGCACCGCCGAGCAAGCTACCCAACCCGCCGCCGCCCAGCAGACTGCCAAGGGCACCTTTGTCATCTGACTTGCGCTGCCCGCCAGCCTTGTTCTGCAACATGTCCTGGCCGGATTTGAGCAGTTGATCGAGCAATCCACGGGTATTCATTCACAGCCTCCAGAAACTAGGGTTCACAGGACCAATAGGCCCCCAGCGTAAAACTAAGTGCCAAAAACCCCCGATCTAGAGTGCTTCCAGATGTAACGCGCTTACCCCTCAATTAAAACGATATGCACTCGAACAAATCCTGCGCCAGGCGCACCTGATCCTTGCCACCGGCGACAACGTCAAGCGCAGCCTGCAAGTGGGCTAATCCCTGTGAATGATCGTTCCCACGCTCTGCGTGGGAATGCATCTCGTGGCGCTCCGCGCCACAACGCTTCGCAGAAACGTCTTGTTTCACATGCAACGCCATCAACCCGCCATCAATCATTTTTCCTTCCGCACCGAACCGCTTAAGCTATTTGGCATCTGTTTAATGTCCGTTGCGTTTGGCCGAAGGCATGTCCGAACCGTTTTCCTTGATCCAGCACGTGCCAGGAACGGCGCGGGATTGTTCACGACAGGTTGTATTTATGCACCGCAGGAATTTGCTCAAAGCGTCCATGGCCATTGCGGCTTACACCGGTCTGTCGGCCAGTGGCCTGCTGGCCGCCCAAGCCTGGGCGGGCAATCGCGCCGCTGATGGCGAGGCTGAGGCCTTCGATTTCGAGGCGCTGAAGATTCAGGCCAAGCAACTGGCCGGCAATCGCTACCAGGACACCAAACAGGTATTGCCGCCGACCCTGGCGACCATGACCCCGCAGAATTTCAATGCCATCGGCTACGACGGCAAGCATTCGCTGTGGAAAGAATTGAACGGCCAGCTGGACGTGCAGTTCTTCCACGTCGGCATGGGCTTCAAGACGCCGGTGCGCATGTACAGCGTCGACCCGAAAACCCGTCAGGCCCGCGAGGTGCACTTCCGCCCTTCGCTGTTCAACTATGAAAAAACCACGGTAGACACCAAGCAGTTGACCGGCGACCTGGGTTTCTCCGGCTTCAAGCTGTTCAAGGCCCCGGAACTGGACCGCCATGACGTGCTGTCCTTCCTCGGCGCCAGCTACTTCCGCGCGGTGGATTCCACCGGCCAGTACGGCCTTTCCGCACGCGGCCTGGCCATCGATACTTACGCGAAGAAGCGCGAGGAATTCCCGGACTTCACCAAGTTCTGGTTCGAAACCCCGGACAAGGACAGCACTCGCTTCGTGGTCTACGCCCTGCTGGATTCGCCAAGCGCCACCGGTGCCTACCGCTTCGATATCGACTGCCAGGCCAACCAAGTGGTGATGGGCATCGACGCCCACATCAACGCGCGCACCGCCATCGAACAACTGGGCATCGCGCCGATGACCAGCATGTTCAGCTGCGGCACGGTTGAGCGGCGGATGTGCGACACCATCCACCCGCAAATCCACGACTCGGATCGCCTGGCCATGTGGCGCGGCAATGGCGAGTGGATCTGCCGCCCGCTGAACAACCCGGCCACCCTGCAATTCAACGCGTTTGCCGACAAAGACCCGAAAGGCTTCGGCCTGGTGCAGACCGACCATGAGTTCGCCAGCTACCAGGACACCGTGGACTGGTACAGCAAGCGCCCAAGCCTGTGGGTAGAACCTACAACCTCGTGGGGCGAAGGCTCTATCGACCTGCTGGAAATTCCTACAACCGGCGAGACCCTGGACAACATCGTGGCCTTCTGGACCCCGAAGAAACCCGTGGCAGCCGGTGAATCCCTGAACTACGGCTACAAGCTGTACTGGAGCGCCCTGCCGCCGGTCAGCACACCACTGGCGAAGGTCAATGCCACCCGTTCGGGCATGGGCGGCTTCACCGAAGGTTGGGCACCGGGCGAGCATTACCCTGAAGTATGGGCGCGGCGCTTTGCGGTGGACTTCAACGGCGGCGGGCTGGATCGTCTGCCAGAAGGCACCGGGATCGAGCCGGTGGTGACGTGCTCCCATGGCGAGGTCAAAGACTTCAGCGTGTTGGTGCTGGATGCCATCAAGGGTTATCGAATCCTGTTTGATTGGTACCCGACCAGCGACAGTGTCGAGCCGGTTGAACTGCGGCTGTTCATCCGCACCCAGGACCGTACCTTGAGCGAAACCTGGCTGTACCAGTACTTCCCACCCGCGCCAGACAAGCGCAAGTACACCTGATACCGAATGTTCCCACGCTTGCGTGGGAACATCCCTTCGGCGCTTTCAAAACCGCGAAATACTCTTCATCGCCCCGATCAAGTACCGCATCGCCACCTGATCACTCTCGGTCAGGGCGCGGTACTGTTCCAGCAATTCCGCCTCGTCCGAACTCAACCGCCGGCTACGCAACGACATCCGTCGGGCCAGAAAGGACGACACAACACCCGCAACACCATAAGACTTGGCCATGGACTGTCTCCTCGTATCAATCAACTGCTCCTGGTTGCCCATAACCTCATCCCGCAGTTCGACCCGCGAGGCTCATCAAGCCGACTTCCTGGGCCAGAAACCAGACTTACTGTAAGCGTAGAAACTATCTTGCCGGACGTGGGACTTTTTTAGAGCAATCACTTAAAAAAATGCTTATAGGGCAGTCACCTACAGCGTTATCCCACAAGTGGCCGGTAGAGGTGGATGTCGTCCGGTTCCTGTTGATACAGCTCGGGGTCCGGCAGCTTGAGCAGGTGGCAACCGTGCCGGAGATAGAACTCCACTGTGTTACGCGACTCGGTGGCCGATACGTAGAGCGCCTCGGCCCCCGCCGTGCGGGCGTGCTCACAGGCCAGGGCAAACAGCTGGCCACCCAGGCCCAGACCACGGGCACCATGGCTCACATGCAAAAACTTGAGCTGGCGCATGTGCAGGCCCTGGTTGTGGATAACCCGGTTGTCCACCACCACGGCAGCCAGCAACGTTTGGCCGTCGAACACCCCATGCAGCCAGCCGCCGCGCTTCAGGCACGCGTGCAGGGCCACGGCATCCTGCTCGGCTTCGCCTTCAGGCCAGCCGTGCATGTCGTGGTGCTCGGAATATAGCCGCAACTCACCGTGTTCCACGCGATAGCACTCATCGACCCGTTCGGTACGGTCAATCAGTGCCAGCAACGGCAGGTCTTTTTCGGCCAGGTCACGCTTGATCAACATGCTGTGCGTCCGAGGAGTGATGGTGAACAAGGTTGAAGGCTTCCCCAGGCGTTGGCGCTTCGAAATAGCCGGTGATCAGGTCGAACTGGGCGTCACTGGTTTCAAACGCGTGGGTACCGGCAGCATTACGTGCACGCAGGCGCGCCTTGCAGACCTCGTCCGGCACGTCCAGGTAATGCAATTGGTGATCGGCGCCCGCGCCCTCGAACAAAGACCGCATCCAGCGACGGCTGGCCAGGGTGTTGGCGGGAAAATCCAGCACCACCGAGATGCCAGCCTTGAGCAGAGAGATGATATGGGCTGTCAACGCATCGCGCAGGTGGCCGGTGCAGCGCACGTAGTCGCCCAGCGCCTGGATCTGTCCGGGATAAAGGCATGCCAGCCACTCATCTTCGCTGATCAATACCGTCTGGGGAGCCTGTGACAACTGCTGGGTCAGGGTCGATTTGCCGGATGCGATTTTGCCGCAGATCAGGTGCAACATGGGTTCCTCCGGTGTTGAAGCCAATAAAAAACCCGCCGGTTCAAGGGCGGGCTTTTATGTTTACCAGGATTGCTGTGCAGATCAATCCCGCAAATCCGACTCATGAATCGGCTGGTCGCGATGGGTGGCCCGCTGATACTGCGCCGGCCAAGTCGCCTTGCGCCCACCCAGGTCATCGTCGGCATGCAGTGGCCAGTACGGGTCACGCAACAGCTCGCGGGCGAGGAAGATGATATCGGCCTGGCACGTACGCAGGATGTGTTCGGCCTGGGCGGGCTCGGTAATCATGCCCACGGTGCCGGTGGCAATCCCCGACTCTTTACGCACACGTTCGGCGAAGCGGGTCTGGTAACCGGGGCCGGTAGGAATTTCCGCATTGGCCGCGGTACCGCCGGAGGAGACGTCAATCAGGTCGACGCCCAGGTCTTTCAGACGGCGCGCCAGTTCGACGGTTTCATCCGGGTTCCAGCCGTCTTCGACCCAATCGGTGGCCGAGACCCGCACAAACAGCGGCAGCTCTTGCGGCCAGGCTTCACGCACCGCCGTGGTCACTTGCAGCACCAGGCGGATGCGGTTTTCGAACGAGCCGCCGTACTGGTCCTGACGTTGATTGCTCAGGGGCGAAAGGAACTGATGCAGCAGGTAGCCATGGGCTGCGTGGATTTCCGCCACTTTGAAACCGGCGGTCAACGCACGCTTGGCGGCAGCGACAAAGTCAGCGATCACTTGTTGGATCTGCCCTTCGTCCAGTTGCTTGGGTGAAGTGTGCTGCGGATCGAAGGCAATCGGTGATGGGCCCACCGGCACCCAACCGCCGTCTTCCGGTTTGACGCTGCCGTGCTTGCCGATCCATGGCCGGTGCGTGCTGGCCTTGCGCCCGGCGTGGGCCAGTTGAATGCCAGCCACCGCGCCCTGGGCGTTGATGAAGCGTGTGATGCGTTGCAGGGGTTCGATCTGTTCGTCGTTCCACAGGCCCAGGTCCTGGGCGGTGATGCGGCCATCGGCGGTCACGGCGGTGGCCTCGGTAAAGATCAGCCCGGCGCCACCGACGGCACGGCTGCCGAGGTGCACCAGGTGCCAGTCATTGGCCAGGCCATCGACACTGGAATACTGGCACATCGGTGACACGGCGATGCGGTTGAGCAGGGTCAGTTGGCGCAGGGTATAGGGTTCAAGCAGCAGACTCATGGGGCACCTCTTTTATGCAGTGGGCAGGCTCCAGGGTTCTGTTTGAAAGGTCGACGAAAAACCCGTCCCCGGCGGGCTGAAATTAAGACAAGGTCACAAGACCGATCACACAGTGCTTAGAGACTAGTCGACAACAGAGGATTGCACAGGGTTCAGCGTGGCTCGATATGCGCGATCATCAGTTGCACGGTTTCCTGGCCTCGGAACTCGTTCACGTCGAGCTTGTAGGCCAGTTCCACCCAGCGAATGGTCGGGTTGGGCCAGATCTCGCGGTCGATGCCGAAGGCGATGCCATCGAGTTTCACCGAACCGCATTCGCTCTTGAGCACCACTTTCAGGTGCCGCTCGCCAACGACACGCTGCTCCACCAACTGGAACACCCCGTGAAACAACGGCTCGGGGAAATGCTGGCCCCAAGGCCCGGCATTGCGCAGGGCGCGGGCCAGTTCCAGGTGAAACTCTTCAACCGCCAGGGTGCCGTCGGACAGCAATCGGCCCGTCAGGTCTTCTTCACGCAGTTGGCGGCGCACTTCGGCGTCAAAGGCTTCGGCGAACAGTGGGAAGTTGGCCTCGGGCAAGGTCAGCCCCGCCGCCATGGCGTGGCCGCCGTACTTGGCGATCAGCGTTGGGTGCTGGCTGGCCACCACGGCCAGCGCGTCACGGATATGAAAGCCCGGCACGGAACGCCCGGAGCCCTTGAGCAGGCCATCCCCGGCATCGGCAAAGGCGATGGTCGGGCGGAAGTAGCGCTCTTTCATCCGCGAGGCGAGGATGCCGATCACGCCTTGGTGCCATTCCGGGTCGAACAGGCACAAGCCATACGGCATCGATTCCACCGGCAAGTCCTTGAGCTGGGCCAGGGCCTCACGCTGCATGCCTTGCTCGATGGATTTGCGGTCCTGGTTCATGCCGTCCAGCTGCGCGGCCATTTCCCGGGCAGCGGCGAAATCCGAGGTGAGCAGGCATTCGATGCCCAGGCTCATGTCATCCAGGCGACCGGCGGCGTTCAGGCGCGGGCCGAGGATAAACCCGAGGTCGGTGGAGGTGATGCGGGCGTGATCGCGCTTGGCCACTTCGAGGATCGCCTTGATCCCCGGGCGAGCGCGACCGGCACGAATGCGTTCCAGGCCTTGATAGACCAGGATGCGATTGTTGGCGTCCAGCGGGACCACGTCGGCCACGCTGCCCAGGGCCACCAGGTCCAGCAGTTCACCGATGTTCGGCTGCGTCTTGTTCTCGTACCAGCCAAGGCTGCGCAAACGCGCGCGCAGGGCCATCAGCACGTAGAAGATCACGCCTACACCGGCCAGGGCCTTGCTGGGGAATTCACAGCCCGGCTGGTTCGGGTTGACGATCGCATCCGCCGCCGGCAGTTCGTCGCCCGGCAAGTGGTGGTCGGTAACCAACACCTTGAGCCCCGCCGCTTTCGCCGCCGCCACGCCTTCGACGCTGGAGATGCCGTTGTCCACGGTGATCAGCAGCTGTGGCTCGCGCTGCAAGGCCACGGCGACGATTTCCGGGGTCAGGCCGTAGCCGTACTCAAAGCGGTTGGGCACCAGGTAATCGACATGGGCGGCACCCAACAAGCGCAGGCCCAGGGTGCCCACGGTGCTGGCGGTGGCGCCGTCGGCGTCGAAGTCACCCACGATCAGGATCCGCTGGCGCTGTTCCAGGGCCGTCACCAGCAGGTCCACGGCGGCATCGATGCCCTTGAGCTGCTGATACGGAATCAGCCGCGCCAGGCTTTTATCCAGCTCGGCTTCCGATTGCACCCCGCGTGCGGCGTAGAGACGGGTCAACAACGGTGGCAATTCACCGAGGAATGGCAGGACGGCAGGCAACGGGCGAGGATCAATACGCATGGGGTGACGGAAGCTTCTCTTTAATGTTGAAAATTAGCGGTGATCCCTTGTAGGAGCTGTCGAGCCCCAGCGAGGCTGCGACAGGATCACCTCGGTGTACCTGTCAGACCGCAGCGCCTGCAGCGCAGCCTCGCTGAAGCTCGACAGCTCCCACATTCGACCTGTCGACGTTTCAGCCGCGCTCGCCAGCCAGCCATTCCAGCTGGACTTCGTGCTGGCCACGATCATCGGTCACGAAGATCGTGCCTTCGCTGATCATCACGTCCCACTTGATCACCCGGGGCATGTCCTTGGCCAGCACTTCCAGGATTTCCTGGGGTACGGCGGCGATGCTCACGTTTTTCAGGGTTTTCGCCACCGGCACCACTTTGCCTTCCCAGACGCGCAAGCTGCCATAGGCCAGCAAGGTGGTGCGTTCGGTACGACGGGAACACCAGGTCAGACGGTCCGCATCCGGCTGGCCGACTTCGATCCAGTGCAGGACGCGATCATCCAGACTTTTTTCCCACAACGCTGGCTCGTCTACATCTGACAGGCCACGACCAAAAGACAACTGTTCGTTGTAGAAAAGGGCGTAGGCCAGCAAACGCACGGTCATGCGCTCTTCGGTTTCCGAAGGGTGGCGGGCGATGGTCTGCTTGACGCTCTCGTACACCGAACGATCAAGGTCGGTGAGGTTGAGTTCAAACTTGTAGGTCGTGGACGGCTGGGCCATGAACGGACTTCTAGAGACAGGGAAAGGCGGCAAGTCTAACCGATGGTGAGCTGATTCAACGAATCCTGCGCTGCATCATCCTTATCACTGCGCGACTCGCCTATGTTAAAAGGCTCACATCCCAGCCCTGCCCGAAAGGTTCCTCATGTCGTTTACCGCCAAACCACTTGCCGGCCTGAAAGTCATCGAACTTGGCACCTTGATCGCCGGCCCGTTCGCGTCCCGCATCTGTGCCGAGTTCGGCGCCGAGGTGATCAAGGTCGAATCCCCGGATGGCGGCGACCCGCTGCGCAAGTGGCGCAAGCTGTATGAAGGTACGTCGCTGTGGTGGTTTGTGCAGGCGCGCAACAAGAAATCCCTGACCCTGAACCTGAAACACCCGGACGGCCTGGCGATCCTCAAGCAACTGTTGGCGGACGCCGACATTTTGATCGAGAACTTTCGCCCTGGCGTGCTGGAAAAGCTCGGCCTGAGCTGGGAAACCCTGCACGCCCTGAACCCGAAACTGGTGATGGTGCGCCTCTCGGGCTTTGGCCAGACCGGGCCGATGAAGGACCAGCCAGGGTTTGGCGCGGTGGGCGAGTCGATGGGCGGTCTGCGCTACATCACCGGTTTCGAGGACCGCCCGCCGGTGCGCACCGGAATTTCCATCGGTGACTCGATAGCGGCCTTGTGGGCGGTGATTGGGGCATTGATGGCCCTGCGTCATCGTGAAGTGAACGGTGGGCTCGGCCAGGTCGTGGATGTGGCGCTGTATGAAGCGATCTTCGCGATGATGGAAAGCATGATCCCGGAGTTCGACGTATTTGGCTTTATCCGCGAGCGCACCGGCAACATCATGCCCGGCATCACGCCGTCCTCGATCCACACCAGCCAGGATGGCAAGCATGTGCAGATCGGCGCCAATGGCGATGCGATCTTCAAGCGGTTCATGTCGGCCATTGGTCGGGACGACCTGGCCAATGACCCCGCCCTGGCCAGCAACGATGGCCGCGACAGTCGGCGCGATGAGCTGTACGGCGTGATTGATCGCTGGGTCAACTCACTGCCGCTGGAGCAAGTGGTGGAACAGCTGAACAAGGCCGAAGTCCCCGCCAGCCGAATCTACAGCGCCGAAGACATGCTGGGAGACCCGCAGTTTCTCGCCCGCGAGATGTTCCTCAAGGCCCAACTCCCTGGCGGCAAGGACTTCAAGATGCCCGGCATCGTGCCCAAACTGTCGGACACACCGGGCAGTTGTGAGTGGGTCGGACCACAGTTGGGTGAACACAACGCAATGGTGCTCAATGAGTTGGGCTACGACGCAGCCGCCATTACCCGCCTGCGTGAGAATGGCGCGATCTGATGGCGCCGCGCTTCATCATTCGTCTATGCCTCCTGGGTTCACTGCTCGGGGCTTGGCCGCTGTCGAGCCAGGCTCAGGAGACCTTGACCTGGCTGCTGCGTGACCTGCCGCCCGTGACCATTTTCGACGGCCCGCAAAAGGGCCAGGGTGCCCTCGACCAATTGCTGCCGATGCTCGCCGAGCATATGCCGGAGTATCGACACAGGACGCTCCACGTAAACCGCGCCCGTGGCATGCAAATGCTCCGCGACCCAGACACGCTGACGTGTGACCCGTCGCTGCTGCGGACAGCAGAACGCGCAAAAACCGTTGTATTTTCCGCCCAGGCCTTTGCGACGGTGAGCAATGGGGTGACCATCCGCCAAAGTCAGCGGGCAGCGCTGGCGCCATTTGTGGTGGATGGACTGTTTGACCTGGAGGCGTTTTTAAATGCCCGGGATGCGCGCCTTGGCATCATCGCCGAACGCAGTTACGGCGCCCTTATCGATGAAGCGCTCAAGCACGCCAGTGATCACAAGCTGGCACCGCACTACGGCAATGACGCCCTCGGCAGTCTGCTGCAAATGCAGCGAAAGGAGCGGCTGGAGGCGGTGTTGGGTTACTGGGCAGAAGTTCGCTATCAGGCGCTGCAACAGGGCATCGATCCCCAGGAGCTGATCTTTTATCCCATCAAGGGCACCCCGCCCTATCAACTGACCCATATCGGCTGCACGGATACAGCAGCAGGGCGCGAGGCTATCGAGCGCATCAATCAGGTACTGCGCGAGATCCCGCAGGAGCAACTGCGGCAGTCCTACGCCTCTTGGCTCGACCCGGTCATGCGTGAGCAATACCTGCAAGACAACCCGACGTTTTTCCAGGATGCCCCGAGGCCCTGACAAATCGCGGGCAAAAAGAAACCCCGAGCAGTGGGGAGACAACTCGGGGTTAATAAGGGCCTACAAAGACCAGTAACAATGAGCCACAAGCACCGGAGCACAATGCTTGGTCTCGCTGTTACAAAGTCTGACTCGCCTTACCGTAGGAAGGTTCCCAACAAAAATAAATCTTCATGCGCAGGCGTTCGGCCGAGTCAGGGCCGCGTTGCGCAGAGCCGCCATGACCGAGGGTTCCAGGCGTCCTTCGGCAATCATCAGGTCGCGGTGCAAACAGTCCACCACATCCACCAACGCACGCTTGTCGGTCAATTGCGCCTGGTCGACTTCACGTTCGACCACGATGGCACCGGCCGGATTCTTTACGGTTACCAGGCATTCGCCCTGCACACCCGAGGTGGTCAGCGTGACCTGATAAGGGCTCAGTGCTTCACCGAGCAATAGGCTGATACTTTCCATCTCGATCACCACTCAATAGTTCGGGAACAATCGTGTAAACGGGAGCTGCATCTATCCTAAGTGACTATTTGTGTCGTAGGAAAGTTCGCTTTTTCGTCTTTCAAGGGTTGGCGGGGGATGACGTGTCCAGCATGCGCTTGCAACATGACAACCAAAAAACGGCAGTACATAACTGCTTACTCAATGAGTTGCCGTTTTGGCGCTGATACCGAGGGTGAATCCTATACTCGGTGAGTGCTGATCATGCTGCCATGCAGACCAAAGCGCATATCAAAAGGCCCCTGATTCGGAGGATAAAGGCGATGCTGGAACACAACCAAGAGCAGGCTGCACTGGAAAAGATTCACGCAGATATATCACGCATCTATGCAGAGCAGCGCAAACTCAACGCCGAAGCTCACAAGATAACCCGTGAGAATTTCTGGTACCCCATGGGCATCGTCCTGGGCATGTTTACGGCTATCGGCACCATAATGGCCCTGGCGCACAAATTACTCGCATAAACGATCGCCCCGACCGGGCCTGCCAGAAACGAAAAACGCCGCTGACCCAAGGACGGGAACGCGGCGTTTTTTTACCCCTTTCTAAAACCGCACCTTCAGAGCCTCTCCTGCGTTAACAGGCTAGAATCCCCAAATTACCCCGGGAGCCTGTATTGAAAGAAGCGTCTGACAAGCCATTGCGCATCGTCCTCGCCGACGACCATCCGATTTTCCTCATCGGTCTGCGGGCGGTCCTGGAACGTGACGAACGGCTGACCATCGTCGGTGAAGCCAATTCCCCCCAAGCCCTTGCCGAGCTACTGCAACACTGCACCTGCGACGTACTGGTCACCGACTTCATGATGCCCGCCGAGCCCCAGGCCGATGGCTTGCGCCTGATCGAGCAACTGCGCCGGCATCACCCGGCCCTGCCCATCGTGGTGGTGACCATGCTGAACAACGCTGGCCTGTTCCACGCCATCCTGGAGCTGGGCGTCCTGGGCCTGCTGAGCAAGGCCAGTCTCGCAGACGAATTGCCTGAGGCGATCCGCCAGGTGCGCCAGCAGCGACGTTATGTGGCCCAGACCATCAGTCAGTCACTGAACCTGGCAGGCGTCGAGCGCGTGCACTCCCAGGATCAACTGTCACCCCGTGAACTGGAAGTCATCCGCCTGCTGGCCGGCGGCTTGACGGTAGGCGAGATCGCCGCGAATCTTCATCGCAGCAAGCAGACCGTCAGCGCGCAAAAAGTCAGCGCCATGCGCAAGCTGGGCCTGAGCAACGACGCCGCGCTGTTTATCTATGTGCAGGAACACGGGCTGGCCTAGCCTGAAACGCGATCCACTGTTTCAGCGCCTCGACATCCATGGGCCGGGCGATAAAACAGCCTTGCAACCACGCAGCCCCCAGCTCACTCACCGCGTGATAATCGGCGGCACTTTCAACCCCGGTCACCACCACCCCCACACCCAGTCGCCCCGCCATGCTCATGGCACCGGCAACCACTGCTGCCTTGCGATCGTCCCTGGCCATGCCGCTGGCAAACGCCGGCGGGATCTTCAATTCGCTGAAGGGCAATTCCAGCAAGCGCTGCAGGCTGGTGCCGCCCACGCCGAAATCACCAATGGACAGCTTGCACCCCATCATCCGCAAACGCAGCAAGCCGGTGACGTGGGCGCTGTCGGTGTTCAAGCGCGAGGTTTCAACCAGTTCCAGGGTCAGGCCATGAGCGGGCACGCCGTGAAGTTGCAGCAAGCCTTGCAGCACCTGGGGAAAGTGCGCGCGCTCCAGCATTCGCCCCGGGATATTCACCGCCACCGGCAGCGCTTGGCCGGTCTCGCGCATGACGTGTGCCGACAGGCCCAGCGCTTGCTCCAACACGTGCCAGGTAAACGCCTCTTCCATTCCGGCAAACTCCAGCACCGGTAGAAACTCGTCAGGCAGCAACAGCTCACCTTCAGGCAGCTGCCAACGCGCCAGCGCTTCAACACCTTGCAACGCACCGGCCTGGCTGACGATAGGCTGATACCAGACCGTGCCACAGCGTGCGATAACCGCCTGGCTCAGATCGGCTGAAGGTGGCAACACCTCGATGTCGCTCAAACCCAGCAACTGGCGCACCTGCTCCCAGGACATCGCCGCCGGCCCGGGCCGCAGGCGTTCCTGGCACGCCGTCAGGACTTGCCCGATCAACTTTGCCGATGCGGGCTTGGGCAAGCAGCCGAGCACGTTGAGCCCCAACTGCCGCGCCATGTTCGCCACGCCCTCCAACACCTCGGGCTCGGCGTTGCTCAACAAGATCAACACCTGAGCCTGGCGACGTTCAGCCAGTTCACGGATCAGCTCCAGGCCATCGCCCTGCTCCAGGTACAGATCGCAAATCGCAATGTCTACCGCGCCCTTGCTCTCCAGTGACTGCCGAGCGGCGTCAACCGTTTCGGCAGTGCGTACATTGAATACGCCGTTGGCATTGAGCATCTGATGCAGGGCCATCAGTTGGAACGGGTTATCTTCGAGGATCAGGACTTTGAGGGAACGCATGAAAACTTTACCGGGGAGAAGCGAGGGTGCACAGACTAGTCAAAACCCCGCACCTTCCCCATAGGACATGTCTTATTCGGACTGATCCAGACAGGCATCAAGCTCGCACCGGAACTCGATCAATGCTTCGCGCAGCGCTAACCAATGCCTTTCAAACTCAGCGTGGCGCTGCTCCCGAATACAACCTTCCAGCGCCACGCAGGCCTTGGCCAGCGACAACGCGTCCACCAGGCAGCATATGCCCTTCAGACGGTGCAACGAGGCGACCAGCCGGGCCTGATCGTGGTCCGCCATGGCGGCGGTCATCACGCTTTGTTCCTGCTCAAGACTCCTCGCCAGCTCCTGCAACATCTGCTGCAAAACCGGTCCGTCGGCCTGGGTCATGGTGCGCAGGGTCTCGATACTGAAAGAACGCGAAGGCGCCACCTGGGCGAGCACGCGCGTCCAGTGTTCAAGGGTCACGGGCTTGACCAGCAGTTCATCCATTCCCGCCTCCCGGCAGCGCTGTTGTTCGTCATCCTGGGCATTCGCCGTGCACCCCACCAGCGCCAGGCGTGGCCGTTGCTCCTGGGCTTCAAGCCGGCGGATGGCCTCGCTCAAGGCATAGCCGGACATGCCCGGCATGTTGCAGTCGGTGACCAACAGATCAAACACCTCGTTGCGCCAATGCTGCAAGGCAGCCTCGGCGGAGTCGACGGCCACCACCTGATGGCCAAGGAACTGTAACTGCTGAACCAGTACCAGACGGTTGGCCGGCAGGTCATCCACCACCAGCACCGACAGGCTGCGGCCGGCGACGGGCGGCGACACCGCAGGTGCCGCCGGCACGTCGTCGCTGCTGACCCGGTCCAGGTACAGCTCGATGCACACCACCGTGCCCTGCCCCACAACACTGCTCAAGGTGATGCTGCCGCCCATCAACTCCACCAGTTGCTGGCAGATGCTCAAGCCCAGCCCCGTACCACCGTGCTCCGCAGCCGTCAGCGCGCTGACCTGGATAAACGGCTTGAACACCCGCGCCTGCTGCTCGATGCTGATACCCAGGCCGCTGTCCTCCACGCAGATGTGCAAGTATTCAGCTCCCGCCTGGTCGAGCTTGCGCGCGACACTGACCCGAACCTCGCCGTGCTGGGTGAATTTAATCGCATTGCCCAACAGGTTATGGATCACCTGGCGCAGGCGCAGCGGGTCGAACCAGTAGTACCCTTGCGCTGCGGGATCGAAGGAAAGAGTCAAGTGCAGGCCCTTTTTCTGCGCCATGGCTTCAAACAGCCGCTGTATGCCCTCAAAGAATGCTTTCAAGTCAGTGGTCTGCGGCGCCAGTTGCAGATGACCGGCTTCAATCTTCGCCAGGTCCAGGCTGTCCCCCATCAAGGCAATCAATTCCCGCGCCGAGCGATGGGCTACCCGCAGCGCTTCAGACACCGGTTTGCCTTCGGCCAGGGCACGCTCCTGCTCCAATTCAAGCAGACCGATAATGGCAGTCATCGGTGTACGAATCTCATGGCTCAGGGTCGAGAGAAAGGCACTTTTCGCGTAGTTCGCTTCGTCAGCAGCCTGGCGCGCATCCATCAGTTGGTGCTCCAGGATCTTGCGCTCGTTGATGTCGATCCAGCCACCGAGCAACCCTTGCAATTGGCCCTTGGCGTCAAAGAACGGCACCGTCCACTGATAGACATGAAACGCCCCGCCGTTGAACTCCAGTTGCCGGTCGACGAACAGCGACTGCTGGGTCGCCAACTGCTCCATATGGCCGGCGTGCAGGCGCGCGGCCGTTGCGTCAGGCATCAATCCGCTTTCCATCAGCGTCAGGCCCTGGATCTGCTCACGCCGGGTGTTCAACTGTTGCTCATAGCGGGTGTTGCAGGTCACCAGGCGTCCTTCCAGATCACGCACAAATACCGGGTTGGGCATGCCATCCAGCAACGCGCGCTTGAATGCCAACTGGTCGTTGAGCCGCTGCTCGGCTTGAAGGCGTTGGCGAATCTGGCGCTTGAGCCGGCTGTTCCAGACCAGGGACACCAGCACAAACAGCAACGCCATGGCGACCGTCCAATACGCCCACGGTGGCACCCGTTGCCAGGCGGGCACCGGGACCGGCACGGTACCCAGCCAACGCAAACGCAGGGCACTCAACTCCGCTACCGGCAGTGCCTCCAAGGCCTTGTTCAAAATACTCAGCAGCTCGGGTTGATCCTTGCGCACCGAGAGACTATTGGCCGACCACTTGCCCTCGACACTGCGACCGATGCGCAATTCATCGGCCGGGTAACTCTGCACTTCCACTTCACTCTGGATAGTCGCCGCCGCGCGGCCCTGCGTTACCAGCTCACGGGCCTGTGCGTAGTTATCCACCGAGTGCAGCTTGATCCCGGGGTGCTCGCGACGAATGTACCCCTCCAGGACATGGCGCGCCGGCAGCGCCAGGACCTTGCCTGACAGCTCGCTCAAACTGGCCACTGGCGGCGCATCCGCGCGCTGGATAAACACCCAGCCTGAGCCCCCGAAACCATGGCTGAAATTGAGGAATGCCTTGCGCTCCTGATTCTCGGCCAGGGTGGTGTTCATGTCCGCCCTGCCCGTTTCCAGCAACGCCAGGGTTTGCGCCGTGGAAGTCACATCCTCCATGACGAACTGCAGGCCAGTCATGCGTGAAATGCGGTTGAGCAAGTCCACATTCAGCCCCACCCATTGACCGTCCTTGTCCTTGAATACGTAAGGCGAGAGTTGCTGGGACGCCACCACCACATGGGGATGCTGGAGCACCCAGGCCCGCTCCCGGGCCGACAAGGCGATGCGCTCGGCGGCCATGCCGACGCCCAGGCCGGTGGTCCAGCGTGCGAGGATTTCCCGGCGCACTGAGTCATCGATACTTGCCAGCGCCTGGTCCATCATCGCTCCCAGCAACGGGTCGGCCTCCCGTGTGGCAAAGGCAAAACCAATGGGCGCCAGGCGGCTTTCCACCTTGATCTGCAAGCCCAGGTAGGGCCGCAAAGACTTGTAGGCGCGCACAATCACTTCGTTGCCGATAAACGCATCGGCATCGCCTTGCTTCAGCGCTTCGAGGCCACTGTAGAGGTTCGGCGCCAGCATGATGTGGCTGCCGGGATACGCTTGATGGACGTTCTTGACGTTGGCGTAGCCGTCCAGCAACACCAGCTTCTTGTCATTGAGGTCTTCGTTCTGGGTGGTGTCGTCCCGGCGCACAACCACCACCGAACGGTCCGGCATGTAATCGTCGGTAAAGCGCAGCCCCGGTACGTCACGCTCATAACCGTTGGCGCTGGTGAGAATATCGATGGTGCCGTTACGCAAAGCTTCCACCGCCTGCGCCCGTTCGGCGAAGCCCAGCACTTGCATCGGTGCATTCAGGCGCGCGCCGATCAGGCTCAGGTAATCGGCGCTGATGCCCTGGTAGCGATTGCGGTCGCGGGTGATATCAATCGGCTGATAGTCATCAATCGAGATGCCCACCCTCAACGGCCGATGCGCCGCCAGCCATTGCTGCTCGCTGGCCGTCAGGGGCATGGGCTCCAGGGCAATGAACGCCGGTACCAGCTTGAACGGCAGGCTGACAGCCGCAAGGCTTGCCGAACCCTGCACAAGCAACAGCACACCTGTCAGCCACACACACGCGCGGGTCGATAAATACACCGGTTGGGTTTCCTTGATTATTCTTGTTGGTCGCCGCGCAAGTATGGCTCGCCAGAATGAAAAAGCCCGTCACGAGGACGGGCTTGAGCCACCACGTAAAGCCGTTGGCTCAGAGTGGCTTGCCGCGATTGCCATGCTGGCTGACAAACGCCTGCACCGCTTTCAGGTCATTGGCCAACACCGTGCAACGCTCCTCGCGCTCAAACAGGTCGGTAAGGTGCGGCGGCAATTCCAGCGCTTTGCCAACACCGGCCTTCTCTACCGCTTCCGGGAATTTGACCGGGTGCGCGGTGCCGAGAATCACCATCGGGATGTCCAGGCTGCGACGGCATTCCCGCGCGGCCTTGACGCCAATGGCGGTGTGCGGGTCCAGCAGCTCGCCGGTCTGGGCGTAGACTTCGGCAATGGTCTCGCAGGTTTGTGCATCGTCCACGGCCAGGGAGTCGAACAGCTTGCGGGTTTCGGTCCAGCGCTCTTGCTCGACGCTGAAGCCGCCACCCTGCTTGAAGCTGTCCATCAGGCCAGCCAGGGCCGCGCCGTTGCGACCGTGCATGTCGAACAGCAGGCGTTCGAAGTTCGACGAGACCATGATGTCCATCGACGGCGACAGCGTGGCGTGCAGGGTTTCCTTGACGTACTGGTTGCCACTCATGAAGCGGTGCAGGATGTCGTTGCGGTTGGTGGCGACGATCAACTGGTTGATCGGCAGGCCCATGTTGCGCGCCAGGTAACCGGCGAAGATGTCGCCGAAGTTGCCGGTTGGCACCGAGAACGACACCGAACGCGCCGGGCCGCCCAACTGCAGGGACGCATGGAAGTAGTAGACGATCTGGGCCATGATCCGCGCCCAGTTGATCGAGTTCACCGCCACCAGGCGCGTGCCCTTGAGGAAGCTCTGGTCGGCGAAGCTGGCCTTGACCATTTCCTGGCAGTCATCGAAGTTGCCTTCGATGGCGATGTTGTGAATGTTCTCGCCGAAGATCGTGGTCATCTGCCGACGCTGCACTTCCGACACGCGGTTGTGCGGGTGCAGGATGAAGATGTCGACGTTTTCGCAGTGCTTGCAACCTTCGATCGCCGCCGAGCCGGTATCACCGGAAGTGGCGCCGATGATCACCACGCGCTCGCCGCGTTTTTCCAACACGTAGTCCAACAGGCGACCCAGCAGTTGCAGGGCGAAATCCTTGAACGCCAGGGTCGGGCCGTGGAACAGCTCCAGGACCCATTCGTTGCCGTTCAGTTGACGCAACGGGGCGATGGCGCTGTGGGAAAACACGCCATAGGTTTCTTCCAGGATCTTCTTGAAATCCGCATCGGGGATGCTGCCGGTGACGAACGGGCGCATGACCCGGAACGCCAGCTCGTGGTACGGCAGGCCGGCCCAGGAAGCGATTTCTTCGTGGGTGAAGCGTGGCAGGTTTTCCGGCACATACAGGCCGCCGTCAGTGGCCAGACCGGCCAGCAAAACGTCTTCGAAATTCAGGGCCGGTGCCTGGCCGCGGGTGCTGATATAACGCATGACTGGCTCCTCTAGAGCATGCTTGAACAAGGGCCGCCGAACGTGTGGGGCCCTTGCCGCAAAACGATTAGTTCAGGTGTTCGACGCGAATCCGCACCACCGGCCCAACTACGCCCTGCAACGCTTCGAGCGCGGCGATGGCATCGTTGATGTGCTGTTCCAGCACACGGTGGGTCAGCAGGATCATGGGCACCAAGCCGTCTTGTTCTTCGACTTCCTTCTGCATGATCGATTCAATATTGATGCCACGCTCCGACAGGATGCTGGCCACCTGAGCGAGCACGCCCGGGTGATCCTTGGCCTGAATGCGCAGGTAGTAGGCACTTTCGCAGGCCTCGATCGGCAGGATCGGATGGGCCGACAGCGAGTCCGGCTGGAAGGCCAGGTGCGGTACGCGGTTTTCCGGGTCGCTGGTCATGGCGCGAACCACGTCCACCAGGTCGGCGATCACCGACGAAGCGGTCGGCTCCATGCCGGCACCGGCACCGTAGAACAAGGTCGAACCGGCAGCATCACCGTTGACCATCACGGCGTTCATCACGCCATTGACGTTGGCGATCAGGCGGTCGGCCGGGATCAGCGTCGGGTGCACACGCAGCTCGATACCGGCCGGGGTGCTGCGCGCCACACCGAGGTGCTTGATGCGGTAGCCCAGGGCTTCGGCGTAGTTCACGTCGGCGGTGGTCAGCTTGGTGATGCCTTCGGTGTAGGCCTTGTCGAACTGCAGCGGGATACCAAAGGCGATGGACGCCAGGATCGTCAGCTTGTGGGCAGCGTCGATGCCTTCGACGTCGAAGGTCGGATCGGCTTCGGCGTAACCCAGGGCCTGGGCTTCGGCCAGCACGTCTTCGAAGGTGCGGCCTTTCTCGCGCATTTCGGTGAGGATGAAGTTACCGGTGCCGTTGATGATGCCGGCCACCCAGTTGATGCGGTTGGCGGACAGGCCTTCACGGATCGCCTTGATCACCGGGATACCACCGGCCACTGCGGCTTCGAACGCCACGATCACGCCCTTCTCGCGGGCCTTGGCGAAGATTTCGTTACCGTGCACGGCGATCAGCGCCTTGTTGGCAGTAACCACATGCTTGCCGTTTTCGATGGCCTTGAGCACCAGTTCGCGGGCCACGGTGTAGCCGCCCACCAACTCGATGACGATATCGATTTCAGGGTTGGTGGCGACTTCGAAGACATCGTTGGTAATCGCAATACCGGTCGTTTGGAACTGAGGCTTTGGCGTACGCGTGGCAATTTGCGCCACTTCAATCTCACGCCCTGCACGGCGGGAAATTTCTTCAGCGTTACGCTGAAGTACGTTGAAGGTGCCGCCACCGACGGTCCCTAACCCACAGATGCCTACTTTGACCGGTTTCACTGAAGAACTCCCCATGAAACGGCCGACTCAAGGTCGGCCGTGAAAACAGCCGCACAACTGCGGCTCTCTATTAATGACCCGCCGAACTGTCGGCGAGTCATGATCGTCAAGGCTCGACGATTTTGCTTACTTTGCGTTGAGTGCCAGTTTGGCAACTTGCGGCGCCGGCTGGTAGCCCGGAATCACCTGACCGTCAGCCAAAACGATGGCCGGCGTGCCGCTCACACCAATCGACTGGCCGAGGGCGAACTGCTTGGAAACCGGGTTGGCGCACTTGGCGGCCTTGATTTCCTTGCCATCGACCATCTTGTCCATGGCGGCTTTCTTGTCGGCCGAACACCAGACGGCTTGCAACTGCTCGTCACCCGGCGAACCCAGGCCCTGGCGCGGGAACGCCACGTAGCGCACTTCAACGCCAAGCTTGTTCAGCTCAGGCACTTCGGCGTGCAGCTTGTGGCAGTACGGGCAAGTGGTGTCGGTGAAGACGGTGATGTGAGTCTTGGTTTCGCCAATGGCCGGGTAAACCACGGTTTCAGCCACCGGAATGCCGTTGATCAGCTTGGACACGCCCAGGCGCTCGGCTTTCTCGGTGAGGTTCACCGGCTTGCCGTCTTTCAACTGGAACAGGTAGCCCTGGACGATGTACTGGCCATCGGCGCTGGCGTACAGCACGCGGCTGCCCTTGAGCTTGACTTCATACAGACCGGCCATCGGGCTGGCGCTGATGCTTTCAATCGGGGTATCGAGCTGGAGGGCTTCCAGGCTCTTGCGGATTGTCTTTTCTGCGGCGTCATCGGCGACGGCAAAGGTGGAGACCAACGCAATGGCTGCGATGGCGAAAATCTGGGTCAAGCGCATGGGAACTCCTGAAGGCAGATGCAGGGACGGGAGCAGGAACACCGATCTTCAAACACGGGTTTGGGCCGTCCCCTTTGCGAACCGGCAAAGCCTACCACAGTTGGGCCGCAGGGCAGCCAGTCGCGGGGAAATTGGGCTTTTTCCGAAGGGTTTTTCATCCACGGGGATGGTGCTTGGCGTGCATCTCCTGCAAACGCGCCCGGGCCACGTGGGTGTAGATCTGGGTGGTGGATAAGTCGCTGTGGCCCAGGAGCATTTGAACCACGCGCAAATCCGCGCCGTGGTTGAGCAAATGCGTGGCGAAGGCGTGACGCAGGGTGTGGGGCGACAGCGACTTGCCGATCCCCGCGACCTTGGCCTGGTGCTTGATGCGATGCCAGAAGGTCTGGCGGGTCATCTGCTCACCGCGCAGGCTGGGGAACAGCACATCGCTGGGCCGACCGTTGAGCAACTCGCTGCGGGCATCGCGCATGTAGCGCTCGACCCACACAATCGCCTCTTCGCCCATGGGCACCAGGCGCTCCTTGCTGCCCTTGCCCATCACGCGCAATACGCCCTGGCGCAGATTGACCTGTTCCAGGGTCAGGCTGATCAGCTCGGTGACGCGCAAGCCGCAGGCATACAGCACTTCCAGCATCGCGCGGTCACGCTGGCCGATGGCTTCGCTCAGGTCGGGGGCTGCGAGCAGGGCTTCGACGTCGGCTTCCGACAGGGATTTGGGCAGTGGCCGGCCCAACTGTGGCATGTCGATTTGCAGGGTTGGGTCGACAGCGATCAGCTTTTCCCGCAGCAGGTAGCGATAAAAGCCACGTACGCCGGAAAGAAAACGCGCGGTAGAACGAGGTTTGTAGTTTTGCTCGAGGCGCCAGGACAAATGGTCAAGGATCAGCTCGCGACCGGCGTTAAGCAGTTCGAGGTTTTTCTCCTGCAGCCAGCCATTGAACAACGCCAGGTCACTGCGGTAAGCCTGGCGGGTGTTGTCTGACAGGCCTTTTTCCAGCCATAGGGCATCGAGGAAGCGGTCTATCTGGGGATGGTCAATGGCGGGCATGAGGGCTCAGGCTGGGAAAGTGGCGGTGTCGGGTAGATCCTATCGCAGCACAGGCATCTACACATCAATGAAGGCGGGCAAATAATCTGTGGCGAGGGAGCTTGCTCCCGCTGGGGCGCGAAGCGGCCCTGACTGACCCTGAGGCCCAACAGAGAGACTTCTATTGCCGGTTTCAGGGCCGCTGCGCAGCCCAACGGGAGCGAGCTCCCTCGCCACAAAAGCGACTCGATTCAAGATCAGTCGGCAAACCCTGGCAGCACGGGCACCGGTCGTTTGTCAGCATCAATCGCGACAAAACTGAACACACCCTGGATGGCCTTTTCTCGTCCGTCAGCGCTCATGCTTTCGACAAATACTTCCACCTGAACCTTAAGGCTGGTGTTACCCACCTTGATCACGCGACCGATCAGTTCAACGATGGAGCCCGCCGGTATCGCGTGATTGAAGTCGATACGGTCGGTGGAGACCGTCACCAGAGGCAAGCGGCAGAAACGCGTCGCCGTAATGAACGACACTTCGTCCATCCATGCCAGTGCGGTACCGCCGAACAGCGTGTTGTGGTGGTTGGTAGTCGGTGGGAAAACGGCTTTGGTCACATGGGTAACGGAAAGGTCAGTACGACGCTGAATTTCTTCGAGGCGGGTAGTCATGAATAGATACCGGGGAAATAGACAAATTGCAGGCAACAAAAAAGCAGCCCGTAGGCTGCTTTTTTCTGCATCGGGAAGCTGGACTTAAGCCAGTTTTTCCTTGATGCGAGCTGCTTTACCGGACAGGTCACGCAGGTAGTACAGCTTGGCTTTACGTACGTCACCGCGACGTTTAACGGCCATGCTGTCGATTTGCGGGCTGTAGGTCTGGAAAGTACGCTCTACGCCAACACCGTTGGAGATTTTACGAACAGTGAAAGCACTGTTCACACCACGGTTACGCTTGGCAATTACCACGCCTTCGAACGCTTGCAGACGCGAACGGTCGCCTTCCTTCACTTTCACCTGAACGACAATGGTGTCGCCCGGGGCAAAGGTAGGGATCTCTTTGGTCATCTGCTCTGCTTCGAGTGCAAGGATGATTTTGTTAGTCATGCTGTGCTCCTAAGGTAAGTCGTCGGACCTACCATCGATACGTTGTTAACTATCGTCCCGCCCGAGGATGTATTCCTCGAGCAGCTTCTTCTCTTCTCCAGAAAGCGAGCGGCTTTCCAGAAGATCGGCGCGTCGTTCATAGGTCCGCCCGAGGGACTGCTGTAAACGCCAACGCCGGATGTGTGCGTGATTGCCACTTAGCAATACGTCGGGAACACGCTGATCCGCATACACCTCCGGTCGGGTGTAGTGCGGGCAATCCAGCAAACCATCCGTGAAGGAATCTTCCTCCGCGGAGTCCGCATGCCCTAAAGCTCCAGGCAGCAGTCGTGTAACCGCATCTATCAGGACCATCGCCGGCAGCTCGCCGCCAGACAGGACATAGTCCCCAATCGACCACTCTTCATCGACATGAGCTTCAATAAACCGCTCGTCAATGCCTTCATAGCGACCGGCAATCAGGATTAATGCTTCCAGATTCGCCAACTCGCGTACCGCCGACTGATTCAGCTGACGGCCTTGAGGGGACAGGTAAATTACCTTCGCCTTCTCCCCGGCGGCTGCCTTGGCCTGAACCAACGCATCTTCCAGGGGCTTGATCTTCATCACCATGCCCGGGCCACCGCCAAATGGGCGGTCGTCCACAGTGTGATGTCGATCCGTCGTGTAGTCTCGCGGGTTCCAACAGGTGAGCTGCAAGAGCCCCTGTTTCACCGCCCGACTGGTGATGCCGTACTCGCTGATGGCGGAAAACATCTCGGGAAACAAACTGATCACTTCAACGCGCAGGTTAGCCACGTTAGAAATCCGCGTCCCATTCCACCTTCATCTCGCCCGCTGCGAGGTCGACGGCCAACACGCATTGCTCTGTATAGGGCAACAGGCGTTCACGATCATCCAGGCTGCCAGCGCAAGGCTTGACCACCATTACATCATTGGCGCCGGTTTCCAGAAGATGATCGATTTTCCCGAGCAATTGCCCGAGTTGATCAATAACCTTCAGACCTTCCAGCTGGTACCAGTAGTACTCGCCGTCGGTCAATTCAGGGAACAGGTTGCGCGGCACGCAGATCTCATAACCGGACAGAAGACGAGCTTCTTCACGATCATCAAGACCCTTGAGCTTTGCGACCAGGAACTTGTCGTTCCCGCGTCCACTGACCAGCTCTACCTGTTTCACACTACCTTCGCGCTTGAGCGTCCAGGTCTTGTACTGCAACAGGTTTTCAGTCGGATCAGTAAAGGAATACACCTTCACTTCGCCGCGAACGCCATGAACAGAATAAATCTTGCCGATAACGATCAAATCATCAGCAACCGCTGGCGTCGCGTTCATATTGCTCAGGCCGCAGCCTTAGATGCATCCTTCAACAACTGAGCAACGCGCTCAGAAGGTTGTGCACCAACGCTCAGCCAGTAGGCTACGCGCTCTTGGTTCACGGACAGACGGACTTCTTGACCACGAGCGATCGGGTTGAAGAAGCCAACTTGTTCCTTGTGAGAGCCGTCACGTGGGTTGCGGCTGTCAGTTACGGTCAAGTGGTAAAACGGGCGCTTTTTGGAGCCGCCAAGGGCAAGACGGATTGTTAGCATGTGAACATCGTTCCTGTAGTCGGTGCTGCAAATCTAAATGCACAGCGGGCATAGGTGCCCGAAAGGCCGCATATTCTAAGGAATATCCGGACTTTTGCAAATGTCTTTTTCTGGCGCCTATCAGCGTGCCATTCAGATCTGCTATAGAGCCGTCGGTTAAAACGGCAAGTCAGCTCCCGCCAACGGCGGGTTTGCTGGAGATCCCACATCCCTGTGGGTCGGAGCAAAAGCAGGCTTTTGCTCGAATTCTTTACATTTTCGGCATGCCGCCGCCGGGCAACATACCGCCCATGCCGCGCATCATCTTGGCCATTCCGCCTTTTGCGGAGAATTTCTTCATCATCTTCTGCATCTGCTTGTGTTGCTTGATCAAGCGACCGATGTCCTGCACCTGGGTGCCGGAACCCATGGCGATCCGACGTTTGCGCGAACCGCTGATCAGCTCAGGGTCGCGGCGCTCGGCCGGGGTCATGGAATTGATGATGGCTTCCATCTGCTTGAACTGCTTCTCTGCCGCGCCCTGGGCATTGCCCATTTGCGCCAGGTTCACGCCGCCGATGTTCGGCAGCTTGTCCATCAGGCCGCCGAGACCGCCCATGTTCTTCATCTGTTGCAGCTGGTCGCGGAAGTCTTCGAGGTCGAAGCCCTTGCCCTTCTTCAGCTTTTTAGCCAGCTTGTCGGCTTTGTCCTTGTCGAGGGTCGCTTCCGCTTGCTCGATCAGGCTGAGCACGTCGCCCATGCCGAGGATACGCGAGGCGATCCGCTCAGGGTGGAAAGGCTCGAGCGCTTCGCTCTTCTCGCCCATACCGATGAACTTGATCGGCTTGCCGGTAATCGCACGCACCGACAAGGCGGCACCGCCACGGGCGTCGCCGTCGACCTTGGTCAGGATCACACCGGTCAGCGGCAGCGCATCACCAAAGGCCTTGGCGGTGTTGGCCGCATCCTGGCCGGTCATGGCGTCGACCACGAACAGGGTTTCTACCGGGTTGATCGCGGCATGCAGCGCCTTGATCTCGCCCATCATCTCTTCATCGATGTGCAGGCGACCGGCGGTATCGACGATGACCACGTCGATGAATTTCAGCTTGGCTTCTTTAATAGCCGCCTGGGCAATATCGACCGGCTTCTGGCTCAGGTCGGACGGGAAGAAGGTCACACCCACTTCGCCCGCAAGCATTTCCAGCTGTTTAATAGCGGCCGGACGGTAAACGTCCGCAGACACCACCATCACCGACTTCTTCTTGCGCTCTTTAAGGAAGCGCGCCAGTTTGCCGGCCGTGGTGGTTTTACCCGCACCTTGCAGGCCGGCCATCAGCACAACGGCTGGCGGCACGGCACTGAGGTTCAAATCTTCGTTGGCCGCGCCCATCAGGCTTTCGAGTTCAGCCTGGACGATCTTCACAAACGCCTGGCCCGGGGTCAGGCTGCGGGACACTTCGGTGCCGACCGCGCGCTCTTTGACCGAGTTGACGAAGTCCTTCACCACCGGCAAGGCGACGTCGGCTTCCAGCAACGCCATGCGTACTTCACGCAGGGTGTCTTTAATATTGTCCTCGGTCAGCTTGGCCTTGCCGGTGACATGGCGCAGCGTCTGCGAGAGACGGTCAGTCAGATTTTCAAACATGCGCGATCCTTTCAGGCCCTATTCATCGAAATGCATTGTTAGACCGAGGTAATGGCGGCCCAGGCTGTGGTAAATCGCTATTAAAAACAGCGCTCGGCGAGCCTGCGGCGTGGGCAGGTCGCGGATTATAGCGAAGACTGCCGCCATGCACACCCGCTGTCTGGCCTGAGAGTCTTTCGTGTTACGCAGGTGTATGCCAAACTCAGCGCCTTTCGGGCCTGCTTAACAGGATTTATGCTCCCTTTGTCACCCAGTTTGCTACCCAGCCTCGCCGCCGCCATCTTGTATGCCGCTGCGACCCTCTATCAGGGCACTCGTCTGGCCCAAGGCGCCAAGGCCGACAAACGCCTGTTGGTAGGCCTTGGCGTGATCGCCCTGCTGGCCCACGCGGCCAGCCTGTTCACGCATTTGATGACGCCGGTCGGCCTGGGCCTGGATTTTTTCAGCGCCGCCAGTCTGATTGCCGCCGCGGTGATCGCGCTGACCCTGATGGCCTGCTACCGGATCCCGGTGGAGAACCTGCTGGTGCTGCTGTTCCCGCTCGGGATGCTGACGGTGCTGCTGGCGCAATTCACGCCGACGGGCACCGTGCAGGTCATTGATGAAGAGCCGGGCATCCTCGCCCACATTCTGCTGTCGATCCTCGCCTACGGCATGTTCACCATTGCGGTGTTCCAGGCCTTGCTGCTGCTGTTGCAAGACCACCAGCTCAAGCACAAGCACCCGTCCGGGCTGATCAAGAACTTCCCGCCGCTGCAAACCATGGAAAGCCTGCTGTTCGGCTTCCTCTGGGCCGGCTGGACGCTGCTGTCGCTGTCGCTGATCTCCGGCTGGCTGTTCGTCGAGAACCTGTTCGCCCAGCACCTGGTGCACAAAACCCTGCTGGCGTGCCTGGCCTGGGTGGTGTTCAGCGTGCTGCTGTGGGGCCGCAACCGCCTCGGCTGGCGCGGGCACAAGGCGATCCGCTGGACCCTGGCCGGTTTCTGCCTGCTGATGCTGGCCTATTTCGGCAGCAAGCTGGTTCGCGAATACATCCTGCATATCTGACGGGCAGCCGACATGGACAACTTGCCCTTAGGGCCGATGCTTGCCGTAGTAGCCTTGCTGGTTTTATGGTCGGCGCTGTTTACCGCCATCGAAGCCGCCCAGCAACATTTGCTGGCCCTGCGCCCTGGCACCCGCCAGGGTGACAAAGCCGCCGCCCGCCTGAATTTCCCGCGCAACAGCCTGATCCTCTGCAACACCCTGTGCCGCGCCGTGGTGGTGATTCTCTGCACCCTGCTGGCGATCTACGCCTGGGCGGAAAACGGCCCGTGGCTCGGCTGGGTGATCTCCAGCGCGGTCCTGCTGGTGCTGGCCGACTACCTGCCGCGCGCCCTGGCCACTCGCCACCCGCAAACCATCCTCGGCTTTGGCAACACCCTGCTGAGCGTGCCGCTGAAAATCCTTTCCCCGCTGGCCTGGCTGCTCAACGGAATCAGCCTGTTGCTGCTGCGCCCGTTCACCCGCAAGCCGGGTGTGGTCAAGAAAAGCGATGAGCCGCAGCCGGATCAGGACGACGAGCCGGAAGCCGAAATCCCCAACACCCGTGCACCGGGCATGCCAGGCATTCATGCCCTGGACAACATCACCGTGAATGACATCCTCGTGCCCCGCAGCGAAGTGGACGGCATCAACCTGGATGACTCGGTAGAGGAAATCATCGAGCAACTGCGGGTTTCCACGCGTACCCGGCTGCCGGTGTTCCACAGCGACATCAACCAGGTCGAAGCGGTGCTCAACACCCGGCAGATCCGCCACCTGCTGCCGGACGCCAGCCTGACCAAGGAAGCGCTGCTGGAGGCCTGTCACGAGCCCTACTTCGTCCCGGAAAGCACACCGCTGCAACTGCAATTGCTGAACTTCCACAAGCAACAGCGCCGCCTGGGCATGGTGGTGGATGAGTACGGCGAAGTGCTGGGCATTGTGACCCTGGAAGACATTCTTGAAGAAATCGTCGGTGAGTTCGAAAACGAGCAGCACCTCGACAACCCGCACATCCAGCCCCAACTGGATGGCCGCTACGTGATCGACGGCGCCGCCTCGATTCGCGACCTGAACAAAACCCTCGGCTGGCACCTGCCCAGCGACGGCCCCAAGACCCTCAACGGCCTGGTGACCGAAGCGCTGGAGACCATCCCGGATTGCGCCGTGTGCCTGAAAATCGGCCGTTATCGCCTGGAAATCCTCGAGACCGAGGACAACCGCGTCGCCAAGGTGCTGATCTGGCACACCAGCACGGTGCCGGTCGCCGCTTAAGCCCCTTGTTGGATCCGCAAACCCCTTCCTATAATCGGGCGGCTTACCCAAGCCCCGCCCGACCGCGTGCTACCCGCACTGAGCGCGTCCAGGCACCGCTTTACCGTGTCTGACCGGTGTTTGCTCCCATCCCGAGCCGCCCCGCGCACAACCCTGATCCATGGGTGTTCGACCAATAATAATCCGCGTCCAAACGCGCAATGACCGTCAGGGATAACTCAATGAGCACCACCTATAAAGAGACGGCGAACGCCGCCCCGACCAATTCGACGGCCCGGGTCGCCACCGCGAGCATCATCGGCACCGCCATCGAGTTCTACGACTTCTATATCTACGCAACTGCCGCCGCGCTGGTGATCGGCCCGGTGTTCTTCCCGCAAACCTCCGGCACGGCGCAGATGCTCGCCTCGTTCCTGACCTTCGGTATCGCGTTTATCGCGCGGCCGTTGGGGTCGGCGCTGTTCGGCCACTTTGGTGACCGGATTGGTCGTAAATCGACGTTGGTGGCGTCCCTGCTGCTGATGGGCGTGTGCACCACGCTGATTGGCTTGCTGCCCGGTTATGACAGCATCGGCGCCTGGGCACCGATCCTGCTCTGCGTGCTGCGCTTTGGCCAAGGCCTCGGGCTTGGCGGCGAATGGGGCGGCGCGGCGTTGCTGGCCACCGAGAACGCACCGAAGGGCAAACGCGCCTGGTTCGGCATGTTCCCGCAACTGGGGCCATCGATCGGCTTTCTGGCAGCCAACGGGCTGTTCCTGATCCTGGCCATGAACCTGAGCGACGAGCAGTTCCGCAGCTGGGGCTGGCGCATTCCGTTCATCCTCAGCGCAGCGCTGGTGATGGTCGGTCTGTACGCGCGGCTCAAACTGCACGAAACGCCAGTATTCGCGAATGCCGTAGCCAAGGAAGCTCCGGTGAAAGTGCCGCTGGTGGAACTGTTCAGCCAGCATTGGCTGCCGGTACTGCTGGGCGCGGCGTCGATGGTGGTGTGTTATGCGCTGTTCTATATCACCACGGCGTTTTCCCTGAGCTACGGCGTGTCCACGCTGGGCTATAGCCGTGAAACCTTCCTAGGGCTGCTGTGCTTCGCCGTGCTGTTCATGGGCGCGGCGACGCCGCTGGCCGCCTGGGCAAGCGACCGTTACGGGCGTAAGCCGGTGCTGATTGTGGGGGCGATTCTGACCATCCTCTCCGGCTTCACCATGGAACCGTTGCTGACCCACGGTTCAACCTGGGCCGTGGCATTGTTCCTGGCGCTGGAGCTGTTCCTGATGGGCGTGACGTTCGCCCCGATGGGCGCGATGTTGCCGGAACTGTTCCCGACCCGCGTGCGTTATACCGGTGCTTCGGCGGCGTATAACCTGGGCGGGATCGTAGGCGCGTCGGCCGCACCGTTCTTCGCGACCAAGCTGGTGGCGATGGGTGGTTTGAGTTATGTCGGCGGGTATGTGTCGGCGGCAGCGGTGATCAGCTTGATTGCTGTGTTGTGCCTGAAAGAGACGCGCAATAACGATTTGAACAAGGTCGCCTGATGATGATCATTCCCACGCTCTGCGTGGGAATGCATCCGGTGACGCTCTGCGTCACGCCCTTAAGAGCGGACGCGGAGCGTCCAGCGCGGCATTCCCACGCGGAGCGTGGGAACGATCAGCGGGGGGTTACAGCTCTACAACAACCGCTTTCGAAGCACGGGTCGCTTTAGCCCGGGCAGCCTCAATCGACTCATCCCGCGCCAACGCCACGCCCATACGACGCTGACCGTTCACTTCCGGCTTGCCGAACAAACGCAACGCCGTATCCGGCTCGCTTAAGGCTGCACCCAGGTTGGCAAACGCCGTCTGGGTCGACTTGCCTTCCACCAGAATCACCGCCGAAGCCGAAGGCCCGAACTGACGGATCAACGGGATCGGCAGGCCGAGAATTGCCCGCGCATGCAGGGCGAACTGCGAAAGATCCTGGGAAATCAGGGTCACCAAACCAGTGTCATGGGGCCGCGGCGATACTTCGCTGAACCACACCTGATCGCCCTTGATGAACAGCTCGACACCAAACAGACCACGACCGCCCAGGGCCTCGGTCACTGCCTTGGCAACGCGCTCGGACTCTGCCAGTGCAATCGGGCTCATGGCCTGTGGCTGCCAGGATTCCTGGTAGTCGCCCTTCTCCTGACGGTGACCGACAGGCGCGCAGAACGTGGTGCCGCCGATGTGGCGCACGGTCAGCAGGGTGATTTCGTAGTCGAAGTCGATAAAGCCTTCGATGATCACCCGGCCCTTGCCGGCACGCCCGCCTTCCTGAGCGTAATCCCAGGCTTTCTGCACGTCATCGGCACTGCGCAGCAGGCTCTGGCCCTTGCCCGACGAACTCATCACCGGTTTTACCACGCACGGGAAGCCCAGGTCGGTGACGGCCTTGCTGTAGTCCTCGAAGGTGTCAGCGAAGTGGTACGGCGAGGTCGGCAGGTCCAGCTCTTCAGCGGCCAGGCGACGGATGCCTTCGCGGTTCATGGTCAGCAAGGTCGCGCGGGCGGTCGGGATCACGTTGAAGCCTTCGGCTTCCAGCTCAACCAGGGTCGCGGTGGCGATCGCTTCGATTTCCGGCACGATGAAGTGCGGCTTTTCGGCTTCGATCACGGCACGCAGGGCGGCGCCGTCGAGCATGTTGATCACATGGCTACGGTGGGCAACCTGCATGGCCGGTGCGTTGGCGTAGCGATCCACGGCAATCACTTCAACGCCCAGGCGTTGCAGTTCGATTACCACTTCCTTGCCCAGCTCACCGCAGCCACACAGCATTACGCGGGTCGCGGTTGGCGACAATGGAGTTCCGATTCGGGTCATCTCAGGTCCTCAGGGGAGCGGATCATGTGGAGAAAGGCCGGCATTTTACATGAACTGTAAGGATTGGCTTCAGTTGGCGACGCGCTGCCGGCGCAAACGCCAGGCCATGGCCAGCCACACCACGGTAACGCCGGCGAATTTCGAGACCAGGGCAGTGCCGGCCACGGCAGGCGTGAGCGCGCCGATCAGGCCGAAAAAGATGAAGGTATCGAGGGGAATACTCAGCGCCGAACTGATCCACAGGCGGTCGTGAAGCGGGCGCTTGGTGATGCTGAACACCAGCCAGTCAATGCATTCGGACACCGCGAACGCCGTGGCGCTGGCCAGGGCGATGGACGGATCGGAGGTGATATAGGACAGCACCAGCGCCGCCAGCATGGCAATGATCGCGCCATGGCCGAAGCGGGTTTGCACCATGTCCCGCAGGACAAATACCAAGCCGCCCCAGGCAGACCAGATGACATCCAGGTGCGGGGCTGTGGAAAAGGCGAAGTTGATCAGCACGACGCTGCTGATGTAGGCAATCAGGAAGAACATGGGGCGAGGGACCTGTGAACAAGGGGCACAGGGTACTTCACAACCCATCAATGTGGCGAGGGAGCTTGCTCCCGCTGGGGCGCGAAGCGGCCCTGAAATGGGCGATAGCGGTGTCCCTGAAGTAATCCTGTCGTCTGATTTGGGGCTGCTTCGCAGCCCAGCGGGAGCAAGCTCCCTCGCCACAGTTATGTGCAGCCTTCTAGCGATCAGGCGCCGGACTTCCCCGGAATCATCCACACCAGCCCACTCGCCTTCGCCCGCTCATGGCACAACCCCAACACCACCCGGCGCTCGGCGTTGTCCATGCGACTCCAGCGGGTAATCTCTTCCACCGTGCGCTGGCATCCCGTGCAGATATCATCGTCATCCAGCGCGCAAATGCTCACGCAAGGCGACGCTACCGGCCGTTCAGATACGGTCATTCTTCCTGCTCAACCAGGTCACGGGCATAACGCTGGGCGTTATGCACATAGTGTGCAGCGCTGGCTTCAAGCATCTTCTTCTGCACGTCGGTCAGCTCCCGTACCACTTTGCCCGGCGAGCCCATTACCAGCGAACCATCGGGAATTTCCTTGCCCTCGCCGATCAGCGAGTTGGCGCCGATGATGCAGTGCTTGCCGATCTTCGCCCCGTTAAGAATCACCGCATTGATGCCAATCAGGCTGTAATCGTCGACGGTGCAGCCATGCAACATGGCGTTATGGCCGATGGTCACGCCGGTGCCGAGGGTCAGCGGGTAACCCATGTCGGTGTGCATCACGCTGCCGTCCTGCACGTTGCTGTTCTTGCCGATCAGGATCAGCTCGTTGTCGCCGCGCAACACCGCGTTGAACCAGACGTTGGCGCCCTCCTCCAGCTTGACCTTGCCCACCAGCGTGGCATTGGGAGCCACCCAGCTGTTGGGATGGGTTTCGACTCGGGCGTCGCCCAGGCGGTATTTCATAGGTGGATCCTCACGGCAGGAACGATGGCCATCTGGCTCTTAGGTATTGATGAAGCTTTTCGGCGGTCGATGCAGGCTGATGTCGGCATCGTCATAGAGCAGATTGATCAGCTCGACAATCATGATCGCCGTCAGCCCCCAGATCTTGTATTCGCCAAACCGATAACTGGGCACATACCAACTGCGGCCCTGGTAATCGATACGGTGAGTGTGTTCGCGGGGATCCTGGCGAAAAAACTCCAGGGGCACGCTGAACACAGCGGCGATCTCGGCGTCATTGGCCAGGTATTCAACGTAATCAGGGATAACGCCTACATAAGGCGTGACACGAATACCGTGCAGGGAAATCAGCGGGCTCAGCGGACCAATCACTTCAACCAACCCCGGCGGCAGGCCGATTTCTTCTTCGGCCTCGCGCAGTGCGGTGAATATCAGGTCGGGATCTTCAGGGTCGCGGCGCCCGCCAGGGAACGCCACTTCACCGCCATGGGTGGATAACCCGCTGGCGCGCAAGGTCAGGATCAGCTCGGGTTCGTCACTGCGGGTGATCGGCACCAGTACCGCCGCTTCCGGGAACCGACCGTCGGTCTCCAGCGTGCGTGGCGTATGATTGCTTACCCGGCGAAGTAGCTCGTCCAGCATGAGTCATCTCGGTCTGTTGGCTACCTTGCATCATGCACCAAACCGTGCGCACGCCCAACCCCAAAACCCTGGCCATGTCGCTAAACGACAACTTGCAGCCCATACCCGGTCACGCCAAGATAGGCGCACTCTCCAGGAACCCCAGCATGAACTTCTGCAGCCAGTGCGGTAAACCGGTCACCCAGCGCATTCCCGAAGGCGACGCACGCCTGCGTTATGTCTGCGATCACTGTCAGACCATTCACTATCAGAACCCCAATATCGTCGCCGGCACGCTGCCGGTGTGGGGCGAGCAGGTGCTGCTGTGCCGCCGCGCCATCGAGCCGCGCCTGGGTTTCTGGACCTTGCCTGCAGGGTTTATGGAGAACGGCGAGACAGTCGAACAGGCCGCCATGCGCGAAACCCTGGAAGAAGCCTGCGCCCGGGTGCGCAACCTGAGCATCTATACCTTGATCGACGTGCCGCACATCAGCCAGGTGCACATTTTCTACCGCGCCGAACTGATCGACCTGGATTTTGCCGCAGGCCCCGAAAGCCTTGAAGTGCGCTTATTCGATGAAGCCGACATCCCTTGGTCCGAGCTGGCTTTCCGCACGGTCGGGCGTACCTTAGAATGCTTTTTTGCTGACCGCCGGCAACAGTCGTATCCGGTGCGCAGCGAGTCCGTGCCGCCGCTGACCCAGCTGGCCAAATAACAATCCAGGCGGCACGTAGTCTTTTCAGGGGATACCGTTTTAATGCGTTGGTTGCTTGCTCTGATCTGCCTGTCGTTTGCCACGCTGTCGCCAGCCTCCACCCAAGTGATCCTGGGGGGCAAGCCCGTCGAGAAAATCCTGGTGCTCAAGTCCGCCCATCAGTTGCAACTGATCAACGACGGCAAGCCCCTCAAGACCTATCGCATCTCCCTGGGTAAAAACCCCAAGGGCACCAAGCTGATGGAAGGCGACCGCCGAACCCCGGAAGGTTTCTACTGGATCGACTGGCGCAAGACCAGCGACCGCTTCAACCTGGCCATGCACATCTCCTACCCCAACATCAGCGACTCCGCCCGCGCCCGCCGCGAAGGGGTCAAGCCCGGCAGCATGATCATGATCCACGGCACCCCCGACGCCGAGGACTACCCCGAAGAGCTGTTCCACACCCTGGACTGGACCGACGGCTGCATCGGCATGCGCAATGTCGACATGCGCGAAGTCTGGAACCTGGTGAAAGACGGCACGATGATCGAGATTCGTCCGTAATTTCCTGCCGCTCGTAAAATAATTCGAAAAAAAATCCCGCCCCACGCGGCGCTTGCCGGTGAATACCAGTTCACCCCGGCAAGCTGCTCGCTTCTGCCCGACAGAAAGACCTCTCTAATACCACTTGAACTGGCGCACTATTAAGGCGCCCGTAAACACTCGCCTGCACCGTTTTCGCTGCATTGACATGGTATTTAAGTGGTATTAGCTTGCGATCACTACCGGGCGACAACACTCCAATAACCGCATCGGAAACCGACACGATGAACCCCATCCTGGCCCTGCGCCCCGACGATAAACAATCGACGCCGCTGTACCTGCAACTGGCCCGCAACCTCGAAGCCGCGATTCATGCCGGCCAATGGAAATCCGAGCAGGCATTGCCGTCGGAACGTGCCCTCAGCGAGCAATTGAGCATTTCCCGGGTGACCGCCCGTAAAGCGCTGGAAGTACTCTTCGAACAAGGCCTGATCCGTCGCAGCCAAGGCTCCGGGACCTTCATCACCCCACGCCTGGAACAGCCGCTGTCGCGCCTCTCGGGCTTCAGCGAAATGCTCCGGCTCAAGGGGTTTGTGCCGACTTCCCAGTGGCTGGAGCGCGACATCACCCCGCCGACCCATGAAGAGCTGATCCGCCTGGGCCTGTCGCCGAGCGACAAGGTCGCGCGGCTCAAGCGTTTGCGTAAGGCCGACGACACGGTGATGGCGATTGAAATGACCGCCATGCCCGCCTCCGTCCTCCCCCACCCGCAGGCCATCGGCAACTCGCTGTACGAATACCTGGAAAGCATCGGCAAGCCCATCGTGCGCGCCCTGCAACACATCCAGGCAATCAACGCCTCGGACGAGTTCGCAGCCCTGGTGGGCATCGCCCCCGGCACCGCCATGCTGCTGATGACCCGGGTGGGCTACACCGCCGACAACACCCCGATTGAAATCACCGACACCTATTGCCGCAACGACTACTACGACTTCGTCGCAGAACTGCGCCGCCACGACTATTCCGCTGAACTGCGAATTTAGAGAACTGCCCATGTCCGAAGACAATATCCTCACGCCACACGGCTGGATTCGCGGCCGCCTGGTGCACCAGCACGGCAAGGTCACTGCCGTTGAAGGCAGCCCGTGCGACCCGGCTGACAACGACCTGCCGTATTTGCTGCCAGGTTTTATCGACCTGCACGTGCACGGCGGTGGCGGCAAAGACATCATGGAAGGCACCGACGCCTTCCACACCATCACTCGCACCCACGTGCGGTTTGGCACCACCTCGCTGCTGGCCACCACCATGACCGCGCCGGTGGACGAAATCACCCGTGTGCTCGGCGAGATCGGCACCTATTGCGAAAACCGCCCAATCGGCACCGCCCGTGTGCTCGGCGTGCACCTGGAAGGCCCCTACATCAATCCGGGAAAACTCGGCGCACAACCGAACTTCGCCCACACGGCCTTGATGGCCGAAGTCGAAGAATACCTGCGCCTGGCGCCAATCCGGGTGATCACCATTGCCCCGGAAATCGCCGGCCATGACGGCCTGATCCGCGCCCTCAGCGAACGCGGCGTGCGCATGCAGATCGGCCACACCCTGGGCAGCTACGAAGAAGGCGTCGCCGCCCTCGCCGCCGGCGCCACCAGCTTTACCCATTTGTACAACGCCATGAGCCCGTTGCATCACCGCGAGCCCGGCATCGTCGGCGCAGCCCTGGCCCACGCCAAATACGCCGAGCTGATTCCCGACCTGCTGCACGTGCACCCCGGCGCCATGCGCGTGGCCCTGCGTTCGATCCCGTGCCTGTACTGCGTCACCGATTCCACCGCCGCCGCCGGCATGCCCGACGGTGAATACAAGCTGGGCAGCCACACCGTGACCAAGTGTCTGGGCGGCGTACGCCTGGCCGATGGAACGCTGGCCGGCAGCACCCTGACCATGGACCAGGCGCTGCGCAACCTGGTGAAGATCGGTCTGCCCATCAGTGAAGCCTCACAACGCCTGTCGCAATTTCCTGCGGACTACCTGGGCCTCGAAGAACGCGGTCGCCTGCAACCCGGCAGCTTCGCCGACTGCGTGCGCCTGGACCGCTCCCTGCACCTCACCGACGTAATGGTCGAAGGAGAAACCATTGACTTCAAAAATGCTTGAAGAGGCCCTGGCCTCCTGCGAGGCCGTCGAGACTCAACTGCAACGCCTGGACCCAATGCTGGAGGAAGTCGCCGGCCGCCTGCGTCGCCAGCCGCCGCAAGTGGCAATGACCATTGCTCGCGGCAGCTCGGACCATGCCGCCAGTTACTTCGCCTACCTGACCATGCAACACCTGGGGATTCCGGTGGCGTCGTTGCCGATGTCGGTGGTGACCATGCTGCAATCGCCGCTCAAGGTCAGCGGGCAAGTGGCGTTCGGTTTCTCCCAGTCGGGGCAAAGCCCGGACCTGGTCAACAGCCTGCGCCTGTTGCGCAAGCGTGGTGCCTTGAGCATCTCGATGGTCAACGCCGAAGACTCACCGCTGGAAGCCGCCTGCGAATTCCACGTGCCGCTGTGCGCCGGGCCGGAACGCAGCGTCGCGGCCACCAAAAGCTTTATCGCCACCCTGAGCGCCAGCGCCCAATTGATCGGCCACTGGAATCAGGAAGACGAGTTACTTCAAGCCTGTAAGGCATTGCCCGAAGGCTTGCGTGAAGCCGCCAAGCAAGACTGGAGCGTGGCCATCGAAGCCCTGCGCGGCTGCCAGCAACTGATGGTGATCGGCCGTGGCGCCGGTTTTGCCATTGCCCAGGAAGCCGCGCTCAAACTCAAGGAAACCTCGGCGATCCAGGCCGAAGCGTTCAGCAGCGCCGAAGTGCGCCATGGCCCGATGGCCCTGATCGATGCCAACTACCCGCTGCTGGTTTTCGCGCCCCGTGGTGCCGAACAAGCCGGCCTGCTGAGTCTCGCCGCCGACATGCGCCAGCGTGGTGCCCGCGTGTTGCTGGCCGCTCCCGACGACATCGCCGAACGCGACCTGACCCTGAGCCGCGCCGAACACCCGGCCCTGGACCCGATCCTGGCAATCCAGAGTTTCTACGTGATGGCCGCCGGTTTGGCAGAGGCCCGGGGCATGGACCCGGACCAACCGCGTCACTTGAGCAAAGTGACCCGCACCCACTGAGTTGATTGCAGCGTTTTCCTGATGAGTACCGTGCCCATGTCCCACAATAATAAAGACCTTACCCTCAGCGCTCCCCTCAGTGGGCCGGTGCTGACCCTGGGCAACGTTCCCGACGAAGTGTTCGCCAGTGGCGCCATGGGCGACGGCATTGCCATCGACCCGCTCAACGATTGCCTGCATGCGCCGTGCGACGGCGTGATCATCCACGTCGCCCGCACCGGGCATGCGCTGACCATTCGCGCCGATAACGGCGCTGAATTGCTGATGCACCTGGGCATCGACACGGTGGAATTGAACGGCGAAGGCTTTGCGCTGCTGGTCAAGCAAGGGGCGCGGGTCAGCAAGGGCCAGGCGCTGGTGCAGTTTGACCTGGACCTGATTGCGCGGCAGTGCAAAAGCCTGGTCAGCTTGATCATCCTGACCAATAGCGAGTTGTTTGAGCTACGGCCGATCACCTTGAAAACAGTGAAGGTCGGCGAGCCGCTGCTGCAGGTGGTTGCGCGGTTGGCCGGTGCGGCGAAAGTGATTGATGAGTCTGTCGCCGAAGCCAGCGCAACCATTCGCATCACCCATCGTGGCGGCCTGCACGCGCGCCCCGCCGCCTTGATCCGCAAGACCGCACAAGAATTCAGCAGCCAGTCGCAGCTGCACTTCGCCGGCAAGTCGGCTTCGTGCGACAGCTTGATCGGCTTGATGGGGCTGGGGATTGGTGAGCAGGACGAGGTACAGGTCACTTGTCGCGGCAAGGATTGTAAAGCGGCGCTGCAAGCACTGATTGCCGCGTTGTCGGTGCCCGTCAGCGAAGAACATCACGCCCCGGTGGCCGCCGCCCCGCGACGCGCAAATACCGAGGCCGGGGTGCTGCAAGGCGTCTGCGCAGCGCCCGGTTTGGTCTGCGGCCCGTTGTTCCGCCTGAACGGAATCGAGCTGCCGGCGGACCCGGGCAACAACGTGCCGGATGAACAATTGCAGCACCTGGACAGCGCCCTGGAACAGGTGCGCAGCGAAATCCGCCACACCCTGGACCAGGCCCGCCAGCGCAAGGATGTGGAAGAAGAAGAGATCTTCGCCGCCCACCTGGCCCTGCTGGAAGACCCGACGCTATTGGAAGCCGCCACCACCAGCATCGAACACGGCAGCGCTGCCACTCATGCCTGGCGCGATGCAATCCAGGCCCAATGCGCAGTGCTGCTCGCCCTTGGCAAACCGCTGTTCGCCGAACGCGCCAACGACCTGCGGGACTTGCAACAACGCGTGCTGCGGGCGCTGTTGGGCGAGGCCTGGCACTTCGAATTGCCGGCTGGCGCGATCGTCTCGGCCCATGAATTGACCCCGTCGGACCTGCTGCAACTGAGCAAGCAAAACGCCGCCGGCATCTGCATGGCCGAAGGCGGCGCGACTTCTCATGTGGCGATTCTGGCACGGGGCAAAGGCCTGCCGTGTGTGGTTGCTTTGGGCGAGCAAGTGCTGGAGGTGCCACAAGGTCAACGGGTGGTGCTGGATGCCGCCAATGGTCGCCTGGAACTGACGCCGGATGATGCACGCCACGCTCAGGTTCATCAGTTGCGCGATGCACAGAAACTGCGTCGCCAGCAACAGCAGGCGGAGGCTCAAGGCACCGCCAGCACTCAGGATGGCGTGCGCATTGAAGTGGCCGCGAATGTCGCCTCCAGCGCCGAAGCCCAAGTGGCCTTCGAGAATGGCGCCGATGGCGTCGGCCTGCTGCGCACAGAATTTCTGTTCGTCGACCGCCGCACTGCGCCCGACGAGCAAGAGCAGCGCCAGGCCTACCAAGCCGTGCTGGATGCCATGGGCGACAAATCCGTGATCATCCGCACCATCGACGTCGGCGGCGACAAGCAACTCGACTACCTGCCGCTGCCGTTCGAGACCAACCCGGTGCTGGGCCTGCGGGGCATTCGCATGGCGCAAGTGCGTCCGGAAGTGCTGGATCAGCAACTGCGTGCGCTGTTGCAAGTCTCGCCACTGGAACGCTGCCGGATCCTGCTGCCGATGGTCAGCGAAGTCGACGAACTGCTGCACATCCGCCGGCGCCTCGATGAACTGTGCGCCGAACTGGAACTGACCCAGCGCCCGGAGCTGGGCGTGATGATCGAAGTCCCTGCCGCCGCGTTGATGGCTGAGCAACTGGCCGAGCATGCGGACTTTTTGTCCATCGGCACCAACGACCTGTCCCAGTACACCCTGGCCATGGACCGTGACCACGCCGGCCTCGCCGCCCGGGTCGACGCGATGCACCCTGCGCTGCTGCGACTGATCGCCCAGACCTGCATCGGCGCCGCCAGGCATGGCCGTTGGGTGGGTGTGTGCGGGGCACTGGCGTCCGACCCGCTGGCCACGCCGGTGCTGATCGGCCTGGGCATCAGCGAGCTGTCTGTCAGCCCGCCGCAAATCGGAGAAATCAAGGACCGTGTCCGTCACTTGGACGCAGCCCAATGCCGGCAACTGAGCCAAAGCCTGCTTAACCTGAGCAGCGCCAAAGCCGTTCGCCAAGCCTGTCAACACCACTGGCCGCTGAGCTGAAAACAACAAAAATAGGGAGACACGCCGTGTATCAACATTTTATCGAAGGGCTGCAACGCCTGGGCCGTGCGCTGATGCTGCCGATCGCGATTCTGCCGATCGCCGGCCTCCTGCTGCGACTGGGCGACACCGACTTGCTGAACATCGCGGTGATGCACGACGCCGGGCAGGCGATCTTCGCCAACCTGGCGCTGATCTTCGCCATCGGGATCGCCGTGGGTTTTGCCCGCGACAACAACGGCACGGCGGGCCTGGCGGGTGCCATTGGGTACCTGGTGATGGTCTCCACCCTCAAGGTGATGGACGCCAGCATCAACATGGGCATGCTCGCGGGGATCGCCAGCGGCTTGATGGCCGGTGCGCTGTATAACCGCTTCAAGGACATCAAGCTGCCGGAGTACCTGGCGTTCTTTGGTGGGCGACGGTTTGTACCGATCGTCACCGGGTTCTCGGCGGTGGCGCTGGGGGTGATCTTTGGTTTGATCTGGCCACCGATCCAGCACGGCATCAACAGCTTCGGCGTACTGCTGATGGAAAGCGGCAGCTTTGGCGCGTTCGTGTTTGGCGTGTTCAACCGCCTGCTGATCGTCACCGGCTTGCACCATATCCTCAACAACATGGCCTGGTTTGTGTTCGGCAGCTTCACGGATCCGGTGACCGGCGCGGTAGTGACCGGCGACCTGACTCGCTACTTTGCCGGCGACCCGAAAGGCGGCCAGTTCATGACCGGCATGTTCCCGGTGATGCTGTTCGGCCTGCCGGCGGCGTGCCTGGCGATGTACCGCAATGCCCTGCCGGAACGGCGCAAGATCATGGGCGGGATTTTCCTGTCGATGGCGCTGACCTCGTTCCTGACCGGGGTGACCGAGCCGATTGAGTTCGCGTTCATGTTCCTCGCGCCATTCCTGTATCTGCTGCATGCGTTGCTGACCGGCTTGTCGATGGCGGTCACCAACATGCTCAACATCCACCTGGGCTTTACCTTCTCCGGCGGGTTTATCGACATGGTGCTGGGTTGGGGTAAATCCACCAACGGCTGGCTGGTGTTCCCGGTTGGGCTGGCGTATGCGGTGATCTACTACAGCGTGTTCAACTACTGCATCCGTCGCTTCAATTTGAAGACGCCGGGGCGTGAGGATATTCAGGTCGTACAGGCTGAGGCCATGACCGATAACCAGCGGGCCGGGGCTTACATTCGAGCGCTGGGTGGTGCGGAGAACCTGCTGAGTGTGGGTGCTTGCACGACGCGCCTGCGGTTGGACATGGTGGATCGCAACAAGGCGGTAGATGCCGAGCTGAAAGCACTGGGTGCCATGGCAGTGGTTCGGCCAGGCAATGGCGGGAGCTTGCAGGTTGTGGTCGGGCCGATGGCGGACAGCATTGCCGATGAGATTCGCTTGGCGATGCCTTCGTATGTTGCGGCGGCTGCGGTGGTAGTAGCGCCTGTTGAGAAGAGCACACCGGTGAATGTGCATGAGGCCGAGAAATGGCTGAGTGCGCTGGGCGGTCGGGCCAATGTATTGCAACTGGATGCGGTGGCGATGACGCGGCTGCGGGTGGAGTTGGGGGATGGTTCGGTGTTGTCGGAATCCCAACTGACGGCGCTGGGTTGCCAGGGGGTTAGCCAGCTTGAGAGTGGGGTTTGGCACTTGCTGATTGGTGACAAGGCTTCGGGGTTGGGTGAGGCGTTGGAGCGGTTGGTCAGTGGCCGTGAGGTTGGGGTAAAAGCCTGAATCTTTACTGAGCATCAGGGCCTCTTCGCGAGCAAGCCCGCTCCCACATTTTGATCGGTGCCCGTCATGGCAACGCGGTCAAATGTGGGAGCGGGCTTGCTCGCGAATGGCCCTCACAGGCGCCGAATTACTCAGGCTCAGGCACCTCATACAAGTCCAGCATCCGATCCACCATCATTTGAATCCCCTCCAGCATCCGACAAATCCCCAGCGCCACATCCCGGTGGGAACCGTCGACTTCAAACGCCAGATGAACCGTCAGCGCCTGCACTGAGGCAAGATCCTGAGAGGCGTTGGCCAGCAGGCTTTCGCTATCCAGATTAGGTACAAGGGTGAATAGCTGATCGGCAGGTTGCCCCGTCGCCTGACGGGCTGCAGCTTGAAGCGAGGCTATGGAAGATGAAGTGTTTTCGTTGACCATCGTGAAGCTCCGAGAAGAATACGCTCCTAGTGATGTTTACGAGCTTGCAGTCCCGGTCACTGAATTGGCAGCGACCGGCGAAGGTTAGAGAGGCAGGTTCCGAGGGACAACCTGAAAGGCTTGTCAGAAAAATCCGAGTCGCTCCGACAACCCGGCTCCCACATTTGATCGCCACCAGACATGGCAACGCGGTCAAATGTGGGAGCCGGGCTTGCCCGCGATTAGGCCCTGACAGGCAACAAAAAACCCGCTGACCAAACTGGCCCAGCGGGTTTCTTGTTTTGCAGCCAGCGAATCAAAAATCCGCCAACTGCCACACCTCATACGCCGGTGTCTCGTACGGATGGCTCAGTTTCAACGCAGCCACGACAGCCACGATCAACTCATCCGCCACCACCAGCTCAACCTTCCATTCTTCAACCACTTCAACCTGCCCCACCTGCCCGATAAACGGCTGGCTGCCGTCCATCGCGCGGAATTGGCCCTGGCCCAGGACCTGCCAGGCGCAGCTGTCGTAGTTGCCGATGCGCCCGCCGCCGGCTGCGAAGACGGCGGTTTTCACCGTCTCCACATGGCTGTCGGGCACAAAGAAGCTGAGCTTGTACACCGTCTTAGTTCACCCAGACGCGAGCGTTACGGAACATGCACATCCACGCGCCGTCTTCGTTCCACTCTTCCGGGCGCCACGAGTTCTGCACGGCGCGGAACACACGCTCCGGGTGCGGCATCATGATGGTGACGCGACCGTCGCGGCTGGTCAGGCCGGTGATCCCGCGCGGCGAGCCGTTCGGGTTGGCCGGGTAGCCTTCGGTGACCTTGCCGTGGTTGTCGACGAAACGCAGGGCCACGGTACCGGACAGGTCGGCTTCCAGCAGTGCTTCTTCGCTGGCGAACTCGGCATGGCCTTCACCGTGGGCGATGGCGATCGGCATGCGCGAACCGGCCATGCCCTGCAGGAAGATCGAGTTGGATTCCTGCACCTGAACCATCGCAACCCGGGCTTCGAACTGCTCGGAACGGTTACGCACGAAGTGCGGCCAGAACTCGCTGCCCGGGATCAGTTCGCTGAGGTTGGACATCATCTGGCAACCGTTGCACACACCCAGGGTGAAGCTGTCGTTACGCTCGAAGAAACCCTGGAACGCGTCGCGGGCACGGCTGTTGAACAGGGCCGACTTGGCCCAGCCTTCACCGGCACCCAGTACGTCGCCGTAGGAGAAACCGCCGCAGGCCACCAGGCCTTTGAATTCGTTGAGATCAACGCGACCGGCGAGGATGTCGCTCATGTGCACGTCGATCGCATTGAAGCCGGCCCGGTCGAACGCTGCCGCCATTTCCACCTGGCCGTTGACGCCCTGCTCACGCAGTACGGCCACTTGTGGGCGGATGCCTTTCTTGATGTAAGGCGCGGCGATGTCCTGGTTGACGTCGAAGCTGAGCTTGGTGCTCAGGCCCGGGTTGTCTTCTTCCAGGATCACGTCGAATTCCTGCTCGGCGCAGTCGGCGTTGTCACGCAGGCGCTGGATCTGGTAGCTGGTCTCGGCCCACTGGCGTTGCAGCAGGCGGCGCTGGCCTTCAAACACGGTTTCGCCGTTGAAGACGATGTTGATTTCACCGTTGTTGATCGGCTGGCCAACCACGGCCACGCAGTCACCCAGGCCAGCAGCGCTGAACTGTGCGAGTACGTCTGGCGTTGCGTCCTGGCGAACCTGGATCACGGCGCCCAGCTCTTCGTTGAACAGGATTGCAGCGATGTCGGCGGAAGTTTCTGCCAGGCCATCGAGGTTCAGGTTCAGGCCGCAGTGACCGGCGAAGGCCATTTCCACGGCGCTGGTCAGCAAACCACCGTCGGAACGGTCGTGGTAAGCCAACAGGTGACCGTCGGCGTTCAAGCCCTGGATCACGGCGAAGAAGGCTTTCAGGTCTTCGGCGTCGTCGACGTCCGGGGCCTGTTTGCCGAGCTTGCCGTGCACCTGGGCAAGGATCGAGGCACCCATGCGGTTCTGGCCGCGACCGAGGTCGATCAGGATCAGGTCGGTGGTGCCCTTGTCCATGCGCAGTTGCGGGGTCAGGGTCTGGCGAATGTCGGTGACCGGCGCAAAACCGGTGACGATCAGCGACAGCGGCGAGGTGACGCTCTTGTCCACGCCTTCATCGTTCCAGCGGGTGGCCATGGACATGGAGTCCTTGCCCACCGGAATGGTGATGCCCAGCTCAGGGCACAGCTCCATGCCGACCGCTTTCACGGTGTCGTACAGACGCGCATCTTCACCCGGGTGACCGGCAGCGGACATCCAATTGGCCGACAGTTTGATGTCGGAGATCTTGGCGATTCGCGACGCTGCGATGTTGGTCAGGGTTTCGCCGATGGCCATGCGGCCCGACGCCGGGGCGTCCAGCAGCGCCAGCGGAGTACGCTCGCCCATGGCCATGGCTTCACCGGTGTAGACGTCGAAGCTGGTGGCGGTGACGGCAACGTCAGCCACCGGAACCTGCCACGGGCCGACCATTTGATCACGGGCAACCAGACCGGTAATGGTGCGGTCGCCGATGGTGATCAGGAAGCTTTTGCTGGCAACGGCCGGGTGGTGCAGGACGCGCTCCACGCAGTCGGCGATGGCCAGGGTCGACGGATCGAAATCGTCGCCCAGTTCGTTTTCACGCACGGCCGAACGGTGCATGCGCGGGGCTTTGCCCAGCAGCACTTCCAGCGGCATGTCCACCGGGCTGTTGCCGAAGTGGCTGTCGGTGACCGTCAGTTGCGGCTCGGCAGTGGCTTCGCCGACTACCGCAAACGGGCAGCGCTCGCGCTCGCAAATCGCCTGGAAGCGTTCGAAGTCTGCAGGACCTACCGCCAACACGTAGCGTTCCTGGGATTCGTTGCTCCAGATTTCGTGCGGGGCCATGCCCGGCTCGTCGTTTGGAATGTTGCGCAGTTCGAAACGGCCGCCCCGGTCGCCATCGTTGACCAGTTCCGGGAAGGCATTGGACAAACCGCCGGCGCCGACATCGTGGATGAAGCTGATGGGGTTCTTGTCACCCAACTGCCAGCAACGGTCGATGACTTCCTGGCAACGGCGTTCCATCTCAGGGTTTTCACGCTGAACGGAAGCGAAGTCCAGGTCGGCCGAGCTGGTGCCGGTGGCCATGGAGGAAGCGGCGCCGCCGCCCAGGCCGATCAGCATCGCCGGGCCGCCGAGGACGATCAGCTTGGAGCCGACCAGAATCTCGCCTTTCTGTACGTGCTCGGCGCGGATGTTGCCCATGCCGCCGGCCAACATGATCGGCTTGTGGTAACCGCGCACTTCATCGCCACGCGGAGTGGTGATGGACTGTTCGAAAGTACGGAAGTAGCCGGTCAGGGCCGGACGACCGAATTCGTTGTTGAACGCGGCGCCGCCCAGCGGGCCTTCGATCATGATGTCCAGCGCGGTGACGATGCGCTCAGGCTTGCCGTACGGCACCTCCCACGGCTGTTCGAAGCCCGGGATCTGCAGGTTGGACACGGTGAAGCCCGTGAGGCCAGCCTTTGGCTTGGCGCCACGACCGGTTGCACCTTCGTCGCGAATCTCGCCGCCGGAACCGGTGGCTGCGCCCGGGAACGGGGCAATCGCGGTCGGGTGGTTGTGGGTCTCGACTTTCATCAGGATGTGCACCGGCTCCTGCACCGCGCCGTACTGGCGGGTCTCAGGGTCCGGGAAGAAACGGCCGGCGACGGAGCCGACGATGACCGAGGCGTTGTCTTTATAAGCCGACAGAACGCCTTCGCTGTGCATCACGTAGGTGTTCTTGATCATGCCGAACAGGCTTTTTTCCTGGCTCTGGCCGTCGATGTCCCAACTGGCGTTGAAGATCTTGTGACGGCAGTGCTCGGAGTTCGCCTGGGCGAACATCATCAGTTCGATGTCGTGGGGGTTGCGCTTCAGGCCGATGAAGGCATTGACCAGGTAGTCAATTTCGTCTTCGGCCAGGGCCAGGCCCAGTTCGGTGTTGGCGGTTTCCAGGGCGGCGCGACCGCCACCGAGCACGTCAATCGCGGTCAGCGGCTTGGGTTCGGCGTGGCTGAACAGACCGGCGGCCTGTTCCAGCTGGCCCACGATGATCTGGGTCATGCGGTCGTGCAGGCTGCTGGCGATCAGCTCGGCCTCGGCCTCGCTGAACTGGCCTGCTACATAGAAGGCGATCCCGCGTTCCAGGCGCTGGATTTTTTCCAGGCCGCAGTTGCGGGCGATGTCGCTGGCCTTGCTCGACCAGGGCGAGATGGTGCCGAATCGTGGCAGAACCAGGAACAAGCGGCCCGCAGGCTCTTGAACTGGAACGCTGGGACCGTACTTCAGAAGGCGCGCCAGCACTTGCTGTTCGTCGGCGGTCAAAACGCCGGTAACGTCGGCGAAGTGAGCAAATTCAGCATACAAGCCACTGACAGAAGGTACCTTCTGGCTCAGTTGCTCAAGGAGTTTGCTGTGGCGAAAGGCAGAAAGGGCAGGAGCGCCGCGCAGGATCAACATCTTCGGGACAGCCTCGGGAAGGGGGTGTGCTTTGAGGCCGTGCATTCTAGCGTAAACCGTCGCCAACGGCACCCGAAACGGCACCTATGGCCGCTGCCGGACGTCAGTTGGCATAAATCGCACGATATCAGAGGGCCATCCCCGCTATTCAGGGCAGTTATTTTAACCGTCACAATCGGCTGCCAAGCCCCGTTTCTGCGGCCTGCAGCCACGCTTTACGGGTGCTAGCAGACAAGTGCCCCGCTGTCGAGATATGGCGCCGAGGGTCCTTTGCGTATACTGCGCAGATGTTCTCCCCTACTGCTTTACGCCCGCGATGCGCCAAATGGCTCTTCGTCACCGGACTCTTCCTGCTGCTCAGTGCGTGTGTGGATAAACCCAACACGCTCGAGCGAATCAAGGAGGATGGCGTATTGCGGGTGGTCACCCGAAACAGCCCGGCCACTTATTTCCAGGACCGTAACGGCGAAACCGGTTTCGAATACGAACTGGTGAAGCGTTTTGCCGACGAGCTGGGGGTAAAGCTGGAGATCGAGACCGCTGACAACCTGGATGACCTGTTCTCACAGATCGGCAAACCCAACGGCCCGGTACTGGCCGCCGCCGGTCTGGTCAGCAGTGAGCCGCGCCGCCAGCAAGTGCGTTTCTCCCACCCGTATCTGGAAGTCACCCCGCAGATCATCTACCGCAACGGCCAGTCCCGCCCGACCACGGCGGCAGACCTGGTGGGCAAGAAGATCATGGTGCTCAAGGGCAGCACCCACGCCGAGCAACTGGCGCAGCTGAAAAAGCAATTTCCCGGGATTGAATACGAAGAATCCGACGCCGTTGAGGTGGTCGACCTGTTGCGCATGGTGGACGAAGGGCAAATTGACCTGACCCTGGTTGACTCCAACGAAGTGGCGATGAACCAGGTGTACTTCCCCAACGTGCGGGTGGCCTTTGACCTCGGTGACGCCAGCCATCAAGCCTGGGCGGTCGCCTCCGGCGAAGACAACAGCCTGCTCAACGAGGTCAACAGCTACCTCGACAAGGTCGAAAAGAATGGCACCCTGCAGCGTCTGAAAGATCGCTATTACGGGCACGTGGATGTACTCGGCTACATGGGCGCCTACACCTTTGCCCAACATTTGCAGCAGCGCCTGCCCAAGTACGAGAAACACTTCCGCGCCTACGCCAAGGAAGAAAAGGTCGACTGGCGACTGCTGGCGGCCATCGGCTACCAGGAATCACTCTGGCAGCCGGCGGTGACCTCCAAGACCGGCGTGCGCGGCCTGATGATGCTGACCCAGAACACGGCGCAGGCCATGGGCGTGTCCAACCGCCTGGACGCCAAGCAGAGCATCATGGGCGGCGCCAAGTACCTGGCCAAGATCAAGGATGAACTGGACGACAAGATTGCCGAGCCGGACCGCACCTGGTTTGCCCTGGCGGCGTACAACGTCGGCACCGGTCACCTGGATGACGCGCGCAAGCTGGCCGAAAAGGAAGGCCTCAACCCGAACAAGTGGCTGGACGTGAAGAAGATGCTGCCACGCCTGTCGCAGAAGCAGTGGTACAGCAAGACCCGTTATGGCTATGCCCGTGGCGGTGAGCCGGTGCATTTTGTGGCGAACATCCGGCGTTACTACGACATCCTGACGTGGGTGACGCAGCCGCAGCTGGAAGGCAATCAGGTAGTGGAAGGCAGCCTGCATGTGCCGGGTGTGGACAAGACCAAGCCGACCGACGAAACCCCGCCGCTCTAATCCCCCGATTCTCCAAACACCACAAAACCAATGTGGGAGCGGGCTTGCTCGCGAATGCGGTGGTTCAGCCAGCACATGTATTGACTGACACACCGCCTTCGCGAGCAAGCCCGCTCCCACATTTGATCTTCATCGTTTTATAGAGCGGTGTTCAGGCCGGTGAGCAGGTGCACTACCCCGCCCGCTAACACCATCACGCCCGGCACACCTGCCGCCTTCAACGCCTGCACATCCAACCGCCCCGCATCCTTCAACTGCACCCGCACCCGGGTCAGTGCCACCCGCTGCTGCGACGTGAGATTCTCCGCCCCGCCCAGCGCCTTCAAGGCAACCTGCATGTGCCGGGTGTGGACAAGACCAAGCCGACCGACGAAACCCCGCCGCTCTAATCCCCCGATTCTCCAAACACCGCAAAACCAATGTGGGAGCGGGCTTGCTCGCGAATGCGGTGGTTCAGCCAGCACATGTATTGACTGATACACCGCGTTCGCGAGCAAGCCCGCTCCCACATTTGACCTTCATCGTTTTATAGAGCGGTGTTCAGGCCGGTGATCAGGTGCACTACCCCGCCCGCCAATATCATCACGCCCGGCACACCTGCCACCTTCAACGCCTGCGTATCCAACCGCCCCGCATCCGGCAACTGCACCCGTACCCGGGTCAGTGCCACCCGCTGCTGCGACGTGAGATTCTCCGCCCCACCCAGCGCATTCAAGGCAACCTGCATGTGCCGGGGGTGGACAAGACCAAGCCGACCGACGACCCCCCGCCGCTCTAATCCCCCGATTCTCCAAACTCCACAAAACCAATGTGGGAGCGGGCTTGCTCGCGAATGCGGTGTGTCAGCCGGCAAATGCATTGGCTGATACACCGCATTCGCGAGCAAGCCCGCTCCCACATTTGATCTTCATCGTTTTATAGAGCGGTGTTCAGGCCGGTGAGCAGGTGCACTACCCCGCCCGCCAATACCATCACGCCCGGCACGCCTGCCACCTTCAACGCCTGCGTATCCAACCGCCCCGCATCCTTCAACTGCACCCGCACCCGGGTCAGTGCTACTCGCTGCTGAGACTTGAGATTCTCCGCTCCACCCAGCGCATTCAGCACCGCCGGCGCCAAGGCTGTTTCGCCCACTGGCGCAACTACCGCCTGTGGCGTTTCAAGAACCAGATCCGGGGTCAGGGCTTTCCAGAACGCCCGCTGAAATTTCTCGAACATATCAGTGCTCCACAACCAATGAGGTTTCAACGGTAGCCGCGTGGTACAGGCGCAACGCCTCGCGTACCTGCGCCGCTTCTTCCAGGCCAAGCACCTGCCGAGCGATGGATTGGCAGTCGGCCAGGTCCAGCTCGCGCACGGTGGCCTTGATGGTCGGGATCAACGGCACGCTGACCGACAACTCATCCACCCCCAACCCGATCAGCACCGGCACCGCCAGCGCTTCAGACGCCAACGCCCCGCACACGCCGACCCACTTGCCATGGGCATGGGCCGCCTTGACGGTGCTGGCGATCAGGCGCAGCACCGCCGGGTGAAAGCTGTCAGCCTGGCTGGCGAGCCGCGGGTGATCGCGGTCCATGGCCAGGGTGTATTGGGTCAGGTCGTTGGTGCCGATGGAGAAGAAATCCACCTCCGGCGCAAACAGATCAGCCATCAACGCCGCCGACGGGACTTCGATCATGATTCCCAGCTTCGGCAATTCCGTCAGCCCCATGGCCAGTGCTTCCTCTTCAAGAATCTTCCGCGCCAGGCGCAATTCCGAAAGCAGGCTGACCATCGGCAACATGATGTGCAGCCGGGCGAAACCGGCACTGGCGAGGATCGCGCGGAATTGTTCGCGCAGCAGTTCCGGGCGCTCCAGGCACAGGCGAATCCCGCGCAGGCCGAGGAATGGGTTGGTCTCGCTGTCCATCGGCACATAGGCCAGCGGCTTGTCGCCACCGACATCCAGGGTACGCACCACCAGATTGCGCTCCGGGCCCAACGCGCGGGCGATGGCGCTGTAGGTGCCCGCCTGTTCTTCGGGGCTCGGCGCGCGGTTGCGGTCCAGATACAGGAACTCGGAACGCAGCAAACCGACGCCTTCGCCCCCCAGGGACAACGCCTGCTCCACCTCCTGCAACGACGCGACGTTGGCCGTCACTTCGACGTGATGACCGTCGCGGGTAGTGGCGGGCAGTGAAGCCTGCTCCACTTCCCGCTGACGGCGCAGCACGTGCTGTTGGCGGGTGACTTGCAGCTGCTCGATCTCGGCCAGGTCCGGGTTCAGGTGCAGCTCGCCTTTGTCGGCATCCAGCAGCACTTGTTTGCCGTTGACCAACTCCAGCACCTGCGCCGGCACGCCGCAGATGGCCGGCAAGCCAAGAGCGCGGGCAAGGATGGCGACATGGCTGGTAGCGCCGCCGCCCACGGTGACGAAGCCCAACACCTTGCGAGTGTCGAGGCTGGCAGTTTGTGAAGGGGTGAGTTGCTCGGCAATCAGGATCGCCTGCTCCGGCAAATCCCAGGCGCGGTCCTGAACGCCGAGGATCAGTTTCAGCACCCGCTGGCCAACGTCTGCCAGGTCGGCAGCACGCTCGGCAAGCAAGGCATTGCCCAGGCCCTGTAAGAGCGTGGCGGTGGCTTCGGTGGCGCTGTTCCAGGCGAAGGCCGCGCTTTTGCCCTGGTCCAGCAGGTCGCGGGTCTGTTCCAGCAGGGCCGGGTCGTCGAGCAATTCCTGGTGCGCGCGGAAGATCTCGGACCGGGCGCTGCCAACGACCTTTTCCTGCAAGGCTTGCAGGGCCAGATTCGCGTCACTCAGGGCCTGCGTCAGGACGGCACGCTCCAGCGCTTCACCCGTACCGGCTTCGACGATGGTCAGCGCCGGCTCTTTAACCTGCACGACTTGGCCAAACGCCGAACCCGGCGAGGCGCACACACCGCGCAACAAGGTCGCCGATGAATCAGGCGCCACGGGCGAAGCGGCAGGTTGATGAGCCGCGACGGCTTCCCCGCAACCTTCGGCCAGCAAGGTCACCAGCGCCTGGATCGCCGCTTCGGCGTCCTCGCCTGCCGCGCTGACTTGCACGGTGTCACCCTGCGCCGTCTGCAACGCCATGATCCGCACCAGCGACTTGGCGTTGGCGCTCTCGGTTTGCTTGTGCAGGTAAATACTCGCCTTGAAACCTTTGGCCGCCTGCGCCAGCACCGCCGCCGGGCGCGCATGCAGGCCGTTGGCGTTGGGCAAGGTCAGTGGCTTGGAGAACAGGGCGTCACCCTCCTCGTCTTTTACCTCGTCGGCAACGGCTTGCGGCGTCACTCGCAGCAGCGGTTGCCCCACATCGACCAAACCCTGCTCGGGCGTCAGCAGTTTAAAGGGCTCACCACTCACCACCAGCATCAGGGTCAGCAAACTACGGGCATTGAGCGCCACGTAGTCGGCATCGAATTCGATCAGCGGTTGCCCGGCTTCCACCCGCTGGCCTTCCTCGACCAATCGGGTAAACCCCTTGCCCGCGAGATTCACGGTGTCCAGGCCGATATGCATCAGCACCTGGACGCCGTTGTCGTCGGTGACACTCACCGCATGACCACTGTCCTGGATATTGCTGATTACCCCGGCCAGTGGCGCGCAGAGGGTCTGCGAGGTCGGATCGATGCACAGGCCATCGCCGATCAGGCGACTGGAGAACACCGGATCCGGCACCCGGTCCAGGGCGAGCAGCACCCCGGACAACGGCGCCAGCAATTCCAGGGATTGAGTTGTGGTCATGACTTCACCTGCTGTCTTGTTCTGTAAAAATCCCTGTAGGAGCGAGCTTGCTCGCGAAGGTCGTCAACGATAACGCGTGCCTTCTGGGTAGACGCGTTTCCCTTGAGTTTTTCGCGAGCAAGCTCGCTCCTACAGATAAGTGATTACTTCCACCAATATTCGACTTGCACACCAAAATTGGAACCATGCAACGCCGTGCCGTAGCTGCCGGTGTCGGACAACGCCGACCCTGCCGCCAGTTCATTCGCCGCACGCTTGGCCGCTTCGTTCCAGGTCGCGTAGGTGTAGTACAACCGCACTTCCGGCCGCGCCCAGAAATCCGGGCCTTTGGGCGACCAGGTCGGGGCGAAGGTAAATTTGCTCAGCTTGCGCGTGCCTCCACTAGCCTCGACCTGATCATGACCTAGTTCGGTGACCAGTTTGAACTGTTCGGAAATCGCATAGGCCGGGCGCACACCGAGCGACATCCAGGTCTGATCCTGGCTGCCCGGGCGAATATCCTTCTGGTAAACAGCCTCGATCTGCCCGCCAAACCGCGGGGTCACTTGCCAGTCGAAGAACTCCACCGCGCGGTAGCTCTTGCTGCTTTTATCGAGGAAGGTATCGCCGGTGTAGCCGAGACCGGTGCCGGGGCCTTCGCCGTACTGCAGGGCAAACTTGTTGCGCCCGCCGAGGAAGGGTTTCTGCACGTGCTGGGCGGTAATGGCCCAGCCACTGTTGGTATCACGACCACCGGCTTTTTCGATGTAACTCAAGCCCAGTTCCAGCTCACCGCCGGGGTTGGTCTTGAAGCCGGCCACGTTGAAGTCGTGACGGGTCGCATATTCCTTCTGGTACAGGTTGTCCTTGCGGGACAGTGCATAGCTGTACTTCAGATCACCGATTTTCACGTCCTCGATACCGCCGCCCGTGGCGCTCTGGTTCCAGTAGTAAAAGTCGGAGATATGGATGTCGTTTCGTTTGTAGTAACGCCGGCCGGCCCACAGCGAACCGCCGTTGAGGCTGGGAATGTTCGACCACTGCGCATACATCTGCGGCATGCGTGCCGAGCCGTTGTCTTCGCCCTGGAACTTCAGCGCCCGGTCGTACTTGTTGTACAGCGAGGCCATGGCATCGACGCTGAACACCGAGCCGTCGTCGAGGGTCAGCAGGTCCTGGCGCAATTCGAGTTCGGCGTACTGCTCGCACTCGTTGCCCAGGCGGTATTTGGATTGTGCACCCGGCAACTGGAAGCACTGCTGCTTGCCACTGCCGGTTGAAGTCCCTGCACCGCTACGCAAGTAGCCGGCAAATTCCAACGCCTGAGCTGCCATCGGCAAGGTCAGGCAGGATGCAACGAGGCCCAGCTTTATTGTTGTTTTCATGAAGCACTCCGATATTTTTATTATGTTTTTTTGAAGCCCCCTGCGCTCCCACGCAGGGTTTTAACGCGCCACGTCCCGTAGCAGCTGTCGAGCACCAGCGAGGCTGCGTTGGCCGCGCCGCCGCAATCACGCCAGGCGCAGACATCGAGTCGCCCCTGACGCAGCCTCGCTGGTGCTCGACAGCGGCTACGGCCTGGATTTGGCGTCTCAGTCCTTGAGATGCAGCACAAACGATTCATACGGGCGCAGCGAGACCTGGCTCGAGCGCTGTGGGCAGTCGTTGTAGTTGCTGATCAGCAGGCGTTGCTCACTCGCCGCCGTCAGCAGGCCATCGGGCAGTTCGATCTGGCATGGCGTGCCGTAGAAGTTGTTCAGCACCAGCAGGCGTTCGCCGTGGCCTTCGCGCAGGTACGCCCAGACCTGGGTGTGCTGTGGCAGCAGTTGGCGATAAACGCCTTCCTGAATCAGCGGCTCATGCCGACGCAGCTTGATCAGCGCACGGTAGTGATGCAGTACCGATTGCGGGTCATCCAGCTCGCTTTGCACGTTGATCTGCGCGGCGTTGGCCGGGATGCTGATCCACGGTTCGCCGCGACTGAAGCCAGCGTTTTGCTCGGCATTCCATTGCATCGGTGTGCGGCTGTTATCGCGGGACTTCTGCATGATCGCCGCCATGCTCGATGCCTCGGACTCACCGGCCTCACGCTTGAGCCGATAGATGTTCAGCGTCTCGACATCCCGGTATTGGTCGATGGTGTCGAAGCCCGGATTGGTCATGCCCAACTCTTCGCCCTGGTACACGAAAGGCGTGCCCTGGAGGAAGTGCAGCGCAGTGGCGAGCATCTTCGCCGAGACCACGCGGTGCTCGCCGTCGTCACCAAAACGCGAGACCACCCGCGGCTGGTCGTGGTTACACCAGAACAGCGCATTCCAGCCCCCACCGGCCTGCATGCCGAGCTGCCAGTCAGAGAGAATCTGCTTGAGTTGCAGGAAGTCGAAATCTGCCGCGACCCACTTTTGCAGGTTCGGATAATCGACTTTCAGATGGTGAAAGTTGAAGGTCATCGACAGTTCTTTCGACTGCGGACTCGAATAACGAATGCAGTGCTCAAGGCTGGTGGACGACATCTCGCCGACGTTGATCAGGTCATGCCCTTCGAACACTTCGCGGTGCATTTCCTGCAGGTATTCGTGCACGTTCGGGCCGTCGGTGTAAAAGCGTCGACCGTCGGTGTTGTCTTCCGGGAAATCCGCCGGTTTGGAGATCAGGTTGATCACGTCCAGGCGGAAACCGCCCACGCCCTTATCGCGCCAGAAGCGCATCAGCTTGAACACTTCGGCGCGCACCTTGGGGTTGTCCCAATTCAGGTCGGCCTGGGTGTGGTCGAACAGGTGCAGGAAGTACTGGCCGGTTTGCGCCTCGTATTCCCAGGCCGAGCCGCCGAACTTGGATTCCCAGTTGTTCGGCTGGTCGCGCCAGATGTAGAAGTCGCGGTACGGGTTGTCGAGGCTGCTGCGGGCCTGCTGGAACCACTCGTGTTCGATGGAGGTGTGGTTGACCACGATGTCGAGCATCAGCGTGATCCCGCGCTTGGCAGCTTCGCTGATCAGCAGGTCACAATCGGCCATGGTCCCGTAGCTCGGGTCGATGGCGTAGTAGTCGCTGATGTCGTAGCCGTTGTCGCGCTGGGGCGAGCGCAGGAACGGGGTGATCCACAGGCAATCGACGCCCAGCCACTTCAGGTAATCGAGCTTGTCCACGATGCCCAGCAGGTCACCGGTGGCGTTACCCGCGTGGCTATGAAAGCTTTTTGGGTAGATCTGGTAGATCACCGAGTGTTGCCAGTTTTGCATGGTGGGTTCCTTCAATAAGTTATGTGCTGGCCTTGAGAGCCTCATCGCGGGCAAGCCCGGCTCCCACAGGGGAACGCATTCAAAATGTGGGAGCGGGCTTGCTCGCGAAAGCGGTAGATCAGGCGACGCGGTAGCCAGAGCGCACGATCTTCATGCTCAGCACACAGGTCAAAACAAACGGCACGACAATCGCAACGACCATGCCGATGACAAAACTTGGGATGTATTGCGGGATGATCGAGATGAACCCGGGCAACCCACCCACGCCAATGGCCGAGGCCTGGACCTTGTTCAGCGACAGGAAAATACTGCCCAGCGCCGAGCCGGTCAGGGCGGCGTAAAACGGAAACTTGAAGCGCAGGTTGACCCCGAACATCGCCGGCTCCGTGATGCCGAAGTAGGCGGAAATCGCCGAGGTGGACGCCATGCTCTTGTCCCGCGCATTGCGGCTCATGTAGAACACGCCGAGCGCCGCGCTGCCCTGGGCCAGGTTGGACATGACGATCATCGGCCAGATAAAGGTGCCGCCCTGGGTGGAGATCAGTTGCAGGTCCACGGCGAGGAACATGTGGTGCATGCCGGTGATCACCAGCGGTGCATACAGCAGGCCGAAGATTGCGCCGCCGACCATCGGCGCCAGGTCAAACAGGGTGACCACGCCTTCGGTGATCAGGATGCCGAGGTGGCGCGTCACCGGGCCGATGATCGCCAGCGCCAGTACGCCGGTGACGACGATGGTAGTGATCGGCACCACCAGCAACTGAATGGCATTCGGCACCCGTGCCCGCAGCCATTTCTCAATCACGCTCATCACGTAGGCGGCCAGCAGGATCGGCAGGATCTGGCCCTGGTAGCCGACCTTCTCGATCTTGAACCAGCCGAAAATATCGAAGTACGGCAGGCTCTGGCCGTCGAGGCCGGCGACCGCCTTGCCGTAGTTCCAGGCGTTGAGCAGATCGGGGTGCACCAGCATCAGGCCGAGGACAATGCCGAGGATTTCACTGCCACCAAAGCGCTTGGCCGCCGACCAGCCCACCAGTGCCGGCAGGAACACGAACGAGGTGTTGGCCATCAGGTTGATCAGGCTCCACAGGCCATCCAGGTTCGGATAGGCGTCGAGCAAGGTCTTGTCCGCGATGAACATGCCCTTGGCGCCCATCAGGTTGTTCACCCCCATGAGCAAGCCGGCAATGATCAGCGCCGGCAAAATCGGCATGAACACGTCGGAGAACACGCGCACCAGGCGCTGCATCGGGTTTATTTTGTCGGCGCTTTTCTGTTTCACGTCCGCGATCGTCGACGCGGCGAGGCCGGTTTGCTCACGCAGGGCGGCGTAGACCTTTTCCACTTCGCCGGGACCGATCACGATCTGGAACAGGCCGCCGGTGAAGAACGAACCCTTGACCAGGTCGATCTGGTTCAACTCGCCGCTGTTGGCCAGGCTCGGGTCCTTGAGGGCCAGGCGCAGGCGGGTGACGCAGTGGGCAGCTTGCTCAAGGTTGTCGCTGCCACCGAGGTTCTTGAGAATCTCGCGGGCAATATTCGGATAGTCGTGGCTCATGATGGGTATCCACTTTGGTTTTTTTTATTGGGCGGTCATAGGCAGCACGCCGAGGCCAAAAGTACTCGTCTGTACGAGTTAAAGCAATAACTCGTATGTACGAGTTTGAAAATGATTAATTTTCTGTTTTTTGAGTCAGAAAATTCCGAGTTCTACAATGGGTTGCATGGACAAACCCCACCGCTGCCACTAAGGTTCCTGCCTTGAACGCCAACGCGGCACAGAGCCCTCCCCCATGAGTAAATACAACCAGATCTATACCGATCTGCTTGCCAGCATCACCACCGAACGCCTGCAACGCGGCACGCGCCTGCCCTCCGAAACCGAACTGATGGACGCCTACCAGGCCAGCCGTGGCACGGTGCGCCGGGCGATCGAGCAATTGCAGGAGCGTGGGTTCGCGCAAAAAATCCATGGCAAGGGCACGTTCGTACTGTCGCCCAACCCCATCGAATTCCAGCTCGGCGGCATCGTCAGCTTTCGCGAGACCCATGCCGCCCTCGGCGATGACGTCAGCACCGAAGTGGTGGAGTTCAGCCAATTCCCCCTGGAAGGCCCGCTGATGCAACACATCGAAGCCGAAGCCGGCAGCCTGATAACCCGGGTCAAACGGGTGCGGCGGATCGATGGCAAACGGGTGATTCTCGACATCAACCACTTCGTCGCCGACCTGATACCGGGGCTGGATCGGGAGATTGCCGAGCAGTCGATCTATGCGTTTATCGAGCAGACGCTGCAGCTGCAGATCAGCTATGCCCAGCGCACCATCGAAGCGCTGCCGCGGGGGAAGGACGATCAGACACACCTGGATCTCGAAGGTCAGAGCCATGTGATCGTGGTGAGCAACCAGACGTTTTTGCAGGACGGACGGCAGTTCGAGTACACCGAGTCGCGGCATACGCTGGATAAGTTTTACTTTTCGGATATTGCGCGGCGGTGAGGGAACAAAGAATTGGGTGACTCATTGATTGTTGATCAGGACTCCCAACTCATCTCTATCCAAATGCATCTTATACAGTGCATAAAAAGGTAATTGCGTAAAAATGCATCGCATACGATGCAACTTACATCAACGATCATTTGCAGCTCTCGATTAAAAGCGCCTACCCCACAAACACAAAACCCCGGCACCAGGCCGGGGTTTTGATTTTCAGCGCTCACCTGCTACGGCAGAATCACTCCCACTCGAACATAAACAACCATAAAAAGTCTTTACAAATCATATTTTTATTTCAATTTTTTCAGTTGATACTACGAAAAATACCATTAACGAAAAGCTGTTTTCGCACGCACTGCATTACTCATGTGGTGCGGTCATCGGTTAGGAGCAAAAACTTGCGTTTTACCTCTTCTTTCCTCTTTCAGTTCAAATAGCCCTTGCTGGAGCGCAAGCCTGACGGCATGTAGGAAAACCTCCTGCAACACCATCGACAGCCGCTTAAGATCTACCGGGACATTTCACCGGCAAGACCATAAGACCGTGCGCCGCATCAACAGGGCAAATGCCTCGTGCGCTACGAGGCCCCCAAGATCAGCACAACCCCGCTAATGAGGCGCGAGCATTCTTGGATATGCTCGATCCAGATATTAATATCTAGCAAACTATCTGACTCGCTAGCCTCAGCACTCGCAATACGCGTGAAGATCGTCACATTCCTGAGCGTTTTCCTGAGCGTTGTTACCGCCGCCTTGCCCGTCACGGAACTTTCGGACTAAGCCTCAATCAGAGCGCATGACTGAATGTAGGAAATTTCGTTTCTGCTCGTCGAAACCCTTACATTTTTCTATTTTCTTCAGTGCCACTGCCGTTCCAGGCGGTTCACTTATTGTGCCTCTGATTCTGATCACAAGGATGTGAAATGCCCGCGGACTCACGCTGCCCACTGCACAAGCCAAGCCCCTCTCGATATGTCGTGGGGCTGGCCCGCTTGTCGTCGATGAATGCAAGACACCTCGCGCTGACGGCGCTGGCAGTGTGGACACTTTTTACGACCGCCGCCGCTCAGGCTGCCGGGCCTGAAGAGGAATTACTGCGTCAGCAGGAGCGTGAGCGCGCGCTGCGTGATCAATTGGAATCGCGGCCCGATGTGCGGCTTCAGGCACCTGCGCTCGACGAAGGCGGCTCTCGTCTTCCTGTAAAAGAAGCACCCTGCTTCGCCATTAAAGACATCCGCCTGATTGGCGACGCATCCGAGAAGTTTCAATGGGCGCTGAAGGCCGCCAACCCCGAGGACGACCCCGCCGTGGGGCGTTGCCTGGGTGGCGCGGGCATCAACATGACGATGAAGCGCATGCAGAATGCGATCATCCAGGAGGGATTTGTCACCACCCGCGTGCTTGCCGAAGCGCAGGACCTCAACAGCGGGATTCTGGTGCTGACAATCGTGCCGGGGCGCATCCGTGAAATCCGCTTTGCCGAAGGCACCAGCCGCCGCGCCAACCTGTGGAATGCGATGCCTGCCAACCCCGGCGACCTGCTTAACCTGCGCGATATCGAACAGGCGCTGGAAAACTTCAAGCGCGTGCCCACTGCCGACGCCGACATTCAGATCACCCCCACCCTGGCGGCTGATGCCAAGCCCGGCGAAAGCGATGTGGTGATCAAATGGAGCCAGCAGTTTCCGGCCCGCGTGAGCCTGTCCTTCGACAACTCGGGCAGCAAATCCACAGGCAAGTATCAGGGCAATGTGTCGCTGTCGCTGGACAACCTGCTGTCGCTCAACGACTTGTTCTACGCCAGCTTCAACCACGACCTGGGCGGCGGCGAGTCCGGCCGACACGGTTCCAATGGCAATACGCTCCACTACTCGCTGCCGATGGGTTACTGGCAACTGGCGTTCACCACCAGCGAGTACAACTACGAGCAGTCGGTCGCCGGCGCTACCCAGACGTACCAGTATCGAGGCGAAAGCCGTACCAACGATCTGCGCCTGTCGCGTCTGCTTTACCGCGATGCCGTGCGCAAGACCACGGCGTGGGGTGGCCTATGGACACGGTCTTCTGAAAACTTCATCGACGACACCGAGATCGGCAACCAGGATCGGCGCATGGCGGGCTGGCAGCTCGGCCTGGATCACAGGGAATTTATCGGCACTTCTATTCTGGACCTTGGCGTCGCCTACCGTCGCGGCACCGGCGCACATGATTCGTTGTCGGCGCCCGAAGAAGCCTCTGGAGCCGGCACATCCCGCTCGCAGATCATCACCGCCGACGCCCAGTTGCAAGTGCCCTTCACCATCAGCGACCAACGTCTGCGCTATATCGGCAGTTGGCGGTCGCAATGGAACCGCACGCCGTTGGTGCCGCAGGACCGCTTCTCGATTGGCGGACGTTACAGCGTGCGCGGATTTGACGGCGAAAACATTCTTTCTGCCGATCGCGGCTGGACACTGCGCAACGAAGTCGGCCTGGCGCTGGGGCAAACCGGCCAGGAGCTTTACACCGGTGTCGACTACGGCGAAGTCAGCGGTCAGGCCAGTAAGTTCCTGATTGGTAAACGACTGGCGGGGGCTGTGGTGGGTGTACGTGGTGGTTACAAGGGCCTGTCTTATGACTGGTCGGTAGGCACGCCGCTCAAGAAGCCCGATGGCTTCAAGACCGCCAACGTGACCAGCGACTTTACCGTCATCTGGTCGTTCTGAGGGGTAATGCCATGCGTTTTGAAACCCTGGACATCACGGCCCCCGGCCTGATCGACGAGCCTTGGAACGAGGCGGCGGTGCTGGGCTCGGTCACTTGGTTGTGGATGCATTCCAGCGCTCACCGGGATGCGCCACTGCACAGCTTACCGACACTTCTGCTGCCGGCGCTCAAGCATCGCCAATTCGTGCTGGGCAGCGAGCACGGCAAGCCGGTGTGCTACCTCTCTTGGCTTAACGTCGATGAGGCAGCGGAACAACGCTATTTGCAGCAATCACCGTTGACATTGAGGGACGCGGACTGGAATTGCGGCGAGCGCCTCTGGCTCAACGACTGGGTCGCGCCGTTTGGCCATACGGCCACCTTTACCCGAATCCTCCAGCGCCACCTGTTCGCCAACCGATGCGGTCGTGCGCTGTATCACCGGGGCGACGAGCGAGGCCTGCAAATCAAGACCTTCCAGGGCATCGGTGTGATCCCTGAACAGGCCAGAGCCTGGTTTGCAGCTCACCCGGTTGCCACAGCACCGTAACTTCAACTTTTGTATCGCGGGCCGGCTCCGCAAATGGAATTGCTATGAACAAGCACCTGTACCGAATTGTTTTCAACAAGGCACGCGGGCTGTTGATGGTGGTGGCGGAGAACGTCACCAGCCAGGTCAAGGCGCCGGGCACCCGCGTCAGTCTTACCACCGCCGACGCGGGCTGCACGGCAACGCTCGGGCCGATGCGTTTTGCATTGATGATCGCGCTCGGGCTGGTGTCCTGGAGCGCTGTACCGGCGTGGGCGGCGGGCACGATTGTGGCCGATCCGACTGCCGCAGCCGGCCAGCGTCCGACGGTGATTCAAAGCGCCAACGGCACGCCGCAGGTGAATATTCAGGCGCCCAGCGCGGCCGGGGTTTCGCGTAACACCTACAATCAATTCGATGTCGACCCGCGCGGCGTCATCCTCAACAACAGCGGCGCCAACACCCAAACGCAACTGGGTGGCTGGATCGAAGGCAACGCAGCGATGGCCAAAGGCAGCGCGCGGGTCATCCTCAATGAGGTCAACGCCAGCAACCCCAGCCAGTTACGCGGCTATGTCGAAGTCGCCGGGCAACGCGCCCAAGTGGTCATCGCCAACCCGGCCGGCATTACCTGCGACGGTTGCGGCTTCATCAACGCCAACCGTGCGACCCTGAGCACCGGTCAGGTGCAGCTGGAGAACGGCAGCATCAGCGGCTACACCGTGAACGGCGGCACCCTGAACATTCAGGGCAAGGGCCTTGATAGCCGCGACGCCGATTACACCGACCTGATTGCCCGTACCGTGCAGGTCAATGCGGGTATCTGGGCCAATGACCTTAAGGTCACCGCCGGACGCAATCAGGTCAACGCCGATAACACCCAGGCCAAGCCTCAGGCCGGCGCCGACGGCGACAAGCCAGCCGTCGGCATCGACGTGGCGCAATTGGGCGGAATGTACGCCGGGAAGATCGTGCTGGTGGGGACCGAATCGGGTGTCGGCATGCGCAATGCCGGGCAAATTGGCGCCATGGCGGGTGAAGTGGTCGTCAGCGCAGACGGCAAACTGCACAACATGGGCACAATCAGCGGCACCACGGCCACCCGTATCACTGCCACAAGCGTTGACAATAGCGGCTCGCTTTACACCAAGGGCGATTTGAACCTCACCAGCTCCGGGGATATCGATAACAGCGGCACCATTGCCAGCCAGAATCAAACAACCCTCAGCGCCAAGTCGATTCGTAGCACCCAGGGCTCAAGCCTAGCGGCGGGCGCAGGCGTGGATGGCAAACTGGGCAGCAGCGGCAACCTTGCGGTGCGCGCCACCCACGTCGAAGCGCAGGGTCAAAACCTGGCGGCAGGCGATGTCAGCATCCAGGCCGATGATCTGGACCTAAGCGGCAGCCAGACTCAAGGCCGCAATGTCACCCTGACCGCCAACAACGGCGATAGCAATCTCAGTGGCAGCCGCGTGGATGCCAGCCAGACCCTCGCGGCCAACGCGACAAAAACCCTGCGCACAGACAGCGCCAGCGTCAACGCCGACAACCTGCAACTGAACGCAAGTGATCTGTCCAACGTCGGCGGCGAGCTGGTGCAGACCGGCGTCGCCGACACCTCGATAAACGCCAGCGCGAGCCTCGACAACCGCAGTGGACGCATTGCCTCCAACGCCAACAATGCACGGATCAGCGCCAGCCGCGTCGACAACAGCGGCGGCACCATCGAGCATGCCGGCAAGGGTTCGCTGGACATTCAGGCCAACCAACTCGGCAGTACCAAAGGTAGCATTGCCAGTAATGGCAGCGTGTCGATCAAGGCTGACGACGTGGTGCTGGATGAAGGTCTGGCCCAGGGCCAACAGCTCACACTCCAGGCCCGCACCCTGTCCAATCAATACGGGCGCATTCTGCAAACGGGGCTGGAGCCTTTACAGATCAATGTCAGCGAGCAATTCAACAATCAGAACGGCCAGGTCAACAGCCCAGGCGCTGTGGCGATCAACGTTGGCACGCTGAATAATAAGAACGGCAAAGTTGTTGCAACCGACGGCGGCCTGCTGACGGTGACCGCCAGTGATCTGATCCACAACAGCGGCGGCACGCTGGCGGCCAGCGGCACCGCGCAACTGAACGGCGCACGCCTGGAAAATACCCAAGGCACCGTCAGCGCCGGTGGCGAGCTGCAAGCGCAGTTCAGCCAGTTGAACAACATCGGCGGCACGCTCGCGTCTACCCAGCGCATGGCGATCATCGCCGGGCAGTTCAACAACACCAATGGTGTGCTTGGCTCGGTGCAGTCCGGCCTTTCGGTCAACGTGACCAACGGCGCGCTGACCAACAATGGCGGGCGTCTGGAAGCCCAGGGTGACATCGCCGTTACAGCTCAGGGCCTGGATAACCGCAGTGGTGTGATCAGCGGTCAGGCATTGGACCTCAACAGCAACGGCGCTCTGGCCGACAACAGCGACGGTACACTCGACGCCCGCGCCACCCTCGACCTGCGCAGCGGCGAGTTGCGTAACGCGGCGGGCTTGATTCAGTCCACAGGCAAGCTGTTCATCGACACCGGCAGCCAGGCGCTGAACAACCTGCAATCCGGCACCACCAAAGGCATCAGCGGCCAGGATGCCGTGGAAATCCGTAGCGCCAGCCTCAACAACAGCGCAGGCTTTTTGAGCGCCAAGGGCAACCTGTTGCTCAACGCCAGCGACGTGGCCAACACCGACGGTGGCCAGATCATTGGCGAGAAAACCGTCCACATCGAAGGCGAACAACTGGACAACCGTGGAGGCCAATTGCAAAGCCTCGGCGACGTTGAACTGGTGCTGGGGCAGACCCTTAACAATCAGGGCGGTCTGGTGCGCAGTGCCGGCGCATTGAGCCTGAGCACCGACGCGCTCGACAACAGCTCCACGCAGGGCACCAACCAAGGCCTTGAAGGCCGCAGCATGAACCTGGCGGTCAACACCCTCAACAACCAGAGCGGTGCTTTACGCACCGATGAAGGTCTATTGCTGGGCGTGAGCCAGGCGCTGAATAACCAGAACGGGCTGATCTCTTCGACCGGCGACCTGACGATAAGCGACCGCGATACTGCGCAGCGTCGCCAATCGGTGAATAACCTCGACGGCACGCTGATTGCGGGCAAGCTGCTGTCGCTCAACGCCGCGTATTACAGCGGCACGGGCCGGGCGCTGAGCCTGGGTGACATCAACTTCAGGTTGCAGAGCGGCCTTGATTTGAGCGGGCAGATTCAGGCCAACAACAACGTAGATCTGAGCACCGCCGGGGCGCTCAACAACACCGGGCGTTTACTGGCGGGCAGGTCGCTGCTGGTCAGCGCACAGACGCTCGACAACAGCGCCAACGCCGAAATCAGCGCGGGCCAGGTGCGCCTGAACGTCGCTGACACCCTGACCAACCGCGGGCTGATCGACGGCCAGCAAGTCCGCCTGCAGGCAGCGACGCTGAATAACCTCGGCACCGCGCGCCTGTATGGCGACCAACTGGCGATAGCCACCTCAACGTTGAACAACCTCGATGAAAATGGCACCGCAGCAACGATAGCAGCCCGTGAGTCACTGAATATCGGCACCGCGACCCTGAATAACCGCGAGCAATCGCTGATCTTCAGTGCTGGCGACCTCGCCATTGGCGGGACCTTGAGCACGCTCGACACCGCTGAGGGTCGCGCTCAATTGCTGACCAATGCCAGCGCGACCCTCGAAGCGCTTGGCGATCTGTCTTTGAACGTACAAAGCGTGCGCAACACCAACGAACATTTCAGCACGCGCGATGTTGAGGTCAGTCGAACACCCGAGCAGGAGTTTCAACTCACCGGCTCGACCAACCGCTACCAAGCCAACGAGATCTCCCTGCGTCACGATGAGGTGAATTACCTGGTCACCCCCGAGGGCCAGCGCGACAACTGGAACCGCTACGACTACACCCGCGTCGTCAACGAAACCCAGATCGCCACCTCGGCCCCGGCGCAGATCCTGTCTGGCGGGACAATGCAGATCAGCGCCGGCGACGTGCTCAACGACAAGAGCCGCATTATCGCCGGCGGACTATTGCAGGCAGACGTCACCAGCCTGACCAACACCGAAGTGTCGGGCCAGCGCACCACCGTCGACAGCGGCAGCGTCACCAACTTCTACCGCATCCAGCGCAAGGGCCGCGACCGGCAAGGCGCGAACACCGCAGCCTATACCCCTGCCCCGCTGATTCAGGATATCTCCCTGCAACCTACCGTCTTCGCGCAGAACACAGCGGTCAGCGGCACGGGCACCCAGATCAGCGCACGCGGTACTCAGGCCGTCGGCCAGCAGATCGCTTCCACCGGTACGGTCAGCACTGCGGCCGCCCGTACCTTTCAAGTAGCTCCGATCGTTCAGGTGGCAGCGCAGACCACCCAGAACGCACAAGGCGTGGCCGAGCAAATTCGCACTGGGGGCCCGTCCCTGGAATTGCCGAATAACAGCCTGTTCACCACCCATCCGCAGACCACCAGCAATTACCTGGTCGAAACAGATCCGCGTTTCGCCAGCTATCGCACCTGGCTGTCGTCGGATTACATGCTGGAGCGTTTGCAAGTCGACCCTGCCTTGACCCAGCAGCGCCTCGGCGATGGCTTCTATGAGCAGAAACTGATTCGCGAACAGGTCGCGCAACTCACTGGTCGGCGCTTTCTCGACGGCTACGCCAACGACGAAGCGCAATACCGGGCGCTGATCGACAACGCCGTCACCCTGGCCAATCAATGGCAACTGGTGCCCGGCGTCGAGCTCTCCCCCGAGCAGATGGCTCAACTGACCAGCGACATCGTCTGGCTGGTACAAAAAAAGGTCACCCTCGCCAACGGCGAAACCCGCAACGTGCTGGTGCCACAGGTCTATGTGCGGGTGCAGGAAAGCGACCTTAACGGCTCTGGCTCGCTGATTGCCGGGCAACGCCTGAACCTGAACATTGCCGGTGATCTGGTCAACAGCGGCAGCCTGGCCGGGCGCAGCGTGATGGCGATTACCGCGCAGAACCTCGAAAACCTCGGCGGCCGCATCCAGGCCGACAAGGTCTCGCTGACAGCACGGGAAAACCTCGACAACCTCGGCGGCCTGATCGGCGCGACAGACAGCCTCGCCATCAACGCCGGGCAAAACGTCAACGTTGTGTCCAGCAGTCGCGACAGCAGCAGTGCCCAGGGCACACGAACCAACCTGTCACGCGTGGCCGGCCTGTTCGTCAGCGGCGCTGACGGCACCATGGACGTCAACGCGGGCAAAGACCTCAACCTGACCGGCGCTCAGGTGGTCAACGCAGGCGCCGGCGGCAGTACCTCGCTGCAAGCAGGCAACAACATCAACCTGACCACCGTTGGCGAAGCCCATCAGCAATCGGTTAACTGGAACGGCAGCAACTGGCGCAAAGACGCCAGCCAGACCGAAGTCGGCTCAACCATTCAAGGCCAAGGCGATGTGCGCCTCAGTGCCGGGCAGGACCTCAATGCCCGAGGCGCAAGCGTCACCAGTCAGCAAGGTGCAATCATCGCCGACGCCGGGCGCGACGTGAACCTGACCGCTGCGCAAAACACCCAGTTCGCCGATGAAGCGCACAAATTCAAAGGCAGCAACGGCCTGTTCTCCAGCAAGACCACCACCACACGCGACACCGTCAACCAGACCCAGGCGCAGGGCTCGACGCTGAGTGCCGAGAAAACCTATGTGCAGGCCGGTCGCGACATCAACGTAAGCGGCAGCAACGTGGTGTCCACCAACCAGACCATTCTGGCGGCTGACAACAACATCAACATCGAAGCAGCGACCGAGAGCAGCAGCGAACGTCACGACAAGTCGGTGAAGACAAGCGGCCTGTTCAGCGGCGGCGGTATCGCGGTCACCCTCGGCACCCAGCAGCAAACGGTCAAGGACCTCACCACCAGCCAGACCGCAGCGGCGAGTACCGTGGGGTCAACCAAAGGCGATGTGCTGATGGAAGCGGGCAAAGGCTACCGCCAGGTGGGCAGCCAGGTGAGCGCGCCCGAAGGCAGCGTCGATATCACCGGGCAAACCATCGATGTCGTCGAAGCCCGCAACACCAGCAAGCGCGAACGTGAAACCCTGTTCAAACAGACCGGGTTCACTCTGACGGTGACTAACCCTGTCATCAGTGCAATCCAGACCACCCAGCAGATGAAGCAGGCATCGGAGAAAACCGATGACGGGCGCATGAAGGCGCTGGCAGCGGCCACGGTTCTGCTGGGCGGTAACAACGCCGCCACGGCGGTGGCAATGGACCCTGGCGCGGCAGGCGGTATCAACATCAGCCTGTCGCTGGGCACCAAGAAGAACGAAAGCAAAACCACCCAGACCAGCGACAGCGCCGCCGGTTCGACCATCACCGCCGGTCAAGATGTGCGCCTGCGCGCGACTGGCGCAGGTGCAGACAGCAACATCACGGTCCAAGGCAGCCAGATCAAGGCCGGGCGTGACGCCAGCCTGATGGCCGACGGCGACATCAACCTGCTCGCCGCCAACAACACCAGCCAGCAAAACACCGACAGCAAAGGCAGCAGCGCCAGCATCGGTATCGGCCTCTCGCTGGGCGGTAGCAGAAACGGCTTTACCCTGGACCTGGGTGCCACCGGAAACCGGGGCCAGGCCGACGGCGACGAGCTGACCCATACCAATACAAAAGTGGAGGCTGGCAACCAGTTGCTGCTGTCATCCGGCGGCGACACGCTGCTTAAGGGAGCGGTGGCCAGTGGCAAAAAAGTCATCGCCGATGTCGGCGGCGATCTGAATATCGAAAGCCTGCAAGACACCAACACGTACAAAGTCGATGAAAAGAGTCTGGGCATCGGCATCAGTCTTTGTATTCCACCGTTCTGCTACGGCATGAGCTCGATAAGCGGTGCCAGCGCAAACTTTGGCGCAACCAACATCGACTCCAACTATGCCAGCGTCACCGAGCAGTCAGGCATCAAGGCTGGGGATGACGGTTTCGACATCAACGTGCGGGGCAACACCGATTTGGTCGGCGGCGTGATCGCCAGCAGTGACAAGGCCGTGCAGGACGGCAAAAACAGCCTGGTCACATCCAGCCTCACCAGCCGCGACATCAAGAACAAGGCGGATTACGACGCCAATACCGTCAGCCTGGGCGGCGGCTACAACGAAGTCGGCAAGGACCAGAAGGGCAACGTGCAGACCGGCGGCAAGGCCACCCCCGGCACCGGCCTGGCGAAGAACGAGAACCAGATCGGCGCCAACATGCCGATCGCCATCAGCGCCAGCGACAACGCCAGCAGCGTGACCCGCAGCGGCATCAGTGGCGGTGCCGTCGTCATCACCGACGACGCCGAACAGCAGAAACGCACTGGCCAGACTGCCGAACAAACCGTCGCCAGCCTCAACCGCGACGTGTCCAGTGATCGCGACGGCAGCAACTCGCTCAAGCCGATCTTCGACGAAGACGAAGTCCGCGCCGGTTTCGAGATCGTCACTGCCTTCTCCAACGAAGCCAGCACCTTCCTCGCCAACAAAGCCAGGGAAGCGGACTTCAAACGCCAACAAGCCAAAGAGCTGCAGGCAGAAGCCGACAAAGTTGACGGGCAGAATGATGCCGCCCAAATGGCCCTGCAGAACCGTTCAAGAGAACTGTTGGCAGATGCCAACGACATCTCCGAAAACTGGGGCGCAGGCGGCACCTATCGGCAGATCACCACCGCACTGATCGGCGCCGCAGGCGGCAACATCAGCGCGGGCAACGCGGCCTTCGTGCAAGGGCTTGTGGTTAATTACGTCCAGCAACGCGGCGCCGGTTACATCGGCGATTTGGTCGCCAAAGGCGAACTCACCGAAGGCTCCCCGCTGCACGCTGCCCTGCACGGCATCGTCGCCTGCGCGGGTGCGGCGGCCAGCAGCCAGAGTTGTGGCAGCGGCGCGGCAGGCGCAGCAGCATCAAGCCTGCTCACCGGCCTGTTCTCACAAAGCAGCCCCGACGAAAGCGAAGAGCAACGCGAAGCCAAACGCAACCTGATCGTCAGCCTGGTGACCGGCCTGGCAGCGACCAGCGCCTCCATCGACCCGACCACCGCCAATACCGCGGCGGGTGCGGCGGTGGATAACAACTGGCTGGCGACTCAGCAGATCGTGCAGTTCAAGAAGGAATACGACGAAGCAAAAGGCCTGATTGCCGCCGGCAAAGTCGTTGCCAAATGGTCGTACATCAGCGGCAGGCAGGATGTTCTGACTCAGTTCGGCATCGGCAAGGGGTTGGCCCAGTCAGGCTGGAATGACGTCACAGGCCTCGCCGAATTTGTTGCGCACCCCATCGAAGGGCTTACCGGCCTTGGCCAACTGATTAATAACCCAGAGGCCAGAAAGCAGTTTGGCGACAGCGTCGTCAACGAACTCAACGTCAAGATAGAAACGATCAAGACCGCGCTGGAAGTCGGCGGCGACGAAAACGCCGAAGCCTTGGGCAAGGCCATCGGCGAAATCGCCTGGCAAGTCGGCAGCATTGCAACGGGCGTCGGCGGGGCTGCGAAAGGTGGCGTGGCGCTGGCCAAGGCGGGGATCAAGGTTGGAGCGCAGCAGCTTGAAAAGATGGTAGTAGACGGCGCCAAGCTGGCCAAGGTCGAAGCCTCCAAGACGAGTAACGCCTTGCCACATCGGCCTGTGGCCGATGCGCCAGAGACTACACCCACGCGCACTTCGGACGAGCTCGCGGGTAATAATAAACCCACGACAGACTCTCCCAATACAAATGAAAAACCTGAAACACCGCCAAACCCGGATAAGGCCGTGCCGGCAATGGACGAGTTTACGGTAAAGGCGTTCAATCCTTTCAGTAGCGACAAGTTCAAGGCGATGACGCCAGAGCAGCAAAAAAGCTTCCTCAAGGAATACAATAAACAGCTCCTAGCGCAGCAGAATGCTATCAACCGTATGACGGTGGAGGAGTTCAAGACTGCTCGGGATGCCTACGATAAGCTCGGACGCAATCCAGATGCCGCAGCCGCACAGCAGAAATTCGGCAAGGACTTCGAAAATGAAGTCAGAGACAGTATCACTGAGTCATTAATGACCAAGGGTACCGACTTCAAGACCGCCTCTGCGCAAGCGGCCGTCAGAGCCAGAGAGATTCGTTCTGAGCTGGCGGCGCTGCACGATCCTGATATGGTCGCAGGTGGTTGGTTCAGTCACGAACCTGTCAGAATGGGCGATTCACTGATCAACTCGTCGATCGGAGGCAGCTGGCCGAGCCGCTTGAAAGCGTTGGATGAGGCAGTGTCTTCGGCCATCGCCAATGGTTCAGGGCAGGCGAAGATGAATGTCAGACTGGAGTTACTAAGAGGGCGTGGAAATTGAGAGACGAATTTTTTCAATCATTGATCGATAATCTAGGCGAACCAAACTCGCGTCGAGAAGTGCCCAAGTCAAGTATCGACAAGTATCGCTCGATATTACCCAAGGCCCTGCTTGGTTATTGGCAGAATGAAGGTTGGTGCTCTTATGCTGATGGGCTGTTCTGGATTGTAGATCCGGAGCCATACAAGGCGACGCTCGATATGTGGCTGCAGGGCAGTGGCTTGGCAGAAGTCGACAACTATAATGTGATCGCCAGGGATGCATTTGGTTCGTTGTATGCATGGGGTGAGCGTTACCAGCGCAAAATTACAATATCAAGTCTAGCGGGCGGTATTGTTGCGCTGAAGAACCAATTGAGTAAGCCCAACCCGGTCCCGGATAGAACGCTGGGTATATTCCTTGGTTCTACCAGTCGAGAAAGTCTCGACTTCGAGGACAATCAAGGCAAGCCGCTCTTCCTGCGCGCACTGGCAAAGCTTGGGCCGGTTGGCGAAGATGAGATGTACGCGTTCGAGCCCGCCCTTTGCATTGGAGGAAAGGCTGACCTGGAGCATATGAAAAAGGTGGATATCCATGTTCACCTGATGATTCTTGATCAATTACGACGTTGAATAAGATTAAATAAAAATAACTATTCCGTTCGCAACAGGATTAATTGTGGAATTAACCAGTACTCATCATGGGTCTAAAGGAAAATGGTGCATGATGGGCGGTTGGCTTGGGACGGTGTACTCAGCAGAGGAATAGCTAAATGATTCGCGCACCATTAGAGTAGATAAGCTACTGGTCTGAGTGGATTGAGTACAACGACGATTACATAAAAAAGAATCTGTAGCCGCTGATAACAACTCAGATGACCAGGCTTACGCCCCCCAATTCCAATTTACACTTGCTCAGAAATACTGGCACCAAATCCTGCGCAAATACTCTTCCGGATACCCAATTACTGACTTGGCGCATTATTTCCCCGGCCTGTTAGAAGCGCGGGAAGAAGCTGAGCGTCTCGGGGCAGCAGTGTGAACTGCAGAGCAGCAATTTACCTGGCACTACTGGCGCTTCAATTACGACCACTACATCATTTGCTTCTGGCTGGTCGGCTTGGCACTCGCCCTCGAAATTCCAAACGAGCAATGGCATCGCTTGCAGGCCTTGATCGGCAATGATGGCGAAGATGTACTGCTTGATCGGATCATTGTCAGCCGCAGCCCAGACCGCAAGATAGGAACCGTGCTTCTCTACCCCAAGCCGTATGGTCGTTTGTTGAAGGCCGTGGATGCCCCTGCAGACTCTCAGGCACCGCTGCTCAAAGCCTTTGTTGAACACTGGTACCAGGCGTCAAATCCGGATCAGACCCGCAGGCGGTCAGCTATCGGCATCCTTATTGGTATACCTATGGCGACCAGAACTTTGAAGGCGGGGCTTATTTTGGCCGTTGGTGTGTAGAAGCCTTGGCTGCAGTAGAAGCCTTCGGAGTTGATGACTCGCCATGTCTAACTCAAGAGCATCATCGCCGATGCCGGCGATGGGAGGAATAAGGTGCTTTGCACCCGTCATTCCTCCCGCCCTCACGTGTTTACGACTTGAAGCGCCCCACCAGCCCGTTCAGCTCACTCGACAGACGCGAAAGCCGGCCCGAGTCTTCCTGCGCAGAACTGGCAAGGCTCTCGACCAGTCGCGCTTCGTCGTAGATCCGTTGGATATGCCGGTTGATTTCTTCGGCGACGCTGTGCTGCTCTTCGGCTGCGGCGGATATCTGCAGGTTCTGATCCCTGATTTCATTCACCGACAGCTGGATGCCTTCAAAGCTTTCACGTGCGTTTTCAATAGCGGGCACGCTGGCGCATGACTACAAATGATTGTTACTGCAAGGATGACGCTCACTCGGAGAACCAGTGACTGCCGCGCGGCCCGGCGTCAACAGGATCAGCGCTACCCTGAAAAGGCCCCATGCATGAACTGCTTTAGCGGTGAGCACACACCCACTGCCATAATTGAACCTCGCTGAACCGCCAAGTGGTTGCCACTGATGCCATCTTGACCGAGGCTGCCAAAAGTCATTGACCTGCCGGGATATTCAACGAACGAGGAAAGAGGTCTTTGCGCGGAATTTCAGGGGCCACCCACATAATGCGACTCTTTAATAAGCAACAATAAGCCCTTATCGCGGGCATGAAAAAACCGGCAAAAGCCGGTTTTTTCATGCCTCGCTGTGGGTTCACTCCCACTCTATTATTAACAAGCAGGTAACCGTCAGGAAAACGGCGCTTCTAGCGAGGCAATTAGTACAGGACCATGAAAAATACCATTTCACATCTCAGCGCATCATTCGTTATCTGTCGCGGTTTATGCCGTAGCTCTCGGAAGTAAGTCCTCTTACTGACTCGCCTAATCTTCACAGGCGCCCCCTTCGCTTTGCGAAACCTCAATCACACGTGGTGCCTCTCGCGTCCTGACGTGAGCATCGAAGGGCGTCCTAATCAAGAATCGCCGATAACGCTCCGTACTGGGCTGATAGTCCCCAGGCAGTGTCCGCCTGCGGTACACCTTTGGTGGTATTTCTGACATCCAGTGATCTGGAAGCCCTGAGGTCTGCGGCTTGTGCCTGAACAATCAATAGTGGCCTAATAGTATCTTTTTCGCCTTTTCCCTGCTGCGCAGGCTTCTTTCGACAAGGACTGTTGCATGACCTCCCAACCGACCCTGCAAGTCGATCCACTGCTCACGGCCAATCTCGATGCCCTGCTCAGCTCCGTGGTCGATGCCGACCAGCGGCAGCTACAGATGCCCGCTGGCGCTCGGTCCGAACGGGAGACACTGAAAGACAAGCGCCTCCAGGAGCTGCTCGACCGCTGCCGCGAAGAAGCCCTGCAACAAGTGGTCGGCCCCTTCGGATTGACCCCGGCAATGTTCTCGGACATCGATGGTGGCAACGTCACCACCCAGCACAATGCTAACCAGGATATCTACGCCAAGGCATCCGAGCATTATGACCGGGAAGCTGACTACGATTACGCTGCCGCGAAAAAGCAGAAGATGAAGGATGCGGTGAAGGACGGCACGATGAATTCGCAAACCTTCATCGACACCTACACCAATGAAAATGCACCGACCAAGCGCACCGCCAAGTCAAATGGCAAGCTGGTGATGAACGCCGAGCTAGATCACACCATCCCCCTCAAGCAAGCACACAAGGAAGGCGGCTGGATGCTTACTCCGGAGCAACGCAAGGCGCTGGCCTCGGAAAAAGACAACCTGCATTTCACCACCTTTGAAAATAACCGAGAAAAAAGTGATACCGCCGCAGAGACCGCGCTTTCTGCCGAAAATGGTTATGACGAATCCATTACCAAGCCGCTGATCGACAAGGCCCGCGCCGCCATCGACCAGCATCAGCCCGATACCAAAGACCGCTTGCTCTACCACGGCAAGGAGTTGGGCATTACAGGCGCGAAGGAATTCGGCAAGACAGGCCTCCGCAGGGCAATGGGAGTGCTGTTGTTCGAGGTGGTCAACGGCAGCTTCGTCGAAGTGCACAAGGTGGTCAGCCAGCGTGACGATCAGCAGCCCCTGCTCGACCGTGTGATGGCAGCAGTTGAGCGTGTGCTCAAGCGCGTTCAGAGCAAGTTCAAGGCCGCCTTCGATGCCTTCTTCGAAGGCGGCCTGCAAGGCCTTGTAAGCAACCTGCTGACCTTCCTAATCAACAACCTCATTACCACTTCGGCCAAGGTCGTGACGATCATCCGCGAAGGCATGCAGGAGCTGTTTAAGGCACTTAAGCTCCTTCTTTGGCCGCCCAAGGAGATGTCCGGCGCCGACGTCATGCGCGCCTTCAGCAAGAGCCTGGCCGGCCTGCTCACCCTCGGTGCCGGCATGCTCCTGGAGCAATCGATGAACACGTTCATCATCGGCATCCCGGTGCTCGCACCGCTGGCCGGCATGATTGCCCCGGTGCTCACCGGCCTGATGACCGGCCTCGCCAACGCCCTGCTGATGTACGCGATCGACTCGCTGATCGATTGGATGCTAGATAAGGGAACCGACTTCATCAACGCGCAGATCGATACCCTGCAAGCCACAGCCGAACTGGGCGAGCGCATGATCGAACAGGTAGAGCTGCAATTCCGGCTGTCGGCGCGCTACCGGATGATGGCCCAGCTCAATCAGCGTATCGCCGAGCGCTTCGACCAGGCAACCGAGGCCTCCCAAGCCTCGGTGCAGCACGCGCAAGGCACCATGGAAGAACAGGCTTCGACTATCGTCGCCCTATCCCAGGCCATCGATAGCAAAAAACAGTTCAACGAACGCCTCGGTTCGTTGCTTCAGCAGTTCAGGAAGGAAACATAAGGGATGTCCAAAGTCATTGCCCAACTCGCCAGCACCGTCCCAAGCGACGACCTGCTCAGCCGTATCGACATCGCCGATGTGTACGAGAAATTCCATAGCACCTTCAAACGTCTAGACGATTTCAAGAGGCTGCGCGACGAACACGAGCAGCGTAATTTCCTAGGCCGGCTTTTTCATCGTGGCGAACTGAAGAACGCCCAGCTCGACGCCCAGGAAGTGCAGGCGGAATTCTCCAAAACTCTCGCCCAGTTGATGGTTATCAGCTCGCTGCAGGCGCAGCAACTGACCGAACAGCAGGGTCAACTGGCCGACCAGCAGAAGACCTTGGATGCCAAGGCCGAGGAACTGGCACGACAGAACACGCGCCTCGAACAGCACCAGGCCGTGATCAAGCACCAGGCCGCAGGCTTGCGCCAATACGTCACAGACCTGTTGAAAGTCCAGGGACTGACCGACGAACACGGCGAGATGCTGATAAGCATCGCCAAAGAAGTGATGGAAACCCGGGATCGTCTGCTGGCGGACTTTGACAATCGCATGCAGCAGATGCAGGGGGTTCTGGAAGAACAGCAGCAGTTGCTCCGGGAAGTCCTCGATGAGCAGGCGAGCACTTTGGAGCAGCGCCTCACGAAGTTACAGCAGGCGGTCGACTCAACCCTGGAACAACGTCTCACGGCTGTAGAGCGAGGTCTGCTCGCCGCACTCGACGAACAACGCCGTGAAGCCGCCAGCCAGACCGAAAGGCTCGATGCCGACTTAGTCTTCCAAGCGCAGCTGCGGGACGAGAATCACCGCGACCTTGAGCGCCAGCTCTCAGAACTGCGCGAAGTGGTGGCCGAACAGAGCCAAGCGCTACTTAACGAACGCAGCGAACGGCAGCAGGAGCGGGCCGAGCGTCAAGTCGAGGTACATGCCCTGCGCAACGAACAGAAAAGCGGCGAAACACGCTTGCGCCGCCTCATGGCCGGACTGTGCGGCTTGGCATTTGTGTGCGCCGGTGCCCTCGCCGGGTTCACTTTCTGGAGCACGTCAAAGCCTGTTTTGGCCCCAGTCGAAATCCACGAATCTCAAATACCAGCGTCATGAGCAGCTTGTTCGGATCAGCGACTCAGGCCTGATCGTCACTCCACCAGTTTGCCTCGATTGCGAAAATGCAAAAACCTGCCCAAAGGAGCGCTACTAGATGAACAAGGTATTGTGGGTCAAGTTCGGGTGGTCAGAATATTATCGAGGTGGCGACATCGCTGGTAACTTTGCCTGGCTAAATCAGAACAAAGGCACGGAAAATGAAGGACGAGGCCATGAAGCGTACAACTTCATGCCAGATGTCGATGGGACTTACTACTGTTATGTCCCCCCTCAAGGAGGCAACTACGCGCCTTATCATGACGACCCGGAAGGATGGACAGTTGTGTGTCTGGCCAAAAATCCGGCAACCCCAGGCATACACGTGGTCGGCTGGTACGAAAATGCGACGCTTCATGGTGAATGGATTGTCCGCCCCAACAACATCGACCAGCGACAGCAAGTTTTCCCCCATCCTGCTTACGACTGGTCATATTGCATAACCAGCAATTCCGCTTACTTCATCCCGCCCGAGGAGAGAATTCTGCCGTTCTCGGATCCATCCGTGAAACAGGGGAAGTACTCTTTTCTGGACGGCCCAAACGTTACGAAGACCGAGAACAAAGAAAGAGTTCAGGCTCGGCTCGAGAGCTTAATGACGCGTTTGGCCTCAGTAGCAATACACAACCCCAATGAACACACCGTTTTTGACCCAGAACTGGATCAGGCCGACCCTCTTCGGGGATTTGGCAGCCCTGAACATCGTAAAGCCGTTGAGCTTGCCGCTGAGGAAGCCGTGATCGCGTATTACATAGCACAAGGTTACGGCTACCAGCGCACAACACACCTTCCCTGCGGGTATGACTTTCTCTTCGCGCGCAAAGAGTCAGAGCTACATGTCGAAGTTAAGGGTACGGCCGGCACGACACCGCGCTTTTTCCTCACCCGTAACGAACACAATGCAGGATTAATGCTCAACCCAGACTGGAGGTTAGCCATGGTGACGTCAGCGCTATCTGATACGCCGAAGGTCACCGAGTACAATCCTCGCCAGCTAAAAGAGGCGTTTAACCTTGAGCCTTACGTTTACATCGGGACATTCGCGCCAAAACCCGAATCTTAATGTTTAACACCTGTACCGCGACAAAAACAAAAGCCCGCTGTTACGCGGGCGTTTGTTTATTGCGAAGAGGGATCACTCCCACTCAATCGTCGCCGGCGGCTTGCTCGACACGTCGTACGTAACGCGCGAAATACCTTCGATCTCATTGATGATACGACCGCTGACAGTCTCCAGCAGTTCGTACGGCAGGTGCGCCCAACGGGCGGTCATGAAGTCGATGGTTTCCACCGCACGCAGGGCCACAACCCAGGCGTAACGACGGCCATCGCCGACCACGCCAACCGATTTCACCGGCTGGAACACTACGAACGCCTGGCTGACCTTGTGGTACCAGTCGGCCTTGCGCAGTTCTTCGATGAAGATGTGGTCGGCGCGACGCAGCAGGTCGGCGTATTCCTTCTTCACTTCACCGAGGATCCGCACGCCCAGGCCCGGGCCCGGGAAGGGGTGGCGGTAGACCATGTCGTACGGCAGGCCCAGTTCCAGGCCCAGACGACGGACTTCGTCCTTGAACAGTTCGCGCAGGGGTTCTACCAGCTTGAGGTTCATTTCCTCAGGCAGGCCGCCCACGTTGTGGTGGGACTTGATCACGTGGGCCTTGCCGCTCTTGGCGCCTGCCGACTCGATCACGTCCGGGTAGATGGTGCCCTGGGCGAGGTACTTGATGTTGTCCAGTTTGTTGGACTGGGCATCGAATACGTCGATGAAGGTGCGGCCGATGATCTTGCGCTTCTTCTCCGGGTCGGACTCGCCGGCCAGGTTGTTCAGGAACTGATCTTCAGCGTTGGCGCGGATCACCTTGACGCCCATGTTCTCGGCGAACATGGCCATCACTTGCTCGCCTTCGTGCAGGCGCAGCAGGCCGTTGTCGACGAAGACGCAGGTCAATTGGTCGCCGATGGCCTTGTGCAGCAGAGCCGCAACCACGGAGGAGTCCACACCGCCGGACAGGCCCAGCAGGACGTTGTCGGTGCCGACCTGGGCACGGACGTTGGCGATGGCGTCTTCAGCGATCTTCGACGGGGTCCACAGGGCTTCGCACTGGCAGATGTCGAGGATGAAGCGCGACAGGATGCGACCGCCTTGCTTGGTGTGGGTCACTTCCGGGTGGAACTGCACGCCGTAGTAGCCACGCTCGTCGTTGAACATGCCGGCAATCGGGCAGCTCGGGGTGCTGGCCAGGATGTGGAAGTCTTCCGGCATCTTGGTGACCTTGTCACCGTGGCTCATCCATACGTCGAGGCCGAACAGGCCGTCGGCGTCGATATGGTCTTCGATGCCGTCCAGCAGGCGGCTCTTGCCGACCACGTCGACACGGGCGTAACCGAATTCACGCAGCTCGGAACCTTCAACCTTGCCGCCCAATTGCTCGGCCATGGTCTGCATGCCGTAGCAGATACCGAAGACCGGCACGCCCAGGTCAAACACCGCCTGCGGGCAACGCGGGCTGTTGGCTTCGTGCACGGACTCGGGGCCGCCGGCGAGAATGACGCCTTTTGGAGCGAATTCGCGAATCGCTTCGTCGTCCATGTCGAACGGATGCAGTTCGCAGTACACGCCGATTTCACGCACGCGGCGGGCGATCAGCTGGGTGTACTGGGAACCGAAGTCGAGGATCAGGATGCGGTGGGCGTGAATGTCGAGGGCCATGAGATCAGTCTCGTCTAATGAATCAGAAACAACTCGGGGCTGAATAAGACAGCCCCGGTTACTTAACTATTTGCTGGAAGCATCAACCTACGCGGTAGTTTGGCGCTTCCTTGGTGATCTGTACGTCGTGGACGTGGGACTCGGCCATGCCGGCACCGGTGATCCGCACGAACTCAGGCTTGGTGCGCATTTCTTCGATGTCGGCGCTGCCGGTGTAGCCCATCGAGGAACGCAGGCCGCCCATCAGTTGATGGATGATGGCGCTCAGGGTGCCCTTGTACGGAACACGCCCTTCAATGCCTTCCGGTACCAGCTTCTCGGCGCCCGCGGAGGAGTCCTGGAAGTAACGGTCGGAAGAGCCTTGAGCCTGGGACATGGCGCCCAGGGAACCCATGCCACGGTAAGCCTTGTACGAACGACCCTGGAACAGTTCGATCTCGCCCGGCGCTTCTTCAGTACCGGCAAACATCGAGCCCATCATCACGCAGGAGGCACCGGCGACGATGGCCTTGGACAGGTCACCGGAGAAACGGATGCCGCCGTCGGCGATCAACGGTACGCCAGTGCCTTCAAGGGCCGCGGCGACGTTGGCGATGGCGCTGATTTGCGGCACGCCTACACCTGCAACGATACGGGTAGTGCAGATCGAGCCAGGGCCGATACCGACCTTGACCGCATCAGCACCGGCTTCGGCCAGGGCCTTGGCGGCAGCGCCGGTGGCAATGTTGCCGCCGATCACTTGCACGTCAGGGAAGTTCTGCTTGACCCAGCGAACGCGGTCGATCACGCCTTTGGAGTGGCCGTGGGCAGTGTCGACCACTACCACGTCAACACCGGCAGCCACCAGGGCCGCTACACGGTCACCGGTGTCTTTGCCGGTACCGACTGCAGCGCCTACGCGCAGACGACCTTGATCATCCTTGCTGGCCAGCGGGTAAGCCTTGGCTTTTTCGATGTCGTTGACGGTCATCATGCCCTTGAGGGCGAATTTGTCGTCGACGATCAGTACGCGTTCAATGCGGTGCTTGTGCAGCAGTTCGCGCACATCGTTCTTGTCGGCGCCTTCCTTGACAGTCACGAGGCGCTCTTTAGGCGTCATTACTTCGCGGACGGTGACTTCAAGGCGGTTCTCGAAACGCACGTCACGGGAAGTGACGATGCCGACCAGGTCGCCATCGTGCAGTACCGGAACGCCGGAGATATTGTGCAGGCGGGTCAGGTCGAACAGGTCACGAACGGTGGCATCGGCCTCGATGGTGATCGGGTCCTTGACCACACCGGCTTCGTAACGCTTGACCTTGCGAACTTCGGCAGCTTGCTGCTCGATGGTCATGTTCTTGTGAATGATGCCGATGCCGCCTTCCTGAGCCATGGCGATTGCCAAACGGGCTTCAGTGACGGTGTCCATGGCAGCGGAAACCAGAGGAATATTCAGCTCGATGCCACGGGTTAGGCGGGTCTTGAGACTGACTTCGTTAGGAAGTACCTCGGAATAACCGGGCACTAGGAGAATGTCGTCGAATGTCAGAGCTTCTTGGCTGATACGCAGCATCGCGGGGGCTCCCGAGCGGGAAAATGGAAGCGCGCCATTATAGTCAGACACCCCCTCGGGTTCAATGTAAAACTCTGACAAACTTGGTAATACTGATAGATGGATGATTTTTGCAGCACTGATCGTTCCCACGCTCTGCGTGGGAACGCCGCTTTGGACGATACGCGTCCTGGCCAGGGCGACGCGGAGCGTCACGGGAAGCGTTCCCACGCGGGAGCGTGGGAACGATCACATCGGGTCAAAGCTCAACTTTGACCCAACTCATCTTCTGGTCCAGCCAGTCGGCAAACTCGTCGATAAAACTCTGCTTGAACCCCGCCTCCGCCCAGTTATTGAAGATGAATCCCAGGTTGGAAAAGCCGCATTCCTGCAGGAACAGGAAGCCATTGATGTCGTCTTCATGCCCACACAGCGGGCAGGTGAAGTTATCGGTGTGGCCGGGCATCCAGTCTTCCAGGCTTTCGAACAGGGCTTCGCCGACTTCCTTGAGGCATTCCGGGCAGCCGGCTTCTTCGAGAAAGCCCTTGGCCGGGGTGTAGATGCAGCGCTTGTAGATGATCTCCAGGCCGTTGATCGGCTCATTGAACGGCAGCGCGTCGGGATACAGCACCACCGCGCGGGCACCGTCGGCCAGGGCGTAGCCCATGCGGTTGCCGGTGCGCCCGCAGGTGGTGAGTTCTTCCTTGACGATGTTCTTGCGCACCAGCCAGCGCACAATCGCCCGGGCGCGGGGTTCGTGGACAGGCAAGGTGGATATCTTGGGGACAAGGATGCTTTGGGAGTTCATGGTGCCTGGGTGTCCTGCGGTGTGGCTTCTGACGCCTTCGCGAGCAAGCCCGCTCCCACATTCGACCGCACTCCTACAGGATAAATGCAGTCGAATGTGGGAGCGGGCTTGCTCGCGAAGAGGCCCTGAAGCCCGGCAGCTTAATCCCTGACACCCACAGGTCAAGTACTCAAATAACGAGCGATCAGTGCAATGCCGCTGGCCAGCACCAGCCAGGTGACCAACCGCACGAACGCCTCGCGGGACATGCGCAGGGTCAGCCGCCGCCCCGCCCACAGCCCGAGGGCCATGGCCGGCAACAGGCACACCGCCAACATCAACAACGGTAGCTCGGCATACACGCCCGCGATCAGAAACAGGCTCAGGCGCACCACCGTGCTGCAACTGATCAACGCGCTCTGGGTCGCCCGCGCGCCGTCCTTGGGCAAACGGCTGTTGAGGTAGATCGCATACAAAAAACCGCCGCTGCCGAACAACGCCCCGAACAACCCGCCCACAACGCCCATGGGAATCGCCCAACCGGCCGCCAGTTGCGTGGGCTTGGTCTTCACCGCCAGGCTGTAGATCGCATAGGCGCTGATAAACAGCCCCATCAGCAGCAGCAATAAATCGGAGTGCAGGTTAAGCAGGAAGATCACCCCCAGAGTGCAGCCAATCGCCATGCACGGCAGCAGCCTCAGCAATTCCGGTTTCACCACCTCCCGCCGCGATTGCAGGAGGTTGCCAAAGGCCGCGACAAAATCCAGCAGCACCAGCAACGGGATGATCTTCGACAGCGGCATGAACAGAATCAGGATCGGCCCCGCCACCAGCGCAGTACCAAAACCGGCGATGCCGAACACGATATAGGCCAAAGCAATCGCCACCCCGATCACCAGCCAGTCAACACCGCCAAACGACCAATGACTCAACAGTTCGACCGGGCTCATGAGGTATTCCTTATTGGAGATGGCCATCACTTTAGCCATTGGCGAGGGTTGCGACTAATATCTTCAAAGCTCGTTACCCATCTCGAAAAGGCATGACTTGTGATTTCCACCCGACAGTTGCGTTATTTCGTCGAAATCGCCGAGAGCGGCAGCTTCAGCGCGGCGGCCGAGCGGCTGTTTGTGGCGCAATCGGCGCTGAGCCGGCAGATCAAAGAGCTGGAAAACCTGCTGCAAACGCCGCTGTTTGAACGCACTGCGCGCCAGCCACGGCTAACGGCTGCGGGCGAGGCGTTTTACCCACGGGCGCGCAACCTGCTGGGCGAACTGCTCAAGGCCAGTGAAATGGCAACGCAAGTGGGCAATGGCCAACTCGGCACGCTGCGGATGAGCCATTCGAGCACCGTACCGATGAGTGGCCGCCTGCTGCGCGGCATCGGTGCCTGGCTGGAGCAATGCCCCGGCGTGTCGATGGACATCGCCAAACTTTCCTCCGAAGCCCAGTTGGAAGAAATCGCCGACGGTCGGCTGGAGGTCGGGCTGTTGCGCTTACCGGTGCTGCGCCAGCGCGAAGGCGTGCGCATCGTGCCTTTATATAGCGAGCGGCTGTTGCTGGCCGTGCCGCCGAATCACCGGTTGGCCGGGCACACATCCGGTATCGATTTGGCGCAACTGAAGAACGAAGCGTTTATCTCGATCCCTCACCCCCAGCGCGGAGGGCTGAGTTACCTGTCAGCCGAGTTGTGCATGCGTGCAGGATTTTTCCCCAAGGCCGCCCGGGTGATGTCGCGCAAGACCACGCAGTTGCAGCTGATCCAGGCCGGATTCGGGATCGCCCTGCTGCCGGAGTCGATGCGGGACATTGCGCCGGCCAACGTTCATTTTCTGCCCTTGGCCGATCCCGATTGCCAAAGCAACGTCGCCCTCGCCTGCCAGCAAACGCCGAGCGCGCTGGTGGAGCAGTTCTGTCAAACCCTGCACGAATGCCTATAAACTGCCGCCCATGATTAAAGATCCCTTTGCCCGTCTGGGCCTGGACCGCGAAGTCCTGACTGTCAGCCAGCTCAACGGCCGTGCGCGGGTGTTGCTGGAAGACGTGTTCACCAATATCTGGGTCGAAGGCGAGATCTCCAACCTCGCCCGCCCGGCCTCCGGCCACGTGTACTTCACCCTCAAGGACAGCGGCGCCCAGGTGCGTTGTGCGCTGTTCCGGCAGAACGCCGCACGGGTGCGCCAGGCATTGAAAGACGGCCTGGCGGTGAAGGTACGGGGCAAGGTCTCGCTGTTTGAAGGCCGTGGCGACTATCAGTTGATTCTCGACACGGTGGAGCCGGCCGGTGACGGCGCATTGCGCCTGGCCTTCGACGCGCTGAAGGAAAAACTCAGCGCCGAAGGTTTGTTCAGTGCCGAGCGCAAGGTGCCGCTGCCCGCCCACCCACGGCGCATCGGGATTATCAGCTCGCCCACTGGCGCGGTGATTCGCGACATCATCAGCGTGTTCCGCCGCCGGGCACCCAACGTGGAACTGACGTTGATCCCGACGGCCGTGCAAGGTCGTGAAGCGGTCGCGCAAATCGTCCGCGCACTGAAACTGGCCGATGCGCGAGGCTTCGACGCGTTGATCCTGGCCCGTGGCGGCGGCTCGCTGGAAGACCTCTGGTGCTTCAACGAAGAAGCCGTGGCCCGCGCGGTGGACGCCTGCGTGACCCCCATCGTCAGCGCCGTTGGCCATGAGACCGATGTGTCGATCAGCGACTTTGTCGCCGACGTACGCGCCCCTACCCCCTCCGCCGCTGCCGAACTGTTAGCGCCGGATTCCAGCCACCTGACTCGCCAGGTAGAGAATCTGCACCGCCGCCTGGTGATGCTGATGCGCAACCGCCTGACCCACGACCGCCTGCGCCTGGAAGGCATGGCCCGTCGCCTGCGTCACCCGGGCGAACGCCTGCGCCAGCAAGCCCAACGCCTCGACGACCTGGACATGCGCCTGCGCCGCGCCTTCGAGCGCAACCTGAATACCCGTCGTGAACGGCTGATCCGCCTCGAAACCCGCCTCGCCGGCCAACACCCAGGCCGCCAACTGGCCCTGTTGCGCCAACGCCTGGACAGCCTCGCCGAACGCCTGCCCCGCGCCATGCGCGAAGGCCTCAAGGCCCGTCGCCTGCAACTGCAAAGCCAGGTGCAGACGCTGCACGTGGTCAGCCCGCTGGCTACTCTCGGACGCGGCTACAGCATCTTGCTCGACGAACGCGGCCAGGCGATTCGCAATGCCGCGCAAACCCACACCGGCCAGCGCCTGACCGCGCGCCTCGGTGAAGGCCAATTGCAAGTGCGGGTGGAAGACAACCACCTGACACCCGTCACCCTCTCGTTACTGGATTGATTGATGCCACGCTTCTTAAGTTTGTTGATGCTGCTGTGCCTGACCTTCAATGCCCACGCCGACAGCTACATCACCCGGCTGCTGAACAAGCCGGTGCCCGGTGGCGTCGCGGTGGTCGACCTCGGTACCTCGGCGACTGCACCCAAAGCCACCTACCTGAACCGGCCGGTGCTGGTGGTGAAGGAACAGAACAACTGGCTGGCGATTGTCGGTATCCCGCTGACGGTCAAGCCCGGCACCCAACGCATCACCAGCGGCAGCCAGAACCTGCCGTTTGTGGTGGGGTTCAAGAAATACCCCGAACAGCACATCACCCTGAAGAACAAAAGCCAGGTGAACCCGGACCCGGCGCAACTCAAGCGCATCGAAGGCGAGCTGGCGGTCCAGCTCAAGGCCTACCGCAGCTTCAGCCCGAACACGCCAAGCAACCTGCTGCTGGACAAACCGGTGAACGGGCCGCTGTCGAGCAAGTTCGGCGTGCGACGTTTCTTCAATGGCGAGGAGCGTAATCCGCATTCCGGCCTCGACTTTGCCGTGGGCGCCGGCACGCCAATCAAGACCCCGGCGGCGGGCAAGGTGATTCTCACCGGTAACTACTTCTTCAACGGCAACACCGTGTTTGTGGACCATGGCCAGGGCTTTATCAGCATGTTCTGCCATATGTCGAAGATTGATGTGAGCGTGGGCCAGCAACTGGCCCGTGGTGCGGTGGTGGGCAAGGTCGGTTCCACCGGCCGGGCGACCGGGCCGCATATGCATTGGAACATCAGCCTGAACGACGCACGGGTGGACCCGGCGATCTTTATCGGCGCATTTCAGCCCTGAACACTGCGCTGCACCCTCACCGGTGCGGCGTTCTTTGCTTACATTTCCCGCAGGAACCAACTCACTGTGAACCCTCACCCATCTGACGACTTACAAGGAGCGTAACGACGACATTCAAATACTGTGAGGTTTCCCTTATGTTTGATCGTGTCACAACGTCCACGCTGCCCCCCTCGCCCCAGCCCTCCGTTTTACTTACCGCCACCTCAACATTAGCCTTCACTCCCCCACTGCCGGCCCCGATCTCCACCGCGTCTCACTCGAACTCAGCGTCAAATGACCTGCCGTTGCCCAACTCGCCCGGAATACCGCCGGCCCGACGCTCAGCGCTCGCAACACATTTCAAAGTCAGCGCTCAGCAAGCCTTCATCACTGATCACGACAACCTCACGACCGCCATGCAACGGCTGCATAGCCAGCAACCGAACTTCAAGGATTTCCAGCTGCAGCAACTGGCCACAATGTTTACCGGTCAGCCCCAACTCAATCCACCAGAGTTGACCTTCAAGCGCTGGATTCAACAGAGTGATGGCAGTATCAAGACACTCTCTGAGCAACCACTTCTGGATGCGCTGGATAACAAGATTGCAGGGCTGGCGAGCAATACCGACGAAGACGCTAACGTACTGTCGGGCGTATTCACCCGAGGCAGTACCAGTGAGCCGCCCACTTACATCAACACAACGCACTCGTTAAGCACCATCGCCCAGCGCATCACCGAGCAATACCCCGAAACGGTACGGAAATTCTGGACGACACCCCGTCTGTCAATCATAAACCCGCGTGTACCAAAGGCACCCCAGGACGAATTGCTGCACCTGCACAAGCAACAACTGTCGACACTGGCTGCGCTGCGTGCAAGCGATAGCACCCTGAGCCCGACCAGCAAAAAACTGATCGATACGGCACTGCAATACCCCACCTTGGCCGAACGCGAGCAGGTCTTTGCCAATGGCGCTCGCCCTGGTGTGTATCCGTTGACCCTGGATGACGGCACCGAACACGGTGCGTTACTCGCGGGCTGCTTTCCGATCACTCAAACGGATGGATCCTTTGCCAACCCACCGGCCTGGCCCAAAGGCAGATCTCTGGCGCTCAACGATGCCAATGGCCCAGTCGTGCTGTACACACCCGGCGAAGGATTCGAGGAGTTCGCCACACCTGCCCAAGCACGGGAGGCGGTGGCGCAACGTCTGGATCAAGGCGGATCAAGCAAGGATTTGCTGTTGCAGACCCTGCCACTGTCTCTGCAAAACCGGTCTGATCCTCCCACCGGGGACGACCTGATGCTCAGCGCCCAGCCGCTGCGAGGAGACGTGCTGGCCGCAGGAGTACCCGAGATGCTCAAGCGCCAGCAGGCCGAGATCAGCGCGAGTCTGGCCAAAACACCCGCCCACCTCCCATTGCACAAGGCCATTGATGAGGCTGCCGACTGGTCCTACTTGCTTGACGGCAGCAATGCCGTGCTGGCCCGCAACCAGAAACTGGCCGAGAGCCTGCAACCCGAGTGGATGAAAAACCTGACTCCGGGTCAGGAAGCGTTCTATGCCTATCTGGAACAAGGCGAGGAAAAAAGTGCGAACGCACTGAATTCCCTGCTTGAGACGATTCCCTCACTGGCTACCTTCGCCCGGGACCGGATGAACGCAGCGATAAAACAGCTATACCCGACGGCAGAGGTGGATGCGGATCAGTTGATGGTCCAAGCGCAAACCAGAACCCGGATTCATACGGGCCGCCCAGGTACCGCTCACGAGCCATCAGTCACACACACACGCCTGTCGCTGGCCGATCTTGCCCTGAAAAACCCAACCGGGTTCCCCACAGGCGAACCTTCCGGATTTACGCAGATCACGTTCAAACTGCCGCTGGTCGACAAGCAGGGCAACCCGATACTGGGCACTGACGGCAATCCGGTAGTCCTGGACACCCATCAGCTCAAAGCAATGGTCAATACGGCCGATGTAGGCGGTGAATACACCCGCCTGCTGAAGCAGGAACTGGCGACGGACACGACGTCGGGGCCCGCCGCGGAAAGACGCAAGGCCTGGAAAACCAGCCAGACGAACCAGATGTATAAAGAGTTGCTTCTCTCGGAGCTCAACCCTTCTGCCTATAAGACTGAGGCGAAAGAAGACAAAAACACCAAACGCGCAGAGCAATGGGTCGCGGCAGTGGTGTACCACCCAGACCCAGCCAACCGCCCATCCGTCGACGGCCAGCCCATCGTCGCCCATACCCTTCTCCAGAGGGGCTTGCCCGTACAGGGCGTCATGGTGATTGCCAACGGCACAGACCCAGAGCGGGTGTTGTACACGCCGGATGCGCCCGACGGTTTGAGCTTCCGCGAACTGGCAGACCAAAACGCACTCAACACCCTGCTGGATAAAAACGAATGGAGGCTCTACACCGCGAACCGGAAGTCGCCAGTCAATAAGGATGACGTCGCCAAGGCAGGGGACGCGCTCAAGCAGCACGCCAGCGCTCTGGGCACCAACCCGGCCGGCACCATCGATGCATTCGTCAAGACGCTCAAGCTTACGGGCGCCTCCAATACCCTCACTCCCATAACCGGCAACGTTCAGGATGCGTTGTACAAACAAAAGGTACAGCTACTGGTCGATAAAGCCGACCACCAGTCAGTCAGCAGCGCTGAAGTGGCGGCGCAATCGACGACCAACAAGATCCAGTTCGGCATTGAAGTCGCTACGATATTCCTCGACCTGCTGCCGGTATTGGGCAAAGGCGTGTCCACAGCTGCCCGGCTAGGAAAGGCGGGGGTAACAGCGCTGCGTGCCAACGCAAGGGTACTGCCCAAACTGATCAAGCATCCGGCGCTGGGGCGCGCGATCTATGCTGATTTTGCGACGTCGGCGACGGGCATCCCGGTGATTCGCACCTCGCAACTACGACCGGTGGCAAAGCTCCCCAGGCTCACAGCACCGCCGCCGTTGGTGATCCCGCCACCGGCGCCAAGCTCGAGCCGCTCGCACGTTGTCACGACGAGCACTCCACCAGCCGCACCACTCTCAAGTACAGGCCGTGACCTGAGCCGCTATGCCGTGCCGGATACGCTGATCCAGGGGCGCCCGCTGCGGCCGGACGGCACTTACAACGTCGGCGACAATTGGTACGTTCGCTTTACCGACAGCACCGGGGTGAACAAGGTGTATCAGATCGATTCCGCCTTTCACGCACGCAGCGGAAGGGTCAATATCATCGACCCGAATGCCCCACCAACGGCGCCCAAAAGCAGCAAAATCGTGGCCTCCGTGCAATCCGCAGGAGAAGGCGAATGGCGGCTCAACGAACTACCGGGAGGAGTAAAGCAATTACCCGAAACCGAGTATGTCAGCCGCAGCAAAGGGCGCCTTATCGAGGCCGATTTCACTGAAAAAGGTCTGCCCGTCGCCAGGCTTTGGTTCAGGCGGGATGCCCAGCGCTTCTACCAGAACATGGTCGCAGGCGGACAAATGCCGCCTCGTCCGCCTCGTCTTGTGCTTGAGCCCGGCGCATCGCCCGCCGATCTCTTTCGTGAAGGTTTTAAAACCAATGACGTGGTCGTACTCGGTGAGCATCACAACGAAATCACCAGCTTCCAACTGATCAAAGAGAATATGCAGACCCTCAAAGAAGCCGGCGTCACTACCCTCGCCCTTGAAAATGTCGAGTACAACGCTGCGGGCGCAGTCGTCGATGTGGGCATGGGCAAGGGCCGACCACCGGGAGCATCGCCAACACTTTCCGAGCTGTATGACCTTGCTCGTGAACACGGCATAAAGATTAAACCCCTCGACCATCATTATTTGACTCGACGCTCGGATATGCCAGATTTCTACAAAAACGTCGGAGACAACGATCTGGGCATTACTCGCCTGCAGGAGTTCAACTACTACGCCTCGCGCATGCTGCAAAACCGCCAGCCAGGCGAAAAGGTGCTGGCCGTGGTCGGCAGGTCTCATATGAACACGGCCCGCAACGTTCCAGGAGTGGCCGAACTCACGGGCGGAATAGGAGTAGGCGTCTACCCGGCGACAACAACCGACAGAAGCATTGCCATCAGTGGCCCTTCAATCCGCCGAAACGCCGGAGCCAGCGTAGCGAATAGCCATACGGCCGGTGATTACCAGATTTTCCAGAAAGTCACTTGAGGCGATCCAGGGACGCAAGGGCGAATTCATCACCATTGCGTCCCACCGTACAGGCAGTCGATGCTGATACCCTCGCCCTTTTTAATTGCAAAGCCGCCTACAGCGGCGCAACAAACAAAACCATTTCTCATAAAAACAGCAATAAATATCCCTAAAAATGAATTTCTGAAGAAATCCTATCAATTTTTCCAGAACCCTTGCCATCTCCGCTGGCCACGATTAGGGTTGGACCTATGAAAACCTCTCACACCCTCATTCAGCTCCGCCAGCACCGCAGCCTGTGCCTTGTCAGCGCACGACTGCCAGGCTGAATCGATCTGCCTCGTCTTCTGCTTTTCCCCCAATAACAGTTTTACGGCAGGCCGCCTTTTTTCGGCCCTTAAACAAAGGATTTCCCGATGAGCATGCTCAAAGACCCGTCTTCGAAATACCGCGCGTTCCCGACTATCGATATCCCGGACCGCACCTGGCCGTCGAAGACCATCACCGCCGCGCCGATCTGGTGCAGTTCCGACTTGCGCGACGGTAACCAGTCGCTGATCGAACCGATGGACGCGGTGAAAAAGCTGCGCTTCTGGAAGACCTTGGTCGCCGTCGGTGTGAAGGAAATCGAAGCCTCCTTCCCTGCTGCATCGCAAACCGATTTCGACTTCGTGCGCACCCTGATCGAAGACAACCACATCCCCGAGGACACCACCATCCAGGTGCTGACCCAGGGCCGTGAAGACTTGATCGCACGCACCTTCGAATCCCTGCGCGGAGCGAAGAAAGCCATCGTTCACTTGTACAACGCCACCTCGCCGTCGTTCCGCCGCATCGTGTTCAACCAGGACAAGGACGGCATCAAGGCCATCGCGGTCAACGCGGCCAAGCTGTTCGTCAAATACGCCGCCCAGCAGCCGGAAACCCAGTGGACCTTCGAATACTCGCCAGAGACCTTCAGCGCCACTGAGCTTGAGTTCGCCAAGGAAGTCTGTGACGCGGTGATCGAGGTCTGGAACCCGACGCCTGAGCACAAGGTGATCCTCAACCTGCCGGCCACCGTTGAATGCGCCACCCCGAACATCTATGCCGACCAGATCGAGTGGTTCGGTCGCCATATCAACCGTCGTGACAGCGTGATCATCAGCCTGCACACCCACAACGACCGTGGCACCGGCGTGGCGGCTACCGAGTTGGGCCTGATGGCCGGCGCCGACCGTGTCGAAGGCTGCCTGTTCGGCAACGGCGAGCGTACCGGTAACGTCGACCTGGTGACCGTGGCGTTGAACATGTACACCCAGGGCCTCGACCCTCAGTTGGACTTCTCCGACATCGACGGCATCCGCAAAGTCGTCGAAGAGTGCAACCAGATCCCGGTGCACCCGCGTCACCCGTACGTCGGCGACCTGGTTCACACCGCGTTCTCCGGCTCCCACCAGGACGCGATCCGCAAGGGCTTTACCCAGCAGAAAGACGATGCCCTGTGGGAAGTGCCGTACTTGCCGATCGACCCGGCGGACATTGGCCGCAGCTACGAGGCAGTGATTCGTGTCAACAGCCAATCGGGCAAAGGCGGCATCGCCTACCTGCTGGAGCAGGAATACGGCATCAGCTTGCCGCGCCGCATGCAGATCGAGTTCAGCCAGGTGGTACAGGCCGAAACCGACCGTGTAGGCCTGGAGATGACCGCCTCGCAGATCTACAGCTTGTTGCAGCGTGAATACCTGCAAGCCAACATTCCTTACGCGCTGGTCAGCCATCGCTTGCAGGAAGAGAACGGCAACAGCTCGGTGGAAGTTGAAGTCTCCGGCAAAGGCCAGGGCGAAACCAACCTGCGCTGGCACGGCAAAGGCAACGGCGCCCTGGAAGCGCTGGTGGCCGGCCTGCCGATTGGTGTGGAGATCATGGATTACAACGAGCACGCGATTGGTGCCGGCACCAATGCCAAGGCCGCTGCTTACATTGAGCTGCGGGTGAACGGTGAACGTCCGGTGCACGGCGTGGGCATTGATGAGAACATCACCACGGCGAGCTTCAAGGCAGTGTTCAGCGCGCTGAACCGCTCGTTGAGCCAGCTGGAAGCGAAAGCGGCGTAAACACTGACCGCTGAAATGCAAAAGGCCCCGGGATGAGAATCCAGGGGCCTTTTTTATGATCGTTCCCACGCTCCGCGTGGGAATGCAGCTCGGACGCTCCGCGTCCCGAAGCGTGACGCGGAGCGTCACAAGAGGCATTCCCACGCAGAGCGTGGGAACGAGTTATACAAATTCGAAACTGTCCGCATCCAGGTTCGCCGGGAAGCGTGTGCGGTACTCCGCCAATTCCGCTGCATCCAGGCACACCTGGAACACGCCGTCCGCCTCCCCTGCGCTCAGCAGGCTTTCGCCCTGGAAGTCCACGACCTGGCTGTCGCCGGTGTAGGCAAATCCCTTGCCGTCCGTGCCCACCCGATTCACCGCCGCCACATAGCACAGGTTTTCGATGGCCCGTGCCGGCAGCAGACGGTTCCAGTGCTGACGCCGTGCGCCCGGCCAGTTGGCGGTGTACAGCAGCAGGTCCGTGTCCTGGGCATCACGGCTCCACACCGGGAAGCGCAGGTCGTAGCAGATCAACGGACGAATCCGCCAGCCCTTGAGTTCGAACCGCACCTGGCGTTCGCCGGGGGTGTAGTGGTCGTGCTCACCGGCCATGCGGAACAGGTGACGCTTGTCGTAGTGCAGCACCTCGCCATCCGGGCGCGCCCAGAGCAGGCGATTGCGGTGGCTGCCGTCGGCAGCCTGGATGATCACGCTGCCGGTGATCACCGCGTTGTACTTCTTCGCCTGGACCTGCAGCCATTGATGAGTGGGCCCGTTTTCGGGCTCGGCGAGGGTTTCCGATTCCATGGAGAAACCGGTGGTGAACATCTCCGGTAGCACGATCAGGTCGGCGCCCTCAGCCTGGTCCAGCAGCAGTTCGAAATGCTCCAGGTTGGCCTGGCGGTCGTGCCAGGCCAGGGTGGTTTGCACCAGGGCAATGTTCAAGTTGGGCAGCGCACTCAGATCACGCATAGTTTCTCGGCTGCTTGGCGCAGCGTCTCCTCGCGTTTGGCAAAGCACAGTCGCACCAGGCGCTGGCCTTGCGGTGGGTTCTGGTAGAACACCGAGACCGGGATAGTCGCCACGCCATGTTCGCGGGTCATCCACAGCGACATGGCGACGTCATCCAGGTCCGGGCGAATCTGTGAGTAATCCACCAGTTGGAAGTAAGTACCGGCCACCCGGGTAAAGCTGAAACGCGACGGTTCCAGCAGGTCGCAGAACAGGTCACGCTTGGCTTGATAGAAAGCCGGCAGTTCCTCTACGTGTTCCGGGTGTTCGGCCATGAAGTCCGCCAAAGCGTACTGCAATGGGGTCACGCCGCAAAAGTTGACATATTGATGCACCTTGCGCAGCTCGGCACTGAGGGCCGGAGGCGCAACCACATAGCCAGTTTTCCAGCCGGTGACGTGGTAGGTCTTGCCGAAGGAGCTGACCACGAAGGCGCGCTGGTACAGCTCTTCGTGGGCCAGCACGCTGATATGGGGCACTCCGTCGAAGACCAGATGCTCGTAGACCTCGTCGCTGACCAGGTAGATGTCGCGGTCGCGGATCAACTCGGCCAACTGGTCCAGCTCGGCACGGCTGATCAGAGCACCCGTAGGGTTGTGCGGGCTATTGAGGATGATCATGCGGGTGCGCGGGGACAGCGCCGCCTTGATCTGTTCGAAGTCGAGGGAGAAGTCATCCAGGCCCAACTGCACATGTATGCAGCGACCGCCCGCCAGCTCAACCGAGGGCTCATAGCTGTCGTAGGCCGGATCGAACACGATCACCTCATCACCGCTGCGGATCACCGCCTGGATCGCACAGAAGATCGCCTCAGTGGCCCCAGGGGTGATCGTCACTTCGCTGTCGGCATTCACCGTGGCGCCATAGCTGCGGGCGATCTTGGCCGCCACTTGCTGACGCAGCACCGGCAGGCCAGTCATGGGCGCGTATTGGTTATGGCCAAGGGCAATGTGCTTGCCCACCGCGTCGAGCAAACCCTGAGGCCCATTGAAGTCGGGAAAGCCTTGGGACAGGTTGAGCGCACCGGTTTCGGCGGCGAGTTGCGACATGGTGGTGAAGATGGTGGTGCCGACATTCGGCAGCTTGCTGGTGATCATCGGTGCGCCCCTTGCGGTGAGCCCCAAGTTTTAAGCTGCATGCCGCGAAGGGTCAACCGCCAGGCACAAAAAAGGGCTCTTAAAGAGCCCTTTTTCAACCGATCAGGATCAGCGCTTGTCGCGGCGCTTTTTGTCGGCTTTCTTGTGGTGCGTCATCATCCGGCGCTTTTTGTTGACCTGGCGGTCGGTGAGGCTGTTCTTGTTACCTTCGTACGGGTTCTCGCCACCCTTGAACTCGATACGGATCGGCGTACCGACCAGTTTCAAGACACGGCGATAGGTGTTTTCCAGGTAACGCACGTAGGACTTCGGCACCTTCTCCAGCTGGTTACCGTGGATCACGATAATCGGCGGGTTGGCACCACCCAAGTGCGCGTAACGCAGCTTGATCCGACGGTTGTTGACCATCGGCGGCGCGTGCTCGCTGACCGCATCTTCCAGAATCTGGGTCAGGCGGTTGGTCGGCCAGCGGGTAACCGCAGACTTGAACGAGTTCTGCACCGAAGCGTAGAGGTTGCCCACGCCGGTACCGTGCAGTGCCGAGATAAAGTGGATATCGGCAAACTCGACGAAGAACAGGCGACGCTGCAGCTCGATCTTGACGAAATCGCGCTCGCTCGGCGTCATGCCGTCCCACTTGTTGATCGCGATCACCAGGGCGCGACCGGCTTCAAGGGCAAAGCCCAGCAAGTTCAGGTCGTGGTCTACCACGCCTTCGCGGGCGTCCATGACGAAGATCACCACGTTGGCGTCTTTGATCGCCTGCAGGGTTTTCACCACGGAGAACTTTTCAACTTCCTCGTGGATCTTGCCGCGCTTGCGCACACCGGCGGTGTCGATCAGCGTGTACTTCTCGTCGTTACGCTCGAACGGGATGTAGATGCTGTCGCGGGTGGTGCCCGGCTCGTCATAGACGATTACCCGGTCTTCACCGAGCATGCGGTTGACCAGCGTCGACTTGCCGACGTTCGGACGGCCGATGATCGCGATCTTGATACCGTCTTTTTCGCTTGGGCCAGGAATGCGCTTGGCTTCCTCGCCTTCGGCAACGATCTCTTCTTCGCCTTCGACTTCATCCACGTCATCACGCGGGAAGTCGCGCAGTGCGATTTCCAGCATCTGGGTGATGCCACGACCGTGGGCACCGGCGATCGGGATCGCGTCGCCCAGGCCCATCGGGCTGAATTCGGCACGGGCCATTTCCGGATCGATGTTGTCGATCTTGTTGGCTACCACGTAGGAACGCTTGTTGCGCTTGCGCAGGTGCTCGCCAATCATCTGGTCGGCAGCGGTGTAGCCCGCGCGGGCGTCCACCAGGAACAACACGACATCAGCTTCTTCAATGGCCAGCAGCGACTGCTCGGCCATCTTTTCGTCCATGCCATGCTCGTCACCGGAGATACCACCGGTGTCGACAATAATGTAGGAGCGCCCTTGCCACTTTGCCTCACCGTATTGGCGATCACGGGTCAGACCGGACAAGTCGCCGACGATGGCGTCGCGAGTCCTGGTCAGGCGGTTGAACAAGGTGGACTTGCCGACGTTCGGTCGGCCCACCAGGGCGATTACGGGAACCATGCGGCTCTCCACTTCGTTATTTCAGAAAATACAAAAGCCGCTGCAAGGCAGCGGCTGGTGCTCGGGGCAGCATATTCAAATGCCGCATGCCCCGCCGAAGCGGGGCCGCCTGGGTGTTACCCCAAGCATAGTCAAACCATTACTTGATGGTCAGCGCTTCCAGTTTGCCGCTGTTGCCATACACGTAAAGCATGTTACCCACTACCAGCGGACGGGCACGCAGGCCGTCACTGTCGATACGTTCGCGACCGACGAAGCGACCGTCCACCTGGCTCAGCAGGTGCAGGTAGCCTTCAAAGTCGCCTACCGCTACGTAGCTGGAGAACACTTCCGGTGCCGACAACTGACGGCGAGCCAGGGAGTCGTTGCTCCACAATGCAGTGGTGGAACGCTCGTCGACACTTTCAACGGTGCCAGACGCCAGGCTTACGTAGACGCTGCCAAACCCTTGGGCGACACCGGCGTAGCTGGAAGCATCACGCTGCCAGTTGATCCGGCCGCTCTGCACGTCCAGCGCCGCGACGCGGCCCTGGTAAGTGGCGACGTAGAGGGTATCACCCGACAGCAGCAAGCCACCGTCGATGTCCACTACGCGATCCAGTTCCGAACGACCCTGAGGAATAGCAACCCGGGTTTCCCAGGCCGGCACGCCGTTCTGGGTGTCCAGGGCGACCACTTTACCGGTCGACAGGCCTGCCAGTGCGAGGTTGCTGGTCACAACCGGACCGCTGGTACCGCGCAAGGTCAGGACCGCCGGCGTGCTGTCGTACAACCAGCGCTGGTTACCGGTGGCGGCGTCGAGGCCGATCACACGGTCATCCTGGGTTTGCACGACAACGATGTCACCGTTGGTAGCCGGTGGCGAGAGCACTTCACTGGTCACGCGAGCGCGCCATTTCTCTTCACCGGTGCTCTCGTCCAGCGCCACCACGTCGCCTTTCAGCGTGCCGAGCAGCACCATGCCGGAACCCACGCCTACGGCGCCGGACACAGGCAGTTCGAGATCTTTCTTCCATTTGACGTCGCCGTTCATGCGATCCATGGAGACCACAACGCCGGTGGAGTCAGCAGCGAAGATGGTGTCACCGTCGATAGCCGGAACCATCAGGTTGTAGAGATCGCCCTGACCGTCACCAATGGAGCGGCTCCACTGCTTTTGCAGGACCACTTCTTCCTTGAAGCTGGTCAACTCGGCCGGAGGCAGTTCTTTTTTGCTGTTGCTGCTGCAACCCGCGGCCAAAACGGCCAGAGCCAGCAATGCTGCATGTTTCCAACGGATCACGTCACGCATCCCCTTTGGCCAAGTCGTCGAGCTTGATTTGTAAGCCACCGACCGCCGCTTCATCAGACAGCGCCGCCTTGGCTTTTTGGTACGCAGCATTGGCTTCGTCGGTACGACCCAATTGGACCAGGAGGTCGCCCTTGAGCTCTTCACGAGTGGCCAGGAATGCCTTGTCAGCATCGCCGTCGAGCAGTTTCAGTGCGTCGTCGGCCTTGTTCTGTGCCGCGAGTACCTGAGCCAGACGCTGACGTGCGATTTCACCCAGTGTCGGGTTGGCCGGCTTGTCGGTGATGGCTTTCAGCTCGGAGGCTGCGTCATCCAGCTTGCCGTTGTCGACCGCAACTTTTGCGACGAACAGGCTGCCGTATTGCGCGTAGGTGCTACCACCGAATTCGCTCTTCAGCTTGCCGGCCAGGTCTGCAACCTGGGCAAGGTCAGGCTTGCCGTTTGGCGTCAGCGTGGTTTCCAGCAATTGCTGATAGATAATCGAGGCGCCTTGCGACTGGTTAGCCTGATACTTGTGCCAGGCTTGCCAGCCGAACACCACTACTAAAGCCAGCAGGCCGCCAGTGACCAGGGGCTTGCCGTTGCGCTGCCACCAGTCTTTGAACTCGGCCAGCTGGTCATCATCAGTACTCGACACCCCAATACTCCTTAATCGCTAAATCGGCTGTTTGACAGCTTCAACCCTGCACGATGCAGGTGGCCAGGTGCGCTGCAAGCGCATCAAAGGCAATGCTTTGTTGTTCACCCTGACCACGCAGGGGTTTGAAACTTACCACTTGCTGGGCCAATTCATCATCACCCAGGATCAGCGCATACAACGCACCGCTCTTGTCGGCTTTCTTGAACTGGCTTTTGAAGCTGCCGGCACCGGCATTGACTTGCAGGCGCAGGTTCGGCAGTTGATCGCGCAGCTTCTCGCTCAGGGCCAGGGCAGCCAGTTCGGCTGCCTCGCCGAAGGCACAGAAGTACACGTCCACCTGACGGGAAATTTCTTCGGGGACCTGCTCCAGGGTTTCCAGCAGCAGGATCAGTCGCTCGATGCCCATGGCGAAGCCAACACCGGTGGTCGGCTTGCCGCCCATCTGCTCGACCAGGCCGTCGTAACGGCCACCGGCACACACGGTGCCCTGGGCGCCGAGCTTGTCAGTCACCCACTCGAACACGGTCTTGCTGTAGTAATCGAGGCCACGCACCAGTTTCGGGTTGATGACGTATGGAATACCGGCTGCATCCAGACGAGCCTTGAGGCCCTCGAAGTGGATGCGGGACTCGTCGTCCAGGTAGTCGGCCATTTTCGGCGCGTCCACGAGTACGGCCTGGGTCTCGGCGTTCTTGGTGTCCAGTACCCGCAGCGGGTTGGTTTTCAGGCGGCGCTGGCTGTCTTCGTCCAGCTTGTCCAGGTGGCCCGACAGGAATTCCACCAGGGCTTCGCGGTAGCGCCCCCGGGATTCGCTGGTGCCCAGGCTGTTGAGTTCAAGCTTGACCGCATCGCGGATGCCCAACATGCCCCACAGACGCCAGGTCAGCACGATCAGCTCGGCGTCGATGTCCGGACCGTCGAGGTTGAACACCTCCAGGCCGATCTGGTGGAACTGGCGGTAACGGCCTTTCTGCGGACGCTCGTGGCGGAACATCGGACCGATGTACCAGAGCTTCTGCGGCTGACCGCCGCCGGTGAGGCCATGCTCGAGCACCGCACGCACGCACGCGGCAGTGCCTTCCGGACGCAGGGTCAGGGAGTCGCCGTTGCGGTCTTCGAAGGTATACATCTCTTTTTCGACGATGTCGGTCACTTCACCGATGGAGCGCTTGAACAGCTCGGTGAACTCGACGATCGGCATGCGGATCTGCTTGTAACCGTAGTTATCCAGCAGGCGCGCGACAGTGCCCTCGAAGTAGCGCCACAGGGGCGTCTGCTCAGGCAGGATGTCGTTCATGCCACGAATGGCTTGCAGAGACTTGCTCACATCTAATCCTTAAATTCGTTCTTAGCCGCGCGCGATCAGCGCTGCGTCAGCCGCAACCTTTTCGGCCGCTTTCTGGCGGATCAGCCGTTCCAGCTCATCCACCAGATTGTCATTCGTCAGTTTCTGCGACGGCTTGCCGTCGATGTAAATCAGGTTTGGCGTACCGCCGGTCAGGCCCACATGGGCTTCTTTGGCCTCACCCGGCCCGTTGACCACACAACCAATCACCGCAACATCCAGCGGCACCAGCAGGTCTTCGAGGCGTACTTCCAGTTCGTTCATGGTTTTCACCACGTCGAAATTCTGCCGCGAGCAGCTCGGGCAGGCAATGAAGTTGATGCCACGGGAACGCAAATGCAGGGATTTGAGAATGTCGTAACCGACTTTCACTTCCTCTACAGGGTCTGCCGCGAGGGAGATGCGAATAGTATCGCCAATCCCGTCGGCCAGCAGCATACCGAGACCCACCGCAGATTTCACTGTGCCTGAGCGTAAACCACCGGCTTCGGTGATACCCAGGTGCAATGGCTGGACGATTTCCTTGGCCAGCAGGCGGTACGCTTCTACCGCCATGAACACATCGGAAGCCTTTACGCTGACCTTGAAGTCCTGGAAATTCAGGCGCTCAAGGTGTTCAACGTGGCGCAACGCGGACTCCACCAGGGCAGCCGGAGTCGGTTCGCCGTATTTCTTTTGCAGGTCTTTTTCCAGGGAACCGGCGTTGACGCCGATGCGGATTGGAATCCCGCGATCACGGGCGGCATCCACCACGGCGCGAACCCGGTCTTCACGACCGATGTTGCCCGGGTTGATCCGCAGACAATCGACGCCCAGCTCGGCCACGCGCAACGCGATCTTATAGTCGAAGTGAATATCGGCGACCAGTGGAACCTTGACCAGTTGCTTGATGCGGCCAAAGGCTTCGGCAGCGTCCATGTCCGGTACGGAAACCCGCACGATGTCGACGCCCGCCGCTTCCAGGCGGTTGATCTGGGCGACGGTGGCCGCCACATCATTGGTGTCGCTGTTGGTCATGCTTTGTACCGCGATGGGGGCATCGCCGCCCACCGGCACCGAGCCGACCCAGATCTTGCGCGATACGCGACGTTTGATTGGAGATTCGCCGTGCATGACTTTATTGTCCCAACTTCAGGCGAGCAGTCTCGCCACTGGTGAACGGCGCCACGTCCACAGGCTGGCCGTTGTAGGCCACTTGCGCGCCACGGGCAAAGCCCAGACGCAGCGTCAAAGGAGGCTTGCCGCCCTGGTCAAGTGTATCTCCCTTACGCTTCAGACCACTGAACAGCACTTTGCCGTTGCCATCGGAGACTTGCGTCCAGCAGTCAGCGACGTAGGTAATTTGTACTCGGCCATCACCGGCGATAAGCGCTGGGGTGGTTGGCGCGGAAATCGCCGGGGCGGCCGGAGCGGCTGGAGCCTGCGCCTGCGCCGGGGCGGCTGGCGTATGAGCCGGCGCAACCGGCGTTGCGGCGACCACTGGAGCGGGAGCGACAGGCGTCGTGGCAGGTGCAGTACCCGCTTCCGGAGCAGGCTGCTCGGCGCTTGGCTCTGCCTCAGGCGCCGCCTGGCCCTGGGCCACGGCCTGGTCTTCCGGCTCGTCCAATGGATGAATCTGAGTGGTGCCGTCGGCGCTTTCGACTTCGACGTGCTCCATGGCGTTGCTGGACAGGTCCTTGCCGCGCTGGGAGGTCTGGTCCTGCCACCATACAAAACCACCGCCGATCACGGCGATCAGCAGCAACAGACTGACAATTCGCAAAATCGTGTGGGAAACACGCACAGGTTCTTCAATGCGGCCCAGACCATGAACATTACTGCCCTGGGAATCGGTACCGGTGATCTGGTCGAATTGCTGGACCAATGCGGCCTGGTCGATACCGAGCAACTTGGCGTAGGCGCGGATATAGCCGCGGGCAAAGGTATGCCCTGGCAGCTTGTCGAACGCGCCAGCTTCAAGGTTGCCCAATGAAGTCGTGGTCAAATTGAGCTTGAGGGCCACTTCTGCCAGCGACCAACCATTGCTTTCGCGGGCCTGACGCAAGGTCTCGCCTGGGTTTCCACGATTAGCTGCTACAACTTCCGGGTGCGCCGCTTTCATCATTGCTCCGACAGGTATTGCTGATATTCCGGCGTACCGGGATAGAGTCGTTCGAGTTGCTGGCCAAAACGTGCGGCCTTGTCGCGTTCTTCATGAACCGTCGCCAGGCGCACACCGAGCAATAGACTACGTGCATTTTGCCCGCTCAGCAGGCTAAAACGCTCGTAATAGTCACGTGCCGGCACATAATGCCTGTCTTCGAAGGACAACTCAGCCATTTCGAGCAAGGCTCGTGGCTGGCGCTGGTTCAGGTGCAGGGCTTTTTCCAGTTGCTGGCGGGCGGTGTCGCGCTGGCCGAGAAGCATTGAGGTCACCCCAAGGTTCTCGAAAACCCGCGAGCGCTCAGGATAAAGGGTATCGGCCGCAGCCTGCTGGAAATATTCGGACGCCTGGTCGTAACGTTTCTGCGCAAACAAAAAACTGCCGTAATTATTCAGCAGTCTTGGGTCGCCAGGACGTGAGGCCAGGGCCTTGTGGAAATATTGATCGGCCAGTTCAGGCTCGGCCTGGGCCTGGAACACCAAGGCCAACGCAGCATTGGCGTCGGCGTCGCTGCCATTCAGCTCGAGGGCCTTCTTCAGCGGCACCTTGGCCCGCTCGGCCATTCCTTGCTGCAAGTAACCCAAGCCCAACTGCACATAGGCAGCACGCGCCTCGTCACGGCCCTTGCCGGTTTGCAACGGGCTGTCATGGCCCGATGAAACACAGCCAGCCGCGAGGCTGGCAACAAGCAAAAGCAGCGCAAGGCGCAAGGGCATAGAGATCCTCTCTCAGGTTCGAGTCGCGGCGCTTTGCGGCATATCGTCGGCGGCACTCAGTTCACGCACGGCGATATAACGTTCGCTGCGACGGGTGCGATCCAGCACCTGTCCTACCAATTGGCCACATGCCGCATCGATGTCTTCGCCGCGAGTAGTGCGTACGGTGACATTGAAGCCTGCATGGTGCAGTTGATCCTGGAAACGGCGGATGGCGTTGTTGCTCGGCCGCTCGTAGCCAGAATGGGGAAACGGGTTAAACGGAATCAGGTTGATCTTGCACGGTACATGCTTGAGCAACTCGATCATCTCGACCGCGTGCTCGACCTTGTCGTTGATGTCCTTGAGCATGGTGTACTCAATGGTCAACACACGTTTCTCACCCAAGGTCGCCATATAACGCTGGCAAGATTCGAGCAGCATCTTAAGCGGATACTTCTTGTTGATCGGCACCAATTGGTTACGCAATGCGTCATTCGGTGCGTGCAGCGACAACGCCAGGGAGACGTCGATGTGCTTGGCCAGCTCATCGATCATCGGTACCACGCCGGAGGTCGACAGGGTCACACGGCGCTTGGAAATGCCGTAGCCCAGGTCGTCCATCATCAAATGCATGGCCGCAACAACGTTGTCGAAGTTCAGCAGCGGCTCGCCCATGCCCATCATCACCACGTTGGTGATGGCACGGTCGGCGGTCGCCGGGATGCTGCCGAACGATTTATTGGCAATCCACACCTGGCCGATGACTTCGGCGGCGGTGAGGTTGCTGTTGAAACCTTGCTTGCCGGTGGAGCAGAAACTGCAGTCCAGGGCACAGCCTGCCTGGGACGAAACGCACAGAGTGCCGCGCTTGCCCTGGGGAATGTACACGGTCTCGACGCAGCTGCCGGACGCCACGCGCACCACCCACTTACGGGTGCCGTCGGTGGAAATGTCCTCGCTGACCACTTCGGGGCCACGAACTTCGGCAATGGCCTTGAGCTTGTCGCGCAGGGCCTTGCTGACGTTCGTCATGGCGTCGAAATCATCGACGCCAAGATGGTGAATCCACTTCATTACCTGAGCGGCACGAAAACGCTTCTCCCCGATTGAGTCGAAGAATTTTTCCATTTCCTGTTGAGTCAGACCCAGCAGGTTGGTTTTTGCAGTCAATGTAGTCATGGATTCACCTTCGCTCTTTTAAGCCAATGCTTAGCGAGCGGTTACTTCAGTAGCAGCGAAAAAGTACGAGATTTCGCGGGCAGCAGCGGCTTCGGAGTCCGAACCGTGAACGGCGTTGGCGTCGATCGATTCAGCGAAGTCAGCACGGATGGTGCCGGCAGCAGCTTCTTTAGGGTTGGTAGCGCCCATCAGCTCACGGTTCAGAGCGATAGCGTTTTCGCCTTCCAGAACCTGAACAACAACAGGGCCGGAGATCATGAAGGCAACCAGGTCGCCGAAGAAACCACGAGCGCTGTGCTCAGCGTAGAAGCCTTCAGCTTCAGCTTTGGACAGTTGCTTGAGTTTCGAAGCTACAACCTTCAGGCCGGCTTTTTCGAAACGAGTGGTGATCTCGCCGATGACGTTTTTTGCAACAGCGTCAGGCTTGATGATGGAGAAAGTACGTTGAACAGCCATGGTGTAACTCCAGAAACGGTAATTTGCGAAAAATTAAACCCGCGAATTATACGCGGGTTCTTGGGTATTGCCTAACCTGCGGGAATGATCAGTCTATTTCTTCGATCCAGAGGGCCTGGACCGCTTCCAATACCTTCTCGCCGCAGCGGCCAGAGGTATTGTCGAAATCCGGAAGCTCCATGATCCATCGCTGCAGGTCGACGAAGTTGACAGTGAGCGGGCTCACATCGGGCTTGGATTCAGCCAGTTCTTCAGCAATGCGTTGTACATCATTCCAACCGTAACTCATGACAGTTCTACCAGTCAGTGCGGCGCTTCGGCGGCATGGTTAAGCGAATATTTCGGAATTTCAACAGTGAGGTCTTCTGTTCCCACTTTTGCCTGGCAGCTCAAGCGTGATGCCGGCTCCAGACCCCACGCCCTATCAAGATAGTCCTCTTCCAGCTCATCAGCCTCTTCGAGGCTATTGAAACCTTCGCGAATGATGCAATGGCAAGTGGTACAGGCGTTAACGCCGCCGCAGGCGCTTTCGATCTCGATGTGGTTATCGTGAGCGACTTCGAGAATGGACTTGCCGGTCTCAGCCTCCACAACCATACCGTCCGGGCAATGCTCGGCGTGTGGCAGAAAAATGATCTGCGGCATCAGTTAATCCTCAAGTTCATTCAAGTTGCGGCCCGCCAGGGCGGCTTTCACCGTCTGGTCCATGCGACGGGCGGCAAAGGCATCGGTCACTTGCGACAGGCGCTTGGTCTGTTGCTCGATGGCGTAACCATCGGTGCCTTTCATCAATTCAGCCAGTTCCTGCATTTGCAGGTCGATAACCATGCGCTCTTCGGCATCCAGCAGACGCTCGCCGTCAGCTTCAAGGGCGCCCTGCACCGCTTCGAGCAGGCGCTGGGCGTCGACTTGCTGCTCACGCAGCACGCGGGCGACCTTGTCGTCACCGGCGTACTGGAACGAATCCTTAAGCATCTTGGCGATTTCGCCGTCGGTCAGGCCGTAGGACGGCTTGACCTGGATGCTGGCTTCAACGCCGGAGGCCAGTTCGCGAGCGGCAACACTCAGCAAGCCGTCGGCGTCGACCTGGAAGGTCACGCGAATCTTCGCCGCACCGGCCACCATCGCCGGAATGCCGCGCAATTCAAAGCGCGCCAGGGAACGGCAGTCGCTGATCAGCTCACGCTCGCCTTGAAGCACATGAATCATCATGGCCGTCTGGCCATCTTTGTACGTGGTGAAGTCCTGGGCGCGGGCAACGGGGATGGTGGTGTTGCGTGGAATCACCTTCTCCATCAGGCCGCCCATGGTTTCCAGCCCCAGGGACAACGGAATAACGTCGAGCAGAAGCAGTTCGCCACCATCACGCTTGTTACCGGCAAGGGTGTCGGCCTGGATCGCGGCACCAATGGCCACCACTTGATCCGGGTCGATTTCAGTCAGCGGCTGGCGGCCAAAGGCTTCGGCAACGGCTTCGCGGACACGTGGTACGCGGGTCGAACCACCCACCATCACCACCGCGGCGACGTCTTCCAGCTCGATACCGGAGTCGCGCACCGCGCGACGGCAGGCCTTCAAGCTGCGGGCGACCATCGGTTCGATCAGCGAATCGAAGGCTTCGCGGGTCAGTTGAGCCGACCAGCTACCGTAGGAAACTTCAACCGACGCAGCGTCAGTCAGTGCTTCTTTGGCAGCACAGGCGGTTTGCAGCAGGTTACGTTGCGCGCCCGGATCCAGGTCAGCAGACAAGCCTGCACTGGTGATGATCCAGCCAGCAATGGCGTGGTCGAAGTCATCGCCGCCCAGGGCCGTATCGCCACCGGTAGCCAGCACTTCGAAGACACCGCCGGTCAGGCGCAGAATCGAAATATCAAAGGTGCCGCCGCCCAGGTCGTAAATAGCCACCAGGCCTTCGGCGTGCTGGTCCAGGCCATAAGCCACGGCCGCCGCGGTCGGCTCGTTGAGCAGGCGCAGCACGTTCAGGCCGGCAAGTTTCGCCGCATCCTTGGTGGCTTGGCGCTGAGCGTCATCGAAATATGCAGGAACAGTAATCACCGCACCTACCAGTTCGCCGCCCAAGGTAGTTTCCGCACGCTGGCGTAGCACCTTGAGGATATCGGCCGACACTTCCACCGGGCTTTTCGGGCCCTGGATGGTGTCGATGAACGGCATATGGGATTCGCCACCGACAAAGCGGTACGGCAGCTGGTCGCCCAGTTGCTTGACGTCGGACAGACCACGACCCATCAAGCGCTTGACCGACAGCACGGTGTTCAAGGGATCGGTAGACGCCGCCAGCTTGGCCGACTCGCCCACTTCAGTGCGGTCAGCGTGATAGCGCACGGCAGACGGCAGGATGAGCTGGCCATCCGCGTCAGGCAGCGGCTCGGAAAGACCGCTGCGCAATGCAGCGACCAGCGAATTGGTAGTGCCCAAGTCAATCCCGACCGCCAGACGACGCTGGTGCGGTTGAGGACTTTGACCGGGTTCGGCGATCTGCAGTAGGGCCATGGTAATCAGGACTTATCTGTATATCAGGCGTGCAACCTGGGCGGCACTGGGTTAATCGTCGAGGCGCTCTTCTAACTGGCGCACTTCGTAGGTGAGCTTGTCGAGGAACTGCATGCGCCGCATCAGGCGTTCGGCCTGCTCACGTTGCGCTGCATCATCCCAACAGGCTGCGAAGCTTTCGTTGAGTTCATCCTGGGCCACTTTCAGACGGCGCTTGAACACTGCGACTCCGGCCAGATCAGCCTCGTCCTGCAGTTCTTCAAGCTCCTCGCGCCATTGCATCTGCTGCATCAGGAAATCAGGGTCCTGGACCGTGACTTCAAGCGGCAGCTCGCGACCGCCCATGGCGAGCAGGTAGCGCGCGCGTTTGGGAGGGTTCTTGAGCGTCTGATAGGCCTCGTTGAGGCTGGCTGATTGCTCCAGCGCCAAGCGTTGCTCACGCTCGGAAGCGTCAGCAAAACGGTCCGGATGCACCCCACGCGCCAGTTCACGGTAGCGCGTGGCAAGCTGTTCAAGGTCCAGTCGAAAACTCGGCTGCAACTCGAACAAAGCGAAATGACAAGGAGTACCCACGATCAGCCTCAGATGTTGAAGCTTTCGCCGCAGCCACATTCACCGCGTACGTTGGGGTTGTTGAACTTGAAGCCTTCGTTCAACCCTTCCTTGACGAAATCGAGTTCGGTGCCGTCCAGGTAAGTCAGGCTTTTCGGGTCGATAATCACTTTTTCACCGTGACTCTCGAACACCTGATCTTCCTCGACCACCTCGTCGACAAACTCCAGCACGTAGGCAAGGCCGGAACAGCCCGTGGTGCGAACACCCAGACGAATCCCCTCACCTTTACCGCGCCCATTCAGGGAGCGGCGAATGTGCTGCGCAGCCGCTTCTGTCATGCTGATAGCCATCGTGACTCCTTACTCGTCGCCAAATTGCTTAGATCAAGCCTTTCTTCTGCTTGTAGTCGCGAACAGCCGCCTTGATGGCGTCTTCTGCGAGTACCGAGCAGTGGATTTTCACTGGCGGCAGGGCCAGTTCTTCGGCCAGTTGGGTGTTGCTGATAGTCACAGCCTCATCCAGCGTCTTGCCTTTCATCCATTCGGTCGCCAGGGAGCTGGAGGCGATGGCCGAACCGCAACCGTAAGTCTTGAACTTGGCGTCTTCGATAACGCCAGCTTCGTTGACCTTGATCTGCAGGCGCATAACGTCGCCGCACGCCGGAGCGCCGACCATGCCGGTGCCGACATCAGGGTCTTCCGCGTTCATCTTGCCGACGTTGCGCGGGTTTTCGTAGTGGTCGATGACCTTTTCGCTGTAAGCCATGGTACTGAATCCTCACTCATCAGGGCCGCTCTGGAACCCTGTAAACACGCCTGCGTTTTCCGCCACGTCTTTACAGAGCCTTTTGGGTGGCGGCTTCTATAGTTAGTGTGCCGCCCACTCGATCTTGGAAATATCGACACCGTCTTTGTACATGTCCCACAGAGGCGACAAGGTACGCAGCTTGGTGACGGCCTCGCAGACTTTCTGCGCGGCGTAGTCGACTTCTTCTTCGGTGGTGAAACGGCCGAACGTAAAGCGGATCGAGCTGTGAGCCAGTTCGTCGTTGCGGCCCAGGGCGCGCAGGACGTAGGACGGCTCAAGGGAAGCCGAGGTGCAGGCCGAACCGGACGAAACCGCCAGGTCCTTGAGCGCCATGATCAGCGACTCGCCTTCGACGTAGTTGAAGCTCAAATTCAGGTTGTGCGGTACACGGGCGGTCATGCTGCCGTTGATGTACAGCTCTTCAAGGTGCTCGACCTGCTTGTAGAAGCGATCGCTCAGGGCCTTGATGCGCACGTTTTCAGCAGCCATGTCTTCCTTGGCCACACGGAACGCTTCGCCGATGCCGACGATCTGGTGGGTCGCCAGGGTGCCGGAACGCATGCCGCGCTCGTGACCGCCGCCGTGCATGGTGGCTTCGATACGCACGCGAGGCTTGCGGCTTACGTACAGCGCGCCAATGCCTTTAGGGCCGTAGGTCTTGTGGGCAGAGAACGACATCAGGTCGACTTTCAGTTTCGACAGGTCGATATCGACCTTGCCGGTGGACTGAGCTGCGTCGACGTGCAGCAACACGCCCTTGGAGCGGGTCAGCTCGCCGATGGCGGCGATGTCGTTGATGGTGCCGATTTCGTTGTTCACGTGGATCACGGAAACCAGGATGGTGTCTTCACGCATCGCCGCTTCGATCATCGCAGGGGTCACGATACCGTCGGTAGTTGGCTCGAGGTAAGTGATCTCGAAACCTTCACGCTCCAGTTGGCGCATGGTGTCGAGGACAGCCTTGTGCTCAATCTTGGTGGTGATCAGGTGTTTGCCTTTGGTCGCGTAGAAATGCGCCGCACCCTTGATTGCCAGGTTATCGGACTCGGTGGCACCGGAGGTCCAGACGATCTCACGCGGGTCGGCATTCACCAGGTCAGCGACCTGGCGACGAGCGTTTTCCACTGCTTCTTCGGCTTTCCAGCCGAAAACGTGGGAACGGGATGCCGGGTTACCGAAGTTTCCGTCAACCAGCAGGCATTCGCTCATCTTTTGCGCGACACGCGGATCAACCGGGGTGGTCGCTGAGTAATCAAGGTAAATCGGCAATTTCATGGACTTTCTCCTAAATCAGGCTGGCTGGCGTGCCGTTAGCTCTTCGGCTGTCACTCGACGGCGGACGCTTCAATCTTGTCCAGACGCGGCGCCTTGGTGTTGCAACGGCGCTGGTCCTGACGCTGGGCTACTTCTTGCACCTCACGGCGAGTCACAAGATCAGCCAAGCTGATACCACTCAAAAACTCATGGATCTGCAGGCTCAGGTCACACCACAAGTGGTGCGTAAGGCAGGTGTCGCCTGCGTGGCAATCACCCAGCCCCTGGCATTTGGTGGCATCGACGGATTCGTTCACCGCGTCGATCACCTGGGCTACCTGGATGCCCTGCATGTCGCGGGACAGTTGATAGCCGCCGCCTGGACCACGAACGCTGGAAACCAGATTGCTGCGGCGCAACTTGGCGAACAACTGCTCGAGGTAAGACAGGGAAATGCCTTGGCGCTCGGAGATATCGGCCAGGGACACCGGCCCATTTTGCGCGTGCAAGGCCAGGTCAAGCATGGCGGTCACCGCGTATCGGCCTTTTGTAGTCAGTCTCATGGACAAGTACCAAGGTGTTTCAGAATGGGAGCAAGTATGCGATTCCCGAGTATTTAAGTCAACTATAAGACCTAGTACTTTAGTCAGGATTACCCGTAAAAAGGGCGCGCGAATCATAGCAGGGCGGGACGGGATGGACCAGCGGGAACAGGGCCAAGCCGGGAATGCGGGACCAATGGAGGTCAAAACATGGGAGCGGGCTTGCTCGCGAACGCGGTGGATCAGTCAATATATTCGGCGACTGACACGCAGCTTTCGCGAGCAAGCCCGCTCCCACATGAGTTTTGCAGTGATTGCGAGACTTCAGCCCGCCTTGGTGGCAGCACCTTCGTCCTTGATCTCGGCAAAGTCTTCGGTGCGCAGCTCAGGCAAGTCCTTCGCGCAGTAGTTGCTGCCGAGGTCTTTCAAGGCGCCACACATGCCGTCCAGCTTGCCATCCACCGCTTGCAGGTGATCAAGCAATTGGCCAATGGCGCGTGCCACCGGGTCGGGCATGTCTTCGCTGACGCCATAGGCATCGAAACCGATTTTCTCGGCCATGGCCTTGCGCTTGGCTTCCTGTTCATCACCGACTTCCGGCTTGACGATGATCCGCCCCGGAATGCCGACAACCGTTGCACCAGGCGGTACGGCCTTGGTCACCACGGCGTTGGAGCCGACCTTGGCGCCCGCACCCACGGTAAACGGGCCGAGCACTTTGGCACCCGCCCCCACTACAACGCCATCTTCCAGCGTCGGGTGGCGCTTGCCTTTGTTCCAGGTGGTACCGCCCAGGGTCACGCCCTGATACAGGGTTACGTCATCACCAATCTCGGCGGTCTCGCCAATGACGATACCCATGCCGTGGTCGATAAAGAAACGACGACCGACTTTGGCGCCCGGATGAATCTCGATCCCGGTCAACCAGCGACCAAAGTTGGAGACCAGCCGTGCCAGCCACTTCCAACCCATATGCCACAAGGCGCCGGACAGGCGGTGGATCCAGATCGCGTGCATGCCCGGGTAGCAGGTCAGCACTTCAAAGGCGTTGCGCGCCGCCGGGTCACGGTGGAAAACACTCTGGATATCTTCTCGCAAACGCTCGAACATTTTTAATCCTTCCGCTTAAGAAGCTCGCCACGGGCCGCTTTCTGGGTTTCCGTGAGGATGCCACGCAATATATTCATTTCCGCTCGGCTGACCGAGCTGCGTCCGTACAACCGACGCAGGCGCGCCATCAAGTGCCGTGGCTTTTCCGGATCGAGGAATTCGATGGCCACCAGGGTTTGCTCCAGGTGCTCATAGAACCGCTCCAGCTCGTCCATGGTGGCCAACTCGCCACTCTTGGTCGATGCAACCTCGTCCTTCTCTACCTTGCTTGGCTGGCCTTCAGCGGCCAGCCAGGCCATGCGCACTTCATAACTCAACACCTGCACCGCTGCCCCGAGGTTCAGCGAACTGAACTCAGGGTCTGATGGGATGTGCACGTGATAATGACATCGCTGCAGCTCTTCATTGGTCAGGCCGGAGTCTTCACGGCCAAAGACCAAGGCGATTTCAGCGCCGCCGGCGGCCTCTTCCACGACTTTGGTCCCGCATTCGCGAGGATCCAGCAGCGGCCAGGGGATGCGACGGTCGCGAGCGCTGGTGCCAAGCACCAGGTTGCAGCCGACCAGGGCGTCTTCCAGTGTGGCGACGACCTGGGCTTTTTCGAGGATGTCATTGGCGCCGGACGCGCGAGCATCGGCCTCGTGGTGCGGGAACACACGCGGCTCCACCAGCACCAGGCGCGTCAGCCCCATGTTCTTCATGGCGCGCGCCACGCCGCCGATATTGCCGGGATGACTGGTATTGACGAGGACGACACGGATGTTTTGCAGCAAGGGAGGCGCTCTCGGTCACGGGAAAGGGGAGCAAATCTTACAGAACAGCCTAAGGTTATGCCATGAAAGGTAACGTCGTCCTTCACCTGAAGAAAGTTTCTGCTAGAATGCTCGGCTTTCTTTAACAACCTTAGGTGACACATCCATGCAGCCCATGCTGAATATCGCGCTGCGCGCCGCCCGCAGCGCCAGTGAATTGATCTTCCGCTCCATCGAGCGCCTGGATACCATCAAGGTCGACGAAAAAGACGCCAAGGATTACGTATCCGAGGTGGATCGCGCCGCCGAGCAGAAAATCATCGACGCGCTGCGCAAGGCCTACCCTACCCACGGCATCCTCGGTGAAGAAACCGGTTTGCATAAAGGTAGCGGCGAAGGCGAAGACTACCTGTGGATCATCGACCCACTGGATGGCACCACCAACTTCCTGCGCGGCATCCCGCACTTTGCCGTGAGCATCGCCTGCAAATACCGCGGCCGCCTGGAGCACGCTGTTGTTCTGGACCCGGTTCGCCAGGAAGAATTCACCGCCAGCCGTGGCCGTGGCGCCCAACTGAACGGTCGTCGCCTGCGTGTCAGCGGTCGCACCAGCCTGGACGGCGCCCTGCTGGGTACCGGCTTCCCGTTCCGCGATGACCAGATGGACAACCTGGAAAACTACCTGGGCATGTTCCGCGCCCTGGTTGGCCAGACCGCCGGCATCCGTCGCGCCGGTGCAGCCAGCCTGGACCTGGCTTATGTCGCTGCCGGTCGTTTTGACGCGTTCTGGGAGTCGGGCCTGTCCGAGTGGGACATGGCTGCAGGTGCTCTGCTGATTCAAGAAGCGGGCGGCCTGGTGAGCGACTTCACCGGCGGTCACGACTTCCTTGAGAAGGGTCACGTCGTTGCCGGCAACACCAAATGCTTCAAGGCAGTACTGACGGCGATCCAGCCGCACCTGCCGGCCTCGCTGAAGCGCTAAGCGAGCGAGCACAAAAAAGCACCCCTCGGGGTGCTTTTTTTATATCTGAAATTACTGCTGCGGCTGGTTCTGACCGATAACCAGGCGCCCTTCCTTGTCGACCGGGATCTGATTGCCTGGATCACGATCCATGCGCACGGAGCCTTCCTTGCCGTCCAGAGTGTAACGCACGTCGTACCCGACAACCTTGTCGCTGATGTCGTTAACGGTGTTACAACGGGTTTGCGTCGTGGTGTAGGTATCGCGGTTCTGCATGCCTTCCTGAACCTTGTTACCGGCATAACCGCCACCGACCGCACCGGCCACCGTGGCCAGCTTCTTGCCATTACCGCCGCCGACCTGATTACCCAACAGGCCGCCCGCCAACGCACCGACCACCGTACCGACGATCTGATGCTGATCCTGCACAGGCTTCTGCCGGGTTACGGCAACGTCCTTGCAGACTTCACGCGGGGTTTTAATCTGGGTTTTCACCGGCTGCACCGCCAGCACTTGCGCATACTCAGGGCCGCTTTTTACCAGGCTGTAGGTGGCAACAGCACCCCCGGCAGTCACACCGACAGCACCCAATACCGCACCAACCAGTAACGACTTGTTCACGTGAACCTCCTGACCATCACAAACGGACCGAACGATCCGCGCTATACCCAGCCTTGGAGCAAAAAAAAAGGCGCGAGTTCAATACTCGCGCCTTATTTGTAACAGCAGATCAACAACCATCCATCAAGGGCGGTCGTCGACCTCCTTGCCAGTGCTGGCAGGAGGGATCAGGTCTTCGCTGTTGAGGTTCAGCCAGATCAGTACCACGTTGGCGATGTAGATCGACGAGTAGGTACCCGCCAGTACGCCGATGAACAGCGACAGCGAGAAGCCCCACAGGTTGTCACCACCGAACACCATCAGTGCGGCAATTGCCAGCAAGGTGGAGATCGAGGTTGCCATGGTGCGCAGCAGGGTCTGAGTGGTGGAGATGTTGATGTTCTCGATCAACGTCGCCTTGCGCAGTACCCGGAAGTTCTCACGGACCCGGTCGAATACCACGATGGTGTCGTTGAGGGAGTAACCAATGATCGCCAGCACCGCCGCCAATACCGTCAGGTCGAAGGTGATCTGGAAGTAGGCCAGGATGCCCACGGTCACGATCACGTCGTGGATCAGCGACACAATGGCGCCGACACCGAACTTCCACTGAAAGCGGAAAGCCAGGTAGATCATGATGCCGACCAGCGCCATCAGCATGCCGAGGCCGCCCTGGTCGCGCAGCTCTTCACCCACTTGCGGGCCTACGAACTCGACGCGCTTGACCGAGGCCGGGTTATCGCCACCGACCTTCTGCAAGGCCTCGGCGACCTGGTGACCCAGTTGCGGGTCTTCGCCCGGCATACGCACCAGCAGGTCAGTGGTTGCACCAAAGCTCTGCACGATAGCTTCGTGATAGCCGGCCTTGACCAGCTCGTTGCGCACCAGGCTAACGTCGGCCGGCTTCTCGTAGGTCAGCTCGATGAGCGTACCGCCGGTGAAGTCCAGACCGTAGTTCAGGCCCTTATGGAACCAGCTGAACAACGCCAGAACGGTAAGGAGCATGGTGAAGCCGAACGCAACGTTGCGAACGCCCATGAAGTTGATTGTACGTAACATGGCAGCCCCTTAAATCCACAACTTCTTGAAGTCACGTCCGCCAAAGATCAGGTTGACCATTGCGCGGGTCACCATGATGGCCGTGAACATCGAGGTAAAGATACCGAGGGACATGGTCACCGCAAAACCTTTGACCGGGCCGGTGCCCATGGCAAAGAGAATCCCGCCGACCAACAGAGTGGTCAGGTTGGAGTCGAGAATTGCAGTAAATGCCCGGCCGAAGCCTTCGTTGATTGCCCGCTGTACGGTCATGCCCGCAGCAATCTCTTCACGAATCCGCGAGAAGATCAGTACGTTGGCATCTACCGCCATACCCATGGTGAGTACGATACCGGCGATACCTGGCAGGGTCAGCGTTGCACCCAGCAGCGACATCAGGGCCAGCAGCATCACCATGTTGCCCGCCAGTGCGACGGTAGCGATGATGCCGAAGAAGCGGTAGATGGCGATGATGAACAGGGACACGAACAGCATGCCCCACAGTGCAGCGTCGATACCCTTGGTGATGTTGTCAGCACCCAGGCTCGGGCCGATGGTACGTTCTTCAGCGAAGTACATCGGAGCCGCCAGGCCACCGGCACGCAGCAGCAGCGCCAGTTCGGACGACTCACCCTGGCCGTTCAGGCCAGTGATGCGGAATTGAGCACCCAGCGGCGACTGGATGGTCGCCAGGCTGATGATCTTCTTCTCTTCTTTAAAGGTTTGTACCGGTACGTCTTTCTCGACGCCGTCGACCACTTGCTTGGTGTAGGTGGTGACAGGACGCTGCTCGATGAAGATTACCGCCATGCTGCGACCGACGTTGCTGCGGGTTGCGCGGCTCATCAGTTCGCCACCGTGGCCATCCAGACGGATGTTCACTTCAGGCGTACCGTGTTCGCCGAAACCGGCCTTGGCGTCGGTAACCTGGTCACCGGTGATGATCAAGCCACGCTCGATCAGTGCAGGTGGACGATTGCCTTCACGGAATTCGAATTCCTCGGCAGTAGCGCGGGTAGCACCCGGCTCAGCCGCCAGGCGGAACTCCAGGTTGGCTGTCTTGCCCAGGATACGCTTGGCTTCAGCAGTGTCCTGCACGCCCGGCAGCTCAACCACGATGCGGTTGGCACCCTGGCGCTGAACAATCGGCTCGGCCACACCCAGCTCGTTGACGCGGTTACGTACCGTGGTCAAGTTCTGCTTGATGGAGTATTCACGGATTTCCGCCAGCTTGGCCGGGGTCATCGCCAGACGCAGTACCGCCTGACCATTGAGGTCGGCCGGAACAATGTCGAAATCGTTGAAGTTCTTGCGGATCAGTGCACGGGCCTGTTCGCGGGTTGCTTCGTCAGCAAAGCCCAGCTGGATGGCGCCGTTGAGCTGCGGCAGGCTGCGATAACGCAGGCGCTCTTTACGCAGCAGGCTCTTCACATCGCCTTCGTAGACTTTCAGGCGAGCGTCGAGGGCCTTGTCCATGTCCACTTCCAGCAGGAAGTGCACACCACCGGACAAGTCCAGACCCAGCTTCATCGGGTGTGCGCCAATCGCGCGCAGCCATTTTGGCGTGGTCTGTGCCAGGTTCAGTGCGACGACGTAGTCATCACCCATGATCTTGCGCACAACGTCTTTGGCCGGCAATTGGTCTTCTTGCTTGGTCAGGCGCAACAAACCGCCCTTGCCGTCAGCTGCCAAGGTTGCCGCTTTAACCTGGATGCCCGCGTCGGTGAGCGCTTTGCTCGTGCGGTCCAGATCAGCCTGATTGACCTGCAACGCAGTGCTGGCACCCGTGATCTGGATCGCCGGGTCATCAGGATAGAGATTGGGAGCGGAATAAATAAAACCGATCGCCAGCACCGCCAGGATCAGTACGTATTTCCACAGAGGGTATTTGTTCAGCATCACGCCGCCCGCTTATAACGCGGGGCGCCTTGCGCGCCCCGTCGATTGGTAAAGGTTGTTACTTAGATCGCTTTGAGCGTGCCTTTTGGCAGCGTGGCGGCGATGGCGCCCTTCTGGAACTTCATTTCTACGGTGTCGGAGACTTCCAGAACCACGAAAGCGTCGGACACTTTAGTGATCTTGCCGGCGATGCCGCCAGTGGTCACGACTTCGTCGCCTTTCTGCAAGCTGCCCAGCAGGTTCTTCTGCTCTTTGGCGCGCTTGGCCTGTGGACGCCAGATCATCAGGTAGAAGATGACCAGGAAGCCGACCAGGAAAATCCACTCAAAACCACCGCCCATAGGACCGGCAGCGGCCGGTGCAGCGGCATCAGCCATGGCATTAGAGATAAAAAAGCTCATTTAGCACTCCAGTTGCAAATAGTGAATCTTAGGGTCGGAAAACTCAGTCCAAGGGCGGCACAGGCAGCCCGCGCTTGGCATAGAAGGCATCGACGAAGGCGGCCAATGTACCCTGTTGAATAGCCTCGCGCAAACCAGCCATCAGGACTTGGTAGTGACGCAAATTGTGGATGGTATTCAACATGCTACCCAGCATTTCCCCACACTTGTCCAGATGGTGCAGATAAGCGCGCGAGAAGTTCTGGCAGGTGTAGCAGTCACAGGTAGGATCCAGCGGCGATTCATCATGGCGATGGAACGCGTTACGGATCTTCAGCACGCCTGTATCGATGAACAGATGCCCATTGCGGGCATTACGGGTTGGCATCACGCAATCGAACATGTCCACACCGCGGCGCACACCCTCTACGAGATCTTCTGGTTTGCCAACGCCCATAAGGTAACGAGGTTTGTCAGCCGGCATCAGGCCAGGCAGGTAGTCCAGCACCTTGATCATCTCGTGCTTGGGCTCGCCCACCGACAGACCGCCGATGGCCAGGCCGTCGAAACCGATCTTGTCCAGGCCTTCCAGCGAGCGCTTGCGCAAGCTTTCATGCATACCGCCCTGCACGATACCGAACAGTGCAGCGGTGTTATCGCCATGGGCATTTTTCGAGCGCTGGGCCCAACGCAGCGACAGCTCCATGGAGATCCGTGCGACGTCTTCATCGGCCGGGTACGGCGTGCACTCGTCGAAAATCATCACGATGTCGGAGCCCAGGTCTCGCTGGACCTGCATCGACTCTTCCGGACCCATGAACACTTTGGCGCCGTCCACCGGGGAGGCGAAGGTCACGCCCTCCTCCTTGATCTTGCGCATCGCGCCCAGGCTGAACACCTGGAAGCCACCCGAGTCAGTGAGGATCGGGCCTTGCCACTTCATGAAGTCATGCAGGTCACCATGCTTCTTGATCACCTCGGTGCCCGGGCGCAGCCACAAGTGGAAGGTGTTGCCGAGGATGATCTCGGCGCCGGTGGCGACGATGTCACGCGGCAGCATGCCCTTTACCGTGCCGTAGGTACCGACCGGCATAAAGGCCGGGGTCTCGACGGTACCGCGAGGGAAAGTCAAACGGCCGCGGCGAGCTTTACCATCCGTGGCCAGCAATTCAAACGACATACGACTCATGATTGTTCCTCTGGGCCGCGCGGCGCCGGATTACGGGTGATAAACATCGCATCACCGTAGCTGAAAAAACGGTATCCGTTATCGATGGCGGCTTGATAAGCGGCCATGGTTTCGGGATAACCGGCAAATGCCGACACCAGCATCAACAGCGTGGATTCCGGCAAATGGAAATTGGTCACCAGGGCATCGACCACATGAAACGGCCGGCCCGGGTAGATAAAGATATCGGTGTCGCCACTGAACGGTTTGAGCACGCCATCGCGCGCCGCACTCTCCAGCGACCGCACGCTGGTGGTACCGACCGCCACCACACGCCCGCCGCGCGCCTTGCACGCGTCAACCGCATCCACGACTTCCTGGCTGACTTCCAGCCACTCGCTGTGCATATGGTGGTCTTCGATGTTATCCACACGCACCGGCTGAAACGTGCCGGCCCCCACGTGCAGGGTCACATAGGCCGTTTCAACGCCTTTAGCGGCGATCGCATCCAGCAGCGGCTGGTCGAAATGCAGCCCCGCCGTCGGTGCAGCCACGGCACCCAGGCGCTGGGAGTACACCGTCTGATAACGCTCGCGGTCCGAGTCTTCGTCGGGGCGGTCTATATAAGGAGGCAGCGGCATGTGGCCGACACGCTCGAGCAGCGGCAACACTTCCTCAGCAAACCCCAGCTCGAACAACGCATCGTGACGGGCCAGCATTTCTGCTTCGCCACCGCCATCGATAAGGATCTTCGAACCCGGTTTCGGCGACTTGCTGGAGCGCACATGGGCCAGCACGCGATGGCTGTCCAGCACCCGCTCCACCAGAATTTCCAGCTTGCCGCCGGACGCTTTCTGGCCAAACAGCCGTGCCGGAATCACCCGGGTATTGTTGAAAACCATCAAGTCGCCCGGGCGTAAATGCTCAAGCAAATCAGTGAATTGACGGTGTGCGAGGGCACCGCTGACCCCGTCCAGGGTCAGCAGTCGACTGGCGCGACGCTCGGCCAAAGGGTGGCGAGCGATCAGCGAATCAGGGAGCTCAAAAGTAAAGTCAGCAACGCGCATGATGGGGTTCGTCTAGCAGGGCCGGGAAGTCTAGCGGAAATAGTGAAAATTGACCATGAAACGTGATTGACCAACGGTAATCTCATCTCTATACTTCGCCGCCATTGAGCCCTGATGGCGGAATTGGTAGACGCGGCGGATTCAAAATCCGTTTTCGAAAGGAGTGGGAGTTCGAGTCTCCCTCGGGGCACCATCTTAAAAAAAGACCTTGAAATTCAAGGTCTTTTTTTTCGCCTGCAGGAAAGTGATGATGGGCGGGCGAACGCGAGAGAAGAGGAACCTTGACCATGGAACTGACGCTGGAAGCTGTTGCGCTTTTTGCGCTCAAGCTGGTGCATGAAACCGAAGGCGCGAGCCCGATTCTGCGGGACGACCTGGTCATGGACGGCTATGAGCGGGAAGTGTTTGGCTTGCTGGTGCGCAAGGGCGATATCAAGGCCATCCAGCAAAAAATCGACGAGTGCCTGGCATTGGCACTCGAATCTCTGGGCGGTGCAAACACCGTGATGGGCCGCGAGCTGCAACGGCTCGCGGTGGATGTGGGCCAAGCGACGACACTCGAAGCACTCAATGCTCCGCTCAACGCACTCAAGGATTACCTGAAAGCGATCCTGTAACGCGCGAGTCAGCGTCGCCCTTCGACCGCCATGCGCACGGCCAGGCCCATCAGCACCGAGCCCATCAACCAGCGCTGCACGGTTTGCCAAACGGGTTTGCGGATGAAAAAACCCGCAATCGAGCCCGCCATAACGGCGATCAGCGCGTTGACGCTCACGCTGATCATGATCTGCGTAAAGCCCAATACCAGGGATTGCGAGAGCACACTGGCGTGGCCGTCAGGGTCGATAAACTGAGGCAGCAACGACAAATACATGACCGCCACTTTGGGGTTCAGCAGGTTGGTGACAAAGCCCATCATGAACAGCTTGCGTGGGCTATCCTTGGGCAAGTCTCGAACCTGGAACGGCGACCGGCCGCCTGGTTTGACCGCCTGCCAGGCCAGGTACACCAAGTACAACGCCCCGCCGAGTCGCAGCGCGTCGTAAGCATAGGGAACCGCCATCACCAATGCCGTGATGCCCAATGCCGCGCAGAACATATAAACGACAAAACCCAACGCAACGCCGCCCAGGGAAATCAGCCCGGCCATTCGGCCCTGGCAGATCGACCGCGAAATGAGGTAAATCATGTTCGGGCCAGGCGTCAGTACCATGCCGAGCGAAATCAGGCCGTAGGCGAGCAGACTGGACATCTCGGGCATGGTGTAACTCCTTGGCGACGTAAAACTTTGTAATGGCCGGCGGGTTGTTGGCGCCATAGTAGGGCGATAAAAGGAAGGCCGTTAGATACAGATCCGCGAGCAAAACGTCATACACCGGCGCGTGCGTTTACCGCACCGCTCACCCAAGGAAAGGCACATGATCGACTTCAACAACAAAGGCTTCTTCAAACTCAAACAAAACGACGAATACGCCGAACGCGTTTCGTCCCTGCTGCTGGATGATGAGCAGGTCATCGATTCCTACAAGGCCATGCGCGATGGGGTGGTGTTCACCACCAAGCGCATCATCGCAGTGAACGTGCAAGGCATTACCGGCAGCAAGAAGGACTTCACTTCACTGCCGTACAAAAACATCGTCGCGTATTCAGTGGAAACGTCCGGGACGTTTGATCTGGACTCGGAGCTGGAGATTTACTTTTCGGCGGTGGGGAAAGTGAAGTTTGAGTTTACGGGGAAGACGTCGATTGTTGAGATATCGAGGGTGATTTCAAGGCATGTGCTTTGACCCGTTACGAAACCTCCGTTTTTAAGGATTTCCCACTATGGGTCCGAAAACCGCAGAGCTAATTGATGTTCTTGAGGAACTTGCCATCCTGCTGGAAAGCGACGGGGACAACCACTGGAGCCGATGGATGCGTAAGGCCAAAACCTTATTGCAGGCATCCGATTACTCCGGAATCACCTATCTACGCTCCGCATACGGTGGGATGGGCTCGTTCAATGACCTCATTCTTGGCCAAAGCAGCGTAGACGGCGTCTTTTTCTGGAAGCCAGGATACAAAGAGTTGAACGACCGGTTGGAGGAGTTACGCAGTAAAGCCTCGCAGTTGGGCACGGAGATACAGCGCGATCAGGGAGAGTAAGCGCGCTTGGCTCAATGTAGCGATTGATAAAGTGACTTTTCCCACGCTTACCATCGAACAACGAGAATTTCAGGTTCTTCCCCGCTCTCATAGGCTCGCTTCCTTGCACAAGGAAGTGAGTCGTCATGACAGAGCGCGCGTATCCAATTAGCGAAGAAGAACAGCTGAAGCGGCGAATTCTGACTCCGCAGCCTAAGCAGATTCCGTATTCACCGTTTATTGATTTGTATGAAGCGCCTCCCCCGCCATCGCCTGAACCCGCGAGGATTCCAGGCCATGTATTCGCCAAGTCGTGCCAGTTGCCCGACGGGATCATCAGCTACAACAACCCCACCGGGTATGTGCCGCTTGAGCTGATCAAGGACTACGGCCACTTCACGCTGTTAGGCGGACGGGAGGTGGATAGCCATGGCGGTGTGTCCCTCAGGAAGATCAGTGGCAGTGCCCTGCCCGCTGGGCTTGGCCAGCTTGTATTACGCACAGCGGTAATGGAATCCGCAGCTGCGGCGGTCGGCGCCGCAGCCGGGAGTTTGCTTGCAGGGCTGGTGGCGCTGGCATGGCCGTCGGAGCTTGGCGACAGTGCGCTCTATAGCGAAGAACAACTTCGTCACCTGCAAAAAGCCCGCTCGCGGATGCGGTTGCATATCGAGCAACGCGCCGACGGGACGCTGAAGGGGTATGGGTTTTACACCGGTAAAAATGCCGACTGGCAGATGATCGATGTGGTGCAGTTTCAGAGTCGTGACAGTCAGTTCGTGGCAGATCTTGGCGAGGGTGTAGAACTGATTTGGACGCCGGCCATTGATCCTGGCGACACCCTTGGTATTCCGGCATTGGAGGCTGCACCGCAAGCACCAGTGATGTGGATTTATCCGCCGACTGAGGCGGCCAAGCAGATTTTGGTGAATCCGATTTATCCGCCGGAGTATCGGGATTTTATTCTGGTGTTTCCGGTGGAGTCGGGGGTTCGGCCACTCTATGTGGTAGTCAGCGTTAGGGCGGGCGATCACAAATACCATTCCGCTCCCGGCACAGACGAAATCACCGGTTTCCTAAACCTGAGCAAGGCAAAACCCAAGACCCCAAAGCAAGGTGGGGCAGGGCTTAGAGAGCGCTGGATTGATGACAAAGGACGGATAATTTACGAGTGGGACTCGCAGCACGGCGAACTAGAGGCGTATAGAGCAAGCGATGGGAGTCACTTGGGGGCGTTCAACCACATAACTGGTGAACGGCTGAAAAAGCCTAAGAAAAAACGAAATATCAAAAAATTTTTGTGAGGGCATATGGGACTGAAATTAAGACTGGAATGGTTCGATAAGTCGACTGAGCTCGGTTTAGGAATAGAGCGCTCCGCAGACTTGGGCGAGGACTATAGCGTTGTCGACTCGCTCGGACTGTCCGTTCAAGACGACATTAACAACGGAATGTTCCAACTGCGTGAAGAATGGCTATTAACTATACAGCCGCTCTTCAGCCACAAAATTATTTTGTCGGAAAGTGACTACTTTCTCGCACTCGATTATAGAAAGTCCTGGTGATCAAAAATAAGCCCGGGCCTCACGAACAAAAGCAAACCAAGAGTATTCATACCCTATGCGTCGTCTTGCACTTTCAGACAAAAAACTCCGCAACATCCCCAGGCGCCTGCGCGCAATCAGCCGATGGGCAGACAATTTCGAAGGCTGGTTTTTAGAAGACTTCCCGGTGAGGCGAGGGTTTGAAAACTTCAAAGTTCCCGTCATAGAAACCCTGGTCGAAGGCAAGCAAACCACCCTTGCTATCCAGGCACACTGCGCTCAGCAATTGATCAACGCCGCCGCTCACCTGATTCAAGCCCGGCCCGATGACACACCTGAATGCTGGGTCGTAGCAGCCATTCAAGTGCCCGACATGTTCTCAAGCGAGGTCTGCGTCTACATCGACAAAAGCCGCTACCTCGGTTCCACCCAGCCCTTCGAATACGACTACTTTCGCCAAACCCGTATAACGGGCAGAAGCCTTGCAAATGAATGGGGTCTGATCCTCCCACCCGGGCTCCACGAGGTGGGCTTTCACTTCACCCACGAAGATGAGGACGGAGAACAGTTTGAGTCAGAGCATTGGTATTTCGGCGAGGTCAGTTCATCGGATGAAGATCCGGGCGGTGATCGCTGGAAGTACAAGACTTTCAGAGCATTCCAGGCAGAGCATCCGCACTTATTCAGCACGGCAACATAGTCTTGCGATGATCGCCGTGCTTCTAACGACGGCCTGTTTCAAACCGACCTGTCGCTAAAACTCAACCGCGCACACAACCCACCCACCTCCCGGTTATACAACTCCAACTGCCCCCCGATTTTCCCCACGATCATCTGTACAATCGCCAACCCCAACCCCGCCCCATTCGCATTCCCGCGACTATAAAACCGCTCAAACAACCGCTCAATCTCCCCTTCATCAATCCCCGGCCCTGCATCCTCCACACACAACTGCACCACTCCCGAATCCGAACCCCGTAGCACCACCCGCACCTCACTCCCCGCCGGCGAGAAATTCAGTGCATTGGTCACCAGATTCTGCAGCGCAATCGCCAACGCCACCGGGTCCGTTTCAATCCAGCATGCCTCATCCCCTTCCAGCACCAGTTCAACGCCCTTCTCCATTGCCAGGGGCGTCAATTCCGCAAGCTCTTCGCGTACCAATTCCGTCAGAGGCACGCGAGTGCGAACGGTGTTGTTCAGCTGTGGCTCAATCCGCGCCATGGTCAGCAGTTGGCTGCCAATCCGCGTCGCCCGGTCCACGCCATTGACCAGAAAGTCCAACGCCTCTCGCCGCTCCTCCGCGGTACCCGCGCTCTGGGCGTTCTGCGCATGAATGCGCAATATCGCCAACGGCGTGCGCAGCTCGTGGGCTGCATCCGCAATAAACCGTCGCTCGCGCTCCAGCAGCTCGTCCACCTGCACCAGCAGACGGTTCAGCGCGGTTTGCATGGGTTCCAGGTCCGCCGGCAACGGTTGAAGTTGCAGCGGCCGCAATGTCTCGCTATCCCGCCCGCGAATTGCCTGGGCCATGGCGCGCAGGGGTTTGAGGCCCCAGCCGATGGTCAGCCAGATCAACACCGCCAGCAGCGGTACGCCAATCAGGATCGGCCAGAGGGTGTGGCGAATAATGCGCTGGATCACGTCCTGGCGAATGTCATCGCGTTCGCCCACCCAGATCAGCAGGCCTTGTTGCATGTCGGCGAGCATGAACGCGCACCAGTCGTTGCCGTTTTCCATCAGGTCGTGCGGCCCGAGGGTGGTGGGCGGGGCGTTGAGGATCGGGGCGTCGGTGGAGCGCACCAGCAGTTGGCCGTCGGTGCGCCATACCTGGAAGGTCAGGCGGGTTTCATAAGGGTGCGCGGCGCCGTCTTCGCCGACACGGCTCATGGCTTGATCGAAGGCCTGGTAGAGGCGTTCCCAGTCAGCATCACCAGGGTCGCGCTGGCGCAGTACGCCTTGCAGCAAGCGGGCACTCTGGGCGAGTTGGGCGTCGTAGACTTCTTCGATTTCGTGGTGGCTGTCCCGCAGGACGAGCCAGCTGATCAGGCCATCGCCCAGCAGGATCAGCACCAGCACCGGGATGAGGATGCGCGCGCGGACCGAGTTCATGGTTTGAGTTCCACCACGTAGCCAACGCCGCGCACGGTGCGGATCAGTTCGGTGGAGAGTTTTTTGCGCAGGTTGTGGATAAGGACTTCGAGGGTGTTGCTTTCGACGCGGTCCTGCCAGCCGTACAGGGCGCGGGACAGGCGTTCGCGGGTGACGACTTTGCCGGGGCGCACCATCAGTTGATGCAGCAGTTGGTATTCCATTGGCGTGACCACAACGTCCTCGCCTTGATAACTGACCTGTTGAGTCGCCGGATCCAGGCTGACGCCCGCATGCTCCAGCAACGGCTGCGCCCGGCCCTGGCTGCGGCGCAACAGGGCGCGGACGCGGGCCTTGAACTCTTCGACGTCGAAGGGTTTGACCAAGTAGTCGTCAGCGCCGGCATCCAGGCCGGCAATGCGTTCGGCGGTGCCGTCGCGGGCGGTGAGGATCAGCACCGGCAGGTCGTATTGTTCGGCGCGCAGGGTTTGCAAGAGGGTCAGGCCGTCGAGGCGTGGCAGGCCGAGGTCAAGCAGCAGCAAGTCGAAGCTTTCGGTGCGCAGCGCGTGCAAGGCGCTGACGCCATCCTGCAGCCAGTCCAGGGTGTAGCCTTCGGCGCCCAGGGCTACACGGATCCCTTGGCCAAGGGCACGATCATCTTCGACAAGGAGCAGGCGCATAGCTGATTCTCTGTAGGAAACGGCCGCATGATGCCGCGTAAAGGCCGGCGCCATTTTGGGAAAGATGTTACGGGCCGTTGCCAACTAAGCTTTCGCTAAGGTTGGTTTAGCACAGTGAAATCTCCCACATCTGCTGAGAGCGTTTCCATGCGTAAAATTCTCTTGCTGTCGCTGATTATCGCCAGCCCCATGGCCATCGCCGGCCCGCAATGCACCACTGCCGAGCGCTCGCAATGGCAGGACCAGAAGGTTTTTCAGGAGCAGCTGAAAGCCCAGGGCTACGAGATCAGCAAATTCAAGGTCACCGATGGCAACTGCTACGAGATCTACGGCTTCGACAAGGACAAGCGCAAAGTCGAGATCTACCACGATCCAGTCACCGGCAAGGCCGTGAAGACTGAGATCAAGGGCTGATGCCAGCAACCTCCCTGCGCCTCTGGGACCCGGTGGTGAGGGTGTTTCACCTCTCCATCGCCGGCGTCTTTGTGGCCAATTACTTCTTCAACGAAGCAGGCGACGACTGGCACGTATGGCTGGGCTATTACGCCATGGCCTGGTTGCTGGTGCGGTTGGTGTGGGGATTTGTCGGACCGCGCAGCGCGCGCTGGTCGGACTTCTGGCCGACGCCGGAACGGCTCAAGGGCCATGTACGTTCACTGCTCAACCGCCGACCACAGCACCGCCTGGGCCATTCGCCCATTGGCGCGTTGGTGATGATCCTGATGTTGCTGGCGCTGCTGACCCTCGGTGTCAGCGGCTTTTTGATGCAGGAAGTCGACGCCCTGTGGGGCGCCGATTGGCCGCTGCTATTGCACGAAACCGCCGCCAATGTACTGGCCGGCCTGGTGGGCGTGCATGTGCTGGCGGCGGTGTTTGAAAGTATCCAGGTGCGGGACAACCTGCCGTTATCCATGCTCACCGGCCGCAGGAGGCGCCTGCCGGATGACCGTGCGCAGTAATCCTTTTTTCCGACAGGTTCTCTATGCGCCCGCTTTTAATAATCTGCAGTCTGCTGGTGGTCTTTTTCGCCGCCTGGCAAAGCCATCCGCCCCACGTATTGGCGCCGTTTGCCCAAGGCCCCAAGGACAGCTCGCCAACCGCGGCCGCCCCGCAATACAGCAGCCGCTTTGTCTCCTCGCAGCTCAATGACTTTGTGCACTCCTCCTCGGTCACTGCCCTGCCCGGCGGCGACCTGATGGCCGTATGGTTTGCCGGCTCCCGCGAAGGCGCTGCCGATGTGCAGGTGCGCACCGCGCGCTTTGACGCGAAAAGCGCCGAATGGGGCCCGGAGCAAGTACTCGCCACCCGGGAAAGCACCCGCGACGGCACTCACCGTTACATCCGCAAGCTGGGCAACCCGGTGATCGCCCTGGCGCCGGACAATCGCCTGTGGATGTTCTACGTCTCGGTATCGGTGGGCGGCTGGGCCACCAGCGCGATCAATGTGATGGTCTCGGACGACCTCGGCACAAACTGGTCGGCACCTCGCCAACTGATCACCTCGCCTTTCTTCAACATCAGCACCCTGGTGCGCGCCGCACCGGTGTTCCATGCCGACGGCTCCATCGGGCTGCCGGTGTACCACGAGTTCATGGGCAAATTCGCCGAGTACCTGTACTTGAGCCCCGACGGGGCGGTGATCGACAAATTCCGTATCAGCCGAGGGAAGAATTCGCTGCAACCGACCATCGTCCCGCAGGACGGCCAGCGCGCCATCGCCATGTTGCGTTACGCCGGCGAGACTCATCACAAGGTCCTCGCCAGCCGCACCGAAGACGCGGGTCAAACCTGGAGCGAGCCCTATCCACTGGAGCCGTCCAACCCCAATTCCTCGTTGGCAGCCGTCAGCACTGAAGGCGACGGCTTGCTGGTGGCCCTCAACGACCTGCGGGACGGTCGCTTCAAGCTGAGCCTGTACGGCACCGATGCCAAGCTCAACCAGTGGCGCACCGTGGTGGAACTGGACCAATCCCCCGACCCCTTGGGCCAACCGTTCTCCCCTGCGGCCTACAAGGAAATCATCGGCGAAGGCTTCCGCGCCTCCAGCGGTGCCCTGCGCCTGCCGCTGGAGCAACGTTTCCTCAGCAGCCTGGATTACCGGGTGTGCAAACCCCGCGGCTGCGATTTCGAATACGAATACCCGTATTTCAGCCGCAGCCCGGACGGCATGTATCACCTGGTTTACTCGTGGAATAACACCTTTATCAAACACGTCAGCTTCAACGAAGCCTGGCTGTCGGAGCGCCTGTGATGTTTTCCATATGGCAAGCGCATTTGAGTTTTGTGCTGTTGGGTTTTGTCCTGCTCAGCCTCCTGCGCGTAACGGCGCCCTGGCGCCCATGGCTGCTGCCGGTGTTGGTGGTGGTGAGTTTTATCCCGGTCAACGAACTGCCGCTGGCGGCGTACGTGCGCAGCTTCACCGATGACTTGGCCATCAGCACTCTGGTGTTGTTGGCGTGGGTCAGCCTGTGCCGTTTGGGCGTGGTGCAGCCGCTCCAGCGCCCGCAGAAGGTCCAGGTGTTGCTGCTGTTTGGCGCACTCAGCCTGGCGCTGTACCCCGCAACGATGGGCCTGACCTACTTCGATCCGTACCGCTGGGGCTTCAATCCCCGGCCGATGATTGTGCTGATCGGCATGGCCGCGCTGTTGATGCTCTGGCTGCGTAATACCTTGGCCGTGTGGATGCTCGCGGCGGGTACTTTGGCGTTTGCGCTGCGGCTCAAGGCCTCGGAAAACTACTGGGACTATCTGATCGACCCACTGCTGACGGGCTATTGCCTGGTGGCCGGGTTGTGGATGCTGGCGCTGGCTGCCTGGCGTCCTCTTTTAAAACTGCACAGAGGTCAATAATGGGATGGTTGCACTCGCGCCGCCTGCGCTACGGCGTGGGCGCGATCGGTTTGGTATTTGCGTTGCTGGCGGCACTGCGGCTGGTGTTTGTATTGGGATTTTCCGGGGTCGACCTCAGGGAACCTGCACTGCTGGAAACCTTCGGGATAGGCCTGCGTTTCGACCTGCGCCTGGCGGTGCTGATCCTGCTGCCCCTGGCCCTGCTCGCCTGGCTGCCACGCTGGAACCTGCTGACCGTCCCCGCCCTGCGCTGGCTGGCACGGGGTTATCTGCTGCTGGCATTGGGCATCGTCGGGCTGGTGTACATCATCGACTTCGGCCACTACGCCTACCTCGGCGTGCGCATCAATGCCACGGTGCTGCGTTATCTGGAAGACGCGCAGATTTCCCAGCAGATGGTGTGGGAAACCTACCCGGTGCTGTGGATAACCTTGAGTTGGCTTACCGCAGTCGGCCTGTGGACCTACGCCCTGGTTCGTCTTGAACGCATCACCCTGGATGGCGAACGCAAACCCATCGGCAAGCTGACCATTGCATCCGTGGCCACCGTTGGCGTGATCGCGGTGTTGCTGGCCCTGCTCGGCCGCGTCGCCAACCTCAACCTCGAAAATCCGGTGCCCCTGCGCTGGAGCGATGCGTTCTTTTCCGGCAACAACCAGATCGCTGCCGTAGGCCTTAATCCGGTGCTGTTTTTGTACGACACCCTCAAGGTCGGCCAGTCGCAATTCGATGAGGCGCGGGTGCGCGAGCATTACCCGCAAGTTGCGAATTATCTGGGGGTCAGCCAACCCGATCCCGAGCAATTGAGCTTCGCCCGCGAACAAGCCGTGCAGCCTTATCGGCTCAAGGGCGAGCGCCCGCCGAACGTGATTTTCGTGATGCTCGAGTCCCTCGGCACCAGCGCTGTGGGCGCCTACGGTAACCCGCTGAACCCCACGCCGAACCTCGACAAACTGGCGAAGGAAAGCTGGTTCTTCAAACACTTCTACGTGCCCGTCACCGGCACTGCCAAAACCGTGTGGGCGAGCATCACCGGCGTACCCGACGTTACCCGCCAGGAGACGGCCACCCGCAACCCGCTGATCACCCGGCAACACACCTTGATCAATGCGTTCGAGGATTATCAGAAGCTCTACATGATCGGCGGCAATGCCGGCTGGGCGAATATCAACGCGCTGATCCGCCAGAGCATCGACGGCGTGAAGCTCTATGACGAAAGCCACTGGCGCTCGCCACGGGTGGACGTGTGGGGTGTTTCCGACCTGGACCTGTTCAAGGAAGGCGACGAACTGCTGCGCGCCATCCCCAAGGACCAACCGTTCTTCGCCTACCTGCAAACCTCCGGCAACCACCGCCCGTTCACCATCCCCAAGAACAACGACGGCTTCGTGGTGCATGACCTGACCGTGGAACAAGTCCAGGCCGCGGGCAGTCGCAGCGTCGAGCAATACAACGCCGTACGCCTGCTGGACTTCAACATCGGTCGCCTGATGGAAATCGCCAAGGCCGGCGGTTATTACGACAACACCATCTTCGTGTTCTTCGGTGACCACAACACCCGCATCAGCCAGATCCCGCACATGGCGCCGGCGTTCGAGCAGCTTGGTCTGGAAAGCAACAACGTGCCGATGATGATCCACGCACCCGGCCTGCAACCCCGGGTGATCGAAGAAGCCGTCGGCCTGGCAGACCTGCTGCCGACCGTCGCCGGCATGGCGGGCATTCCGTTTCGCAATGGCGCCATGGGCCGGGATATCCAGCAGCCTGCGCCGGAAGGCGAGCGGGTGGTGCCGCTGGTATTGCGCGAGGGCACCTTCCCGCTGATCGGTGGCGTGACCAAGGACTTCCTGCTGCAAATGGAACACGACGGCAGCTCGCCCACCCTGCATGACCTGGCGTCGCAAACGCCAAGGGACGATGTGGCCCAGGAATACCCGGAAGAGTTTCAGCGCTTGCAGGGACTGACTCGCGGGCTGCATGAGAGTGCGCGGTTGATGTTGTTCCGCAACGTTCGCTGAAGGCACTTGGCGGCTGGGCTTTACTATCGGCCCAGCCAATCCATCCCCCCAATCTATCGATTTGAGGTCCACTTCACCCTCCCCGACTATGGCGGCACTTCCAATAACAAAAACCAGGAACCCGCCATGACTGCCCGCTTCCACAACCCGGTAGACACCCGCTTCGGCTGGGGCTGCCTGCAAGCACTCGCCACCCTCACCGAAGGCCAGAGCGTCGCCCTTGTGACCTTCCCCGAAGCCCGCGAGCTCGGTCTGGTCGACCGCATCCAGGCACTGCTGGGTGACCGCCTGGTGTACGTGATCGAAGACGTGCAGCCCAACCCCGACGTGGCCCAACTGCGCGACACCTACGAGCGCTTCTGGCAGCAGGCCGGTGACTGCCAGGTGGTGGTCGCCGTCGGCGGGGGCAGTGCCATTGATACGGCCAAGGCGTTGATCGTCGGCACCGAATCGGGGGATTTCGACGAGTTGCTGGCGTTGCTGGCCACCGGAAAACCTTTCGTGCCGGCCCGTCACAAGCAACTGATTGCCGCGCCGACCACCGCCGGCACCGGCAGTGAAGTCACACCATGGGCGACGATCTGGGATTGCGCGAGCCTCAAGAAGTATTCGCTGCACCTGGACTGCACCTGGCCGAAAGTGGCGATCATCGACCCGCAGTTGATGCTGACGGTGCCGGCCGGAGTCACGGTTTCCACCGGGCTGGATGCCTTGTCCCATGCGCTGGAGTCGATCTGGAACATCAACGCCAACCCGATCTCGGACACCTTCGCCATCTCCGCCATCGAAGACATCCTGGAATGCCTGCCGCGCTTGCGGCGAGACCTCGGCAATCAAGAACTCCGTTCGCGGATGGCGCTGGCGGCCCTGAAAGCCGGCCTGGCCTTTTCCAATACCAAGACCGCCCTCGCCCACTCCATCTCCTACGAAATGACCTTGCACCACGGCTTGCCCCACGGCATCGCCTGCTCCTTCACCTTGCCGCTGGTGCTGGGCCTGGCATGGGGGCACGACGCCGCGCGTGACCGCACCCTGCAACGCATATTTGGCACCGACCTGCACCAGGCCCAGGCGCAGTTGCGCGACTTCCTCCACAGCCTGGACGTGAAGACCGAGTTTGCCGACTACGGCGTGAATGCCAGCGAGGCCGAGGCGATGATCCGCTTCGCCCTGCAAGGCGCACGCGGCAAGAATTTCATCGGCGCGCAAGCGGCCTAGACTCACCGTAATTCGGTCGTTTCCTGTTGCACCTATCAAGAGTGCCCCCCGGCGGCTGCGGTCGCCGGGGCGAATAACAATAAGGAAAACATCATGAATCGTGCACACGTGCTGCCTGTTCCTGCCGTCCGTACCTCATCGTTCCGCGTTGCCCAGTGGCGCATGCTGCTGGCCGCGATGTTTTGTTATCTGTTTTTCTACACCGGTCGCCAGACTTTCGGGTTTGCGATCCCCGGGATCCAGGCCGAGTTCGGCCTGACCAAGGAAACCCTCGGCTGGGCCTCGGCCGCGATGCTCTGGGCCTATGCGATTGGCCAGGCCATCAACGGCAACCTCGCCGACAAATTCGGCGGGCGCCGCATCATGACCCTTGGCGCGGTGCTGTCCTGCGGGGCCAACTGGGTCACGAGTTTCGCCAGCGGCTTTGCCGGGTTGATCCTGCCGTGGGGCATCAACGGTTACTTCCAGGCCCTCGGTTGGGCGCCCGGCAGCCGGCTGATTTCCAATTGGTGGAGCGCCGGCGAACGCGGCAAGGTGTATGGCTTTTATGTGTTCGCCGCCGGATGCGCCTCGGTCCTGTCGTACGTGACCTCGATCGTGGTGCTGGAAGTGCTGCAACTGGAGTGGCGCTGGATCTTCCGTCTGCCGGTGCTGTTGATGTTGGCGGGCGGCATCATTTTCTACCTGGTGGCCCGGGAACGGCCTCAGGACCTGGGCTTCGAACCCCTGGCCGATACTGGCGTGGCCAACGCCGAAGACAAGAATCATGAAGTGGCCCACGGCGAAGTCGAAACTTCGGCGCAGCGCTACAAGGCGGTGCTGAAAAACCCGCGGCTGATCATCGCCGCCCTCTCTCTGGGTTTCCAGAACGCCGCCCGCTACGGCCTGATCGTCTGGGTGCCAGTGCATTTCCTGGGCGCCAACTGGAAAAGCGGCGACAGCATGATCGATCCCAAGTGGATCACCGTGGCCCTGCCGGTGGGCATGGCCATCGGCGCCCTGAGCAATGGCTGGGTCTCGGACAAGTTGTTCGGCTCCAAACGCTACCTGGCGATCATGCTCTACATGTTCCTCGGCGCCGCCACCAGCCTGTGGATGTGGAGCCTGCCGCCCCACAGCGCAATCGGCCTGGTGGCGTTGTTCCTTTGCGGGTTCTTTGTATACGGTCCGGCGTCGAGTTTCTGGGCGCTGTGCCCGGACCTGGTGGGTGCCAAGCGTGCGGGTACGGCCACGGGCGTGATGAACTTCTCATCCTATCTGTTCGCCGGCCTGGCGGAACCGCTGATCGGCAGTATGCTCGACAGTACCGGCAACACCTCACTGATCTTCATCGTCGTGACCTCGGCCTGCCTGTGCAGCGCAGCGGTGGCGTTGTTTATCCGACGTTGATAACCGGCCCGGCGGACCTCAGGAACAGGACTCTTTATGTACCAGTACCACAAGTGGCTGCGCTCGTTTCATGCGGTGGCGAAGACCGGCAGTTTCACCCTCGCCGCCGAGTACCTGAGCGTCGGCCAGCCGACCATCAGCGAGCAGGTCAATGGGCTGGAGAAGCAGTTCTCGGTGGAGCTGTTCCACCGTCGCGGGCGGTTTATCGAGATGAGCGCGGCCGGGCACGCCCTTTACGGAATCACCCAGGGGCTGTTCGGCCAGGAGGATGAAGCCATGCAACTGTTGCAGAGTTTCAAGCAGCGCAAGACCGGGCTGCTGCGCCTGGGCGCGGTGTCGCCGCCGATCGCGATGAACCTGACCTATGAGCTGATGCAGCGCCACCCGGACATCGAACTGGAGACCTCGTTTTCCCCGGAAAAGGAAACCCTGGACCGGCTCTTCAACTTCGATATCGACGTGGCGATCCTGGCCCTATCGGAATTCGACCAGCGCTTCGATACCCAGCTTTACCGGCGCTATCCGATCATTGCAGTGGTACGCGATGACCATCCATGGGCCCAACAGAAAGAGGTGCACGTGGAACAGATCAGCCGCGAAAAGTGGGTGATGCGCGAGAAAAGCTCCCGCACCCGGCAACTGGTGGAAGAAAGCTGCAAGCGCCAGGACGTCGCCGTGAACTGCGTGATGCAGTTGAACAGTCGCGAAGCCATCGTGCACGCAATCACCAAAGGCATCGGCATCGGTTTTGTGTCCGCGGTGGAATACGCCGAAACCCCGGGCACCACCCCCATCACCTTCGTCGACCACCCGTTTTTCATCGACTACCACCTGTGTTGCCTGGGGATCCGGCGCAACCGACCGATGATCGCGGAGTTGTTCGAGGCCAGCCCGATACCGGTGACCTGATCGCCTCACCCGTTTAAACCCTCACCAGGTACTTACCTCTTCTTCGATAGAGGGACGGCCTGCTCACACCTGAAAAATGGAGACTTGCCATGAACTACCAACAACCTTCCAAGCTGCAAGCCGTGGTCCTGGATTGGGCCGGCACCGTCGTCGACTTCGGCTCCTTCGCCCCCACGCAGATTTTTGTCGAGGCATTCGGCGAGTTTGGCGTCGCCGTATCCCTGGAAGAAGCGCGCGGCCCGATGGGCATGGGCAAGTGGGACCACATCCGTACCTTGTGCAACCTGCCGCAGATTGCCGAGCGTTATCGGGCGGTGTTTGATCGCTTGCCGACAGACGCGGATGTCACCGCACTGTATGAACGCTTCATGCCGTTGCAGATCGAGAAAATTGCGCTGCATTCGGCGGTTATTCCCGGCGCTCTTGAGGCGATCAAAAATCTGCGCGAACAGGGTTTGAAGATCGGCTCCTGCTCCGGGTACCCGGCGGTGGTGATGGCCAAGGTGGTCGAGCTGGCGCGGCAGAATGGCTACGTCGCCGACCATGTGGTGGCGACCGACGAGGTGCCCAACGGGCGTCCGCATCCGGCGCAGGCACTGGCCAACGTGATTGCCTTGGGCATCAGCGACGTGGCCGCGTGCGTGAAGGTCGATGACACCTGGCCCGGGATTCTGGAAGGTCGCAGCGCAGGCATGTGGACGGTCGCGTTGACCTGTTCGGGCAATGCGCTGGGTTTGACCTACGAGCAATACAAGGCACTGCCCGCCGCTGAGCTGGCGCTGGAGCGCGCGCGTATTACACAGATGTTCGAGGGCTCTCGGCCGCATTACCTGATCGACACCATTGTCGAACTGCCCGCGGTGATCGAGGACATCAATGCGCGTTTGGCGCGCGGGGAAACACCGCAGGGTTCTTGAAGAGGCGACGGGGCGCGACAACGGCTCTGGGATCAACCCCGTATATCGGCAGGAAAAAATTGCGGCAACGTGCAGTCATTCTCGCCCGCGATGCATAATCTGCTGTCGGGGTCCATGTAGTCCTTGTAGGAGCCTTGGCCGATAAATGCGGCACTGTCGCCATGGCAGTTGGCGCCGTCCGCGCCTTCGTCTGCGCAATACGCAGGCTTACCATCGAACTGGAAAATGATGACCTGATCCGTACCTGGGTTACCGGCGACGGTGTTGCTCGCAAACTGACGAACAGGTGCGGATGGGGTCACGGCGGCCGGTGCGTTGCGAGCCTTCTCGCGAGCATCGATTTCAGCAACCATTACGTCGAAACGGCTATTCATGCGCTGCACTGATTCACGAGCGGCTTTACCCGACTTCTCGAACAGCGCCCAAAGATGAAGCTCGTCATTCGGACCATCGTTCATCGTAAGTGTGTGGTTGCCGTCGGTGATCTGCAGTGCGAGCAAACCGTTGACCTGTGCGGTGCTGCGCAAGAACCGCTTCGGAATAACCGTGAACACCAGCTTGAGTTGCCGACCGTTGCCCACATCGGCCGAAGCTTCAACCAACTTCAGCCCGGTTGCCTGTTCAACACGCGTGGCTTCTGGCGTTCGCAGGTACTCGAACTTGACGCTGGAAAGGCTCTTGTTGTCTTCGAGCGCGTCTTCAAGTTCCATCGACATATCGATACCGGTGCGGGCCAACAGGTTGTGCACACGCTCGGGATCCTGCCCGCGAATACCGGTGAAGGGGATGATTTCGTCAGGAGTCAGTTCTTCAACGGCATTGATGGCGTTGTTGGAGAACACGTAAAACGGCAGGTAGAACACCATCGAAACAATGGTGAGGGTGAGCCAGATTCGGAAAAGCGTTCGCATAGTCATCCTTGAGAATTGAGCGGGAAGAGATATCCGCAAACAACAAAGAAGTCATTATGCCATCATTGGGCATCACAGGGTTGCCAACCATTCCTGCCCTGTCTTTCATTGATTTCATGGAATAAATGCAATGAACCTCCAAACTGATGTTTTCAACGCCCTTACTGACTGCGCCCTTGTCGACAACGAGCCCGTGGCAGTCATGTCGCCTTACATCACCGGAAAAACGCTGCGCAGCTTTTTAAAGAATAGAGGGCCAGCAAAAATTTATACCCTGTTTCACCCGGAGCTGTTTGCAAGCAACAGCTCCGACCTGAAAACCCTCAAAGGCCTTTTGACAGACCAGCATGAGATCTATCAGGTCGCCCAACTGCACGCGAAGGTAATCGTGGTGGGCAACAGAATGGCGACGCTGGGCAGCCAAAACTTCACGACAAACGGCCAGAGAAACAAAGAGCTGAGCATTTCCACCGAGCAACGAACCAAGATAACTGCCATCAAGAAGCAGATAGACCAATGGCAGGTCGGCGCAACGCCGGTGACAAAAGAGCGAATCAAGGCGATGGAAGCCGCGGTGGTAAGCCTGAAGGCAAAATACCAGGACTATAAAAAAGCCTGCGCTGACGTCGCCGATGCTTTTGAAAAGACCGACAACGCGCAGTCTGCCAAAGACGACATCAGCAGTGTCATCGTCAAGTCCATCGCAAAGCTTCGCAGTTCGGCGCCCCTTTCGGCCCAAGTGAAAGTCGTTAACTTCAACGATGAAGGTAAAGCAAAACTGTCGCTCTATCCGCCCAAGGACCAGAGTTTCCTGGAGTGGAAAATCGATTCAGAACCCTACTCGCTCGAACCCAAGCAACGTTATTTTTGCGTGCTGGACAGCCAGAAACTTGGGTGGGCAAGGATCAATAAAACACGGATTACTTTCGTCGCCGATGACGTGGTACTGGACTTCGAAGAGTTCCCGCTACGCCCGGACTGGAAGATCCATGTGTCGGCCAAACCCAAGGCACGCCAGCACAAAAATGGTCAATCCAACTTGATGCTGAACATCTACGATTCAAAAGGCAGAGGGCTTTGTTGCGTCTTTATGAGGTTTGACTTCGATTCCGCGCACTCCTTTGCACCTGTGGCGTTTACAGGCGATAACCGCGGCGCTCAAAAGGCTACAGCCAAGGAGCAAGCACAAAGCAGAGCCTGGATACGCAAACACCAGGACCAGTTCGACAAAGAAATCATCAACGTAATTACAACGCCGTTCACCTTTGAAAAGGCGTACACCGGCAAACGCGGGGAGTTTTTCGGCAAGCCACAATCCGTCAACACCGTAGAACTGAAGCTCTATCACGACCAGCCATTCCTGGCAGTGAGCGCCGTGGGGAAAAGGCAGAAATCCTGATTAATTTCGCAGGCTGGGGACGATCACCATTATCGGGGTGCATCCCGTCAATCCAGTAACGCTGCACCTTTGAGCAACGCGTAGAGCCCTTCGGGCACCAATGGCGACTGCGCCGTAAAGCTTGAGCTGTCCTTCCAACTCACCTTGAACGCAAAACCGTTGCTTTCGGCACCATCGAGGTACGGTTGCTCGTACAGGCTCTGGTCCTCAAATTGGCCATCGTAGACCTGAACGATCTCGTGCCCGGGGTTGCCGTCATAAGTGAAGATGCTTTCAAGCGTACCGAGCAGGCGCAGGCTGTGAATAGGCTGCGCCAGTTCTTCCTGCACCTCTCGTACGATCGCCTCGGCGCTGTGTTCACCGAATTCGATGCCGCCACCGATGGGACGAAATACCGTCTGCTGTTTCACCGCATCCTGGAATTCGTGAACCAGAATTCGGCCGTTGCGGTGGAAGATGCAGAGCGCGAGCGCCCGGATACGCGGTGCGACCATGGGTGAAATCCTTGTCTTGGGATCGGTGTTTATTGCGCCTGAAATGTCGCAAGGTACGCCAGCAAGTTGTCGATCTTCTCCTGGTCGCTGATCCCCCAGAAAATCATCCGGGTACCGCTCACCACCTTTTTCGGCGCCTCGATATAGGCGGCCAGCTTGTCCCGCGTCCAGACCACGCCTGAATTTTTCATCGCATCTGAATACTGGTAATCCGTGGTGGTGCCAGCCGGACGGCCAATGATGCCGTTGAGCTGCGGCCCGAAACCGCCCCGGGCGTTTTCACCGACGCTATGGCAGCCACCGCAGGTCTTGCTGAACAGCTTTCCACCGGCTTCGGCATCGCCTTCTGCGACGGCCTGGAGACTGAAGACCCCACTGATGAAGGCAATAGCCAGTATAACGGCGTATTTCATGAGTGGCTCCCCACTGGTCGTTCGCCCAACCGCTGCACCAGACGCACCAGATAGCCGTCCGGGTCTTGCACGATGAACTGCCGCTGCCCCGCTTCCACCTCACCCGCCCGATACCAGGCGTCTTCGACCTCGCGGAACAGCGGCCAGCCGATGGCAGCCAGACGCTGCAAGACAGGCGCCACGGCAGGCACATCGATTTGCAGGTTGATGCCTCGTCCCAGAGGTTTTTCCAGCGGTGCGGTCAACCACTGGCCGGCATCCGGATCGTATTGCTCCAGCATGATTTGCGCGCCTTGCAGGTCGAGATAGGCAAAGCCTTCTTCGGGGCGCTGATAGGCAATGTCGAAGCCCAACTGGGTGACCCAGAAGTCGAGGCTCGCCGTGAGACCTGTGACGATGAGCTCGGGAACAATGGGGTTGCGGATGAACATAAGGATCCTTGGGGGCTTGGTCGGCGTTGTGGAGATTAACATCTGGAAACAGCCACTCAATTGATATCACTCCGCCGCTCTGTTTGCATGCCCGCTCCCGAGGCACAGCAGTTCAGGAGACAAGCGATGAAAACCATGGTGGTCGGTGCAAGCAAAGGATTGGGCAGGGCCTTGATGGAAGGCCTGGGCGGGGTTGGGGATACGCTGATCGGGGTTTCCCGCAGTCGTCCCGGTCAACTGGTGTCCAGCTCCGGTGCCGAGATACGCTGGGTGGAAGCTGATCTTGGAGTGCCTGACCACGCGACGCAGGTCATCGAGCAAGCCGTGGCGCATGAGGGGCTGGACACACTGATCTATAACCTGGGCATCTGGGAGGCGCGGGCGTTTGATCCGGCGTATAGCTTCCTCATCGACGAAGACACGCAACTGGAAGCCATCGTCAGTTGCAACATCACCGCACCGCTGTTGCTGATCAAGCGACTGCTACCGGTGTTACTGAAGAGCGCGCAGCCGCGCATTATCCTCACGGGCTCGACCTCAGGACTGCCCCAGAGCGGCCGGCCGGAAGTGGCGTTCGGTGCCTCGAAATTCGCCTTGCGCGGCATTGCCGATGCACTGCGTGAAGGCTATCGCCAGCAGCGCCTGGGAGTCACTTGCCTGAACCTGGGTTATCTGAATACCGAAGATCCCTTGAGCACTTCGCGTACCCAGGCCGAAGAGCGCGGTGAGGGCCAATTGATTCCGGTGCATGACGTGGTGCAAGTGGTGCGTATGGTCTTGAGCCTGTCCGGTGCCAGTTTCGTCAAGGAGCTGACGTTGCCGGCGCTGCTGGATGAGCGCTTCTAGCACGTTTCGCAAGGAGAGCATCCTGCGCTGGCGCAACTCAAAGACAACCAAATGACCACCCATCGCATAAAACACATCCAATCGAACCTAATCTACGGCGCCCCACTCCACCTTACTTAACCCGGATGGTGGAGTAAGGATCATGGCTCAGCCATCGATATTGGTGCTGGAAGACGACGAAATCATTCGCTCGTTGATGGTGGATGTACTGGAGGATTTCGGTGCGGTGGTGACCTCGTTCCCCTCCGCAGATGAAGGAATGATTTTTCTTGAACGGGCCAGCGATCCGGTAGACTTGATTGTCAGCGATATCCAGATGCCCGGCCTGCTCAATGGTTACGACTTGAGCAAGGTCGTCGCCCATCGCTGGCCGACGCTGCCAGTGGTACTGACCTCGGGCAACACCGCAATGGCCTCGCAGTTGGGTGGTACCGTGCGATTCTTGCCCAAGCCGTGGACCACCCAGCGCCTGCTCGATTGCGTGCAGTCGGCTCTGATGCAGGCCCCGCCCATGCATTGATAGCATCGCGACATCAGCCACCCGAACTTCGAGGCAGTTCCTGCGGTCAGTTATCAGGCAACCTTATATGGCCAGCAGGCCCCCAGTTCGAGTTTACTGAATGTATTCACAGGCCCATGACGTTGGTGCGCCACCTGTACTTGAAGCCCTGCGCTCGGGTACCGCGTTACTGCACGTCGCCCTGGAAAAGCGCTTGCCGTTTTTCTCTGCGCAGCTGGATCACGACGGCTACCGACGCCTGCTCCAGGCCTACCACGGGTTCTACAAACCCCTGGAAGCAACGCTGAACGACAGCGGTTTGATCCCTGTGGGATTTGATCAGGTGCTGCGTGTGAAGACGCCGACCTTGTTGAGGGACCTCCACGCCCTGGGGCTCGACGACCAAGCCATCGCTGCACTCCCCCTTTGCGCCTCGCTGCCGCCCCTGGACACACCCGCCGCCTGCCTGGGCGCGCTGTACGTGATAGAAGGCGCCACGCTGGGCGGCCAGATCCTGCGCCGGGAAATGGACCAACGCCTGGGACTGGGTGCCGACAATGGCGGCGCGTTTCTCAATGTGTATGGCGCTGAAACCGGCCGGCGCTGGAAAGACTTTCTCGATTACCTGAACCATGTGCCCCTCGACGCGCACGCTAAACTGCGCGCCGTAAACGCGGCCCGTTCGACATTCAGCTGCTTTGAGCAATGGCTCGACAGCCAGGAGGTACTGCTATGAAACCCGACGATTTTGAAGAGCTGCTTGCCAACTGTGCCGACGAGCCCATCCGCTTCCCCGGTGCTATCCAGCCTCACGGCGCGCTGCTGACCTTGTCCGAGCCTGAGCTGCATATCGTGCAGGTCAGCGCCAACGTGGCCGAGCTGTTCAACCACTCTGCGCAATCTCTGCTGGGCCAACCGTTGCACAGGCTAATCGGCACAGAACATGCCGAAGCCGTCCAGGCCATGGTCACGCAAAACAGCTTTTTCGATGCCCCACCGCTGCACATGACCCTCAACGGCGCCGAGTTCGAAGGACTGCTGCACCGCCATCAGGATGTGCTGGTGCTGGAGTTCGAACCACGGCTCAAGGATTTCCAGCCGCGAGCACTCAATGGTCGAACCAGCAACCTGGGCAAGATGCTGCAACGCCTGCAGTCGGCGAAAACCCTGCAAGCCTTGTATGAAATCAGCGTCAACGAAATTCAGGCCATGACCGGCTATGACCGCGTGCTGATCTATCGCTTCGAAGAGGAAGGCCACGGCCAGGTGATCGCTGAAGCGTCCGCCCCGTCGATGGAATTGTTCAACGGCCTGTTCTTCCCGGCGTCCGACATCCCCGAACAAGCCCGGGAGCTGTACCGCACCAACTGGCTGCGAATCATCCCCAATGCCGACTATGAGGCAGTGCCGCTGGTGCCCAGGTTGCGCCCGGACACCGGCCAGCCCCTGGACCTGAGCTTCGCCACCCTGCGCAGCGTGTCGCCGATTCACTGCCAGTACATGAAAAACATGGGGGTGTTGTCGTCCATGAGCATTTCCCTGATGGCCGGCGACAAACTCTGGGGCCTGATCAGTTGCGGCAACCGCCAGCCGCTGCTGGTGCCCAATGACTTGCGCACCGCGTGCCAGACCATCGGCCAGGTGCTGTCGTTGCAGATCAGTGCCATGGAGGCCCTGGACATCAGCCGCCAGCGCGAAGAAAAGGTCGAGGCCCTGGCCTTGCTCAGCCAGGCCATGCAGGCCTCACCCGCGAATGTCTTCGATGGCCTCGCGCAGCGTCCGCAATTGCTGATGGACCTGACCCTCGCTGGCGGTGTGGCGATCATTGAAGACAAACAACTGCACTGCTACGGCAACTGCCCGGAACCTGCGCAAATCCGCGCCCTGCACAAGTGGCTGCAAGAAACGGGTCAGCCGGTATTTGCCAGCCATAACCTGTCCGCGGTGTACCCACCGGCAGCTGAATATCAGCACGTCGCCAGTGGTGTGCTGGCCATGAGTTTGCCCAAGCCAGTGGACAATGGCGTGTTGTGGTTTCGCCCCGAGGTGAAGGAAAACATCAACTGGAGCGGCGACCCGAACAAACCGCTGGACCTGGAAAGCACCGAAGCGGGCCTGCACCTTCGCCCACGCACCTCGTTTGAAATCTGGAAGGTGGAGATGGCCGGCATTTCCACCAAATGGAGCCACGGCGACCGCTTCGCCGCCAACGACCTGCGGCGCTCGGCCCTGGAAAACGACCTGGCCCGCCAGGTACTGCGCGAACAACAAGCGGTACGCGCCCGGGATGAACTGGTGGCGGTGGTCTCACACGACCTGCGCAACCCGATGACCGTTATCTCGATGCTCTGCGGCATGATGCAAAAAGCCTTCAGTTCCGAAGGCCCACACACTTCGCGGCGGATTTCCTCGGCCATCGACACCATGCAACAAGCCGCCACGCGCATGAATGTGTTGCTTGAGGATTTGCTCGATACCTCGAAGATCGAAGCCGGGCGCTACACCGTCAAGCCGGTGGCCCTGGACGTGAGCCAGATGTTCGAGGAGGCCTATGCACTGCTGGCGCCCCTGGCGATGGAAAAGGGCATCGATTTGTCCTTCAACGCCGAGCCCGGGCTGCAAATCAATGCCGACCCGGAGCGGCTGTTTCAGGTGCTGTCGAACCTGATCGGCAACGCCATCAAGTTCACCCCGCGCCAGGGCAATATCGGTATCAGTGCGTTGAGCAATGGCGAAGAGATTGTGTTTTCGGTGCGTGATTCCGGCGAAGGGATCGCCCCGGATCAGTTGCCGCATGTGTTTGATCGCTACTGGACTCAAACCGAAAACAATCCCACCGGCAGCGGCCTGGGGCTGTACATCACCCAAGGCATCGTGCAGGCCCACGGCGGGCGGATCGAGGCTGAAAGTGAGTTGGGGCGGGGCAGCGAGTTTCGGTTTACGGTGCCCAAGCCGGCTTGAAACGGCGCCTCATTGAGACGGCGAAGCAAATGGAAACCCAAAGGCCCGGAACGCTGGACCGGGCCAGGGCCACTGATCAGGACGCACTCAAAGGGAGGTGAATGCGCACACTTCACGTCCTTTCTAATGAGAGCCAACATCTATGTCCTTTCCAATCATTGGCAGCGCTTTCCATATCCAATCCTTCAATCAACCCACTCATTCGCCTCAAGCCACTCAACCCGTCCAACCTGTTCAGCCGGCCCTCAAACCAAACGATGAGCCCTCGCGCAGCAGCTCCAACCAGCAACGTTATCAGTCGAACAGCGGTAATCTGACTGATCTGGGAAAAGGCAATTTGCCGTGACGGTTTAAGCCTGCCTAAACCGGCAACACCACCACAGCGGCCAACCCGCCACACGGGCGATTCTCCAACGTCAGCGTTCCACCGTGTTCCAGGACAATCGCCCGTGCCGTGGAAAGGCCCAAACCGACCCCGCCGGTACTTTTATTGCGTGAGCCTTCCAGCCGAAAGAACGGCAGGAACACCTGCTCATGCCGCTCCTGGGGGATGCCCGGGCCACGGTCCAGTACCCGAACCGTCACCACGCCCGTACTCTGTTGCAGTTCGATTTCAGGCGCCAGCCCATAGTGGATCGCGTTGTCCATCAGGTTGGTCATCACTCGCTTGAGCCCCAACGGGCGACCGAAATACACCAGCCGTGGCGGGCCATTGAAGGTGATGTCGATGGACTGGTCGCGGTAGTCGTCAATCAGCGTTTGCAGCAACTCAGCGAGGTCCAGTTGGGTGGCCTGTTCCAGACGCGCATCGTCACGAAAGAACGCCAGAGCGGTGTTGATCATCGCCTGCATCTCGTCGACATCCCGGAACAGGCGGTGCTGCTGGTCGGCATCCTCGATAAATTCACCCCGCAGGCGCAGGCGGGTCAGCGGCGCACGCAGGTCATGGGAAATCGCGGCGAGCATCTGGGTGCGGTCCTGGATAAAGTGCTGCAACTGCGCCTGCATACCGTTGAACGCAAGGATCGCCTGGCGGATTTCGTGGGGGCCGACCGGCTCAACGGGCGGCGCACGGAAGTCGGCGCCGAAACGGCGTACGCCCTGGGTGAAATGCTGTAACGGCCGGGCCAGGCGCCGGGTGGCAATCAGCGTGACCAACGCGGTGGAAATCAGCACCAGCATCAGCACCACCAGGCTGCGCGGGCCTTCCGCCAGGCCCCAACTGCGGGACGGCGCGCTGAATACCAGCCACGATTGGTCAACCAGCTGCACCATCAGCACATAGTGCCCGCCGGGGCCTGGCCAATCAGATGGCTCATAGACCTCCATTCGTCGTTCCGGCCCCTTCAGCAGCTGTTTAAACAGCTGATCGGAATGAAAAACCGGGTCTTCCAGAATCGGCACATCAATACCTGCGCGGGTGGCCGACCAACTCACGTTGAAACTGTCGTCACCCACCGCCTGCGTCAGTGGTGGGCGCTGGGAAGGCTCTGCGGCTTCGATCATCCGCACGATCACCGCGACCTTTTCCAACAGGCCCGTTTCACTCAACGGCGGCCTGGCCCAAACGCCTGCCAGTTGCACGAACAAGGCGTTGAAGGCCAGCGCAGTGAGCATCGCAATCAGGATGGTCAGGGCAATCCAGCGGGCCACGGTGTCCCGGGGTTTGAAGCGGCTCATGGGCGGGTCACCGCGACGGTGAACTGGTAACCGCCGTTACGCACCGTGCGAATCATCGCCGGGCGCTTGGTGTCGAACTCCAGCTTGCGTCGCAGGCGGCTGACCTGCACGTCGATGCTGCGGTCGAAGGCGTCGTGGCTATGGCCCCGCGCCAGGTTCAGCAATTGCTCGCGGGTCAGCACGCGCTGAGGGTGTTCGACGAACACCAGCAGCAGGTCGAACTCTCCGGACGACAATGGAATCATCACCTGGTCCGGCGAGCGCAACTCCCGGCGCGTCAGGTCCAGTTGCCAACCGGCGAAGCGAATCAACGGGCGCGACACATCCCCCAACGTCGGCCGGCTCTCACCCGCCCGACGCAGCACGGCGCGCACCCGGGCGAGTAGCTCACGGGCGTCGAAAGGTTTGCTCAAGTAGTCATCGGCGCCCATTTCCAGGCCCACCACGCGATCACTCAACTCGCCCATGGCGGTCAGCATGATCACCGGCGTCGCGTATTGCTGGCGCAGGCGTTGGCACAGCAACAGGCCGTTATCCCCCGGCAGCATCAGGTCGAGGATGATCAGGTCGGCAGGCATGCGCTCCATGGCCGCCCACAGGTCGGGGCCGTTGGCGGCGGTCTCGACCGTGTAGCCATGTTGCAGAAAAAATTTCTTCAGCAGGGCGAGGACCTCAAGGTCATCGTCCACGATTAAAAGATGGCTCACCGGTGGGCATCACTTGGTCTTGTGGATGCGCCATCTAAAACCATTCGAGGCGGCTCGTCATATATTTCAATCGTGCAATAAAGCGTCAACGGCGCAATAAAGCAGACATCTTTGCGCAAGCCTCGAATGCCAGCATCGGCCTCCTTTTTCCGGAGACTGTACTTATGCGCTCGCTGACGTACCCCCAGCACCTGGCTCGCCAGGCCGTGCTGTTGCTGACCGTGTCTTACCTGACGGGCTGCGCAAGCCCGGCCGACGTGGCGAGTACCACACGCTGCGCACAGGTTTCCTACCCGGTGTATGACCCTGCCGAGCCGGTCAACCGGGGCGTCTTCGCCTTCAACCGCGCGGTGGACGACTATGCCCTGGCGCCTGTAGCCCGGGGCTACCGATACCTGCCAGATTTTTTCCAGCAGGGTGTGCATAACTTCGCCAGCAACTTCAGCGAACCCAAGGTATTCATCAACGACCTGCTGCAAGGCAACCCTCGGCGCTCGGTCAACACGCTGGGACGCTTTGCGGTGAACACCACCGTGGGGATCGTCGGGTTGATTGATGTTTCGGACCCGCTGGGCATCCCTCGTCACACCGCCGACTTCGGCCAGACCTTTGGCGTGTGGGGGATTGGCAACGGCCCCATCGTGGAACTGCCTTTGCTGGGCACCGGCAACAGCCGCGATGCGGCGGGCAAGGTCTTGAACTTCCTGGTGGCGCCGCTGGGCGACAGCGATACCGTACAAACCCTGGACACCATCAGCCTGGTAGGCGGCACGGTGGACACGCGCGCGTCGCTGCTGCCGCTGACCGACAGCCTGCAAAAACTACCGGACTACTACAGCGCCTTGCGTAATGTGGTGGCCGAACACCGCGCGGCCTTTGTGCAGGAAGGCAAGCAGGGGGCGACGTCGCCTCGGGCCGATGATTGCGCCAAGGGGGCCGGCGATGATTTCTGATTCAGCTTCACTGGTCCTGAAACAGCAGGTCCGCAGACGCGGGGCCAGCGCCCTGCTCTGCCGGGAAACCCGCCTGAGCCTGTCGTCGGAGCAGGGCCGCCTGGTACTGAGCCGCTATGTCGAACAGTACAGCCCGCAGGGAGTGCGCTGGGTCGAGCGGCAACACAGTGTGGCGCTGGGCGACGTACTGCGCTGGATGATCGCTGAAGGCGAACCTTCTGCCACCCGGTCATGAATTGAGATAAAAGGTTTATAGCCCGGGCCAGTGGGCGCCCGGTAATTTGCCGCTCCCACGGGTATCGCGTGTTAACAAAACGCTGACATTCAATGCGTTACCTTTTCGGCCCAACCTTGCCCAGAGCCGTTGCCTTGATGCCTCACCCCGACACACTTCCCGCTGTACTCGCCGGCCCGCTGCTGCGACGCCTGGAACCCCAGCGCCTGGTGATGTGGCTGGTGGGAAGTCGTGCCCTGGCATTGACCCTGAGGCTGCAAGTCGCCCAAGGCGAGACGCTGGATATCGAACTGGACGCCAGCCGCTGCCAGGTCGTGCCCGTCGGGCGCCAGGCCTTTATCCACCTGATCGACGTGCCGCTGGACGACGCCCTGCCCCAGGATGTGAGCATCCGCTACGACCTGCTGGTAAACGGTGCCGGCATCGCCGAATGGGCGCCGCACCTGCTGTATCCGGGCGCCCAAGGCCCGAACTTCGTCCTGCACAGCCGCATCCATCAGTTGGTACACGGCTCATGCCGCAAGCCTCACCACCGCGCCGATGACGGTTTGCTGTGTGTCGACCGACTGCTGGCCGAGTCGACCACTGTCGAAGAACGCCCGGCCTTGTTGATGATGAGCGGCGACCAGGTCTATGCCGACGATGTCGCGGGGCCGATGCTGAGGGCCATTCATGCGTTGATTGCCCGTCTCGGCCTGTTCGACGAACACCTCGACGGTGCCGTCGTCGACAACAGCGCAGCACTCTATGAGCATGCGGCCAGCTACTACCATCGAGCCGATCTGTTGCCCGCCCTGGAGAGCAACGAGACCTTGCGCGAACGTTTTTTTGGCGGTGTGAAGAAGCCGATTTTCACCAGCAGCAGCGCCGATAACCACCTGGTGACCTTCGCCGAAGTCATGGCAATGTACTTGCTGGCCTGGTCGCCCGTGCCGTGGGGCCTGATCAACCCGCAAGCACCTCAACTGCGCGCCGAAGGGCACGTACGCTACGCCCACGAACAAGTGCAGATCGACAAGTTTCAGGACGGCCTGGGCGGCGTATCCAGGGTATTGGCCCACCTTTCGTGCCTGATGATCTTCGACGATCACGACATCACCGACGACTGGAACCTCAGCGCCCAATGGGAAGAAACCGCCTACGACCACCCGTTCTCCAAGCGCATCATCGGCAACGCGCTGTTGGCTTACCTGCTATGCCAGGGCTGGGGCAATAACCCGGATGCGTTTGACACCGTGCTGGGCAAAACCCTGGCCCTGACCGCCCAGGCCCATGGCAACTACCTGGATGCGGTCGCTCAGGATGAGCTGGTAGACGAACTGTTGAAGTTCCAGCAATGGCATTACGTGCTGCCCACCACGCCCGCGCTGGTAGTACTCGACACCCGCACCCGGCGCTGGCGCAGTGAGTTCAACCTCAAGCAACCGTCGGGCCTGCTGGACTGGGAAGCGTTAAGCGAACTGCAACAGGAACTGCTGGATCACCCTTCGGCGATCATCGTTTCACCCGCGCCCATCTTTGGCGTCAAGCTGATCGAGACCGTGCAGAAGGCCTTCAGTTGGTGCGGCTACCCGCTGCTGGTGGACGCGGAAAACTGGATGGCCCATCGCGGTGCGGCGCAGGTGATCCTCAACATCTTTCGCCATTCCCGCACCCCAGGCAACTACGTGATCCTGTCCGGAGACGTGCACTACTCGTTCGTCTACGAAATCCTGATCCGCCACCGCAATGCCGGCCCGAAGATCTGGCAGATCACCAGCAGCGGCATCAAGAACGAATTCCCACCGCGACTGCTGGAATGGTTCGACCGCCTCAATCGCTGGCTCTACTCGCCTCGCTCACCGCTGAACTGGCTGACCCGACGCAGGCCCATGCAGGTTGAACCGCATATTCCGGAACACGCCGAGGCGGGTGAACGGTTGTGGAACTCTGCCGGGATCGGGCAGGTGTTTTTTAACCAGCAAGGGCAGCCTGAGGCGATCTATCAGCACAATGCCAATGGGTCGCCGAGAACGAGGATGGTGGCGCCCAATCAAAGGCAGACGCCCAGCAAATAGTGGCTCTAGGCCATATCCCCAGCTAGACCAAAGCACCCCTTCTAAGCGCCAAAGCGCCGTTGTACAGTACCGCCAGCCAAGGAGTATCGGCGTCAATAGTAACTGGCCATGAGAGCCAGCCCCACGCAAGGAGTGCGAAATGGACGATACATCCGGCCAAGAACCATCAAGGAGCGACTTTACCGACCTTAACGCCGACATGCTGCATGCCATCATGGAGCTGGTCAGCGACGGGATCTGGGACTGGAACGCCAACACCGGTTTCGTCTACCGCAACCCCGGCTGGTACGAAATGCTCGGGTACGCCCATCACTCTCTGGAAAACAGCGTATTCACCTGGGAAAACGTGATTCATCCGGATGACTATCCTCAGGTGATGGTGCTGTTCGATAACTACATCAACCGTCGCACCACTCACTATCAAGCCGAATACCGCTGCCGCAAGAAAGACGGCTCCTACCTGTGGATCGAAGACCGTGGCTACGTGATCGCACGTAACGACGACGGCTCGGTGGCGCGCATGGTCGGTGCCCACCGCAGCATTCAGGCACGCAAACAGTCCATCGAACAGCTGGAACGACGCAATCAATCCCTGGAAGCCCTGGTGGCCGAACGCACCCGCGAGCTGTCTCGGGTCAATCAACAACTGCAGTTGCAACTGGATGAGAATCGCTCCCTGGCCGAACGCGACGCGTTGACCCGCGTGGCCAATCGTTACCGGCTGGAGCGGGTCCTGCTGGAAGAATGCGATCGTGCCCAACGGTTTCGCCTGCCGCTGTCGCTGATTGCCATGGACGTTGATGACTTCAAGCCGATCAACGACCAACACGGCCATGCCGTCGGTGATGAAACCCTGGTGCATGTGGTGCAATGCCTGGAAGCCTGCTTGCGCCACGGCGACTTGCTGGCCCGCTGGGGCGGTGATGAGTTCATGGTGATCGTGCCCAAAAGCACGTTGGAAACCGCGCGGGAACTGGCCGAGCGGATGCGCTGTGTGCTCAAGGAGCTGCCCGCCGTGGGCAACTTCAAGGTGACGCTGAGCCTGGGTGTGGTGGAGCGGCGCAACGATGAAACGCCCGCGAGCCTGATGGCCAGGGCCGATCAGGCGTTGTATCGCTCCAAGGCGGCGGGCAAGGACACCGTGTCTGAGTAAAACCTTCAGCGAACCGGCGGCGCGTACTGGATACCGCCGTTGCTCCACAGCGCATTCAGGCCACGCTTGATCTTCAGCACACTGCCCTGGCCGATGTTGCGCTCGAACACTTCGCTGTAGTTGCCCACTTGCTTGACGATCTGTACCACCCAGTCCTTGCGCAGTTTCAGGTCCTTGCCGTAGTCACCGTCTGCGCCCAGCAGACGGGCGACGTCCGGGTTCTTGGTGGACTTGGCCTGCTCTTCGACGTTCTGCGAGGTGATGCCCATTTCCTCGGCATTGAGCATGGCGAACAACGTCCACTTGACGATGCTGAACCACTCGTCGTCGCCCTTGCGCACCAGCGGGCCCAGCGGCTCCTTGGAAATGACTTCCGGCAACACCACGAATTCATCCGGGTGAGCCATCTTGATTCGCTGGGCGTACAGGCCCGACTGGTCGGTGGTCAGCACGTCGCAGCGGCCGGCTTCGAGGCCCTTGGCGCTTTCGTCGGCGGTGTCGAATGTGATCGGCGTGTACTTCAGGCCGTTGGAGCGGAAGTAGTCCGAGACGTTCAGCTCGGTGGTGGTACCGGCCTGGATGCAGATGGTCGCGCCGTCCAGGTCTTTGGCGCTCTTCACACCGAGCTTGGTGTTCACCAGAAAGCCGATGCCGTCGTAGTAGGTCACACCGGTGAACACCATGCCCATGCCGGCGTCGCGGGAACTGGTCCAGGTGGTGTTGCGGGAAATCAGGTCGATCTCGCCGGACTGCAACGCGGTGAAGCGCTCCTTGGCGGTCAACTGGCTGAACTTCACTTTCGACGCGTCACCAAACAGCGCAGCGGCGACGGCGTGGCACACATCCACATCGATGCCGGTCATCTTGCCGTTGGCGTCGGGCACGCCAAAACCTGGCAACCCATCGCTGACCCCACACTGGATAAAGCCCTTTTTCTGGATCGCATCCAGGGTCGCCCCCGCGTGCGCGCTGCCGGCCAAGCCCAATACTGCGGCGGCGGTGAATGCCGCCAACGTGGATTTGATGTTCTTCATGCAAGGCGCTCCCTGTCGGTCTTTATTATTCGGCGCCAAAAACCCGCGCCGTTTATAGTGTTGCCGGTCAGTATCAACGGCTTTACACCTTGGCCACAAACGACGTTTAGGCAAAGGCTCCTTCCGATTTGGAATGAACTCGGCTATTTGAAAGGATCTGCGATCCCGTGATTTCGAAACGCTTGACCCCTTCGATGACTGCCCTGCAGTGCTTCGAAGCCGCCGCCCGCCACTTGAGCTTCACCCGCGCCGCCGAAGAGCTGCACCTGACCCAGAGTGCGGTGAGCAAGCAAGTGGCGCAGCTGGAAGAGATGCTCTGCCACCCGTTGTTCCAGCGGGTGCGCCAGCGTTTGTACCTGTCGCCGGCAGGCTCGCTGTACCTGGAGGAAGTACGCAAGATCCTCAACCAGGTGGATATTTCCAGTCGCTACATCCTGACCTACGGCGGCGAAACCGAAGTGCTGCGCATTGCCACACAGCCGACCTTCGGTGACCGCTGGCTGGTGCCCAAGCTCAAGGATTTTGCCGCGCGCCACCCCAATATCCACCTGGACGTGCGCAACGAACTGGAGCCGTTCGACGTGTTGCAGGCCAAGGCGGATATCGCGTTTTTCTTCGGCCAGGGATCGTGGCCCGGAGCGACCTGCATCGAGTTGTTTCGCGAAGCCGTGGTGCCGGTCTGCGCCCCCGGGTTTGTTGCCGCTGGCAGCGACGCCTCATCCCGCCATACGTTGCTGCAATGCACCTCGCGTCCTGAAGCCTGGCACGAGTGGTTTCTGGAACAAGGCCTGCACTCGCAAAACAGCTACCACGGGCCGCGCTTCGACACGTTCTACATGTGCATTCGCGCAGCGCAATCGGGGTATGGCGTGGCCTTGGTGCCGCAGTATCTGGTGGCCGAGGAATTGGCGAACGGCAGCCTGATGATCCCGTGGGATTACACGATGCCCAGCGCCGGCGCGCACTTTATCGCCCATGCCGAACATGCCGGGGGGATTCCAAAAGTGCAGGCTTTTTTGAGCTGGATGGTGGAGTACCTCACAGCACATCCCGACTTTTAATAATGACCCGGCGACTTTATTTCGTTTGCGGGGCAAGGCGGCTCGCGGCTTAGATAAAAGGACGCCTCCCATTCTTGAGTCTCGGATCCATGAGCCGCGAAACCATCAGCCAGTCGATTTCCATCGTCCACCCCATCAGCCTCAGCCATGGCAAGAACGCCGAAGTCTGGGACACCACGGGCAAGCGCTACATCGACTTTGTCGGCGGCATCGGCGTGCTTAACCTGGGCCATTGCCATCCGCGTGTGGTTGAGGCAATCCGCGAGCAGGCGACCAAGCTCACCCATTACGCCTTCAACGCCGCGCCTCACGCGCCCTACATCGAACTGATGGACCGTCTCACCGCGTTCATTCCGGTGGACTACCCGGTCAGTGGAATGCTCACCAACAGTGGCGCGGAAGCGGCGGAAAACGCCTTGAAAATCGTCCGCGGCGCGACGGGTCGCACCGCGGTCATCGCCTTTGACGGGGCGTTTCACGGACGCACCCTGGCCACTTTGAACCTCAATGGCAAGGTCGCGCCGTACAAACAAAAAGTCGGCGTACTGCCGGGGCCGGTGTTCCACCTGCCATTCCCCAGTCGCGACAACGGCGTGACCTGCGGCGAAGCGCTGAAGGCAATGGACCGCCTGTTCAGCGTGGAAATCGACGTCAACGACGTGGCCTGTTTCATCATCGAACCGGTGCAGGGCGAAGGGGGTTTCCTGACCCTGGACATAGAATTCGCCCAGGCCCTGCGCCGCTTTTGCGACGAGAAAAATATCCTGCTGATTGCCGATGAAATTCAGTCCGGCTTCGGCCGTACCGGCCAGCGCTTCGCGTTCTCACGCCTGGGCATCGAGCCTGACCTGATTCTGCTGGGCAAAAGCATCGCCGGCGGTGTGCCGCTCGGCGCGGTAGTCGGTCGCAAAACCTTGCTCGACAACCTGCCCAAAGGCGGCCTGGGCGGCACCTATTCCGGCAACCCGATTGCTTGCGCGGCGGCGTTGGCGACCCTGGATGAAATGACGGATGAACACCTGAAAAGTTGGGGCACGCAGCAGGAAGAAGCCATCGTCAGCCGCTATGAATCATGGCGTTCGAAAAAGCTCTCGCCGTACCTCGGCCGCTTGACCGGCGTTGGCGCCATGCGCGGCATCGAACTGGCCAACGCCGACGGCAGCCCGGCACCACAACAGCTGACCCAACTGCTGGCGCTTGCCCGCGAGTCTGGACTGTTGCTGATGCCCAGCGGCAAATCGCGGCACATTATCCGGCTGCTGGCTCCGTTGACGATTGAGGCGGCGGTGCTGGAGGAAGGGCTGGATATTCTTGAAGGGTGTTTGCTGAAGTCGGTTTAGGCCAACCCACGATAAAAAAACTGCAATTATTTTAGCCATAAAACTACAAAACAGCCAAAATAATTGCAGTTCCACTGCTCACCAATAGTGCTATTATTCCTGCATATTAACACCGAAAGCGCCGGAATAATTGCATCCATGGCCAACAAAACCGCTCCGCTACTCCCTATGACCCAGCAATTGCTGGCGGACTTGGGCGAACGCCTGCGCTTGGCGCGCTTGCGTCGCAAGCTCACCGCCAAACAAGTAGCGGAGCGTGCCGGTATGTCACTCATGACCCTGCGTGCGTTGGAGCGAGGCTCTACGGGCGTGACTATCGGCGCCTACCTGTCCGTATTGCAAGTGCTCGGGCTCGAACAGGATGTCGCCTCGATCGCTGAAACCGACACAGTAGGACGCCATCTGCAAGACGCCGCGCTTACAAACAAAAAGCAGGGGGCAACCAAGCCTCGCGTGAAGAAGGCTGCACACACGTCTTCTGTCAGCATCGCGCCCCCAGTCTCCCCCCAGGCACAAACGGCCTCGAAACTTTCGGCCCTGATCGTCAACCCCGTCAGCCGTTCCAGTGACGAGTCATCCAAGCCATGACCCGTATTCTCGTTTATGCCGACTGGGATGGGCTCGATCATGCCCGTCGCCTTGGCGTACTGCATGCGCGCCAAGGCGGTCCAAGTGAATTGTTTGAGTTTGAATACGACCGTGAGGCGCTGGCTGATCCGCAGTTGGGCCTGACTCAACTTGACCCGCGCATAGGCTTGTTCGAAGGCCCGCAGTTCCCACCGCAAGGTCGCGATACCTTCGGTGTATTTGCCGACTCCAGCCCCGACCGATGGGGGCGCATGCTGATGAAGCGTCGGCTGGAACGCGATAAACGAGCGGCAAGAGTTGCACCCCACACTCGGCTTATGGAGTCAGACTTCCTGTTGGGTGTACACGATACCTTCCGCGTCGGCGCGTTGCGTTTCAAGCAAGATGAGAACGGCCCCTTTCTGGACAATCAGGACAGCCTGGCGGCGCCGCCACTGATCAAACTGCGGGAACTGGAAGCAGCCAGCCGCGCCCTGGAAAACGATACCGACAATACCGCCGTCGAAGGCACCGACTGGCTACGGATGTTGATCGCACCCGGCGGCTCGCTGGGTGGCGCACGCCCTAAAGCCAGCGTGGTCGACCCCGATGGACATCTCTGGATTGCCAAGTTTCCGAGCCTGCGCGATGAGCACGATGTGGGAGCCTGGGAATACATCGTTGGGTCTCTCGCCGAGGGCTGCGGTCTGCGCGTCGCCCCCATGGATGCAGAACGCTATGCCAGCGAGCACCACTGCTTCAGGGTTAAACGTTTTGATCGGTCTGCTCAGGGTCGACGTTTGCATTTCGCCTCCGCCATGACCTTGACCGGGCATACCGATGGTGACGATGCCTCGACTGGCGTCAGCTACCTGGAACTTGCGCGGGTGTTGATCACGCAAGGCGCCGATACCCAAGCTGACTTGCGCGAACTGTGGTGTCGAATTCTGTTTAACGTGTTGGTTTCCAATACCGATGATCACTTGCGTAACCACGGCTTCCTGCTGGAACCGGGACGGGGCTGGCGGCTCTCTCCTGCCTACGATATGAATCCCGACCGTTACGGTCATGGCCTGAAACTCAATATCAGCGAACATGACAACGCTCTTGATCTGGAATTGGTGCGATCAGTCGCCGGGATCTTCAGGGTGCCACTTCGGGAGGCCGACACGCTTATCGAACGTTTCAGGGGCGTTGTGAGTCAGTGGCCAACGCTGGCCAATGCAGTGGGTATCTCAAGACGTGAGCAGGACGAAATGAGCCCCGCCTTCAAGTTGTCCAACGGCGCACGATGACCCAGCGACGGCACTATTACCAAATCCGAAAGAATCCATCTTCCGTTTAGCCCTTTCTCTCCCCTCGCCAGCGCTTTATCCTTGTCAGTAACAAAGTGAAACGTTTCATCATTCCATCAGACCATCGACCGCCCGTGTTCAACGCCTTTGTGCGAACGCGCCAGGCCGCTGTTGGCGTTTCAAAACCATAAATATTAAGACTCCATTTTGCCTATGCCTGCTTTCCCAAACCTGCGCCTGTGCGCTGCGCTGTTACCGTTCGGCCTGTTCAACTGTGCCCAGGCTGCACCTGCCTTTGACGCTGAATCACCCTGGATGCTGGGTGATTTCGGCGGCACTCGGACAGCGCTGTCTCAACAAGGCTACGACTTCAAGTTCGACTACACCGGCGAGATGGGCAGTAACCTGCACGGCGGCTCAGACCACGACCGCACCGCGCGCTACAGCGATCAGTTCGGCCTGGGTACGCACCTGGATTTGCAGAAGATCCTCGGCTGGCATGACGCGGAGTTCCAGTTGACGGTGACCGAGCGCAGCGGCAACAACATCACCAACGACCGCGTCAATGATCCGCGTGTGGGCGGGTTCACCTCGTCCCAGGAAGTCTGGGGCCGTGGCCAGACCTGGCGCCTGACGCAGATGTGGTATCAGCAGAAGTTCTTCGACCAGAAACTCGACATCAAGGCCGGGCGTTTTGGCGAAGGCGAAGACTTCAACAGCTTCCCCTGCGACTTCCAGAACCTGGCGTTCTGCGGCTCGCAGGTCGGCAACTGGGTGGGCAGCATCTGGTACAACTGGCCGGTGAGCCAGTGGGCGTTGCGGGTCAAGTATCACCTGACGCCTGAGTTGTACGCCCAGGTCGGCGCCTATGAACAAAATCCGTCCAACCTGGATCGCGGCAATGGCTTCAAGCTCAGTGGCAGCGGCACACAAGGCGCCCTGCTCCCGGTAGAACTGGTGTGGACGCCCACGCTCAACGGCCTGCCCGGCGAATACCGCGCCGGTTACTACTACAGCAGCGCCAAAGCCAGCGACGTCTATAAAGACCGCAACGACCAGCCGGCAGCCCTCAGCGGCGAAGCCTATCGCAGCGCCTCCAGCAAACATGGGGTGTGGCTGGGTGTGCAACAACAAGTCACCAGCCTGGCCAGCGACCATTCGCGAGGCTTGAGCGTGTTCGCCAACGGCACGATGCACGACAAGAAAACCAACGCTGTGGATAACTACGTGCAGGCCGGCGTGGTCTACAAGGGCCCGTTTGACGCCCGCGCCAAGGACGATATCGGCTTTGCCGTGGCCCGGGTGCACGTCAACCCGGCCTATCGCAAGAATGCCGAGGCGAGCAACCAGGCCCGTGCGGTGTACGACTTCGATGACCCGGCCTATATGCCGATTCAACACACCGAATACAGCGCCGAACTCTATTACGGCATCCACGTCACCCACTGGCTGACCGTACGCCCGAACCTGCAATACATCCGTCACCCCGGAGCCGTGGCCCAGGTGGATGACGCGCTGATCGGCGGGATCAAGCTGCAAAGCTCGTTCTGATTCTGAATAAAGCTAATTTGCCCTGAACCAAGCCTGCGCCGGAACGTCATCTACAGTGAACTGTGCGCAATCAATTGAAAACGTAACGGAGAACCACACTATGAGCACTGATGGTGCTTCAAGTCCAAGTCGCCTGCTGCCCAGGCTACTGGGGATCTTGCTGCTGATAATGGGCCTGGCCTTGTTGGCCGGGGGGATCAAGCTGAGCATGCTCGGCGGGTCGCTGTATTACCTGCTGGCCGGTCTCGGCATCACCGTCACCGGCCTGTTGCTACTCGCAACACGCCGCGCGGCGCTGGGCTTGTACGCACTGGTGCTGTTTGCCAGCACCGTCTGGGCGCTGTGGGAAGTCGGCCTGGACTGGTGGCAGTTGGTGCCGCGCCTGGCCCTGCTGTTCGCCCTCGGCATCGTCATGCTGCTCCCGTGGTTCCGCCGTCCGTTGCTGCGTGGCCAAGCCGCGCCGCTGGGCACAGGCGCCCTGAGCGTCGCCGTCGTGCTGGCGGGTGCTGCTGCCTTGGCCAGCCAATTCACCGACCCGGGTGCCATGGTCAAAAAAGGCCAACTGGACCGCGATGCGGTGCCAGGCATGGCCAGCGCCGCGCCAGCCCAGGCGGATGGTGACTGGAACTCCTATGGCCGTTCGGCCTTCGGCGACCGTTACTCGCCACTCGCGCAGATCACTCCGGAAAACGCCCACAAGCTGGTTCCAGCCTGGACCTTCCGTACTGGCGACATCCCTGGCCCAGGCGATCCCGGTGAAACCACCGCGGAAAACACCCCGCTGAAAGTCAACGGCATGCTCTACGTGTGTACACCACACAGCCAGGTCATTGCCCTGGACCCGGACACCGGCAAGGAAATCTGGCGTTTCGACCCGAAGATCAGCAGCGAAGGTGCTGCCAACTTCAAGGGCTGGGCGCACATGACCTGCCGTGGCGTGTCGTATCACGATGACGCGGTCTACGCTTCCGAGCAAAGCCCGACTGGCAGCGCCAGCCCGGCCGCCGCGCCGAATGCCTGCCCGAAACGCATCTTCGTACCTACCGCCGACACCCGTCTGATCGCCCTGAACGCCGACACCGGCAAGATGTGCGAAGACTTCGGTGACAAAGGCCAGGTCGACCTGCGTGCCAACATCGGCACCTTCGCCCCGGGCGGTTACTACTCCACCTCGCCACCGGCCGTTACCAAGAACCTGGTAGTGATCGGCGGTCACGTGACCGACAACGTCTCCACCGACGAGCCAAGCGGCGTGATCCGCGCGTTCGACGTGCACACCGGCAAGCTGGTGTGGAACTGGGACAGCGGCAACCCGGACGACACCACCCCGTTGGCCGAGGGCAAGACTTACACCCGCAACTCGCCAAACATGTGGTCGATGTTCGCGGTGGATGAAAAACTCGGCATGCTCTACCTGCCGATGGGTAACCAGATGCCCGACCAGTACGGCGGCGACCGGACTCCGGACTCGGAGAAGTACAGCGCCGGCCTGACTGCCCTGGACATCGACAGCGGCCATGTGAAGTGGACCTTCCAGTTCACTCACCATGACCTGTGGGACATGGACGTGGGCGGCCAGCCTTCGCTGATCGACATCAAGACCGCTGACGGCGTGAAGCAAGCGGTAATGGCGTCGACCAAGCAAGGCAGCATCTACACCCTGGACCGCACCAACGGTCAGCCCGTGGTGCCGATCAATGAAATCCCTGTACCGCAAGGCGCAGTGGCCGGCGATCACACCGCACCGACCCAACCGAAATCGGACCTGAACTTCATGCCACCGCCCCTCAAGGAGCGTGACATGTGGGGCGTGACGCCGTTCGACCAGATGCTGTGCCGGATTGATTTCAAATCCATGCGCTACGACGGTCCGTTCACCCCGCCATCGCTGCAAGGCTCGATCGTTTACCCGGGTAACTTTGGCGTGTTCGACTGGGGTGGCATTTCCGTCGACCCGGTTCGCCAGATTGCATTCGTGAACCCGAGCTACATGGCGTTCAAATCGAAACTGATCCCGGCCGCCGACATCGCCAAACAAGGCCCACGGGTCAGCGAAACCGAAGGCGTGCAGCCGAACAAAGGCGCGCCGTACGGCGTGATCCTTGAAGCCATGCTGTCGCCACTGGGCCTGCCGTGCCAGGCGCCGGCGTGGGGTTATGTGGCCGCGGTCGACCTGACCAACCACCAGACCATCTGGATGCACAAGAACGGCACCGTGCGTGACAGCTCGCCGGTTCCGATTCCACTGACCATGGGCGTACCAAGCCTGGGCGGGACCTTCACCACGGCCGGTGGCGTGTCCTTCCTCAGCGGTACCCTTGACCAGTACCTGCGTGCCTATGACGTGAAAAACGGCAAGCAACTGTGGGAAGGCCGCCTGCCAGCAGGCGCGCAAACCACACCGATGACCTACACCGGCAAGGACGGCAAGCAGTACGTGCTGGTCATGGCCGGCGGTCATGGTTCCCTGGGCACCAAGCAGGGCGACTATGTGATGGCGTTCAAACTGCCGGATTAAGTAACACCGGCAGCAAGACAAAGGCGGCTACCTCATGGGTAGCCGCCTTTTTTTGTGCCGTCACACCGGCATGCGTTCGCGGCGCATCCACATTTCGAAAGCCATGGCGTTCAAGGGCCGGCTGATCAAATAGCCTTGGGCCGTGTCGCACTTCCAGAGCTTGAGCAGCTTGAGGCTGGGCTCGAACTCCACCCCTTCAGCCACCACCTTGAGTCCCAGGTTGTGGCTCATTTCGATGGTCGACCGCACGATCACGCCGTCGCCGGAGGTGCTGTCGAGATTGCGCACGAACGACTGGTCGATCTTCAGCTCCTGCACCGGCAGGCGTTGCAGTTGCGCCAGGGATGAATAGCCGGTGCCGAAGTCGTCCACCGACAGGCTGATGCCACAACCGCGCAGTTGCTCCAGCACACTGAGGGCCTGCACCGGGTTGTGCATGATCGCGCTTTCGGTGATTTCGAAAATCAGTTGCCGGGCCGATACGCCGTAGCGCGCCAACAGCTCGGTCACCCGCAGGGCCAGGCTGTCATCGGCCAGGTCATCCACCGAGATGTTGACCGACAACTGCACCTGCAACCCGCGCACCTGCCACTCGGCCAATTGCCGAATGGCTTCTTCGATCACCCAGTGGGTAAGGTTGCCCATGCTGCCGGTGCGCTCGGCCAAGGGAATGAACTCGGCGGGCGATACCAGCCCGAGGGTCGGATGCTGCCAGCGCAACAGCGCTTCGGCCTGGCTCACATGCCCATGGTGCAGGTCGAGCTTGGGCTGATAACACAGGTACAACTCGCCCTCCGTCGGCGCCCGGCGCAGGTCACGGATCAGGCTGATCTGGCGTTGGTGGGCGAGGTCGCGGTCCTGTTGGTAGATCTGTAAATAACCGGGGAACGCTGCCGCATCGTGACGGGCGATGGCGGCGCGGCTGATCAGCTCTTCAACCTGCTGGCCGTCGGCCGGGTAAGCGGCGATGCCGATGCTCACTTCATGGCGCAGTTCATCACCGCCAATGCGTTGGGGCTCGGTCAGCAGCCCATACAGGCGGTCAGCCAGGGCCACGACGCGGTCAATCTCGGTGTTTTCCAGCAGCAGCAAAAACTCGCTGCCGGTGATGCGCGCAGCGGTGTCACTGGCCGAGAGGCTCGACAGCAGGCAGCGGCTGGCTTCACGGAGCATTTCTTCCACGCCTTCCGGGCCATAGCCTTCGTTGATCACGCGGTAGTTCTCGATCCCCAGGTAAAGCAACACCACGGGCCGACCGGCGCTGATGGCACTGCCCAGGCGCTCCATGGCCAGCGCCCGGTTGGGCAGGCCGGTGAGCGGATCGTGCAGCGCGTTGTGGGCCAGTTGCCGCTCGCGCACGGCGATCCCGGTTTGCATGGCGTTGAAGGCCTGGGCCAGCAGGCCGAACTCATCATGGCTGCGCACCCGCACCGGCGTCCGATAGTCACCGGCGCCGATACGCTCGGCCGCCTGCACCAGCGCATTGAGGGGACGCGAAACTCTCCGCGCCAAAAACAATGCGCCCGCCAACGACACCAGCAGCACCACCAGGGCGATCACGAGAAATTGCCGGTCCAGTGGCGCGAAAGATTCAAGGGCGTGGTCCAGCGGGCTTTGCAGCAGCACCCGCACCTCACCGCCCTCTGCCGTGTTGCCCAAAGGCAGCACCTGGCTGAGATAACGCTGGCCGTGAAACAGGTTCAGTTGCGCCACGGGATTGATATACGGAGCCTGCAAGTCGCTGGCAATTGATGCCTGGAATGCCTCGGGCTGAGTGCTGAACAATTCGCCAGGCTGGCCGTGCTGCACACTGAGGAACGACACTTCCAGGTTGCTCATGGAGCGCAATTCACTGGCAAAGATTTCGTCCATGGGCAGGCCCATGACAACAAGGGCATTCGGTGTGGGGTCGACGACTTCCTGCTGTACCAGCAGAAAAGGCCGGCCATCCAGGGCCACGATCAACATTTGCAGGCCGCTGCGCCGGGCCTGGCGCAAGGCGTTGTTGTAAGGAAAGGCCTGGCCGGGGGTCAACGCCTGTAACGTGCTGACCATCACCTTGCCGTCGAGACCCAGCACAAACACTTCACTGGACGTCAGACCGGTGCCATGTCGGCGCAGGGCAGCAAGAATCTCGGCGGGCTCGCCCTCGGCGACAGACTGGCGGAAGGGCAGGTCTGCCGTGAGCCAGTTCAAGCCGTATTGCAGACGCCGGCCACGCAGGTCGAGCAAGCGTTCGAACACCTGGCTGCCGGTTTCCAGTTGCACCTGGGCCTGGTTTTCCACGGCGCGGTTAGTCGCGGTCTTCACGGCGAAATACACCGCCGCCACGACCACCAGTAACAGCAGCGCCAGCACCCCGGCGATCCGGGTTTGAAACGTATGGCGCCACCTCATCTGGTTGCCCTCTGGCAGCGCCTGTCCCCTCCAGCCGAAATGTCCCTTCGTCATACGCGTCCCTCGCGACAGCTGAACCGGCGTCAAATAAACGTCCTTTTTAAAAGGACATTCGAACTATCCAGACTAGCTGCGCAAAGGAAGAAGTGCATCCAATAAATACGGGAACTTCGGTGTCATTAAATTGGCGACAAGCCTCTGCCTCAGCTACGCGCCCGCATGAAATCCCCCCAGCGCCGCACCAGGTAGTTGTGCTCGTCCATCACCGAGTTCCACACCGCGATATGCCCCATGCGCTGCTCATAGGAGCCGCCGTCGCGCACCTCGCCCACGTCAATCAGCGGCAAGCCATCGCTGCCCAGCAGCTCTTCCCGTGCGGGCAGGCCGGCATACCAGTAGTCCCACTCGGCGCTGCTCAGGTGATCACGGCTGCGGGCCGGGTTGCCGATGTAATACCCCTGGCGCGCCATCACCGCACCTGGCCAGCCGGACAGCCACCAGTTGAGGTAGGCATAGGCCGCATCCAGCACCGGGCCCTTGGCATGGCGCGACAGCGACAACCCGCCGAACCAGGCGCGATACCCTTCACGGGGCACCGCCAAGCGGTATTTGACCCCGGCCCGGTGCAGGCGCATCAGGGTCGGTGACCACAGGCTCTGAATGTCGATGCTCGGGCTGAGCATCAGTTGCGCCGCCTCTTCGTCATCCGACCAGAACGCCGCGAAGTGCCCTTCCTTCTGCTTGCGCACCAGAATATCCGCCAGCACATCGATCTCTTCGATGCTCATGTTGCCGATGTCCTTGAAGCTCGCGAGTCCCGCGCCTTGCACCGCCAGTGCAGCATCGAGGGCGCCGATGGCGGCGTCACTCTGCAGCGCGGTACGTGCGCCCCAGGCCGGGTCGAGCAGCCAGCCCCAGCTCTCGTTGGCGCGGTTGAACCCTTCGGGCAAGCGCTCGGGGCGGTAGGCGAAACTGTCGGCGTTGTGGGTCAGGGGCAGCATGCTGATGCGTTCGGTCACGGTGCTGCCGAGGCTGCCATCGTGCTGCACGAACAGGCGCTCGCTGGGCACACTGCCGCTGCCCAGACGGTCGTTGGCGGACAAACGTCCGCGCTTGGGCAGGTCGTTGATCTCGTGCCACAGCGCAATGCGCCGGGTGTCGATCGGCTGGATCGCCCGGGCCGGCCACACGAAATCGACGTTGTGAAACCACTGGTCGTAGAGGTCGTAGCTGTCCGGTTGCATCACCGCGATGCGCTGGGCCTGCTCCACATCGTGCACTTGGTACACCAGACGAATACCCAGCTCTTTTTCCGCTCGCACACGCAGGCATTCAAGCAAGGTCACCGAGGTACCGAGGACGCGAAGCGTGATCATGCGGCGAACCTTCTGGAGAACACTTCGAAGGAACGACGCAGCAACGCCGGGTCGAGACCGCGCAGGATAAACACCAGGCGTGATTGCCGATCGGTCCCCGGCCAGGCAGGCAGGTGAACCGGGGCATGCAGGCAATGCTGCACGCCATGAATGACGATGGGAGCGTTACTGGCGTTCACGTTGAGCAGTCCTTTGACGCGAAGAATACGTTCGCCGTGGCATCTTAACAGCATCGATAACCAGACCCCGAAGCCGACCCAATCCAACGGCTGATCAAAGGTCAGGCAGCAGACTTGTGCGGCGCCGTGGTTGGCGGCGGTGGTTTGATGGAGTTTCCAGCGGCTGACTTCGGCAGCGGGTTCGGCGCTGCGCAGGCCTTCGCCAAGCAGCAGTTGTTCACCGCTGTCGATATCGCAGGTATTGAGGATCGGCGTACCGGCGTTCAGTGCCTGCAAGTGCAAGCGCAACGGGCCACAGTCTTCGACGAGATCGGTCTTGCTCAACAGCAGGCGATCCGCGGCGGCCACTTGCGCCAGCCATTCGGGGTGCAGGCGCTCTTGCAAGGCGGCGTGGCTGGCGTCCACCAGCGTCACGACCAGGCCGATATGAAAGCGCCCGCGAAGCTGCACATCGTTGTTCAGCGTGGCGAGGATTGGCGCCGGGTCGGCCAGGCCGGTGGTTTCCAGGATCACCCGTTTGAAGGCTGGAATCTCGCCGCGCTCACGGCGCTGCAACAGGCCGAGCAAGGCGTCTTTCAACTCGCCGCGAATCGAACAGCAGACGCAACCGCTGGGCAGCAGCACCGTGTCCGGCGCCACTTCTTCCACCAGCAGATGGTCGATGCCGACGTCGCCGAATTCATTGATCAGCAACGCCGTGTCGCCGAGGCTTTCGCCTTGCAGCAAGCGCTTGAGCAAGGTGGTCTTGCCGCTGCCGAGGAAGCCGGTGATGACGTTCAGGGCGATGCTCATAGTTCTACCTCGTTGCTGGCCCCCTGGTAGGAGCGAGCTTGCTCGCGAAAAACCTGAGAACGCCGCGTTCAACCAGAGAGTGCGCGTTATCGTTGACATTTTTTCGCGAGCAAGCTCGCTCCTACAGAAGGCCCTGTTCCAAATGGTCGAGTAATTTGGGGTCAAGAGGATCCAGCGGCCGACCGAGCATGGTCTCTGCCGCCCGCCACAGCTGATCCAGGCCGCTGGCCAGTTCCTGTTTACCGGTGGCGCCCAGCAGCAGATAGGACGCGCCCTGGAAGTCTTCAACCTTGAGCCGGAACACCGCCAGCACCTGGTTGATCGCCGCGATGCGGCGCAGGCGTTCGCGGCGACGGGGCAGCTCATCGCCCAAGGGATCGCTCCAGTGCAGGTCTTCGCCCAGCAGGCCGCAAAGTCCGCACATGCTTAGTGCCCGCTCATGGCATGACATCGCCGGAGTTCGGGCCCAGGGTCTGGCCGACGAACAGGTTGCCGCCGGGCTCACTGGCCAGCAGCACCGCGGTCGGCGCGACTTCATCCGCCTGGCCGAAACGGCCCAGCGGCAGCTCGGCGGCCTTGGCGCGTTTCCAGGTGTCGCTGATGCCGCCTACCAAAGGCGTCTCAATCGGACCGGGCGCAATGGCGTTGACCAGCACGTTGTCCTTGGCCACTTCCAGCGCGAGGGATTTGGTGAAGCCGATCACGCCAGCCTTCGCCGCTGCATAGTGCGTCAACTCGGCGCCGCCCTTGATCCCCAGTTGCGAGGCGATATTGATGATCCGGCCCCAGCGCTGGCCAATCATGTGGGGCAAGGCGCGCTGGCTGGCGACGAAAACGCTGGTGAGGTCGACCCGCAGCATGTCGTTCCACATGTCCATGGTCAGGTCGACGCACCGGGCCTGGGTCAGCATGCCGGCGTTGTTGACCAGGATATCGATACCACCGTAGTGGGTGACGCAGGCATCGACGCTGGCCTGGGCGCCGTCGACGGTGCCGACATCCGCCACGCACTCGAGGACTTCGGCGCCGAGGTTACGGCAAGTGATGGCGGTTTCGGCGAGGGCGGCGGCGTCGCGGTCGGCCAGCAACAGGCGCGCGCCTTCGACGGCGTAGGCACGGGCGATGGCGGCGCCGATGCCGCTGCCGGCACCGGTGATCACGGCACGGCGGTTAGAGAGCTGGGGCATGGTGAACTCCTCAAATAATCAAACGGCGAACGCGGTCAAAAATGTGGGAGCGGGCTTGCTCGCGAAAGCGGAGTGCCAGCCAATACATGCGGAACTGATCCACCGCATTCGCGAGCAAGCCCGCTCCCACATTTGGAGCGAGTCCGGCTTAAAACTGGGGGTTAATCCGGCCAGCGCACGGTCAAGCCACCATCAATCACAATGCTCTGCCCGGTCAGGTAGCTCGATTCCTCACTGGTCAGAAAACGCACCAGAGACGCGACTTCATCCGCCCGCCCTACCCGGCCCAGCGGAATCGCCCGCGCCGCTTTCGCCAGCCCTTCCGGCCCCAGGGAGTTCTTCGCGTCCAGCGACTGGGGCGTCTCGATCAACCCCGGAATCACCGCGTTGCAACGAATCCCCAACGGCGCCAATTCCACCGCCAGCGACCGACACAACCCCGGCACGCCGGCCTTGGCGGCCGCATAGTGCGCGTGCTCCTGCCAGCCATACACGCCACCGGCAATCGACGAAATCGCCACCAGCGCGCCGCCTTCATGCATGTGCCGGGTCGCCGCGCGGAAGGTGCGCATCACCCCCGTCAGGTCGACGTTGAGCATCTCGTTCCACAGCGCGTCAGTCATCTCCAGCAGTGGCGCACGGCGTAACAATCCGGCGTTGGCCACCGCGTAATCGAGGCGACCGAAGTGCTGGACCGCCTGCGCAGCCAGGTTATCCACCGACGCGGTATCGCCCACGTCCAGCGGCAACATCAGGCATTCACCGCCGGCTTCTTCCACCTGCGCAACCGTGTGATGCGGGTCATGGGGATCGGCCGGGTAATACCCGCCCACCACCGCCACGCCGCTGCGGGCGTATGCCACCGCGAGGGCCTGGCCGATGCCGCTGGCGGCACCGGTAATCAATGCAACTTTACGACTCATCAAAAAACTCCTTACTGGACGGTTTCCGGACGCACATGGCGCGCGGCAAACATCAACGCACCGGACAGGAAGCACGGCAGCGCGCCGAACCACAGCGCAGCGGTCTGCCAGTCGCTGCCGGCCGACAACACTTGGGTCGCGCCAAACCCGGCGACCACGGCCCCAATCGGCCCCATGGCATGGATGATCGCGCCACCGGTGGCACGGATGCTGGTGGGGAAACTTTCACTGATGAAAAACAGCGCCGCCGAGTACGGCCCGATCAGGAAGAACAGGCCCAGGCTGTAGAGCCCGACCACCATCGCCATGTTGCTCGGGCCAAACAGCATCCCGGCAAACGACAGCCCGCCGAGCATCCAGCCCAGGCCGATGACGTTGCGACGACCGATCTTGTCGCCCATCCAGCCGTGGCTGAGGTAGCCGCAGTAACCCACCAGGTTCGACAGCACGAGGATGATCAGCGAGTTCTCGAACGAGATGTGGTGCACGCTGACGATCACCGACGTACCCAACACGCTGAACACCTGAATCGCGGCCCAGTTGAGCAACAGCGCCGCACCAATCACCAAGGTTGCACGGCGGGCCGGGCCACGGAAGGCGGCCTTGAGGCCGGCCTTGCTGTGTTCGTCATAGTCCACGCCGTAGGTCACGGCGACGTTTTGTGCTTCCTTCACCGAGCCGCTTTTGCGCAGCTCGCTGATGCGTTGGTGAATCTGAAACTGCGGGCTCTCCTTGAGCTTGCGCGCCATGACCGCAATCACAATCGCCGGGATCGCCGCAAACACGAAGCAACCCTGCCAGCCAATCACCGGCAACAACAGCGCGGTCAAACCTGCCGCGATCAACGCGCCCACCGGCCAGCCGCCTTGCACCAGGCTGTAGATAAAGCCGCGACGCTTGGCCAATTTCGGATCATCCGAGGCAGCGTACAGTTCGCTCAGGTAAGTGGCGTTGACGGTTTCCTCGGCATAACCCAGGCCGCCCAGCGAACGAATCAGGATCAACGACGACTTGCCCCACGCGCCGCCAATGGCGGTGAGCGCCGAGCAGATCGCCGAACCGGCCACGGTGAAAATAATCCCTTTGCGCCGGCCCAGCTTGTCCACGATCGGACCGATGGCCAACGCGACCACGGCGGTGCCGACCGCCACCCAGGTCGCTATCTGCGCTTGCTCCACTTCACCCCAATTAAAGTGCCGCCCGATTTCCGGCAGCAAGGTGCCGAAAAGAATGAAGTCATACACCGCAAACACCCAGGCGAAAAACGCGATCCAGGTGGCGAAACGCACTTCCTTGGGCGTCAGTTGCCGGGGTTTCCAGCCAGTCAGATCAAGCTTGTTGTAGATAGACATGAATCGCGCCTCGGGAGGTTGGCCAGGGTTTAGGTACGGGTGTCAGGTACGCGGTTGGCCCGACTGTAGGAGCGAGCTTGCTCGCGAAAAACCTGAGAACGCCCCGTTTTAACCAGACGGGCCGCGTTATCGTTGACGGTTTTCGAGAGCAAGCTCGCTCCTGCAACAGTTGGGCAGTTCAGGTACGCGGTTGGCGGCGGATAAAGTCATCGGCGATTTCGTCGAAGGTGACGAAGCGCACGCCGGCATGGCTCTGGATATGTTCGATCAGCCGCTCAAGCATCAGCAGCACTTGCGGGCGGCCGGAAACGTCGGGGTGGATGGTCATGGTGAACACCGCGTGTTCGTGCTCGCGGTAGACCCAGTCGAACTGGTCGCGCCACATTTCTTCGAGGTGACGCGGGTTGACGAAGCCGTGGCTGTTGGGGGCTTTCTTGATGAACATCATTGGCGGCAGGTCGTCGAGGTACCAGTTGGCCGGGATCTCCACCAGGTCGGTTTCTTCGCCGCGCACCAGGGGTTTCATCCAGGTGTCGGGGTGTTGGCTGTAGTCGATCTTGGTCCAGGTGTCGCCCTTGCGCACGTAGTACGGGTGGAAGTCGTTATGCATCAGGCTGTGGTCGTACTTGATGCCTTTTTTCAGCAGCAGTTCGTTGGTGACTTTGCTGAACTCCCACCACGGCGCGACGTAGCCGGTGGGGCGTTTGCCGGTGACCTGGGTGATCAGTTCGATGGACTTGTCGAGGACGATTTCTTCCTGCTCGGCCGTCATCGCAATCGGGTTTTCGTGGCTGTAACCGTGCACGCCGATTTCGTGGCCGGCGTCGGCCACCGCTTTCATCTGCTCGGGGAAGGTTTCCATCGAGTGGCCGGGAATAAACCAGGTGGTGCGCAGGCCGTAGCGCTCGAACAATTTGAGCAGGCGTGGCGCACCGATTTCACCGGCGAACAGGCCACGGGAAATGTCGTCCGGGGAGTCTTCGCCACCGTAGGAACCGAGCCAGCCGGCGACCGCGTCGACGTCGACGCCAAATGCACAGAGGATGTCTTTAGCCATGATGTGTCTCCTTAAAAAGTGAGTGCGGTTTCGACTGACAGCGCGGCCCGAAGCAGGCGCGCGTCTTCGCCGCTGGGGGCGCTGAGCAGCAAACCAGTGGGCAAACCCAGGGCATCGCGGCCGCTGGGCAGACTGACGCCGGGCATGTCCAGCAGGCTGCCGGGCATGGTCAGGCGCAAGGTGGCGAGGTTGGTGCTGACGAACAGTTCAAAATCAGATTCCAACGGCGCCAGGGCCGGTGCCACATGGGCCACGGTGGGGGTGATGAGGATCGCGCCGTCGAGTTCGTCGACAAGTTGCTGTTGCAGACGACGACGGGCGTCGTACAGCGCCAGCAGTTGGCTGGCTGGCAGCGTGCGGGCCGCTTCAAGGCGACGGCGTACGCGGGGGTCGAGTTGCTCGGCATCAGGGCTGTCGAGCAGCGCTTCGTGGAGGGCGAAGGCTTCGAAAGCGCCAAGCCAGCCTTGGTGCTGGATCAGATCCAAGGTGGCCTGGAAGGTCTTCGAGGGGCGCACGTCAATCAGCGCGCCGTCTGCCTTCAATCGGTCCACACAACGTTGCAGATTGTCGCGCACCGCAGGTTCAACCCGTGCGTCTTCCAGCACACTTTGCTCGACCCAGAACCGCTGGCCATTGAGGCTGCGGGGCTGGCGTGGCGGGCGCTGCTCGCGACCATTGAGCAGGTCGTCGATGGCCAGTGCATCGCGCACACTGCGGGTCAGCGGGCCGAGGCTGTCGAGGGTGTGAGCCAGCGGAAAAACGCCGTCGCGGCTGTAGCGCCGGCAACTGCTGCGATAACCCACTACGCCATTCAGCGCAGCGGGAATACGGATGGAGCCAGCAGTGTCGGTGCCCATGGCGATCGGTACGATGCCGGCCGCCACGGCGACGGCTGAACCGGACGATGAGCCGCCGGGAATACGCGGTTGATCAACGCTGCTCGGGTTGTGCGGCGTGCCGAAATGCGGGTTCAGGCCCAGGCCGGAATACGCCAGCTCGCTGAGGTTGGTCTTGCCGACGCTGACCATGCCGGCGCGGCACAACAGGCCAACGCTCGGCGCGTCCAGCAAGGCGGCTGGCGCGTGGCTGCGATAGGCCGCGCCCGCCGTGGTAATGCTGCCGGCCACATCAAACAGATCTTTCCAGGCCAGGGGCACGCCGTCGAACACGCTCAACGGCTGGCCGGCCCGCCACCGGGCAGCGGACGCTTCGGCCTCTCGGCGGGCACGCTCGGCGGTCAGGGAGATGAATACGCTGGGGACTTTGCCCGCGTGAGCAAGTGCCTGTTCGAGGGCCTGCACCGGGTCGCTGCGACCGCTGGCAAAATCCTCGGCCAGTGAAGTGGCGTCTGACATGGGAATGACCTTTTAAAAACGTACATATTAATAAAATGTACATTTTACAAAGGCAGCTTTCGTGCCAGTCTTGTGGACGCCGCGTTGGTCATGTCGGGCGACTTGAAGCAGACACACGGCCTAGATGGGTTTAAGACATCAAAAGAAATACAGGCTGGCGTTTAACGATCGCCCACAATGAAATAATGTATCTTTTATTAATAAGTACATTTTGGTGCAGAAAAGTAACAACCCTCCTCTGAAGGCCCCAAAAAAGTGCCACCGACGTGGCGCAGAGTGACAGGCGCAACTATGAGAGAATCCCCGGCCACCGACCCGTTTGCTCCAGAGAACCCGATGAAAGCAGTGTCAGCCTCGGCTTCCCGTTACGCGATGATTCACCAGGTTTTGCGCGACGCCATCACCCACGGCACTGCCCGCCATGGACTGGTGTTGCTGGAAGCGCCGCTGGCCGAGCTGTTCGGCACCAGCCGGGTGCCGGTGCGCAAAGCCCTGAACCTGTTGCATGACGAAGGGTTGATCTGCCGCTTCGATGGCCGGGGTTACCTGATCAACCCCGACGGCCTGGACATGGAGCCGCTGCGCCTACCCCTGAGCCATGCGCACCTGGGCCTCAACGGTGAAGATGAATTGGTGGACACCCGGCCACTGGGGGAGCGAATCGTCGATGAGATCGGCGCAGCGCTCTCGACCTGCATCGCCTTCGGGCATTACCGCCTCGATGAACAAGCCGCGGCCGAGCACTACAACGTCAGCCGAGCGGTGGTGCGTGAAGCGCTCATGCGCCTGCGAGACCGTGGCCTGGTGGAAAAGGAACCCTATTCCCAATGGCTGGCCGGGCCACTGACCGCCCGGGAAGTCACCGAAGACTACGAACTGCGCGCCTGCCTGGAGCCGGAAGCCCTGCGCCAGAGCGCGCCAAACCTCGACCGCGACCTGCTGCAAGCCATGTTGCAACGGGTGCTCGATGCCCAGGACAGCGCCCATTGCAGCCTGGAAGAAATCGAGCAAATCGAGGAAGACCTGCACCAGCACTGCCTGGCGGGGCTGCAAAACCGCAAGATCGCCGCGCTGATTCGCCAGGGCCAGAGCCCGATGATCATCAGCCGGATTTTCTACCGCCTGCTGGGGATTGGTGCCGATCCGGCGATGCTGGCCGAGCACCGGCTGATCCTTGAGCTGTTGCTGCATGGCGCCTTCGACGCCGCCGCACTGAACCTGCGCGAGCACCTGCAACGGGCCCGGCAGCGGATGTTGCAGCGTTTGAAGGTGCTGTCGGTGCTGCCCGAACAACCTCTACCGGCCTACTTGCACAAACTCAGCTGACGAAATGCAATCGAAAATGTGGGAGCGGGCTTGCTCGCGAATGGGGTGCATCAGTCACAGATGCATTGACTGACAGGGCGCATTCGCGAGCAAGCCCGCTCCCACAGTTGTTCAGCGGCGCTTTTGAAAATATTGTGCAATATGTTGCTATCTCACCCCACCCATTGAAACCACGGCCGACCTGCCCCATCTAACCTGCATACTTCCTTATGCAGGTGCCCCATGAGCGACCAGCAAGAATTCCCGGACATCGACCTCAACGACTACGCCGACCCGGAAAACGCTGAACACACTTCCGCCAACACTGGCCTGGCCCTGCCAGGGCAAAACCTGCCCGACAAGGTCTACATCATCCCGATCCACAATCGGCCGTTCTTCCCGGCGCAAGTGTTGCCGGTGATCGTCAATGAAGAGCCGTGGGCCGAAACCCTGGAGCTGGTGAGCAAATCCGACCACCACTCCCTGGCCCTGTTCTTCATGGAAACCCCGCCTGAAGATCCGCGCCACTTCGACACCTCCAGCCTGCCGCTGTACGGCACCCTGGTGAAGGTGCATCACGCCAGTCGCGAAAACGGCAAGCTGCAATTCGTCGCCCAGGGCCTGACCCGCGTGCGGATCAAGACCTGGCTCAAGCACCACCGCCCACCGTACCTGGTGGAGGTCGAATACCCGCACCAGCCGACCCAGCCGACCGATGAGGTCAAGGCTTACGGCATGGCGCTGATCAATGCGATCAAGGAACTGCTGCCGCTCAATCCGCTGTACAGCGAAGAGCTGAAGAACTACCTCAACCGCTTCAGCCCCAACGATCCGTCACCGCTGACCGACTTCGCCGCCGCCCTCACCTCGGCCACCGGCAATGAGCTGCAGCAAGTGCTGGACTGCGTGCCCATGCTCAAGCGCATGGAAAAAGTCTTGCCGATGCTGCGCAAGGAAGTCGAAGTCGCGCGCCTGCAAAAAGAAATCTCCGCCGAAGTGAACCGCAAGATCGGCGAGCACCAGCGCGAGTTCTTCCTCAAGGAACAACTCAAGGTCATCCAGCAGGAACTGGGGCTGACCAAGGACGATCGCAGCGCCGATGTCGAGCAGTTCGAACAACGCCTGGTGGACAAGGTGCTGCCGGCCCAGGCGCAGAAACGCATCAGCGAAGAAATGAACAAGCTGTCGATCCTCGAAACCGGGTCGCCGGAGTATGCGGTTACCCGCAACTACCTGGACTGGGCCACCTCGGTGCCATGGGGCGTGTATGGCGAGGACAAACTCGACCTGAAACACGCCCGCAAAGTGCTCGACAAGCACCACGCCGGCCTGGACGACATCAAGAGTCGCATCCTCGAATTCCTTGCGGTGGGCGCCTATAAAGGCGAAGTCGCCGGTTCCATCGTGTTGCTGGTGGGCCCGCCGGGCGTGGGCAAGACCAGTGTCGGAAAATCGATTGCCGAATCTTTGGGTCGCCCGTTCTACCGCTTCAGCGTCGGCGGCATGCGCGACGAGGCCGAGATCAAGGGCCATCGCCGCACCTACATCGGCGCGATGCCGGGCAAGCTGGTGCAAGCCCTCAAAGATGTGGAAGTGATGAACCCGGTGATCATGCTCGACGAGATCGACAAGATGGGCCAGAGCTACCAGGGCGACCCTGCCTCGGCGCTGCTCGAAACCCTCGACCCGGAACAGAACGTCGAATTCCTCGACCACTACTTGGACCTGCGCCTGGACCTGTCCAAAGTGCTGTTCGTGTGCACCGCCAATACCCTGGACTCGATCCCCGGCCCGTTGCTGGACCGGATGGAAGTGATTCGCCTGTCGGGCTACATCACCGAAGAAAAGGTCGCGATTGCCAAGCGGCACCTGTGGCCCAAGCAGCTGGAAAAAGCCGGTGTGTCGAAAAACAGCCTGTCCATCAGCGACGGCGCCCTGCGCGCGCTGATCGATGGTTACGCTCGCGAAGCCGGGGTGCGCCAGCTGGAGAAACAGCTGGGCAAACTGGTGCGCAAGGCAGTAGTCAAGCTGCTGGATGAGCCGGACTCGGTGATCAAGATCGGCAACAAGGACCTGGAAACCTCCCTGGGGATGCCGGTGTTCCGTAACGAGCAAGTGCTGTCGGGCACCGGTGTGATCACCGGCCTGGCCTGGACCAGCATGGGCGGCGCGACCCTGCCGATCGAGGCGACGCGCATTCACACTCTCAACCGTGGCTTCAAACTCACCGGGCAACTGGGTGACGTGATGAAAGAATCGGCCGAGATTGCCTACAGCTACATCAGCTCCAACCTGAAGTCGTTTGGCGGTGACCCGAAATTCTTCGACGAAGCCTTCGTGCACCTGCACGTGCCGGAAGGTGCCACGCCAAAAGATGGCCCGAGCGCGGGCGTGACCATGGCCAGTGCGCTGCTGTCCCTGGCACGTAACCAGCCGCCGAAAAAAGGCGTGGCGATGACCGGTGAGCTGACATTGACCGGGCATGTGCTGCCGATTGGCGGGGTCCGCGAGAAGGTGATTGCGGCGCGGCGCCAGAAGATTCACGAACTGATCTTGCCGGAGCCTAACCGGGGGAGCTTTGAAGAGCTGCCGGAGTACCTGAAGGAAGGGATGACGGTGCACTTTGCCAAGCGCTTTGCGGATGTGGCGAAGGTGCTGTTCTGATAGTTATGTAGTGCTTGAGCTGGCCTCTTCGCGAGCAAGCCCGCTCCCACACTTGACCGAGTCCGTCCTTCGGAATGCGGTCGAATGTGGGAGCGGGCTTGCTCGCGAAGAGGCCGGTGCAGCCAACACAACGCCATCTGTCACACCTTGTCTCATCTTCGGTTATGCTCGCCCTTCGTCGTCAAACAACGGAGCCCCCATGACCGCTGCCCGCCTGCTTCTCCCCCTGAGCCTTTGCCTGCTCGCCGCCTGCGCCAGTGCGCCGAAGCAAAACGTCACCGTGGAAAAACAGAGCGCTTGCCCACTGCAACTCAAGACCGGGCAAAACCTGATCCTGACCCTGCCCAGCAATCCCACCACCGGTTACCGCTGGGCCATCCAGGATTCCGCCGGCGGCGTGCTGCGCAGCCTGAGCCCCGAGGTCTACAGCAACACCGAAGACACCGGCGTGGTCGGCAGTGGCGGTCAATCCACCTGGCGCTTCCAGGCCTTCAATGCAGGCCAGGGCCGTTTGCGCCTCACCTCACAACAACCCTGGGAGCCGGAAGCAGAACCGGCCGAAACCTTCGACTGCGCCATTACGGTGAACTGATATGCCATGGATGATCCTTGCGTTGATGGGGGCGGTGACCTTTATCTACGGCCTGAGCACCCACGCAGCCCTGCTCTGCCTGTTGGTAAAGCCATTGCCGGTACTGGCGCTGCTGGGCTGGCTGCATGATGCGCCGCCTACCGACTATCGACGCTGGATCAGCCTGGGGCTGATTTTTTCCCTGGTGGGCGATGTACTGCTGGCCTGGCCCGGCGACTTGTTCATCTTCGGCCTGGGGGCATTTTTGTTCGCGCACCTGGCGTACCTGAAAGCCTACTTGAGCGACTGCCGCCGCCCGGCCATTTTGCCGCTGGTGTTGGCGCTGGCGGTGGGTGCGATCTTGCTGAGCATCCTGATTTCCCATGGCCTGGGCCCATTGCTGGTGCCGGTGGTGGTTTATGCACTGGTGATCAGCGCGATGCTGTGGCGAGCGCTGGCACGATTGGGCAGCGATGTGCCCAAGCGCTCGGCGTACTTGGCGGCGGCAGGCGCAGTGTCGTTCGTGTTTTCCGACACGCTGATTGGGATCAATCGGTTTGTGGTTTCGTTTGAAGCGGCGCCGTATTTGCTGATCGTCAGTTATTGGCTGGGGCAGTGGGGCATTACGGCCTCTTCCTTTCCTCAGAAAAAACCCGTCAACCTGTAGGAGCTGGCTTGCCAGCGAAAAAACCCACAGTTGCCGCGCTCATCCAGAAAGTCCGCGTCATCGTTAACGAACATCGCCGGCACGCCAGCTCCTACGCTAAAATGCCGGGCTTTCCCCCTTCGTCGCCGGAACAGCCGTGAGCAAAGAACCCGATCGCCTATTCGCCCAGCCCCTGCCCCAGGTGCCGGACTTCGCCTTCAACGAAGACGTGGTGCGGGTTTTCCCGGACATGATCAAGCGCTCGGTGCCCGGTTACCCGACCATCGTCGAGAACCTCGGCGTACTCGCGGCGCAGTTTGCCCAGCCCAATAGCGTGCTCTACGACCTCGGTTCATCCCTCGGCGCGGTGACTCAGGCCCTGCGCCGTCACGTGCGCACCGACGGTTGCCGGGTGATCGCGGTGGATAACTCGGCGGCGATGGTCGAGCGTTGCCGCGAATACCTCAATGGCCAGGATTCGATGTTCCAAGAGTTGCTGCCAGTGGAGGTGATCGAGGGCGATATCCTCGCGCTGCAATTCCAGCCGGCTTCGGTGGTGGCGCTGAACTTCACCCTGCAATTTATCGCCCCCGAACAACGCCAGGCGTTGCTCTCGCGCATTCGCCAATCGCTGCTGCCGGGCGGCGCGCTGATCCTTTCGGAAAAGCTGCGCTTCAATGATCCTGAAGAACACACGCTGCTCACCGATTTGCACATCGCCTTCAAACGCGCCAACGGCTACAGCGAACTGGAAATCGCCCAGAAGCGCAGCGCCATCGAAAACGTCATGAAGCCCGACAGCCTCGAAGAACACCGCGAACGCCTGCTGGCGGCCGGGTTCTCGAAAGTCGTGCCGTGGTTCCAGTGTCTTAACTTTGCCTCGTTGATTGCCTTGCCATGATTGATCTGTCTCCCCTAGCCCGCCATCTGGTCGGCACTCCCCTGGCCGTTTGGGCCCAGGGCCTGCAAGCGCAACTCGATGCGAAGATGGAAAAAGGTCATGGCGACCTGGAGCGCTGGCAGAGCGCGCTGGATGCGCTGCCAAAGATCATGCCCTGCGACATTGACCTGCTCAATGGCCTGGTGCTCGACACCGATTGCGACGATGAAACCCGTGCGCAAATGCGCACCGCGCTGATGGGCTTGTGCCCGTGGCGCAAGGGCCCGTTTGATCTGTTCGGCGTGCACGTGGACACCGAATGGCGCTCTGACTGGAAGTGGTCGCGGGTCGCGCCGCACCTGGATCTCAAGGGCAAGCGCATCCTCGATGTGGGTTGCGGCAACGGCTATTACATGTGGCGCATGCTCGGCGCCGGCGCGGACAGCGTGATTGGCGTCGACCCGAACTGGCTGTTCTTTTGCCAGTTCCAGGCGGTGCAGCGCTACTTGCCTGAGCCAAAGGCCTGGCACCTGCCGTTCCCGTTTGAAGATCTGCCGCCGAATATGGAAGGCTTCGATACCGTATTTTCCATGGGCGTGTTTTACCACCGCCGTTCGCCAATCGAGCATTTGCTGGCGTTGAAGGATTGCTTGGTCAAGGGCGGTGAGTTGGTGCTGGAGACGCTGGTGGTTGAAGGCGATCAGCAGCAGGTGCTGGTGCCGGAAGACCGTTACGCGCAAATGCGCAACGTGTGGTTCCTGCCGTCGGTACCGGCGCTGATGCTGTGGCTGCGCCGCGCGGGCTTCAGTGATGTGCGCTGTGTGGACGTGAGCGTGACCACGGTCGAGGAACAGCGCGGCACGGAGTGGATGAAGTATCAGTCCCTCAGCGACTTCCTGGACCCGGAGGATCACAGCAAGACCATCGAAGGGCTGCCGGCGCCGATGCGGGCAGTCATCGTCGCCCGCAAGTAACCCTGCTGTTGTGTTGAAGAAATAAGACTGCTGTTGTGGCGAGGGAGCTTGCTCCCGCTGGAGTGCGCAGCGCTCCCCAGATCTTGGGGCCGCTACGCAGCCCAGCGGGAGCAAGCTCCCTCGCCACAGGGTATCGCGTCAGCCTTTGGCTCTTCGTGCCTTGAAGAATTCGCTCAACACCGTCCCGCACTCTTCGGCCAACACCCCGCCTTCATACAGCACCCGATGATTGAGAAAGCCCTGGGTAAAAAACTGCCCCTGGCTTTGTACGATCCCGGCTTTCGGCTCCAGCGCGCCGTACACCACCCGGGCAATCCGTGAATGCACGATCAGCCCGGCGCACATGCTGCACGGCTCCAGCGTGACGTAGAGCGTGCTGCCCGGCAGCCGATAATTGCTGACGGCCTGGGCCGCGGCCCGGATCGCGACCATCTCGGCATGCGCGCTGGGGTCGTTGCCGCTGATGGGACAGTTGAAGCCACGCCCGATGATTTCTCCATCCTGCACCAGCACCGCGCCCACCGGCACTTCCCCCAGCGCGGCGCCTTGGGCGGCCAGGGTCAGCGCTTCACGCATGAAATCCTGGTCGCGGCTGCGGTCGATAATCGCCGTGGGGCGAAACTGGCGCATCACGCCACCTCGATGGCGGCCATCAGGCCGGTTTCCATGTGGTCGATCACATGGCAGTGGAACATCCAGACACCCGGGTTATCCGCCACCAGCGCCACCCGGGCACGTTCGTTCTTGCCCAGCAGGTAGGTGTCGGTGAAGTACGGAATCACCTTGTGGCGGTTCGAGGCGATGACCTTGAAACTCATGCCGTGCAGGTGGATCGGGTGTTGGTACTGGGTCATGTTCTTCAATTCGAAAATGTAGCTCTTACCCTTCTCCAGCTTGGCAATCGGGCGGTCGGCGCAGGTCTTGTCGGTGATGTCCCAGGCTTGGCCATTGATCTGCCACAGGCTCGGCGGCTTGCCATTGTCCACGTTCACCGAGACCGATCCCACCCATTCGAAATTGAAGTTGAGTTTCTCGGCGTTGGCCAGGTCTGGCTCGGCAATCGGGTTGGCGGGCAACGCAGGCGGCCATTCGGTCGCCGTGTCGGTGCTGGCCACCGAGCGGAAGGTGCCCAGGCGTACCGGGCCGTTGCGGATCGACAGTTCTTCACCGGCCGCCGGCGCCTTGATCGCCAGGCAGATGCGCATGCCGGGGCCGAGCCAGTATTCCTTGCCCAGCGGGCGTGGTTCGATGGGGTTGCCGTCCAGGGCATAGATCTGCGCTTCAACGTCGGGGATGTTGATGCGATACGTCAGGGTGTTATCGAGGTTGAGCAGGCGCACGCGGGTAATCTGCCCGGCCGGCAGATCGATCACCGCCTGAGAAACACCGTTGATGGTCGACAGGCGCCCGGCGGTGCCGCCACGGGCCGCTTCACGCGGGATGCTGAAGGCCACAAAGGCGCCCTCTTCGTCCACGTGCCAGCTTTTCAGGCTCAAGGTGCGTTCGTGTTTGAAGCCGGTGGGTTCACGCTCTTCGATGATCAGCGGGCCCACCAGGCCACGGCCCAGTTCTTCGCTGCTGTTCACGTGGGGGTGATACCAATAGCTGCCGGCATCGGGCACGCGGAATTTGTAGTCGAAGTATTCGCCCGGCAGTACCGGCAGTTGCGAGACGTACGGCACGCCGTCCATTTCCAGCGGCAGGCGAATGCCATGCCAGTGAATGGTGGTGGCGACCGGCAGGTGGTTGATAAAGCGCACCCGCAGCCATTCACCCTGACGCACCCGCAACTCGGTCCCCGGCGCCGAAGGGCCGAACGCCCAGGCTTGGGTCTTGTGCCCCGGCACCAGTTCCACGTCCAGCGGCGCGGCGATCAACTCGTAATCATGCCCCGCCTCAGCCTCGGCGACCTTGCCCAGCCAATAGCGGTAAGCACCACCGGCACCGACGCCCACTACCGCGAGACCGGCAAGACCACCCAGGATTTGTCGACGGGAAAACGATTGGGACACAGCAACCTCACGTATCTGCGGCGGGTCCGAGACCCGCAAAGGGCAGATACCATACACCGGCATCACCTAAACAGTAAGGGTTCGCATTGCCACATGTGGGAGCGGGCTTGTGTGGGAGCGGGCTTGCTCGCGAAAGCGGCGTGTCAGACGATGCATGAGTAACAGACCCACCGCCTTCGCGAGCAAGCCCGCTCCCACATTGGGTCTTCGGCGCTCTTTTAATGTTTGGCAGCGGCCAGAATCAAGGCTTTCATCTCGGCGACAGCGCCTTTGAAGCCGACGAACAGCGCGTGCGCCACCAGCGCATGGCCGATGTTCAGCTCGTTGATGCCCTTGATCGCAGCCACGGCTTCGACGTTGTGGTAATGCAGGCCGTGGCCGGCGTTGACGATCAGGCCTTCACCCAGGCCGCAGTTGACGCCGTCGATGATGCGTTGCAATTCGTCGGCAACTTCAGTCGGCGTAGTGGCGTCGGCGTAACGGCCGGTGTGCAGTTCGATGGCCGGGGCGCCGACGCGGCGCGAAGCTTCGATCTGGCGCTCGTCGGCGTCGATGAACAGCGAGACTTCACTGCCGATCTTCGACAGGCGCTCTACCGCAGCCTTGATCCGCGCTTCCTGGCCAGCCACATCGAGGCCGCCTTCGGTGGTCAGTTCCTGGCGGGTTTCCGGCACCAGGCAGATATGCGCCGGGCGGATGCGCTCGGCGAACGCCATCATTTCTTCAGTGACGCCCATTTCGAAGTTCATGCGGGTTTGCAGCACGTCCTTGAGCAGCAGCACGTCGCGCTCCTGGATGTGGCGGCGGTCTTCGCGCAGGTGCACGGTGATGCCGTCGGCGCCCGCTTCTTCGGCGTCCAGCGCGGCCTTGACCGGGTCCGGGTAACGGGTGCCCCGGGCCTGGCGCAGGGTGGCTACGTGGTCGATGTTCACGCCGAGAAGAATGCGATTGCTGGTGGTCACGAAAAGCGCTCCTGAAGAGGGAAGGAATCGCTGCACAGCATACACGGGGATGTCAGGGCTTTCGAAACAACTCGCGGCTGACCAGTGGCCGACCGCCCAAATGCACGGCCAGGGCCTGGCGCATCAGGCGCTTGGCGGCAGACAAGGCGCCGGGGGCGGTCCAGTCGGCTTCGCTCATCGCAAGCAATTCGGTGCCCTGGAACAGGCCGGGTTGCAGCAGGTAGACCCGCTCCAGGCCTGCGTCCACTTGCAGGCGGTACATGCCGTCGGCGGCGATGGGGTCGCCGTGCAGGTCGTTGCTCAGTTCGAAGCCGTAGCCCAAGTCATCCAGCAGGCGCCATTCGAATGCGCGCAGCAGCGGTTCCAGGGGACGGCCTTCGGCGAGGGCGAGCAAGGTGGCGGCGTAGTGATCAAAGACGCCGGGGTGTGGGTCTTCGGCGGGCAGCAGGCGGATCAGCAATTCGTTGAGGTAGAGGCCACTGAACAGCGCCTCACCGTTAAGCCAGTTGGAGGCGCCGGCGGCTTCCATGCGGCCGACGTTCTTCAGCTCGCCACGTCCACGAAACTCCACCTCCAGGGCCACGAAGGGCCGCGCCAGGGTGCCGGCTTTGCCACGGGCGCTGCGCAAGACCGCGCGCAGCCGGCCTTGAGGCGTGAGGAAGTCCACCAGGGCGCTGGTCTCGCGATAGGCGCGGCTGTGCAAGACGTAGGCGGGTTGGCCGGTGGGTGGGGTTTGGGACATTGGGTTCTCGCTGCGGGAACACGGTCTGGAAAACAACGACTATCCAATGTGGGAGCGGGCTTGCTCGCGAATGCGGGGTGTCAGTCAACACATCTAGTGACTGATCCACTGCATTCGCGAGCAAGCCCGCTCCCACATTTGTCCTGCGGTGTTCCGGAGACCTGCTACAGGTCGCCGTAACCCAACGAACGCAACGCGCGCTCGTCATCGGACCAACCACCCTTAACCTTCACCCACAGGTTGAGCATGATCTTGGAATCAAACAGCAATTCCATGTCCTTGCGCGCTTCGGTGCCGATGCGCTTGATGCGCTCGCCCTTGTCGCCAATGATGATTTTCTTCTGGCCGTCACGTTCAACGAGGATCAACGCGTGGATATGCAGGGTCTTGCCCTGCTGCTTGAACTCTTCGATTTCGACGGTGATCTGGTACGGCAGCTCGGCGCCCATCTGGCGCATGATTTTCTCGCGTACCAGTTCGGCGGCGAGGAAACGGCTGCTGCGGTCGGTGATCTGGTCTTCCGGGAAGAAGTGCTCGTTCTCCGGCAGGTAACCGGCGATCACACGCTCCAGGGCTTCAAGGTTGTGCCCGTGCTGGGCCGAGATCGGCATGATCTGGGCGTTCGGCAGTTGTTCCTGCAGCCAGCTCAGGTGCGGCATCAGCTCGGCCTTGTCTTCGATGCGGTCGGTTTTGTTCAACGCGACGATCAACGGGCCGGTGACGTACTGCACGCGCTCCAGAACCATCTGGTCTTCGTCGGTCCACTTGGTGCGGTCGACCACGAAGATCACCACGTCGACGTCTTTCAACGCCGCCGAAGCGGTTTTGTTCATGTAGCGGTTCAGGGCCTTTTCGCCGCCTTTGTGCATGCCCGGGGTATCAACGTAGACCGCCTGTACGGCGCCTTCGGTCTTGATGCCCAACATGTTGTGGCGGGTGGTCTGAGGCTTGCGCGAGGTGATCGCCAGCTTCTGTCCCAGGATGTGGTTCAGCAACGTGGACTTGCCCACGTTCGGACGGCCGACGATGGCAACATAGCCACAGCGAGTTGCGGTTGAATCAGTCATGGCCATTCTCCACGCCCAGGGCAATCAGTGCTGCAGCGGCCGCTACCTGTTCGGCAATACGACGGCTCACACCCTGACCTCGGCTTTTTTCATTCAGTAAGGTGATTTCGCATTCGACGAAGAACACTCGGCAATGCGGCTCACCCTGGATATCCACCACTTCGTAACGCGGCAGGTCGCAACCACGGGACTGCAGGAATTCCTGCAGGCGGGTCTTCGGATCTTTGTTGGTGTCTACCAGCGTCAGGCTTTCGATCTCGGTCGACAGCCAAGCGACAACACGCTCCTTGGCTGCTTCCATGCCCGCATCGAGGTAGATCGCGCCAATCAGTGCTTCCAGGGCGTCGGCCAGGATCGACTCACGACGGAAACCGCCGCTCTTCAGCTCGCCGGAGCCCAGGCGCAGGTAATCGCCCAGGTCGAAACCACGGGCCAGTACGGCCAGGGTCTCGCCTTTCACCAGGCGCGCACGCAAGCGCGACAACTGGCCTTCGCGGGCCAGCGGGAAGCGATTGAACAGGGCTTCGCCGGCGACGAAATTGAGGATGGCATCACCGAGGAATTCCAGGCGCTCGTTGTTACGCCCGGCAAAACTGCGGTGTGTGAGGGCAAGGATCATCAATTCCTGATCCTTGAAGGTGTAACCGAGCTGACGCTCGAGACGGCTTAGAGAAACGCTCACGGTTTACCCACATTCAGTTCGAGGCACCGGTGGCCTGCGACGATTAACGCTGTGTTCAAATTCAAATCCTGGTGGTTGCTGCATGGAGCCGGACTTTGTCCAAGCCCCAGAAAAGCATTCGGCGCTGTGTTCACAGCGCCGCATGGATTACTTGATCAGCCCGACCCGCGAGAAGTTCGGCAGGTGGCTGAGCTTGGGTTCCGGCCAACTCATCCAGACCGCGAAGGCCTTGCCGACGATATTCTGGTCGGGGACCATGCCCAGCAGGTCCTTGGGAATATTGGGGTCATCCCAGTAGCGGCTGTCATTGGAGTTGTCGCGGTTGTCGCCCATCATGAAGTAATGCCCGGCAGGCACTGTCCATTGGTTGTCAGGCGGCGAACGGTAGCGGCTCATTTCCTTGCGGATTTCGTGCTCTACCGCTCCGAGTTTCTCCTGGTACAACTCGGCGCTGCCCAGGGTGTTCGGCTCGGAACCGATCAGTTTTTCTGCCACCGACTCGCCATTGACGAACAGGCGCTTGTCGCTGGTGTAGCGAATCACGTCACCCGGCAGGCCCACTACACGCTTGATGTAGTTGACGTTCGGGTCGCTTGGGTAACGGAACACCATCACATCGCCGCGCTGCGGGTCACCGATTTCGATGACTTTCTTGTCGATCACCGGCAAGCGGATCCCGTAGGAAAACTTGTTCACCAGGATGAAGTCGCCCACGTCCAGGGTAGGTTTCATCGATCCCGAAGGAATCTGAAACGGTTCCACCAGGAACGAACGCAGCACCAGCACGATGAACAACACCGGGAAGAACGACTTGCCGTATTCAACCAGCATTGGCTCTTTGTTCAGCTTCTCGACCACCGCCACATCGGGCTGGCTGACGCTGCCCTGATAGGACGCGATGGCAGCCCGGCGACGCGGGGCGAAGAAAATCAGATCGAGCAATGCCAGGAGACCGCAAACGGCGACGGCAATGACCAGCAACAGCGGGAAATTTAGTGACATAGGACCTAACTATCCAACCTGAGCACCGCAAGGAAGGCTTCTTGTGGAATTTCCACGTTGCCCACTTGCTTCATGCGTTTTTTACCGGCCTTTTGCTTCTCGAGCAGCTTGCGCTTACGGCTGACGTCGCCGCCATAGCATTTGGCCAGTACGTTCTTTCTGAGTGCCTTGACGGAAGTCCGTGCAATGATCTGCCCGCCGATGGCGGCCTGGATCGCGACGTCGAACATCTGGCGCGGAATCAGTTCTTTCATCTTTTCGGTCAACTGGCGACCTTTGTAGTGCGCGTTGTCCTTGTGCACGATCAGCGCCAGGGCATCGACCTTGTCGCCGTTGATCAGCACATCCAGCTTCACCAGATTAGCTGATTGGTAACGATCAAAATGGTAATCCAGCGAAGCATAGCCGCGGCTGGTGGATTTGAGACGATCGAAGAAGTCCAGGACCACTTCGTTCATCGGCAAATCGTAGGTCACTTGCACCTGGGTACCGAGGAACAGCATGTCGTGTTGTACGCCACGCTTTTCGATACACAGGGTAATGACGTTGCCCAGGTGTTCTTGCGGCACAAGAATATTGGCCCGCACGATCGGTTCGCGCATGTCTTCGATGGAAGACAGATCCGGAAGCTTGGACGGGTTGTCGACGTAAATCGTTTCACCGGTTTTCAGCGCCAGTTCAAAAATAACCGTCGGCGCGGTGGTGATCAGGTCCAGGTCGTATTCGCGCTCGAGGCGCTCCTGGATGATTTCCATGTGCAGCATGCCCAGGAACCCGCAGCGGAAGCCGAAGCCCAGGGCGTCGGAGCTTTCCGGGGTGTACTGCAACGACGAGTCGTTGAGGGTCAGCTTCTGCAGGGCTTCGCGGAAGTCCTCGAAGTCATCGGAGCTGACCGGGAACAGGCCGGCGTAAACCTGCGGCTGGATGCGTTTGAAGCCCGGCAGCACATCGACGTCAGGGGTGGAGCTCAAGGTCAGGGTGTCACCTACCGGTGCACCGTGGATGTCCTTGATACCGGCGATGATGAAGCCCACTTCACCGGCTTTCAGATCAGTGGTCGCGGTGTGCTTCGGGTTGAATACACCAACGCTGTCCACCAGGTGGATCTTGCCGGTGGATTTGACCAGGATCTTGTCGCCCTTCTTCACACGGCCGTGGCGCACGCGTACCAGGGAAACAACGCCCAGGTAGTTGTCGAACCAGGAGTCGATGATCAACGCTTGCAGCGGATCTTCGTAGTTGCCGGTAGGCGCGGGAATGGTCTTGACCAGGCGCTCGAGCACTTCGTCGACGCCCAGGCCGGTCTTGGCGCTGCACTCGACGGCGTCGGTGGCGTCAATGCCGATGATCTTCTCGATCTCTTCCTTGACGCGGTCCGGATCGGCCTGCGGCAGGTCGATCTTGTTCAGCACCGGCATCACTTCCAGGCCTTGCTCGATGGCGGTGTAGCAGTTGGCTACGGACTGGGCTTCAACGCCCTGGCCCGCGTCCACGACCAGCAACGCACCTTCACAGGCGGCCAGGGAACGGCTGACTTCATAGGTGAAGTCGACGTGGCCCGGGGTGTCAATGAAGTTGAGCTGGTACTTGATACCGTCTTTGGCGGTGTAATACAGAGTAACGCTGTGGGCCTTGATGGTGATCCCGCGCTCGCGCTCGAGGTCCATGGAGTCCAGCACCTGGGCTTCCATTTCACGCTCGGCAAGGCCGCCGCACATCTGGATAAATCGATCGGCCAGCGTCGACTTGCCATGGTCAATGTGGGCGATGATGGAGAAATTGCGGATATGACTCAAATCACTCACGGATCAACACTCAAAAAGGCTGCAGGCAGACTGCCCGCTGAAAAATAGCCGGGAATTGTACCTGATGCGCAGACCTGACGTCATCCATGGTGACCAAGAACAAAAATGCCCCGATCGTTCGAACGGGGCATTTTTTGTTCATAAGCGCGGGCTCAACCGGCCCGACGCAACAGCCAGAGGCCGGCCACGGCGCAAATAGCCGTGGGCACCAGCACCGCAAACAACGGCGAGAAGCCGAATACCAGGCTGGACGGCCCGAGAAGGTCCTGGGCAATACGGAACGTGAAGCCCACCAACACGCCGGTAAACACGCGCTGGCCGAGGGTTACGGAACGCAACGGGCCAAAGATGAACGAAATCGCCATCAGCACCAGGGCAGCGGTCACCACCGGCTGCAACACCTTGACCCAAAACGCCAGCCAGTAACGACCGTTGTTCAAGCCCTGGTCCTTAAGGTAATGGATATAACTCCACAGGCCAGAGATTGGCAGGCTTTCCGGGATCATCACCACGGTGTTCAGCAGTTCGGGCTTGAGGGCAATATCCCACTGCTCCGTCGGCACATTGATCACTTCAGTGCTCGACGCCGCGCCCTTGCCGATGTCACGGAAATAGGTGGTGGTCACATCGCTCAGTTGCCACTTTTCGTCGCCATACTGCGCACGTTTGGCGAAGCTGGACGACAACAGGTGGCGTTCTTTATCGAAGTGGTAGCGGGTCACGCCCACCAGCAAGCCGCCTGGCTGCACGGCGTTGATGTGGATAAATTCCTCACCCTGGCGGTGCCACAGACCATGCTTGGAGCTCTGGGCATCCCCCGAACCCTGGGCCAGGGCACGATTGGCCTGGGCCGTGGATTCAGCCGGAGGCGCAACGTACTCGCCGATCAACACGCTGACGGCCATCAGCAACAGCATGGGCTTCATGACCGCCCACACGATGCGGCCGATGGAAACACCCGCCGCACGCATGATGGTCAGTTCGCTGTTGCTGGCCAGGCTGCCCAGGCCAATCAGGCAGCCGATCAGCGCTGCCATCGGCATCATGTCGTAGAGACGACGGGGCGCCGTCAGCGCCACGTAGCTCAGAACGTCGGTAACGGTGTAGGTATCGCTGACGTTGCCGACTTCATCAATGAAGGCGAACAACGAGGCCAAACCCAGAATAATGCCCAATACCGCAAGGATTGCGACCAGGACGCTGCTACCAATGTAGCGGTCGAGCTTAACCACGAGCCATCTCCTTCACGCTGCGACGACTCCGCATCTTCAACCGCATCGGTTCCCAATAAAGCAGGCCCAGGCCAATGGCCAGGAAGACCCCGTGGACCCACCACAACCCAAGCGCCGGCGGCAGCTTGCCCTTCTCCAGGGAGCCACGGGCGGAAATCAGGATGGTCAGGTAGGCCATATAAAGCAGAATCGCCGGCAACAGCTTGAGGAAACGGCCCTGGCGCGGGTTGACCCGGGACAGCGGTACCGCCATCAAGGTCACGATAAACACCAGCAGCGGCAGGGAAATCCGCCATTGCAGCTCGGCGATCGAGCGCAATTCCTTGCTGCCGATCAGGTCTGGCGTCGGGATCGCGTCACGGTCGGTGACCTCGTCACTGACATCCGGCCGGGCCAGCATCACACCATAGGTGTCGTACTTGATTGCGCGGTAATCGGCCTGGCCGGGGCTGCCGTCATAGCGATAGCCGTCCTCCAGGATCAGGTAGCGGCTGCCGTCCGGGCGCACTTCCTGACGTCCCTTGTCGGCCACCAGAATCGAAATGCCACGGTCTTTCTGGTTCTGGCCGAGGTTTTTCTGGGAGATGAACACACCGCCCAGGTTGGCACGATCATCCGACAGTTGTTCGGTGTAGGTCACCCGGGTGCCGTCGTTGAGCGCTTGAAAGCGACCCGGCTCCAGGGTGTCGAATTCGGTCATGGCGTCCTGTTTGTTGAGCACCAGCTGGAACTGCAAGGCACCCTGGGGCGCCAGGCTCAGGCTCAACCAGGCCACGACCAGGGCGATACCGGTGGCCGGGACCATGGTCATGGCCAGCAGACGCTGCTGGCTCATGCCGGTGGCCGACAGCACGGTCATTTCGCTTTCAAGGTACAAGCGGCCGTAGGCCAGCAAGATCCCGAGAAACAGGCCCAATGGCAGAATCAGCTGCAGGAAGCCCGGCAGGCGAAAGCCCATGATCAGGAACAGCGAACCCGGATCCAGGGCACCCGAGGCAGCCTGGGCGAGGTATTTGACGAAGCGACCACTCATGATGATGACCAGCAATACCGCACTTACGGCACTCAGGGTCAACAGGACTTCGCGGGACAGATAACGGAAGACGATCAAACCAGACACTCCAGGGTTGTCAGGCTAAGGCGGCCAAACAAGCAAGCATATCGAGACGACCCATTGCTGCAGGCCGGCTAAAAAGATGGCGCATTATCCTGTGATTGACCGCACCTGTCACGGAGCTTGCTCATACGCGTGCACAAAGCTGCCCACAAGGGTTGTCAGGCTCGGGCGGCGAGGTTCAAACTGCGGCCTTTGTCGCGGGCGGCCTACAGGCTGCCAAGCTTACAAGCCGGAGTACAGACTCCTGGCTCACTGACCTTTATAAGGGACCCGAAAATGGAACTGGTTGTAAAAAGCGTTAGCCCCGAAACGTTGAAAACCGCCACCCTCGTGGTCGCTGTCGGCGAAGGCCGCAAGCTGGGCGTTGCCGCCAAGCAACTGGACGAACTGAGCGGCGGCGCCATCAGCGCGGTCCTCAAGCGCGGTGACCTGGCCGGCAAAGTGGGCCAGAGCCTGCTGCTGCAAAGTCTGCCTAACCTTAAAGCCGACCGCGTATTGCTGGTGGGCGTTGGTAAAGACGCCGAACTGGGCGACCGTCCGTTCCGCAAGATCATCAGCGGCATCCTCACTACCCTCAAGGGCCTGGGCGGCACCGATGCAGCCCTGGCGCTGGACGAAATCGTGGTCAAGGGCCGCGACAGCTACGGCAAGACCCGCCTGCTGGCCGAAAGCCTGCTGGATGGCGGCTACGTCTTCGACCAGTTCAAGAGCACCAAGGCCGAACCCCGCGCCCTGAAAAAAGTCACCTTGCTGACCATCAAGGCCGCCCAGGCTGAAGTCGAACGCGCCGTGACCCACGCCCAGGCCATCGCCGGCGGCATGGCATTCACCCGTGACCTGGGCAACCTGCCACCGAATATCTGCCACCCAACCTACCTGGGCGAGCAAGCCAAGGCGCTGGGCAAGGAATTCAAGAGCCTGAAAGTCGAAGTCCTGGACGAGAAGAAGATCAAGGAACTGGGCATGGGCTCGTTCTATGCCGTGGGCCAGGGCAGCGATCAGCCGCCACGCCTGATCGTGATGCAATACAACGGCGGCAAGAAGTCCGAGAAGCCATTTGCCCTGGTCGGCAAAGGCATCACCTTCGACACCGGCGGCATCAGCCTCAAGCCGGGCCTGGGCATGGACGAGATGAAGTACGACATGGGCGGCGCCGCCAGCGTGTTCGGCACCCTGCGTGCCGTGCTGGAACTCAAGCTGCCGATCAACCTGGTGTGCATCCTGGCCTGCGCCGAGAACATGCCGAGCGGCGGCGCGACCCGTCCGGGCGACATCGTCACCACCCTCAGCGGCCAGACCGTGGAAATCCTCAACACCGACGCCGAAGGCCGCCTGGTGCTGTGCGACGCCCTGACCTACGCCGAGCGCTTCAAGCCGCAAGCCGTGATCGACATCGCCACCCTGACCGGTGCCTGCGTGGTTGCCCTGGGCGCCCACACATCGGGCCTGCTGGGCAACAACGACGAACTGATCGGCCAACTGCTCAGCGCCGGCCAGGCTGCAGACGACCGCGCCTGGCAACTGCCGCTGTTCGATGAGTACCAGGAACAGCTGGACAGCCCGTTCGCCGACATCGCCAACATTGGTGGCCCGAAAGCCGGCACTATCACCGCTGCGTGCTTCCTGTCGCGCTTTGCCAAGAACTTCAACTGGGCGCACCTGGACATCGCCGGCACTGCCTGGACCAGCGGCGGCAAGGACAAGGGCGCCACTGGCCGTCCGGTTCCATTGCTGACCCAGTACCTGCTGGACCGCGCCAAAGCCTGAAACTGACGACCCCGGGGCGGCAATTCCAACGCCGCCCCGACCGTAGCAGCTGCCGAGCCCCGGCGAGGCTGCGTCAGCGGAGTATCTGACACACCGCAACGCAGCCTCGCTCAGGCTCGACAGCTGCTACGGGGTTTTCGTGGTGGTCGATCAGACAGTATTTACACATGCGGCGCGGCTATCAGGACCCCCAATGACCCAAGTCGACTTCTATATATTGCCCAGCGCCGATCCTTCCGCGCGCCTGGACTTTGCCTGCAAGCTCACCGAAAAAGCCTGGCGTATGGGCCACCGTATCTACCTGCATTGCAGCGATGCCGCCCAGCGTGACGACCTCGACGCCCGCCTGTGGCGCTTCAAGGGCGAAAGCTTCGTGCCCCACGGCCCCGCCGAATCAGAGCCGGAAGGCCTGGTGGTGCTGGGTTTGGGCGACAGCTGTGGCGATCACACAGACCTGCTGGTCAACCTCGACCTGAAAGTACCGGCCTTCGCCAAAGGTTTTGCCCGAGTGGCGGAAGTGGTGGTGGAAGACCCGGCTATTCGTCAGGCCGCGCGGGAGAGTTTCCGTTTCTACCGCGAACAGGGCTATTCTCTGCAAGATCACCGGCTACAACGACTTTGAGCACACGATGGACACTCCAAACCCGCTAAAAGACTCTGATCACCTGCTGGATGACCTTGAGTCGATCCGCAAGCTGCTCGGTGATGATGACCTGCAACCGCCGCTGCTGACCGATTCGGTCAATGGTGACGTACAAATTCCTTTGCTGTTCGATATGGTCGGTGGCAAGCCTGTTGCGCCGGAACCTGTCGAAACGCCGGTGGAGCAAGCCGCACCCGTGCCAGCAGTTGCCGTGCCTGCCGCAGAGAAAGCGCCCGACGCCCTGCTGCTGCACCTGGACAACGAACTGCGCGCCGCTGCGCAACTGATCATGCAAGACGTGATCGACGATTTTGCTCCGCATATCGAAACCGAGATCAAGCGCCGACTGGATGCGCGCATGGAGCGGTTGTTGAGCCAGTACCAGAACTGAGGCTGCCACATATTCCTTGTGGGAGCGCGCTTGCTCGCGAAGGGCGTGAACGATAACGCGTACATCCTGAATGAACGCGCCGCCCTCAGGTTTTTCGCGAGCAAGCTCGCTCCTACCCCTCTCCACTATCCCCCGTTATACTTGTCGGCTTTCCTGAATTAATGCCAACTAGGGTCCCGCCGCGCATGGATAAGACCTACCAGCCGCACGCTATTGAAACTTCCTGGTACCAGACCTGGGAGTCCGAGAATTATTTCGCTCCGCAAGGCGCGGGCGATGCCTACACCATCATGATTCCGCCACCGAACGTCACTGGCAGCCTGCACATGGGCCATGGCTTCAACAATGCGATCATGGATGCCCTGATTCGTTTCCGCCGCATGCAGGGTCGCAACACCCTGTGGCAGCCAGGTACCGACCACGCCGGTATCGCCACCCAGATGCTGGTGGAACGCCAACTGGAAGCCACCGGCCAGAACCGTCACGACCTGGGCCGCGAGAAATTCCTGGATAAAATCTGGGAATGGAAGGATCAGTCCGGCGGCAACATCAGCCGTCAGATCCGTCGCCTGGGCTCGTCCGTGGACTGGAGCCGCGAGCGCTTCACCATGGACGACGGCCTGTCGGAAGCCGTGAAGGAAGCCTTCGTGCGCCTGCATGAAGACGGCCTGATCTATCGCGGCAAGCGCCTGGTCAACTGGGACACCAAGCTGCACACGGCGATTTCCGACCTTGAAGTGGAAAACCACGACGAGAAAGGCTTCCTGTGGAACCTCAAGTACCCGTTGGCTGACGGCGCCAAGACCGCCGAAGGCAATGATTACCTGATCGTCGCCACCACCCGTCCGGAAACCATGCTTGGCGACGCCGCTGTCGCGGTTAACCCGAACGACGAGCGCTATCAGGCGCTGATCGGCAAGTTCGTTGAGCTGCCGCTGGTTGGCCGTCGCATCCCGATCATCGCGGACGACTACTGCGACCCTGAATTCGGCACCGGCTGCGTGAAAATCACCCCGGCCCACGATTTCAACGACTATGAAGTCGGCAAGCGCCACAACCTGCCGCTGCTGAACATCTTCGACAAGAACGCCGCTGTGCTGCCGGCCTGCCAGGTGTTCAACCTCGACGGCACGCTGAACGAAAGCATCGACGGCAAGATCCCGGCTGAATACGCCGGCCTCGACCGTTTCGAAGCACGCAAGCAGATCGTTGCCGCCTTCGACGCTGCCGGCCTGCTGGTGAGCGTTGACGACCACGCCCTGAAGGTACCGAAAGGTGACCGCTCCGGCACTGTCATCGAGCCTTGGCTGACCGACCAGTGGTACGTGTCCACCAAGCCTTTGGCTGAGCCGGCAATTGCCGCCGTGGAAGACGGCCGCATCGCGTTCGTGCCCAAGCAGTACGAAAACATGTACTTCTCGTGGATGCGTGACATCCAGGATTGGTGCATCAGCCGCCAGCTGTGGTGGGGCCACCGGATTCCGGCCTGGTACGACGAGTCGGGCAAGGTCTACGTGGGTCGCGACGAAGCCGAAGTACGTGCCAAGCACAACCTCGGCCCGGACGTGGCACTGCAACAGGACAACGACGTACTGGACACCTGGTTCAGCTCGGGCCTGTGGACGTTCTCCACCTTGGGCTGGCCGCAACAGACCGAATTCCTGAAGAAATTCCACTCCACCGACGTGCTGGTCACCGGCTTCGACATCATTTTCTTCTGGGTTGCCCGGATGATCATGCTCACCATGCACTTGGTGAAAAACGAAGACGGCACCCCGCAGGTACCATTCAAGACCGTGTACGTGCACGGCCTGGTGCGTGATGGCCAGGGCCAGAAGATGTCCAAGTCCAAGGGCAACGTCCTGGACCCGCTGGACATCATCGACGGCATCGACCTGGAAACCCTGGTGCAGAAACGCACCTCGGGCCTGATGCAGCCGAAACTGGCGAAGAAGATCGAGAAGCAGACCCGCGACGAGTTCGCTGACGGCATCGCCAGCTACGGCACCGATGCCCTGCGCTTCACCTTCTGCTCGCTGGCGTCCACCGGTCGCGACATCAAGTTCGACATGGGCCGCGTCGAAGGCTACCGCAACTTCTGCAACAAGATCTGGAACGCCGCGCGCTACGTGCTGGATAAAGGCGAAGACTGCGGCCAGAACGGCGAGGCCATCGAGCTGTCCCTGGCGGATCGCTGGATCATCTCCCAGTTGCAGCGCACCGAAGCCGAAGTGACCCGTCAACTCGACCAGTTCCGCTTCGACCTGGCGGCACAGGCCTTGTACGAGTTCATCTGGAACCAGTATTGCGACTGGTACCTGGAACTGTCCAAGCCCGTGCTGTGGGACGAGAACTCGCCGATCGAACGTCAGCGCGGCACCCGTCACACCCTGGTACGCGTACTGGAAGTGGCGTTGCGCCTGGCGCATCCGTTCATGCCGTTCATCACCGAAGAAATCTGGCAGCGCATCGCGCCGCTGGCCGGCAAAGACGGCAAGACCATCATGCTGCAACCTTGGCCGGTGGCCAACGAAGCCCGCATTGATGAGGCGGCCGAAAGCGACATCGAATGGCTCAAGACCCTGATGATGGGCACGCGCAACATTCGCGCCGAGATGAACATCGGTCCGGGCAAGCCACTGGCCGTGTTCGTGAAGAACGCCAGCGCCGAAGATCAGCGTCGCCTCACCGAGAACGATGCGCTGCTCAAGAAGCTGGCGAAGCTGGAGTCGATCACCGTATTGGCCGCTGACGCCGAAGCACCGCTGTCCGCCACCGCACTGGTTGGCGAGATGGAAGTGCTGGTGCCGATGGCCGGCCTGATCGACAAAGGTGCCGAACTGGCGCGCCTGGACAAGGAAATCCTGCGCCTGCAAGGCGAAGTGCAGCGGGTGGGCGGCAAGCTGTCCAACGCGGCGTTCGTCGACAAGGCGCCGGCTGAAGTGATCGAGAAAGAACGCGCCAAACTGGCTGAGGCTGAACAGGCTTTGGGCAAGCTGGCGGAGCAGCATGCGCGGATTTCCAGCCTGTAAGGGGCAGCCCGTGTGAAAAAAGAGACCTTCGGGTCTCTTTTTTTATGGGCGGCCACTGATCATTCCCACGCTCTGCGTGGGGATGCATCCCGTGACGCTCTGCGTTACAGACTTGAGTCTTGCGCGAACCTGGGGACGCAGAGCGTCCAATGCGGCATTCCCACGCAGAGCGTGGGAACGATCACCGGGCCTCGCCCGGAATGTGTGACAATACCCGCCACTTTTGAAACAAACGCAGAATCGACGCAGCCCATGACCGCCCCCAGCACACCCAAAGCACCGCGCAAGAAGCCTAAATCCACCACGCCGGCCAAGCCCGTCGTTCCGCGCAAAGAGGCCACCTTGCACCCGCGTAACCGCCACCAGGGCCGTTACGACTTCCAGGCGCTGATCAAGACCACGCCGGAACTGGCGCAATTCGTGATCATCAACCCGTACGGCAAGGAAAGCATCGACTTCGCCAGCCCCGACGCGGTACGGGTGTTCAACCGGGCGTTGCTCAAGGCGTTCTATGGCATCAATCACTGGGACATCCCGGCTGACTACCTGTGCCCACCGGTACCGGGCCGGGCCGACTACGTGCACTTCCTCGCCGACCTGCTGGCCAGCGTCAACGAAGGCGTGATCCCCCGTGGCGCGCCGGTGAAGGTGCTGGATATCGGCATGGGCGCCAACTGCGTCTATCCGTTGATCGGCTACAGCGAGTACCGCTGGAATTTCCTCGGTTCTGAAGTCGACCCGACGGCCGTGGCTGCCGCCAAGGCGATCGTGCAGTCCAACGGGCTGAACAAGGCCATCCAGCTGCGCCAGCAAACCAATCCCAAGCAGATCCTGCTGGGGCTGCTGGAGCCGGGCGAGCGGTTTGACCTGACCATGTGCAACCCGCCCTTCCACGCCTCCATGGATGAAGCGACCAAGGGCAGCGAACGTAAATGGCGTGCACTGGGCAAGGCTGATCCGAAACGCAAGTTGCCGGTACTAAACTTCGGTGGCCAGTCGGCGGAATTGTGGTGTGAAGGCGGTGAAGCGCGGTTTGTGACGCAGCTGATCGCTGAAAGCGCGCATTTCCAACATAAAGTACTGTGGTTCAGCACCCTGGTGTCGAAAGCGTCAAACCTGCCGGCCATTCAGACTGCGCTGAAAAAGGCCGGTGTGCTGGAGAGCCAGGTGGTGGAGATGTCCCAGGGCCAGAAGCAGAGCCGCTTCGTCGCCTGGACTTTCCAGACCCCGAGCGAGCAACAGGTGTGGCGCCAGCGCTGGGCGCGCAAGGACTAAAACCTGTAGGAGCGAGCTTGCTCGCGAAAAACCAACAGGCGCCGCGGGGTATCAGATTCCCCGCGTTATCGTTGACGACCTTCGCGAGCAAGCTCGCTCCTACCGTTAAAAACAAAACCGCGAGCAACAAAAAACCGTGCCCGGATCGCTCCGGAGCACGGTTTTTTTTGCTGCGTCTTACTTGTTAACAGCGTCGGTCAGGCTTTTTGCCACAACCAGCTTGATAACTTTCTTGGCAGCGATTTCGATGGCAGCGCCAGTCGAAGGGTTACGGCCAGTACGGGCAGGACGCTCGGTCACTTTCAGTTTGCCAACGCCTGGCAGAGTGATTTCGCCGCCGTTTTCCAGCTGATCAGCAACGATCTGGCTCAGTTGTTCAATCACTGCACGCACTTGAACTTTGGTGGCGCCAGTGGATTCAGCCAGATCAGCGATCAGTTGGTCTTTAGTAATAGCCATTGTGGTGTTCCTTCCCTATCAAATTCATTTGGATTGCAGAGTGCAGTGTCAGCCATCGAGCCCTGCCATCAAGGCCTGGCACCCTAGGGCTATAACCACGGAGATCGGGGTTATAGATACCTGAAACCGGGTTTGGTTCGACCTGACAAATGCTGAATGCACGCTTAACGCCCAGACTGCGCGTAAGACGGGGCAAAACTAGCACAGAGACGGGGAAATATCCGCCTCAACATACCCATTTGGTCAGCTTTATCGCTCTAAACCGTGAAAAAAAGGCATATGGCCCGTCGGATGGCGCTCAAAACGCCCTCCGAACAGCGCCATCCCCAGCGGGTGCGGTACACTGGCGACTTTTTCCGGGAGCCCGACCACTCCCCTTCAACCAGCCGAGAAGCCCATGCCGATCCGTCATTGCATCGTCCACCTGATCGACAAAAAACCCGACGGCACCCCTGCAGTTCTCCACGCCCGCGACTCCGAGCTTGCCGAGTCGGCCGCGATCGAGAACATGCTTGCCGACCTCAACGAGAGCTACAACGCCAAACAAGGCAAGGCTTGGGGCTTTTTCCATGCCGAGTCCGGCGCGCATCCGTTCAGTGGCTGGTTGAAGGAATATTTCGACGGTGGCAAGGATTTCACCGCCTTCAGCCGTATTGCCGTGGAACACCTGCAGAAGCTGATGGAGGAGTCCAACCTCTCCACCGGCGGCCACGTGCTGTTTGCCCACTATCAACAGGGCATGACCGATTACCTGGCGATCGCCCTGCTGCACCACAGTGAAGGCGTGGCAGTGACCGACCAGTTGGACGTGACGCCGTCACGCCACCTCGATCTTGGCCAACTGCACCTCGCGGCGCGGATCAACGTGTCCGAGTGGCAGAACAACAAGCAGTCCAAGCAGTACATCTCCTTTATCAAGGGCAAGAACGGCAAGAAGGTCTCGGAGTACTTCCGCGACTTTATCGGCTGCCAGGAAGGCGTCGACGGCCCGGGCGAAACCCGCACCCTGCTCAAGGCCTTCAGCGACTTCGTTGAAAGCGAGGATCTGCCGGACGAGTCCGCCCGCGAGAAAACCAAGACTCTGGTGGACTACGCCAGCAGCCAGGCCAAGCTCGGCGAGCCAATGGGCCTGGAAGAGCTGTCCGGGTTGATCGATGAAGATCGGCCAAAAGCTTTCTACGATCACATCCGCAACAAGGACTACGGCCTGTCGCCGGAAATCCCGGCGGATAAACGCACCCTGAACCAGTTCCGCCGTTTCACCGGCCGCGCCGAAGGCTTGTCCATCAGCTTTGAAGCGCACCTGTTGGGCGACAAGATCGAATACGACGAGGCCGCCGGCACCTTGATCATCAAGGGCCTGCCGACCCAGTTGACCGACCAGCTCAAGCGTCGCAACTGATGCTGGGCGGGGTTCTGAAGAAAGTCCTGCTGGTGTTGCTGGTGGTGGTGGTTTTCCAGAACTGGGGCAAGATCGAGCGGCTGTTCAACCCCTCCCAGGTGGTGCCGGAGCAGACACGCGCGGCGGCGCGCGTGGTGCTGTATTCCACCGAGTGGTGTGGCTACTGCAAACAGATCCGGCGCTTTCTGGATTCCAAGGGGATTCCCTACCAGGCGTTTGATATCGAGAAGGACGCCCAGGCGCGCAAGGCGTACGAGGCACTGGGCGGCGGCGGTATTCCATTTGTGGACGTGAACGGCACGCTGATTCGCGACTACAACCCTGAAGCGATCATGGCCGCGCTGAAGTAAGCCAGACCGTGCGGCCTGCACCAGAACCTGTGGCGAGGGAGCTTGCTCCCGCTGGGCTGCGCAGCAGCCCCAAAACAGGCGCCCGGGTTCCTCCAGGTTGAACCCGATTGCCGGGTTTAGGGGCGCTTCGCGCCCCAGCGGGAGCAAGCTCCCTCGCCACAGGCCATTCGCGGCCATTCATAACCGTATAGAACCCTAGAAATTGGCTTCCAGGGAAACCATCGCCGTCCGCTCTTCACCCACGTTGTAATACGCCGAGCTGGCCGCCAGGCCATTTACCGGCGCCGAGTTGAACGACACGGTGCGCGCCGAGCTCAAGTATTCCTTATCAAACACGTTGAGCATCGAGAAGCGCAGCGCGGCCGACTTGAAGACCTTCTTGTCCACCGGCAAGTAGATACCGGCGTTGAGGTCAAACACGGTGCGCCCGGAGATTTTCTCGTTGTTGGTCAAATCGCCGTAGAACGCCCCGACATACTTGCCGGCAATGTTGCCGTAGTAGCGTTTGTCGTCATACCCAAACACCAGGTTGAGCATGTTTTCCGGCACGTTGGCCAACTGGTTGCCCTTGGTCGGCAACAGCACGTTCTTGCTGACAAAATCGTCCTGCTGCTCGGACTGGGTATAGGTGTACGACGCGTAGTAGTTGAAGTTGTATGGCAGCAGGCCGCTCCACTCCAGCTCCAGGCCTTTGTTGGTCACGTCACCGACGTTGGCCATCACGTAGTCACCGTTCAAGTCGGTGGTCGAGAGCTGGCGATCCTTGAAGGTGATGTAGAACAGGGTGGCGCTCAAGGCCATTTTTTCTTCGGTGTAGCGCCAGCCCAGTTCCTGGTTCCAGCTCAGCTCGGGGTTGAGGTTGAGGGAGTCACCCTTGTTGTACAGCACGTAGTTCTGCGGGGTGCGCATGTTGCGGGTGACGTTGTAGAACGCCTGGTTGCTCTCGTCGACCTGGTACTTGGCACTGAAGTTCGGCAGGAACTGATGGTAGCGGGCGTTACGCTTTTCCGGCTTGTCGTACAGGCTGCCCAGGTTGTCGCCGTCACGCTCGACGTACTGGTACGCCAGCCCGCCGACAAAACTCAGGTCTGGGGTGGCTTGCCAGCTGTCCTGCACCCATAGTTTCTGGGCCGGGGTCACGGTGTACTGGTGACGGCCCTGGACGGTCTTGCCGTTCTTGTCGACCACCTGGCCGCCGCTGTTGTAATCACCCCAGATGTCGTCCGGTGCACCTTCGCTGTTGATCCCGATATACGGCTGGGTCTGGCGCTGGCGAGCGCGCTCGTACCAGTAACCGTAATCCAGGCTGTGCTCCTCGTTGATGTCCCATTTCATTTTGACCGTGACGCCAGGGCGCCAGGTTTCGGTCCACGACGGCCGGTAGTAGTTGGCCGACTGGAGGTTACCCAGGTCGTAGTTACCGGCCTTGTCGGACTTCGGCCCCAGGTTGGTCGCGGTCTGGCCGCTGAAACTGCCGCCATTGCCCCAGTAGTAGTAAGGCGCAACTGTCAGGGCCAGGTCATCACGCAGGCGCCAGCGCTGGGTGAAGGTGGTCATGACACTTTCGAAAGGGTTGCGGTTGAGCTTGTAGGAAGACGACAGCAAGCCGTTTTTGTAGACCGGGGTTTCCGAGTAATCCAGGCGCCGCCCCTGTTGTTGGAACTGGGCCTTGCTCAGGGTGTTGTAGTTATAGTTTTCCTGCTTGTTGTACTTCATGGTGAAGTTGCTGGAGTTGCCATTGTCGTCTTCGAACAGCGTGCTCCACTCCACCTTGTCACCGCGCACAGTGCCCTTGCCGCGCCACTTGTCGCCTTCGGTGTGAGAGGCCGAGACCCAGCTCTTGAAGCCGCCCAGGTCGCCGGTGTTGAGCCGTGCGAAAGACTTTGTCAGGTGGTTCGAGCCGATGGATTGTTTGACGAACAAGCCTGGCTCTTTGGTCGGCCGGATCGTGACCATGCCGATATTGCCGCCGCTGGAACCAATATGTGGGCCGTCCGCTTCGGAGGAGCCCTGGGTAACAAACACTTCGCCGACGTTTTCCGGATCGCCCAACTGGTTGGCGTACACGCCATAGCTGCCGGAGTCGTTGATCGGCACGCCGTCCATGGAAACCCCGACCTGGTCGGAGTTCATGCCGCGCATGGTGAAACTGGTGCCACTCATGCCGCTGGCGTCATCGTTCGAAACGTTGATGCCCGGCGTGTACTTGAGCTTGTCGATGGCGTTGGCCGTCGGGGACATTTCGTCCATGGCTTCCTTGGTCACGGTGGACCGGGCCTTGGCGCTTTCTTCCTGAATCATGTGGCCGGTGCCCAGGGTACGTTCGCCGGCAACGTGCACCGAACCGACATCCTGGGAGTCGTCTGCCAGAACCAGCGGCGCAAAGCCGCCCAGGCCCGATGCTAAAAGCAGGGCATAGAGTTTGTTGTAGGTCACGAGTAGATCCCTTACATGCATCCATCTGTTGTTATGGGGGAGGTATTGGCGATTTGGGCTGGGTGAACAGCGCCACCAATCTTCCTGACCACCTGCTCAGGAATCCGAGGATCATCCGTGCATCACGTAACGGTTTGGTTACAGGTTTTGGCGATTGCGATGAAGGTTAAATGAAAGGCCCACAGACGCCGATGTGCCAAGGCATTGGGGTATTCAAGGGAGATGGGTGCAAGTAATGACAGCGCTACGCCATTGCAGCGTAGCCCTCTGTATCTAGCGCAGTACGATCATTCGACCGAGCAGAGCGTGTTGTTCGAACCCCAAAACCGCCTGCAGCGCATTGAGCACCGCCTGGGGATCCTTGCTCGGGAAACTGCCACTGACACGCCGAGCGGCAAGGTCGTCATTGAGCAGGAGAATACGACCGGGATAGTAGCGGCCGAGGTCTTGCACCACTTCGGCCAGGGGCGTCTTGTAGTAGTTGAGCCAACCGTCGCGCCAAGCCAGGCGCGACTCGCTGTCGACTGCGTGCAGCTCATCGGCGACACCATCGGCGTAGGCCACTTGTTGGCCGGCCGCCAGAATCTGTTGCTGAGCATACTTCGACGGCGTTACCCCAACCCGACCGGACAACACCGTCACCTGCGCACCTGCCGGTTGCAGTCGCACCTCGAACTGCGTGCCGAGCACCCGTGCTTCGCCGCTGCCGGCCTCGACCACAAAGGATTCGCCAGTGTGGGTCACACTGAAAAAACCGGCGCCACGGCGTAGCTGGATATGGCGCTCGCCATGCTTGAAATCCACTGCGATCGCACTGTCGGCGTCCAGGGTGACCTGGCTTTGATCGGCCAGGGTCACGGTCTTCACCTCACCCGGCGCGGTGACGTAATCCGCGCCGAAGTCATCGACCCAGCGTGACGGCTGCCAGCCGGCGCCCATCGAGATCATCACCAGCAGGCAGGCGGCCATGGCCAGGGCGCCAGACCAGCGCCGCACGCTGGAGCGTTTCGAGGTATTCATCGCGTTCAAGTAACCCTGCAGCGCCAGGGCATCCTCATCCGCCAACGTTCTGGCCGGTACTTCACTCAATTCCCACAGCACCTGGGCCTGGGCATAGGCCTCGACATGCGCCGGGTCAGCCCGCAGCCAATGGCTGAACGTGGCCTGGTCGCCACTGCTGGGCTGGTCGTGCAACAAGCTCAGCCAGGCCAATGCGGCCTGTTCCTGGTCGGGCGTCGGGGTGACGCGGGCAGTGGCGTTCACGGGGCTTTCCTTGGCGATGGTTCACGAAGGCTGGCCTTGCAGGCTTCGAGGGCGCGCATCATATGTTTTTCCACGGCACTTTGGGACAGGCCCATGGCTTTGGCAATTTCCGCGTACTTGCGGCCATGGATGCGGTTGAGCAGAAAAATCTGCCGGGTACGTTCCGGCAAGCTGCGCAAGGCCGCTTCGACATGCCGCAGATCGTTGCCCGCCTCCAGCGCGGCCTGAGGCTCGGAGCCCTGGTTGTCCTGTTGTTCCGGCAGCCAGCCTTCACTGCTGCGCACCCGGGCGCCTTCGCTACGCAGGTGATCGATGGCGATATTGCCGGCGCAGCGCAGCAGGTAGGTGCTGAGTTCCTCGACCTGCACCAGTGGCCGGCGCCAGAAGCGCAGGAACAAATCCTGCACCAGGTCCGCCGCCGTCGCACGGCACCCTACCCGGCGACTGACCAGCGCTTCCATCTGCGAGCGCTGGGACAGGAACACCTGCAGGAAATGCGCACGGCCGCCTGCCGCGTCTGCGTGCTGCTCTTGATGTTCGGGAGGCGTGGAAATCATCAACGGTGGACTCAAAGGGTTGCGAAGGCCGCAACCGGGCTGGCCAGCAGGCCGACGCCCGCCAGGATCAAGGCCAGCCTTGGCCGATACGGCAGCAGCAACACCAGCAGCAACCCACTGAGCATCAGCACCGCGCACCACTCCACCAGGCCCTGGCTCCAACCGGTTGCGCGCACCGCCGGCCAGATCGACACGACCAACAGCAGCCAGCCACCAACGCGCAAACCCAGGCGCCGACGGGGTGAGGGTTTACTGCGCAGCAGTTCGCCATGGTGCCGGTCCATGGACAGGCACAACGCGGTAAACCCTGCGTAACACAGCAGCAGCGCCAGGAGCATTCAGTTCACCTCGCCCTTGAGGGTCAACGGCCGGGCGCGTTCGGCCTTGGGTTGAGGGACGCGGCGGTGCTGCATTTTCCACGCAGCCCAGGCGAGGAACACGCCGCTGCCCAGGCACGTCAGGTCGAAGCCCGCCATGGCCCAATCGCCGTTGGCCAGGGACATTCCCAAATGCTGGGACGTGGTCAGCGCATTGAGCACCGGTACGCCAATAAACAGCAGCGCGCCCACGCTCAATTGCTCAACCCAGCCGCGGCGCCCCTGGCGGACAATCGCATGCACAACGCTCAAGCCCCAGGCAATAAAGAAGGCTTGGACTTCCCAGTCCGAGCGCCCGGCAAAGCTGGCCGGTAACAGGCGATTGGCCCAGAAGAAGGAGGCGATGGCGATCATCAAGCCGGACATGCTGGCGATGTTCAGCACTTCCACCAGCCGCAGTTCAAAGGGCATCACACCGGTTTTGGCGTGCTTGAGCTGGCGCTTGCCCAGCCACATCACCAGGCCGGTGCCGATCATTGCGGTGCCCGCCAGGCCGCAGATGAAGTACAGCCAGCGCAATACCGGGCCGGCGAAGTGGCCCATGTGCAAACCGTAGAAGCTGCCACCAATTGCCGCCGGCAGCGACTGCTCACCGCTGACCCGCAGCAGCTCGCCGGTAGTGCCGTTGAATGAGACGGTGCTGCCAAAGTCGTGCACCACTCGATCCGACCCGGCGCGGAATACATTGACCGAGGCGTTCACATCGCTTGGATTATTCACCACCAGCCGTCCGACATGCCCGCCCGACCACTGCTCGCGCGCCTGCTGGTACATCGGCCCCAGCGGCAACAGCTTCCCGGGTTGGCCAAGGGCTGGCGCGTTGTCTGTGGCCGGGAACACATCATTGAAAAACGCACGTGTGTCATTGCCGTAAGAGGCGAGGATGCTCGCCGGCATCACCATGCTCATGAAAATCACCAGGCTGCTGTAGGTGATCATCAGGTGGAACGGCAACACCAGCACGCCCACGGCGTTGTGCCCGTCAAGCCAGGAGCGCTGGCCCTTGCGCGGGCGGAAGGTGAAGAAGTCCTTGAAGATTTTCTTGTGGGTGATGATCCCGGTGATCAGCGCCACGAACATCACCATCGCGGCGATGGTCGACAGCCAGCGGCCCCACGGATAGGGCATTTGCAGCTGGAAGTGGAAGCGATAGAAGAATTCGCCGCCCATGCTTTCCCGGGCGTGGACCGGCTGGCCGCTGACGGGATCGAGGAGTTTCTCGACGAAATTGCCGCGCTTGCCCGGGTCAACCTTGTCTTGCCACATCACCGAAAGGCCGGGTTCACGGGGGCTCGGCACGTTGATAAACCAGCGCGCGGCGTTGGGTGCCTGTTGCTGCAAATAGGCTTGGGCGACGGCCAGGCTACGGGCGTCGTCGACGGGATGCGCCTGCACTTCGGGCTGCATCCAGTGGGTAATTTCGTCCTTGAAATAGGACAAGGTGCCCGTCAGGAAAATCGCAAACAGCAGCCAGCCGAAGATCAGCCCAGCCCAGGTGTGCAACCAGGCCATGGCCTGGCGGAAGCCCTCTTTCATGTGCGTGTCATCCAGTACGTCAACCCGGCAAATGTGGCCAGCATCGCGCTGGGCAACAACACGCCAAACCAGGCCCGCCAGGCGGTACGGCAGGCGAAACACCAGATCACCGCCAACAGATAGAACACAAACGAACTCAGCATGCCGCTGATCACCGCATCGGCGCGACTGGTGGGCAGCCACAAGGTCATGCACACGCTGGCCAGGGACGCCAGCAAGTAACCGCCGACCACAGCCGCCAGCACCCGCGAAGTCACGGCAAGACGGTAGGAAACGGGAAGTGATGTTTTGCGTTTCATGCACAGGGCGCCAGGTTCGTCAGCACGCAATATTAATGATAAAGGTTCTCATAAGCAAAAGAGAACGCATCACTGGTAATTGCCGAACCCGCCTACGCGCCCTACAATGCGAACAATTCTTGTTCTCTAAAGCATGCCCATGCTTGCGGAGTGTGCGCGTTGCAGCCGTCCAACACCGTCGAAGTGCTGTACCACGACCATCACCACTGGCTCACCGGCTGGTTGCGTCGCAAGCTCGGCTGCCCGGAAAGTGCCGCCGACCTGGCCCAGGACACCTTCGTTCGCGTGCTCACCGCACGGGAAACCCCGGCGCTGATCGAACCCCGCGCCTTTCTTACCACCATCGCCAAGCGCGTGCTGTTCAACCATTACCGCCGCCAGGACCTGGAGCGCGCCTACCTCGACGCCCTGGCGCAGATGCCCGAACACGTGGCGCCGTCGGAAGAAGAGCGGGCGATCATCCTGCAAACCCTGATGGAGCTGGACCAGTTGCTGGATGGCTTGGCGCCCCTGGTTAAACGTGCGTTCCTGCTGGCCCAGCTCGACGGCCTGACCTACGCGCAAATCGGCGCGGAACTGGGGATCTCCATCGCCACGGTCAAGCGTCACCTGCATAAAGCGGCGATGCGCTGCTACTTCGCCCTATGAGTTTCTCAACGCAAGTCGCCGAACAAGCGGTGCACTGGCTGATGGAAATGCAGCAGGGCCCGCTCAACCCGCGCAAACAGGCGGCCTGGCAACACTGGCTGGACGCCCACAGCGAACACCAGCGGGCCTGGGAGCACATCCAGCGAGTGAACCAGCGGCTGCGCGGGATGCCATCACCGTTGGCCCACGCCGCCTTGAATGCACCGAAATCCAACAGTCGCCGCCAGGCCCTGAAGTTGTTGCTGATACTCGGCGCCGGGTCGGCAGCGGCCTGGGGTTTGCGCCAGCAACATATCCTGCCGCCGTTGAGTGCCGACTACCGCAGCCCCATCGGCCAGCGACGCAAATTCCAGCTGGCAGATGGCAGCCAGCTGCAGCTCAACACCGGCAGTGCCGTGGATGTGCATTTTGAGGGTCAGCAACGCTTGATCCGCCTGCTCGAAGGCGAAATCCAGCTGACCGCCAACACCGGCAACAGCCCGCTGCGGATCGTCACCGCCCAGGGCTTGCTCAGCGCCCAGGCGGCACGGCTCAACGTACGGCAGTTCAATGATCACACGCAGTTGGCGGTGTTTGACGGGCACGTTGACGTGATGCCCAACACCTATAGCGGTTTGCCGCTGACCGTCGAAAAAGCCCATCAGGTCAATTTCACCCGCAAAGGCTGGGACACCGCCCGCCCCACCGACGCCGGCAGCGGTGCCTGGGCCGACGGCATGCTGGTGGCGGCCCACATGCGCCTGGAAGATTTTCTCGCCGAGCTGAGCCGTTATCGCCGTGGTCAGCTCAACTGCGACCCGCAAGTGGCCAACCTGCTGATTTCCGGCAGCTACCCGCTGGACGACAGCGAGCGAATCCTGGACCTGCTGCAAGTCAGCCTGCCGGTCAAGGTTCGGCGGTTTACCCGCTATTGGGTGACCGTCGAAGCCCGCGCCTGAATTATTTTCAAAAACCGTGAGCCGTTTTCCGCACCTCGCGTGACAGAGAAGGAAAGCCACCTTGACCCTTCCTTCTCAGGACCGCACTTCATGCCCCAGCAATCGACTCGCCTGACGCCCCTCGCCCGCACCCTGCGCCACTTGTTGCTGGGGGCCAGCCTCAGTTTCAGCGCCGTGCCCTACGTGATGGCGGCCGATGCCAAACCCTATCGCATCGCCCCTACGTCACTTGAAGCGGCGTTGAACCAGTTTGGCCGTGAAGCCGGCGTGCTGATTTCGTTTGGCTCCGATGTGACCGCCGGCGTGCAAAGCCACGGCCTGTCGGGCAACTACACCGCTGAAGAAGGCTTGAATGCGTTGCTTAAAGGCACCGGCCTGCAAGCCCGCGCCGAGGGCAACAACGCCTTCAGCCTGCAACCGGCGAATGCTCCGGCCACCCTCGAATTGGGCACTTCCAACGTGGTCGGCGACTGGCTGGGGGACGCGGCGCAAACCAACGTCTTCGAACACCCGGGCGCCCGGGACGTAATCCGTCGCGAAGAATTCGAACGCCAGGGCGCCACCCAGGCTCGCGATGTGCTCAACCGCATTCCCGGGGTCAACGCTCCGGAAAACAACGGCACCGGCAGCCACGACATGGCGCTGAACTTCGGCATTCGCGGGCTCAACCCACGCCTGGCCTCGCGCTCCACGGTCTTGATGGACGGCATCCCGGTGCCGTTCGCGCCGTATGGCCAGCCGCAGTTGTCGTTCGCGCCCATCAGCATGGGCAACATGGATGCCGTGGACGTGGTACGCGGCGGCGGCGCCGTGCGTTATGGCCCGCAGAACGTCGGCGGTATCGTCAACTTCGTCACCCGCGCGATTCCCGACGCGCCGACGGTGAAAGGCGGCCTGCAAACCGAAACCAGCCCGTCCTCCAGCCACGATGGCTTCAAGACCACCGGCAACCTGCTGGCAGGCGGCACCGCAGATAACGGCCTTGGCGGCGCGATCCTGTATTCCGGCACCCGGGGCGGTGACTGGCGCGAAAACAGCGACACCCGTATCGACGACCTGATCCTCAAGGGCAAATACCAGCTGGACGACGCCAACAGCTTCAACGCCATGGCGCAGTACTACGAAGGCAAGGCCGATATGCCCGGCGGTTTGAGCACCGCGGCCTACAAGGCCGACCCGTATCAATCCACCCGCCCCTACGACCAGTTCTGGGGTCGCCGCACGATGTTCAACGCCGGTTACCGCTACCAGGAAGATCGCCGGGAATTCACCGTCAACAGCTTCTTCACCACCACGCTGCGCAGCGGTTACCTGGACCAGGGCAACTTCCTCTCTCTGTCGCCTCGCGAGTACTGGGTGCGCGGCCTGGAGACCCGTTTCGCCCAAGGCTTCGACCTCGGCCCCACCAGCCACGAAGTGGGCGTAGGCTATCGCTACATCAACGAAGCCGGCCACGAAATGCGCTACCGCACGCCAATTACCGCCAACCAGCAACTGCCCACCACCGACAGCCGCAACGACCGCGACACCCGGGGCAGCACCGAAGCCAATGCGTTATTCGTCGATGACCGGATTGATATCGGCAAATGGACCATCACTCCAGGCATCCGCTACGAGATGATCGAGTCCCAGCAGACCAACAACCTCAGCAACGTCAAATACAAGGGTGACTACAACACCGCCCTGCCGGCGTTGAACGTGCTCTACCACCTGACGGACGACTGGAACCTCTATGCCAACACCGAAGGGTCGTTCGGCAGCGTGCAGTACAGCCAGATGCCCAACCGCGTGACCAGTGGCGAAGTGAAGCCGGAAAAAGCCCGCACCTGGGAACTCGGTACCCGTTACGACAATGGCACCCTGCGGGCCGAAATTGGCGCGTTCCTGATCAACTTCGACAACCAGTACGACAGCAACCAGACCAACGACACGGTGATTGCCCGTGGCGAAACCCGTCACCAGGGCATCGAGTCCAGCATCAACTATGCCCTCGACGGCTTGAGCCCGGCGCTCGCCGGTTTTGATGTGTACGCCACTTACGCCTACGTCGACGCCACCATCCGCGAAGACGGGCCGAACAAAGGCAACCGCGTGCCCTTCTCCTCCAAGCACAAGGGCACCCTGGGCGTGGGTTACACCGAAGGTCGCTGGAAGTTGAATGTGGACAGCAGCTACCAGAGCAGCCAGTTCGCCGACAACGCCAACACTGAAGCGCAAAGCGCCGATGGCAGCACCGGACGCATCCCCGGCTACATGCTGTTCAGCAGCCGCGCGGCGTATGACTTTGGCCCGCAGCTGTCGGATTTGAACGTGGCGGTGGGTGTGAAAAACATCTTCAACAAGCAGTACTACACCCGCTCGTTTGACGATAACAACAAGGGCAAATACGTGGGCGAGCCGCGCACGCTGTATGTGCAGACGTCCATCGCGTTCTAAAAATCAGCGAGGCTGCGACGGAATCACCGGGCTGCGACTGCCAGACCGCAGAGCCTGCATCGCAGCCTCGCTAAACATCGTACTGGAGCAAGTACAGCCAACTGTCCACCGACAAGTGAACGCGTTAATCCGGAAGTTCCCGGTTCAGACCGTATGAATTCCAGCATAGGCTCTCGAACCCACGCAATGAATCAACATTCGGCCAGCCCAAAATTGACAGGGCGCCTCTGCACAAGCGTTCGCCACGAATCAAGCGTCGTCCAATCGATACCTTTGTCCAGTTCAAATCGATAGACAGGTTCGCGATTCAATAGATGCGGCGTGATGGCCTGCTCTACATCGGCTGTAAATCCCCACGGAACCGTATCCAAGTCCTGCAGTAGGCTCGCTAATACGTACTGATCAAGACTATCGCCGAAGCGCGCGACCAAAAAATGTTTCGCGCGACGAAATCGAACTCCGGTGCCAACCAGTTGCTCAGCCAACGGCGATGCACCAATACTCGCCACAGCAATATCCGGGGCGTGTCGCACGATCATGGCCGACATTTGAGATAGTGTTAGCGACTTCACCAACACGAGTTGCCGGAGGTCATCCACCAGGTCCGAGCGCTTGAACAGGCAAGCTGCGATCAGGTCATCGCCGACAGTAAAAACGTTCCGTGCGGCGAGTTTTGAAAGCGCCTTGTGCGGCCATTGGGCTGCCAGGAAAAGAGTGGCCTGCCGCAGTAACTCATAGCGTTCGTACCACCGCCCATTGTCCTGGGACTCCACATTCAGCCAGCTTGAGTATCTGTCGATCACGCCCCAGCAATAATCGAACCTTCTGCTCTGACAGCGTAAGAGAAGCCCACGAACGACCCGGCTCTGCGCTATGGCTGCGAGCGTCGACGACATGGGCAGTGCGTGCAGGGCTACGTACTGCGACGTGTCGTCAAGCATCGCTCGATGACGTATTAGCGTGGTAAAAATCGCCTTCCATTGCAACCCGTCGAAATTTTCAACGAAGGCGTCGATAGCTTCGTTGGGCACATACGAAAAATCGTAAGAGGCGTCGAATAGAAAACGCGTAGCGACCACAAAGTGCCAGAGATGCTCGTAATCCCAGGTGATTGAACCTGGCGCGTTCAGGCGGATGAACAATGTCCAGGTCCCTAACACGTGCTCGCGTCGGGTCGTCAGTGTTGGGAACATCCAAGCGCGCAATTGATCGAGGAATATCTCAAAGGCCAAGATCCGTGCGATTTCGCCTTCAGAACAATCAGGCGGCTCCGTCCACTCAACTGAAATCTGCTGCGGCGTGAACACGTAGCTCGCTTTGTGCGTTCCCATCGGAATCTGGATTTCGAGCAACGCTCGCTCAAAGCGCAGAACCTTGGTCGAGCGACTACTGAACGTCGAGCAGAAGTGCTCGATAGCTTGGACGCGTCGTGGTAGCTCCCGCGTACCAAGCCGCAATCCTGCTAAAGAGAACTGGTGGAGGAGATTGTGTAGAACATGCGGGTTCTCGTACCGCTGTGCGGCCTCGCAGGAAACCGCAATGGCGTCAAATTCGAACTGCCAGTTACGGTCCTGTATTTCGAACGACTCAGGTATCGCCTCATCCCTCCACTGAAGCAGCCAGAGTTGAAAACGCTGAAGCACAGCAGCGTCGCGCTCAGACAACGATCCGATACTCAGAAGTTCGATCCAGCATTGCATCACGTTGAGATAGCAGTGGTAACTACCAGTAGTGTCACCCTCCTCCACCACGCGTCCGAGCAGACCTTTCAATGAGGCGTCATAAGTTTCGACGAGCGATCCTCCGATCTGCTCTGCGATATTTTCCAGGCCAGCCTCCTGCAGTGCTAGCCGGAGAGTCCGATAGACATCGCTGAGTTGCCGAGCACGCATTGCCATCACATCGCTACCCGACGCAATGCCTCTAAACAAAGCGACTGACTGCCGGAATGCATCCAATGGTTCAAAGATGGCAGGGCTTTCGAGAGCTCGCCTCATAAGCCGAGCTTCACTGGTGATCGGCAACTCCAAAGAACGGATGGACACCATCGCTTCTACAGACAAGCCTCCTTCAAGAAATCGCGCCACTGCGTCGAGGTACGAGACGGCGTCGTCCGTTACATATATTGGCAAGCGTGCGCACTCCATCCTGACGAAGGACACGCTTTCAAGAATCATCACGGCGTTGTAACGCCCAAGGTTGGTCAGTTGCATGGCGGCTGAATCAAGCAGGCGGCGCATCGTTCGCGGCACAACCCAGGATGTCGCCGCCTCACAGTCGAGCAGTGCAATGACGATTTGAAGGTCACCCCATGTGATCAACGCTCGTGTCATCGGCGACAACGCGAACAATGTGCGCAGTTCGCGCTGCGGCGCTTCCTTAAGCGCATTGACAGCACGTTTGTAAGTTTTCGAAAAATCACTGAGTGCACAGCATTCGCCGGCATAGCCAGGGTTCTTGGACCGCCAGATCGCCGCGAGCAGAGAAGGTGACTCAACTACGCCATCGGCACGCTGCATCCACCTCTCAGGCATCGGCTGCTCACTACGCTCCAACAAGTGCGCCTTGACTTCTTGTGCCACCGGCAGCTGACGCAAGTGAGAAAGAACATTTACGCAACCTTGCGTCAGCTCACCGCCAGGTGTGAGAACCTCACGGGTAAAAACAAAAGCGCAGTCGTCGGGCAACACCAACTCCCGGCGAAATTCAGTCTGAACTGCTCGCAGCATCGCAGAGTCGCCAAGAATGCAGGCGCCGCGATCAAAGACAACGCAGTCTGCTCCGGCGGGCATGCGTCGAGTATCCATCCTGACGCAGGTAATTCTCTGCTGGCGAAACATGATACCGGCGTGCTCCTGCGCACTGCCTTCGTCCACCATCACCACCGCCACCTCGGCCTGCTCCCCTGCGCTCAACGCAAGATACAGACGCCAGGCGCTCATAAGATTCAATGCCACCAGTGCGCGACCCGAGGATTGTGCGCCAAGCATTAACAGGCTTGCTTGCACGACATCGTAGTGGCCGATCAACGCTTCACGGCATTCATTGGTCAACACATAACGATCTCGAAACGCGTCATCAAGATACGCTGGCCGCGCCTGTAACAAGTGCAGTCGTCGCACCGTGGTCTCGCGCAGATAGCGCCCGCGCCATAACCTGACGTCAGAGCCAGCCGGGCGCAGAGCCAAGGCCGTCGCTAGCGAACCGGTATTCTGAGCGCTGGCGAAACCGAAACCTATCGTATGCGCGACATTCATCAGCTGTGCGTTTCTCGGCATCACGGTGGTCACGGACACGAAACCAAGTGTCGTCTCAAGGCCCCATTCGCAATCAATCGCCACAAAGTCAAACGTCTGCATCAGCTCTTCACATACCGCCTCCATGTGATCAAGGACCGTGGTTTCCAGATACGGCGAATGATTGTGATCAACATCATGGGAGACACCAATCTTCAACAATGGCTGCACAAAACATGAAATTGCCTCGACATGATCGTCACGCCCCGAGAGTGCGAGCTGGCGTCGCGCATGCTCGGTCGAACCACTCATGGCCACTGCGGCGATGCACTGCAGCAACTCCCTTGGTTCGGCACATATCAGGCTCTCATAGCCGCCGGCATTGATCTGATCCGCCAGATCCTCGTTCCCCGCACTACGCACGATCCATGGCGCGGGGCCACAAACGTCCTGCACGTTTCGCATCAGCTGAGGAAAAGCTGCCTCCAGCGCCGCGGCGTAAATCGATACCGCATCATCCGACTGTTCCAGGTTTCCCGGCACTACGGTCGGCAACGGGGCTATCGGAAAGATGGGCAACACAAGACTTCCCAGGGACTCAATGTTCCGAATGTGCAGTAGTCGATCCACCTTAGGTCCGTAGAGCTGTTCTTCGTCTGTATTCATGGTTTAACACTCAAGATCTGAGACTGAAGTGGTGCAGCACGGAGATGAGTCAGCGCGTGAGACGCCAACCTGACTACAAGTTCCGTACCGGCGCACCTTCAATGGGCCGTAAATCTTCATTCTGAGTCGCCAAGGAATCCGCCGCTCTGGTAAGCCCACAACCTCGCATAAAGACCTCCTAGGACGAGCAGCGCCGAATGGTCGCCCTGTTCGATAACTTTCCCTTCGTCAAGCACGATCAAACGGTCCATCGCCGCGATGGTGGACAGTCTGTGCGCGATTGCGATCACGGTCTTGCCTTCCATTAGTCGATAAAGACTTTGCTGAATGGCGGCTTCAACTTCGGAATCAAGTGCACTCGTCGCCTCGTCGAGCAGCAGGATCGGTGCGTCCTTCAGCATCACACGAGCAATGGCGATACGCTGACGCTGTCCTCCCGACAGCTTGACGCCACGCTCGCCCACACGCGCCTCGTAACCATTGCCCTTGCCCGCACCCCCAAGGCTTTGGATAAAAGTGTGTGCCTCTGCACGCCGGGCCGCCGCCTCGATCTGGGCTGGCGTCGCATCAGGTTTCCCGTAGGAAATATTGTCAGCTACTGATCGATGCAGCAGCGAGATGTCTTGCGTGACCATACCGATTTGGCTGCGCAACGAATCCTGCGTAGCACCTGCAATGTTCTGCCCATCGATCAGAATACGACCGGACTCCAGATCATGGAAACGCAGGAGTAAGTTCAACAGCGTCGACTTGCCAGCCCCCGAACGCCCGACGAGCCCAACCTTTTCACCAGGCCTGATCGTGAGGTCCAGATCGTTGATAACACGGCGACCGGTTTCAGCGTAGCGGAAGCTCACTCGTTCGAAGCGTACCTCGCCACGCGTTACTGCTAACTCGACGGCGTCAGGCGCCTCGATAATAGAAGGTGGAGTCGACAGCGTCTTCATACCATCCTGAACGATGCCGACATTCTCAAATAGGCTGGCCACCTCCCACATAAGCCATTGCGACATACCCTGCAGCCTCAACGCCATAGCCGTGCATGCTGCAACGGCGCCGACACCTACCGCACCTTGAGACCACAACCACAACGCAGTACCCGTCGTGCCAATCGTGAGCCCGATACTCAGTAGATGGTTGACGATTTCAAAGGAGCTCACTAGCCGCATCTCGCCATAGCCTGTACGCCTGAATTCGTGCATAGCTTGGCGCGCGACCCCTGCCTCGCGCTGCGTATGTGAGAACAGTTTGACAGTGGCGATGTTGGTGTATGCGTCGGTCAACCGTCCCGTCAACAGTGCACGCGCGTCGGCCAGCGCCTTGCCGAACGCACCAAGACGAGGTACGAAATAGAACAGCGCCGCGACGTAGAGAATGAGCCAACTCACAAAGGGCCATATCAATTGCGCGTCGAGCACGCCAGCCAGGATGACCATTGTTGTTACGTATACGCCCATAGTGACCATGACGTCGGCCAGTACGAAAATAGTTTCACGCACTGCAACCGAGGTTTGCATCACCTTGGCCGTGATACGACCCGCGAACTCATCCTGATAGAAAGCCAAACTCTGCCCCAGCATCAGCCTGTGGAAATTCCACCGCAGCCGCATGGGCAAGTTCACGGTGAGGGTTTGATGCTTGACGATCGTTTGCAGCGCAACAACGGCTATGCTGGTCACCATCACGGCGACCAACCATAGCAACGTCTCACCCCTTTCGGCCCAGAGACGCGACGGCTCCTGGTCGCTGAGCCAGTCGACTATGCGTCCAAACATGGCAATCAGCATTACTTCCAAGGCCGACATTATCGTCGTGAGTATCGCCATGGCTGCGATCTTGCCGCGTACGTCCTGAGTACACGCCCAAAGAAAGGCGATGAAGCTCCCAGGCACGGGTAATGGATCGTTGGAAGGGAACGGGTGGAGCAGCTTTTCAAAAAATCCGAGCAAAATATAGCCTCCCCGCGATTGATGCCACACGTCTTAGGGAATTCAACGCAATGCCAAACCATGCCAAGACAATACGATAAAGCACCGTAGGCATTTCCCCTTAAACACGCCGATTGTTAATCAACTTGGCTACCTTTTCGAAAGCGGCGGCTACATGCTCCATGACACTCACATCGGCCAACAGCATGCGATGCGGCAGCGCGATGCAGGACCTGGAAAACGCTTGCGCGACAGGCAATTGATAGCGGGACGGATCGACTGCATGGGTGAATGCCTTACTGAGTTCGAACCGGCTTCGTGATGATGGGTTGTATAGACAACTGTTGTTCAGGGCGCTATACATTGTCTTGCAAGGCAACCGGATTTCCGCAGACAACGCCGCAGCGAACCGTTCAGCACCCTGCGTCTCAACAATCGTCTGTGGCAGCCGCACCACGTAGGTATAGTGCGCCCGCTCCGTTGTAAGAGCAGCGGTAGCTTGAGGCAGGAAACCAAGAGCAATCAGAAAACTATCAAGAACAGCGGCATTACGCCGCCTATGCGCCAGTTGCTCTTCCAAGACCTCCAACTGCGCCATCAAAATCGCAGCATGAAACTCCGAAAGACAATGGTTGCTACCCATTATTTCCGAGGTCTCAATCAGTGCCATCTCGTCTATTTCAGGCGGCTGCTCAGAGAGCGTTCGACCGTCAGCACGCAGATGCGCTACGCGGCGAGCGAGCGCTTCGTTGTTCGTAATTACAGCTCCACCCTCGCCGCTCGTCAGTAGCTTGCTGTGCTGCATAGAAAAGGTGCCTGCTGCGCCGAAGCAACCAACATGGCACCCCGCGTACCGAGCGCCATGTGCCTGGGCACAATCTTCTATCAAGGGAATAGAGTGCGCCTGGGCGATCGCCAACAAGCGATCCAGGTTAGCGACCGCCGACCCCAAATGAACCACCGTGATAGCTCGTGTACGCGATGTGATTGCGCGCTCAACCGCTTCTGGATCAAGGCAGCCTGTCTCTGGCTCTACGTCGGTCAGGACGGGAATAGCATTAACCCCGAGCACCGCAGACGCTGATGCAACCCAGCTCACGCCTGGCACGATGACCTCGTCGTAGGCCCCGACATCGCACGCTTCCAAGGCCATGCTCAAACTGGCCGTGCCTGTCGCAGACGGCACGCAATACCCTGCGCCCGTGTAAACAGCGAACGCCTCTGCGAAACGCTCTTCCCAAGACCGTTCCCCCCGGTATTGACCACTGATGGACCATCGGTGGCTATCTAGTACGGCATTGATATTCCGTCTGATCTTCTCATTGCTCTGAGGCCAATTGGGCCAATTTCCATCGTGGACCGTAGTCCCGCCATAAATTGCCAGCTTTTCCAACATGGATGCCTCCGTCAATCAGGGTAAATTTGGCCGTTCCATGACACCCATGAAGTCGGGCCAGCGGTTTTTCCAGATCAATTTTTACAGGTGCGGACTCAATTCAAGCGGCGCCATAGGCGCTCCGCATATTGTTCGGTGGCTGTGCTGACACGGCCGGCATGTAGCAGCATCTCAGAGACGGTGGAAGCACTGGTCTGAGATCGATAGCCCCACATGTCCTCGCATTTGCGCTGCACCACAACGTCGATATCGGCTGTCATCGCGGGTACCAGACCTTGAACGGTAAGCTGTCTTTCGAGTTCAAGTAGCGGGAAACTCGAACTGTAGGGAACGTCTTCGTAGTAAAGGACTTCGATGTGATGCAGCGCATCTGCGGCAACTCGCACGATCTGATGATCGACATGCCCGCCAATACCGCACGGAGCAATCACGACCTGAGGTTCCCAACGCGCAACTGCGTTACGGATCAAGTTCACTACCTGGTCAGTCCTGGAATCCTCATTGGCGGCGATGCTAAGTTCCGCCGCGGTGTCATACCCCATCACAAAGCTGTCTGGATACGACAGGAGGTCGTAAGCGATTCGTCGTCGCGCGCAATACGCACGGTCCTCCCGCTCGCGCTCTGCCGATACTGCATCTGGGGTGTTCTCGCACGATGCCTGCGGCAGTGCCCATCCGCTGTAGCCAAAGATTGTCATGAGACGCAGATTCGCTCGCATGGAAAGCCGTGCAACGATACCTCCAATGGAGTAAGCAACATCGTCGGCGTGGGGTGATAGAAGCAAGATGCGCTTGCCCATCATCGACTCAAGGGATAACAAGCTCATTGCTCCTCCTTGATCCAGCGAATTGCTTCCTCAACAGGAACGACATCGCTGGCTCCGTCGATCATGCGAAAGGCTGCCTCAAAGCGCCGCTGTGGAGTGATCGACGCGCAATTGTGTTTCCCAACCTGTTGCGAAGTTGCAGTAAGTCCTTTCTCGAAACGTTCGAGTAATTCGTCAAGTACATCGCCGGTTGCAAGCGATACGGCTTGGTTGTCCCCTTCGTATAGAAGTAGACCCGCGATGGCGCAATTCATGTACAGAGTCTGTTCCAGTGCCTCGGTGGCACCCACGATTTGGAGGAGAGGACCAGCGCCGTATATCTCAACTGGCAGTTCACTGCGGCGCACGATATTACGCATTTGCGCAGCGAGCGTAGCTCCACATCGGACCAGTCGCTGGTAACCGTCGTGGCTGTCCATATAGTCCAGTGTGGCCAACGCCGCTACGATCGGGATCGTGTCGAAATAGGCGGTGTAGGTAAATTCCTTCGCCGCAGCCATTACGTCGGATCGGCCCACCAAGCATGACAGTCGGTAGCCATTCGCCAATCCTTTGGCGAAGATGTATAGATCTGCATGGAACCCGGTTATCCCTGGAAATTTAGAGGCTCGCTCCGAGCGATAACCTTGCTTCACGTCATCGCAGCACAGCAGTATCCCCTCACGTCGAGCGATCTGCGTTAGCCGACGAAGTGTATCCGGCTGCAAGTGGACGTAGTCGGGTGACAAGATCACCAGGGCCGTTTGTCCGCGATGGCGTTCAAGTATCCGCTCCAGCAGTTCCGGCACAAAGTAGAAGTCAATGACTCCGTTCGAATTGGCCTCCAGCAAGTAATCACTGCGGGCCCAGTAATCGCCCCATCCGTGATAACCCGCACTCGCTATTACGTATCGGCCGGTGAATTGCCGCGCGACCTGAACAGCGGCCCGGCACGCTTCAGTCCCGGTACTGAAGAAGGCAAGTCGTGCTTCGCTCATTCCCACGTCATCGATGATTCGGTTTGTGAGCGTCTCATGCAGGTCACTCCAACACGTCGCTGATGCTCCGGCGCTGTCTAAATGACGAATAATCGCGGAGTTCACTGTGGGATGGTGATGTCCAAGCGTAACGCTGCCTTTACCATTCATTAGATCGATATATTGCTTACCGTCCGAAAGCGTCACCATGGCGCCCATGGAACTAACGGCGCGCAACCGAGGCTGTGCGGTGTAGATGTTGGTAATGATGTGGTGAGGTCTGTCCATGTTATTTCCATGAAGATGTTTTGATCTCCGCCAACTCGGAAGTCGTGCAGATCAATTGATGGAGATCTTCGCAGAGGGTGATGCGTCCACGTTCGCTGGGTATTCGCACGCTGCGAATCCTGGACTCGCCGATCATCAACGCTGCTAACGATAAGCTCTCCCGGACGCTCGACCAGGGGAGACCGCACAATGATGCGAGCTGCCCAGCTGCTTCGATCGGTAAGCGATTTTCGAGAATGAAAGCTGCTACCTCCAGCTCTAAGAAGCTAACGTCACCCCAGTTCGCTTCCTGCTGAAAACGATGGAGCCTTCCGTGTTGGTCAAGCTGCCAATGCCAACTTCCAATCCCGTAACGCAGAGACGAACGGAACGTCTTTCCCACCCGCCCCGGCCAGGGGGCCGGCGCCAGAAGAAAGGCGCTCAGTGGCACAGATATCTCATGCAGAGGATCGCTGCCACAGCGCTCTCGCATGGTATTTGCCATGGCCGACCAGCGCGGCTCAAGCGCCATGAGCACGGGACTTCGATATGTACAGGCAGTGGCTTGCAGTGCTGGGACAGTCAGACAGTTCACCGCTTGAAGCAGTAAGTCGGATCGTTTCAGCTGACTTGCGCTACGAAACTGCTCCTGAAATGAACACGTGGCCCCGATGTCGATCGTGATGGCATAACCGTCTACTAGCCACGCTGCATCCATGGCTCCCATCTTTTGCATGCGCTCGAACTCTGCACGACCGAACACGGCCTCACCGATGAAACGCAGGTGCAACAAGACATCACCATCAGGCCCGAGGACTTCTATCGGTGTCTTGCGCGGATTCACCAAGCGCCTATGCCCGTTCAGAACCCGTGAGTCGTTCCAAGGAAGCCAGGCGCGACTGTATCCGTAACGCACCTCTCCTTGCGGGCACCGCACGCGCAATTTCGCGTGGACAGGGAGCGGCGGTATACCCGCAGTGTCCCGCAGCCGTGCGATGAAATCAGGATGTTCATCGGGTAGCAGGCATTCCCAAAGCCGGGGGACGCGCGCGCCGCGCATCACAGACACCACTGGCTGTGCCTGCGCAGGGTGCGCCGCATGCCGCTGCCAAAGCTTTCCGAGGCTCGACAACCATAAATCGACATCGGGCCCGCGCAACGGCGCAGCTACACTCTCCATGGTATGCCCGGTATCTGGCTGATCGTCCACGACTACGATCACGGGAGAAAATCGGCGCTTCAGCCAAGTCTGAGCGACTTCCAAGCCATCAACCACGGCACATTCTTTCTGCGGTCGCACCGTACACCAATGCACATCAGCGACGCCCAATCCGGTCAATACGGCCTTCCAGATCGGTGCAAGATAGGCTCCACCGGTGCGTACACCGACAATCAGGAATGCTCGATCAAGGCCCACCTGCGCGATCAAGCGGTCAACGTCACCGATAATTAACCCGAGCTCTGCGAGGTCATAGCCGCAACACTCCGGCGTCGGTAGATGAAGCACTTTGCCCAGCAAATCGAGCGATGTGATTGCAGGGAGTGCGACACTCACAGATGTGAGGCGTTCGATTTCTTCGGGCGCATCCGATATCCGCCCCAGCATCGCCTGCGCGGCGTAATCAGCTTTGCACTCAGCGCCACGAAGTTGCTCTTCGAGTTGCGCTGTCGTGGTATCGCCAAGCACACCGTGAAGTTTTCCGACATTCAGCAGGTCGGCCCAGAATTGCACGCTGGCGCAAGCCACCAGGTACCGGTCCAGAGTGGTTGATGTAGCCGCATTACATAGGCGATCCAGTACTTGCACTATATCGATGCGTATTAGTTCAGCATCGGTTGGTGAGGCATACGGGTCGACAAGAAATTCGTTCATAGTTAACGCAACCTGCGGACGCGTCGGCGCGAAATACTGATGGGAATAGAAATCGGTGGGCCTGCCAATAACCCGTGCATGGAACATGCTCTCGTCACTGGTGACGCTCCTCAACGAAGATATTCCTCACCCCCGTTAAGCAATCCTCAATGCAAGACTGAATGAGCGAGGAATCGACCAGTATCAAGGGTTTGCCAATCGGTCCCGCCGGAACTCCTATGCTGTCAAGAAGGATCATTACAACTTGGTCAGGGCGAGTGCATACATACCCTCGTTTGTTGTCCGTGCGCAGCAGTGCCATCACCGCGGCGACAGTAACCCCAGCAGGCAACATAACTGCAAGTCCATTTAGCTCGAGTAATTGATGATGAACACTTCGATCCGCCTCACTCAGACGTCCTAAACGAAGGGAAACTTCAGCAGCCACTATCATTCCAAGACCAACAGCTTCTCCATGTGGTATTCGACCCTGCGCCGCAAGCTCAATTGCGTGGCCGACTGTGTGACCATACTCGAACACAAGAGCTTCTTTCCTCTCGCATTTATCAGCCTTCATCAGCTTTTGCTTCGCGAGCAAACCCGCCTCAACCACAGCCATAAATTCCGCATTGGAATAATTAGCGCCCCTATTCAATATATGTTCGAGCAGCGGAATAGTTTCAGTTGCCACGGTCAAAGCATTTTTGATGATTTCATACATCCCCGATCGGATTTGCGCGGCCGGTAGTGTCTGCAGAAAATTTAGGTCAATCAGAGTCGCTGTAGGCGTATGAAAGCATCCAAGCAGATTTTTACCCAATGAAACATTCACTGCCTGCTTGAGCGAAGCGACAGAATCCGCCGCCGCAATTAATGTGGTCGGTACATGTACGAAGCGAATGCCGCGAAATAATAGCGCCGCAATCAATCCCGCCAGATTTCCGACCACCCCACCCCCCACAGCGACAATGACGCCGCTCCGGTCAATGCCAGCCTGTACCATTTTGCTGGCAAGATGCTCTACGACTCTCAAGGACTTGCTTGATTCGCCGCTATCAACGACCCAGAGACTGACAGCTGCGTGAGCAGAAAGCTGCTCGTACAATGAGCCCGCGTGCAACTGGCTGACTGTTCTATCGGTAATCACGTGATAACTCGACGCGCCGAGTTCATGCAGACTGGATATGATTTCATCCAGGCAGCAAACGCCAATCCATGCCGGATAGCACTCATTTTCAAATTGCAGTTGCACGTTACGCATAACCCCTCTCCATTAAGGCCATTCGTGTCAGCACGCTATTAGCAACGTTGCGTTTATCTCTACCGAGACACCCAATTTTCAAAGGGGCACCGACTACGACCCTCTTTCTTCATAAATATCTGAACCAGAGGAACACGTCACATAACATCACACAACCCAAATAACGCTTTAAATATGGATACACTCACGACCAACGCTCCGTCAACAACCAGGCACACCTCACACATCAAAAATAACCTTACAGGAAGACACTTACAAAGTCCTAGGACGGATACCACATAACTTTCCCATAAAATATTAATACACGCCAAAACCAATAGTTTTCTATTGGACTTCTCACTCAGGCTAGCTAATGTATATGACATGACGCGATCTATCATAGGATAGCCGCCCATCAATCACACGTAGTGAAGTGCTAGAAATTCGTCATGAATCACCGAAACAAATTGCGAACAAACTCAGTCGATAGAGCCGGAAAGATGCTAAGCACTCTTTCATCGCACGCCTCAACGCAAGCGTTAATAGAGGACGTTTTATAACAATGACTTCTTCATTAGAGCAGTACGCAGAGGGCAGCCCACTTGGCCCATCCCATACGCATGGGTTGCAATCAGCCCTCCTGTACGATGATCCTTTCGACGTCATCGTCATTGGTAGTGGGGCCGCAGGCGCGGTTTGCTGCAGACACGTTCGTTCGATCTGGACTTCGTACCCTCTTGCTGGAGGAGGGTGCGAGACTCAAAGCCAGCGCAAATAATACGGAGGTTGACGCGCAGGCCGAGCGCGCATTGGCTGGTAATTGCGAGCATGGATGGAACCGGCAGGGATGGCCATGGAGCACGCGCAATCTTGGTGGTGGCACGCTCTTCTACGGCGGAGCGTCGTTTCGGTATACCGAATTCGATTTTGATCCCAGCGAACGCATTCGTGTTGAGGGCTTACCAGTGAAATGGCCCATTGACGCTTGTGACCTCGCTCCTTTTTACACAGAAATAGAGTCGACTTTTTCCATCGACTACGCTGGGTTCGAATGCGGACGAAGGCAGCCTCCAAATACTTTAAGCCTGCCTGCTGAACATCTTTGGGAGGGCGCACTCCGTCTCGGCCTATCCCCCCGCCCGACGCCCCTAGCGATCGATCGCAGCCGGTGCGACCACTGCTCGTTATGTATCTCGGCACAGTGCACGCGCGGTGCCAAGCGCGATGTGGTGAGCACACTGCTAGGCCCCTTGGCCAATAGGCCAAACCTGCTGCTGTTGACCGGCGTAAAAGCCATGGCACTGACGCAGGAACAGGGTACTAACGTCAACTCGGTGCGTTGCATGGACACCGGAACTGGACAGGTTCGTTCAGTCCGTGGACACCGTTTTGTACTCGCCTGCAACGCAATTCAAACAGCAGCGCTACTGCTGCGCTCGATTACACGTTATGCGCCAAGGGGGCTTGGCAACGAGCACGATATGGTCGGTCGGGGGCTCTGCATGAAACTCAGCGAGTATTCACAAGGCATAGTGCCTACAAACCGGCAACTAATCGATGTTCACCCAATAGGTTATCGGGGCCCGTTTTCGGCGGTTTGCACACTTGAGCATTATCTGGACGAGCGCTGTCCGACAGGAGTCGGGGGACTGATCTACGAAGCAAAACACGACGACTGGAGCCTTCTACAGGGCGATGGTTTGGTGTTGCGCCTGGAAACGATTCTTGCCGACCATCCGTCTCTCGGGAATAGGATCCGACTCTCTAATAGTACGGACTCATGGGGCTTTCCACGGCTGATGATCGACTACACCACACATCCAAAGGATCTCACACGTCTGGCTTACATGGTGGAGCGATCAGCAGACTGGCTCAAGGCCGCTGGCGCGCGGAACATTCAATGTGAAGCCTCGAACTTCGCTCTGGGCAGCACGCACCTTCACGGTACCTGCCGAGCAGGGGAAGATGCGCGAACATCCGTAGTGGATCGCGATGGCAAGCTTCATTCGCTGGAGAATGTCTACGTTGCGGACGGTAGCTACATGCCCTATCCCGGGGGCGTGAATCCCACTCTGACGATCCAGGCCAATGCTTTGAGAATTTCTCGCCTGATCGCCCGCAATGCAACGGGTCATGCGAGCGCCTCGCTGGCGCCTCAGCATTTTGCCAAATGAAGGTCAATCACAATATGGCTAAACTCATGACTCCCCATTTCATTCGTCAACTCGTCATTCATACGATCTGCAACGTTACCGGCGCGCCAGTTAAAAAGGTTACAGCCCTCGACAAGGTTGAATTGAATACGCGCGACTGGGAGCAGGTCTTCACTCGGCTGGAAGCAACGCTCGACATCCAGATCGGAATGTTGACCTCGATTGAGCGAGGATTCTCTATCGAAGCGTTGACGCATGCGCTTCACGCCAAGCTCGCAGACAGCATCGTCCCCTGAACGATACGCGATCCAACCATCCTGAGTCCTGGCGCGCGGATCGACCTCGCCCGCCTTTGCACTCTCGAACCGCTTGTTCCTGATGTATTCAGCAAAGGCGTGATTCATATGAAAGTCTTGAAACTGACACCTTTTTTCCATCACCCGGATGTTGACTCATGGCCAGCACAGTACGACTCGGTCGGTGGCATGCAAATTCAAACTTGGCGACAAGCAGTTTGGCTCGCAGAGAAAGGCATCCATCAACATGTCATGACCATCGGTTTCCCTGGACTGCCCAAACTGAGACAACTGCATCCACTTTTATGGGTAGAGCGCATGCTGTTACCCATGCCGCAGCTACGGTCAGAATTCAGCGGCTTGATAGGGCTGACACAGTCGTGGGCTCTAGCAACACTGTGTGCGCTGGCCCAAAAAAGGCGTAAGCATGATTTCGATATCATTCATGCGCACCTCGACGGACAAATTCCGGCGCTGCTGGTCGCCTGCCTAGCGCCTCGATTGCTACAACGCCCTTTGATCCTGACAGTGCACTGCTCTCGACTCGCGGTCTACACGCCGCATTCATGGCTGGACATGCTTCAGCACAGTCTGGCTCGATGGTTGGAACGCAAAGCCGTGGACACTGCTTTTTCGGTAGTTGCTTTGACCCAACGAACCGCCTCCCTGCTCGCACCTAATGCTCGTAATATCGAGATCGTTCCCGACGTCGTCGATACCACTCAATTTATGCCGCCCCGGCCAGAAGACCTGATTGAGTTCCGCAAACGTCATAACCTGCGTCGGCAAACAGTAGGCTTTGTTGGCCGCATCGCGAAAGAAAAGGGATGGCAGCATCTCATCCCACTCGCTCAGGCGCTTCGCGAGCAAGAGTGCGAGCTATTGATCGTCGGCGACGGGACACAGAGCGACCGGCTGCGGCGCGCTATTAACAAGGCCGGACTGCATGACTGGGTGACCATCACAGGCTTCATCCCCAATCATAAAGTGCCTGTGGCGATAGCGGCCTGCCGCCTGATCGTTATGCCGTCAATGTATGAGGAGTTTGGCGGAGCCAGCATTGAGGCGCTGGCGACCGGCGTCCCGGTGGTTGCGTTTGCTGTTGGCGGCCTTTCGGACATTCTGCGTGGCATTACCCCGGACCTACTGATCGCACCGGAAGATACAAGTGCGCTAATAGCAAAAGTCAGAGCGGTGCTGACTGGACAACTCGCGCAAAGTATCGATCCAGCCCGGTTGCGCGCCTACGTTGAGCAACGTTATGCCCCATCTTCAATGGGCGCCCGAATCCTGAATCTGTACCGATTGACACGACAAACCACGGAGGATTCTCAATGTCGCTGATACATCTTCCCAACACCGTTTCAGCCTCAAAAGTGGTGCAGTGCCTACGCGAGCATGGCTACGCCATTATTGACAAACTCGTACCCGGCACTGCTATGGATCGCATAGCAGAAGAACTCGAACCTTATACATCGGTAACACCCTTCGGCCCCGACAGCATTCTCGGAAGACGCACCAAACGCACAGGCGGCCTCATTGCGCGATCTGTTGAGGTACGTGAGTTGATCCTCAATCCTACTATTATCGAAACGGCCCGGCGCTTTCTCTCTCACGCTACGACGTTTCAGATCCATTGCACTCAGATCGTGTCTATTCATCCGGGTGCGAAAGCCCAGACGCTGCATCAAGACGAAGTAGCCTGGGACATGTTCCCATTTCCCAACGACTACCATGTGCAATTCAATACGCTATGGGCCATGACCGACTACTCCGAGAAGATGGGCGCCACACGCATCATTCCCGGTAGTCATAGAGCGGGACGCAGCGTCGAATTTGAAATCGAGGCCAGTTTCCCTGCGGAGATGGAAAAGGGATCAGTGCTGGTCTATGACGGAAAGGTCTACCACGGCGGCGGCGCAAACTGTTCCGACCAGGTCAGGTCGGCTATCAACCTGACTTATGCGCTAGGCTGGCTGCGGCAGGAGGAGAACCAGTTTTTGTCCTGTCCACTGGAAATTGCCCGTACTCTGCCCGACGAATTGCTGCGTCTTATGGGCTATCAGTGCGGCGCGTTTGCCTTGGGATACGTCTATGGGTTCGAGGATCCAATGACGGTGTTGGGACGGGGTGAGCCTGGCAAACTCGTGGGCGCGGAGTTGGTGTTGAACGCCGAGCAAAATCAGGATCGCAGGTCTTTCCTGCGGGAAGCAAAATTCGATTGAGCAACATTGGGGCTGCGATAGAGGTGCTTAGTTGGACCTGGATACAATTATCTATTCAACCACTGGAGCATCTACGTCAACACCGCAGGCTCGTTCGACAACAATAAAGGCAAATACGTCGGCGAGCCGCGCACGCTGTATGTGCAGACGTCCATCGCGTTCTGATCAACTGCCCGCCAGGCACGAAGGTGTGCCGGCCACCAACGCGTCGATGGCGCATCGGGTCTTGGCCGGCATGTGCGTCGCCGTGGGCCAGATGACATGGATCGGCATCGGTTGCTCGCGGTGGCCCGGCAGCACCGCCTGCAATTGCCCGCGCAACACGTAGTGGGCGATCAGCCAACTGGGCAACCAGGCCAGGCCGACCCCGGCGATGGCGGCATCGGCCACGGCCTGCAGGTCATCGAGGATCAACGGCGAGGCGACTCGCTCGCGGTGCGGGGCATTGCTGCGATAGGCAATGCCTCGATGCCCGGCCAGGTCCGCGATGGATTCGATTCGACCGGTGCGCTGCAGGTACGCGGGCGATGCCGCCAGGGCAATCGCCTGCTCGCCGAGGCGACGTGCACTCAAGCGGTCGGTGTCGGGCAATGCGCCAATGCGCACCGCCAGGTCGAAGCCTTCCTGGGCCAGGTCGATCAATCGGTCTGAGAAGGAAATCTCGATTTCCAGTTGCGGAAAATGGTCCATCAGCCCCCACAACGCCGGCGCCGCATAGTGGTGACCGAACGCCAAAGGCAAGCTGGCCCTTAACCGTCCACGAGGCTGCTGGCGGCCACTTTCCAGCACGGATTCGGCGGCTTCCAACTCCGCCAGCGCGCGCAGGCAATGCTCGTAATAGGCCTGCCCGTCCTCGGTCAAACGCTGGCGCCGGGTGGAGCGTTGCAACAACGACGTCCCCAGCCGCGCTTCCAGACGCGCCAAGCCTTTACCCACCGCCGAGCGCGTGAGGTTCAACCGTTCGGCGGCCTCGGTCAGATTGCCGCTTTCGACGATCTGCAAAAACAGTTCAACACCATCAAAACGCGGAGTGGCCATGGTCGTTTGTCGCCCTAAATTCCCTTATTGCAGGAAGAAGTATCGCTAATAAAGAATCAGATTCCCGTGAAAATGACATCTTCCCCCATCGAAAGGAAGAGGCCATGTCATCCGACGCCGTTGTATCCGCCATCCACCCGCCGCGTACCGCCAGAGACGGCCTGGCGCTCACCGCCGTGTGTCTGGTGGCGCTGATGTTCGGACTGGAGATTTCCAGCGTGCCGGTCATCCTGCCCACCCTCGAGCAGCAACTGGGCACCGGCTTCCAGGACGCCCAATGGATCATGAATGCCTACACCCTGGCCTGCACCAGCGTGCTGATGGCGGCGGGCACACTGGCCGATCGCTTTGGCCGGCGGCGCATGCTGGTGCTGTGCCTGTGGGTATTCGGGCTGGCGTCGCTGGCCTGTGGGCTGGCCAATGAGGCGTCTACGCTGATCGCCGCGCGTTTCGTCCAGGGCGTGGGTGGTGGGGCGATGATGATCTGCCAGTTCGCGATCCTGTCGCACCAGTTCCGCGAACCGGCGGCGCGGGCGCGAGCCTTTGCCATCTGGGGTGTGATCGCCGGCGTGGGCTTGGGCTTCGGGCCGATGGCGGGGGCGTTGATCCTGGCGGTCGCGGATTGGCGCTGGGTGTTCCTGGTGCATGTGCCGCTGACCTTGTTCACCCTGGTGTTGCTCCGCATCAGCGTGCAGGAATCCCGCGACCCGGCGGCCCATCGCCTCGACATCGCCGGCATGGCCACCCTGACCCTGGCGGTGTTCGCCCTGGTTTACTTCATCACCCAGGGCACCGAGAGCGGCTTTGCCACCCCGGCCATGCTCGGTTGGGCCGGATTGTCGGTGGCCGGCCTGTTGTTGTTCGTGGTTGTCGAGCGGCGCAGCTCGCATCCGATGTTCGACTTCTCGGTGTTTCGCATCCCGCGCTTCAACGGCGCGTTGATGGGCTCGATCGGCATGAACTTCAGCTTCTGGCCCTTCATGATCTACCTGCCGCTGTATTTCCAGGCCGGCCTGGGCTACGACACGATGCTCACCGGGCTCGCCCTGCTCGCCTATACCTTGCCCACGCTGGTGGTGCCGCCGCTGGCCGAACGCCTGGCCCTGCGCTACGGCGCCGAACGCATCATTCCGTTGGGCCTGGGCCTGATGGGCGTGGGGTTTGTCGCCATGGCCGCGATCAACCATAGCGGCCAGCCCAGTGTGGTATCGATCCTGATCGCCTGTGGGATTGCCGGCAGCGGCTTGGCGTTTACCAACTCGCCCACCACCAACACCACCACCGGCTCAGTCTCATCCGACCGCGCGGGGATGGCCTCGGGCATCGACTTCAGTGCACGGCTGATTACCCTGGCACTCAATATCGCGTTGATGGGGTTGGTGTTGATACTCGGGATCGCTCACTACCTGGCGGGCGTATTGCCCGACACCGCGCAATTGGCCGCCCTCAGCCAGGATATCGCCGCCGGCAAGCTGGAGGTGTTGCCGCAGGGCTCGTTGATTGCCCAGGCCGCGCTACGCAACGGTGCCGGTTGGGCCATGTTGTACGCAGGCTTGGGCGCGTGCGCACTGTCGGCCTTGAGCGCCTGTTTTTTCCGGCGCAGCCCGCGCTGAGGCGTTAAACGAAAAACGGGCCTGCATCTGCAGGCCCGTTTTCAGTGGGGTTGAAAAAAGTATCAGCTATCAGCCGTTAAGCGCAGCCTGTTCGTTTTCCAGGAATTCCTCTTCAAGCTCGGCCTCGTCGGCCTTGGTAGTGGGCAGGCTTTGACCGGCGGCGCGTGGTTTGCCGCGCAGTTTGCCGTACAGATGCTCCAGGGCATGCTCCAGCTTGGTAGCTGCGCCATCGATCGCCTGTTCCAGCGTATCGGCTTTATGGAGGACCGAAATCGGTTGATGGCCTTTTGGCCGTGCTTCCAGTCGGCAACTCAGATCGTGTGGACCGGGCTTGTCACCGTTCTCGTCCCGCAGGTAAACCTCGACGCGGGTCAGATCTTCTTCATAACGTTCGAGCGTGCTCTCAATGGTGGTACGTACCCACTCCTCCAGTCGGATGCTGCTTTCAATATGGTTATCGCTATTGACTTGGATTTGCATAGTTTTCCCTTATTTCAGCTAGCTCGCCGAAGGCCATTCCTGCTTCACCGGATGGGTGAAAACCATGACCTCCTGATTACACAATTGAGCAGACAGAGGAACATTTCAACCCCTTTGCAAAGATAAATCCCACATTACAAATTAACCCTGACTACAACCAAAAACGCTGTTAGGGTGGGGAGTTGGTTACATCTTCTTACCGCCAACTTCCTTACAATTGCCCCTCTCCCAAGGGGTGCAATCCGCGAAAAATCTCCGCTTCCTCCACCAGCCAGTCATGCACCGCCCGCACGCCCGGATGGCTCAGCGCGCCCGGGGCATACAGCAGCACGTAACGTTTGTGATTGGGTACAGCGAGGCCGAACGGCACGATCAAGGTGCCGCGTTCCAGTTCGTCATTGAGCAAGGTTCGCCGGGCAATCGCCACGCCCATGCCGGCAATCGCCGCCTCGATGGTCAGGTGATTGCGGTTGAAGGTATGCCCACGCCGTACGTCGGCGGCGTCATAGCCGATGGCGTTCAGGTAGAACTCCCACTCCGCGTACTCATAACTCCCACGCCAGGCGGTGATGTCGTGCAGCAGCGGGAAATGCACCAGGTCGGCGGGGCCATGCAGCGGCGGTCGCCCGCGCAACAGGCTCGGAGCGCACACCGGGAAGATCTGCTCATCCAGCAGGGCTGTGGATAACAATCCGGGGTAGCTGCCATCGTTCAGGTCGATGGCCAGGTCAAAGTCGCCCTCATGCAGCGCAACGCTGCTGTCTTCAGCGACCATGCGCAATTGGATGTCCGGGAAGCGCTGCTGCAAACGCGGCAAACGCGGCGTCAGCCATTTACCGAGAAACGACGGGATCGAACGCAAGCGCAGAGTGCCGCTGATCATCCCGGCGTCCAGGCGCTGCAACTCGGCATCAATGCTGCCATAGGCCTCGCCCACGGTGATCGCCAGCCGCTGGCCTTCCGCGCTCAGCTCAACCCCGCGCGCCCGTCGATGGAACAGCCGGAAGCCCAAACGCTCCTCCAACTGGCGAATTTGCTGGCTGACCGCGCCCGGGGTGATGTGCAGTTCTTCGGCGCAACGGGTGAACGACAAATGCCGTGCCGCACAGGAAAAAACGTGCAACCAGACGTAAGTCTGGCCATGGAGCGGGCGAGCCATAGGGTTTAGTCCTGCTAAAGGGTGTCTTAGGATAATTCGTTGGTCAGTGCCGATCCAGAGGCTCAGTATCGCGCCAATTCCGCTTGTCCTACAAAACATGGCAGCGATTCCTACTCCATTGCTTGTAAGGGTTTAGCATGGCTATCAGTGTTTTCGATCTATTCAAGGTAGGCATTGGTCCTTCCAGCTCCCATACCGTGGGCCCGATGCGGGCGGCGGCGACCTTCGTCCAGGCTCTGACTGACCGGCAATTGCTCGACGAAACCCGTCGCGTAGAAGTGCGCTTGTACGGCTCGCTGTCCGCTACCGGTGTCGGCCACGCCACCGACCGCGCCTGCGTGATGGGCCTGATGGGCGAATGGCCAGACAGCATCGACCCCACCAGCATTGGCCCTCGCATCCAGCAATTGCGCGAGTCCGGCCAATTGCTGCTCGGCGGCCGCACGTCGATTGCCTTCAATTGGCAACACGACCTCCTGCTGCTGGACGAAAGCCTGCCCTACCACCCCAACGCCATGTCCCTGCATGCCTACGGCGAAAACGGCCTGTTGAGCGAGCAAACGTACTACTCGGTGGGTGGCGGTTTCATCATCGAAGCGGCGGAAGCCGAATCCGGCATCGCGCCGACCAGCGAAGTGCAATTGCCTTACGACTTCTCCAGCGCCGTCGAACTGCTGGCCTTGTGCAACAAGCACGGCCTGCGGGTCTCCGAACTGATGATGGCCAACGAACGGGCCTGGCGCAGTGACGCCGAGATCCGCAGCGGCCTGCTGCATATCTGGTCGGTGATGCGCGAATGCGTCGAACAAGGCCTGCGCCACGAGGGCATCTTGCCCGGCGGCTTGGACGTGCCACGGCGCGCGGCGAAATTGCACCGCAGCCTGTTGGAAATCGGTAAACCCAACGTCATCACGTCGACCTTGTCGGCGATGGAATGGGTCAACCTGTTTGCCCTCGCCGTCAACGAAGAAAACGCTGCCGGTGGTCGCATGGTCACCGCGCCAACCAATGGCGCAGCGGGAATCATCCCGGCGGTGCTGCACTACTACATGAAGTTCAACCCGGACGCGTCCGACGATGACGTGGTGAATTTCTTCCTGGCTGCCGCCGCCGTCGGCATCCTCTGCAAGAAAAACGCCTCGATCTCCGGTGCCGAAGTCGGCTGCCAGGGCGAAGTCGGTTCGGCCTGCGCCATGGCCGCCGCAGGTTTGGCCGACATACTCGGTGCGTCTCCGGAACAACTGGAAAACGCCGCCGAAATCGGCCTGGAACACAATCTGGGCCTGACCTGCGACCCGGTGGGCGGGCTGGTGCAGGTGCCCTGCATCGAGCGCAACGCCATCGCCGCGGTCAAGGCGATCAACGCCACGCAAATGGCCCTGCGCGGCGACGGCAAACATTTCATCTCCCTGGACCGGGTGATCCGCACCATGCGCGACACCGGCGCCGACATGCACGACAAATACAAAGAAACTTCACGGGGCGGCCTGGCGGTCAGCTGGGTGGAGTGCTGATCGGAGCACTCCACGAAGGCCGTGTGAAAACGTAGCGAGCGAAGGCAAGACAAGGCAAAAACAGGCGAGGAAGCGGAGTTTAGGCCCCTAAATGAGCATTCCGAGCCTGTTTTTAACGCAGGATTGCCGAGCGCAGTAGTTTTCACATGGCCTGAGCGTCCCAACGTGAGCCCGCGCAAAAACAATAACGAGGCAATAACGATGACCGATGTACGTACACCTGCTGCCGAAAATCCCGCTGTAGACCTGACGCCGACCACCTTTACACAAGGCTGGAACAAACACGACACCACCTGGATGCTCGGCCTCTACGGCACCGCCATCGGTGCTGGCACCTTGTTCCTGCCGATCAACGCCGGCGTCGGCGGCTTCTGGCCGTTGATCGTGCTGGCGCTGCTGGCCTTCCCGATGACTTTCTTCGCCCACCGTGGGCTGACGCGCTTTGTGTTGTCGGGCAAATCCGGCGACATCACCGACGTGGTGGAAGAACACTTCGGCATCGGCGCCGGCAAGCTGATCACCCTGCTGTACTTCTTCGCGATCTTCCCGATTTTGCTGGTGTACAGCGTGGCGCTGACCAACACCCTGACCAGCTTTATGGAACACCAACTGCACATGGCGCCGCCGCCCCGGGCGATCCTGTCGCTGGTGCTGATCCTCGGCCTGATGGCCATCGTGCGTTGCGGCCAGGGCGTGATCGTCAAGGCCATGAGCGTGCTGGTGTACCCGTTCGTCGCCGCCCTGCTGCTGTTGGCGGTGAGCCTGATCCCCAACTGGAACGGCGCGTTCTTCGCCTCCGCCAGCGAAGGCATGCCCCTGCCGGCGTTCTTCAAGACCTTGTGGCTGGCAATCCCGGTGATGGTGTTTTCCTTCAACCACTCGCCGATCATCTCCGCCTTCGCCGTCGACCAGAAACGCGTGTACGGCCCGCAGGCCGAGCGCAAAAGCAGCGGCATACTGGCCATGGCCCACAGCATGATGGTGCTGACGGTGATGTTCTTCTGCTTCAGTTGCGTGCTGGCCCTGTCGCCGGCTGACCTCGCCGCCGCGAAGGCGCAGAACATCTCGATCCTGTCGTACCTGGCGAACCACTTCCAGACCCCGGTCATCGCCTACGCCGCGCCGTTGATCGCGCTGGTGGCAATCACCAAATCCTTCCTGGGCCACTACATCGGCGCCAGCGAAGGCTTCCAGGGCCTGATCGTCAAATCCCTGCGCGGGCGTAACCGCAGCATGTCGGCCAAGTGGCTGGAGCGCTGCACTGCGCTGTTCATGGTGCTCACCTGCTGGGCCGTGGCCACCTTCAACCCGAGCATCCTCGGCATGATCGAAACCATGGGCGGGCCGATCATCGCTTGCCTGTTGTTCCTGATGCCGATGTACGCCATCCGCCGGGTGCCATCCTTGCGCCAGTACTCGGGCCAGGCGTCCAACGTGTTTGTGGTGTTGGTCGGCTTGATTGCGCTGTCTGCGATCGTTTTTTCCGTGATGCCCTGAAACGGATCACCGCGCGCAAAAACACCGCCAACCCAATGTGGGAGCGGGCTTGCTCGCGAAAGCGGTCCTTCAGCCGAGTATTCATTGGCTGACACACCGCATTCGCGAGCAAGCCCGCTCCCACAGGGGTCATTCGATGGCAGGCAGATTGCTGTACGGCACGCCCTTTGCTGTACAGCTACTGAGGAAAACGGACCTTGTGAAAGCCTCAGCGAGCGAATGGCCGGTGGTCAGGAAACGCGAACTAATCCCGACACCGGTCGTCAATGACTGCATGTTCTTATCAGGCGGTAACGCACCATGGACAACCCTTTTCAGATCATCACCGACACCTTCGCCCCGAAATACCGGGTCAATTTAAGCATCCAGCGGCTGGACGGCAGCATCATGCTGACCCTGTCCGATGAAGACGGCGTCGTGGCCAAACGCATGATCAGCGCCGAACAACGCAACGACCCGCAGCGCCTGAAACGGCTGGTGCAGAGCGTACAATTCGGGATTGCGATCGAGCAGGGGCACAGCGCGATCGAGATATTGGCGGTGATGACCGATGGGGACAGTCACAAAGTGTTGCAGCGGCCGCCGGTCACCAGGCCGCCGCTGAACGTCGGGTTCTAAACCTCGCCTTTCTCTGTTTCAAGGCTCGCTTCGCCCTTGCGCCGCGGGCCTTCGACCTTCACCGACGGAAACGCCGACGACGCATACCGCACCACCAGAATCGCGAACGCCAACAGCAGAATCCCACCGCACAGGTAGATGATGCCGAGGTCGGGCGGGTTGTGGTGTGACACGTTGGAGATCAGCAAGCGGGTCAGCGCGGTGATCGCCACGTAGATCAGGAAGCGCACCGGCATGTGGTTGGTCTTGAAGTAAATCCCGACCATCGCCCCCAGTTCCAGGTAAATGAACAGCAGCAAGATGTCATCGATCTTGATGTGCCCCGTTTCCAGCATCCCCAGAAACTCCATCACCGCGGCATAGGCGGTCACCGCACCAATGGCGAACAACGCCAGGTAGTGGAACGTCTCGACGAACAGATTTCCCAAGGACTCGGCCAGTTGGTGCACGGTCTTGCGCAGGTTTTCAGCCCAGTTGATTTTCACGATGATGCTTCCTTAGGTCGGCTCGACCGGATAATGCGGGTTGGACGTGACGGTTTCTCTGCATGCAGAAAAAAGGCCAGGGAACAGGAAGTGAGATGGTGGCGGGGTGATATGAGGCACTTATCTTGCTGCTCAATGATCGTTCCCACGCTCTGCGTGGGAATGCCGCCCCGGACGCTCTGCGTCCCATGCCCAATGGTTTCGAGTAGAGGTGACGCGGAGCGTCACGGTATGCATTCCCACGCAGAGCGTGGGAACGATCCATGGTGGTAGGGTGGCATCAGGCACTTATCTTGCTGCTCGATGATCGTTCCCACGCTCTGCGTGGGAATGCCGCCCCGGACGCTCCGCGTCCCATGCCCAATGGTTTCGAGTAGAGGTGACGCGGAGCGTCACGGTATGCATTCCCACGCAGAGCGTGGGGACGATCCAGGTGACCGGGTGATTTAGGTCAGGTCGGGGCGACTTGATCCAACGCTTGATCGACCAATAACCCACTCATTTCCAGCAGTTGATGGATCGCCAGAAGCAAACTTCGCTGTGGGCCCTCAAGCTCAAAAGCCAGGCTGCTGGCCATTTCACGGGCACTGTTCAACGTTTCGCTGGCGTTGGCGAGTAACGTTTCCGTGTCGGCATTGGGCGTAACGCTGAAAAGAATCGAGGAGGGTTCGGGAGGTGGTTCAGGTGTTTCAGGGCGCAGATAGTGATCAATGGCGCGGTTGGCTGCGGCTTGAAGACGGGTGTCAGTGTGTGAATCGTAAGGGGGACTTGGGGTAAGCTTTTTCATCGAACAGTTCCTTTAAATGGAACCGCCACCGTCTGCCGCCAAGCAGATTTGGGTGGCGGATTGCACAAGGTTGGCGGACCGGTAAAGGAACAACCCGGCACCCTGAAGGGTCCCTGCGCAACCCACCGTAAAAAGGAGTCCAGGTGCAAAAACGCCTGCAATCGTGTGGTGGATGCTGTTGTGCCTTATACCGAGCCGCCAAGCCCGTCCGCTGCATTTGCAGCGCCCGAGGAAGGTAAGCGAACGGACGAAGCCGGCGCAACCCCGGCAAGTTGTCAGAAATTTCTCTTGCTGCAAACCCCCGGATTCCAACTACATTGAAAAGCCACTACCCAAAGCCCATGGATTGGCTTATGCTTTTAGCTGTATATAAATACAGTAGTCGCAAGAACGCTTGGCGACACTCGAACCAAGGGCAACTCCCTTCAATACTGCACCGATGACGAGGCCGAAAAATGGCTGTTGAAACCCTGTATCGCAGTACCCGTGACCTGGAGACTACATTCGTGGATCGCAAACTTGCCGACGCACACGACCAGATGCTTGAACTGGCAGAGTCCCTGATGGAAGTGCTGTTGAAAAACGTCGAAGGCTTGAGCGAGAAGCAGGCTGAAGATGCCGGTATTTTCATGGCCAAGAACCGCGCGGCGTTTGCGGCGGCGTTCAAGAACAATGCGAGTGCATTGGCGGAGATTGGGCAGCCAGCGGCTGAGTGATGCGTTGCCTGTAGTGGCGAAAGGGCTTGCTGTGGCCAAGGGCGCTTGCTGTGGCTAGGGAGCTTGTTGTGGCGAGGGAGCTTGCTCCCGCTGGGCTGCGCAGCAGACCCAAAAGCTTGGGAGCGCTACGCACTCCAGCGGGAGCAAGCTCCCTCGCCACAGCAAGCTCCCTCGCCACAGGTTATTCGTTAATGCCTATTACCTGTGTCATGCCTGCCACAAGGTCTTGCCAAAGAACGTCAGCGTCCGGTCCCACGCCAGTTGCGACCAAGCGGCATCGTATTGCGTGTCCGCAATACGGCCATCGCCAATCGCTGTCTCGTTGGCAAACGCATGGCGCGCCAGGTAGCGATGGAAAGTCGCGTCCACACCCGCAGCATGCAGTTTTGACTCCAGCTCCGCCACGGTGTCGATATTGAAGAAGGCATCCTGCGTGCCCCAATGCCCGATCAGCGGCGCCTTGATCTTCGACGCATCCAGGTATTCCAGCGGCGGGAAGCCGTACCACACCACGCCCGCCGCCACTTCCGGAATTGCGTTCAACGCCAGCAACGTCAACGCCCCACCCATGCAATAACCGGTCACGCCGACTTTTTTCGAATCTGCCTGCAAATACTGCACGGCGCCCTTGATGTCCTGGGAAACCGCGTCACCAAAATCCAGGCCATCCATCAAGTGATGGGCTTCTTCCTCTTCTACCGTGGATGCACCGCGATAAAGGTCCGGTACCAGTGCCCGGTAGCCGCACTCGGCCAAGCGATTCGCCACGCCCTTGATCTGGTCGTTGAGGCCCCACCATTCCTGGATCACCACAATTGCTGGCGCACCTTCGAGTACCGCCGGGCTGGCCAAGTAGCCGTTGACGTCAGCGCCATCCGGGCGTTTGAAGGTAATCATGCGCCCGCTGGAGCGCCCTGCTGTTTGTTTGGACATGCCAACCTCTGTCTCGGGAATTGAGAAACCTAGCGTTCAACCACAATAGTAAAGTGCACGGCTACGTGGGTGTAACCATCTATTTCCCACGCTGGGCGAATGACAGTTACACGTCGACGGTTAAGCAGCGATTATCTTCAGCGGTACAGCAAGCGCTCCGCCAGCTCATCCGCCACCCGCGCGGGTGAGCGTTTTTCTGCCTGGGCATGGGCGAAGATTTCGGTCAGGCGCGTGCCGATGTTCGACAGGTGCGCGGTGATGGTTTCCAGCTCTGCGCCGCCGTGCTTGAGGGCCACGTAGATCAGGCCGCCGGAATTGATCACGTAGTCCGGCGCGTAAAGAATCCCACGGCCTTCCAGTTGATCGGCCACTTGCAGGTTGGTCAGTTGCGCACTGGCGGAGCCGGCCACCGCCGCGCACCGCAACTGGGCGACCGTGTAGCGGTTGAACACCGCGCCCACGCCGCAGGGCGCGAGGATGTCGCACGGAGTGCTGAGCAAGGCTTCATTGGCAATCGGGTGCGCGCCCAGCTGTTCCATGGCCAGTTGCACTTTGCCATGGTCAATGTCGCTCACCAGCAATTCCGCGCCGGCGGCGTGCAGTTGCTCGGCCAGGGCATAACCGACGTTGCCCAGGCCCTGGATCGCCACGCGTAAACCTTCCAGGTTATCGCTGCCCAGGCGAGCCATCGCGGTGGTGCGAATGCCGGCGAACACCCCCATCGCCGCGTGGGGCGACGGATCGCCGGCCGCCGTGGTGCTGGTGACATAGCGGGTCTGCTGGGCGATGCAATCCATGTCGGCCACCGAGGTGCCGCTGTCGATGGCGGTGATGTAGCGGCCGTCGAGTTGCTCGATGCAGCGGCCAAAGGCCTCAAACAGCGCGGCGCGGCTTTCCACGTGGGCGGGTCGGATGATCACCGCGTTGCCGCCACCCACCGGCAAACCGGCCAGCGCGGCCTTGTAGCTCATGCCCTGGGCCAGGCGCGCGGCATCCTCCACGGCACTTTCATCGTCGGGGTAAGAGAGATAGCGGCAACCTCCAAGGGCGGGGCCCAGGCGGCTGTTATGGATGGCAATGACCGCCTTCAACCCGGTGGCCGGGTCAACGCTCAGGTGCAGCGATTCAAGGCGGGTGCTGTGCATGAGCGCAAACATCGTCGAGCTCCCGAATCACTTCTGGTAGGCGCCAAGTATAGGACTGCCTGCGAAACCCTGCCCGAGCACGCAGGAATAAGGCCACCGGTTTTAAAGGGTTTGCGACATAAACAGGTAGGACGCTTCTCAAGGCACTGGACGAAAGTTCACAGCAAGGCTAAAACGAGGCATCCGCCGGAGAACCCAATGAAGCCCCGCGACGCTTTTTTTGCCTGCCTGGAACGATCACCGCCCGCGCTGTTTGAAGCCGCGCTGTGGATGGCGGCCGAACACGACCCCGCGGTAGACCCCGTGGCCATCCTGCAGGACTTCAAGGTGTTACAGCAGTTGGTCAGCCTCAGCATGCCGGTGCTGCCGGCAGATGAACTCGGGCAACCCTTGCTGCGGCGCATGAATGACCTGGGGTTCGCCCAGGATGACCACACCCCGCTGCGCCCCGCCGCCGCCTTGCTGGACAAGGTGTTGAAGCGCAAACGCGGGCAGCCGCTGGCCCTGGGGCTGATTGCCCTGGAGCTGGCGCGGCGCCTGGACATTCCGCTGGTCGGCGTCAACTTTCCGGGGCACTTCCTGTTGCGGGTGCCGGGTGCCGATCACCTGCTCGACCCGTGCGGCGGCCGCCGGCTGTACCCCAACGATTGCCGCGACCTGCTGACTCGCCAGTACGGGCCCAATCTCAAGTTGCAGGCCGACCACCTGCACACCGCCGAGCCGCGATCGATCCTGCAACGGCTGTCGCGCAATCTGCGCCAGTTGCACCTGTCCAACGACGACCACCTGGCCGCTCTGGTGGACGCCGAACGCGTGCTGGAGCTGGGCAATGCCAGCGCCGCCGATTACCTGGCCCGGGCCAGTTTGTATCAGCGCCTGGATTGCCCGAACGCCGAGCGTTTTGACCTGGAACACGCATTGATGCTCAGCGAAGACCCGATCCAGCGTCTACGCCTGACCGAACGGCTGGGGCATTTGCCGCCGAACTCTGTGGTGCATTGACTGGCGAGCGCACTTGGATAATCAACAACGCCGCCATCACCGCCGGAATCGCGCAGAAGAAGAAAATCTGCTGCACCGGTATGTGCATCGCCAGCAGCAGGCTGCCGAACAGCGGCCCCAGGATCGACCCGAACCGCCCGACACCCAGTGCCCAGCCTGTACCGGTGGCCCGCACGTGAGCCGGGTAGAAGTTACTGGCGAACGCGTTCAGGGTCAGTTGACCGCCGATGATGCAGAAGCCCGCAGCAAACACGCAGGCCACCAGATAGCGCGGATTGTCGTGATTCAGCCCCAGCAGGATGGTGCACACCGCAGCCGCTGCCAGCACGCCGGACAGTAGGCGCACTTTGCTTTTGAGCCGGTCGGCAAACCAGGCCATACCGATGGCGCCCAAGGTCCCGGCGAACAGGAACATCGAGGTCACCAGATTGGCCTCATTCAGGCCCAAACCGCTTTCCAGCAACAGCGAAGGCAGCCAGCTGATCATGAAATACAGCAGGATCAGGCTGACAAAAAACGTCGCCCACAGCAGTAATGTCGGGCGCGCGTAGCCATGGCGGAACAGCTCCACCACCGTCAGGTTGCTGCCTTGCTCCTGGCGGTTTTCTGCTTCGTTGGCCGCCGGCGGTTGCCAGCCTGGCAGCATGCGCGCGGTGACTTTTTGCAGGCGCGCATAGGGCGGTGCATCACGCAGCAAGCGCGGCAGCGATTCAGGCAACATCCAGGCAAGAAACGGGAACAACAGCAACGGCGTCACACCACCGGCGAGGAACACCGCCTGCCAGCCGAAGCTGTCGATAAACCCGGCCGCGACAAAACCACCGGCCGCACCACCGAAAGAGAAGCCACAGGCGGCGAGCGTCACCATCAAGGTTCGCAGGCGGGGTGGTGAGTATTCCGACATGAGGGCCATGGCGCTGGGCATTGCACCGCCCATGCCGATGCCGCAGATAAAACGGGCGGCCATCAGGGTATTCAGGGAATTGGCGAACACCATCAGCACCGTGAGGCTGGCGTAGATCAGCACGCAGCACAGCAGGATGCGTCGCACCCCGAAGCGATCCGCCAGCGGCGTGACGGCCAGGGAACCGAGGGTCAGCCCCAGCAGGTTGGCGCTGAACACCGGGCCGAACGCAGCTTTTTCCAGGCCCCAGTCCTTGGCCAGCGCCGGGACCACGTAGCCCAGGACTTGGGCGTCGTAGCCGTCGGTGACCAGCAACAGTGCCAGCAACAGGAGAATCAACCACTGATAGCGCGACACCGGACGGGCGTCGAGTGCCGCACGAAAGCTGGCAATCTGATTGTGCATCGCAAGGGACCTGTATTGTTTTTATATATTTTGGACACGCTGAAGATCACATGTGGGAGCGGGCTTGCTCGCGAAAGCGGCATGCCAGTCAATACATCTGCTGACTGATACACCGTATTCGCGAGCAAGCCCGCTCCCACATTTGGCCGGTGTGAGCCTGGAGATTTATGGTGTATCCGGTTGGTTGGCGGGATGAGCCGCCATGAACGCCGGATGCTGCGCCGCCAATCCCGCCACCCGCTGAATGCGCGGGTACGCCGCCAACGACACCTTGAACCGCTGCGCCGCATACAGCTGTGGAATCAAGAACGTATCCGCCATCCCCGGCTGGTCACCAAAGCAATAACCCTGATCACCAATCAACTGCTCAACCGCCGCCAGCCCCTGGCTGATCCAGTGCCCGATCCACTCCAGCACCTGCGCTTCATCGTGCCCCCATTGCTTGAGCAGATTCTGGGTACTGGAGTTGTGCAGCGGATGAATGTCGCAACCGATGATCGACGCCACCGCACGCTCATGGGCGCGGGTTGCCAAATCCCTGGAGAGCAACGGCGCCTGTGGATAACGTTCCTCCAGGTACTCGATGATCGCCGGTGACTGAATCAACACATCACCATCATCCGTGCGCAAGGCCGGTACACGACCTTGCGGGTTGATCGCCAGGTACTCCGGCTGATGGTTGGCGCCGCCCTTGGGCATCAGCAGGTTGACCGGCACGGCGGTGAAGTCCAGGCCCTTGAGGGCCAGCGCGATCCGCACCCGGTAGGACGAAGTGGAGCGGTAGTAGGTATAGAGTTCCATGGCCCTGCCCTCTCAGCGCGCCGCGACCACGGTACCCCGGCATTCGCCGAAGCCGATGGAGGCAAACCCGTCGCGGGTGCAGCGGGCACGCAGGATGATTTCGTCGCCGTCTTCGAGGAATTTACGTACTTCGCCGGAGGCCAATTCGATCGGTTTTTTACCGCCCTCAGTGATTTCCAGCAGGCTGCCGAACTGACCGGCTTCCGGCCCCGACAAGGTGCCCGAACCGAACAGGTCACCCGCCTGCAACTGGCAGCCGTTGACGCTGTGGTGCGCAACCATCTGCGCGACGGTCCAGTACATGTGCTGGGTGTTGCTCAAGGTCAAGCAATGGGCCGGCAGGTTCTGCTCACGCATCGAGGCGGTGGTCAGCAGCACTTCCAGTTCGATATCAAAACCACCGGCCGCCTGGTCGCGCTTGTCCAGCAGGTATGGCAGCGGTTGTGGGTCGCCTTGAGGGCGCGCCGGTTGTGCCTTGCGGAAGGGTTCGAGGGCTTCAGCCGTCACCACCCACGGCGAAATGCTGGTGATAAAACTCTTCGACAGAAACGGGCCCAGCGGCTGGTATTCCCAGGCCTGGATATCCCGCGCCGACCAGTCGTTGAGCAGGCAGAAACCAGCGATGTGATCAGCGGCGTCACCAATGGCAATCGAGTCGCCCATGGCATTGCCCTGGCCGATCCAGATGCCCAGTTCCAACTCGTAGTCCAGGCGTGCGCAAGGGCCGAAGGTCGGCTCGGTTTGACCGGCTGGCAGAGTCTGGCCTTTGGGGCGGCGGACGTCGGTGCCCGACGGACGAATCGTCGACGCACGGCCGTGATAACCGATCGGCACGTACTTGTAGTTGGGCAGCAGCGGGTTATCGGGACGGAACAATTTGCCGACGTTTTGCGCGTGCTCGATCCCGACGTAGAAGTCGGTGTAATCATTGATTTTGGCCGGCAAGTGCATCTGGCAAGCGGCAGCCGGATGCAGCGCTAATTGCAGTCTGCCTTGCAGGTCGCTGCCTTCCGCCAGCAGTTCCAGCAGGCGTTCACGCAGGGCCACACGCGGGCCACGGCCCAGTTCGAAAAACGCGTTCAGTTGACCGCCAGCGGTGGCTTCAACCGCGCGACGGGCTTCGCCGTCAAAAAATTCCAACGCGGCATGCAGGTCAAAAATGTGCTCGCCAATCGCCACGCCACTGCGCGGCGCAGCGCCGTCAACGCTGAACACACCCAACGGCAGGTTTTGCAGCGGGAAATCCCGGTGACCGTTGGCGGAAGCCACCCAACTGCGGGTGAGATTAGGCTGAGTCATGGGTTATCTCCGATTCGGGTTGAAGGTTGCAGGGAGCGAGGCCCAGCAAGCGTCGTAAGAAGGTTGCAGCTGTGAGCATTCCAGCGCGAATTGTGTAGGACGCAGCACCTGGCTGGTCTCGAACATGAAGGCCATGGTGTTATCAATCTTGTGGGGCTCAAGCGTCGCGTTGATGGCCTTGGTGCAGGTCTCGCCATCCGGGCCATGGGCGCTCATGCAGCTGTGCAACGACGCGCCACCGGGCACGAAGCCTTCGGCCTTGGCATCGTAGGCGCCCTGGATCAGGCCCATGTATTCGTTCATCAGGTTGCGGTGGAACCACGGTGGCCGGAAGGTGTTTTCGGCGACCATCCAGCGGGGCGGGAAAATCACGAAGTCGAGGTTGGCCAGGCCGTGCACGCTGGTGGGCGAGGTCAATACGGTGAAGATCGACGGGTCCGGATGATCGAAGCTCACGGTACCGATGGTGTTGAAACGACGCAGGTCGTATTTGTACGGCACGTTGTTGCCGTGCCACGCCACCACGTTCAGCGGCGAATGGTCGAGCTGGCAGCCCCACAGTTCGCCGAGGAATTTCTGCACCAGTGTGGTGGGTTGCTTGAGGTCTTCGTAATGGGCGACGGGGGTGAGGAAATCCCGTGGGTTGGCCAGGCCATTGCTACCGATGGGCCCAAGGTCCGGCAGGCGCATTGGCGCGCCGTGGTTTTCAGCGACGTAGCCGCGAGCTTGTGCATCCAGCAGCTCGACGCGGAATTTCAGGCCGCGGGGCAGCACGACAACTTCCAGCGGCTCAACGTCCAGCACACCCAGTTCGGTGGCGATGCGCAGGCGGCCCTGCTCGGGAACGATCAACAGTTCGCCGTCGGCGTTGAAGAACACGCGGTCCATGGAGCGATTGGCGCGGTAGTTGTAGATGCTGATGCCTGAGGGCTTTTCCAACCCTGAGTTGGCGACCATGCCTACAAGCCCGTCGATGAAATCTGTTGGCTCAGCAGGAATATCCAGCGGGTTCCAGCGCAGGCGATTAGGCGTCACCGCTCCAAGCGGGCCACCGGCCAGTTGCCGCTCCAGCTTGACGAACGCCGGGTGATTGGCCGACGGCTGGATGCGGTACAACCAGGTGCGCCGGGCTTCGCTGCGGGCCATGGTGAAGGCAGTGCCGGAGAAGAGTTCGGTGTACAGCCCGTAGGGCGCTTTTTGCGGAGCGTTCTGGCCGACCGGCAGTGCGCCGGGCAAGGCTTCGCTGGCAAATTCATTGCCGAAGCCTGATTGGTATTCGAGGGTCATGGATCATCCTCTGAGCGGAAGTTGTTTTTATCGTAATCCAGTTACGCATAACGTAATTTGATACCTGTTGACCGTCAAGCTATAAAGACGCCCATTCGTCTTTCGGATTCATGCCCTCCATGGAAAAGCCGCCCGCCCCTCGCGACACCGGTAAACAGAAAGTCCGCTCGGCTGAAGTGGGCACCGACATCCTCAAGGCCCTGGCCGAACTGTCGCCGGCCACCTCGTTGTCGCGCCTGGCCGAGCACGTGCAAATGCCGGCGAGCAAGGTCCACCGCTACTTGCAGGCGCTGATCGCTTCAGGTTTTGCCGAACAGAACACCGCCACCAACCATTACGGCCTGGGCCGCGAAGCCTTGCGCGTGGGCCTTGCCGCGCTGGGCAGCATGGACGTGCTGAAAGTCGCCGCCCTGCCCCTGGCGGAACTGCGGGACGAGTTGAATGAAACCTGCTTCCTGGCCGTTTGGGGCAACCAGGGCGCGACCGTGGTGCACATCGAGCCGGCGGTGCGCGCGGTAACGGTGGTGACGCAATTGGGCTCGGTGTTGCCGCTGCTCAGTTCATCCACCGGGCTGGTGTTCAGCGCGTTTCTGCCGTCGCGGGAAACCGTGGACTTGCGCGAGCGGGAAATTCAGGCGGGTATCGCCCATACGTTGGCGGATGACCAGGCCTACGCCACCACCTGCGAGCAGATCCGCCAGCGCGGCCTGCACTTTGTGCACGGTTTGCTGATGCCGGGTGTGGACGCGTTGTCGGCGCCGGTGTTCAACGCGGTCGGGCAAGTGGCGGCGGTTTTGACCGTGGTGGGGCCGACTTCGCTGTTCCATGCCGATGAAGACGGCCCGGCGGCGAAGCGTTTATTGGCGGCGACCCAGGCGGTGAGTTGGCGGATGGGTTATCAGCCCTGACGCTCAGTATCAGGCACACAACAAAACAAAATGTGGGAGCGGGCTTGCTCGCGAATGCGGTCTGTCAGTTAAAGCATCAGTGACTGATACACCGCATTCGCGAGCAAGCCCGCTCCCACATTTGATCTTCATTGTTTGAGAAATAGCGCTTGGCTTCAGGCCATCAATCCCAAGGTTTTGGCCTTGGCCACCGCCTGGGTACGCCGCTCCACCCCCAACTTGCTATGAATCCTCCGCGCATGGGTTTTCACCGTGTGCAGCGAGATAAATAGCTGCCCGGCAATTTCCAGATTGGAATTGCCCTGGGCAATCAATTGCAGCACCTCAAGCTCGCGCTGGCTCAGAGGGTTTTCCCCCGCCGTCGCCAGGCACTCTTGCGGCTCCAGCCCCAACGCACTCAACAACCCCGGCTGCCTGAGGCGCAACTCGCGAATCGCCTGTTGCACCTGGCAACGCCCCGCCAGCTCCAAGCCGGCCTCCAGTGAGCGCACGGCCAACGCTCGATCGCCGACTTGCCAGGCCACTTCTCCCAACACCAACTGCAATTCCGCTTCCAGGCACAGCATGCCGCGCTGACGGGAAGTCTCCAGTAACGCACTCAAGCGGACAACAGGCTCTTCGGCGCGGCGTAATTTCACTTCCGCCAGCACCTGCAAATACTCAAGGCGCGGGATCAGCTCCAGGGTGGCCGGCGGCGCCTGTTTGGCCTTTGGCCCACGGTAGTGCCGCAGCACGCGGGTCACCGCTTCCAGGGTCAGTTCGGCGCGGCCCTGTTGCAGCCAGAAATGCCCACTGAGCAACAGCAGCACAGCGCGGTACACGGTGTCGGGCACCTGGCGTTGCTGCATCAGGCGCTCGGCGTCCCGCAACTGGATAAACGCCTCGGCGTAATCGCCTTTGTTGGCGGCCAATAAAGCCAGACCGAGGTAGCCATAGAGCACGCGTTTGTCCTGGCTGTGCAGGCACATGCCCAGGCCGGATTCGAAGCATTCGGCCGCCACGGCGTCGTGCCCCTGGCGCAAGGCCAGATGCCCACGCCGCAAGGAAATCCGCCCCATCAACGGCCCGGCTTTAAGCCGCTGCTGCACCAGCATGCGCTGCACGTTTTCCAGCAGGCTTTGGGCCCGATACGGCGCGCCGCGCTGCTCCAGCAACTGCGCATGATCGAGTTCCAGCAACGCCTCCAGCAGCAATGAGCCGTGGGAACGCGCCAGGCAAAGTGCTTCACGGTTCAACGACTGGGCGACGTCCAACTCGCCACGCAGCAAGGCTTGCTGGGTCAGGCCCGACAGGCACATCAAGCGCGACGTCCAGGCGCTCTCGGGCAAGTCTTGCAGGGCTTCCAGAAAATGTTCCCGAGCGCGTGCGGCTTCGCCGCCCAGGTGTAACAACCAACCCCATTGCGCCTGCCAGCGGGCCAGCAGATAGCGCTGCGAATGCGCAGTCGGTTGCGGGGTGAAACGCGCCAGTTGATCGATGCACAACGCCGCCTGGTCGAAGCGCCCGGCAAACAGCAACGCCGCCGTTACCAGGCCCACCAGCTGCGCCGACCCCAGCATCAATTCATCGCCATGCTGCTCATGCAGGCGCAACAAAAGCACAGCATTTTGCTGGCGGAACAGGTCTTCAAAACTGAAGTGCTGCAACAGGCTCACGGCCACTTCGTACTCTTCGGCCAGCAGCGCCTGCTCAAACGCGGCCTGCCAGTCCTCGGCGGCGGTAAACCATTGGCAGGCGCGACGGTGCCAGGAGCGCCTGGCTGGCCAGGGTTCGTCGCGCATGAGCTGCGCCAACGGCGGGAAGATTTGCAGCCAGTCGGTGGTGTCTTCCCAGGGTTCGATAAAGGCGCCCAACGTCTGCAAGTCACGCAGATAATCACCGAAGCCGAACAGATGATCACACAGGCTCGGGTTGAAACGTGGCAGGTGCGCAAGCACGCGCCAGGCTTCGGCCAACTCCGGGGAAAGGCCGCTGAACAGCTCGTGCTGCAGGTAATCGAGCAAGGTTTTTTCGGGGTGCCCGTCGCTCTCAAGCAACGCGATGCGCACGCCGGCGCACCAGCCGGCGCTGAACTTCAGCACCTTGTCGAAGCAGGGCCCGGCCAAGTGCTGGATCTCGGTGTGATCAAACGCCAGCTCGGCTGCGTTGCACTCCCACAATTCATCGTCGAGCAACAGCCGTGGCCAGTTGCACGCCGGCCGCCGCCGCGCGCCAATCCACCAGGTTAAAACGGGACTGCTGGCCGCCAGAATGCGATCGAGCAACGCATCCAGTTCAGGCGCCGGCACCCGGCAGAAGTCATCGAGAAACAGCCAGGCCGGCGCCTGCCAGCGGTTGAGGGCCAGCAGCAGCGAGGCTTCATCGACACAATCCAGGCCGAGGCTTTGGGCCAGACGCTGACACAAATCCGGAACGGCACCATTCAGCGGCAACCAATACACCTGGCAATCCGCAGGTGCCTGTAATGCGCATTCGGCAAGCAGCGCACTCTTGCCACTGCCGGCCGGGGCGCAGAGCAACTTCACCCGCGCCGAGGCGTTGAGCAACGGCCCGGACAAGCGCGGGCGCAGCAGATGATGGGGAGACAAGCGTGGCATGAATCCAGGACGATCCAGACAACGGGTCATGGCGGTCATTACTGCGTCCCTGTTTTTTATTATTAGGCGGCGTGCGCCCTACCCTAGTCCTGTGGCTGGCGGTTGTTGAGGAGTATTCAGCAGGCTGATTGCCGGGCATATGTTCCAAAGGTGGAGCACCGTAAATGTGGGAGCGGGCTTGCTCGCGAAGGCGGAGTGTCAGTCACCGGATATATTGACTGATACACCGCTTTCGCGAGCAAGCCCGCTCCCACAGTTTGACCCTATTTCAATCAGGTTTCAGCGCACGCCTTCAGAGCGCAGTGCCGCCGGCGTGTAGTCCGCCGCCTTCGCCGCAAAGCCGAACACGAAGCTGCTCTTCTCTTCGTTCTTCATCCCCAGGGCGATGTAGCGCCCGGCGATGATGTCGTACAGGGTCTCGACGGTGTAGGCCGGCACCTGGTGGTCGTAGTAGAACTGCGCGTGGCCTTCTGCAACCCGCCACAGTTGGCCACGGCCGTCGTAGTGGTCCACCAACGCCACTTGCCAGCTGTCTTCGTCGATGTACATGTGACGCTTGGCGTAGATGTGCCGCTCGCTCGGCTTGACGGTACCCACCACCTCCCAGACCCGGTGCAGCTCGTAACGGGTCAAATCCTGGTTGATGTGGCCGGCCTTGATGATGTCGTCGTACTTGAGGGTCGGCGAGTCGAGCTTGTAGCTGTTGTAGGGGATGTACATCTCCTTCTTGCCCACCAGCTTCCAGTCGTAGCGGTCCGGGGCGCCGGAGAACATGTCGAAGTTATCCGAGGTACGCAGGCCGTCGGCCGCAGTGCCCGGCCCATCGTAGGCCACCTGCGGTGCACGGCGCACCCGGCGCTGGCCGGCGTTGTAGACCCAGGCCAGCCGCGGTTCCTTCACCTGGTCGAGGGTTTCATGCACCAGCAGCACGTTGCCGGCCAAGCGCGCCGGGGCGGTCACCGATTGCTTGAAGAAGGTCAGCACGTTGGCGCCCTTGACCGGGTCCATGTCCGGGATCAGCTGCGGCACGGCCACTTCTTCTTCGAAGCGGATCGGCGTGTAGCTGCCGTTGGTCTGCGGCGTGGCCTGGGTAATGATGCGGCGCAGGTTGCCGCCGTGGTAACGGGTGATGTGGTTCCACAGCACCTCAACGCCGTTCTTCGGAATCGGGAACGCGTAGTAGCGGTTGCCGGTGAAGTTCTCCAGGCCATTGCCGTCGTTGATTGCATGCACATTGAGCGCGCTGCGCTTGATCGACTCGTAAATCTCCGGCGGCAGGTTGACCGTGCGGTGGGTCGGGTACACCGGGATCTTGTAGGTTTGCGGGTAGCGCTTGAACATCGCCACCTGGCCTTCGGACAGTTTGTCCTTGTACTTGTCGACGGTGGCGGCGGTGATCACGAACAGCGGTTTTTCACTGGCAAACGGGTCGGCAAGGAAGCCTTTACTGTCCACCGCCCCGGCGTTTTTCGGGATACCACCGGTCCATGCCGGGATCGAGCCGTCAGCGTTACCGGCCTTTTCGGCACCCACCGGGGTCAGGGTGGTGCCAAGTTTGGCCGCTTCTTCCGGCGACACCGCGGCCATCACGTTGGCCGCCAACAGGCTCAGTGCCAACACGCCGCATTGCAGAATCATCTTGCGCATAGTCTTTTGTCCTTCTTTAAGCCAAATCAGAAGTTCACGCCAAAGCTGAGGGCGATGAAGTCGCGGTCGGTGAGGGTGTTGTAGTCACCGCCAAAAAAGTCGGTGTAGCTCAGGCTCGCGGTGTAGGTGTTGCGGTAGTCCGCGTCCACGCCGACGCTGATGGCCTTGGCGCCTTCGTTGAACAGGCCGTTGGGGCCGTAGCCGCTGACGTCCTGGGACCACGACACGTTGGGCTTGAGGTTGACCCCGGCGAACACGTTGTTGTAATCGAGGATGGCCCGGGCGCGATAACCCCAGGAGTTGGCCGTGACAAAACCGTCGGTGTCACCGCCAAAGCCGTATTGGCCGTAGACCGAGTCACGGCCGTAACGCAGCTTGGATTTCGCCTCCAGCCCGCCCACATGCACGAAGGCCGCTTCGCCCACCAGGGTCAAGCGTTCGGCGCCCAGTACCTGGTCGAAGAATTGGGTCATGGTGCTCTGGATCTGGGTGATTTCCTTGCGGCGATAGCCGGCGTTGTCGGCACCGAAGGAACTGGCGATCGGTGACGCGGCGTTACCGGCAATCGGGTTGACCAATGCCAGCGTCAGGTCGGTGGTGTTGAGTTGTACGGGGGCATTCGGGCGGTAGCTGATTTCGCCGGTCCAGGCCGTGCCGGTTGGCAAGGTGGTCGAGAAGCTGGCACCGAACAGACGAATGTTTTCCGGATAGTCGAGGTAATACTGGCCGCGACCGAGCATCGTGCTTTGCGCCAGCCCAGACCCGGAACCCGGGGCAATCCCGTTGGCGGCATTGACGATACGGCCAATGGTAGCCAGGTTGGTGTTGGCGGTGATGGTACCGACGGTGGGCGTGCGGCTGTGGTAGTTCATGAAGTACAGGCCGTACTCCGTGTCATCCCCCAGCCAGCGCAGCGCCATCCCGAACTGGCCGCCATCGCGCGCCTCGCGGTCTTTTGCACGCTGCACCACCACGCCTTCTTTCGTAACCTGGAAGCCTTGGCCAAACGCCGCCGCCACCGGCTGCAACGGCGCAATCGCCGGGCTGCCGACGGTGTAGTTGCCGTTGCAGCCGTGGGCCACCACGTCGTTGCCGAAGAAGGTGCCGCAGTTGTCCACCACGGTATTTTCCCAGTTCAACTGGTAGAAACCTTCAACGCTCAACTGGTTGGTGAGGCTTTGGGATGCAAACACCATGTTGACTGGAATCAGCCCTTCCTTGATCTCGGCGCCGGGCCGGCGGAAGGCGGAAACGTCGATGGGGTTGATGCTGTTGATCGAGTTGCCGATGAACGTACTTTCACCCCAACTGACCACCTGCTTGCCGACGCGCACGTTGCCCGGCAAATCGCCGATGGAATAGTTGTGATAGACAAACGCGTCGAGTAATTCGTAGCCGGAAGAGCGTGCGCCCTCGTCGCGGTGGTTATTGCTGATCTGCTTGAATTCGCGGTCTTCGTCCTGCAGTTCGAAGTCGTACCAGTACTTGCCGCGCACGAACACGCCGCTGTCGCCGTACTTGAGCTCCAGGTCGTGGATGCCCTTGAAGATCTTGGAGAAGGTCTCGCCCTTCTTGAAGTTCAGGCGACCATCATCGCCGGTGGAAGCCTGGCCAGTGCCGCCGTTGGGAACGCCCACCAGCTTTTTGTCGGCGTCGCGCATGCCCCAGCTGGCACCGACCGACAGCGAGGAATCGAATTGCCCTTCGATCTCGCCGATGTTGAACGAAACAGCCTGCGCCTGGGCACAGCAACCCAAAGCAACCGCAGCGGCCAGCGCCTGTGGCCTGAAGATGGCGCGCATTGTTGTTCTTGTCATGCGTCTTCCCCGGTGGTGTGACAGAAGGCCCCACCCTACTGCCCGCGATCAGGAGCGATAAGCGCACCAAGGAGGTATTCGTGTTGTCGCTCGAAAGGATGAAAGGGCGCTCTGGCCGGGGTATTGGCGAGGGTATGGACGAGATGGATGGAGGATTATCAGGAGGATGGATGAGGCCTTATTGCCACTGTTGCCGGTTTGGTAACAGTCCTTGTCTCGAATCGCTATTTTTCATTCTGTAACAAAAGCCTATTCTTGCTTGGCTTTCAGGGCAAACCGCCCGCTTCCAGAACCTGGAAGAACAGCACGATTTTATGGATTGATCACTATTTTCAATCTGTTACCGGTGTTCACTGACGTTGATTTATTGCTCCTTGATCAAACGTCTTACTTCAGCCGCTGCCTTTGCAGCGGCTTTTTTTATGCCTGAAATAAACCGGGGCGCCATGGCGCCCCGGTTGATTAAAACTTTTTCATGCAACGATCACAGGCTGTATTTCTGCAGGTTGGCCATCATCTCTTTCAAGGCTTCGATGTTGTCCTTGGGGTGAGCGGCCCCTTCAAAATCGCAGATTTGCTGCCAGTGGGCGGCGACGTCATCCGGCGAGAACCCTGCCTCAGGGTCGAAGCCAACCCCCAGGCTGCGCTCCCAGCGGGTCTTGCCGATCCAGCCACCGCCCACCTCGAACAGCCCGGAGGTTTCCTGACATGCCTCGCTGCCCAGGTACACCACCAGCGGGCTGACCAGTTCCGGCTTGAGGCGTTCGAAGACTTGCGGCGGGATCAGGCCTTCGGTCATGCGTGTGCCGCCGGTAGGTGCGATGGCGTTGACCAGGATGTTGTTCTTGCGGCCTTCCAGCGCCAGGGTGCGGGTCAGGCCGTACAGGCCGAGCTTGGCCATGCCGTAGTTGGACTGGCCGAAGTTACCGTAAATGCCTGAGGTCGAGGCGGTGAAGATCACGCGGCCGTAGGCTTGTTCGCGCAGGTGGGGCCAGGCGGCGCGGGTGACTTTGTAGGCGCCTTCGACGTGAACGCGGTAGACCAGGTCCCAGTCGCTGTCTTCCATTTTGTGGAAGGTTTTGTCCCGCAGGATCCCGGCGTTGTTGACGACGACGTCGATGCGGCCGAAGGCGTCGAGGGCGTTCTGGACGATTTTGTCGCCGTCGGTGACGGAGTCGTGGTTGGCTTCGGCGATACCGCCGGCCTCGCGGATTTCGGCGACGACGCGGTCGGCCGCCGAGGCGTTGGCGCCTTCGCCCTGGGTTGAGCCGCCAAGATCGTTGACCAGCACTTTGGCGCCGTGTTTGGCGAACAGCAGTGCGTGGGCGCGACCCAGTCCGCCGCCGGCACCGGTGACGATCACGACCTTGTCTTGGAACTGCACAGGCTCACTCATTGGGGACTCCAGGGGTGGTTAGGGGTGGATGGGTTGAGTGTCAGGCACGGGGCTTGTGGTCACAATAAATACGGTTGGGGGTGAATGGTGCGCGATAAGGCTGGGGGATGATTGGTGTGGGTTAGATGGGGGACATATCCGTTATTTAGGTAACGGCCTCCTATGGTTCCGCTCTTACAGCGGCTCACTTTTGAAGAGCGCAAAAGTAAGCAAAACGCTCTTGCCCCACCACTCGGCACCTCGCCTAGGCTCGGTGTGCCCTCACTCCGGCTTTGGACCGTGGGCCGCCGTCATGGGCCATCCCTGGCCCAGGACGGCTAACCTGGCGTCCTGCCAGGTTACCCACGCTCCAAAGCCTGCGTTCGGCCAGCGTGGTTTAACGGGGCGCCTAAGATCAAGATCAAAAGCAGATCAAGAGCACAGCGGCCTCCCGGCCGGCTTGAGTGTTAAAAGCAAAATCAAAATCTAAAGCGGGCACGGTCCAAATGTGGGAGCGGGCTTGCTCGCGAAGGTCGTTAACGATGACGCGGGCATTCTGGATGAACGCGGCGCTCTCAGGTTTTTCGCGAGCAAGCCCGCTCCCACAGAAAAGCAGATTTGTTTTCGCTCTGGTTTTTGCTTTTGCTTTTAACACTCAAGCCGGCCGGTAGGCCGCTGTGCTTTTGCTTTTGATTTTGATCTGACTGCCCCAATAAGCCCGAGGCCGAACGCAGGTATTGCGGAGCGGGTAAACCGGCAGGACGCCGGTTTAGCCGCGCCGGGCCATGGATGGCCCGTCGCGGCGGCCCGCGGAGCAATGCCGGAGTGAGGGAACGCCGAGCCTAGGCGAGGCGCCGACAGGCGGGGCAGAGCCCTTTGCTTACTTTGGGGCTTTTCCAAAGTGAGCCGCTGTAAGAGCGGAACCATAAGCCGCCGTTACCTAAATAACGGATATGTACTCAACCCAATCAAGAATAAGCCACCCGAGAAGCCCCCACCCCAAGCCCCTCCCGAAACGCCAGATAATGCTTCAACACCTGCACCGGTGCCTCAATCTGCGGATAGTGCCCAATATTCGCGAGCAACACCGTATCCGCATGCGGCACCAGCTCACGATAGCGCTGAACCATATGCCCCCCAGAAATCGGATCAACCTCCCCATCGATCACCCGCAACGGCACCTCCCCCCGCTGCATCGCTGCCACCCATCGATCCCGCTGCCGCCGACGCTGAGGAATATACGCAATCAACTTGTGCAAAATCCGCGGCCCATCCTGGCTCTCGATCAAGCTCCAAAAATCATCCAACGCACTTTCACTGGGCCGGGTCGAAGGCCCGAAAATCTGCCCGAAACTATTGGCCAGCGCATTACGCCCAAACGCCCGTCCGATCATCCACCCCAACGGGCTCAGCAACAGCTTCTGCACCAACGCCGGACGATGCGTCTCCGGAAACAACCCACCGTTGAGAAACACACCACTGGCCATCTGAAACCGCCCTTCGTAATGCCGCGCCAACAATTCCTGCGCAACACTGTCACCGTAATCATGAGCCAGCACATGCACCGGCTGCTGCACCCAAAGATGCTCCAGCAAAGCCTGCTGCAAATCCGCCTGTTCCAGCAGGCAATACGTGTGATCCAGCGGCTTGGCCGAATCGCCAAACCCCAGCATGTCGCACGCAATCACTTGATAGCGCTGAGCCAACGGCTGCCAGAGGTAATGCCAATCCCAACTGGCGGTGGGAAAACCATGGATCAGCAGCAACGGCTCGCCCTGCCCCGCCACCCAGTACCGAATGGTGCGGCCGCGAAACTCGAAGCTCTGGGCGCGCTGGCGCCAGATGCGCAGCGGGATCTCGGCGAGTGGCATCAGCTTTTATACCCGGGGTCGAGTGCGTCCAGTTTGCGCAGCAGCGCCGGCCAGGCCAGCGCGCCGCCCATGCCTTGGGCGCTTTTGGTGACCCCGGCGATCATCGCCCGGGCACCGGCCAATATCTGTGGTGCAATCGTGATCAATTCCGCACCACCGTTCTGCGCCATCACCTGGATATCGCAGGTGCGCTGGAAGATGAACATCATCAGGAACGTATCGGCGATGCTGGCACCACAGGTCAGCAGGCCGTGGTTGTGCAGCATCAGGAAATTGTTTTCGCCAAGATCGGCCTGCAAGCGGGCCTTTTCCTCGTGGTTCAGCGCCACCCCTTCGTAGGCGTGGTAGGCCAGGCTGGACAGCACAAACAAGGATTGCTGGCTGATGGGCAACACACCTTGCTTCTGCGCGGAAACGGCGATTCCGGAAGCGGTGTGGGTGTGCAGCACGCAGACCACGTCGTGGCGAACTTCGTGTACCGCGCTGTGGATGGTGTAGCCCGCCGGGTTGACCTCGTAGGGACTGTCCATCAGCTTGTTGCCGGCCTGGTCGACCTTCACCAGGCTCGACGCGGTGATCTCGTGGAACATCAGCCCATAAGGGTTGATCAGGAAGTCTTCGGTGCCCGGCACCTTGGCCGAGATATGGGTGAAAATCAGGTCATCCCAACCGTGCATCGCCACCAGTCGGTAGCACGCGGCGAGGTCGACGCGGGTCTGCCATTCGGCAGCGCTGACCTGATCTTTTACGCTGTGTGTCGATTGAACAGTGGCTAGGCTCACGGCATGACCTCCTTGGCGCGCTTTATTATTTTTTTGAGTGAAGGGGCAATCCAGGCAGAAGAGGCAGTCTAGTCAGACGCCGAGGCTGCCGTAGTTGCATTGGCAGCCACCTTGATGACCGAGCGGGTCAGTCCTGAGAATAGTTCGAATTTGCTCAATGCGTGTCAGAGAAGCGACGCCAATAAAGGCGCAGCAAACAGGTTGAGCAACCCGGTCAGCACCATCACCAGGCCCGCCACCGAGCCCTCCTCGCCCCCCACTTCATGGGCGCGGCTGACGCCGGCGCCATGGGCGCCCACGCCGAACAACGCGCCACGAGCCAATGGCGTGCGCAACGGCAGCCACTTGAGCAGTACACCGCCGAGCATGGCGCCGAACACTCCGGTGAACATCACGAATACGGCCGTCAGCTCCGGCACGCCACCCAGGTCGGAGGACACCGGCATGGCGAACGGCGTGGTGATCGAACGGGGCACCAACGACATTGTCACCGAGCTGTCGAGTGCCAAGGCTTTGGCCAGGCCGTACGAAGTGGCAATGGACGCCGCGCTGCCCGCCACCATCCCCAGCAACAACGCTGACCAATGACGCATCAGCAACTGGCGCTGTTGCCAGATCGGAATGGCGAACGCCACGGTCACCGGGCCCAGCACCAGCATCAGCCAGTGGGTGTCGGTGGAGTATTCGGCATAGGCCGTCTTCATCGGCACGGCCACGGCCAGTAACAGCGCGGGCACCAGGATCAGCGGCGACAGCAGGTAACGCCCGGTGCGCCGGTAGATCCAGCGGCTGAAGGCGTAGGCGCCGAGGGTCAGCGCCAGCCAGAACATCGGCATCAGCTCAAGCTTCATGGCGCAGCTTCCAGCGGCAGACGAATTCGACGGTAAACGCCGTCACCAGCATTACCGACAAGGTGCTGAAACCGATCACCAACATGATCCGCCAGCCGTCGTGCTTTACCAGGCCGCCGTAGTCCAGAAGGCTCATCAACGCAGGAATGAAGAACAGCAGCATCTCCGCCATCAACACACCGGCGCCCAATTGCAGGGCCGCCGGCTTGACCAGGCCAGTGGCGAAGGTCAGCAGCAACAGGCCCAGGCCGACTACGCCACCGGGAATAGGCCAGCTCAGCCAGGCCGCCAGTTGGCAGCCCAGAAAGTAAATGGCCAGCAGGATGATCAGTTCAGCCAGCAACCGACCAACGAATTTGAAGGTGAAACGTTTCATGAGCTTTGGGTCCTCCCAGTGCACCCATTTTAAAGAGGCGCCTGGCATCCCCACAGCGAATTGTTAGACTGCAATCTATTCCAAACTGGAATCAGGCGAATGGAATTTAAACAGCTGCGCAGCTTTGTCGAAGTGATCCACCGAGGCGGTTTTACCCAAGCCGGTAAAACCCTGCACATCAGCCAGTCCGCGGTCAGCAAGCAGGTGGCGCAATTGGAACAAAGCCTGGGCACGCCGCTGCTGGATCGCCTGGGTTCGCAGATTCGCCTGACGGCGGCCGGGCAAGTGGTGTTGCAGCGGGCAGAAGCGATGCTGCGCCAGCAAGCCGAGTTGCTCAGTGAGCTGGATGACTTGAATCAGCTGACCCGTGGCGAACTGCGCATGGGCTTGCCGCAGTTGGGTGGCGACACGCTGTTTGCCGGGTTGTTTGCCGAATACCGCCGGCGCTATCCGAACGTCACCATCCAATTGCTGGAAGGCGGCAGCCGCAGCATCGAGCAGGCAATCTTGAGTGGAGAACTGGAGGTGGGCGGTAGCTTGATGCCCAGCGACCCGGCATTTGCCTGGCAGGCATTCTGCGATGAGCCGCTGGACGCCCTGCTGCCCATGGACCATCCGCTGGCCGATAACGCGCACATCCGCCTGGAGGAACTGGCTGATACACCGTTCCTGATGTACCAGCGCAGTTTTGTATTGAACGACCGCCTGTTGCAGGCCTGTCAGCAGGTGGGCTTTACCCCGAAGGAAAGCGGGCGCAGTGGCCAGGCGGATTTTCTCGCCGCATTGGTGGCCGCCGGCCAAGGCGTGGTGCTGCTGCCCAGCGTAGTAGCCCGGGGCCTGGTGCGGCCCGGGGTGGTGCGCCTGACGCTCAAGGCGCCGGAATACCTGCGCTGGGACATTGCCTTTATCTGGCGTGAGGGCGCCTATCTGTCGAAAGCCGCCCAGGCCTGGCTGGCATTGTTGCGCGAGTTTCCGGTCAACCGCGCAGTGCAGTAACCAACTCGGCCAGCCAGGGCTCGGCGTCGGCTTCCGGGGTCACGCTTTCGCTGGCGTCCAGGCGCAGCATCGGCAGCACTTCGTGCACGCCCAACTCGGCAAACAGCTCGCGCATTTGCTCGCCGCCGCCGCAGAAGGTGTCGCCATAGCTGGCGTCGCCCAGGCCGATCACCGCGCCCGGCAGTCCGCGCCAGGCGGCCGGCAGTTGGTCGCGAATGGTCGAATACAGCGGTTGCAGGTTATCGGGCAATTCGCCCATGCCGGTGGTGGAGGTCACGGCTAAAAAGGCCTCGGGGGCAAAACCCTGCACATCGGCCAGGGTGGCGCGCGGGTTGTGCCAGGCGTCGAAACCGGCAGCGTTGAGAATGCTTGCAGCGTGACGGGCGACTTCTTCAGCGGTGCCGTATACCGAGCCGGAAAGGATGGCGACTTTCATCAATCTGATCCTGTAGCTGACTAAAAGCCTGGGATATTAACAGCTAGGGCAAGTGGACAGGCTGCTGGCATGTCTTAAACTGCAAATCCCCGAGACAAGCCCTGGACCGCTCAATGATTAACGCCAAGCTGATGCAACTGGTGATCAACGCTTCCAACGACGGCATCGTTATCGCCGAGCGCGAAGGCAAGGATATGCCACTGATTTACGTAAACCCGGCGTTCGAGCGTATGACCGGCTACACCCTCGACGAAATCCTCTATCAGGATTGCCGCTTCCTGCAATCGGGTGACCGTGACCAGGCGGGGCTGATGGCGATTCGCGAAGCCTTGGAGAGTGGCGGCTCCTGTCGGGAAATCCTGCGCAATTACCGCAAGGACGGCACGCATTTCTGGAACGAGCTGTCGTTATCGACGGTTTACAACGCGGCCGACAAGCAAACCTACGTTGTGGGCGTGCAGAAGGATGTGACCGTTCAGGTCAAGGCCCAGCAGCGTGTCGCGCAACTGGAGGCACAATTGAAGGACCTCAGGGCGGAGCTTGCGGCACTCAAGTCGACGAGCGGATCTAACAAAAACTAGAAAACGCGGTCTTTAAAGAGATAATGGCGTTTTAATACCTTTTTCTTGAGCAAGATCAATGCAACGCGACGCGCTTTTGACGCAGGACGAGCTGGATTTTATTCAGACCATGCACCATAACCCGCAACTCAACGTGCGGGACGCGTCGTCGAGCCTGACGGTCAATGGCGGTGCGCAGATTCGTGATTTGCTCACCCGACTGGCCGCCCATGACCATGTCACCCTCCAGGCGCAATTCGACAACCAGCAAATGACCTTTCCGCTGCAATTGGTGGAAGACGAGTTTCATGCCGTGCATTTGCGGCTGGGTGTACCGAGTATTTTCGAAGACGGGCCGATGATTCGCCCTTGGCGCCTCGCGCTTGAAGAGCCGGTGCCGTTGGAAAATATCAAGGGCCAGCCGGGGGCACTCTGGGTGCATGAGGTGTCATTCAAAGGGTTGCTGGTGGAAATTCGCGGGCGGATCAAGGCGCCAAAAACCTTTTCCCTGTGGTTCAGCCCGTCCGGGTACGAGCGTATCTCGGTGCGGGGCACCCTGGAGCGGGAAACATCCCGAGGGTTGTTCGCCTATCGCCTGAACCAGAGTGATGTGGATGAAACCGAGCGCCTGCGCCAGTTTATCCTGCAGCAACACCGCCTGTTTCATCCCGAAGTCCACGCCTGACGTCAGGTATCCAGGCTGCCGCGCAGAAACTGCTGCGAGCGGCGCTGCATCAACCGCCCTTCATTACCCAGGCAGCCGACGGGCGACCCCTTCAGTTGCTCCTGGGCCAATTCCGACGCATCGCCGGCCAGCAAAAGCGGGCAGTCAATGGTCAAGGCCAGCCGCTCGAGGCGCCGGGGCAACTCAAGGGTGGGCGAGTGATTGGAGAACACCACGAGGGCTTGTGGCTTGGTTTTTTCGCAGATAAGCGTCAATTCATCGATCGGTTGGCCCACGCTCAAGACCTTGACCGCCAACTCGTCACTGCTCAGCAGCAAACCTGCAACCAATAGTTCAAGCTCTCGGCATTCTCCGGCGATTGCGGCCAGTAGTACCCGGGGCGCCGGGGAGGCGCAGCCTATTTGCAGGCGTTTCCAGGTGCGGCTGCGCAAGAACCCATCAAAAAACAGCCATTCGCTCGTTTGGCCAAAGAGTCCCTGGTGACGCAGCAACTGCTGCCAGAGGGGCATCAGGATGTCCTGAAAAACCACCGCAACCGGGTATGCCGCGAAAATCTGGCCATACAACCGATCCAGTTGCCGGTCGTCGAAGGCACCGACGGCCGTTCGCAATTGCTGCTGCCACTGGCTCCATTCATGCTCGGCGCCTGCTGGCGTAACCGCCGCAACAGCGGCTTGCTGATCATCGCGGGCGAGGATTTTCCCGACTTTGCTCACCGCCACGCCACGTTCGATCCAATCGAGAATGCGATGAACGGTTTCTATGTCGGTGCGTGAATACAGGCGATGCCCGCTTTCGGTGCGAATCGGCTGGATCAGCCCATAACGACGCTCCCAGGCACGCAGGGTGACGGGGTTGATGCCTGTCAATCTTGCCACTTCACGAATCGGGAACAGCTCATCGGAATCAGCGGAATTGCCAAGGGCGATATTGGAGCATGGAGCAGTCATTACAGACATCAGGGCACTAACATACTGTGAGGAACTTGGATCCCATTTAACGCCGATACGACTGTCCGTTTCAAGGTCTTAGCCCAGCCGACCAATGTCGCTGGTGTATTTCTTCAAAACAGGAATAATCCTTGCCTGTTTTTTCAACGTGGCTGCTTACCCCGCAGCTTCGTTCGTGCGCCACCTACCCGGTTCAGCGCACCCGATCCTTATGGAGATACACAATGTCTACCTCCCCCGTTACCCTGATGGTTGCGCGCCGCGTGGCCAAGGGTCGTTACGAAGAGTTGATGGCCTGGCTGCGCGAAGGCGAGCAATTGGCCACGGACTTTCCCGGTTACCTGGGCTCCGGCGTGCTTGCACCGCCGCCCAACGATGATGAGTTCCAGATTATTTTCCGCTTCGCCGACGAAAAAACCCTGCATGCGTGGGAGTTTTCCGCATCCCGTGGTGCATGGCTCGGGCGTGGCAGTGAGCTGTTTGCTGCGCCGTCGGAGCATCGCGTACGCGGTATCGACGGCTGGTTTGGCGCCGCCGCCGCACGACCGCCACGCTGGAAGCAGGCCGTGGCCATCTGGCTGGCGTTTTTCCCGGTGTCGCTGCTGTTCAACTTCGGCCTTGAGCCGCTGCTCAGCGAGTTGGGTTTGTTGAGCCGTGTGCTGGTCAGCACCCTCGCGCTGACCCCGCTGATGGTTTACTTCTTTATCCCATTGTCGACCCACCTGCTGGCCGGCTGGCTGCATCCGGCTCCGGCCCAGGTAAAGGCCACCGAAGCCACCGCTTGAGTACAAGGGAGGCCGCGCGCTGGTATAGTTTTAACCTGCCAGCGACTCGAGCTTCCCATGTCTTCAACTCCCGCCCCGATCCTGATTACCGGTGCCGGCCAACGTGTCGGCCTGCATTGCGCCCTGCGCCTGCTGGACGAAGGGCAGCCGGTGATTTTCAGTTACCGCAGCGAACGTCCCGGCGTGCAGACCCTGCGCGAGCGCGGTGCGATTGGCGTGTTTGCCGACTTTTCCTGCGAGGCGGGCATTCTCGCCTTCATCGACGAACTGAAGACGCACACCCAGAGCCTGCGGGCGATCATTCACAATGCTTCGGCCTGGGAGGCGGAAACGCCCGGCGACGAGCCCCGCGCCTTTGCCGGTATGTTCAGTGTGCACATGCTTGCGCCCTACCTGATCAACCTGCATTGTGCTTACCTGCTGCAACGCTCCACGCCTGCGGATATCGTGCACATCAGCGATGACGTGACCCGCAAGGGCAGCCGCCAGCACATTGCCTACTGCGCCACCAAGGCCGGGCTCGACAGCCTGACCTTATCGTTTGCCGCGCAACTTGCACCGACGGTCAAGGTGAATGGCATTGCCCCGGCAATGGTGATGTTCAACGAGGGCGACGACGCGGCCTACCGCGCCAAGGTCCTGGCCAAGGCGGCACTGGGCATCGAACCCGGCCCCGAGGTGATTTACCAGAGCGTGCGTTACCTGCTGGATAACCCGTATGTCACCGGTACCACCCTGACCGTCAACGGCGGGCGGCATATCAAGTAAGCCGTTTGCGAGGATGTTGTATGACCTTATCCCTGCCCCACCACTACCGCGAGATCCTCAAGGGCCTGGGTGAAGACCCCGAGCGCGAAGGTTTGCTCGACACGCCAAAGCGCGCTGCCAAGGCCATGCAGTATTTGTGTCATGGGTACGAGCAGAACCTGGAGGAAATCGTCAACGGTGCGCTGTTCGCCTCCGACAACGACGAGATGGTGATCCTCAAGGACATCGAGCTGTATTCGCTGTGCGAGCATCACCTGCTGCCCTTTATCGGCAAGGCCCATGTGGCCTATATTCCGACCGGCAAGGTCCTGGGCCTGTCGAAGCTGGCGCGTATCGTCGACATGTTCGCCCGGCGCCTGCAGATCCAGGAGAACCTGACGCGGGAAATCGCCGACGCCATCCAGCAAGTCACTCAAGCAGCGGGTGTGGCGGTGGTGATCGAAGCCAAGCACATGTGCATGATGATGCGCGGCGTGGAAAAACAGAATTCAACCATGAACACCTCGGTGATGCTCGGCGCCTTCCGTGAGTCGAACACCACGCGCATGGAGTTCCTGCAACTGATTGGACGGAGCAAGTAGCAATGCCACAACTTCAGCCAGGCATGGCGCGCATCCGGGTCAAAGACCTGTGCCTGCGCACGTTTATCGGGATCAACGAGGATGAAATCCTCAACAAGCAGGATGTGTTGATCAACCTGACCATCCTGTATGCCGCCCAGGAAGCCGTACGTGACAACGACATCGACCACGCGCTGAACTACCGCACCATCACCAAGGCGATCATCGCCCATGTGGAAGGCAACCGCTTTGCCCTGCTGGAGCGCCTGACCCAGGAGATCCTCGACCTGGTGATGAGCAATACGTCGGTGCTGTACGCCGAAGTCGAAGTCGACAAACCCCATGCGTTGCGTTTTGCCGAATCGGTGTCGATCACCCTGGCGGCCAGTCGCTAACCCTTACCTTTGCAGTGAGTACCATGAACGATCAACAACGCCTCGAACTCGAAGCTGCCGCCTTCCGCCGGCTGGTGGCCCACCTGGACAGCCGCAAGGATGTTCAGAACATCGACCTGATGAACCTCTCGGGCTTCTGCCGCAACTGCTTGTCCAAGTGGTACAAGGCCGAGGCCGACGAGCGCCAGATCGAGCTGAGCCTCGATGACGCCCGTGAAGTGGTGTACGGCATGCCGTACGCCGAGTGGAAAGCCCAATACCAGCAAGAAGCCAGTGCCGAACAGCAAGCGGCATTCGCCAAAGGAAAAACCCATGACTGACCTGAACACCCTGCGCGCCAGCCTCACCAGCGGCGAACATGCGTTTGCCGATACCCTGGCGTTTGTTGCCGCCGGTTACGACTACCAGCCACAAGCCTTCACCAACGCCAGCGTGGAAAACGCCGCCGGGCAGAACGAAGGTTCGTGCAAGACCCTGGGCCTGGCGTTGCTGGAAGGCTTGAGTGATGAGGAAGCGCTGTTGGCGTTTGGCGAGCATTACCGTTCGGTACTGGCCACGCCTGAAGGCAGTGACCATGGCAACATTCGTGCGCTGATCGAGCATGGGTTGGCGGGTGTGAAGTTCACCGCACAGCCACTGACTCGTAAATCCTGAGTCAGGCATAGATCAAAATGTGGGAGCGGGCTTGCTCGCGAATGCAGAGTGTCAGTCAATACATCGGGTGACTGATACACCGCGTTCGCGAGCAAGCCCGCTCCCACATTTGAGCTGTGGTGTTGCATAAATCGCAGACATAAAAAAACCGGCCTCGCAGCCGGTTTTTTTGTTTCAGCGGTTTAGAACGCAGCGTCTTTCAAACCGTCGAGGTAACGCTCGGCATCCAGGGCCGCCATGCAGCCAGCGCCGGCGGAGGTGATTGCCTGGCGGTAGACGTGGTCGGCCACGTCACCGGCAGCGAAGATGCCTTCGATGTTGGTGGCCGTCGCGTTGCCTTCACGGCCGCCTTGCACGATCAGGTAACCGTCTTTGGCATCCAGCACGCCTTCGAACAACGAGGTGTTCGGGGTGTGGCCGATGGCGATGAACACGCCGTCGACTTTCAGTTCGTCGAAGCTGCCGTCGTTGTTCTTCAGGCGAGCACCGGTCACGCCCATGTTGTCGCCCAGGACTTCGTCCAGGGTGGCGTTGAGCTTGAGGATGATCTTGCCTTCGGCCACGCGGGCATGCAGCTTGTCGATCAGGATCTTCTCGGCGCGGAAGGTCTCGCGGCGGTGAACCAGGGTCACGGTGCTGGCGATGTTGGCCAGGTACAGCGCCTCTTCCACCGCGGTGTTGCCGCCACCGACCACAGCCACTGGTTTGTTGCGGTAGAAGAAACCGTCGCAGGTCGCGCAAGCGGAAACGCCCTTGCCCATGAACGCTTCTTCCGACGGCAGGCCCAGGTAACGAGCGCTGGCGCCGGTGGCGATGATCAGTGCGTCGCAGGTGTACACGCCGCTGTCGCCGGTCAGGCTGTAAGGCTTCTTGGAGAAGTCGACCTTGTTGATGTGATCAAACACGATTTCGGTTTCGAAACGCTCGGCGTGTTCTTTCATGCGCTCCATCAGCACCGGGCCGGTCAGGCCGTGGACGTCGCCCGGCCAGTTGTCGACTTCGGTGGTGGTGGTCAACTGACCGCCCGCTTGCATGCCGGTGATCAGCAGCGGCTTGAGGTTGGCCCGGGCAGCGTAGACGGCAGCGCTGTAACCGGCAGGGCCGGAACCGAGAATAATCACTCGCGAATGACGGGTATCAGACATGACTCACTCCTATCGACCGCCCGGACTACAGAACGGCTGGAATAAAAAAGGACCGCGAAGCACTTGGGGAAGGCTTGAACTCGCAGATCCTGAAAATAATGGGTGCAGCGTATAGAGGGAGGCAAGATTAAGGAAATACGGAATAACAATCCAGCTCATAGGTGGTCTCTATCCCGTGCCCTCTATTAATCGACACCTTTGTTACCGTTAATGTCGCGAGGCGGGCCGTGCTTTCCCGGTACTCCCAAAGCCGGTAAGGTCGGCGCGTTCGCCCCCATTGCCCGGAGTCATCCATGCCCGCCCCCGTTCTATCAGGCCCACAATACCTGCGCGAAGGCCTCAAACTGGTACTCAGCCCCGGCTTGCGCCTGTTCGTGCTGCTGCCGCTGGCGATCAACCTGATCCTGTTCGTCGGATTGATCTACTTCGCCGGCCATCAGTTCAGCCTGTGGGTCGACACGCTGATGCCGACCCTGCCGAGCTGGCTGAGCTTCCTCAATTACCTGCTGTGGCCTTTATTTGTGGTGCTGGTGGTGCTGATGGTGTTTTTCACCTTCACCATGCTCGCCAACATCATTGCCGCGCCGTTCAACGGCTTTCTGTCGGAAAAGGTCGAAGTGGTGGTGCGCGGCACCGATGACTTCCCGGCATTCAGCTGGGGCGAACTGGCGGCCATGGTCCCGCGCACCCTGGCCCGGGAAATGCGCAAACTGGGTTACTTCCTGCCCCGGGCCATCGGCCTGTTTATCCTGTCGTTCATCCCGGTGGTCAACCTGGTGGCCGCGCCGCTGTGGTTGCTGTTCGGCGTGTGGATGATGGCGATCCAGTACATCGACTACCCGGCAGACAACCACAAGCTGGGCTGGAACGAAATGCTCGCCTGGCTGCGCCAGAAGCGCTGGCAGAGCATGAGCTTCGGCGGCATCGTTTACCTGGTGCTGCTGGTGCCGGTGGTGAACCTGCTGATGATGCCGGCGGCGGTGGCCGGGGCGACGTTGTTCTGGGTGCGTGAGCAAGGCACCGAGGCGATGATCGTTAAAAAGGCCTGAGCCGTCACAAATCCATCATCCAAAAGACACAATGACGACATGGCCCACGCCGACACTGTGGGTCATGACGACAGCTTCGCTCCACATCACCCTGATCACCGAAACCTTCCCGCCTGAGATCAACGGGGTGGCCAATACCCTTGGCCGCCTGTGTGACGGCTTGCGCGCGCGTGGGCATCAAGTCGAACTGGTTCGCCCACGCCAGGGCAGCGACCAGAGCCGGCCCAGTGACGATGGCCTGATGCTTTGCCGCGGCTGGCCGTTGCCGGGTTATCCGGGGCTGCAATGGGGCCAGTCGTCGATGCACAAATTGCTGCGGCGCTGGACCCGCCAGCGTCCGGATGTGCTGTACATCGCCACTGAAGGGCCGCTGGGTTTGTCGGCGTTACGCGCGGCGCGGCGCCTGGGGATCAGTGTGGTGAGTGGCTTTCATACCAACTTCCAGCAGTACTCCAACCAGTACGGCCTGGGCATGTTGAGCCGGGCGTTGACCCACTATCTGCGCTGGTTCCATAACCGCTCGAGCTTGACCCTGGTGCCCAGCGCCAGCCAGCGCCTGGAGCTGGAGCGCCGCCATTTCGAGCGCCTGGGCATGCTCGCCCGCGGTGTCGACAGCCAGCTGTTTCATCCGGCCAAGCGCGACAATGCGCTGCGTGAAAGCTGGGCATTGAACAGTGACCAGATCGCGGTGCTGCACGTGGGCCGCCTGGCCCAGGAGAAAAACCTCGGGCTCCTCAAGCGCTGCTTTGAAACGCTGCAGGACACCTATCCACTGCGCCAGATGAAACTGATCATCGTCGGCGATGGGCCACAACGGGCGATGCTGGAAAAGGAACTGCCGGAGGCGATTTTCTGCGGCACCCTGCGCGGTGAAGAACTGGCCCGGCATTATGCGTCCGGGGATCTGTTCCTGTTCCCCAGCCTCACTGAAACCTTCGGTAACGTGGTGCTGGAAGCCATGGCTTCAGGATTGGGTGTAGTGGCGTACGACCAGGCGGCCGCGACCCAGCACATTCGCCATGGCTACAGTGGCGTGCTGGCGATGCCGGGGGATGAGGAAGCGTTTTGCGATGCGGCCAATTGGCTGCTGGAAGAGCGGGAAAGTCTAAGGCGGGTGCGGCTCAACGCCCGGCAGCACGCCAGCCGTCAGGGTTGGCCAGCGATTATCGAGCAGTTTGAGCGGCAGTTACGCGGGGTATGCGAGGACGAGCAACCGGTGCCCGTCCTGTCGCCCCTTACACCAACGTCGTCAACGCCTCACGACTGAACGGCAGGATGTCGCCTTCACGGCCTTCGCGAACCTTCAGCGCCCAATCCGGATCCACCAGCAGCGCGCGGCCGACAGCCACCAGATCAAACTCGTCGTTGTTAAGGCGCTCCAGCAGGTTTTCCAGGCTGGCGGGTTGCGCGACCTTGTCGGTGTTGACCATGAACTGCAGGAATTCGCCGTCCAGGCCGACGCTGCCCACGGTGATGGTTGGCTTGCCGGTGAGCTTGCGGGTCCAGCCGGCCAGGTTCAGCTCGGAGCCTTCGAATTCCGGCTCCCAGAAACGGCGGGTGGAGCAGTGGAAAATATCCACGCCCGCGTCAGACAGCGGCTTGAGGAATTCACCCAGCGCTTCCGGGGTTTGCACCAGGCGCGCGGTGTAGTCCTGCTGCTTCCACTGGGAGAAACGCAAGATGATCGGGAAGTCCGGGCCCACGGCGGCACGGATGGCCTGGATCAATTCGATGGCGAAACGCGAACGGTTGGCCAGGCTGCCGCCGTATTCGTCGGTGCGCTGGTTGGTGCCTTCCCAGAAGAACTGGTCCACCAGGTAACCGTGGGCGCCGTGGATTTCCACGCCGTCCATGCCGATGCTCTGGGCATCCTTGGCGGCTTGGGCGAACGCAGCAATCACGTCCTTGATGTCTTGCACGGTCATGCCGTGGACGACGACGGTGCCGTCCTTGAGTTTTTCGGTCGGGCCGTAAGCCGGGACGCTGGCATCCGGCTCGGTGCCGATGCGCCGTACGCTGCCCACATGCCACAGTTGCGGAACGATCTTGCCGCCTTCGGCATGTACGGCGTCGACCACTTTCTTCCAGCCGGCCAGGGCGGCCTCACCGTAGAAATGCGGGACGTTCGGATAGCCATTGGACGCCGGGTGACCGACCACAGTGCCTTCGGTGATGATCAGGCCGACACCGGCAGCGGCGCGGCGGCGGTAGTACTCAATGACTTTGGCGTTAGGCACGCCGCCCGGGGAGAACGAACGGGTCATCGGCGCCATCACCACGCGGGTCGGCAGTTGCAGTGCGCCGAGCTGGAACGGTTTGAACAAGGCTTGGACAGGCATGGGAGCACTCCATCAGAAAGGAATTTATGATGTGGATAATATGGAGTGGGCAGCGTGCTGGATAGCACTATTGATTGGGGTGATTAAGGGGTAAAAGCGAGAGGGCATGGGGCTGCTGCGCAGCCCAGCGGGAGCAAGCTCCCTCGCCACAGCAAGCTCCCTTGCCACAGAAGCTCACTCGGCAATGCTGAAAGTATCAGCTCAATGCTTTTTCAATCGCCTGCACGATGGTGGGATCGTCCGGCGGTGTACGCGGCGAAAAACGCGCCAGCACCCGGCCGTCTTTACCCAGCAGGAATTTTTCGAAGTTCCAGGTGATGTCCCCGGGAAACTCGGCGCCCTCGCCCGCCAGCAATCGATACAGCTGGTGGCGATCAGGGCCATTCACGTCGAGCTTGCTGCCCAGGGGAAAGGTCACGCCGTAATTAAGGGTGCAGAACGCCTGGATTTCTCCTTCAGTGCCCGGTTCCTGCCCGGCAAATTGATTGCACGGCAGCCCGAGGACGGTGAAACCCTGGCTTTTGTATTGCTGATAGAGGTTTTCCAGCGCAGCGTACTGTGGTGTCAAACCACATTTGGAGGCGACGTTGACCACCAGCACGACTTGCCCCTTGAAGGGCGCCAGAGGCAGCTCCTGACCATCCAGGGCTTTGAGTTTAAGGTCGTGGAAAGCACTCATGACGAACTCCAGATATCCCATGTTCTTTGTAACGGCCACTCGAGATTACAGCCGCCAAGTCGGCAAGAATAGCCGCCAAATGAAAAAGGCGCCCGAAGGCGCCTTTTTCCAACTGACAGAGCGGCGCTCAGTCAATTAATGGTGGTGACCACCTTCGCCGTGCACGTGGCCGTGGGCCACTTCTTCCTGGGAAGCGTCACGGATAGCGACGATCTTCACCTGGAAGTTCAGGCGCTGGCCAGCCAGCGGGTGGTTGCCGTCGACGGTCACGTCGTCGCCGTCCAGGTCGCGGATGGTGACGATCTGCATCTGGCCGTCCGGAGCGGAAGCGTGGAACTGCATGCCCACTTCCAGCTCGTCGACGCCTTCGAACATGCTGCGGCTCAGGGTGCTGACCAGTTCGGCAGCGTATTCGCCGTAGGCATCTTCAGGTTCTACGGCAACGGTCAGTTCGTCACCGACCTCTTTGCCTTCCAGAGCCTTTTCCAGGCCCGGGATGATGTTACCTGCACCTTGCAGGTAGACCAGCGGCGCGCCGCCGGCAGAACTGTCGATGACCTCACCAGCGTCGTTGGTCAGGGTATAGTCAATGGAGACAGCCTTATTGGCGGCGATCGGCATGGGGCGAGACCTTTTGCAGAAGAATGAAGAACGGACAAGTCTAAACAAGGATTTGCCCGAAAGCGAACACAACCCGGACGGACGGGGTCGAACAACTGACCCGACGGTCGTCGGATTTCACCAGGACGAAGACCGGCACTGGGTCGTCGAGCTTTCCTGTGGCCACACCCAGCACCTGCGCCACCAGCCACCCTGGCAATCCCGCGCCTGGGTCACGGACCCGGCGCAACGCCTTGAAAAAATAGACAAGCCCTTTACGTGCGGCTGGTGTGCGCAAGGCTCAGATAGAGATAACCTTGGCACCTGATTCCCGGTAGGCAGCCAGCCATAGGCCGCCACCGAAGCCATGCACCTCCAGAGAATTCGCATGCAGACTTTTTTTATCGCGCCCACCGATTTTGGTGTGGGTCTGACCTCCATCAGCCTTGGGCTGGTGCGTACCCTTGAACGGGCCGGGCTGAAAGTCGGCTTCTTCAAACCGATTGCCCAGCCGCACCCCGGCGACACCGGCCCCGAGCGCTCCACCGAACTGGTGGCCCGTACCCACGGCCTGAAACCGCCCCAGCCCTTGGGCCTGGCCCACGTGGAGCGGATGCTCGGCGACGGCCAGCTGGATGAACTGCTGGAAGAAATCATCACCCTTTACCAGCAAGCCGCCGTGGGCAAGGACGTGTTGATCGTCGAAGGCATGGTGCCAACCCGCAGCGCCAGCTATGCGGCCCGGGTCAACCTGCACCTGGCCAAGAGCCTGGACGCCGAAGTGATCCTGGTCTCGGCCCCGGAAAACGAAGTGCTCACCGAACTCTCCGGCCGCGTGGAATTGCAGGCCCAGTTGTTTGGCGGCCCGAAAGATCCAAAAGTGTTGGGCGTGATCCTCAACAAAGTGCGCACCGACGAAAGCATGGAGGCGTTCTCGGCGCGGCTCAAAGAGCATTCGCCGTTGTTGCGCAGCGGCGATTTCCGGCTGTTGGGCTGCATCCCGTACCAGCCGGAACTCAACGCCCCGCGCACCCGCGACGTGGCCGACCTGATGGGCGCGCAGATCCTCAACGCCGGTGACTACGAAACCCGGCGCATGACCAAAATCATCATCTGCGCCCGCACCATGCGTAACACTGTGGAGCTGCTCAAGCCCGGCGTATTGGTGGTGACCCCCGGCGACCGCGACGACATCATCCTCGCCGTCAGCCTGGCCGCCATCAACGGCGTGCCGTTGGCCGGCCTGCTGCTGACCAGTGACACCCTGCCCGACCCACGGATCATGGACCTGTGCCGGGGCGCGTTCCAGGCCGGTTTGCCGGTGCTGTCGGTGAGCACCGGCTCCTACGACACCGCCAACCAGCTCAACAGCCTGAACAAGGAAATCCCGATTGATGACCGCGAGCGCGCGGAGATCATCACCGATTTCGTCGCCAGCCACCTCGACGCCCGCTGGCTGCACCAGCGCTGCGGCACGCCACGGGAGATGCGCCTGTCGCCCGCCGTATTCCGTTATCAATTGATCCAGCGCGCCCAGGCCGCCAACAAGCGCATCGTGTTGCCCGAAGGCAGCGAGCCGCTGACCGTACAGGCTGCGGCCATCTGCCAGGCGCGCGGGATTGCCCGTTGCGTGCTGCTGGCCAAGCCAGCGGACGTGGAAGCGGTGGCCCGCGCCCATGGCATCGAGTTGCCCGAAGGCCTGGAGATTCTCGACCCGGACTTGATTCGCCAGCGCTACGTGGAGCCGATGGTGGCCCTGCGCAAAACCAAAAGCCTCAACGCGCCGATGGCCGAGCAGCAGCTGGAAGACACCGTGGTGATCGCCACCATGATGCTCGCCCTGGATGAAGTCGACGGCCTGGTCTCCGGCGTCATCCATTCCACCGCCAACACCATTCGCCCGGCCCTCCAACTTATCAAGACTGCGCCGGGCTGCACCCTGGTCTCGTCGGTGTTCTTCATGCTGTTCCCGGAGCAGGTGCTGGTGTACGGCGACTGCGTGATGAACCCGCATCCAAGCGCCGCCGAACTGGCGGAAATCGCCCTGCAAAGCGCCGACTCGGCCGCCGCGTTCGGCATCACGCCACGGGTGGCGATGATCAGTTATTCCAGCGGTGATTCCGCCACGGGCGAAGAAGTCGAGAAAGTCCGCGAAGCCACCCTGCTGGCCCACGAAGCCCAAAGCTCACTGCTGATCGACGGCCCATTGCAGTACGACGCCGCCGCCAACGAAACCGTGGCCCGGCAACTGGCGCCTAACAGCCTCGTAGCGGGCAAGGCCACGGTGTTCGTGTTCCCCGACCTGAACACCGGCAACACCACCCACAAGGCGGTGCAACGCAGTGCCGATTGCGTCAGCCTTGGCCCGATGCTGCAAGGCCTGCGCAAACCGGTGAACGACCTGCCCCGTGGGGCGCAGGTGGACGACATCGTGTACACCATCGCATTGACCGCGATTCAAGCCGCCAACCGACCTATGGATGTCTAAATGCTGGATTTTCTACCTGCTGCCGTGCGCGGGGTGATCGCCTCGCTGTTGCTGGCGTTGAACACGATCCTGCTGTGCTCGTTCCTGTTTATCGTAGCGCTGTTCAAGGCGTTGCCGTTTGCCAAGCGCTTCAGTGAATGGCTGATGAACCAGACCCACGAGGCCTGGATCAGCAACAACAAGGCCTGGATGAACCTGGTGTGTCGCACCCGCTGGCACCTGAAGGGCCTGGAAGGCCTCGACTATGAACACTCGTACCTGGTGACCAGTAACCACCAGAGCTGGGTCGATATCATGGTGCTGCAATACGTGCTCAACCGGCGTATTCGCCCGCTGAAGTTCTTCCTCAAGCAGGAGCTGATCTGGGTCCCGGTGATCGGCCTGGCGTGGTGGACACTGGGCTTCCCGTTCATGAAGCGCTACACCAAGGCGTACCTGGAAAAGCACCCGGAGAAGAAAGGCAAGGACCTGGAAACCACCCGCAAGACTTGTGCGAAGTTTCGCCACAACCCGGTGGGCATTTTCAACTTTGCCGAAGGCACGCGGTTTACCCCGGGCAAGCATGCACAGCAGAAGTCACCGTTTCGTTATCTGCTCAAGCCCAAGGCCGGTGGTATCGCGTTTGTGCTGGATGCCATGGGTGAACAGCTGAAGTCGCTGGTGAACGTGACCATTCACTATCCTGGTGGGCGCCCCGGTTATTGGGATTTGCTGTGCGGGAATGTGAAAGAGGTTGTCGTGCAGTTTGAGGAAGTGCAGATTCCGGCCGAGTTCATCGGCAAGAATTATGAGCAGGATGGGGAGTATCGGTTGGCGTTCCAGGGTTGGATCAACCGGTTGTGGGAAGAGAAGGATGTGTTGCTGGAACAGCTTCACCGCGACTTTCCTGCTTGACACCTGTAGGAGCGAGCTTGCTCGCGAAGGTCGTTAACGATGACGTTGGCATCCTGATTCAACGCGGCGCACTCAGGTTTTTCGCGAGCAAGCTCGCTCCTACGGAGATCACGGTTCGCATGAAAAAGCCCGCCACCGAGTGATCGGTGGCGGGCTTTTTTGTGCGCGGGACGCTTAGATCGCGCCGCGCTGGCGCAGCAATTCCAGCACTTGCTTCACGCTCTCTTCCAGCGACAACGCCTGAGTGTCGATCACAAGGTCAGCATTCAACGGCACGTCATACGGGAAGGACTCACCGGGGATGTTATCCCCGCCCGCCGCGTACAAGCCTTGCGGATCTCGCTCGGCACACACCAGTGGCGAAGCCTGCACGTACACGGTCAGCAAACGATCAGCGCCGATCAGCGCCTTGGCCTGTTCACGCCCTTCAGCATCCGGGGCAACGAACGCTGCCAGCGTCAGCAAGCCGGCTTCGTTGAACTGACGCGCCACGTGCGCGGCACGACGCCAGTTCTCGGTACGCCCGGCACGGTCCTGTGGCAGCCCCTTGTTCAGGTCGTGGCGCAGGTTCTGGCCGTCCAGCACAAACACCGCACGGCCCATGTCGAACAGCTTGCGTTCAACCGCGTAGGCCAGGGTGCTTTTGCCGGCGCCCGACAAGCCGCTGAACAACACGGTCGCCGGTTGCTGGCCGAAGCGCTGGGCGCGTTCTTCGGTGGCCACGTGAGCCAACTTGCCATGCTGCGCCGCGCTGCCGTGAGTCACCGGCGGCGCGATGATCATGCCTGCGGCCACGGTGCCGTTGGTCAAACGATCGATGACGATAAACGACCCGGTGGTGCGGTTGCTCGCGTAACCGTCCAGGGCGATGACCGTGTCGAGGCTGACCTTGACCCGGCCGATCTCGTTCAACTGCAAGGCGCTCGCCGGGCCTTCTTCCAGGGTGTTCACATCAACACGATGCACGATGCTGGTGATGGAGCCCGGCACGTAGCTGGTGGCGCGCTTGATGTCGTATTTCTTGCCCGGCAGCATCGGCTCTTCAGCCATCCACACCAGCATGGCGTCGAAGGCGTCGGTCACTTGCGGCACGTTGTCGGCGTGTACCAGCAGGTCGCCACGGGAGATGTCGATCTCGTCTTCCATGGTCAGGGTCACGGCCTGGCCTGGGCCGGCGTTTTCCAGTTCACCTTCAAAGGTGACGATGGATTTGACGCGGCTGCTCTTGCCCGACGGCAGCACCACGACTTCGTCACCCTTGTGCACGATGCCACTGGCCAGGGTGCCGGCGAAACCACGGAAATTCAGGTTCGGACGGTTGACGTACTGCACCGGGAAACGCAGGTCGGTGTAATTGCGGTCGTTGGCGATCTCGACAGTTTCGAGAATCTCCATCAACGACTGGCCGGTGTACCAGGGCGAACGCTCGCTCTTGTTCACCACGTTGTCGCCCTTGAGCGCCGACATCGGCACGAAGGCCAGGGTGCTCGGCTTGAACGCGATACCGTCGGCGAACTTCAGGTAATCGGCCTTGATCGACTCGAATACGCTTTGGTCGAAGCCGTTGATGTCCATCTTGTTGACGGCCACCACGATGTGTTTGATCCCCAGCAACGAGGCGATAAAGCTGTGGCGACGGGTCTGGGTCTGCACGCCGTAGCGGGCGTCGATCAGGATGATCGCCAGGTCACAGGTGGAGGCACCGGTGGCCATGTTGCGGGTGTACTGCTCATGGCCGGGGGTGTCGGCGATGATGAATTTGCGCTTGGCGGTGGAGAAGTAGCGGTAGGCAACATCGATGGTGATGCCCTGCTCACGCTCGGCCTGCAGGCCGTCGACCAGCAAGGCCAGGTCGATGTCGTCACCGGTGGTGCCGGACTTCTTCGAATCGCGGGTGATGGCTTCCAGGTGATCTTCGTAGATCATCTTGGAGTCGTGCAGCAGGCGCCCGATCAGGGTGCTCTTGCCGTCGTCGACGTTGCCACAGGTCAGGAAGCGCAACATTTCCTTGCGCTCGTGCTGGCCCAGGTAGGCGAGGATGTCCTCGCTGATCAAATCAGATTGATGCGACATGACAGCCCCTTAGAAATAGCCTTGACGTTTTTTATCTTCCATCGAGCCTGCACCATCGTGGTCGATGACACGGCCCTGGCGCTCGGAAGTTCGCGTCAGGAGCATTTCCTGAATGATGTCCGTCAGCGTCTCGGCTTCGGACTCCACCGCGCCCGTCAACGGGTAGCAGCCAAGGGTACGGAAACGTACTTTCTTTTTGACGATTCGGGCTTTGTCTTCGTCAGACAGGTGCTCGAGGATGCGGTCGTCGTCGATCATGATCAACGTGCCGTTTTTCTCGATCACTTCGCGTTCGGCGGCGAAGTACAGCGGAACAATCGGAATGCCTTCAAGGTAGATGTACTGCCAGATGTCCAGCTCGGTCCAGTTGGACAGCGGGAACACACGGATCGACTCGCCCTTGTTGACGTTACCGTTGTAGACGTTCCACAGCTCCGGGCGCTGGTTTTTCGGGTCCCAGCGGTGCTTGCTGTCGCGGAACGAGTACACGCGCTCTTTGGCGCGGGATTTCTCTTCATCGCGACGGGCACCGCCGAATGCGGCGTCGAAACCATATTTGTCGAGTGCCTGTTTCAGGCCCTCGGTCTTCATGATGTCGGTGTGCTTGGCGCTGCCGTGGGTGAACGGGTTGATGCCCTGCGCTACGCCGTCCGGGTTGACGTGGGTGATCAGGTCCAGGCCCAGTTCCTCGACCATCTTGTCGCGGAACTTGTACATCTCCTGGAATTTCCAGCGGGTGTCGACGTGCATCACCGGAAACGGCAGCTTGCCCGGGAAAAATGCCTTGCGTGCCAGGTGCAGCATCACGGCGGAGTCTTTACCGATCGAGTAGAGCATCACCGGGTTATCGAACTCGGCGGCGACCTCGCGGATGATGTGGATGCTTTCCGCTTCCAGCTGTTTCAGATGCGTCAGTTTGTCGACCATGGCTACTCACGGAAAAACGATCTTATGGACGGCCAGCGGGCCGTGTTCGAGCGGGGCATGCTAGCACAGCACCTGATTCTATTGAGGGAGCTGGCTAGATCGAAACGGTATATCAATATACCGCCCGGTTTGGCTCAACTCGATCAAATGTGGGAGCGGGCTTGCTCGCGAATGCGGTGTGTCAGTCAATGCATATGGCGACTGATGCACCGCATTCGCGAGCAAGCCCGCTCCCACATGTGTCCGGTGGTGTTCGTCAGATCGGGTTTGGGCAATCGATGAAGAGGTGTTCGAGGGCGAAGCGTCGCGCCAGGTAATCACCCAACGCCTGTACACCATACCGTTCGGTGGCGTGATGCCCGGCCGCTATGAAGCTGATGTCGTTTTCCCGGGCGCTGTGGAAGGTCTGCTCCGAGGCTTCGCCGCTCAAGTACAGGTCGACACCGGCCAGCACCGCCTGGTCGATATAGCCCTGGCCACCACCGGTGCACCAGCCGACCCGACGGATCATCTCGCTGCCTTCGATCAGCAGCGGCTCGCGGCCCATGGCTTCCTGCACACGGCGGGCGAAATCGCGGGGCGACACCGGTTCGGCCAGGGAGCCCACCAGGCCGACGACCTTGAGGTTGTCCGGGTCCAGTGGGCCTTCGATGGTGATGTCCAGTTGCCGGGCCAGTTGCACGTTGTTGCCGACCTCCGGGTGCAGGTCGAGGGGCAAGTGGTAGGCCAGCAAACTGATGTCGTGCTTGAGCAGGGTTTTCAGGCGGCGCTGCTTCATGCCGGTGATGCACGGGCTTTCGCCTTTCCAGAAGTAACCGTGGTGCACCAGCACCAGGTCGGCCTGGGCTTCGACGGCCGCGTCCAGCAATGCCTGGCTGGCGGTCACGCCGCTGACGATGCGCAGCACTTGCGGGCGGCCCTCGACCTGCAGGCCGTTGGGGCAGTAATCGGCGATTTTTGCACTATTAAGGTAGCGGTCCGCTTCCTCGACTAGGGTGCTCAGGGCAACGGCCATAAAAGACTCCTAAATATCCCGTTCAGAGGCGCTCACGGCCTCGTATAATGCGCGACATTATGGGCGCTCTCCCGCCCCCTGCAACCCGTCAGGATTTTTCTTAATGCTCAAGGCACTGCGTTTTTTTGGATGGCCATTGTTGGCTGGCGTGCTGATCGCGATGCTGATTATTCAGCGTTATCCACAACTGGTCGGTCTGCCGACCCTCGATGTCAACCTGCAACAGGCACCGCAAACCAGCGCGGTGGTACAAGGCCCGGTGACTTACGCCGACGCGGTGATGATCGCCGCGCCCGCCGTGGTGAACCTGTACACCACCAAAGTCATCAACAAACCGGCGCATCCGCTGTTTGAAGACCCGCAGTTCCGGCGCTTTTTCGGCGACAACTCGCCCAAGCAGCGACGCATGGAATCCAGCCTCGGCTCCGGCGTGATCATGAGCCCCGAAGGCTACATCCTGACCAACAACCACGTGACCACCGGCGCCGACCAGATTGTGGTGGCCCTGCGTGATGGCCGGGAAACCCTGGCCCGCGTAGTCGGCAGCGACCCGGAAACCGACCTCGCTGTGCTGAAAATCGATCTGAAAAGCCTGCCTTCGATCACCATCGGTCGTTCCGAAGGCTTGCGCGTAGGTGACGTGGCGCTGGCCATCGGCAACCCGTTCGGTGTGGGCCAGACCGTGACCATGGGCATCATCAGCGCCACCGGGCGTAACCAGTTGGGCCTCAACAGCTACGAAGACTTTATCCAGACCGACGCGGCGATCAACCCGGGCAACTCCGGCGGCGCGCTGGTGGATGCCAACGGCAACCTGACCGGCATCAACACCGCGATCTTCTCCAAGTCCGGTGGCTCCCAAGGCATCGGCTTCGCCATCCCGGTAAAACTCGCGACGGAAGTGATGAAGTCGATCATCGAGCATGGCCAGGTGATTCGTGGCTGGCTGGGGATTGAAGTCCAACCGCTGACCAAGGAACTGGCCGAGTCGTTTGGCCTGACCGGGCGCCCAGGCATCGTGGTCGCCGGGATTTTCCGCGACGGCCCGGCGCAGAAAGCCGGCCTGCAACTGGGGGATGTGATCCTCAGCATCGACGGCGAGCCGGCCGGTGATGGCCGCAAATCGATGAACCAGGTGGCGCGGATCAAGCCGACCGACAAGGTGGCGATCCAGGTGATGCGCAATGGCAAGGAAATCAAGCTGTCGGCAGAGATCGGCCTGCGTCCGCCGCCGGCGCCGGTGAAAGAAGAGGAATAACCTGGAAAGGAGCCCGCTCGCGGGCTCCTGTTACCTAATGTTTCAGAAGAAAATTACTCTCAATAGAGATGTTATATTGTTTCAATATCGCTATTGGAACGTTCTATCATGCCGTCTCGAAGATTTGCCCCACTGGCGGGAATCGCCCTGGGTTTGTTGGTAGACCCGGTCTACGCCGAAGACACCGCCACCCTTGAACTGGAGGCCACCCGCATCACCAGTGAGGCGTTTGAATCCGCCACCAGCCCCATCAAAGGCTATCGCGCCACCCGCTCCGCCAGCGCTACCAAAACCGACACCGCCCTGCGAGACATCCCACAATCCATCAGCGTGATTCCCGCCTCGGTGCTCACGGACCTGGGCAGTACCAACGTCGAGCGCGCCCTGGAATTTGCCGGCGGCGTATCCAGACAGAACAACTTCGGCGGCCTGACGCTTTACGAATACAGCGTTCGCGGCTTCACCACCTCAGAGTTTTACGTCGACGGCTTCAGTGCCAACCGCGGTTACCCAAGCACGCCGGATGCGGCCAATATCGAGCGCATCGAAGTGCTCAAGGGCCCCGCCGCCAGCCTGTATGGCCGTGGCGACCCGGGCGGCACGGTGAATATCGTCAGCAAGAAGCCGCAGCCCGAAGCCTTCACCACCGTGCAGACCAGCGCCGGCAGCTGGGACCGCTATCGCACCGCGCTGGACGTGAACACGCCGCTCGACAGCGAGGGTAACGTGTTGTCACGGGTCAACCTGGCGGTGGAAGACAACCACAGCTTCCGCGACCACGTGGAGGCCAAACGGGTTTTCGTCGCGCCCTCCATCAGTTGGCAACTGGACCCGGACACCCGCCTGCTGGTAGAAAGCGAATTCGTGCGCCACCGCTCCACCTTCGACCGTGGCATCGTCGCGCCGAACAATCGCTGGAGCGGCGTTTCCCGCTCGACCTTCCTCGGCGAGCCCAACGACGGCGATATCCGCAACCACAACAACCGCCTGCAAGCCACCCTCGAACATCACCTCAACGATGCCTGGCAACTGCGCCTGGCCAGCCACTACAAACAGGGCAGCCTGTGGGGCGATGCGTCGGAAAACCGCCCACTGAGTGCCGACGGCCACACCCTCAACCGTCGCTACCGCGAACGCTCCACCGGTTGGCACGACAGCATCACCCAGCTCGAACTGCGCGGCCTGTTCGACATCGGCAGCTGGCAGCACGAGTTGCTGATCGGCACCGAATACGAGGATTACCGCAAGAAAGAACGAGTCACCGCGATTGCTGGCGGCAACTACACCCTCGACATCTATAAGCCGGTCTATGGCAAGCCAAAACCCAACGGCGGACGCTCGGGTACCGACTTTTTCGAACAGGTGAAGAGCCAGGCGCTGAACCTGCAGGACCAGATCATCTTCACCGACCGCCTGCGCGGGATTATCGGCGCACGCTTCGAACACTTCGAGCAACACACCGACGACTTCGCCCGCAACCACGCCAAAAGCCGGCAGACTCATGATGCCCTGACCCAACGCGCTGGCCTGCTCTATCAGTTGACGCCCGAAGTGGGCCTGTTCGCCAACGCCTCCACCTCGTTCAAACCCAACAATGGCCTGGACGCCGGCGGCAAATCCTTCAAGCCCGAAGAGGGCGTGGGTTATGAAATCGGGATCAAGAGCGAGCTGTTCGACGACCGCCTGAGCACCACCCTCGCCGCCTTCCATATCGAGAAGGAAAATGTCCTGACCCAAGACCCGGCCACCGACACCCAGCGGGCCATGGGCAAAGCACGCAGCCAGGGTTTTGACCTGCAACTGACCGGGCAAGTGACTGACGCGATACGGGTGATCGGCGCCTTTGCCTACATCGACGCCGAAGTGACCAAAGGCGACAAAGACATCCCTGCGGGCAGCCGGATTCTCGGCGTGGCCAAACGGAGCGGCAGTTTGCTCGGGGTGTATGAATTCCAGGACGGCCTATTACGTGGCTCCGACCTCGGCGCGGCCTTTACCTACGTCGGCGACCGCTCCGGCGAAGCCGGCAAAAGCTTTGAATTACCGGCCTACCACACCGTCGATTTGCTGGCCCATTACAAGGCCAGCGACAACGTCACCGTGGGCCTGAACCTCAACAACCTGTTCGATGAAAAGTACTACGAGCGCTCCTACAGCAATTACTGGGTCAACCCCGGCGAGCCGCGCAATTTCACCGTCAGCCTGACCCTCAACCTGTAAAAGGACGTCTCCATGCAAGCCTTCAAATCCCTCGCCGTGCTCGGCCTGCTGTTTGCCACCCAAGTCTCGGCCCACGGGCTGTGGACCGAACAACGGCGCGGCAATATCGAAGTGATCTACGGCCACGGCGCCGAAGACAACGCGTTCAAGGCGCAGAAAATCAGCGGCGCCTGGGCCTACGACGCCAGCGGCAAAATGATCCCGGTGACCGTGGAACGTCTGCCCGACCATGCGCGCCTGAAGCCGCTCAAATCGCCGGCTGTATTGGCGGTCGCCCTGGATAACGGGATGTGGTCACAGACGCCTGACAAGAAGTGGATCAACGAGGGCCGCAGCAAAGTGCCGGGGGCGATTGAGTCGACCCAGACCTTCAAGTACAGCCTGGCGATCTACCAGCCGGGGGCGAAGTTGCCGAAGCTGGATCAGATCAAACTGCTGATCTTGCCGGAAGTTGATCCGCTGACGGTCGGCCCGGGTAAATCACTGCCCGTACGGGTGCTGCTGGATGGCAAGCCGGCGGCAGGAGTCAAGCTGATCGGAGACTATCGCAACGCACCGAACACCTTGAGCACCGAGACCGATAAAGAGGGTCGTGCCCAGGTACTGGTGAGGAATGAAGGATTGAATGTGATTGCGGCGCAGGTTGAGATCCCGCTTAAAGACAATGCTGATGTCGCGACTCGCGGACTGTTCAGTTCCCTGACCTTCCTGGGCGAGCCGCATCACGAGTAACACCGAAAATTCAGAGTGGGCACCGTCAATGTGGGAGCGGGCTTGCTCGCGAAGGCGGTGGGTCAGTCGCTATCTTCATTAACTGACACACCGTATTCGCGAGCAAGCCCGCTCCCACATTCAGTCCTCACTCGGCTTGATTACAGTGCCACCGGCGCTTTTTCCAGCTCCCTGATCTTCCTGGGCGAGCCGCATCACGAGTAGCACCGAAAATTCAGAGTGGGCACCGTCAATGTGGGAGCGGGCTTGCTCGCTCCCACATTCAGTCCTCACTCGGCTTGATTACAGTGCAACCGGCGCTCTTTCCAGCTCCCTGACCTTTCAGGGCGAGCCGCATCACGAGTAACACCGAAAATTCAGAGTGGGCACCATCAATGTGGGAGCGGGCTTGCTCGCGAAGGCGGTGGGTCAGTCGCTATCTTCTTTAACTGACCCACCGTATTCGCGAGCAAGCCCGCTCCCACATTCAGTCCTCACTCGGCTTGATTACAGTGCAACCGGCGCTCTTTCCAGCTCCCTGACCTTCCTGGGCGAGCCGCATCACGAGTAACACCGAAAATTCAGAGTGGGCACCGTCAATGTGGGAGCGGGCTTGCTCGCGAAGGCGGTGGGTCAGTCGCTATCTTCATTAACTGACCCACCGTATTCGCGAGCAAGCCCGCTCCCACATTCAGTCCTCACTCGGCTTGATTACAGTGCAACCGACGCTCTTTCCAGCTCCCTGACCTTTCAGGGCGAGCCGCATCACGAGTAACACCGAAAATTCAGAGTGGGCACCATCAATGTGGGAGCGGGCTTGCTCGCGAAGGCGGTGGGTCAGTCGCTATCTTCTTTAACTGACCCACCGTATTCGCGAGCAAGCCCGCTCCCACATTCAGTCCTCACTCGGCTTGATTACAGTGCAACCGGCGCTCTTTCCAGCTCCCTGACCTTCCTGGGCGAGCCGCATCACGAGTAACACCGAAAATTCAGAGTGGGCACCGTCAATGTGGGAGCGGGCTTGCTCGCGAAGGCGGTGGGTCAGTCGCTATCTTCATTAACTGACCCACCGTATTCGCGAGCAAGCCCGCTCCCACATTCAGTCCTCACTCGGCTTGATTACAGTGCAACCGGCGCTCTTTCCAGCTCCCTGACCTTCCTGGGCGAGCCGCATCACGAGTAACACCGAAAATTCAGAGTGGGCACAGTCAGTGTGTGAGCGGGCTTGCTCGCGAAGGCGGTGTGTCAGTCACTATCTTCATTAACTGACCCACCGTATTCGCGAGCAAGCCCGCTCCCACATTCAGTCCTCGCTCGGCTTGATTACAGTGCAACCGGCGCTCTTTCCAGCTCCCTGATCTTCCTGGGCGAGCCGCATCACGAGTAACACCGAAAATTCAGAGTGGGCACCGTCAATGTGGGAGCGGGCTTGCTCGCGAAGGCGGTGTGTCAGTCGCTATCTTCATTAACTGACCCACCGTATTCGCGAGCAAGCCCGCTCCCACATTCAGTCTCACTCGGCTTGATTACAGCGCCACCGGCGCTCTTTCCAGCTCCCTGACCTTCCTGGGCGAGCCGCATCACGAGTAACACCGAAAATTCAGAGTGGGCTCCCACATTCAGTCCTCACTCGGCTTGATTACAGTGCAACCGGCGCTCTTTCACACAAGGTATTGAGCGCCACCGCCCACTGCGGGTCATCATTCAGGCAAGGCACCAACACCAGCTCCTCGCCCCCCGCTTCGCGGAATTGTTCCAGGCCACGATCGCCGATCTCCTCCAGCGTTTCGATGCAGTCCGCGACAAACGCCGGGCACATCACCAGCAACTTCTTCACGCCTTGTTGAGCCAACGCTTCAAGGCGTGCCTCGGTATAGGGTTCGATCCACTTGGCCCGGCCCAGCCGCGACTGGAACGCCACCGACCATTTGCCATCCGGCAACCCCAGCCGCTCCGCGAAGTCCCGCGCAACGCTGAAGCACTGCGCGCGATAGCACGTGGCAAGCACCTCGGGTGAGGCGTTCTGGCAGCAGTTGGCGTCCTTGAAACAGTGCTGTCCGGTAGGGTCGAGCTTTTTCAGGTGGCGCTCGGGCAACCCATGAAAGCTCAGCAGCAAGTGATCGAAATCCTGTTCCACATAGGCCCTGGCGCTGTTGGCCAAGGCGTCGAGGTACTCCGGTTCATCGTAGAAGGGCTGCAGAATCGAAAACTCGATCGCCAGCTTTTTGTCCCGCACCACGCGTCGGGCTTCTTCGATCACCGTGGTCACGGTGCTGTCAGCAAATTGCGGGTACAACGGCGCGAGGGTGACTTTCTTGATGCCCTGGGACGCCAGGCGCGTCAGTACGCTTTCAATCGACGGCTCGCCATAACGCATTGCCAGTTCCACCGGCCCCTGAGTCCACTGCGCGGTCATCTGTTGTTGCAGGCGGCGGCTGAGGACTACCAGCGGCGAACCTTCGTCCCACCAGATCGAAGCGTACGCATGGGCCGATTGCTCCGGGCGCTTGATCAGGATCAGCGACACCAGCAAGCGCCGCACCGGCCACGGCAGGTCGATGACGTAAGGGTCCATCAGAAATTGATTAAGGTAGCTGCGCACATCCGCCACCGAAGTGGAGGCCGGTGAACCCAGGTTGACCAGTAACAACGCGTGATCCGTCATGCAACATCCTATTTCTAGAGGCGGCTGGACAAGTCGTCCAGGGCCGCGTGCAACTCAGTGAACTGGAAAGTGAAACCGGCGGCCAACAGACGCTGTGGCAAAGCCCGCTGGCCGCCCAGCAATAAACCGGACAGTTCGCCCAGGCCGATGCGCAAGGCAAACGCCGGCATGGGCATGAACGCCGGGCGGTGCAGCACCTTGCCCAGGGTCTTGGCGAATTCGAGATTGCGCACCGGGTGTGGCGCGCAGGCATTATAAGGACCGCGGGCATCGCTCTTGTGCAGAAGAAAATCAATCAGGGCGATTTGATCCTTTATATGGACCCACGGCATCCACTGCCGACCATTGCCGATCGGCCCGCCCAGCGCCAGTTTGAACGGCAATAACAGCCGCGACAAAAAGCCGCCCTCGGCCGCCAGCACCAGCCCGGTACGCACCAGGACTACGCGGATACCCAAAGCCTCGGCGCGCTGGGCGGTTTCTTCCCAGGCAATGGAGAGCTGGCTGGCGAAATCGTCCTGTACCGGGCCGCTGTCTTCGGTCAGCTCACGCTCACCGCCGTCGCCGTACCAGCCCACCGCAGAACCGGAAATCAACACCGCCGGTTTTTGCTCAAGGCCCTCAAGCCAGGCCAGTAATGTTTCGGTGAGGCCGATGCGGCTGCTCCACAGCAGCGCCTTGCGCTTATGCGTCCAGGGCCGATCGGCAATCGGCGCGCCGGCGAGGTTGACCACCGCGTCCACCGGCTCGTTTACGTCTTGCAGGCGAGCAATGCCGCGCACTTGGGCGCCACACAATTTGGCTACTTGTTCAGGATGGCGGCTCCAGACCGTAAGGCGATGGCCCTGGGCAAGCCAGTATTGGCAAAGTTGGCGGCCGATCAAACCCGTACCGCCGGTCAGCAAAATGTGCATGAGTCGTTCCTCGTGTAACGTTCGCCGACCACCGTTAGTCTATTTTATAGACAGGGATGTTTTAATCGGGCGCAACGGTGGTTAAACCCTCACGGTTAACCATAGGTCACGCCAAACGATCAGGTACGCCAAAACTTATACCAAAAAACAATATTGTACAGCTATTGGTGTCGGCGTAGTCTGTACCCAACGGTAAAACGAGGCCTCCCATGACTGTTCCCATCGCGATCATCGGCACCGGCATCGCCGGTCTCTCCGCCGCCCGAGCGTTGAAAAACGCGGGGCACGTTGTACAACTCTTTGATAAAAGCCGCGGCAGTGGCGGCCGCATGTCCAGCAAGCGCAGCGATGCGGGGGCACTGGACATGGGCGCGCAGTACTTCACCGCCCGCGACCGGCGCTTCGTCAACGAGGTGCAACGCTGGCAGGCCGATGGTTGTGCCGAGCAGTGGAAGCCGCAGCTGTACAATTTCAAGTCCGGGCAACTGACGCCCTCCCCCGATGAACAGATCCGCTGGGTCGGCACGCCGCGCATGAGTGCGATCACCCGCGCCCTGCTGGATGACTTGCCGGTGCAGTTCGGTTGCCGCATCACCGAAGTGTTCCAGGGCAAACACCACTGGAACCTGCTGGACGCCGACGGCGAAAACCACGGCCCGTTCAGCCACGTGATCATTGCCACCCCGGCGCCCCAAGCCACTGCCTTGCTGGCCGCCGCGCCGAAGCTGGCGAGTGCCGCCGCCGGGGTGAAAATGGACCCGACCTGGGCCGTCGCCCTGGCCTTCGACAAACCGTTGGACACCCCCATGGAAGGCTGCTTCGTGCAGGACAGCCCGCTTGACTGGCTGGCCCGCAACCGCAGCAAACCCGGGCGCGACACCACCCTCGACACCTGGGTACTGCACGCCACCAGCACCTGGAGCAAGCAACACCTGGACCTGTCCAAGGAAGCGGTGATCGAACACCTGCACGGTGCCTTCGCCGAACTTTTGCACAGCGCCATGCCCGCGCCGTCCTTCACACTCGCCCACCGCTGGCTGTATGCACGGCCGTCCACCAGCCATGAGTTTGGCGTGCTGGCCGACGCCGACCTGGGCTTGTACGTGTGCGGCGACTGGTGCCTGTCGGGCCGTGTGGAAGGTGCCTGGCTCAGCGGCCAGGAAGCGGCACGGCGGTTGATCGAGCATCTGCAATGAACCGGATCAATCCCGCCAAGTTGCTGCTGTCGAAGTGGACAGCAGCCCGCCCGCAGCACAAGGAAAAACACTTCCTGGTGACCAAACTGTTGCGCGACGACGAAGGCGATGTGCAGGAAATCGAACTGGAAGCGGTGATGAGCCATCGCGTTCAGCGCCTGGCCTGGCAAACCCTGCAAAACGCCGAAGACTGGAAAATCGGCTGGAAATAGCCATCCTGCAAATACCTGTACAAATTATTTGACTTGTACAGCTTCAAACCTATGATGAGATCAAGTTGTACAGAAATTTAACTCTGTACAGGAATTTCACTGAGGTTTGGCCATGTCCAGCACCCTGCCCGCCACCGGAAAACCGAAAATCGCCATCAGCGCCTGCTTGTTGGGCGAGAACGTGCGCTTCAACGGCGGGCACAAACAATCTCAACTGTGCAGCCAGACCCTCGCCGATTATTTCGACTTCGTGCCGCTGTGCCCTGAAGTCGCCATCGGCCTGGGCATTCCCCGCGAGCCGATTCGCCTGGTGGGTGACCCGCTTAATCCCCAAGCTGTCGGCACCGTGCACCGCGAACTCAACGTGACCCAGCCACTGGATGATTACGGCCAGCAAATGGCCGCTGAACACACCGACCTCTGCGGTTACATCTTCATGCAGAAATCCCCGTCCTGCGGCCTGGAGCGGGTGAAGGTTTATCAAGACAACGGCATGCCCATCGACGGCGGCGGGCGCGGCATCTACGCCCAGGCATTCTGCGCGCGCCACCCCAACCTGCCGGTGGAAGAAGACGGTCGGCTGAATGACCCGGTGCTGCGGGAAAACTTCCTGACCCGGGTATTCGTCTATGCCACCTGGCAGCAACTGCTCGCCGAAGGCCTGACTCGTCACCGCCTGCTGGAATTTCACTCGCGCTACAAATACCTGCTGATGGCCCACAGCCCGGTGCATTACAAAAGCCTGGGCAACCTGCTGGGCAGCATGCCCAAGGACGTCGACCTTGACGCCTTGGCCGCCGGCTACTTCAGCGAACTGATGACCGCCCTGACCCAGTGCGCCACCCGCGGCACCCACACCAACGTGCTGCAACACATCAGCGGCTACCTCAAGCAAGCCATCAGCGCCGAAGACAAACAGGAAATGCAGACCATCATTGGCCAATACCGCCAGGGCATCGTGCCGCTGGTGGTGCCGCTGACGCTGCTCAAGCACCACTTTCGCCAGCATCCGGACCGCTATATCGCGCAGCAGGCCTACCTGCAACCGCACCCGGAAAACCTCAGCCTGCGTAATGCGATTTAACCTATGACTTTCCCCCTGCAAGCACCTGTGGAAGACATCGCCGAGGCCCTCGAACAAGGCTGGCTGCCGATCCGCGAAGTGGCGCGCCAGACCGGCGTCAACGCCGTGACCCTGCGCGCCTGGGAGCGGCGCTACGGCCTGATCGTGCCCCAGCGCACGCCCAAGGGGCACCGCCTGTTCAGCGCCGAGCATGTCCAACGCATCCACACCATCCTCACCTGGCTCAACCGCGGGGTGCCGGTCAGTCAGGTCAAAAGCCTGATCGACACCGCGCAAACCGCCAGCGAACCGCCGGTGGAAAACGAATGGCACAACCGCCGCCAGCACCTGTTGCAGGCCATCAGCGAGCTGGCCGAGCGCCGGGTGGATGACGCCTTCAACCAGGCGATGGCGCTGTACCCACCGCGCACCCTGTGCGAGCAACTTCTGCTGCCGTTACTCAAGGAACTTGAGCTACGCTGGCAAGGCCAATTCGGTGCGCAGATGGAGCGGGTGTTTTTCTATTCCTGGCTGCGCAGCAAATTCGGCGCGCGGATGTATCACAACAATCGCCAGCTCAACGGCGCGCCCCTGCTGCTGATCAACCATTCCGACCTGCCGCTGGAGCCGCACCTGTGGCTCACCGCCTGGCTCGCCAGCAGTGCCGATTGCCCGGTGGAAGTCTTCGACTGGCCATTGCCGGCGGGCGAACTGGCCCTGGCCGTCGAACACCTGCAACCCCGGGCAGTACTGCTGTATTCGAGCAAGACGCTCCATACATCGGCGTTGGAAAAACTGTTGAGCGGCTTCAGTTGTCCGAAACTGATAACCGGACCAGCGGTATGCATCCACCAGGCGGAGCTGTCCGTATTAACCCAAGACATTCCTGAATTGCTCCTGGCCGAAGACCCGTTGTCGGCCCATCAGGTACTGATCCAGCGTGGACTTATTTAAATGCACTTGATCTGGCTGCGCACCGACCTGCGCCTACATGACAACACCGCCCTCGCCGCCGCCGCACAGCGCGGGCCGACGGTGGCTGTCTACCTGATCAGCCCCGAGCAATGGCTGGCCCACGATGACGCGCCATGCAAAGTCGACTTCTGGCTGCGCAACCTCAAGAGCCTGAGCGTGGCGCTGGGGGAGTTGAACATTCCTCTATTGATCCGCCATGCATCGACCTGGGACCAGGCACCGCAAGTCCTGGCAGACCTGTGCCAGGAACTGTCGGTCGAGTCGGTGCACGTCAATGACGAATACGGCATCCACGAAGAGCGCCGCGACGCCGCCGTGGCCCAGGCCCTCGAAGCCCGCGGTGTCACGTTTTACAATTACCTGGACCAGTTGTTTTTCCAGCCCGGCAGCGTGCTGACCAAGACCGGCACGTACTTCCAGGTGTTCAGCCAGTTCCGCAAGGTCTGCTACAACCGCCTGCACGGCGCCTTGCCGCGTTTGGTCGCCACACCCAAGGCGCAGGCGCCGCTCAAACTGAAAAGCGACCCGGTCCCGGATCACGTCGAGGGCTTCGCTACCCCGAGCGAGGCCCTGCGCGCCCTGTGGCCGGCGGGTGAGGCCGAAGCCCGGCGCCGTCTCGATCAATTCGCCGACGCGCAAATCAGCTATTACAAGGACGAACGCGATTTCCCGGCCAAGCCCGGCACCAGCCAGCTCTCAGCCTATCTGGCCGCCGGTGTGGTTTCGCCGCGCCAATGCCTGCATGCCGCCCTGCAAAGCAACCAGGGCGAATTCGAAAGCGGCGACATCGGCGCGATTACCTGGATCAACGAGCTGCTATGGCGCGAGTTCTACAAACATATTCTGGTGGGTTACCCACGGGTCTCGCGCCACCGCGCGTTCCGCCCGGAGACTGAAGCCGTGGCCTGGCGCAACAGTCCGGAAGACTTGAAGGCCTGGCAGGAAGCACGCACCGGCCTGCCGATCATCGACGCGGCCATGCGCCAACTGCTGGAAACCGGCTGGATGCACAACCGCCTGCGCATGGTGGTGGCGATGTTTCTGACCAAAAACCTGCTGATCGACTGGCGCGAAGGCGAGCGCTTTTTCATGCGTCACCTGATCGACGGCGACCTCGCGGCGAACAACGGTGGCTGGCAGTGGAGTTCATCCACCGGCACCGATTCGGCGCCGTACTTCCGGATTTTCAGTCCCTTGAGCCAGTCGGAAAAATTCGACGGCGAAGGGGTGTTTATCAAGCACTGGCTGCCACAACTGGCAGCGCTGAACAAAAAGGAAGTGCACAACCCCGATGCCGTGGGCGGCTTGTTTGGCGTGGCGGACTATCCTCGTCCTATCGTCGATCTGAAAAAGTCCCGCGAGCGCGCGCTCGCCGCCTTCCGCAGCCTGCCTTCACGCCAGGCGGTCGGGGGTGGTTATGAGTGATTTCCTGCGCCGCTTCGCCCAGGCCTTTGCCAGTGTGGACAAACACAACCTGCACCTGCTCGACAGCCTGTACAGCAAAGACGTCAGCTTCACCGACCCTTTGCACGAAGTGCACGGGCTGCCGGCGCTGCACCGTTACTTCGCCGAGCTGTACGACAACGTTACCCAGTTGCGCTTTGACTTCCATGGCTTCGATCAAGTGGCTGAAGGTGAGGGCTACCTGCGCTGGAAAATGAGCTTCTGCCACCCCCGCCTGGGCGGGGGTAAAGTGATTCGTGTCGAAGGCTGCTCGCACCTGTTATGGCGCGAGCAGGTGTACCACCACCGGGATTATTTTGATGCAGGTGCGCTGTTGTATGAACACGTGCCGGTCCTCGGCGGCGTGGTCAGCTGGTTGAAAAGGAGAATGGGATGAACCTCGTGCCGCCTCGTCGTTACTGGTTGACCGGTGCCAGCAGTGGCATCGGTGCCGAACTGGCCAAAGCGCTGCTCGACAGCGGTGCCCACGTGGCTGTCAGCTCCCGCTCCAAAGAGCCGCTGGAACAGCTCGCCCAGCAATACCCCGGGCAGGTGCTGGTGGTGGCGGGCGACCTGACCAACAGCCAGACCGTGCGCGAAATCGGCGAGCACATCGCCGTAGTCTGGGGCTCGCTGGACACTGTGATTCTCAATGCCGGCACTTGCGAATACGTGGACGCCAAGCAGTTTGATTCCTCGATCATCGAGCACGTGGTGCGCACCAACCTGCTGGCCAGCAGTTACTGCATCGAAGCCGCCCTGCCGCTATTGCGGGCCGGCCACACACCGCACCTGGTCGGCGTGGCCAGCGCCGTGACCTACCTGCCGATGCCCAGGGCTGAAGCCTACGGTGCCTCCAAGGCAGGCCTGCGTTATCTGTTCGAATCCCTGCGCATCGACCTGTCGCCCGAAGGCATTGACGTCACCGTGGTCAGCCCGGGCTTCGTCGACACACCGCTGACCGCCCGCAATGACTTCCCGATGCCCTTGAGCTGGCCGGCGGACAAGGCCGCGCGACATATCTTCGCCAAGCTGCAAAACCGCCCATTGGAAATTGCCTTCCCGGCCCTGTTCATTGCCGCGCTATGGCCGCTGTCGAAACTGCCGAACCGCGCCAAACTGATCATCGGTAAACGCATGCTGCGCAGCCCGCCGCCGAGAAAGGATGACCTGTGAAGATCGCGATCATCGGCAGCGGCATTGCCGGGCTTACCAGCGCCTATCTGCTCAGTCGCCGCCACGACATCACCTTGTTCGAAGCGGGCGACCGCATCGGCGGGCACACCCACACGGTGAATGTCACGGTGGATGGCAAAAGCTACGCAGTGGACACCGGCTTCATCGTGTTCAACAACTGGACCTACCCCAACTTCATCAAGCTGCTGGGGCAGATTGGCGTGACGTTCAAACCCACCGAGATGAGCTTTTCGGTGTGCGACCCGAACACCGGGTTCGAGTACAACGGCAACAACCTCAACAGCCTGTTCGCCCAGCGCCGCAATATGCTCTCGCCGGGGTTCTGGGGTATGTTGCGCGATATCCTGCGCTTCAACCGCCAGGCGCCGCTGGACCTGCAAGAGCAACGCATCAGCGCCGAGATGACCCTGGGCGAGTATCTGCAAGCGGGCGGCTACGGCCAGCGATTTATCCAGCACTACATCGTGCCGATGGGCGCGGCGATCTGGTCGATGTCCCTGGCTGACATGCTCGGGTTTCCCCTGCAATTCTTCGTGCGGTTCTTCAAGAATCACGGTTTGTTATCAGTGAGTAATCGGCCGCAGTGGTGCGTGATCGAAGGCGGGTCCAGCCGCTACATCGAGCCGCTGACCCAATCTTTCCGTGAAAAAATTCGCCTCAATTGCCCCGTCACCCGGGTTGAGCGTACACCGATCGGCGTGGTTATCCACAGCGCGGCGGGCAGCGAGGCGTTCGATAAAGTCGTGTTCGCCTGCCACAGCGACCAGGCCCTGGCATTGCTGGGCGACGCGAGCCTGGCCGAGCAGCAGATCCTCGGTGCCCTGCCCTACGCCGACAACGACGTAGTCCTGCACACCGACACCCGCTTGCTGCCCGAGCGCAAACTGGCCTGGGCCAGCTGGAACTATCGCCTGGACAGCAGCACGCAAAAACAGGCTGCCGTGACCTACGACATGAACATCCTGCAGGGCATCGACAGCGCCACCACCTTTTGCGTCAGCCTCAACCAGACGGCGATGATCAACCCGCTCAAAATTCTCGCCCGCTACACCTACGCTCACCCGCAATACAGCCTGGCCGCCGTGGCCGCTCAAGCGCGCTGGGAAGAATTACACGGCGCACAGCACACTTATTACTGCGGCGCCTACTGGGCCAACGGTTTCCACGAAGACGGTGTGGTCAGCGCGTTGCGCGTGGCCAAAGCGTTTGGGGAAGCGCTGTGAACAGCGCCCTGTACAGCGGCTGGATCGCCCATCGGCGGTTTACGCCCAGGGGCCACGCCTTCCGTTATCGGATCGGCCTGCTGTACCTGGACCTCAGCGAACAGCACGAAGTGTTCGGCTTGTCGCCGCTCGCTGGCGACCGCTGGGCACCGTTTGCATTTCGCCAGCAGGATTACCTGCGCGAATTTACCCGTCACGGCATGAGCTTGACCGATGCCGTACGCCAAGAAGTCGGCAAGGCCCTCGGGCGCATCCCCGAGGGCGCAATCTGCCTGCTGACCCAGGCCCGCAGTTGGGGCCTGGCTTTTAATCCGGTGAGTTTCTTCTACTGCTTCGAGGCCGATGGCACCTTGGCCGCGATTCTGTGTGAAGTGACCAACACCCCGTGGCGCGAACGCTATCACTACGTGCTGCCGGCCATGGCGCTGCCTGCCGGTGAACATCAGCACTTCGCCGTGGCCAAGGCGTTTCATGTCTCGCCGTTTTTGCCCCGGGACCTGGAATACCGCATGAGCTTCAGCCCGCCCGCCGCCAGACTCGGCGTGCACATGGCCGACTGGCAAGGCGACCTGAAAGTGTTCGACGCCACCTTGAGCCTGCAACGTGAAGCACTGAACCGCGCCAGCCTGCACCGTTATTTGTGGCGCTTCCCGTGGATGACCGCCAAGACCTGCCTGGCCATTTATTGGCAGGCCCTGCGCCTTCTGCTTAAACGCACGCCGATTTTTTCCCATCACGCCGCCGAAGGCGCTTCTCGCACCGCAGTCGGGTACACCAAGGATCGCCGCCATGAAATCCCCTAGCTTATCGGTCAAATCCAATCGCTTGAACGTCAACGGCATGACCGCCGCACTGCTGCGCAAAGCGGTGCTGCGCCAGCTCGGCCAACTGCGCCACGGCCAGTTGGTGGTGATCGAGGACGGCGAGCGGCAAGTCTTCGGCGCACGGGAAGCGCACCTGCTGGGGGAAATCCAGATCCTCGATTCGGCCGTATGGGGGCTGGTGGCGGCCAACGGTTCCATCGGCGCGGGCGAGGCATTTATTCATGGCTACTGGAGCAGCCCGGACCTGACCGCCGTGGTGCGGGTGATGGTCAGCAACCTCGATGTGCTGGATGCACTGGAAGGTGGCCTGGCCAAACTGGCGCGGCCCTTCACCCAAGGCCTGCACTGGCTCAACCGCAACACGCGCAAGGGCTCGCAGAAGAACATCGCCGCCCACTACGACCTGGGCAACGACCTGTTCGAAGAATTCCTCGACCCGACCATGATGTATTCGGCCGCACAGTTCCTCACCGCCGACGACACCCTGGAACAGGCACAACTGAACAAGCTGGAGCGGATTTGCCAGAAGCTCGCGCTGAAACCGTCGGACCATCTGCTGGAGATCGGCACCGGCTGGGGCAGCATGGCAATCTATGCCGCGCAGCAGTATGGCTGCAAGGTCACCACCACGACCTTGTCCAAAGAGCAGTTTGCCTACACCGAAAAACGCATCGAGGCCCTGGGTTTGCAGAATCAGGTGACACTGCTGCTGGAGGACTACCGCGACCTGACCGGCCAGTACGACAAGCTGGTGTCCATCGAGATGATCGAAGCCGTGGGCCATCGCTTCCTGCCGACCTACTTCAAACAATGCGCGCAGTTGCTCAAGAGCAACGGCCTGATGTTGCTGCAAGCCATCACCATTCGTGAACAGCGCTACGAGCAGGCCAAGAGCAGCGTGGATTTCATCCAGCGCTATATTTTCCCCGGCGGCGCCCTGCCCTGCGTGCAGAAAATGCTCGAGATCGTCAGCCGCGACACCGACATGAACCTGCTGCACATGGAAGATTTCGGCCTGCACTACGCACGAACCCTGCGCCTGTGGCATGAGAACTTTCGCCGCGCCCACAGCCGCCTGACGGAAATGGGCTACGACGAATATTTCCTGCGTCTGTGGGAGTTTTACCTGTGCTACTGCGAGGGCGGCTTTATGGAGCGTACCATCGGCACCGCCCAGATGCTGCTGGCCAAGCCGGCGGCCCTGACCCAACCGCTGCTCGGGCGCTTTGATGCTTAAACCGCTGGCGAATGCCGTGCTGTTTCAGTGCGGTTGGTTTGCCTGTGTGCTGGGTGGCGACAGCCCGTGGCTGTTGGTGGGAGTCGCGGTGCTGGCGGTCCACCTGCTGTGGATAAGTGCGTGGTCGGAAGAAGGCCAGGTGATTCTTGCCGTGACCCTGCTGGGCACGGTGGTCGACACCGCGTTGCGCGCCTTGGGTGTGTTTCATTTCAGCCTGCCTGGGCCGTTGGCACCTTTGTGGCTGATCCTGTTGTGGGCGCTGCTGGCAACCACCCTGCGCCATTGCCTGGCCTGGAGCGCACAACCCTGGTGGCGCGCCAGTCTGTTGGGCGCGGTGGGCGGACCGTTGTCCTATTACGCAGGCAGCCAGTTGGCTGGAGTCAGTTTCGGCTATGGCACGGTGCCGACCGTCATCGGCCTCGCGTTGCTCTGGGGCATGATTTTCCCGTTGCTGCACTGGGTCGCCAGGCAGTTGTCACACTGACGTCCGTCAGGCCTTTCACACACAGGTAAGCCGCTTGCCTTACACTGCGCGCCTATGACCAACATCCCCCACACACAAATCGCCGAACCCGCCGTCACCTGCTCCACCTGCGCCGCGTGCTGCTGCCAGCTGGAAGTCATGCTGATCACCGACACGGGCGTGCCTGATCGCTTTATCGATACCGACGATTGGGGCGGCGAAGTCATGCTGCGCCTGGATGATGGCTGGTGCGCGGCGCTGGATCGCGACACGATGATGTGCACGATTTATGAGAAGCGGCCGCTGATCTGCCGGGAGTTCGAGATGGGCGCACCGGAGTGCATCGATGAGCGCCAGGGGCTTGCGACGGTGTATCGCTGATTTTGAAAAACCAACGATGAGCAAATGTGGGAGCGGGCTTGTTCGCGAAAGTGGTGTGTCAGTCAACTGATTCGTCGCTGATACGCCGCTTTCGCGAGCAAGCCCGCTCCCACAATGGTTTTGCAGTGTTCTGAGGAATTACAGTGGCATCGTGTAGTGCAGCGAATAGCTCTCGACACCATCGTTGTTGCTGCTGATCCCGGCATTCGAGTAATGGGTGGCCCGAATCCCCACCTCACTCCCACCGACAAAGCGCAGACCAAAGCCCAGTCGGTCTTCAAACTGGAAAGCCTGGCCGATGTTGTTGTCTTCAACCTGCGTGCGCGAGAACAGCGCCACGCCGACCCCGGCCTCTATGTAGGGCTTCACCCTCTCCCCGGCAAACTCATACACAAACACCGGCGAGAACGACAGGCTGCTGACACTGGCGCGCTTGTCCCCGTCCCAAAAGGTGTACGCGCCGCTCCAGTAACCCGTGAGACGACCCGTATTGCTCTGCAACCAGCTTTTATCCCAATCCGACGTCAGCCCCAGGCGATAGGTCATGGTCGAATTGCTGGTGCTCCCCACCCCAAACTCCAGACCCGCTGCTTGCGCGGAAAAAGAGTGCCCCAACATGGCGGCCGCAATCGCAGCCAAACAGAACAAGCGCTTCATAAGAAACATCCTTTCCGAACGAAGTTGTATGGTTTTGTACAGGCTAACTTGCTATAGAAGCTGCCGCATAGGCAGAAGTTCAGCGAAAAACAGTGCTATTTCACGTTTTTTTCACACGGCAAAATTACGCACAACGCCGGGAAATTTCCATAGGGTCGGTAGGATATTTCTTAGATGCTGAGGATCGCCGCTGGTCCAGAGCTGCGCCGGCTGTGGATTACCGGTGGCCAGCAGTTCGCGATCACTCAACAGGCGCTGTAATTGACGTGCTACTGCAGCCCCGGTGTCGATCAGAATGATCGTCGGCGGGAGCATCCCGGCGAGCAGTGGCTTGAGGAATGGGTAGTGGGTGCAGCCGAGGATGATGGTGTCGCAACCGGCAGCGATCAACGGTTCGACGTAACCCTGCAACATCACACGCAAGGCGGGGCTACTCAGGTCGCCGGTCTCGATCAGTTCCACCAGGCCCGGGCACGGCTGGGTGATCACCCGTACATCGGTGGCAAAGCGGTCGAGCAAGGCGGCGAACTTGGCGCTTTGCAGGGTGCCAGTGGTTGCCAGCACTCCGACTACCCCACTGCGGGTCGCGGCGGCGGCGGGTTTGACCGCCGGCTCCATGCCCACCAACGGCCAGTCGGGATAGTCCTGGCGCAAGTCGGCGACCGCAGCGACAGTCGCCGTGTTGCAGGCAATCACAAAGGCTTTGGCGCCCTTCTCCCGAAAAAACTCCGCCACCCGCCGCGAGCGCTCAAGGATGAAGGCCGGGGTTTTCTCGCCGTACGGGATATGCCCGCAATCCGCCACGTACAGCAGCGATTCGTGGGGCATCAGGCGCTGAATTTCGTCCAGCACCGACAGGCCACCGACGCCGGAATCGAACACACCAATCGGCGCGTCCTTAACCATGGTGGCTACCGCAGACGCTGCAACCGGGGTCACGCTTGACCCGCAGCTCGCGAAAACGCGTGGTCAGGGCGTCGATCAACAACAGCCGCCCCACCAACGGCTCGCCGAAACCGGCCAGTAACTTCAAGGCTTCCAGGGCTTGCAGGCTGCCGACCAGGCCCACCAACGGGCCGATGACGCCGGCTTCGCTGCAGGTCAGTTCGGTTTCGCTGCCGTGCCCGTATAAACAGTGGTAGCACGGGCTTTCGGCGCGCCTCGGGTCGAACACCGACAGTTGGCCTTCGAGCCGAATCGCGGCGCCGCTGACCAGAGGTTTTCCGGCGGCAACACAGGCGGCGTTGACGGCTACGCGAGTGGAGAAGTTGTCACTGCAATCGAGCACCACGTCGACCGCCGCCACGGCAGCCGCGAGGGAATCGACATCCAGCGCACTGCGATGGGCGACCAACTGTATTTCAGGATTGATCGCACTCAGGCGACGAATCGCCGAATCGACCTTGCTCAGGCCGACGCTGTCGGTGTCATGGATGATCTGGCGTTGCAGGTTGGTCAGGTCGACGGTGTCGAAATCCGCCAAATGCAGCTCACCCACACCCGCCGCCGCCAGATACAGCGCTACCGGCGAGCCAAGGCCACCGAGCCCGACAATCAGGGCGCGGCTGTTTTTCAGACGCAACTGGCCTTCGATGTCGACATGCTGCAACAGAATCTGTCGGCTATAGCGCAACAGCTCCTGATCATTCAGCACGGCCGACGCCCCAGGGTGATGCGTTCGTGGCCACCGAGGTCGATGCGGCTGTGGACTTCTTCGAAGCCTTCCCCCAGCAGCAGGTCGCGCACGGCGGCCGCCTGGTCGTAACCGTGTTCCAGCAACAGCCAGCCCGCGGCGTCGAGGTGCGCGGGCGCCTGGGCGATGATCAACCGCAGGTCGTCCAGGCCGTCATGCCCGGCCACCAGCGCGCTGGCCGGCTCAAAGCGCACATCACCGGCCACCAGATGCGGATCGGTGTCGGCGATATAAGGCGGGTTGCTGATGATCAGGTTGTAGGTGCGGCCTTCAAGGGCGCTGAACCAATGGCTGTTCAGCACCGTGGCGTTATTCAGGTGCAGGCGCTGGCGGTTGCGTTCGGCCAGGGCCACGGCTTCCAGCACGCGATCGACGGCAGTGACTTGCCAGGCCGGGCGTTCGCTGGCCAGGGCGAGGGCAATCGCGCCGCTGCCGGTGCCGAGGTCGAGGACTTTGGCCGGTGTGGCAGGCAGCAATTCCAGGGCGGCTTCCACCAGCATCTCGGTTTCCGGACGCGGGATCAGCGTGTGCGGCGCCACTTCCAGGTCCAGCTTCCAGAAACCTTGCTGGCCGAGGATGTAGGCCACAGGCTCGCCGGTGCGGCGGCGTTGCAGGTAGGCGGCGAAGGTCAGTGCATCTTCGCTGCTGACGATTTTTTCCGGCCAGGTGTGCAGGTAACTGCGGGACTTGCCCAGGGCAGCCGCCAGCAACAATTCCACGTCCAGGCGCGCTGTGGGTGAGTCTGGCAGGTCGGCGGCGCGTAACAGGCTGGCGATAATGGTCATTTATTCACCTATCGCCGCGAGCTGGTCGGCCTGGTATTCGGCCAACAACGGCTCGATCACCGCGTCAACGCCACCGGCGAGGATTTCATCCAGGGAGTACAGCGTCAGGTTGACGCGGTGGTCGGTGACCCGGCCCTGGGCAAAGTTGTAGGTACGGATACGCTCGGAACGGTCGCCCGAGCCGACGAGCAATTTACGCTCGCTGGCAATCGCGTTGGCGGCGGCGCTGGTCTGCTGGTCATTCAGCTTGGCCGACAGCCATGACATGGCCCGTGCACGGTTCTTGTGCTGGGAGCGTTCTTCCTGGCATTCCACCACGATGCCCGAAGGCAAGTGAGTGATACGGATCGCAGAGTCGGTCTTGTTCACGTGCTGGCCACCGGCACCCGATGAACGGTAGGTGTCGACCCGCAGGTCTGCCGGGTTGATCTCGATGGCTTCCTGCTCGTCCGGCTCGGGCAATACGGCCACGGTGCAGGCAGAGGTGTGGATGCGGCCCTGGGATTCCGTCGCCGGAACCCGCTGCACGCGGTGCACGCCCGACTCGAACTTCAGCTTGCCGTAGACATTCTCGCCTTCAACCCGGGCGATGACTTCTTTATAGCCGCCGTGTTCGCCCTCGTTCTCGGACAGGATCTCGACCCGCCAGCCGCGACGCTCGGCATACCGCGAGTACATGCGGAACAAGTCGCCGGAGAAAATCGCCGCCTCGTCGCCACCGGTGCCGGCGCGGATTTCGAGGAACACGTTGCGCCCGTCATTCGGGTCCTTGGGCAGCAGCATGCGTTGCAGGTCGCCTTCCAGTTCGATCAGCTTGTCCTTGGCCTCTCGCACTTCTTCAACGGCCATTTCGCGCATGTCCGGGTCGCTGTCCTTGAGCAGCGCCTGGGCGCCTTCGAGGTCAGCCTGAACCTTGAGCAACTGTTTATAGGTGCCCACAATCGGTTCAACTTCCGCGTATTCCTTGGAATAGGTACGGAACTTGGTTTGATCGGAGATGACCTCGCCATCGCCGAGCAAGGCGGTCAGTTCTTCGAAACGGTCCTGAAGGACGTCCAGTTTATTGAGCAGTGACGCTTTCATTGCGGTTTTTTATCCGAAGAGCTTTCTGTCGCGCCCTCACCGAGGGCAAAGAGTTCCTGGGCCATGGCCAGCGCATCGAGGCGGCCTTCGGCGGTAAGCTTTTTCAACTGAACACTGGGGGCGTGCAGCAATTTGTTGGTCAGGCCGCGCGCCAGTTGCATCAGCACGTCTTCGGCGCTGCTGCCATTGGCGAGCATACGCTGGGCCTTGATCAATTCCTCGTCCCGCAGGCGTTCGCCTTGCTGACGGTAGGCCTTGAGCACGTCCACTGCCGCCAGTTCACGCAGGCGCACCATGAAATCGTCGGCACCGGTGCTGACCATCTCCTCGGCGGCCTGGGCTGCACCCTGGCGACTCTTGAGGTTTTCGGCGACCACTTCGTGCAGGTCGTCGACGCTGTAGAGGTAAACGTCGTCCAACTCGCCGACTTCAGGCTCGATATCCCGGGGAACGGCGATATCCACCATGAAGATCGGCTTGTGCTTGCGCAGTTTCAGGGCACTTTCCACCGCGCCTTTGCCGAGGATCGGCAACTGGCTGGCGGTGGAGCTGATGACGATGTCGCTGCGCACCAGCTCGGCCGGGATGTCGGAAAGCAACACCGCATGGGCACCGAACTGTTCGGCGAGGATGCTGGCGCGCTCCAGGGTACGGTTGGCGACGACGATGCGCTTTACGCCCAGCTCATGCAGATGGCGGGCGACCAGGGTGATGGTCTCGCCGGCGCCGATCAGCAGGGCCTGGCTGCGTTGCAAGTCACTGAAAATCTGCTTGGCCAGGCTGACGGCGGCAAATGCCACGGACACCGGGTTTTCACCGATGGCGGTGTCGGTACGCACCTGCTTGGCCGAATTGAAGGTGGCCTGGAACAAACGCCCCAGCAGCGGGCCGATGGTGCCGGCCTCGCGGGCCACGGCGTAGGCCGATTTCATCTGGCCGAGAATCTGCGGTTCGCCCAACACCAGCGAATCGAGCCCGGAGGCGACGCGCATCATGTGACGAACTGCCGCATCCTCTTCGTGCACATAGGCGCTCTGGCGCAGCTCATCGAGGCTCAAATGGTGGTAATCGGCCAGCCAGCGCAGCACCACATCCGCTGAAAGATGTTCCTGCTCTATATAGAGCTCGCTGCGATTGCAGGTCGAAAGGATCGCAGCTTCGCGACTGTCGGTGAGCCGGCAGAGCTGCTGCAAGGCCTCAACCAACTGCTCGGGAGTAAAAGCCACGCGCCCGCGGACGTCTACAGAAGCAGTCTTGTGGTTAATACCGAGTGCAAGGAAGGCCATTCAATATCGCTGATGATGTCGGGAAGCCGACAATTGTCCTACTTCGAATGATTCAGAACAACCACCGTAGGCTATTGTCCTAATGCCTTGTGTCTATAAAGGCATCCTGTAGGAGCGAGCTTGCTCGCGAAAAACGCTCAGGCAACGCGTCAATCCAGAATGAACGCGTTATCGTCGACGATCTTCGCGAGCAAGCTCGCTCCTGCAGGGAAAGCAATAAGCGTATTACGGGCGCCCCGGTTATGTTTGGCCGAAGGCTTGTGTCATGATGATCCGACCGCAGGTTAGTCGTCCTCTTCCTATATGAATAGATCTTCCGCGTTGCTCCTTGCTTTTGTCTTTCTCAGCGGCTGCCAGGCCATGGCACCCGTGTCGCCGGACGGTACGCCGCCGGTAGAAGACAGCACCCCCGCCCCTGAAAAGCCCAAGGTTTATTCCTCGTTCAGTGAAGAAACGGTCTTCAGCCTGCTGAGCGCGGAGCTGGCCGGCCAGCGCAATCGTTTCGACATTGCCCTGGATAACTACGTGACCCAGGCCATCAATACTCAGGATCCGGGGATCTCCGAGCGCGCGTTTCGTATCGCCGAGTACCTGGGCGCCGATCAGGCCGCCCTGGACACCTCGCTGATCTGGGCGAAAAACGCCCCGGACGATCTCGAAGCGCAGCGGGCAGCCGCCATTCAACTGGCCCGCGCCGGGCGCTATGACGACTCCATGGTGTATATGGAGAAAGTCCTGCAGGGCAAGGGCGACACGCATTTCGACTTCCTCGCGCTGTCGGCTGCCGACACCGATCAGGACACCCGCAACGGCCTGATGAAGAGTTTTGACCGCCTGCTGCAAAAACACCCGAACAACAGCCAGCTGATCTTCGGCAAGGCGCTGTTGTTGCAACAGGATGATGAGCCCGAGGCCGCGTTGAAGCTGCTGGAGCAACACCCGCCGGAAGAGGGCGAGATCGCGCCGATCCTGCTGCGTGCCCGCCTGCTGCAAAACCTCAACCGCGGCAAGGAAGCGATTCCGTTGCTGGAAAAAAGCATCAAGAAGTACCCGGGCGACAAACGCCTGCTGCTGACCTATGCGCGCATGCTGGTTGAACAGGACCGCATGGAAGACGCCAAAGTGCAGTTCGCCAACCTCGTGCAGCAATACCCGGACGATGATGAATTGCGTTACTCCCTGGCGCTGGTGTGCCTGGAAGCGAAGGCGTGGGATGAGGCCAAGGGTTACCTGGAGGACTTGATCGCCCGCGAGAGCCACGTGGATTCGGCGCACCTGAACCTGGGTCGCATCGCTGAAGAGCGTAACGACCCGCAGGCTGCATTGCTTGAATACGCCCAGGTGGGCCCCGGCAATGACTACCTGCCGGCGCAACTGCGCCAGGCCGACATCCTGATGAGCAACGGCCGCACCGACGAGGCTGAAAAACGCCTGGCTGCCGCACGGGATGCCGAGCCGGACTACGCGATCCAGCTGTATCTGATCCAGGCCGAGACCTTGTCGGCCAACAAGCAAGGCGATCGCGCCTGGAAAATCCTTCAGCAAGCCTTGCTGCAATACCCCGACGACCTGAACCTGCTGTACACCCGCGCCATGCAAGCGGAAAAACGCAATGACCTGGCGCAGATGGAAAAAGACCTGCGCCTGATCATCAAGCGCGACCCGGACAACGCCATGGCACTGAACGCCCTGGGTTACACCTTGTCCGACCGTACAACGCGTTACGCCGAAGCCAAGGAGCTGATTGAAAAGGCTCACCAGTTGAACCCGGAAGACCCGGCCGTACTCGACAGCCTCGGCTGGGTGAATTACCGCCTGGGCAACCTGGACGAAGCCGAACGCTTGCTGCGCCAGGCGCTGGAACGCTTCCCCGACCAGGAAGTGGCCGCACACCTGGGCGAAGTGCTCTGGGCCAACGGCAAGCAGCGTGAAGCGCGACAAATCTGGGAGAAGTTCCTCAAGGAACAACCCGAAAGCCCAATCCTGCGCAGCACCATCAAGCGCCTGACCGGATCCGAGACCCTTTAATTTTATGTTTTTGCGCCACGTCATCGTTTTCAGCTTTATCGCCCTGCTCGCCGGCTGCTCCGGCCTTGGCACCCGTGAATCTGTCGAAGGCCCGGGCAACCCGGCGCAATGGCAGCAGCACAAGGATCAACTGAGCAGCCTGGATGGCTGGCAGATCGAGGGCAAGGTCGGCATTCGCGCCCCGAAAGATTCGGGCAGCGGCACCTTGTTCTGGCTGCAACGCCAGGACTATTACGACATTCGCCTGTCCGGCCCGCTGGGCCGCGGTGCAGCACGCCTGACCGGCCGACCGGGGCAAGTCAGCCTGGAGGTGGCCAATCAGGGCCGCTTCGAGGCGCCGACACCGGAAGCCCTGCTGGAAGAACAGATGGGCTGGAAACTCCCCGTATCGCACCTGGTGTGGTGGGTGCGCGGCCTTCCGGCACCAGACAGCAAGAGCCGCCTGAGCCTCAATGGCGACAGCCGCCTGGCTTCGCTGGAGCAGGATGGCTGGCAGGTCGAGTACCTGAGCTATGTGCAACAGAACGGTTACTGGCTGCCCGAGCGCATCAAGCTGCATGGCACCGACCTTGACGTCACGCTGGTGATCAAGGACTGGCAACCTCGCAAACTGGGGCAGTGACATGACCGCGCAACGTCTGACCCTGCCCTCCCCGGCCAAACTGAATTTGATGCTGCACATTCTCGGGCGCCGTGAAGACGGCTATCACGAACTGCAGACGATTTTTCAATTTCTCGATTACGGCGATGAGCTGACTTTCGCCGTTCGCGATGACGGCGTGATTCAACTGCACACCGAATTCGAAGGCGTGCCTCACGACAGCAACCTGATTGTGAAGGCCGCAAAAAAACTTCAGGAACAATCCGGTTGCCCATTGGGCATCGACATCTGGATCGAAAAAATCCTGCCCATGGGCGGCGGCATCGGTGGCGGCAGCTCGAATGCCGCGACAACGTTGCTCGGCCTGAACCACTTGTGGCAGCTGGGTTGGGACCACGATCGCCTGGCCGCGCTGGGCCTGACACTGGGCGCGGACGTCCCGGTTTTCGTGCGTGGGCACGCTGCTTTTGCCGAAGGCGTGGGGGAGAAACTCACCCCTGTAGACCCCGAAGAGCCGTGGTATGTCGTGCTTGTTCCGCAAGTATCTGTAAGTACAGCAGAAATTTTTTCAGATCCACTGTTGACACGTAACTCTCCTCCCATTAAAGTGCGCCCCGTTCCCAAGGGAAACAGTCGAAATGACTGCTTACCGGTTGTAGCAAGGCGTTATCCAGATGTACGTAACGCTTTGAATTTGTTAGGTAAATTTACCGAAGCAAAATTAACCGGAACTGGAAGTTGTGTGTTTGGGGGCTTCCCAAGCAAAGCTGAAGCTGATAAAGTCTCGGCCCTTCTTACAGAGACCCTTACAGGGTTTGTAGCAAAGGGAAGCAACGTTTCGATGTTGCATCGCAAGCTGCAAAGTCTGCTCTAAAGGAACCGAGTACTGGGTACTCGTTGCAACAGATACAGGGGCGTCGCCAAGCGGTAAGGCAGCAGGTTTTGATCCTGCCATGCGTTGGTTCGAATCCAGCCGCCCCTGCCATTTTCTATACTCATCCAGGTTACCCTCAGCCTCTAGGTACTGCGCGTGTCCAAGATGATGGTCTTTACGGGGAATGCTAACCCCGATCTGGCTCGGCGTGTTGTACGTCAGCTGCATATCCCTCTCGGTGACATCTCTGTCGGTAAATTCTCCGACGGCGAAATTACTGCCGAGATCAATGAAAATGTCCGCGGTAAAGATGTTTTCATTATTCAGCCGACTTGCGCTCCGACCAACGATAACCTGATGGAACTCGTCGTGATGGCTGATGCCTTCCGCCGCTCCTCAGCGACTCGAATCACAGCTGTAATCCCTTACTTTGGTTATGCCCGTCAGGATCGCCGTCCGCGTTCCGCACGTGTGGCTATCAGCGCGAAAGTCGTTGCTGACATGCTGACCGTGGTAGGCATCGACCGTGTTCTCACGGTTGACCTGCACGCTGACCAAATCCAGGGGTTCTTCGATATTCCGGTAGATAACATCTACGGCTCCCCCGTCCTGGTGGATGACATCGAAGACCAGCGCTTTGAAAACCTGATGATCGTGTCCCCGGACATTGGTGGCGTCGTGCGTGCACGGGCTGTTGCCAAATCCCTGGGCGTGGATCTCGGGATCATCGACAAACGCCGTGAGAAAGCCAATCACTCTGAAGTGATGCATATCATCGGTGATGTCGAAGGGCGTACCTGTATTCTGGTTGATGACATGGTCGACACCGCCGGCACCCTGTGCCACGCGGCGAAAGCCTTGAAAGAGCACGGTGCAGCAAAAGTCTTCGCCTACTGCACACACCCTGTGCTGTCGGGCCGAGCGATCGAGAACATCGAGAACTCAATGCTGGACGAACTGGTGGTGACTAACACCATCCCGTTGTCCGCTGCCGCTCAAGCCTGTTCGCGTATCCGTCAACTGGATATCGCACCGGTAGTTGCCGAAGCGGTTCGCCGCATCAGCAACGAAGAATCGATCAGCGCGATGTTCCGTTAAGGGTCAAACCTTAGCTGCATCAACCTGACGAAAAGCGCCCCGCCCCAGCATTCTGCCGGGGCGGGGCTTTTTTGCCCATATCGCCTTTAGCGCTGGTCGCAAACGCTAGGGCGAATGTGGTTATTTTGGAGATACAACATGAACGATTTTACTTTGAATGCTGAACTGCGTTCCGACCTGGGGAAAAGGTGCGAGCCGCCGCCTGCGTCGTCTCGCAAGCCTGGTTCCAGCTGTAGTTTACGGTGGCGAAAAAGCCCCTGAATCCATCAGCATGCTGGCTAAAGAAATCGCCAAACTGCTCGAAAACGACGCGGCCTACAGCCACATCATCGAGCTGAACGTTGGTGGCAAGAAGCAGAACGTCATCATCAAGGCACTGCAACGTCACCCAGCCAAGGGCCACGTACTGCACGCTGACTTCATTCGCGTTGTAGCTGGTCAAAAACTGACCGCTATCGTGCCTGTGCACTTTGTTGGTGAAGAAGCTCCGGTCAAGAAAGGCGGCGTTGTGTCCCACACTGCCACCGAGCTGGAAGTAACCTGCCTGCCGAAAGACCTGCCTGAGTTCATCGAAGTCGACCTGTCGGCTGCTGAAATCGGCACCATCATCCACCTGTCGGACCTCAAAGCCCCTAAAGGCGTTGAGTTCGTAGCACTGGCTCACGACGACGACAAGGCTGTTGCCAACGTCCACGCGCCACGTGTAGTAGCAGAAGATGAAGAAGGCGAAACCGCTGCAGAGTAACTTTCTCTGTAACGTCGGAGCTTGAGGAAACATCGCGGACCGGAACGTAGCGAGAAAGCGGGCGAGAATGCGAAGTTGGCCTCTAACGGTTAATAAGCTTTTGTCGTCCACTTTCGCCGCACCAACGGCGATGTTATCCACAACTCCAAAGGAAGGGCCCCTGTCGTGACTGCCATTAAACTGATCGTTGGCCTGGGAAATCCAGGCGCCGAATACGAACAGACCCGGCATAACGCGGGGGCCCTTTTTGTTGAGCGCATCGCCCACGCACAAGGTGTAAACCTTACGGCCGATCGCAAATATTTCGGCCTGACCGGACGCTTTTCGCATCAGGGTCAGGATGTTCGTCTGTTGATTCCCACCACCTACATGAACCGCAGCGGCCAGGCTGTCGCGGCGCTTGCGGGCTTCTTCCGGATCAAACCCGAAGAAATCCTGGTGGCCCATGACGAACTTGACCTGCCACCCGGCGTTGCCAAGCTCAAGCAAGGCGGCGGCCATGGCGGGCATAATGGCCTGCGGGACATCATCGCGCAGTTGGGCAATCAGAATACGTTTTACCGCTTGCGGCTTGGCATTGGCCACCCAGGCGTTGCCAGTATGGTTTCAAATTTCGTCCTGGGTCGTGCGCCACGCGCCGAACAGGAAAAACTCGATGCCAGCATCGATTTTGCCCTCGGCGTGCTGCCGGATATCTTCGCCGGTGAATGGAACCGTGCGATGAAAAACCTGCACAGCCAGAAGGCCTGACTCTTTACCCGAGGGGAAACACCATGGGATTCAATTGCGGCATCGTCGGCCTACCTAACGTCGGCAAGTCCACCCTGTTCAACGCCCTGACCAAATCCGGGATTGCGGCGGAGAACTTCCCCTTCTGCACCATCGAGCCGAACACCGGTATCGTGCCGATGCCCGATACACGCCTGGACGCCCTGGCGGCCATCGTGAATCCAAAGCGCATCCTGCCGACCACCATGGAGTTCGTCGACATCGCAGGCCTGGTTGCCGGCGCGTCCAAAGGTGAAGGCCTGGGCAACAAATTCCTCGCCAACATCCGTGAGACCGATGCCATTGCGCACGTGGTCCGCTGCTTCGAAGACGAGAACGTGATTCACGTCTCCAACAGCGTCGACCCGAAACGCGACATCGAGATCATTGACCTGGAACTGATCTTCGCCGACCTCGACAGCTGCGAGAAGCAACTGCAAAAGGTCACGCGTAACGCCAAGGGCGGCGACAAGGACGCAGTGGTCCAGAAAGCCTTGCTGGAGCAGTTGATTGCCCACTTCACCCTGGGCAAGCCGGCACGCAGCCTGATGAAGAGCATGAGCACCGACGAAAAGGCCGTGATCAAGGGCTTCCACCTGCTGACCACCAAGCCTGTGATGTACATCGCCAACGTGGCTGAAGACGGTTTCGAGAACAACCCGCTGCTCGACGTGGTCATGGCCATTGCCGAAGAAGAAGGCGCGATGGTCGTACCGGTCTGCAACAAAATCGAAGCGGAAATCGCCGAGCTGGAAGACGGCGAAGAGAAAGACATGTTCCTCGAGGCCCTGGGCCTGGAAGAGCCTGGCCTGAACCGCGTGATCCGCGCCGGCTACGAAATGCTGCACCTGCAGACCTACTTCACCGCCGGTGTTGAAGAAGTCCGCGCCTGGACCGTCAAGGTCGGTGCCACTGCCCCGCAAGCCGCCGGCGTGATCCACACCGACTTCGAAAAAGGCTTCATCCGCGCCGAAGTCATCGCCTACAACGACTTCATCCAGTTCAAGGGTGAAGCCGGTGCCAAGGAAGCCGGTAAATGGCGCCTGGAAGGCAAGGAATACATCGTCAAGGATGGCGACGTGATGCACTTCCGCTTCAACGTATAAGCGTCACCTGCGGCCCATGCCGCAAACAAAAAGCCGATGCAATGCATCGGCTTTTTTGTGGGCGAACACTTTTGCATTGAACAACCACGCAGCAAGACACATCCGTTAACTTTATATATTAAAAAACAAAAACACTCACAAAACCAATACCTCATCACTTGGCGACAAAAAACCTTCAGACTCCAAAATTCCCCAGCTACTTTAGGATTTATCCTTCGCATAATTAGAAATCAAACTAACAAAACGAGTTGCCTTCTTTTCACCCTGTCCACCCTTAATCTTTTCTACACACTGAGCGCCGCCTCTTGGCCTCTTACCCAAGATGACAAAGCAGATGTTTTCCGATTTACTTCCCGGCATTCGAAAGGACTAACAAAGTCTAACAACAGTGATGCGACCCAATATTGGAGCAACAACAATATGCCGGCCTCCTATCACAATGAGGATGTAACAGACTCACCCCTTACCGAATGCCCCGCCATTGAAGCCACTATCCATAATACCGCCACACTCAATATCGATATGCTACTGCTGGGGGAAACCGGGACAGGTAAAGACACCCTGGCACAACGCATACATCTGCTGTCCCGTCGAAAGGGCAACTTTGTTGCCGTCAACTGCGCCGCGATACCGGAAAGCCTGGCTGAAAGCCAACTGTTTGGGGTCAACAGCGGCGCCTATACCGGAGCGATGCAATCCCGGGCAGGGTTTGTAGAAGCCGCTCACCTGGGCACGTTGTACCTCGATGAAATTGACAGCATGCCCCTCAACCTGCAGGCCAAGCTGCTGCGAGTACTGGAGTGCCGGGGCGTTGAACGCCTGGGCTCCACGCGGTTTATTCCGGTGGACATGCGGGTTATCGCCTCTGCACAGCAATCACTGCACGAGATGGTCGAACAGGGAGCGTTCAGGCGCGACCTGTACTTTCGCCTGAACGTTGTGGATATCCAGCTGCCGCCCCTGCGGGAACGCCGCGAGCGGATTGTGCCGCTGTTCCTGAACATGATTCGCGAAGAGTCAGAGTACTTTAAGTGCCCCGCCCCCTCGCCCCCCAGTGCTCTGCTGCAACGGTTGCTGTGCCATCCCTGGCCGGGCAACGTCCGTGAACTGCGTTCGGCGGCGAAGCGTTTTGTATTGGGCCTGCCGCCGTTTTCAGAAAAGCTTGCCGACCCCCAGCCCGTGAAAAAGACCCTGAAGGAACGCCTACAACAAATTGAGAAGTCACTGATTGAAGAAGCGTTGCACCGCCATGAACATAATGTTGAAGCCGTGGCATCTGAGCTTGGAGTTGCCAAACGTACGCTTTACTACCGAATAAAACAGCTGGAAATTCTAACTAGCAACGAGTACCCGCAAGCACCCTTACAGATGTAACAACTTGAAATATTTCATTATGCAACCGATGGAACGCCTTCGCGCTTGCCAACCACAGTATTTATAGCCTTATAGGCTGTAGCTAATTAGCTCATTGACTGGCAATTACAATCCCCCGTCTTGGGCTATGCTGCTAACCCATGAATTAAACTGGAGTACAAACTATGACAGTTAGCTTCAATCCAAACTCAAACAGTGGCTACGGAAACTCTGCCGGTGCTAGCGGCATCGGTAACGACAGCAGCAACAATAGTGCCCAGATGCAAGGAATCGCGGATCAATCCGCGCAGGATCAACTAAGGATCGCAGAGATGGGCAGGAAAGCCCGAGAGGCAGCAATGCTCAAAGCTGTCGCCGAGACTTACCGATAAGCCACTCACCTCCTCGACGCAATTGTCGAGGAGGTGACCATGCTTATTGCACCACCATTTAACGTTACTTCGCCATAAACCTCATCACGTTAATACTGCGCAAGAAGGTTCGTATGCTTATTGAAGACGACTTTAGCTCGACAAATGGCAACCCCACCGCCAGTCACAAACTACCTGAATTTTTTACGCCCCGGGCAGACGTCAGTTTTTTCACTTCAGCGCTCGAACATTCAACTCTACTGCGCATTAGTATAGGTCGACCTCACACCTCGAATCTACTTTCAGTGGCGTCAGAGCTACTGACAGATTCTACAAGCCGTATGACAAAGAGTTTGCAGGCCTTCAGCAAGAAAAATGATGAGAAAGCGATGAGTCATTACCCGGGGCACCTTTCCAATACGTTATTGCTGACACATGTTGTAGTGAAGGGCGTGGGTAAAACCGCCCAATGCGTCGAAAAAATCTGCAACCTGCAGTAGATAAAAATGAAATCTCTCCTGCCTGTCGCATTACTTTTGTCGCTGATAGCCATGCTGAACGGCTGCAGTGAACGCGTAGAACTCCATCGCCAACTTTCCGAGCAAGAGGCTAATGAGGTCATTGCCGAGCTGGCCGACAAACATATTCGAGCCAAAAAAATCCCTGCCAAAGATGGTGTTGTTGTGGCTGTTAATGCAACTGACATCGGCCGTGCCGTACGCACGCTGGAAGCTGTCGGCCTGCCCAGAGCAGCCCGGACCACGCTGGGCGACACGTTTCGCAAGGAAGGCGTTATCTCGACCCCCTTGGAAGAACGTGCTCGCTACATCTATGCATTGTCGCAGGAGCTTGAGGCCACCTTATCCAACATTGACGGAGTCATCGTCGCCCGGGTGCATGTCGTACTGCCCGAACGCATCGCGCCAGGAGAACCTGTACAGCCGGCATCAGCGTCAGTATTCATCAAACATGATCCGCGACTGGACCCGGACAACATCCGCGCACGTGTTCGCAGAATGGTAGCAAGCAGCATCCCGGGTATGACTACAGCGGTGGATAATCCGCACAAACTCACCGTGATATTCGTACCTGCGACGGCTTACCAGGAACAACAGCGCCTGACGTATTTCGGACCGTTTCTGGTACCCGCAGATGATCTCGGGTTTTGGCGGACCGTCTTGATATCCTCGTTGGCCGGATTGGTGTTAGCCGTGATTGCCGTACTGTTCCTGCGCAATCGGCAGCAACGATTGCAGGGGACATCTTCATCTGCCGAACCGACGGCCCTCTCATGATGCCCGGCCCCGATCAACATGAGCTACTGGCTTGGGCTCAATGGTGGGCACTTCCCTGGAAGTCCTCCCTCGAAGACTGGAGAGCCGTCAACAGGCACCCCGCAATCAATGCGCTGCATCGTAGCAAGGGGCTAGTGACGAGCACCCTACCAGGGATCACCCCTTGCTTGCCTCCTGTGCCTCACCCCGCGGTGCTACGGTTGGTCCTTGCTTCAACGGAACAACTCAACCTGGTGCTTGCGCTGATTCACAACACCTTCAGTCCTGGAGCCGTGGCGCCCTTGAGCGAAGATCATCAGCAGTGGTGTATTCGTCTTTCTATGACGCTGCCCCCTGACATGCTTTTGCCCAATGGTGATCCATTACAGTTGCTGCGCACCTGGGTAAAACCCGCTACCTGGCAGCGCCTTCGGATGCGCTTCCCCTATGAGCGAGTGCTCGAGATGGAAAAAAGGACCCTCTCATTCGAAAACGGGCACAACCGGCTTAACACTCTTTTGCAAGCCGTTGTATGGCGGATTACTGCACTCCCAAACGACAACCAGCACCTTGACTCGTATGGGCAGGGAATCAGCCATGCTAAGTAGACAAAAACTTGTGCTGCACATGGGAGAGCCCGGGTTGCCGCAAACCCTGATTCCCCGAGAAACCCTTGCAGATTGGGCAGAGGCCAACCAGTTATTGAGCCGCGCCAACGCCAAAGCGGATGAATTGCTAAGCCAGGCAAAAGAACAGTGTGAAGCGTTGCTGGAAAAGGCTGTTTTTGAGTTTTGGCAACGCGCCGACACCCAGCTCAAACGCTGGGAGCGCGACCACCGAAATATGTGCGACAGCCTCGAACGTCATGCCAGTTCGATCGTCAACCAAGCGATTTGCTGTCTGCTTGAAGAGACAGTAGAACCCAAGCGTCTGGCCGCGCTCCTGAAACACCTGTTGGCCAGCCAGGTCTCGCAAGTCAACGCGACACTGCTCTGCCACCCGCCTGAAATCGACAACGTGAAGCAGGGCCTCGCAAACCATGGCATCACGCTCTGGAAGCTTCAGCCCGACGACACCGTCAAACCTCAAACACTGGTACTGAAGACCGATGAGGGAGACTTTCGTATCGACTGGGCCTCCATGCTCAACGGTTTCTTAAAGAATAATTACCAGCCATTAGACAAGTAACGCTCAGTGACACCCTAAAACAAATCGTCAAAGGCACTACCGACTCGTACACCCAAACCGCAACGATAAACCACAGCAGGAGAAATCCCATGGACTTCCACAACGGTTTTAAACGTCAACTCTTGAGGGAAGTAGAGGTTGATAGAAGAAGTTATAACACCGCCGCTAAAGATGCCGCCGGCGCGCCGGAGGATACACAGTTGTTTTACGAGCTAATGTTCAAACGGTACCACTCGAATGTCGCGTTCAATGAGCATAGTCGTGTCAATCATATGCTGTTGAAAACAGCAATTGACGGTGTGCAGTAAGTTGAAAAACTTACTGGTCGACTGGCTCAGCAGCAGCAAAGAACAGATCAACCTGTTCGAAGATGACGACGAAATCATCCTGCGACGCCAGGCGGGCACGATGCTGTTGAGTGTCCAGTTGACCCGGCATCGGCCGGATAACTCGTTATTGGCAAACTGGCTACGCCCGGGACTCGCCAGCTTGAATCATTTTCAAGGTGCGCTCGCCCAGGCTCCGGCCAGTGGTGCGCTGTGGCTGCTCCAGCGGGTGCCGGGAAACCACAGCAGCGAGTGCCTGCTGGATTGTCTCGAAGCTCTGCTCAACCAGCGTGACGCCTGGCGCGCCATCGTCGCACGCCTCGCAGCCCCGACCCGGAAACCCATGCCCACGTCCCTACGCTCGCTGCCGTACTAATTCAGAGAACGATCATGTCTAACAAGAATTACAAGCACCCTCGCTTGCGCGCCGACTCGCCTGCAGACCGCACAAAACGAGCCCATTGGCGTGGCCTGATCCTGCTGCCCTGGTTGCTGACCCCGTTGGAAAGCACCTTGGCTGCCGTCCCCAGTGAATGGAAAAACACCGCCTACGCGTATGAAGCCGAACACAAGCCACTGCGGGAGGTACTGGAAGATTTCGCCCAGTCGTTTGGCACACAGCTGCAAATCGACGGCCTGCTGGAAGGCATTGTGAATGGCAAGATACGCGCCAATACCCCGCAATCGCTGCTCGACAGGCTGGGCGTAGAGCATCGCTTTCAGTGGTACCTGTACAACAACACCCTGTACATCAGCACTCTGGACCAGCAGGAGTCAGCGCGCCTGGAAGTCTCCTCCGAGACCCTCGCCGACCTCAAGCAGGCCCTGACCGATATTGGCCTGCTGGACAGCCGGTTTGGCTGGGGTGAGTTGTCCGACGATGGCGTGGTGCTGGTCTCGGGGCCAAAGCGCTATATCGAGCAGATCAAGCAATTCAGCAGTCAACGCAAATCCGCCGACGAAAAGCAGAGCATCCTCACCTACCCGCTGAAGTTCGCCAACGCAGCGGACCGCCCGATTGATTATCGCGGTGAAAAGCTGACCATCCCCGGTGTCGCCAGCATGCTGCGCGGTTTGTTGGAACCTCGCCCCGCCTCCACCCTCTCGACGCTGAGCCCGCGCCCCGCGTCAGCCTCGCAACCCTCGCCCATCACGCCGAGCTTTCCACGGCTGGGCAACCCGATGCTGGGGCAGATGCTCGGCCCGGCAATCAACCCAGGGCAGTTGGACACCGGCCTGTCGCTCACTCCACGGGCACCGGTGTCCACCAGCAGAATCCGGGTAGAGGCCGATGTGCGCAACAACGCCGTGCTGATCTATGACGTGCCGGAACGCCAGGCGATGTACCGCGAGCTGATTGCCCAGCTCGACGTGGCGCGCAAGCTGGTGGAAATCGACGCAATCATCCTCGATATCGAACGCACTCAATTGCGCGAATTCGGGATCAACTGGGGCTTTCAAAACAGCCGCTTTCGTGGCGGTGTAAACATGGCCCCCGGTACCTCCTCGCAGCTGTCGATCGAACACCGCGACCATTTCTATGCCGCCATACGTGCATTGGAACAACGTGGCCTGGCGACGATGGTGTCCAACCCGTCGGTGCTCACCCTGGAAAACCAGCCGGCGGTGATTGACTTCAACCGCACCCAATACCTGACCGCCGGCACAGAAGTCGCAAACATCCTGCCCATCACCGTGGGCACCAGTTTCCAGGTAGTGCCCCGGGTGATCACTTCCCGCGGCCAGCACCAGATCCATCTGGTGGTGGATATCGAGGACGGTAACTTCGATGAGACCAACCCCGGGCGCCTCAGCCCCGATGTGCGAAGAGGCAAGGTCAGCACCCAGGCGGTGATGGCGGAAAAACGCTCGCTGGTGGTGGGTGGGTTCCATGTCACCGAACGCACCGACAAGCAGAACAAGATACCGTTGCTGGGCGACATACCGTTGCTGGGCAAGGCGCTGTTTTCCTCCACCGAACGCCAGAACAATCGGCGTGAGCGTCTGTTTATCCTGACCCCGCGAGTCATCGGCGATCAGGCCGACCCTTCACGCTACTTGCCCCAGGAAGACCAGGCCGAACTGCAGGCGGCGCTCAAGCCTCTGGCAAGGCGCTACGCGGAGCATCAACCGGTGATCAAGCGCAGCGACATCACCAGCACCCTGGCTCACCTCGTCAGCGGCCAAGTGCCCAAGGCCTTCAAGGCGGCGCCGATGCCACTTGGCCTGGATACCTTGTGCGCCACCCGGGACCTGTTGGCCCTCAATACCGAGCGCAGCCAGTGGTATGCCGGCCCGCAGTTCAACGTGGCCGTGGTGGTGATGCGCAACCAGTTCAATCGTCACGTGCGCATCGATGAAAAGGAATGCAGCAACTCCCAGACCCTGGCGGTGAGCGTCTGGCCACGTGCCTGGCTCAAGCCGGGTGAAGAGGCTGAAGTGTTTATCGCCATGCGCCCTGTCATCAAAGATGAGCACATCGGCGTGCCCCGCCCTTCCCTGCTCACGCCAGCCCGGAGCAACCCATAATGAAACGACCACTGTCCTGCGTCACCTTGATCGGCCTCGCGCTGCTCATTGTCGGTTGCACGCCAACGTGCAAGGGCGACTCCTGCTCACGTCCGCAATCCAGCGCCAATAAAATGGTGGTCTGGTGGCCGCCACAGATGCGCGTAGAACCCGGCCCTGCCGGCGAACGCTCGGATTATCAGACCATATCCCTGGAGCGGTGAACCCCATGGGATTACCCGACGATGATCAACATCGCCAGGTGTTCCTGGACCAGCTGGTGAGCGGCAATGACGCTCACCTGCCCCTCTCTCCAGGCATTATCCTGCTCCCGATAAAGGCCGGTACCCAGCGAGGCCTGGCCTTGCAGATAGCACCCGAGGCCTTACAGGCCGGGCAGTTGCAGCACGTGCTTGAGCGGCGCTTTGAACATGCGCAGGCGTTCGACGGGTGCTTTGTCTACCTGGACGCCAAGGGCGCGCTGGTGATCTGGCACGCCTTACCGGTGGGCGGCGCGGCGCTCAATGACACCGTCAGCCGGATACTCTCCCTGGCCAGGCTCGAAGCGCTGGATGTACGCCGCCCGCGTTAACGCTGTTCCAGCTCCGGCCAATGCAGGGTGTCGCGTTTGGCCTCATCATCCAGCTCCCGCAGCGTCCGATAGATGAAGGCCACCGCCTGCAACGTCTCCCGGGGAATGGGGGCCCCCAGCTTTTTCTCATAGAGCGTACGCGCCAGCCACACGCACTGGATCACCGGCACATCGGCAGCCTTGGCCCGATCGATCAGTTTACGGGCCCCGGCATCCGTGCCCTTGTCCACCAACATCGGCAGCGGGGTTTTTCCCGGGCGGTAGTAAAGCGCAACGGCAAAGTGCGTCGGGTTGACCACCAGCATGTCGGACTCTTCAAGCTTGGGCAGCTTGACCTTCGGCTCTTCCTGGGCCAGTTGATAGGCCAGCTGACGCCGCTGGCCCTTGACGTGGGGGTCGCCTTCCATGTCCTTGTATTCCTTCATCACCTCCACCTGGGTCATGCGCATGCGCTTGGCGAAGAAGTGTTTCTGCAACGCCATGTCGATCAACGCCAGCACCAGCAGCAACCCCAGACAGGCGTGCAGCAAATGACGGAACAAGGTGATCAGTGCCAGGATATAGCTCTGCAAATCGCTGGTGGCGAGGTTGATCAACGCCGACAACGACGGCCCGATCACCACGTACAGCACCAGGGTCAGCAACAGCGCTTTACCCAGTCCCATCAACAGGTTCATCACCGACTGGGCGGAAAACATCTGCTTGATCTGGCTGAGCGGGTTCAGGCGACTGAAGTTCGGCGTCAAGCTTTCCGGCGCGAACAGGAAGCCGAACTGCAACCAGCTGCTGATCAGCTTCACGGCAATCGCCACCCCGGCCATCAACAGGGCGAACGAGAAAAACATCAGCAGGCCTTCCAGCAACACCTCTTCCAGGGCGCGCATAAAGGGCCGGCCGATGCCCGACATCGCCAGCATCATCAAATGCTGGAAACGCTGCATGCTGGTTTCAGCGGTGAGCAAGGCGATTTCACTCAAGGCAGTCAGCACCAATAACTTGCCGACATCCTGGCTTTGCGCGACCTGACCTTTCTTGCGCTGATCCTTGAGTTTCTTGGGGGTCGCGGCGTGTTTTTTCTCCCCCGAATCACTCATGGTGCAACCCCCTGAAACATCAGGCCGATGGAGTGTTTGAGGTCTGCCAACTGCGCCATGCGGGTGACAATCAAATCCTGCAGCAATGGAAAATACAGCAGCAGAACCCCAAGCCCGGCGAGGCACTTGACCGGCGTTGCCAAAGTGGAAACCTGCAGCTGCGGGCTGTACAGGCCCAGCACCGCGAAGCCGAATTCGAGAAACAGCAGTACCGCAATAAACGGCGCGGCGTACAGCATCATGTGGGTAAAGGTATCGCCCAGTACGCCGAGGAAAACGCTGAAGCCATTGATGGCCGGCAGCGGCAGCCAGGCGGTGGCCGGCCAGATCAGGTAGCTGTCCCAGATCACCTGGGTCAACACACTCAGCCCCAGCACCACGATCAGCAGATAAATCACCAACTGTTTGAACAGGTGCCCGATGGGTGTGGCATCCGGCCCCAACGACGGGTTGAGTTGGCCACCCGCCAGGGCTCCGCGCTGGTTATCCAGCAGTGCGCCCACCGACTCGAACATCCAGAACGGCATGGCCAGCAAGATCCCCAGCAAAAAACCCAGGGTCGCTTCCTTGAGTATCAGCCCGGTGATCATCAGCGCGGAGTAATCCTGGCCGCTCATGACGGCATGAATACCGGGCGCCGGAATCAACGCCATGACCATCACGATCACGTGCCGGGGCATGCCGCGGATATGTTGAAAACTGAACGCCGGCACCAGGAGCGCACAGGGATAAATGCGTGCCATGGCAACCAGCAGGCTTGGCAAATATTCGAGATAAAGCAGCACGCGCAGTCCCTCAGTTCAACGCCGAACGGGCGATCATGTCGAACATCAGATTGATCAGCTGGATCAACTCCAGGCCGATCCAGCGGCCGGTCAATACCAGGGTGATGCCCACCGCCACCAGCTTGATGCCGAAGGGCAGCGTCTGGTCCTGGATCTGCATCAGGGCCTGCACCAGGGAGGTCAGCACACCCACGATCACCGCCACGATCAGCGGCGGTGCCGACAGCACCACCACCAGCAGCATGCCCTGCTTGAACAGCACGATGGGTTCCATAGGTCACTCAGAGGTAAGAAAGGAACAGGCTGTCGAGCAATCGCGACCACCCGGAAACCATGACGAACAACAGCAGCTTGAGCGGCAGGGAAATGGTCATGGGCGAGACCATTTGCATCCCCAGGGCCAACAGCAGGTTGGAGACAATCAGGTCGATGACAATGAACGGAATGTAGATCAGGAAGCCGATCTCGAACCCTGCCTGCAACTGCGACAACACAAACGCCGGGATCAGCAGGATGAGGTCTTCGCGCTGGGTGCTTTGCGCCATTTCAGGTGGCCACATGCGCGCGCTGTTTTCCAGCAGGTGGGTCAACACATCCGGGTCGGTGTTGCGCAGCATGAATGCGCGCAACGGTTGTATGGCCTCACGCCCTGTCTCCAGCAGCGTCTGGACGTTGCTCATGTCCACAGGCGCTGCCTTGACGTTCTGGGCGATTTCATAGCCCACGGGCGCCATGATAAATATCGTCGCGGCCAAGGCTATTCCGTTGATAGCCATGCTCGGCGGCACCTGCTGCACGCCGATGGCGTTGCGGGTAATCATCAGCACGATGACGATCTTCAAGAAGGCCGTGCAGATGATCAACAACATCGGCATCAACGACAACGCGCCGAGAAACAATGCCAGTACAAGGGGGTCAATCCCCTGAAGCGTCATCGAGCGAAAATCACACGTGACAACTGCAGCCCCAGGCGCCCGTCCACTTCCACCAACTGCCCCTGGCCGATCGGCCGGTCGCCGTAATAGAGCCCGGCCATGCCCGGGGCGTAACCGGAGATGCCCAGCACCGCGCCAGGGGCCAGGTTACGCAGTTCGCCGAGCGTCAGGCTCAGGGTGCCACAGCGCACATCCAGGGCCATGTTCAACTCGTCGAAGGGCTCATGGCCGAAGACGTCCATCACGGGCTGGTCACCCTCCTGCACCGGGTATTGCTGTGTTGCAAAATCCTCGTCCATGGACGTTTCCTCAATCGAAATAAGCGTCAGGCACAACGGCCCGGATTCATCATCAATACAACCGTGCAGCCGGTGCCTGCCGACGTGCAGCTGGCCATTGCCCTGTGGGTCGAACAGGGGTTGTTCAAGCATCACCACATCACCGACACGCAGGTGGCGCACCTGCTGAATCGGCAGACGCAGGCGCCCCAGCTTCACCGCAAGCGCCAGTTGAAACGACGCAGGCAGCGGCGCGGCAATGGGTCGCCAGGGGCCGGCGTCGCACAACGCCAGGAAGGTCTCGGGCGCCAGCCACAGGTAACTCACCACGCGGGACGCACCCAGCGTCACCGTAAACCGGCAGCCGAACGTCAACGTCCTGGGGGCAGGCAGCAACCGCAGGTAACCGAACAGCGTCCGCACTTCGGGGCTCAGGTGATGGTGGAACAATTCCCAGAACCAGGAATCCGGGTCATTGCCGGCCTCTGCCAATGTCACAGGGCACTCACCCAGCAGGCTGAACAGCGGCCCAGGCTCGGCGAACGACAGCGCCCCGCTGGTACTCTCGAAACACAGCGGTTTGACACCCGTGGGCGCACGGCCGGGCGCCATCAGCAACTCACCGTGCTGCTCCGAGACCCGAAACGCCATGCGCATGCCACGCCCCAGTCGGCGCTGTGCCGCCACGGTGTTTGCGTTGACCACAGGCACGCTCAAAACCGGCATGATCATGCCGAGGACACGCCTGCCAGGTGCACGTGAACCGGCTGCGCCAGCGCCCCGGCCAGGCCGTCTTCCAGGCGTTGCCGCACGCCGGGCAACCAACGTGCGGTGTGCGTTTCCTCAGCCGTCAGCTCAACGTTCCAGGCGCCTTGCTCGCGGCGCACGCTTGCGTTGATCCGCCCCAGGCGCGGCAGGTACAGCATCGCTTGCAACGGCCACTGCGCGGCGGCCTGTATACGGGGTGCCAACTGCTCGGTCAGCGCCTCGATCATCAGGGTCTCGGTCGGCGCCGTCAGCGCCGTGCGGGAACCGTAGCCGCCGCCCTCACGGTCGCGGCTGAACAGCTGGGTAAATAACAGCCTCTGCTCCACGGGCACGAATGCCCCCGTAGCGGGCTCACGTTCATCCCGGGCCTCGCGCGGACGCGGGCGCTCAGGTTTGTTCGCTGGAACTTGCGTCATCGTTCTCTTCCTGCACCAACAAAAGGGATAGCTCCTGGAGTTTTTCAACCTCGCGCAAACACTGGCTAACGTGCCGCTGTGCGCTGTCGATATGGGTGAGTTGCTCCTTCTGCTGGCCGTGCAACGCATGCAGTTGCCCTTCCTCACGCCGGGTGTCGGCAGAGAACGTGCGCTCCTGGGTATTCCAGGACGTGAGGTCGCGAAACGAGATCACTTGCCCTTGATGCTTGCCTAACAGCTCTGCGGTTTTGCGCGCTTCCTCCTCGCGGGTGTGCTCCAGCACTTGCTGTGCCTGCTGGATTTGCAACAGCAGCGCTTGTTGAAGCCGCTTGGCCGCCCGCAACGTGCGTTCGGCGCGATCGGCCCGATGCTTGCGCAGGCGCCGCAGGGTGTCGATTTCAGAAAGGGACATCGCAGGTCAGCTCCATCAGCAGATCCAGGGTGGTATCCATCGGTGCCGGCTCACGCAAGTCCTGGCGCAGGAAACCATCGACCGCCTGCCGGCTGTTCACCGCCAAATCCGTCAGGGCATCACTGCCAGGCTGGTACTCGCCCAGCTTGAGCATCAGCTCGATCTGCTGGTAAGCCGATAACAACCGCCGCAATCCGGTGCCGGCCTTGATATGCGCGGGCTCGGCCACATTGCTTAAAATTCGGGAGAGGCTGGCCAACACGTCCACCGCCGGGTAGTGGCCGCGCTCGGCCAGCTTGCGCGACAGCACGATATGGCCATCGAGCAGCGAACGGACTTCATCGGCCACCGGGTCGTTCATCGAGTCCTGCTCGATCAGCACGGTGTAGATAGCGGTGATCACCCCGTCGCGGGTCAGCCCGGCGCGCTCCACCAGGCGCGGCATCAGGCTGTACACCGAAGGCGGCAGACCGCCACGGCCCAACGGCTCACCGGCAGCCAGGCCGATTTCACGCTGGGCCCGGGCGAATCGGGTCAAGGAGTCAATCAACAGCAACACGCGCTTGCCCTTGCGCCGAAACCCTTCGGCCAAGGCTGTCGCCGTAAAGGCGGCGCGCGCGCGCTCCATGCTGGAACGATCAGAAGTCGCACACACCAGCACGGCCTTGGTCCGCAGTTGATCATCCAGCTCATGGTCGAGGAACTCACGCAGCTCACGGCCGCGTTCGCCGATCAGGCCGAACACAATCACATCGCACTCCACGTTACGGGCGATCTCGGCCAGCAAGGTGGTCTTGCCGCAACCGGCACCGGCGAACAGACCGACACGCTGACCTTCCCCCAGCGTCACCAACCCATCGATCGAACGCACCCCGGTGGACAGCGCCCGGTTGATCCGCGGCCGCTCGGTCGGCAAGGGCGCCTCGCACAGCACAGGGCTCGCCTGCGCGGCGTCATCCTCGACAAAGGCACTCGGCCCTTCGCCCGCAATCGGCCGGCCAAAACCGTCCAGCACCCGCCCCAGCAGATCGTCCCCCACCCGCACCCGGTGCGGCACCCCAAGGCGCTGCACGCTGGCGCCCACACGCACGCCTTCCAGGTTGCCCAGGGCACTGAGTACTGCATCCTGCTGATCGAACCCGATGATCTCGGCGAGCATGTAGTCGCCCACGGTTTTTTCGACCTGGCATAAGTCGCCAATGCGCGCCTGAGGCAACCGGCATTGCAGCAACATGCCGTTGACCCGCTGGATACGACCGCGCACCGCCACCGGCGCAAAGCTGGCCAACGCCGTCGACTGGCGCTGCTGCCAGGCCTCAAGACGAGCCCGCATCTCCTCGCTCACCAGCGCACCTCGAACCGCTGCACGCCGTCGAATACCACCTTGGTGTTATCGATCATCACCAGTCGTAAACCTTCCACCTCATCACCGACAAACAAGCGGCTGCCCTGGTCCAGAACCACGTGCCCGTTGGGCCCACCGACAATCTGCAGAATCTTGAAGGGCAGTACACTGTTGTGTTCGCTGACACGGCTGAGCACCGGCACCGAGGTATCGAACTGCTCGCCAAAACGGCTGAGCATGCGCGACACCAGTTCCACCTCATCCCGGGAAACATCGCCGCTGAGGGTGACTTGGCCATTGATCACTTGCAGGCTGATGCGGTGGCCCAACTCTCGCTCGCCGAGCATCTTGAGCAACTGCTGACGCACCTCGTAGGGCGAACCCAGCTCATGCTTGCTGACCACTGGCGGCATCAGCGATGCCTGTGCCTGGCGCTCGCCATTGGTGACCATACCGATCGCCGTGATGATGACTGCACCCACCACCACCAGGCTGATCAAGCGCTTTTGCTGCGACCTCGAGATCGAGGACAAGGTTAGCGTCGGCGGCGCCTCACTGGCCGGTGCCGGCTCCGGCGCCGTCACCACAGGCGCCTTCGGCCAGGGCTGATCGGCCCGGGTGACGCAGAGCCGAATCTGGCCAATCGAAAAAGGCACGCTGAGTGGCAAGTCACTGATCTGAGCGACGAACTGGCCATCGACGTTCTGCACCAGCCCTTGCTCGGCCTGCACCAGCCATTGCCCGCCTGCAAGGCGCAACCACACGTGCCACTCGGCAATGCCCGGGTCGGAGAGGGAAAGGTCGGTATCAGGGTGGGCACCTATACTCCACTGCTCGCCAAACAGCGGCAACGCCGCCCCCTGATGCTGGCCATCAAGCACGCGCAACTCAAACATCATCAAGCCCTCATGCCACTGCGCCGCGCAACAAATCATCCTGCCCCAGATCAAAGCGCCCCAGCACCTTCACCTTGGAGGAACTACCCAGCTCGGCAAACGACAGCACCGGCACATGGTTGAACTCTTCCAGCAGCAAGGTACGCAAAGGGCTGCGCAAATCCTGCGCGACCAACAGCACGCTCTTGCTCTTGGCCCGCACGGCAAAGGCTTGTTTGAGCAGGCTGACCAACACCGCGCTACTGTCGTTGTCGAGGGAAAAGAACACCCCGGTCTGGGTCTGGCGCAACGCATCACGCAGCACGTTTTCGCTGTGGGGCGACAACAGCCAGGCATGCAGACCATCGGCTTCGCTGTACTGATGGAAAATCTGCGATTTGAGGGCAATGCGCGCGTAGTCGGCCAAGGCATCCGGCTCACGCTCATGCTGGCCGTATTCGATCAAAGCCTCGACAATCAGCCGCACGGCCCGCAGGGGTACGCCCTCGCTGGCCAGGCGCTGCAACACCGCCGAAAAACGTGAAAGCGGCATGATGCGTTGCAGTTCCTGCACCAGCTCCGGCTGATTGAATTCAAGCCAGCTGAGAATCGACTTGCTCTCCTGAATTCCGAGGAACTGCGGCCCGCTCAACAGCATCGCCCGGGTCATGCGCTCGATGATCAAGCCCTCTGCAGTGAAGCGCTCCCGTTGCTCGTCGTCGAGCAGTGGATCGTCGGGCGCCAGCCACACCCACTCCTGTTCGTCGCGCTCAGGCAGTCCCTTGGCATCCTCTTCAGGCTCGGCGGCCAAGGTGTCGAGGGCCACCGCTACCCGGTGCCCCAGGGTGGCCTTGATCATCGGCACTTCATGCACGCAGAAGCGGAACTCATCTTCGGCCAGTACGGATGCAGGTGCGAACTCGACTTCAAACGGCGGCAGCGTCAGGCCGATTTGCGTGACCAGGCCATTGCGCGCCTGGCGAATACCGTGGGTGACCTGCGCCACCTGTGCGCTGCCGTGCAAGGCTGCCGGGAACTGCAACAGATAAGGCCGCGACGGATCAAAGCCCCGCAGGTCTTCTTCACCGTTGTCTTGCGGGGCGACCGCATCGGCGCCCGCTTGCTCCGGCTGCTCGCGCTTCTGGCGCTGACGCACCAGGAAGTAACCCAGGGAACCGGTGATCAGCGAGATGAGGATAAACACCACCGTCGGCATCCCCGGAAGCGCCGCAAAGGCGAGCATGCCGACCGAGGCGATGATCCAGCTCTTGGGTTCGCTGGTCATTTGCCGGGCGATCTCGGCGCCCATGTTGTTGGCGCCCTTGTTACGCCCGGACGGCGCTACACGGGTGATGATCATGCCCGCGGTCAAGGAAATCAGCAGCGCGGGAATCTGTGCGATCAGGCCATCACCGATGGTCAGTACCGAGTACAGCGCCATGGAATCGCCGGCGCTCATGCCGTGCTGGAACATGCCGGTGGAGAACCCGCCCAGCAAGTTGATCACCACGATAATCAGCCCGGCGATGGCGTCGCCCTTGACGAACTTCATGGCCCCGTCCATGGCCCCGAACAGCTGGCTCTCGCGGGATAATTGCTCGCGTTTGTCCCGGGCCTGCTCGCCATCGATCAGGCCGGCACGCAAATCACTGTCGATCGACATTTGCTTGCCAGGCATGGCATCCAGGCTGAACCGCGCCGCCACTTCAGCGACACGCTCCGACCCCTTGGTAATCACCAGGAAGTTGACGATGGTCAGGATCATGAAGATCACCAACCCTACCGCCAGGTTGCCGCCCACCACGAAGTTGCCGAAAGCCTCGACGATATCGCCGGCATCCTGCTCCAGCAGGATCAATCGCGTGGTGGCAATCGAGAGGGCCAGGCGAAACATGGTAGTCAGCAACAGGATCGACGGAAACGAAGAAAACGCCAGCGGCCCCGGCAGGTACAACGCCAGTACGATCAACAGGCACGAGATACAGATATTCAGGGCAATCAGGATGTCCACCAGCCAGGTGGGCAGCGGCACAATAAAGATAAACACAATGGCCATGATGACCACCGCGCCCATGACTTCGGCACGTTGTGCAACCTTCAGCAGCACGCCATTGATGACCCGTAACGCGCTCATGCATCGGGGCCCTGCGGGGCCATGCCCTGCCGGGTCCCGCGCTCGGTGCGTGCGTATTCGTCCATCACCAGCAAAAAGCTGTTCAGGCAGTCCTCACGGCCCCTGTTATCACGCCACACGGCCAGCGGCAGGCTCTTGAGCATCGGATAAACACTGTTGAGTGAAATCAACTGGTTGAGTACATCAACCCCGCCCAATTCAATGGCCAGGCGCTGGATCTCGGCAGTCGCAATCCCGGTGTTCGAGTAACCCAGCAAGCGTTGGAGCAGGGCCACTGCGTCCCGTGTCACCTCGGGATAGGTGAGGGCCAGGCGCTCGATCAGGTCTCGGCAATTGCGCAAGATGCCACCCAGTTGGTCGCAGCCTCGCAACCCCACCAGGAGCGTGAGCAATTTGGCCGAAGCGATCGACGGCGTCAGCGCCGCAATGTCGTCGGCCAGGGCGCGACGCATCAGCTTCAGCCCCTGGCCAAGGTCTTCGCCGCCAAACAACCCCAACAGCGCCTGCAGCATCGTTGCCAGGGATTGCCGGGTGACCACGCTGGCGTAATACACACTGCGCACCGCCTGGCGCAGGTGTGGGTCATCACTGCTGGCCTGCAGCGCCAACGCCGTGTTCAGGCCCGCCTGGATCTGCGGCTTGAAGCGCATCTCCAGCTTCACCAGCGCTTCGCGAGCCAGTTTCGCCTCGTTGCTGCGCACCTCGGCATCGGCCTGCGCGGCCACTTGCTGGAGCACCACGTAGGCCCGGGCCGGGTCATTGCCGGTGATCTCCAGAAACTTCTCGACGCTGGGGTTCACCAACATTTGAACCCTGACACTGCGCGCAATGGTCGCCAGTGTTGCCTGAGCCGGATGCCCCAATTGCTCATAGAGTTGCGCCAGTTGCTCCACCGGCATAACGCGCAGCCCTATCTGCCGCCGTCCAAGCGCGCGACTGTTGAGCTCGACCTCTTGGTTGAACAGCGAACCGAGGTCATCGCCGATCGGCGGGGTGCTCGTCTGGGAAGGTGGGCGGTTATCAACCCTTGCAGGCGCAGGCTGCTCCAGGTTCTGAGGCTTTTGCACATCAACGTGGGGATCGACTTTCATGGGGAATGCCAGGACAGGGAGATTCGTGTCCTTGTGTGGAGGGCAAACCCATTACGGTTCCATCTTGCCGGCAATTCAGAAGCTTATGAAAAAACCGGCACAAACCTGTGGATGTTTGTGCAAGACCTTGCATGAAAAGGCATCAAAACAAGATATTTCACTATATATATCAATAAGTTATACATATTTATCGCTTGGCACAGGCAGTGCTAAGGGGGTTCCCGTCGGAATTATTTCGATCGTGTCTACCCTGAGGAAAAATTCATGGATATCCCAGTCGATGTTCTAGTTCACCTTACACCTGACCCGCACCGCTCCATCCAGAACCTGTCGGAAGACCACCACAAGAAACTCCGCCGCTTCATTCATAAACGCGTACTGAACCCGGAAGATGCAGACGATATTCTGCAACTGACGTACCTGGAGGCCTGGCGTAACCGGGACCGCTTCGGCGGCCAGGCCACCCTGAGCACGTGGATGTGCGGGATTGCCCAGAACCTGATCCGCAATCACTTCCGGCGCCTGTATGCCAAACCGGTGCATTGCGAGTTCGATGAAGCGCTGTGGCATGGGCAGGAAGAAAACAACAACCTGGACTGGCAGTTCGAAATCAACCGCAGGCTCGAAAGAACCCTGCGGGCGATTACCCACTTGCCGCCGGAAATGCGTAAAACCCTCTACGCCTCGCTGGAAACCGACGGCAGCTACCAGGACACCGCCGACGCCATGGACATCCCCATCGGCACCGTGCGCTCACGCTTGTCCCGGGCGCGGGAACAGTTGAAGCGAGCCACCTACAACCCGCTACAACCGTAAATCAGGGCACCGGCGCAACGCCGACACCCTTTGCAGGAGCAGTTGATTTACCCGTTTGACGCAAACGTTGGGCAGCAAGGATATCTGCCCGACTCGATTGACCCGATATCAGGCCTTTTTGGTACGTGGCAACAGAATCGCCAACACCCCGAACAGCGGCAGGAACGAGCACAGCGTGTACACGTACTCGATGCCGTGGATGTCTGCCAGGTGCCCCAGCAGCGCCGCACCAATCCCGCCAAAACCGAACATCAAACCGAAGAACACCCCGGCGATCATCCCCACATTGCCCGGCACCAACTCTTGCGCATACACCACAATTGCCGAGAACGCCGAGGCCAGGATAAAGCCGATTACCACGCTCAGAATGCTGGTCCAGAACAGGTCCACGTGGGGCAGCAGCAAGGTGAACGGCGCCACCCCGAGGATGGAGAACCAGATCACCGCCTTACGGCCGATCTTGTCGCCAATCGGCCCGCCAAAGAACGTACCCGCCGCCACCGCCCCCAGGAACAGGAACAGATGCAGCTGGGAACTGGCCACCGACAGGTCGAACTTCTCGATCAGGTAGAAGGTGAAGTAACTGGTGAAACTGGCCATGTAGAAGTACTTGGAAAACACCAGCAGGCCCAACACCACCAGCGCGCTCAGCACCCGGCCCTTGGACAGGCCGTGAGTGGCCGCCTGGCCTTGCTTGAGCTTGAACAGGTTCAAGTGGTGGGCGTACCAGCGGCTGATTGCATACAGCACAAACAACGCAAACACCGCGAACAGGCCGAACCAGGCCACATTGCCCTGGCCGAACGGAATGATGATCGCCGCCGCCAGCAACGGGCCGAAGGCCGAGCCGGCATTACCGCCCACCTGGAACGTCGACTGCGCCAAACCATAACGCCCGCCCGAGGCCAGGCGCGCCACGCGGGACGCTTCCGGGTGGAAGGTCGACGAGCCGATCCCGATCAGCCCCGCAGCCAGCAGGATCAACGGGAAGCTGCCCACCTGGGACATCATCAAAATGCCCACCAGGGTGCAGATCATCCCGCAGGGCAACAGGTACGGCTTGGGATGGCGGTCGGTGTAATAACCCACCCACGGTTGCAGCAGGGACGCGGTGAGCTGGAACGTAAGAGTGATCAGGCCGACCTGGGTGAACGTCAGGCCGTAATTGGCCTTGAGCATCGGGTAGATCGAAGGCAGTACCGACTGAATCAAGTCATTGATCAAATGCGCCAGCGCCACCGCGCCGATCACACGCATCACCAACGGGCTGGTTTGCCCGGCGGCAGGCGCCGTAGCCACGGAGGGCTGGGAATTGCTCAGAGCCATGGGAGGTTTTCCGTACAGCAGATGGATGCACAGGTGCAGGTGCGACAATGTGCCACTTTTGGGGGCAGGAAGGCTATCCCGTTAGCAGGCTAACGACTAGGTGAATCGATGCAGCGGTCATGGCTTGTAAAGGGCCAGCAAGATGAATCCCTTTAATTTGCGGGACGTTTCCTAGAGAATCTTTCGGCCTTGTGCCTGGGGGAGTCGGTGGCTAGTCTTCGGTCCGTCGCTGGTTTTCAGTGATCGGGTTTAGCAGCCTGAACTCAATAGGCACACGCTTTACGCCCCAGTTTTTGGTGGCTGTGCGTGGGGCACCTTCGGGTGCGCCGGTTTTCCTATTGACTGGTCTGCTAACCCGCGTACAGCCGCCACCCTTCTCGTTTAGCAGCGACGGTGGCAGCTTCTTCAGGTCAATAGGAGCTACACCATGTTCAAGATCGTCCCCGATCCACCCCGTGACCAAGCCAAAGACCGCGCCGCCTTCAACCGAGCGCTCGACCACTACCTGCCCACCGACCCGCCGCAACCCTCGACAAACTTCTACGCCATCAGCGACGAAATCAGCTTCGAAGACTCCCTGCTCTACACCGCCGACCTGCTGCACAGCGCCTCGGCCACCGCGCTCGACTGTGGCGAACAACTGCAAAGCCCCGAGCGTGCCAAAGTGCTTGCCGTGTGGCACCTGCTGGAAATGGCCAAAGCCATGGTGGATCGCTCGATAGAGTGCCTGCACCCGCGCAAAACCTGACGCACGAACGCCAGAACACAGTAGATCAAATGTGGGAGCGGGCTTGCTCGCGAATGCGGTGGACCAGCCAATACCTCTGCTGACTGACACACCGCATTCGCGAGCAAGCCCGCTCCCACCTTTTGATCTTCGCCGCCTTGGGACCTGCGCAAACCCCAACCGCTCGTCACCAAACACGGTGTTTCCCGTTAAACAGTTGATAGCGTAGATAAATTTTCAAAAAAAGCGCTTGACGCATTCCCGTTCTCCGCGAATAATGCGCGCCACTTGGCTACATAGCTCAGTTGGTTAGAGCATAGCATTCATAATGCTGGGGTCCGGGGTTCAAGTCCCTGTGTAGCCACCAAGTACCGATCCATAGACGTCTACAGCAGTCTATGAATCACCTCAAGAAGCCCGCCTCGTGCGGGCTTTCTTGTTTCTGGCTGTCCACCTCTATCTACCCCTATCCTTCCCCACCGTGTATGCCCACGTGTATGCTTCATAAATAATTGAACTGAAGGCATACAAGGATGAAACGCACAGATATCAAGCGGCGCCCTCTCGCTGACACGACACTTTCCAGCCTGGAGCCTGAGGCCGGGGCATACCGTGAACTAGACAGCCCAGGGCTATATTTCAGGGTCAAGCCAAACGGCCAAAAGTCCTGGGAGTTACGCTACAAGAAGCCGGACGGAAAATGGTCATGGCTTGGTCTTGGCGGCTACCCGGAAGTCGGCGGCGCTTTCGCTCGGCAGAAAGCGGCCGATCTACGCGCAGACGCATCGGAAGGTAAGAATCCGATCACCTCAAAGAAAGCTCGCCAAGCTGCCGAGATCGACGCGGCTAACGACACCTTTGAAGCATTGGCCAGGGAGTGGCACACGTCTCGCCTAAGCGGGTGGGATGCTGGTACGGCCAAAAGAATACTCGGCGCACTTGAACGCCATGTATTCCCCTCGCTCGGTAAACGCCCCTACACCTCTATCATGTCGATGGAGTGGATGGAGCTATTGAGAGGGCTTGAACGTCAGGGGATTCTGGAACAGATGAGCCGTGTGAGGGCTTATTGCAAAGATATCTATGACCTGGCTCGCGTGACCGGTAGAGCCGTCAACAACCCATTGGAGGGCGTGCATAAGTTTCTGTCCTCAGGAAAGGCAGAGAACTACGCCCACGTATCTCCCGATGAGCTTCCAGGATTACTTCGAGCGATACGCTCCTACCCCCACGCCAAAGATGTTCAGCTTGGCCTAAGGCTGTTGACCCTGATGGCTGTACGCCCCAGCGAACTCCGAGAAGCACATTGGATAGAGTTCGATCTCGACAAGAGGCTGTGGACCGTTCCAGTAGAACGCAAGGGTCGTAAGAAAGGTCGTGAGCACCTGGTGCCACTATGCGCTCAAGCAATCGAAGCACTACTGGAGCTTCGGCAACTCACCGGCGCTTACACTCTCCTGTTTCCCGGTAGAAGCGACCGCACTAAACCCCGCAGCGATACCGTATTCCTAATGGCACTAAGACGCCTTGGTTACGAAGGGCGCCAGACCGGCCATGGCTTCCGCCACATCGCCAGCACGATCCTCAACGAGCGCGGATATCCGGCTGACCATATCGAGGCCCAACTCAGCCACAAGGCACAAGGTGTTCGAGGGATTTACAACAAGGCCCAATACTTTGAGCAACGCGTAAAAATGATGCAATGGTACGCCGATCACCTTGATTCCCTAGAGGCCGGAAATGTAGTGCAAGGTCAATTTGGGAAGGCTGTGTGAAGTCGTTAACCCCCTTCCCTTTAAAAGATGGTGTTACGCGTGTAACGCGTGTAACGAAACCACTTAACCTACTGTTTTTATTGAATATATTACGTGTTACACGCACGAAGAAACTTCAAAGCACGACGTGTTACATCGAGAAGTCGTGTTACAGAAAGACCGCGCCCTCAACCCTGCTGGCGTTGGCGCTTCCAGCCGCAAATCGCTGTAACAGCCTATCGGCTTCGGGGCGGCGGGGAGATCTAAATGGACTTTGAGCGGGGCATCGATGCAGAAGAGCTTGAACTCGAAATCGCAGGCTTCGATGTAACGTGCCTGGTGTGGGATCAGGACGACGTCGAGGCAGCCGTTCGCAGTCTTGCGCTGTTTCCGCAATTCAACAACCACTTCAACGATGCCTTCGATCTGATCAACACAGCCACCTCGTTCTGGCTCGAGGAGGGCTCCTACGCTCCGTGTGCAGAGTCGGTAACAAGAACCCTTTATCGACTTCGCGATCCCATTAGCGAGCATGCCAGTTATGCAGAGGCAGGCTCATTGCCCAGTGTCATTCGACGGTTTCTTGGGGTGAGTCATTCCGCAACAGACTCACAGCTTGCGGCGACCTTTGCCCTGGTACTGGGAACGCAGGCTGTGGAGACGCTTGCAAATTGGCTGTTCGACCTTGAGCTCACCACTTACGGCATTGATGCAGACCTGATAGAGCAGCTGAAACATGACTCACCCCGCCAGTACCTTGTCCTGATCGAAAAAGAGCGGGACCGCAGCAGCGGAAACGAGATCAGGGTACGAGAAGAATTCGCGACGTTGCTAGGCGAGGCGAATCAGGCGCTGCTGATGGCGAGTCTTTATCGCCAGGTGGAGCAGATGGATGTGTTTAAAAAAGGCTTCAACACATCAAGTCTGATGCATCGAATTCTCGACGATGCCTTGTCGACAAAGGCGACGAGAAGGGGCCAGGAAGCAGGTAATGGGAACCGAAACCCCAGCTCTGCAATACAGACCTTGGCTATGGATAGGCGGGCAAAAATCAAAGCGGCTGCAGAGCAAATCATTAACGGCCGGAAAATTGAAATGCGAAGTCTGTCCGATGCTGAACTGACCAATCTTCTTTCCGAACGGAAGTGCCACGGCACAAAAAAAACCATTCGAGAGCATTTGACCGCTCTGGGCCTTAGACCTCTGAAATAAAAAAGGGAGCGGACACAGTCCACTCTCCCTCCCCTGCGTAGCGTATGACCCGTTGTCTCAATTAACAAAGGGTTAGCTCGCTATGACTACCGTATTAAAATCAATTCCCTCGCATGACCCCTCCATGACCCTCATCCGCATGCCCGAGGTCATTTCAATCGTAGGGCTTGCACGCCCGACTATCTACAAGCTGATGCGTCAACCTGAAAGCGGATTCCCACTACCGGTAAAGCTGAGTAACAGCAATGCCCGAAGTGCTCCAGTTGCGTGGGTATTGGGGGAAGTTCAGGCATGGACACGCGCACGCATCGCTGCCCGTGATCAGGTGGCAGCATGAAAAATCGAGTGGCCAACAAGGCCATTTTGCAGCCCTTTTCTGTACTCAGAACAGTGGGTTTCTCATCACGAGGTATGCAGCGCTTTGAGCGCCACCGCACAGAGCAAAAACGCCTTAACCGGGACGTCATGGTGATGCGATGGGCAGATGGGATCTGGTGCGCATTGTCAGTTCCCTGCCAGGCCCCCCAAGCAATCATCGTCGACGAAGGCCAACAAATCGACGCCTATGAGGATGCACGCGCCTGCCTCGAAGGCGACCTCTTGCCCTTTGTTTCCCTGAGCTGGGAAGTCCATGCCTGAAACGAAAACGCCCCCGGCGGCAACCGGAGGCGTTGAGGTAAATCTACATGCCTAATCAATTTATTCCCCACCGGAAAAATCCGCAAGTGATCCGCACAGTTGCACTTTCAAAAAACGGGCGTTACTCTCTGACCGTCGCTGCAAATTCAGCGATCGGGTTTGGCGACCCGAGTACATGCAGGCGCACAGGCGCCCCCATACCGATTGCAGGCGCTTTTTTTGTGCCCGCATTCCTGCTTTATGGCGGCTGTGCGTGGGAGACCTTCGGGTCTGCCGGGGTCCTGTATGCCCGGTTCGCCAACCTGCGCACAGCTGCCACCCTAATTCGTTTGGCGACGATCAGTGGCAGCTCCTCACATACAGGAGCTTCACCAAATGCACGCCCTCAATCCGTCCAAATTTCGCGCCGCGGCTCATCGAGCAATGGCTCTCGCCGCTTTACACGCCAACTCCAGCCTCGCGACACGCCTTTCCCGTTACAACGCCCATATGTCCAAGGCTCGCGCCCTGGAAGCCGCAGGAGGTGCCGAATGAGCATGCTCCCAGGCTTTTCACTGCCAGAGGATCTACTTTGCGTCAGCCAGGACGCCGAAGCCGGTATTCCCATCGACGCCATCACCTGCGCCCTGGACCGAGCCGATTCAGTTCTCATGCTGCTGGAAGATCACTTAGACGGCGATAAACCCGCCCTCTCCAACCGCGTACTGTCGTCTGTTATTTGGGACGTGCGCGGCACCTTGGGCTTGATCAAAACACTCGCCTTGTATGGTGATGCCTCCTCTGTGCCAATGGGCCAGAAAGGCGGTGCTCTATGAACACTGCCAACACCCGCGGGCGTGCCGAATTCTCATGCGTTGCCAGCGGTAGTCAAAAGCTGTTTAGGGTAAATGCAGGCGTGCCGATCGAGGACGCACTTGAGGCCATATCGCTGTTTCAGTACTACGCCAATCAACTGACCCTCGAAGCCGCCATGAGTAACGAGGGCGAGCGATTCAGCTGGCCTGCTCTCTACCTAGGTGAAATGGCAAAAGCGCTGATCGATGACGTGAGCGATGCGATGTATGCAACGAGGGTAGCGCCATGACCCAGCGCACCGGCACCACCTCAAAACGCCCCAGCTTTTCCGACGTAAAAAGCGATGCCCTGAAGAACATCGACCGCGTGCTTGCTCACTGGCTGCCGAACGGCAAACGCGTCGACGGCGGCAAGGAATACACAGCCCCGAATCCGACTCGCACGGACAAGCGCGCTGGCTCACTCAAAGTCAACTTGAGCAAGGGCACCTGGGCGGATTTTGCGACCGGCGATAAAGGCGGCGACCTAATCGACCTCGTGCGCTACATCGACGGCGGCACGGACGTTGAGGCCTGCAAAAAGCTGGCAGACCTGCTCAATGTATCCGCAGGATCTGCGACCACCAAAAGCGCACCGGCCAAAAGCGCAACGCCGGAGTGGATCGCGATTCAGCCGATCCCGACCGAGGCCATGAACAAGTGCCCAGCTAAACACCGGCAACACGGCGCTCCGTCCAAGGTGTGGATCTATCGCGATGCGCAGGGCCAACCGGTCATGGCGCTGTATCGCTTCGACCTAGGCCCCGATGAGGACGGCAAACCGCGAAAGGTCTTTGCGCCGTTGACCTGGTGCAAGCGCTCCGATGGGCAGACCACACAATGGCGCTGGCAAGGATTGCCGGAGCCTCGGCCATTGCTGCGCCTGGATGAGCTGGCACAGCGCGCCGATGCGCCAGTGGTGTTGTGTGAAGGCGAAAAGGCTGCTGACGCCGCCGCCGAATTGATGCTCGACCACGTAGCCACCTGCTGGCCGAACGGCTCCAACTCTTGGCACAAGGCCGACCTGACGCCACTCAAAGGGCGCGCTGTGGTGCTGTGGCCGGATAACGATGCCAGTGGCAAAGCCTGCATGGATGCCATAGAGCTCAAATTGATTGAGCTGGGCGTCTCGTCAGTGCAGCGAATCTCGCTTGACGTATTCAAGCTGAAGCCCAGCAGCAAAGGCGGTAAACCGGCGCTCATCAAGGGTGGAAAATGGGCGGACGGCGACGATGCAGCGGACGCATTAACCAAAGGTTGGACTGCTTGCCACGTGGCCGGGCTGGTGCGCAACGGCGAGTTTTTCGGCACTGTAGCTGAGCCCACTGAACCTCAACAACCTAAGGATAAGACGCCCGCCAAACGACCTGCGAAATCGAAAAATGATTTGTTGCCGGGCGGCTTTCGTCTGACGCCTGAAGGGGTGTTTTATTCCGGCGATGATGGCGAGGCGCGCCCTGTGTGTTCGCCTCTCGAAATCATCGCTCGCACTCGCGACGACAAGGGCCACAACTGGGGCTTGCTGGTCGAATTCGACGACCCGGACGGCGCCAAAAAACGCTGGAATATTCCAGCCAGAACCATGACCGGCGACTTCGGCAAAGACGTACTCGGCCCGCTGGTAGACATGGGCCTGCGCCTTGCCGGAAGCCGATCAGGACGCAATGCCCGCAACGACCTACAAAGCTACCTCGGCGGCTTCGATAGCGCCCAGCGCGCCCGTTTGGTGACGCGTCTGGGCTGGCATGACAACGCGTTCCTTTTGCCCGAACAGCAAATAGGCTCACACGCCGAACACCTGCATTTTTATGAGGCCGGTGCGCAGTTGCCACCGATCAGCGAGGCCGGCTCTCTGGAGCAATGGCAGCAGCAAATCGGCGCGCTGTGCGTTGGCAACCACCGCTTAGCGTTTGTCGTCTCTGTGGCCTTTGCAGGCCCGCTGCTGAACCTGCTCGGGCATGAGTCGGGCGGCTTCCACCTGTACGGCGACAGTTCCGGGGGCAAGACCACTCACCTGCAAGTCGCTGCTTCGGTCTATGGAGGGCCGCGTCTGGTGCGTTCGTGGCGCTCGACAGATAACGCCCTGGAGTCCATCGCCGCAGCTCACTCAGACGGTCTCCTGGTCCTGGATGAAATCGGCATGTGCGACCCGCGCATTATTGGCGAAACGGTGTACATGCTCGGCAACGGTACTGGTAAGGCACGGGCGAATGATCGAGGACAAGCGGGCCGACAGGTGCAGGAGTGGCGCCTGCTGTTTCTCTCGACGGGGGAGAAGACGTTGGCGCAGCACATGGCCGACGCCAACAAGGAGCTGAAAGCCGGTATGGAGGTGCGCATGCTCGCCGTGCCTGCGGATGCGAGCAAAGGCCTCGGCATGTTCGATGTGCTGAACGGTTTTGAAGATGCCGCCGCCCTCTCCGATGCGCTCAAGGCCCGTGTCGCCAAATACTACGGCACGCCCCTAACCGCCTTCATGCACGCGCTGTGCGCGCCTGGGGAAATGCTCAGGTGGTCGGTGATCGTTCGCCGCACGGTTGAACAGTTCATCACCCAAAACCTGCCCGCCTCGGCCAGTGGTCAGGCCCAGCGTGCAGCACTTCGTTTTGGTCTCGCAGCAGCGGCCGGAGAGTTGGCCACCGCCTTCGGCGTTACTGGATGGCCGGATGGCACTGCCACCACCGCAGCTCGGGTGTGCCTGAGTGCTTGGATGAACGAGCGCGGTGGCGCCGGGAACCTTGAGGGGGACGCGATCTTGGCGCGGTTGCGCCAGATCATCGAGCGCTTCGGTGAAAGCCGCTTCACCCGCTGGGAGTCGGCCGCCGCGAAGATCGATGAGCACGGTCCACGCACCATCGACCGGCTGGGCTTTCGCAAAACGTTGGAGCACGGCCTGGGTGACGCGCTGCACACCACCAACACTTACTACGTGTTGCCTGAGGCATGGCGCTCAGAAGTGTTCAAGGGCATGAACATCAATGCTGTGAACAAGGAGCTGATACGCCGTGGCGTCCTTGAGCCCGGGCCGGACGGAAAAGCCTCCTGTGCTGTTCGCTTACCCGGTCTGGGCACTCAGCGTTGCTATGTGGTGAAGACCGTGCCGGGAACGGATGAGAGCGAGGCTCAGGCCGCCTGAAGGCGGACCTACTGACTGAGGTAGAGCCGGCTCAAGCGGGCCTCGCCAGCCACTCCGAACCCCAACTAAATTATCAGGACAAAACTAATGAACCGAATTGAACAACTGAAAGACACACGCGCCAAATTGAGCATTGAAATGGAAGTCATCAAAAAGGAACTGCCACCTTTTGAGGAGGCGCTTGTAAGCGAAGACGTCATTAACCACGGCCGTGAGAGCGACGTCAGACATGAAATCAGCAGTAGAAAATTAAAGATCGACTCGATCGATCATCAGATTTTCCGACTGGATCAGAAGCTGGACCGGCTGGAAAAGCTGGCCAACAGAGAAAGCTTGATGGAAGGCTACATTGCCGATATGGCGAACTGGATGGCAGATGAGCTGGAGCTCAATGCTAAACGGAAAAGCCTAAGCACTCGACTAGAGGAAGTCCGTCAGCAGTCTCAGCACCACATTACCAGCGCACGCCAGGCAGAGACCGAGGCGGCGACAGCCTATGCACAAGCAGTTGCATGGGGCGATGTCGAAGGCGAAAAAACGGCTAATACCGATGCCCAGAAAGCGGCGAAAAACCTCACGACCGCCACCGAACAACATCGCCGCCAGCTCCTGATCATCACCGCCTTGGAGCAAGAGCTGTCCACCGTGGACCGATATATCGAAGAAGCTCATAAAGCACATCAAAAAATTGAGGACACCGCTTTACGGCTCGCTCACGATGCCCTGGAAGAAACGTGGAACGAAGCGGCCCAGACGCTGCTGGATGTAGGCGGAAAGTTATACGCCGCTGCTCGGCTAATTGGCCGCGACCCGATGTCCTTGATGAAGCTTGATATTCCAGAGCAGGGTGAAAACTTCGGCAGTTGGGGGTGGGGCGAACTGGCAGACCGTGCCAGCCAGTATCGCACGCGCGATCTACTCTCGATGTAACCGCTGATTACACAGAGACAGCCTGAATCGCGGGCTGTTTAAATCACTCCAAGGAATGAAGCCATGAAAACGGCGGCGCGAAATATCTCGTCCATTTCCGAAACGCTTAACGCGCGAAAAACTCACCTGACCACTTTGCTCACTATCGTGGATACCAACATTGGGAAAAACACATCGACGCAGAAACTCACAATCACTGCGATAAACGCAGAACTGACGCTAATTGAGCATAATCTAAAAAAACGATGACACGATAAGCGGAAGCCAGCAAAGGCTTCCGCTACACTAAAACTCGAAAGGCAGAATCCGGGCCGAATCTGCCGACCAACATTAGTTTCGTGATCTACTCCAGTATTTTGGACAGAGGGGCAAATATTAGTAAAGATTATAGCTAAGACCCACTTCATTCAGCACAGCATTGAATTCATCATTAGATTTTAAATATTCAGTAGACGAGTACTCCATAAACTGCGCACTCATCATCACCAAACGTAATAATGCGAAATCTGTGAAGTTTATAAGAGTGAGATAATGAGAGCGCCTGTCTTCCATGGAAAAACCATTGGAGTCACTTAGCTTATCAGTGATCATCCTTACCATATTATAAAAAACTCTAGTAACCCCGAACACTCGATCGGCAGAGTCCACATCCTCCAAATATGCAGTGACTCGGCCAATATCAGGCGACTCGCTTCTTAGATACGCAATATCATCTTCTATCTTGATTATTGCGTCAGCACCATATTTATTTACAAGCACACCTCGCTCTTCAAACTCAACCTTGAATGCATCTAACGAAATTCGCTGAGAATCAATCATATTAAAAAGCTGCGTTTCAAATGAGCGCAATCTCTCGGACTTTCGTGTATTGCTTATTTCACTCCTAAGGTCTTGATTGGCTTGATTTTGCAACGTTAATGATTTGATAAGCAGCACGAGAGAAATAAAGCTAAACATGGGATTTAGGAGGCCGCCAAAATAGTCACCAAGCTGCCCCCAAACAGCCGGATCGTCAGATACCCCATACCCAAGCTTAAGATAGAATTGAAATAGGTAAGAAGCGAAAACACTAATAAGCAACAATGTCGCCGCCGCCACATACCTATTAATCATTATAAAAACCCTTGATAATATACTTTACAATTTTTCCGTCTCGAAGCTTTATAGGTCTCGCGATAATTTTTAAGTTTTTCCAATTAGAACTATCTATTCCGTTATTGTGGTCAAGGTTTTCAGAGAATTTTTTCTTGGCCTCCAATCTAACTTCTTTGTACTCAATTCCGAAACCAAAAGCTACTGTTTCATCTGCTCCTTTTAAAAGAAGCCTACCGTTCCCGGTATTGATATTAAGCCTCGTGATGCTGGCGGTAATATCTATATTGCTATCTGACTCCTTAGCTTGCAGTGCCAAAACAGTTGACTTATTGAAGCTCGCTATAACCACCTTCTCGTCCAAATTTTTCCTGTATCTAATTTTTACATCATGATTAAATCTTGTTGATACTTTGTGAATGTCCTCCATTGACGATACGCGCAATTTTTTTATTAGGTCTTCGGCAGAATCGCCTAAACCTTCTACAATCCTCTGAGCTTTTTCTGACAATTCAACAGACTCGACATAAAGAGCCTCTTTCATAAAGTAAGACATCAACTCCACAAATGTTTGATTACCTATCTTTTTATATTCTCTCTGTAGTTTTTCATCAGAGATTTCAACTGTAAAAATCTGCCCGTAAGACCCCTTAAAAGTTTTTTTCAAAATAGTTCTTACACTGCTGACCCCTCTATGCCTTAGGGAGACTTTTCCGGTCACAAGCGTCTCAGCTATGCTCAAAGTTGCTTCAGAGACTCCTTGCAAAGTTTCGAGCCCAGCTTTCATATCAACTTCGTAATCTTCTGTATCAATGACAACGTCGAGATTGATCGGCATATATTTCCCTACTTATACCAATATTTTAAAAGCAACCATTTCATCGTAGAGTGGCAATCATCCCCGCGCCAAACTACGTGGCAATGCTACATAAATGCTTATACCCGACTGGGCGACCAAGTGCACGTAGTAAACACCTGACGCAAAAAAGTGCCGAAATCACTAAGCAAATAGGCTCGCACTGATTAGAATTGGCTGCTATCTGCTCCTTTGCAAAGCAAAGTTTAGATTCGACGTCCACTTTTGGGCCGATTTTAGGCCTTCATGAATGAAGCTCTGAATGGAGCGTCATCGGGAAGTGTCCTGAAAACCAACATTCGCCTTCGCACCCATTTCAGCCATTTTTTCCAGATGTTCTTGATAATTTCACAAGCTGACGACATCAGGTGGTGTTTGAACATAGGATAAGCTTGCTAGTTAAGGAGGGCGACTATTCGCCCGACGTATCGATGATGAAAATGGAGCTCAGACCAGAAATGGATTCCGGTTCAAGCCCGGCCTCGCGAGGTCCGGCTGGCGCTTATATCGAAGGCGAACTTGGCGCCCTCTATCTGCTCGCCCTGCTGACGGGCAATCGAGCACCGGGGATGCCAGACGCTAGTGTCGTCAGTATCCGATTTCAAGGCACCGAGCACGGGTTTAAGCTGGATGACCTGATAGCTTTTGGAGCAGGGCCGGCCGGGACCGCCATCCTCGAAATTCAGTCGAAGCGGGATATCACATTCTCGCCGGGGGACAGCGTCTATAAGGACGTCGCCTCCCAGATCGCACGGAGCATCGTGGATTCCGTTCCGGCGGAGAGACACCTTCTCGGCATAGCGACGCAGCGGACCAGCCGCAAGATTTCCGGCGCTTATCAGGATGTACTCAAGTGGGCGCGGGCAATTGAGAGCGCGGCGGCGTTCTTCACTCGGCTAGACTCCAGGGGCATCGCGAGCAAGGATATGCGCGATTTCGTCGCGACGACGCGAAAACACCTCGTCGCGGGCGGTGTAGCCGATGACGACGATGCGATCTGGAGGTTGTTACGACGGATGCTCATCCTCGAATTTGACTTCGAAGCGACCTCACCGATCACCCGAACCTATGGGTATGCGCTCGCACGGATAGCACTGGCCGACGAGGACGTTGGCCGCGCCGGAGCGCTATGGAGCCGGCTGGTCGATTTGTCAATAAAGACGGGAACTACCGGCGGTGAAATAGACCGAACGACCCTGGTGGCCAATCTCGCCGAGGCGGGATTTCGGCTTGCTGGCGGCCGCGAATATGGTCAGGCACGCATCAAACTTGCCGAGCTTGCACAGAATACGCTTGCCCATATCGGCACGAGCGTGGCGGGGGTCTCCTTGCCGCGGCTGGAAGCAGTCGCTGCGTTGGACGACGCATCCGAAACGCATCGTTTCGTAGAGGTTCACGGGGATCCCGGCGTCGGAAAATCCTGGGTCCTTCGCCATCTCGCCGAGCGTGTTGCGCGCCAGGCTCCGATCATCGTCCTCGACCAGGATGCGACGCCTCCGGGTGGCTGGCTGCCGTTTTCAAACGCTCTCGGAATCCCGGGATCGGCGGTGGAATTCCTGACCGAACTGGCCGCAAGCGGGGGGGCGATGCTCTTCATCGACGGCATTGACATGTTCGACGATGTCGGGCGCCAGCGCACAATCGCCGAGCTCATAAGGGCAGCGAGCACGATCCCGGACTTCAAGGTGATCGCCACCAAGCGAACGGCCAGCAATACCGATATCGAACACTGGCTGGACGATCAGATCGTTGCCGCAATGGGTGGCGCGTACCCGATACAAGTCGGGCCGCTGTCGGAGGATGAAGTCGCGACCCTCGTCGACCTAGCACCGGATCTGCGATCGCTGCTGGACCCGAAACATCCCGCCGCCGGGCTTGCCCGAAATCTCTACCGGCTGTCCCGGCTGCTCAAGGTACCTAGCGCTACAGGGATCCGGACCGAGGCCGCGATGGCCGGTTTCTGGTGGCGGAACGCGGACGGCGCGCCTGCAAACAGCGTTCGCGCGGCGCAGCGGCTGATAGCAGCGCTCGCTGCCAGCGCCCTCGAGCGCGAAGAAGGGCTTGAAATCGCAGAAGATTCGGCGGCGCGTTCGCATCTGATAGGGGCCTTGACGCTGAGGGAAGTACGGCGCGACCGCCTAGACTTCTATCATGACGTGCTGCGCGACTGGGCGATAGGCAACTATATTGCCGAGCACCCCCAGCGTCTGGCGGCTCTAAACATGAGCGTGCCGGTCTCACCACGCGTTGCCCGCGGCATCGAGTTCGCCGCCCGACTCGCTCTCGAATCCGATGCAGATTGCAGCGGGTTGATCCAACTACTCGGGCAACTCTCGCCCCATGGGGCGCATGGATCCTGGCGACGTCAGGCGTTCCTTGCCTTATCGCGTTCGGAGGCCGGATACGAACTGCTCGAAAAGTGCAGCACCGGATTGCTTGCAGACGGTGCGGCTCTCCTCGTCGAATTGTGTACGACGATCGTCGCGGTCGAGACGGTCGCGACGGCCGACCTGATGACAATGCCAGACGGGGCCAAGGTAGACCTGCCACGTTCCCATCGGACCGATGTCACCGGCTCAACCCTCCAGGTGCTGCGCTGGGTGCTGGCGCATTCGACCGAGATCTCGATATCGGCGATCGGCGCCGTGGTAGAACTGGTAAAGATACAGCTCTCTCTCCGCGAGCATCTTCAGATACTCACCCGCCAAATTGCTGTAATGCTTTTTGGCTGGCTTCGACAGCTCGATGTCCGCGACGCCGATGTGACGATCCCGGGGGAAAGGAACCTTGGGCGGGCAGCGAGCGACGGGCGAAGCAGCATGATCGAGCAACTTCGCCTGATCGCTATGTTTCTCGGAAAATTTGCGCCTGATGAACTCAAGGCCTATCTCAGGGAGGTAGGCCTTGAGCGGAACAACTATAAAGTCGATGCAATCCGACAGTTTTCGAAAGTGATCGCGCCGGTTGCGCCCGCCGAACTAGCGGAACTCGTATTAGCGAGCCTCCTCCAGACAAATAAACGGCGCGACCGCCGTAATCGAATAATGGAGCAGGCCTTCACCTTCGCCGACAGCAGCTACTTGCCCGCCTCGCCAGCGCAGCCCCCGTTCCTCGATCTACTGGAGTCCGCGCCCACCGAAGGATTGAAGTTGATCCGCACACTGGTAGCTGAGGCGATCGCGTTCAGCACCGACGCACACGCGTCGGAAAATCCTGGCTTCACCGTCAATTTCGGCGATGGTCCACGGCTCTTTCCCCGAACCGACAGCTATCTCTGGTCCCGGGATCAATGCCGCGAATATTCGGCAGCCTCCGGACTCATGGCGCTAGAAGCCTGGAGCCAGCAAAGGCTTGATGATGGTGCAGCTGTCGATGATGTGCTCGCCGATATCATAGGGCCCGAGGGCGGCTGTGCAGCGTACCTCCTAGTTGCGGTAGATGTACTGCTGTCACATTTCGACGTTGCGCGCGATGCATTGGCGCCGTTCCTTGCAGATCCAGAGTTGCTGGCCACCGACCGCTTGCGTCGTGACCGCGATAGAGGATCTGGGATCGATCAGCTCGCGATCGGGAAGGAGCCGGAGGACAAGGTCAGACTCGCTGATTTGAAGGGCCGCCCGTCGCGACACACGACGTTGTTCGACGTAGTGCACTTTTATCTGGGAGATGATCAAGTAGCAAACCGCCTGCGCGAGCATCTGGGTGCGGCGGTCGCGGGCCTCGAGCCCATTCAATCCTACTCGAACTTTACTGACGCGCGGTTCATCGCACGGTTTGCCAACAACATGCTGCAACGATCGAACTGGATCGACATCGGAGACGAAAAACTAGGGTATCGACCGCCAGCGGACGAGGCCAAGCATCTCGAAGCGATGGAGAAACAGCGAGTCGCACGCTTGCGTTCGATCGAGGTCGAATCCCGCATCAGTTTGGCGATCGATGGCGAAGGTAAACACGCTACCGCCGAGACTGCGCGCGATGCGGTCGCCTATGCGGGCGGCGACCTTCCCGACGACAGCGACACCGACTACCTCAAGTCGCGCTCAACCAGGCTGATCACGACGGCCTTGCTGGTGACTCGCGACGGTGAAGATAGTCTGCTCGCTACCGAGGAGGCGTGGGTCCGTCAAGTTATTGCAATCGCGTTCGAGGAACATTCCGATCGCGGCACCGGATCACAGGATACGTTGTGCTTCAATCGGCCGGCGATTGCCATCCTGACTCTGATCAATCTTTGGGCACGGAAGGACAATGAAGCGGACCGGAACGCGCTGATCCGGCTCGCGACGCGCGGGGATCGCAGTGCGGGGCCGGCATTCTCAGCCGGACTTGAGCGGATCCTAAAAACCCAGCCCAAGCTCTTCAAGGCATCCATGCGCGCTGCGTTCGCAAGCATGATTTGGCGCTGGCAAAGCCACGACGAGGACGACAAGGCAGCGCATACGCGCTTCGGTGCAGAAAGGACCGCTGCGGTCGATACCGCAGTCGCGGCCGAAATCGCCTGGTTGGATGGCGAGGCCGAACCTGCATGGCCGGCTTGGCCCGAGGAATACCCGATTCGGCGCCGCGGTTCGCACCTCCACGTTCCTAGACCCCTCATTTCTGGAGATTGTGGGGAAGAAGAGACGATCGAGTCAGCGGTCGCCGAGCCATCGTCGATCATCCACGTCAACTGCAAGGCGGCAGCGCAATGGCTGGCGATGGTCCAAGCCGCGCCCAAGGGATCAATCGACTGGCGGCAGGAGGTGGTCGAGGCTTACGTGGACTGGACGGCTCGGATGAACGGGCTAGGTCTGCCAGTAGATATCGAGATAGATAATGATCCGCACGAATGGAATATGCACTACTACGCGCTGTTCGCCGAGCGGCTGCTCAACGCCACCGATGCATCGTTCGAAGCAGATCTGAAACTCGTGACAAATCTGCCGGACGAGCCTTTCGGCAAGGTTGCTCAGACTATCATCCACTCGGCCGACGCACTTTATTGCAACGATCCGCAGCGTCCGGCCATACGGCCTGCTGATTTGCGTACCCGTTTGGCGCAACGCGTGATGGCACTCCACAGGTGGCAATATGCCGATGATCCATCCAGTTCACGGATCGATATGGAGAGCGGCGGGATCATCGCAAAGGTAATGCTGAACACTTACAACCCGTTCAACGGGACGCAGAGCTATCTGCCACCCGTGTTGTTCGACCGCGTCGACCCGCTCCTTCCAGCGATGAGACCGCTTCTAGCAGGCGGGCCGACGGCCTTCGTGGCTCTGTGCACGATGAATTTGCTCTTAGTTGCGACCCGCGCGCGTCACCTCGACTTCTTGCTCGAAGCGACCGAGGCTTGGTTTGATCGCACCCAAGCGCCCGAACTGTGGATCGACATGGGCATAGGACGGAAGGTAGTCAAATGGCTGGAGGCGGCGATCATCCAAGAGCCTGAGTTGCTCGCACCAGCACATCCTTCGCGCGCCCGTATCGACCGCGCGCTCGGGCGGTTAGTCGGTGTTGGCATTGCTGAGGCCCATGAGCTCGAATTGAAGGTCGAAGCGGCAGACGGGGCGCATAGGTAAGAAAACCGACTAACTTTAAAACGGCTTCAAAAGAACAGCTTTTTTAGCGTGTAAGACCGTCCGTATTAGCCGATTACGACCTATGGAATAGCAATTTTTGTATGCGCTGCTGTAACACCTATTTGGCATGTAACACCCAATGGACGCGAAAGACCAACGGCGTGTAACAAAAATAAAATCCAATAAATTCAGATAGTTATTATTACTTGCAACACCTGTAACACCTGTAACACCTCTTTTCAGTCCCCCGCCCCATTAGTGATAGCGCCGCCAGCGAAAGCTTGTCTGGCTTAGTAACAATTAATGCAGAGTTCGAACGGTGGAGCGTCAAACGATACGACGCTTTGGAGTGTTGTTTGCCAATAACTAACAGGTGAGACACAGCAACAGGACTCCAATATCGCCTGGGACCCTGGGGATGTTCTGTTGGTACGGGGTAGGAAACCCGCCGGATCGTGTTAGCGGAAGGGCACCCAGCTTAGTGAACAGGTGAACCTGGTGAACTCCTGTTCACCTGTGCATATGCCCTACCCTTTCAGCCATCTCCGAGTACCGTTACCAATACGGTAACGATGCCCTTTTGTCTTCAAGATCCTTTCAATTTCAACATTGAAATTTCAGTAAGCTGGTGTGGTTGCCGCTACCACGATCCCGCGGGTTTCATGCCCCGTACTAAGAGTAAACCTGCAGGGGCCCCCTCGCTTAAATCGCGGGACGAATCAGGATCGAGAGATCGGGCCGACGAATTTTCTTGAAACCCAGCCTTCGATTTCTATCCCCTGGTGCTTGTATGTGACCAGTAGCCAGTCTCGATTTTCCGAGTCGATCACTTCAAGAACAGCAAATTTTGGAAGCATCATGATGACCTCAGCTTTGATTCCGGGCCCCACGCGAATGTTCACACCCTCGGACTTAGTCAGGCGATAACTTCTCTTCACTTCTGTGGGCACGTCGCATAAGGCGACACGCACCACCTTTCGCGCCTGAGCGAGTGAGTCAAATCCCTGAAGACGTTTCTCAATGTCACAAACTGACTCACGGAAGTCGTTCCATTTTGCTACTTCGGAATAGAACGCGTGTACCGCACTAAAGAAAAATATGAGGAAGGCAATCGCGGGCAGGCTGAGCGTTTGCTCACGATTACCGCTCTGCAATGATTGGACAATTTCGTCCTCAACGGCTTGGGTACTTGGGTGAGCATCAAGAGCACCCAGCTCAGGATCGAGAGAGGTACGCTCGATCGAACCAATCAACGATTCAACTTTTTCCGGCTCTGTCGACACCAGTAACTTGAAAATCGGAGACGATTGAAGCGACTCATACCCCGCCAATATTGACTTTAAGGACTGAGACGATTGATTGAAATTTGTAACGGACGATAGAGCCACAAAGGTGTCTGATGGAGCGAGGTTTGCACCAAGTGCTCCATTCCAAACTTCGTGGCTCCGTGCAATTGTTAATCTTTTCTCCAGCGCTTCCATCGCTGCCTGATACTCACGCGTTGGGGCCAGCGCTTTACCAATCGAATCCATCGCCTTTTGGTATTTACTCGTAGGGATAAGCAGCTTACCCATCGCCTCCATCGTCGCCTGAAACTTACGCGAAGGAGCTAACAACTTCTCCATCGCCTCCATTGTGGATTGATACTTACGCGTGGGGGCTAGCATTTTGTCCATGGCATCCATCGTCGCCTGGAACTTACGCGACGGCGATAGCATTGCTTCCATCGCCTCCTGATACTTTCGGGACGGAGCCATTATCCGATCAATCTTCTCCTGAAATTCGCGCATAGGCGCCAACATTCTTTCTGATACAGACAGATAATCGAGCAAAGGCATGGTTCCAGATAACGTCCCAGCCCTGTCTGGCGTGATCGCGTGCCGAGACCTTTCAGAACGATCGTCTTTTTCATCCACCGTCAAAACGCAATCCCCAATCAGCGAAAGGAAGAGTTCCGACATCGAATAAATCTATGTCGAAGCAATACTGGGAGTATATCCAAGGTGCAGAACGGGAACGACCACAGCAGCAGCACGCTTGTATGCCTGCCTGTATGCCTAGAAAAACAAGAATAATTAAATTCTTTTAAATCAGTCTGTTAGATATCAGGTTCAAATGACTGTGTACCACCAAGTACTAAAAACGGCTTACCGAAAGGTAGGCCGTTTTTTTATGCCTGAAGAAAAGTACACTGCCCCACCACATGGAGGTGACGCATGACATTCCCCCCCACCGCCATCCGCACCGAACGACTTTTACTGCTCCCCGCCCACCCTTGCCACGCACGTGCCGTGCAAGCGTACCTGCTGCAAAACCGCAATTTCCTCCAGCCTTGGGAACCGTCGCGTGATGACGCCTTTTTCGAACTGGCCGCCATCACCGAACGCCTCGAAACCCTGGCCGACAAAACCGCCAGCGGTGAAGCGTTGCACCTACTGATATTCAGCCACGGCAACATCATCGGCGCCTGCAACTTCAGCAATGTCGTACGCGATGCGTTCCAGGCCTGTCACCTGGGTTATGCGCTGAGCGAGTCTGGCCAAGGCCAGGGTCTGATGCATGAAGCGCTGACGGCGGCGATTGCCCATGTGTTCAACGCAATGCAACTGCACCGAATCATGGCCAACTACCGCCCGGAGAATCAGCGCAGCGCGCGCCTGTTGGCGCGGCTGGGGTTTGAACGCGAGGGTGAAGCGCGGGCGTATCTCAAGATCAACGGGGTTTGGGCGGACCATGTACTGACCGCCCTGATCAACCCCGACGATATTTAAACCACTCAGTCGCTGTGGGCGGCATCACTTGGTGCACCCGGACAAGGATTCACCAATTCCGAATATTCAAACTCCGTAAAGTACGGAATCTTTGTCCCCGGGATCATCCCTCCGCCGTACTTCTTCTTGCCGCTCGGCCTGACTGCTTTCGCGCCGGCACCAATCAACAACGGCTGACCATCAGCCAGCAAATAGTCCACCATCTCCCGGTGCATCGTGCCGTTCCATTGCTTGTCGGCATTCAGCGGCAGCAACACGAAGTTGGAGTCCACCGTGAACATGTTCAGCGCTTCCGCCGCTTCCCGGGAGGTGGCGGTATGGCCACACAACACTTCGGCAGTTTTAAGGGTGTAGGCCGGCACGTACCGGCTGCTTTGGTACTTGCTCAGGATCAGCCCTTTGCGGGTCAGAACCGCTATGCCTTGCTCGGCATGGCAGATCGCCTCGTCGCCATACTTCAGTTTGCAGAAGTTGGTGTAGGAGATGTCGATAATGTCACTGCCGGAAACTCCCAGGTCCTGCTGTATCTGAGCGCGGGCTTCAGGGGTCTGGTAGGGGATGCTGCAGCCGCTCAACAGCAGTGCGGCAACGACTAATACCAGCGGTAAATTACGCATAAAAACTCCAGGAAAACAGGATGAGGGCGGGGCAATCCATTAAATCCCTACCGGTAAAACCAGGTCCTTCTGCCCTTCCACCGTCACGTCATAAATCTTCTCGCTGCACACTGAGAACCCCTGTAAATCAAACTCAACCAGGTAGGTCTTGTTCGCTTTCGGCAAGAAGCTGCGCGATAACGGCCCGCACTTTTCCAGGGTGTACGACGTGCCGTGATCGCTGCGCCAGTTCGCAACGCCCTCCACCACGGTCAACTGATCCGCCGGCACCAGCATCTCCCGGAACGGCCGCGCACGATAAACTCCATGGGCCAGGCCCTTGTACAACCCTCGGGCAAATGCCGGCATTTGCTGCTCTTGGGCATCGTTGTAAACAACCCCCACGTTGCTCAAATTTCCCACGGGGCCAGCGCTGAAGCTCACCTGCGATTCAGTGCTGAGCATTCTGAAAATCACCTTTGCATGGTGGTCGTCTGCCATCAGCACGACTGGCTTGGGTTTGGCCGGTGGCGGGCCTTTTTGAGAGGAACAACCCACACCCAAAACGGCCACCACACACAACGGAATGACCCAAGCAAACGAACGATCCATAGATAAACTCAAGTCCTGTTAGATACCGCGAAGGTTAAGCGGCGGATAGCTTAATGCCATCACCTCGAAAAAGTCTCTCTCAACCGATCATGTGCCGTCTATTGCAGCCCGAAGTTTGAAACCACTAGAATGGGATTAATTCTCACTTACGACTCTCTCTCATGAAGCTGTCTTCGCCCACCGACGCTCCTACGCTCGATGCGCTGTACCGCGGCTACCACGGCTGGTTGTTGACCTGGTTGCGGCGTCGCGTGCATTGCTCCCATCAGGCGGCCGACGTGGCGCAAGACACTTTCGTACGCTTGCTGGCATCGGGTACTTACGTGGCGCCGGGTGAGCCACGGGCTTATCTGGCCACCATCGCGCGCCGGTTGCTGATGGACAATGGCCGCCGCCGACGCCTGGAACAGGCCTACCGCGAAGAGCTCGAACGCTGCGCCGCGTACCTTGAACAGGCGCCTTCGCCGGAGCAGATCCTGCAAGCCGCGCAAATGCTTGAAGCGATTGATCGGGCCTTGGCGCGCATGAACAAGCGGATACGCGACACCTTCATCCTGCGTTACCTCGAAGGCCTGGACCAGGCGCAAATCGCCCAGCGCCTCGGGGTCTCGGTGCGCACGGTACAGAACGACCTGGTGGAAGCCTTGCTGGCGTGCGATGCGTGCGCCCAGCCATGAACCAGCCTCTGCCCCACGCTGTGCTGCGCCAGGCTGCCGAATGGCTGGTGCGGCTGGATCACGAAGGCAACGACGCCAGCGAACAGGCATTTCGCGCCTGGCTGGCCGCCGACCCGCAGCACCCACAAGCCATTGCCCGCCTTCAGGGCCACTTGCTGCCTCTTAAACAAGCCCCGGCCCGTGCCGCATTACGCCGGGCACGGCAGCCGCGCCACGCGGCAACGCTGGTCAAGTGTCTCGCCCTGGCCCTGCTGCTGGCAGGCGTGCCGGCGTACCAGTACGAGCAACGTGGCTATCTGTTCGCCGACCTGAGCACCGACCGTGGCCAATGGCGCCAAACGCTGCTGGCCGACGGCAGTGACCTGCAACTGGAAGGCAACTCCGCCGTGAACCTGCACCTGGACGCTACCGAACGCCGCGTGCAACTGCTGCACGGCGAACTCCTAGTGGCGGTGGCCAAAGATGCCCAGCGGCCGTTTTATGTCGACACCCCGCAAGGCAGCATTCGCGCCCTGGGTACGCGTTTTATCGTCGAACTCAGCGACACCGCCACGGTGGTCAAGATGCTCGAATCTTCAACCCGCATCGACAGTGCCGGGCACACGATCACCCTCGGCCCCGGCGAGCAAGTGCGCCTGGATGCAAACGGCCCGGGCACGCCGAAAAGTGTCGATGTGCAAGCGCAGCAGCAAGCCTGGACGGCCCACCAGTTGCTGGCCAATGACGAGCCGCTGGCGGATGTGCTTGAGCGCCTGGCGCGGCATCGCCCAGGTGTGCTGATGTTCGATCGCAAGGCGCTGCAAGGCATTCGGGTGACCGTGATGCTGCCGACGGACGACAGCGACCGCGCGTTGCGCCTGCTCACGCGCACCCTGCCGATTGAGGTCAGCACGTACACCCCGTGGCTCACGCGTGTGCGCCTGAAAGTCCCCGCCGGATAATTCTTACGCAGCGTTGCGTGTTTTCGGTTTTACCGCGTCCTTTCCTTGGCCAACATCCAAAGGAGCACCGATAACATGTCTTCAACCCCCACACGCGGCGGCCTGTTACTGGCCAGTCGACTGTTGCTTGGCTGCCTGCCGCTGGCGGTGCCGGGCCTGGCTTACGCGCAACAGCAGGTACAGGCGTTCGACATCGCGCCCGGCAAACTCGGTGATGTACTGACCCGCTTCGCCCAGGCCGCCGGTGTGCCGATTTCGTTCCTGTCGCAACAGGTGGCCGGGTTGAACAGCCCCGGTGTGCGCGGCAGCTACAGCGTGGCGGACGGGTTCGCGCAGGTGCTGGCCGGCACCGGTTTCGCCGCAACCGGCAATGCCGATGGCTATCAGTTGGAAAGCCTGCCGGTAGCCGGCAGCGCGCTGTCGCTGGGCGCCACAGAGATCACTGCCAACCAGTTGGGCACCATCACCGAAGGCAGTGGTTCCTATACCCCGGGCACCATTGCCACCGCCACGCGCATGGTGCTGACCCCACGGGAAACCCCGCAGTCGATCACCGTGATCACGCGCCAGCACATGGATGACTTCGCGCTCACCTCGATCGATGACGTGATGCGCCATACGCCGGGCATCACCGTGTCGACCTTCGACAGCGAGCGCAATAACTACTACGCACGCGGCTTCTCGGTGGAGAACTTCCAGTACGACGGCATTCCTACCCTGCGCAACTCCGCCTACTCGTCCGGCCAGACCCTGACCGACATGGCGATCTATGACCGCGTGGAAATTCTCAAGGGCGCCACCGGGCTGCTGACTGGCGCTGGCGCCCCCGGCGCGACGATCAACCTGATCCGCAAAAAGCCCACCCGCGACTTCAAGGCCAGCGTGGAACTCGGCGCCGGCAGTTGGGACAACTATCGCTCCCAGATCGACGTGAGTGGCCCGCTGACCGACAGCGGCAACGTGCGTGGCCGCGCGGTGGCGGCGTATCAGGACAAGCACTCGTTCATGGACCACTACCAGCGCAACACCAATGTGTATTTCGGCACGCTGGAAGCCGACCTGACCGAAGACACCCTGCTCACCGTCGGCTTCGATTACCAGAACAGCGACCCGCAAGGCTCGGGCTGGTCCGGCAGCCGTGCGCTGTTCGATCGCAGCGGCAACCGCATTGACGTGAAACGCTCCTACAACAACGGCGCCAAGTGGAGCCGTTGGGAGCAGTATTCCCGCAGCGCGTTTTCCACCCTGGAACACAACTTCGACAATGGCTGGGTGATCAAGGGCCAATACACCCACCAAATCATGGGCTACGACGCGCCCCTGGGTTCGATCATGAGTGGCCCGTTCCCCGCCACCGGACTGTCGTCCCTGTACGCGAACAAGTTCACCGGCAATACCCGCGCCGACTCGGGCGATGTCTACGCCAGCGGCCCATTCAGCCTGCTGGGCCGTACCCATGAACTGGTGATTGGCGCGTCGGCCTCGAATTCCCACTGGACCGGAAAGGACTACGGCGCCCCCACCTATGTGGGCAACAACCAGATCGATTTCTGGAATTTCGACGGCAATGTGCCGGAGCCAGACTGGGGCGCGCCGACCCGCACCATCGATGCCACCACCCGGCAATCCGCCGGCTACATGGCCGCACGTTTCAACCTCACGGACGACCTGAACCTGTTCCTCGGCAGCCGCGTGGCCAACTACAAATTGCGTGGCGACGACGACTCTACCGAGACCGGCAAGCTGGTGCCCTACGCCGGGGTCACCTACGACCTGAACGACAACTTCACCGCGTATGCCAGCTACACCGACATCTTCATGCCGTCGAGCTACAGCCGCTCCCGCAACAACAAATTGCTGGAACCGGATGAAGGCAAGAACTACGAGACCGGCCTCAAGGGCGAGTTCTTCGAGGGCCGGCTCAACACCAGCGTGGCCTACTTCGAAGTGCATGAAACCAACCGCGCGGAGCCGGACGCCGAATACAACGCCGCGCCTACCAATCCGTCCCTGGGATATGCCGAAAAAGGCATCAAGGCCAAGACCAAGGGCTTCGAGGCCGAGATGTCCGGCGAGCTGGCGCCGGGCTGGCAGGCCCAGGCCGGCTACACCCACAAGATCCTGCGGGATGAACATGGCGACAAGGCTTCGACCTGGGAGCCGGAGGACCAGCTCAGCTTCTTCACCTCGTACAAGCTCAAGGGCCCGCTGGACCGCCTGACCCTCGGCGGCGGCGCACGCTGGCAGAGCAGAAGCTGGCAAGTGGTGTACAACCGGCCCAAAGCGCAAAACGAAGAGTTCTCGCAGGAAGCGTATTGGGTGGTGGACGCGATGGCCAAGTATCAGGTCAGCGAACATCTTTCCGCGACGCTGAACGTCAACAACCTGTTCGACAAGCAGTACTACACCAACATCGGGTTCTATAACACGGCCTATTACGGCACCCCGCGCAATGTGATGCTCACCACGCGCTGGGACTTTTAATCGGCCAGGCGCCAGCGCCCCTTGACATGGGGCGCTGTTGCGTCAAACAGCGTGCCGCACAAAACACTGCTCCACCACCGACTTGCCCCATTGCTGCCCTTCCTGCTCGGACTCCAGCACAAAGCCTGCGCTTTCATAAAGCTTGCGCGCCACATCCAGGCCCTTGAACGTCCACAGCCGCACCGCCGGGAACCGGTGCCCGTCACAGAAATCCAGCGCCTCTTGCAACAGCCGTTTACCCAAACCCTGGCCGTGGGCCGACGGGTCCAGGATGAAGCAGCGCAAGATCGCCTCGCCGTTTTCGCCCTCGCCATCAATGGCAATCGAACCCACAATCTGCGTCCCATCCAGTACCGCCCACACTTCGTTGCGCGGGTTGGCCAGGCGTCCCATCAACTCGGCCATGTCCGCCGCCACCAGGCTTTCAAATGGTTGGCCAAAATTCGCATGCTTGGCGTAGTACTCGGCGTGCATCTGCGCGATGCGCCCAATCACCCCAGGCCGGTAGCCACGGGCGATGCTGTAGTGCCTTGGCTGCCGGGCGCCGGTGCGTTGGGTTTGCAGGGCTGCGGCGTACTGATCAAGCCCACGGCTGACGGCCTGTTGCTGTTCGCTGGACAAGTCGCCAATGGCCTCGCCCACCTGGCGCCGGGCAAACGTTTCAATGTCGCGTAACGTCTTCTGGCCTCGTATGGTGAGCCGCAGCTTTTTCGAGCGGGCATCGTCCTCGTTGGCAAACTCTTCCAGCTCGCCCGCCTCGATCAGCTTGCGCACCATACGGCTCACCGACGATTTTTCCAGGCCCAGCAAGGTGACCAGTTCAGCCGCCGTCAGTGCGCCACGCTCGCCGATTTCAACAATCGTGTGCACCGATGACGGTGGATAACGGCTGGCTGCCAACTTCGGCTGCATGAAGCCCAGCTCTCGCACCATGAGGCGTGAGGCACAGCGGATCTGATCGATAAGGTCTGGCCTGGAACGGTTCACGTGGAAAACCTCTTGCCCGAATGAAGAGATATAGTTGTATCGAACAACCATATGCAGATCAATCTCCCTTCCAGCAAATCACTGAGGTACATTCCCTCCCCACGGACAACAGATCATTCTCAAATGAACGGAGTCATCGCGTGCTTTCGATTTTCCACCGCCAACGCCTTACCACCCTCTCGCTGATCACCGCCGCCCTCACCCTCGCCGCCTGCCACAGCGCCACCGCGCCTGAACTGCCGCCCGCCCCGGAGCTCGGCTCGGGCTATCGCACCGACATGAGCACCCGCCACGCCGAGCGCCATATGGCCGCCGCCGCCAACCCGCTGGCCGCCGAAGCCGGGCGGGAAATCCTGCGCAAGGGCGGCTCGGCCATCGACGCCGCGATTACCATGCAGGCCGTACTGACGCTGGTGGAACCGCAGTCGTCCGGGATCGGCGGCGGTGCGTTCATCATGCTGTGGGACGGCAAGCAGGTGCACGCCTACGACGGTCGCGAAACCGCACCGGCGGGCGCTACCGAGCGGTTGTTCCTGAAGGCCGACGGTACGCCGATGGCCTTCCCCGAGGCACAGATTGGCGGGCGGTCCGTGGCAACTCCAGGCGTGTTGCGCGCCTTGGAGATGGCCCACAAAAAGACCGGCCATCTGCAATGGGCAACCTTATTCGAGCCGGCCATTCGCCTGGCTGAACAGGGCTTCCCGATCTCCGCGCGCTTGCACAGCCTGATCGCCGCCGACCGCTACATCACCCGCTCACCGGAAATGACCGCGTACTTCCTGAACGCCGACGGCAGCCCGAAGGCCACCGGTACGCTGCTGAAAAACCCGGCGCTGGCCAACGTATTCAAACGCATCGCCAAGGAAGGGCCGGATGCGCTGTACTACGGCCCGATTGCCGAAGAAATCACCCGCAAGGTGCAGGGCAACAGCAACGCCGGCAGCCTGACGCTGACCGACCTCAAGGGTTACAGCGCGGTTGAGCGGGCGCCGTTGTGCACTGACTACAAGCGCTGGAAAGTCTGCGGCATGCCGCCACCGTCGTCGGGCGGGATTGCTATTGCACAGATCCTCGGCACATTGCAGGCCCTGGAAGCCCGCGACCCGCGCATGGCCCTCGCGCCGTTGAAGCCGGTGAAAACCGATTCCCCGGCAGGCCTGGAGCCGGTGCCCGAAGCGGTGCACCTGATCGCCGAAGCCGACCGCCTGGCCTACGCCGACCGCGCCCAGTACGTGGCCGATTCGGACTACGTGCCGGTGCCGGTTGCCGGACTGATCGCTCCGAATTACCTGGCCAGCCGCGCTGCGTTGATTGGTGAGCGCAGCATGGGCGTCGCCAAGCCGGGCAAGCCGGCCGGGATTGAAGTGGCCTATGCGCCGGATCGCTCGCCGTTGCGCATTTCCACCTCGCAAGTGGTGGCAGTGGATGACCTGGGTGGCGCGGTGTCGATGACCACTACGGTGGAAGCGGCGTTCGGTTCCCATGTGATGGTCCAGGGCTTTTTGCTGAATAACCAGATGACCGACTTCTCCTTCATCCCCGAAGAGAACGGCCAGCCGGTGGCCAACCGGATCGAGCCGGGCAAGCGCCCGCGTTCGTCCATGGCACCGACCCTGGTGTTTGATCGTCAGAGCGGCGAGCTGGTGGCCACTGTTGGTTCGCCGGGCGGTTCGCAGATCATCGAATATGTGAGCAAATCCCTGGTGGCCATGCTCGACTGGAACCTCGACCCGCAAGCGGCCGTCGGCCTGCCCAACTTTGGCAGCCGCAACGGCGCGACCGAGCTGGAAACCGGTTTATTCAGCGCACCGTTGAAACAGGCGCTGAAGGACAAGGGCCACGCCCTGAGCGAAATCGACATGACCAGCGGCGCCCAGGCGATCGTCCGGGTGCGCGATGCGCAGGGCAAAGCGTCGTTGATCGGCGGGGCTGATCCACGCCGTGAAGGCGAAGCGCTGGGGGATTGAGTTGACTCACTGGAGAGCTGCGCGTGCACAAGGCAAATAACCTCGGCGCCCTGATGGGCGTCGATCATGGGTTTTGTTCGATTGACGATCCGTTGCGGCCTGACGAGGTGTTCATCTGCAAGCAGGTGCACAGCGCCACGACCATTGAGTGGCGCCCGGAGCTTGCCGCCAATACGGTTGAAGCCGATGGGGTTTTCAGCCGGGATACGCAGCCGATTGCGGTGATTACCGCCGACTGCCTGCCGCTGCTGATGGCCTCGGAGGACGGGGACTTTGTCGCGGCGATTCATGGCGGTTGGAAGGGACTGCAAGGCGGGATCATCGCCAATGCCATGCAACGGTTTACCGCCGAGGGTGTGGCGCTGGATCAGTTGCGGATTGCGATTGGGCCTTCGATCAAGCCTTGTTGTTATGAGGTGAGTGGCGAGTTTGTGGCGCAGTTGCAGGCGAGTCAGGGGCATTTGTGGCGGGATGGGGATGCGCCGTGGACGTTCGAGCAGCCAGGGCCTTTGTTGGCACCGGAGATTCAGCCGCCAGAACCCAGGCAGGCCTTGAGTGCGTGGTTTGATTTGAGCCGCTATGCGCTGATCTTGCTGGAGGCGGCAGGGATAAAACGTGAGCAGGTTGAGGTAAGCGAAGTGTGTACGTATTGCACCTCGCCGGCGTTTGCGAGTTATCGCAGAAGGACCCATGACAGTACGGAGAGGAAGACGTTGTTGTACTCGTGGGTTGCTCGCGCAGTGTAATGGGACGACGCCCACAGCTCTCTTAGCTATTAGCCTTAGAAAATCTGTGGGCTGTCATTTTTTGCGAAACAACGTTTCTTGAATCCCTCTCCATCCGCTGACATTTTCTGGCCCCGCCCCTTCTTGCCAGAGGCTACGTCAAAGACGTAGAATTTTTGCGTGTTAACGATCATCGAGTCACCATTATTCAGCAAGCTATGGCCCGATTACTGGACCGAAGAAGAACGGGGTATTTTGTGGCTTTTCTAGCCAACCACCCCGATTCAGGTACTGTCATTCCAGGTTCTGGTGGTTGCCGAAAAGTACGCTGGAGCTTGGAAGGCCGGGGCAAGAGCAGCTCAGTACGGATCATTTACACAACGCAATTGGCGTGCGGCGCACTAGTTGCCTTGCTGATTTATGGCAAAGGTGCCACCGAGAATATTCCCGCGCATGTCCTCTACAAAATCGCCAAGGAGATGAACCATGCCACTCACTGAGAAACAGCTGAAGGAACGTGACGCCAAGCGCAACATCGGCGAGGAATTGCTGGCTGCCGTTATCGACGTCAAGGAAGCGCGTCATGGTCACGTCCATCACGTCGAAATTACCCAAGCGGCTGAGGCGCGCAGCAAGACCGGGTTGTCACAGCCCAAGTTTGCCGAACTGCTGGGGGTCTCTGTACGAACGCTTCAAGAATGGGAGCAAGGGCGCCGTTCTCCTTCCGGCGCAGCACGTTCCTTGCTGCACATAGCAGCCATCAGGCCAGACGTTTTTCGAGAAGTCCTCAGTAACGCCTGATGGCGTTACTGGTCTACCGGCTAATCTTCAACCCCTTGCGCCCCGCATGCCGCTCCAGCGCCAGCTCGATCAACCGGCTCACCAGCTCGCTGTAGCTCATGCCAGCCGCCTGCCACAACTTCGGGTACATGCTGATGCGGGTGAACCCAGGCAACGAGTTGATCTCGTTGATCAGCACCTCACCCTCATCCGTCAAGAACACATCCACCCGCGCCAGCCCGGCACAGCCCAGGGTTTCAAACGCTTCGATGGCCAACGCACGAATGCGCTCGCTGGCTTCAACACTGATGTCCGCCGGCACCACCACTTGGGCTGCCTGGTCATCGATGTATTTGCTGTCGTAGGAATAAAACCCGTCCCGCACCACGATCTCGCCACAACCGCTGGCGATGGGGTTCTCGTTGCCCAACACGGCGCATTCGATTTCCCGGCCTTTTACCGCCGACTCCACCAGCACCTTTTCATCAAACCCAAGTGCCAGCTCTACAGCAGCGTGATATTCAGCCTCGCTGCCCACCTTGCTCACCCCCACGGACGAACCCTGGTTCGCCGGTTTCACGAACATCGGCAACCCGAGTTTTTGTTGGGCGTGTTCGAAGGTGGTACGCGCCGCATTCCTGCGGTTGAGGGTAATGAACGGCGTCACGGCAATCCCGGCATCGCGCAGCAGGCGTTTGCTGATGTCCTTGTCCATGCACACGGCCGAACCCAGCACATCGGAGCCGACAAACGGCAGGTCCGCCATGCGCAGCAGGCCTTGCAGGCAGCCGTCTTCGCCGAGGGTGCCGTGGACGATCGGGAAGATCACATCGACGTGTTCCAATGAGGCCTGGCTCGAGGTTTCCACCAGTTGCTGGCTGGCCTTGCCCGGCACGACCGCCAGTTCACGATTGGATTGATTGAGGGCGATCAGCGCCGGGTTTTCTTCGTTGAGCAGGAAGCCCGAGGTGTCGTTGAGGTGCCAGTGGCCGGCCTTGTCGATGCCGATCAGGATCGGCTCGAAGCGCGAACGGTCCAGCGCATCGACGATGTTGCGCGCCGACTGCAGCGACACTTCATGCTCGGCCGAACGGCCACCAAAAATAATCCCTACCCGCAGCTTGCTCATGATCGGCCTCACATTTGAAAGTAAGGCTTCTTACCATGAGCCGTCAGCGATTCGCCACCAGCGTGGCGCCGAACAGCACATAACAACCGCCGGCAAACCGGTCCAGCCACTTGCGCGAGCGGCTGTAGGCGTTGGCCATCCGTTCACTGGAAAACACCAGTGCCACGCAGGTGTACCAGCTGAATGACAGCGTCGCCATGGTGATCACGGCCAGGGTCAGCAGCATCGGCGACGGTGATGGGGGCATGGTGGACGCAAAGATCGTCGCGACAAACAGCGCCGCCTTGGGGTTGGACAGGTTGCCCAATAAACCCAGGCGCCAGGCGGAAAACAGCGAGCGCCGAGGTTCGTCGGGCAACAGGTTCTGGGCCATGGCCGGTGCCGAGCGCCGGAACAGTTTCAACCCCAGGTAAATCAGGTAGCAGCCGCCGATGATCTTGAACGCGAGGTACAACATCGGCGCTGCGGTAAACAATGACTTGATCCCCAAGCCGCCGGCCAGGCCCCACATCACGGTGCCGGTGGCCACGCCAGCGGATGCCACTACGCCATGGCGACGTGAGCAACTGGCAGCCAACTGCGCGGTATTGAAAAAGTTCGGGCCTGGCGTCACGACCGCGACGGTCCAGAGCAAGGCCAGCGACAGAAGAGGCGCGGCGTACGGCAGGCTTGGGAAAAGCATCGGTTGATCCATCCTTCAGGGAATTAAAGATCCTTGCCGTTTACAGCTCAGGTTCGGGTTCATGCACCAGCAGGTCGCCCGGCTGACACTCCAGATACTTGCAGATTGCATCCAGGGTCGCCAGCCGTATGCCCTTGACCTTGCCTTGCTTGAGCAATGACAGGTTTTGTTCGGTGATACCAATGGCGGCGGCCAGGTCCTTGGACTTGACCTTGCGCCGGGCGAGCATAACGTCCAACTCAATCACAATAGACATGCTGTTCTCAAACAAACGTGCGGTTTTCAGAATCCACTTCACTGGCCTGCCACAGGATACGCGCGATCACCGAGATGCAGCCGGCGAGAAACAGCGCCACGATGCTGGGCGGGGTAAAACTCAAGGTGAGCAGCCGCTGGCCAACCGGCTCGTTCATCGTGACCCAGACACTGAGCAAGGGCTCACACAGAAAATCCAGCAACACCCACAGTGCCACGGCCCGGCCTACTTTACCCAAGTGCTGCGCGGCGGCGCAGGAAAAATACTCCCCACGAGCATAGTTCTGGAACAGCTGGCGCAAATGATTCAAACCGGACACCAGCGCCATCAAGGGAATGCTGGAGAGCAGGACGCCGCCCGTTGTCTGCCACCAAGGGAACGTCGCAACGATCTCCGCCCGTCCCTCGATCTGTTGACCACTCAGGGCGAAACCAAACCCGAACGAAGCGCTTTGCACCGGGTAAAGCCACGCGGCGGTATTGAGCAGCAGTATGGCGACGATCAACAACAGGGTAAGCAATGCCATGCGCTGGCTGAGCTGGGCAAGACGTTGGGAATTCATAGGTAAGCCTCTCAGAAATTTGAGGCGGAAAAATAAACGATTAATTATCGTAAAACAATCATTTTTTAATGATTAGCGATACCTGAACACAAAGCCGATACTGCCCCCCGAAATTTCAGCAGTGGCACAATCGTTCAAGACCGCAGCAGACAGCCCGGTCACACTGGGGTAACGTATTTGCGTCCCGACCTGCGACTGACACCATGATCAAACCCTCTCTCGACTGGCTGCACCGCGCGCCCCACGCCAGTGGCCTGGAGCGTATCGAGGCGTATTTTGCCGGGTTTGGCTTCGACCCTCATCGCCACGACACTTACGCCATCGGCCGCACCTTGTTCGGCGTGCAGAGCTTTCACTATCGCGGCGGCATGACCCACAGCCTGCCGGGGCGGACCATGGTGATCCATCCCGATGAAGTGCATGACGGCTGGGCCGGCAGCGAGGAAGGTTTCAAATACCGGATGATTTACGTGGAGCCGGCGCTGATCCAGCAGGTGCTCGGCGGCAAGCCGTTGCCGTTCATCCCCGGCGGACTGTCCAGCGACCCGTGGCTGTACCGCGCCAGTGAAGTGTTGCTGCAAAGCCTGGATTGCCCGATTGATCCGTTGCAGGAACAGGACGCGATGTTTGACCTGGCCCAGGCGCTGAATAACGCGTCGGGCATCACGGTGAATCGCAAGACCTTCGACTACCGCGCCGCCGAGCGCGCGCGGGAATTTATCCACAGCGCCCTGGGCCGGCCGATTACCCTCGATGAAATGGCGGAATACGCCAACCGCGACCGCTGGGCGTTGTCGCGGGATTTTCGGTTGTTGTTCGGGACCAGCCCCTATCGCTACCTGACCATGCGCCGCCTGGACCTGGTGCGCAGTTTGCTGGGCCAGGGCCAGTCACTGGTGGATGCGGCACTGACCGCCGGTTTCACCGACCAGAGCCACATGACCCGGCAATTCCGCAGCACCTTCGGCATGCCGCCGTCGCGTTGGGTGAAGATGCTCGGGCGCTGAAATTCCGCCTTGAAATGCGATCAACCTGTGGGAGCGGGCTTGCTCGCGAATGCGGTGTGTCAGCTACTGAATGCATTGACTGATCCACCGCCTTCGCGAGCAAGCCCGCTCCCACATTTGAACTATGTCACTGCCGAAATCGTATTCGACGCTGGGGCTCGCTCTTTAAGTGCTAACGCCAGCACTGCCCCCGCCAGGGCAATCGCCGCGCTCCACCACAACGCCAGCTCAATCCCGCTCGCCTGCGCCGCACCCGTCGACCCGCCGGCATTCGCCAGCGACACCAGCAACGCCAACCCCAATGCGCCGCCAATCTGCTGGCTGGTGGACGCCATGCCCGCCGCCACACCCTGCTCGCCCGGGCGGATGCCCAAGCCGGCGGCCACCCACATCGCCGTCCAGGTCATGCCCTGGCCGATGCTCAGGATGAAAATCCCCGGCAGCAACGACCAGAACCCCGCCCCCGTCGGCAACGCCAGGCACATCAGGGCGATGCCCACCGCGCCCGCCAACTGGCCGCTGACCAGGGTGGCGCGCAATCCCAGGCGTGCCAACGAACGCTCCGCCAGCCAGATACCGCCGGTGCACACCAGGGTCGCCGGCAAAAACGCCAAGCCTGCCTGCAACACGCTGTAGCCGTAGACCTGCTGGTAATACACCGCCAGAAAGTAGTACTGCACGCCAAAGCTGCTCATGAACACCGCCGTCAACACCATGGCCATGCGCAACTCGCGATAGCCCAACAACCGCAGCGGCATCAGGGGATCACGGCCCCGGTGTTCGATCCACGCAAATAACCCGAGCAGCGCCAACGCCAAGGCCATGCAGCCCAGGGTCGACGGTGCCGCCCAACCCCACTCCGGCCCCTGTACCAGGGAGAACACCAGCAGCGTGCCGCCCACCGTCACGGTCAGCGCGCCGCTGATATCAAAGTTGCGCCCACGGGCCCGCTCGCCATCGCCGGGAATCCAGTAGCGCGCCGCCAGGGCGCAGGCACCCGCCAGCGGCACATTCACCAGGAATACCGCCTCCCAACCCCAGGCCTGGGTCAGCACGCCGCCAAGCAACGCGCCCAATGCCAGGCCCGCTGCCGAGGCCGCGCTCCACACCGCAAATGCACGATTACGCGCCGGCCCTTCGGCGTAATGGGTGTTGATCAGCGCCAGCGTCGCCGGGAACAACAGCGCCCCGCCCACGCCCTGTACCGCTCGGGCCAGCACCAGCAACAAGGCGCTGCCGCCGAGCACCGCCGCCAGGGAAGACAACGCATACAGAGACTGGCCGAGGATGTACAAGCGTCGCTTGCCCAGCAGGTCCGCGGCGCGACCGCCCAACAACAGGAAGCCGCCGAACGCCACGCTGTAGGCGCTGACCACCCACTGCAATTGCTGGGCGGAAAACCCCAGGTGGTTGCCGATCTGCGGCAGCGCGACGAACACGATGGTCGCGTCGAGGGCGATGATCAGTTGCGCGGTCGCCAGCAGCAACAGCATCCAGCCTGAGGGTCGAGATAAAGACATCACAGCGTCCTGCCAAAAAGTGAGAGGTGCCAGTGTCTTTCATGCCCAACAGATGATAAATAGCTTTATCACTCTTTCAGTAATGACTTTAATCATGGATCTGAACGCTGTTCGCCTGTTGGTGCGGGTCGCCGAAACCCGCAGTTTCACCCGGGCCGCCGGAGACTTGGGGTTGACCCAATCGGGCTTGTCCCGGGCCATTTCCCGCCTGGAAAACCAGCTGGGCGTGCGCCTGTTGCAACGCAACACCCGCAGCGTCAGCCTCACGCCCGACGGCCAGATGCTGTATGAACGCAGCGCACCGCTGCTGGCTGAACTGGCCGAAGCCGAGCGACAGATGCTTGACCGCCGCGCCTCACCCTCCGGCTTGCTGAAGATCAGCACGCCCTCGTTGTTCGGCCGCAAGGTGGTGATGCCGGTGATCGGCGAGCTGACCCTGCAATACCCCGAACTGCGCATCGAAGCGGTAATGACCGATCGCCTGGTGGACATCGTCGACGAAGGTTTTGATGCCTTGCTGCGCACCGGCGATATCCAGGACCAACGCCTGATCGCCCGGGCATTGCCGCCGCTGCGCTGGGTCACCGTGGCCGCCCCGGCTTACCTCGCGCGTTTTGGCACGCCGCAAACGGTCGATGAACTCAAGGACCACAATTGCCTGACCGTACGCAACCTGCGCACCAGCCGGCTGGTGGACTGGCAGTTCATGCTGGAGGGCAAGGTGCAGGACGTGAGCGTCGAGGGACGGTTGATCTTTGATATTGGCGATGCGCTGGTGGACGGCGCACTGGGCGGGTTTGGCATCGCCCAGGTGATGGATTTTGCGGTGAGGGAAGACCTGGCGGCCGGGCGCCTGGTGCCCTTGCTGGAGGACTTTGCCGGGCGCAGTCGGGCGATATCCCTGGTGTATCCGCCATCGCGGCAGTACTCACCGAAGTTGATGGCGTTTGCCGAGGCGCTCAGCAAAACCCAGTGGTAACACAACCTTTGTGGCGAGGGAGCTTGCTCCCGCTCGGCTGCGCAGCAGTCGTATATCTACCGACCTAGTGTATTGGCAGGAAACAATGGGACCGCTTCGCGCTCCAGCGGGAGCAAGCTCCCTCGCCACAAAACCAGGCTCTACCGGAAGAATTCGGCACTGGCTTAAAGCTGCCGTCCATCAATAGGCTCACCAATCGTCAGGAAATGCCCGCCCGCCACATGGTGCAAGGTACGCAGCCCATCGTGTCCTTCAAAATGCCAGCGACCGTCGCTGAACACCCGCTCATCCGCCTCGGCCGCCACGACTTCGGCGAGGAACAGATCATAGGTCTGCTGGTTATGCGGCTCCGGCAGCAACCGGCACTCCAGCCACGCCACACAGCCTTCGAGCATCGGTGCTTCGGTGTGTTCGCCGCTGAAGGTCTGCAAGCCGTACGCCGCAAACTTGTCCGTCTCGCTGCCGGTGGTATTGCCCACGGTCTGCACGATATCCGCCTGGGCCGCACACGGCACGTTGAGCACGAAGGTGCCGGCGCCTTCCAGCAGGTGCCGGGTCCAGGTGGCCTTGTCGAGTACGACGGCGACTTTGGGCGGTTCGAAATCCAGGGGCATGGCCCAGGCAGCCGCCATGATGTTGCGCTGGCCGTTGTGCGCAGCGCTGACCAGCACGGTCGGGCCGTGGTTGAGCAAGCGGTAGGCCTTGGACAGTGGGACGGGACGGCGGTGGTTAGGGCTCATGGACGAAAGGCTCGGAAAAAAAACCTACGATACCTCAAGCATGAGCCCCGGTGACTAGCTGCTCAGCTGATTGGCGAATTGCCCAACGGCGCTGACCACCTTCTGGGCACCGTCCTGGATCTCGACGATCACCGTGCCCGCCTCGGCCGCCAAGGCCAGGCCCTGTTCGGCCTGCAGGCGGCCATCGGTCATCAGCGCCACTGCATCGCGGGCCATGTCCTGGTTCTGGCGCACCACGCCGACGATTTCCTCGGTGGCCTTGCTGGTACGCGACGCCAGTTGCCGAACCTCATCGGCCACCACCGCAAAACCACGGCCTTGCTCACCGGCGCGGGCGGCTTCGATGGCGGCGTTGAGCGCCAACAGGTTGGTCTGCTCGGCGATGCCGCTGATGGTCTTGACGATGCTGCCGATCACCTGGGACTGGGCGTTCAGCGCTTCAATGCCGTCGCCCGCCTGCTGCATGTGCTTGGCCAGGTCGCGCATCACGTCCACCGCCTGGGTGACCACGGTGGTGCCGCGCTGGGCGCTGCTGTCGGTGTGCAGCGAGGTGCTGTAGGCGATGCTGGCCGCGTCGGCCACGGCCTGTTCACGGTTGACCTGGTCGGTGATCACGGTGGCGAACTTGACCACTTTGTACAGCCGCTCATTGGCGTCGAGCACCGGGTTATACGAGGCCTCCAGCCACACTACGCGCCCGTGGCTGTCCACGCGTTTGAAGCGGCCGGCGACGAACTCGCCGGCGTTCAGGCGCTTCCAGAACTGCTGGTACTCGACGCTGTTGGCGTCCTGCGGTTCGCAAAATATCCGGTGATGTTTGCCCTGGATCTGCGCCAGGCTGTAACCCATGCCATTTAGGAACCGGTCGTTGGCCGTCAGCACGTTGCCGTTGAGGTCGAACTCGATCACTGCCGTGGAGCGCACCAGCGCGGTGATCAGGTTTTCGTGCTCGCGGGAGGCCTCGATGGTGCGGGTCAGGTCGCTGGAAAACATCGAAACATGCTTGATACGCCCGTCGCTGCTGCGCACCGGTTGCACGATGGAACGCAACCACGCCTCGTTGCCGTTGCCCCGCGTCAGGCGCACCGTACCGGCGAAATGTTCGCCCCGCACCAGGGCGCTTTTGAAGCGCAGTTGAAACGCGTCCTGCTTGACGTGTGCCGGCATCAGGTCTTCGATCAAGCGGCCTTCCAGCTGGCTGCCCTGGTAACCCATCTCTTGAAGAAAGATGGCATTGACCGACTCGATACGCCCTTCGGGATCCAGGGTCAGGGCCATCATTTCGCTTTCCAGGCTCTCTCTCACTTGCTGCAGGCTGGACAATTCTTCGCGAAGAGCAGACAGCTCCTGCTTGAGACGGGTGTTGAACATGGAGGCACCGGTGGGCAAGTAAGGACGTGGGTCTGACCTGCATCGGCGCTGCCGGCATTTTCTGAAGCGAGCTTTAGCGCCTTGCTCAACTATATTTTTGCGGCCCCTCAACTGCCGTTGTTACGGCAGATGCCCATGACCTGGTACTGGAGCGTGTTGAGCTTGCCGGTGGAATCTTCATAGGTCATGCGCGACGGCACCGCGTTGCACGAACGGATCGGCGGCGTGACGTTGACCACCTTGGCAATGTCCAGCTTCATGCCGTAGCGATAGTCCTGGACCACGGGCATCGCCTTGCCTTTTCTCGCGGCATAGGCGGCCATGGCTTGCTCGTTGCTTTGCATCAACTGGGCGAAGGTGCGATCACCGCCGCCTTCAGCCAGCGCGCCGACGGAAACGATCAGGGCCAATGCAGCGACAGTGGTTTTCAGGGTGTTCATGAGGTTGTCCTCGTCTGATTTCATTGATTGAAAGTTCAGAGCCAGAGTAACTAACCAAGCCTGTCGCAAAGTTCACCGAACGATTACTTATCCGTTATGTTCTGTTGAAATTCCAAAATTGTAATCTGTGCGCCACCTCGTCGTTATCTCGTGTTTGCAACTATCTGCGCGGGCACCACTAAAACAAGAATGCCCCATCGATAAGAAGCTAATAGCTGCCACTACCGAGGAGCGCTACATGAGTACTCACCGCACACTTTCGTTTTCCATGATTGCTGCACTCGCGGGGCTTACCCCGCTTTCAAGCATGGCCGCTGAAGATAAACCCGAAGGGTTTATCGAAGGCAGCACCTTGAACGTGCTGGCCCGCAACTTCTACTTCAACCGGGACGATCGCAAGGGCCAGTCGAGCCCCACCGGCAATGGCTACTCGGAAGCCTGGGCCCAGGGGTTTATCGGCAAGTTCGAGTCCGGATTCACTCAGGGTTCGGTGGGTTTCGGCCTGGACGCGTTTGCGATGTATGGCCTGAAACTCGACTCCGGCACCGGCCGCAGCGGCGGCAAGGGCTCGTTCGGCGTGCTGCCCGTAGACAGCGACAACCACCCCGAGGACGGCTACAGCAAGCTCGGCGGCGCGGTAAAAATGCGCCTGCTGGATACCGTGATCAAGGCCGGCGATGTATTCCCGCTGACCCCGGTGGTGGCCTATGGCGACTCGCGGGTATTGCCGGAAAGCTTCCGTGGCGTCACTGCACAAAACACCAGCATCGAAGGCCTGAGCCTGCAAGGCGGACACCTGAGCGGCATGAGCCAGCCCACCCAGAGCGGCATGGACAAAGGCTTTGCGACGTTTTATGCGGGCAAGGTGGACTCGCCCTGGATCGGCTACGCCGGCGGCGACTATCAAGTAAACAAACACCTCAGCGTCAGCCTGTACACCAGCCGCCTGAAGGATGCCTGGGACCAGTACTACTTCGGCAGCGCCGCCAGTTACCCGCTGAACGATGAGGTTTCGCTGTTTGGCGACTTCAACTATTACAAGGCGGTGGACGAGGGCAAGAAACGCCTGGGCAAGTTCGATAACAACATCTGGAGCGCCAGGATCGGGGTCAAGGTGGGCGCCCACAGCCTGGCCCTGTCCCACCAGCGCAACAACGGTGATGACGATTTTGACTACCTGCGCATGTCGGACTCGATCTTCCTCAACAACTCGATCCAGTACAGCGACTTCAACTCGCCCAAGGAACGCTCGTGGATGCTCGCCTATAACCTCGACATGCAGGCCTTCGGCATTCCTGGGCTGTCGTTCATGACCCGCTACGGCAAAGGCACCGGCGCCGACTACAGCAACGCCAACGCGGTGTACATGCGCCGTGACACGGCCGGCGACCCGTTGACCGACCAACGCCGCTGGGAGCGGGATATCGAGGCCAAGTACGTGGTACAGGGCGGCAACTTGAAAGACCTGTCGCTGCGGCTGCGCCAAGCGACGGTTCGTTCAAGTGCCTTTGAGTCGGATTTGGAAGAAGTTCGACTGATTGTCGAATATCCATTGGCGATTCTCTAAACACTGCCCTTTGTAGGAGCGAGCTTGCTCGCGAAGAACCTGAGAGCGCTGCGTTAAAACCAGAAGCCCCGCGTTATCGTTAACGACTTTCGCGAGCACGCTCGCTCCTACAATTGAATAACATCTGTTCACAATTTGAAGCCTGTCAGAACTGTAATATGCGCCTCACCTTCTCGTTAAGTTGCGCTTCTTATACTGGCTACAACTAACGGCACACGCCTTATTTGGAGACCCGTCATGAAGCCCTCTCACTTGTTATTGATCAGTTTTCTCGGCGCCACTTCCAGCCTCGCATTGGCCGACGACGGTGCCGACCGTTCCCGGCAGTTCCTCGCCGAATTCCGCCAGCAACAGCAGCAGGTACACGGCGAACAGTCCGTGGCCGAGACCGCGCCCGCCGACGCACAGAAGCAGTCGATCTGAACGGCGCACACCGAGCACATTCATCTCTGAAGCTTTTGTGTAGCTCCTTTGGAAAGAGATGAATTTTTTACGCCCCGCATGGGGCGTTTTTTTTGCCTGCCGGTTTTGCAGCGCAACAACCAGTCACAAACTGCCTGGTTGACCCTGTAGCTACTTCAGCCTTCAGGCTTCGGAAAATCCGAATTAAAGCCTCTCTCTATCAATAAAAGGTAAATCCCCCATGCGTATCCTTGTGGTTGAGGACGAGCAAAAAACCGCCGCCTACCTGCAGCAGGGCCTGACCGAAAGCGGTTACGTGGTCGACTGTGCCGCGAGCGGCGTGGACGGCCTGCACCTGGCCGCGCAACACGCCTATGAACTGGTGATTCTCGACGTCAATCTGCCGGCCAAGGATGGCTGGGAAGTGCTCGAGCAATTGCGCCGCGACGGCAGCCAGCGGGTGATGATGCTGACAGCCCGGGGCCGGTTGGCCGACAAGATCAAGGGCCTGGACATGGGCGCCGATGATTACCTGGTCAAACCCTTCGAGTTTCCCGAATTACTCGCCCGTGTACGCACCCTGCTGCGTCGCAGTGAGCACATACCGGTGCCGGAAGTGTTCCAGGTGTCCGACCTGGAACTGGACCCGCGCCGCCACCGCGCGTACCGAGGCACCCGACGCATCGACCTGACCACCAAGGAATTCGCGCTGCTGCATGTGTTGATGCGCCAGTCCGGCGAAGTACTGACCCGCACGCAGATTATTTCCCTGGTCTGGGACATGAATTTCGACTGCGACACCAACGTGGTGGAAGTCTCCATCAGCCGCTTGCGGGCCAAGGTCGATGACCAGAGTGACGTCAAGCTGATCCATACCATTCGCGGCGTGGGTTATGTGCTGGAGGCCCGCCAATGAAAGCCAGCAGCCTGTCGATGCGCCTGGGGCTGACGGTGAGCCTGATGGGCGCCGGCCTGGTGGTGTTGCTCGCAACCTTGGCGTACCTGGCGCTGACCCACGAGCTGGAGAAACTGGCGCGCAAGGGCCTGGAAAGCAAGATGGAACAGATTCAGCACAGCCTCGCCCTGGGCCTGGACACTCGCGACATCCGCGCCCGCCCGCACTCGCTGATGGACCTGGTGATGGGGCACGATAATTTCTACCTGACCATCGTTGGCACTGCGCCCAATGAAGCGGTGCTGCTCAGCATCGGCGCCAAGCCACAGGAACCGTTGCTGACCGACTTCGCCCCGTCCCAAAACCTCGGTTACCTGAACTGGGATGACGGCAACGGCAATCAAGTGCTCAGTGCCTCCAGCCTGATGCGCTTGGCCAGCGGCGAACGCGTGCGGGTCCTGTTATCGCTGGATCGCCGGGACGATCAGGCGTTGCTCAGTGCCTACCTGCGTTCCACCGTGATCGCCCTGCCGCTGCTGTTGCTGCTGATCGGCATCGGCGCCTGGTGGGTGGTGCAACGCGGGCTGGCGCCGCTGCAACAGTTCAGCCGCGTCGCGGCGAAAGTCACCACGCAGGACCTGACCCACCGCCTGGCTGTGGATAACTTGCCCAAGGAGCTGGGCGAGTTGGCGCAAGGCATCAACTTCATGTTGCAGCGCCTGGACGGCGGCGTGCAGCAGCTGTCGCAGTTCTCCGATGACCTCGCCCATGAGCTGCGCGCGCCGCTGACCAACTTGATGGGCAAGGCCCAGGTGACGTTGTCCCGGGAGCGACCGCCGCAGGAGTACAAAGCGGTGCTGGAATCCAGCACTGAAGAGATGGAGCGCTTGGCGCGGATCGTCTCCGACATGCTGTTTCTGGCACAGGTCAGCCACCCTGCGGCGCGGGTTTCGTTTGCGCCGGTGTCCCTGGCCGCTGAAGCGCGCCGGGTGATGGAGCTGTTTGCCTTGAGTGCCGAAGACAAACAATTGACCTTGAGCCTCGACGGCGATGCGTCCGTGCATGGCGACCGCTTGATGATTCAGCGGGCGATTTCCAATTTGCTGTCCAATGCCATCCGTCATACACCCCACGCCTCCACTGTTTCGGTGCGGGTGGAAACCCACGGGCAGCAAGTGTCGCTGTCGGTGGGCAATCCCGGCCCGGGGATCGAAGCGCAACACCTGCCGAACCTGTTCGAACGCTTCTACCGCGTCGACAGCAGCCGCGCCCGCTCCGAAGGTGGCACCGGGCTGGGGCTGGCCATCGTGCGGTCGATTATGACCCTGCATCAAGGCCGGGCAGAAGTCAGCAGCGAGCCCGGCGATTTCACTGTGTTTCGGTTGGTGTTTCCCCTTCATACCAACGCTATCTGCCCATAAACCAGTGTGGCGAGGGAGCTTGCTCCCGCTGGGTTGCGCAGCAACCCTAAAAAGCCCACCGCATTCTTTCAGCTGAAAGTGGTCGCCGGTGTTGGGGCTGCTGCGCAGCCCAGCGGGAGCAAGCTCCCTCGCCACAGGTTATTGGTCAGGCTTCAGGCGGTCTTCCTGTTCTTCACGCCGATGCGCCCAGTGATACAGCGCCGGCAATACCAGCAGGGTCAGCAGCGTCGACGAAATAATCCCGCCAATCACCACCGTCGCCAACGGGCGCTGTACTTCGGCGCCGGTACCGGTGGCGAGGGCCATGGGGATAAACCCGAGGGAGGCCACCAGTGCCGTCATCAACACCGGGCGCAAGCGCGTCAGGGCGCCTTCGTTAATCGCCACCGACAGTGAACGCCCCTCCTCCCGCAGGCTACGGATGAACGCGATCATCACCAGCCCGTTAAGCACCGCCACCCCCGACAGCGCGATAAAGCCCACGCCCGCCGAGATCGACAGCGGAATATCCCGTAGCCACAGCGCCATGATCCCGCCGGTCAACGCGAAGGGAATCCCGGTGAACACCAGCAGCCCGTCCTTGAGGTTGTTGAACATCATGAACAGCAACCCGAACACCAGCAGCAACGCCACCGGCACCACGATGCGCAAGCGCTCGGAGGCCTCCTTCAACTGCTCGAACTGGCCGCCCCAGCTGGTCCAGTAGCCCGCAGGAATTTTCACCTGAGTGCCGATGGCCGTCCCGGCTTCCTCGACAAACGAGCCGATATCCCGCCCACGCACGTTGGCGCTGACGATCACCAGGCGCTTGCCGTTTTCGCGGCTGATCTGGTTGGGGCCGAGCACCAGGTCCAGGCTGGCGACTTCCGACAGCGCGATAAACCCCAACTGCCCCGCCGCGTTATTCGCCAATGCTGGAATCGGGATCAACAGCCGCGACAAGCCTTCGATATCGGTACGCAGGGCGTCGGACAAACGCACTACCATGTCGAAACGCCGGTCGCCTTCGTACATCGTCCCGGCCTGGCGCCCACCCACGGCGACGGCAATCGTGTCTTGCACATCACCCACGTTCAGGCCAAAGCGCGCGGCCTTGTCGCGGTCGATATTGATGGTCAGCACCGGCAAGCCGGAGGTCTGTTCCACCTTCACTTCCGAGGCGCCCTTGAGGGTTTGCAAGGTCTCGGCGATTTCCCCGGCGGTCTTGTTGAGCACCGCCATGTCGTCACCAAACACCTTCACCGCGACGTCGCTGCGCACCCCGGAAATCAGCTCGTTGAAGCGCAGCTGGATCGGTTGCGACAGTTCATAAACGCTGCCCGGCACAATCGCGCTGGCGCGCTGGATGTCGGCGATGATCGCCTCGCGGGACTTCTTCGGGTCGGGCCACTGGTCCTTGGGCTTGAGCATCACGTAGCTGTCGGAGATGTTCGGCGGCATCGGGTCGGAGGCGATTTCCGCAGTGCCAGTGCGCGCGAATACCCGCTCGATTTCCGGCACCTCGGCCATCAAGGTTTTTTCCAGTTGCTGCTGCATGTGCACCGACTGCGTGAGGCTGGTGCCCGGAACACGCATGGCCTGCAGGGCAAAGTCACCCTCGCTCAGGCTGGGGATAAATTCACTGCCCATGCGACTGGCCACCGCACCCGACACCACGATGGTCAGCACCGCCAGGCCGAACACCAACGGGCGGCGCGCCATAACCCAATCCAGCACCGGCGCGTAGACGCGACGTGCGGTACGCATCACCAGGTTTTCTTCCTCCTTGACCTTACCGGTGACGAACAGCGCAATCGCTGCCGGTACGAAGGTCACGGACAGAATCATCGCCCCCAGCAGTGCGATCACCACGGTGAACGCCATCGGGTGGAACATCTTCCCGGCCACCCCGGTAAGGGCGAAGATCGGCAGGTACACCACCATGATGATCAGTTGCCCGAAGATCAGCGCGCGCCGCGCCTCCTTGGCCGCCGCGAACACTTCATGCAGGCGCTCGCTGCGGGTCAACAATCGCCCGTGGCGCTGCTGGGCATGGGCCAGGCGGCGGATGGCGTTCTCGACGATCACCACCGCACCATCGACGATAATCCCGAAATCCAGCGCGCCGAGGCTCATCAGGTTGGCGCTGACCTTGTTGGTGAACATCCCGGTAAAGGTGAACAACATCGCCAGGGGAATCACCATCGCGGTGATCAGCGCGGCGCGAATATTGCCGAGGAACAGGAACAACACCGCCACTACCAGCAGTGCCCCTTCGAAGAGGTTTTTCTTCACGGTGCTGATGGCTTTTTCCACCAGGTTGGTACGGTCGTAGACGGTGACCGCCACCACACCTTCAGGCAGCGAACGGTTGATCTCTTCGAGTTTTTTCGCGACCGCCTGGGACACGGTGCGGCTGTTTTCACCGATCAGCATAAACACCGTGCCCAGCACCACTTCGCGGCCATTTTCAGTGGCGGCGCCAGTACGCAACTCACGGCCGATATCGACCTGGGCGACGTTGCGCACGCGAATCGGCGTACCGTCTGAGGTGGTGATCACGATGTTGGCGATGTCGTCGATGGACCCGACTTGCCCTGGCGCACGAATCAGCAATTGCTCGCCGCTGCGCTCGATGTAGCCGGCGCCGACGTTGGCGTTGTTGCGCTCCAGCGCCGTGACCAGGTCGCCCAAGGTCAGGTTGTAGGCCGCGAGGCGCTTGGGATCCGGGGCGATCTGGTATTCCTTGGCAAAGCCGCCGATGGTATTGATCTCGGCCACGCCCGGCACGTTTCTCAGTTGCGGCTTGATGATCCAGTCTTGAATCACCCGCAGGTCGGTCGGTGTGTAGGTTGAGCCGTCCTCCTTGCGCGCGCCGTCTTTCGCCTCCACGGTCCACAGGAAAATTTCCCCGAGCCCGGTGGAAATCGGCCCCATCATGGTTTCGATGCCATCGGGCAATTGCTCGCGGGCCACCTGCAAACGTTCGTTGACCAATTGGCGGGCGAAGAACAGGTCGGTGCCGTCCTTGAAAATCACCGTGACCTGGGACAAGCCCGAGCGCGACAGCGAGCGGGTCTGCTGCAAACCCGGCAGCCCGGCCATGGCGGTCTCGATGGGAAAGGTGATGCGCTGCTCGGTTTCCAGCGGTGAAAACCCGGCCGCCGTCGAGTTGATCTGCACCTGGACGTTGGTGATATCCGGCACCGCGTCGATGGGCAATTTCTGATAGCTGGCGATGCCGACACCGGCCATCAACAGCACCGCCAGCAACACGATGATGCGCTGCTCGATGGCGAATTGGATAAGGCGCTCAAACATGGGAAATCACTCGCAGGGTCAATGGGCGTGCTCGGCTGAGGCCTTGCCCAACTCGGACTTGAGGATGAAGCTGCCGACGGTGGCCACCTGCGCGCCGGCGTCGAGGCCCTGGCGGACTTCGACGAAACCGTTTTCGCTGACGCCCAGTTCGATATGCCGGGTCATGAAGCCGTCGCCGGTGCGCACGAACACCGAGGGTTTGTCTTCGACGGTCTGGATCGCTTCCTGCGGGACCGTGACCTTGGCCTGGTAAGTGTCAGTGGCAACCTGCACGGAGACGAACAGACCTGGACGCCACGAAGCGTCGGGGTTCGGCACCGTGACGCGCACGGTGGCCGTGCGGGTTTGCTCCCCCAGCAAGTTGCCAACATAGGCCACGGTGCCGAGCACTTCGGTGCCCATCTCCGAGGAGGTGACCTTCACCGGTTTGCCGACTCGGACCTTGTTCAAATCCTTGGGGAACACGCCGAAGGTGACCCACACCTGGGACAGGTCCGACAGGGTGAAGGCGTTGCTGGTCTCGCTCACCACTTCGCCGACACCCAAGTGTTTTTCCACCACCACGCCGTCGAATGGCGCGCGTAATTCGTAGCGATTGCCGCCGACCAATACGGCGCTGCCGCTCAGGGCGTTCATCTTTTGCCGGGCATTGTTCAGGGCGATTTCGGCCTCTTGCAGCGCCTGGCGCGCCAGCAGGTAATCCTGTTCGGCAGAGATTTTGTCCTGCCACAACTGGCGCTCGCGCTGGAAGGTGGTGCGGGCCAGCACCACCCGGCGTTCACTGGCTGCCAGTTCACTGCGCTGATCGGAAATCTGCTGGCTGGCGATCACCGCCAGCAACTCGCCCTTCTTCACCGATTGGCCGAGGTTGACCTTCACCGACTCCACTACGCCGGCGGCACGCGGGACGATGTGGGAGGTGCGGTCCTCGTCGAAACGCACCTCGCCTGGCAGTGACAGCACGGTGCTGATCTGCCGGGATTGCGCCGGGGCCAGTTGAATGCCGGCGGCCTCGATCTGCTGTTCGGTCAGCTCGAGTTTGCCTTCTTCTTCCGCCTCAGCCGCACCGCTGATGGCCGGCCACGCCAGCATCAGCATCATGGCCAGCGCCATCGTGTGTTTGTTATTCATGGAACGCTCCTGACAATTCAAAACCGGGCGAGGTCGCCGTAAATCCGTTCGATACGCACCCAGGCTTCAGTGGCCTGGGCGGTCGCCGCGAGGTATTGGGTGCGGGCCGCAATCAAGGTGCGCTGGGCGTCGAGCACGTCGAGGAAGTTGAACTTGCCCATCTCGAAGCCACGGGTGGCGCTGTCCACGGCGCTTTGGGCGGCGGGCAGAATCTGTTGGTTGAACGAGCGCACTTCGGTATTCGCGGTTTGCCAGAGGTCCAGGGCCTGGCGGGTTTCGGTGCGCAGGCGCAGTTCGGCGGCGTTGCGCAGGTCGCGGGCCTGGTCGGCACGGCGACTGGCGGCGAGCACGTTGCCCTGGTTGCGGTTGAACAGCGGGATTGGCATCGACACGCCCACCACGTTGACCCGCTCACGTACGCTGGCGTCGTACTGGCTGCCGATGGACACGTCGAGATCGGGAATGCGCTGGGCTTTTTCCAGGCCCAGGGCCGCTTCACCCTGGACGATTTGCAGCTCGGCCAAACGCAGTTCGACGGTTTGCTCAAGGCGCCCGAGCAACTGCGCGGTCGGCGGCAATTCAGGTGCCGCCTGGGCTTGGGTGGCGACCGCCTGGAAGTCGGTACTGGCCGCGCCGGTACTGGCGGCGAGGCGGCGATAGGCGTCGGTCAGGCCCATCTGCGCGCGGTTGAATTCGAGGCGGATTTCCGAGAGCTGAACCTGGGCCCGGGTGGCTTCCACTGGCGACGATTTGCCGGCAGTGACGCGACCGTTGGCAACCACCAGGCCGCGCTCGGCCAATGCCAATGAGCGCTGGGCCAGGTCGAGTCGTTCCTGGGCCCGAAGCGCGCCGTAGTAACCGTCAATAACATCCGCCCGCAGGCCGTTGCGACGCTGCTCCAGGGTCAGTGCGGCGGCTTCCTGGGCGCGGGTGGCAACATCAATCCGTGCGCCGCGCTTGCCGCCCAGTTCCAGGGTCTGGCTCAGCTTGACGGTGGTGGTGCGCGAGTTGCGGCGGGTGTCTTCGGCATCCCAAGAGGCGACCGGGTTCGGGATCAAACCGGCCTGTTGGCGACCGCCCTGGGCGATGTCGATTTCCCACTGTGCAGCGGCCATATCCGGGTTGTTGGCGAAGGCGGTTTGCAGGGCCGATTCGAGGGTCAGGGTTTGCGCATTGACGCCCTGAACCGTCATCAGCAATAGAACGGCGGGCCCCATGAACGTGCTTATAAAAGTTGGCATAACCAGAGTTCCATGCCCATGAATTAACAGGTGGGCAATGTAACTTTCAGTACTTATCAGAGGAGTGGCCAGAACATTACAAATCCGTTATCAACGGCTCTGCCACGGGCTTTTGCTTTAAGCTCCCGGCAACTTTCCACTGCCCAGCGGGATCCCCGACATGCGTATTCTGGTCATCGAAGACGAACCTAAAACCGCCGATTATTTACATCAGGGATTGAGCGAAAGTGGCTATATCGTCGACTGTGCCGCCACCGGTGCCGACGGCTTGCATTTGTCCCGCCAGCACGCCTATGACCTGGTGATGCTCGACGTCAATTTGCCGCTGATGGATGGCTGGGATGTGTTGCAACGCATCCGCCAGAACAGCAGCACGCGGATCATGATGCTGACCGCCCAGGGTCGCCTCGCCGACCGGATCAAGGGCCTGGACCTGGGCGCCGATGATTACCTGGTCAAGCCGTTTGAATTCCCCGAATTGCTCGCTCGAGTGCGTACCTTGATGCGCCGCAGCGTGCACTCGCCGGTGCCGGATGTGTTGCGGGTGGCCGACCTGGAACTGGATCAAGGCCGCCACCGGGCGTTTCGCGGCTTGCAGCGCATCGACCTGACCACCAAGGAGTTCGCCCTGCTGCATTTGCTGATGCGTCAGAGCGGCGTGGTGCTGTCTCGCACGCAGATCATCTCGTTCGTATGGGACATGAACTTTGATTGCGACACCAATGTGGTGGAAGTGTCGATCCGCCGCCTGCGGGCGAAGATCGATGACCCGTTCGAGCGCAAGTTGATCCATACCTTGCGCGGCGTGGGTTATGTGCTGGAAGACCGTGAATGACGGTCAGGCGTGCACCTCGTCGTGCTCGTCATGCTGAAAACCTTCGCCCTCGATCTGGATCGTGGCGTGGGAAATATCGAATTGTTCATGCAGTAATTCCGTCACCTGGCTGAGGATCTGTTGCTCGGTGCCTTGCGCCGAATCCGCCACCAAGTGAGTGCTCAGCACATTTTTGCCGCTGGTGAGGGCCCAGATATGCAGGTCGTGCACGTCCTTGACGCCGGGAACGCCGCGAATCGCCTGCTCCACCTTGTCGATATCAATGCCATCCGGCACACCTTGCAGTAGTAGGTTCATGCTTTCCTTGAGCAGTGTCCAGGTGCGTGGCAACACCCAGAAGCCAATCGCCGCCGCCACCACCGAATCCACCCAGCCCCAGCCGGTGTACATGATCACCAACGCCGCGATGATCACGCCGATGGAGCCGAGCATGTCGCTCCAGACCTCCAGGTACGCGCCCTTCACATTCAGGCTTTCGCCGCTGGCCGCACTCAGCAATCGCATGGAAATCAGGTTGACGATCAGCCCCAGCACCGCGATCACCAGCATGCCGGTGGACTGGATCTCAGCGGGCGCCTGCAAGCGTTGATACGCCTCATACAGGATGTAGAACGCCACGCCGAACAACAGCAGCGCATTAAACGCCGCCGCCAGAATCTCGAACCGCGCATAGCCGAACGTGCGCTTGCGGTCGGCGGCGCGCTTGGCCACCTGGATCGCTACCAGGGAAATCCCCAGCGCCAAGGCGTCGGTCATCATGTGCGCGGCGTCAGACAACAGCGCCAGGCTGCCGGTGATAAAGGCGCCGATCACCTCGGCAATCATGAAGCTGCCGGTGAGTGCCAATGCGATCCATAACAGCCGTTCGTGGCCGGCGCGTACCTGGGCGTGGCTGTGTCCTGCACTCATGAAATGTCCTCGTGGGTCGTGGTCCGGTTGATCATAGAGCTATAGGTCAAAACCACCGGCATGGGTTGCGAAATTGTCATCCTGCCGTCAGTTGGGTGTTACGCCATGCGCACCAAAATTGAACATGAACGCTCTGGAACCGTTGTATCAGGTATGCTTTTCGAGCAGGAAACAAAAAGAAACATATTAGCCAACCTGTTCGATAAGGAGTCCCGTTTTGGAGTTATCGACTGCCGCGTGGATGGTTCACGACACCCGCCTCATGTTCTGCGTATTACTGGCCATCGCCAGCATCATTGTGTTGATCAGTGCGACCAAGCTGCCGCCCTTCCTGTCGATCCTGATCGGTACGTTTATCGCCGGTGTCGGCGCCGGCTTGCCGCCGGAAGAAGTGGCCAAGGCGTTCAGCAAAGGCGCCGGGGCGATCCTCGGTGAAGCCGGGATCATCATTGCCCTGGGCTCGATGCTCGGCGCGTTGATGGCTGAGTCCGGCGCTGCCGACCGTATCGCCACCACCCTGCTGGGGTTGGGCAAGGGCAAGTCGTTGCCCTGGGTGATGGCGCTGGTGGCGATGGTGATTGGCTTGCCGCTGTTCTTCGAAGTGGGCCTGGTGATGATGGTGCCGATCATCTTTGTGATGGCCAAGCGTTCGAACCAGCCGCTGCTGAAAATCGCGATTCCGGCGCTGGCGGGCATGACCACCTTGCACGCTTTGATGCCGCCGCATCCGGGGCCGCTGATTGCAGTGGGCGCATTGCACGCCGACCTGGGCCTGACCATGTTGCTGGGCTTCTGCCTGGCGGTACCGGCCGTGATTCTGGCGGGCCCGCTGTACGGCAACTGGCTGTCCAAGCGCATGCACGTGGACGAGCCGGCCGACATTGGCGCGCTGTTCAGCGCACCGCCCAAGGCGCCGCGTCAGCCGAGCTTTGGTGTGTCGCTGCTGATTATCCTGTTGCCGGTGATCCTGATGCTTGGCAGCACTTTGGCCAAGGTCGCCATGTCGCCGGAAAGCCCGGTGGCACTGACCTTGAAATTCCTCGGTGAGCCGTTGATCGCGCTGGGCCTGGCGGTGATTGCCGCAGTGATTTGCCTGGGCTGGGCCAGTGGCATGCCACGGGCCGATGTCGGCAATACCTTGCGCAAGGCACTGGCGCCCATCGCGGTGCTGTTGCTGACCATCGGCGCGGGCGGCGGGTTGAAGCAAACCCTGCTGGATGCCGGCGTGAGCCAGACCATCAGCAAGGTGGCCGAAGGCGCGCACATGCCGTACCTGTTGCTGGCCTGGCTGATTGCGGTGGCGCTGCGTCAGGCGACGGGTTCGGCGACCGTCGCCACCACGACAACGGCGGGCATCCTCGCACCGATGATGGCGGGGTTGGCGGCGACGCAAAGCTCACTGGTTGCCCTGGCGATTGGTGCCGGCTCGGTGTTCTTCTGCCACGTCAACGATGCCGGCTTCTGGATGGTGCGTGAGTACTTCGGCTTGCAGCTGAAGCAGACGATCTGGGTGTGGTCGGTGTTGCAGACCATCGTGTCGGTGGTGGGCCTGGTGGGCACATTACTGATGTGGCACTTCCTGACGTAATGATCGTTCCCACGCTCCGCGTGGGAATGCATTCCGTGAGGCTCAGCGTCACAAGAGCGGACGCGGAGCGTCCAGGGAGGCGTTCCCACGCAGAGCGTGGGAACGATCAGGTGGGGTGGCGCTTGCCAAAATGTGCCGCACTCACTGCGCCCACCGCGCCCATTACCACGCAATACCCCACGCAGATCCACGGACTGGTAGGCATCAGTGCGATCAACATCAGCGGCGTGGTACTCGCCCACAGCGCATAGGCAATGTTGTAGGTGAAGGAAATCCCCGACACCCGCACCTGCGCCGGGAACAGGCTGACCATCACCGACGGCACCGCGCCCACCACCCCACAACTCAATCCGGCAATCGCATACGCCGCGCCCAGCCATACGCCGCCGGCAATCAGGCTGGCATAGAGCACGGCAATCCCCACCGGCAGCAACAGGCTGTAGACCAACACCGCGCGCCAGGCGCCGATGCGGTCCACCAGCAGCCCGGCCAGCACACAACCGATGTTCAGGAACACGATGCCCAGCGCGCTCAGGGCGAAGGTGTGGCTGGGGCTCATGCCAAAGGTTTTCTGCATCATGGTCGGGGTGATGACCACCAGCACTACGACCGCCGAGGTGAGTACGCAGGTCAGGATCATCGCCGGCAGCAGCGCGCTGCGGTGCTCCCGCAAGACGGTGCGCAGGGGCAGTTCGGCGCCGGCCTGGCGGCGGGCCTGCATCTGCAGGAACACCGGGGTTTCGCTGAGCCAGCGTCGCAGCCAGACACCGATCACACCAAACACGCCGCCCAGCAGGAACGGGAAGCGCCAGGCGTAGTCGAGGATTTCGGCCGGGGTGAAGACTTGCGCCAGCAGCGTCGCCGTCAGCGCGCCGAGCAGGTAGCCGAAGGTCAGCCCGGCTTGCAGGAAGCCGAGGGCATAGCCGCGATGATTATCTGGCGCGTGTTCGGCGACAAACACCCAGGCGCTCGGCACTTCCCCGCCCACCGCCGCGCCCTGGAGGATGCGCAGCGCCAGCAGGATCAAGGGCGCGAAATAACCGATTTGTGCGTAGGTGGGCATGATCCCGATCAGCAGGCACGGCAGCGCCATCATCAGGATGCTCAGGCTGAACACCCGTTTGCGCCCCAGGTGATCGGCGAAGTGCGCCATCAGGATTCCGCCCAGCGGGCGCGCGAGGTAGCCGGTGACGAAGATGCCGAAGCTTTGCAGCAGGCGCAGCCACTCGGGCATTTCCGGCGGGAAGAACAGCTGGCTGAGGGTGAGCGCGAAAAATACGAAGATGATGAAGTCGTAGATTTCCAGGGCCCCGCCCAGGGCGGCCAGGCCCAGGGTTTTGTAGTCGGAGCGGGAGAAACGCTGCGCCTGTGGATAAGAGGTGGCAGTCATGGAAAAGCTCGGCAGACAAACGAAATGGACTGCAGGTTATGAGCTGGGCCGAGTGATGGCAATCACACTGGATATATTTGCTTTACTCATTGATCAATGAAGATAACTACATTCCCAAATGAATAGCCGTAGAGGAACATGCAGCAAAACTGCCGCCCCCATAATAAATACAAATAGAGGTACTGAACGTGGCCGATGCTATCGAAGACAGCCGCTACGCCCGATTCGCCCTGCGTTGTTCAAACTTCGCCGAGCGCTGGTTTCCGGACTCCTGGGTGTTTGCCGCCCTCGCCGTGATCATTGTCGCGGTGGCGACCCTGAGCATGGGCGCCGCGCCGACCGAGGCCGCCAAGGCCTTTGGTGACGGTTTCTGGAGCTTGATCCCGTTCACCATGCAAATGGCTTTTGTGGTGATTGGCGGGTACGTGGTCGCCAGCTCCCCACCCGCCGTGAAACTGATCGATCGCCTGGCGCGCATCCCGAAGAACGGCCGCTCTGCCGTGGCGTGGGTGGCGCTGATTTCGATGGTCGCCTCGTTGCTCAACTGGGGCCTGTCGTTGGTGTTCGGCGGTTTGCTGGTGCGTGCACTGGCCCGTCGTACGGATTTGCGCATGGACTATCGCGCGGCCGGTGCTGCGGCCTACCTCGGTCTCGGTGCCGTTTGGGCGCTGGGGCTGTCGTCATCGGCGGCGCAGTTGCAGGCCAACCCGGCCAGCTTGCCGCCGTCGATTCTGTCGATCACCGGGATGATTCCGTTCACCGAGACAATCTTTCTGTGGCAATCCGGCGTGCTGTTGCTGGCACTGATCGTGGTCTCGCTGATCATCGCCTACGCCACCGCGCCCGGGCCGAACTCCGCCCGTGACGCCAAGGCCTGCGGGGTCGACCCGGCCTTCAACCTGCCCAAGCCGCATCCACCAACCCGCCCGGGCGAATGGCTGGAACACAGCCCGTTGCTGACCATCCTGCTGGCGTTGCTGGCGGCCGGGTGGCTGTTCCATGAGTTTTCGACCAAGCCGGCGATCAGCGCGATCTCGGGGCTCAACACCTATAACTTCCTGTTCCTGATGGTGGGTGCGTTGCTGCACTGGCGCCCGCGCAGCTTCCTGGATGCGGTGGCCCGTGCGGTACCGACCACCACCGGGGTACTGATCCAGTTCCCGTTGTATGGCTCGATTGCGGCGTTGATGACCGTGGTCAAAGGCAGTGACGGCGCGACCCTGGCGCACCATATCTCGACCTTCTTCACCTCGATTGCGTCCCACGACACCTACGCGCTGTTGATGGGCGTGTACTCGGCGGTGCTGGGCTTCTTTATCCCGTCGGGCGGCGGCAAGTGGATCATCGAGGCGCCGTACGTGATGCAGGTCGCCAATGACCTGGAATATCACCTGGGCTGGGCGGTGCAGATCTACAACGCCGCCGAAGCGCTGCCGAACCTGATCAACCCGTTCTATATGCTGCCGCTGCTGGGCGTGCTGGGGCTGAAGGCGCGGGACTTGATCGGCTTTTCGTTTGTGCAGTTGCTGGTGCATACGCCGCTGGTGTTGTTTTTGCTGTGGGCGCTGGGCACGACGCTTAAATATTTGCCGCCGGTGATGCCTTAATTTTCCGAAGCTGCACCCGCTCTTCAGGCGGGTGCGGCTGGCAGGTTGCTCAGCAGCTCAGGTAGCGCGTGCTGGACCGTGTCCCATACCACTTCAAGATTTATATCGAAGTAACCATGGGCAATCCGGTTGCGCATCCCTCGCATACTGCGCCAAGGCACCTGCGGTTGGGCGGCTGCAAACTCTGGATGTTGATCCATTATTTTGGTCGACGCTTCGCCGATGATGATCAAACTCATGATCACGGCTTGCTGAGTACGCTTGTCTTCAAAAAACTCAGGCTTGCTCAAACCGTCGACAAAGGTAATCGCGTCAGATGATGCCTGGCGTATGTGCTCCAGGTAATCACCAATACGATTTGACGTCATACAGGCCTGGCCTCTGCCAAGACTTGGGCACGAAACTTCAATGGCAGGTCGCCAGGCGTCAGCAGGTCAACGTTGACCCCCAACAAATCCTCCAACTCAACCTGAAGCCCGCCAAGGTCAAAAAGCGTGGTACCCGGAAGTGCATCAACCAGCAAATCGAGATCGCTGCCCTCTTTGTCGGTACCGAGTAAAACAGAGCCGAATACCCTGGGATTGGAGGTGCGGAAGCGCCCGACCACTTCACGCACGGCCACTCTCTTGAGATCAAGGGCGGTTGAAGGTTTCATGATTCACCTCGAGGCATGCAATATCGTGCCAGTCTAGCAGTGCTTGGGATGGGTAAACATGCTGGCGTCATCCCACTCGTGTCTTCCATCCGTCACAATCCGCTGATACCGTTTCCGCGAAACATATTGCAACAACTATCCAGTAGGGATCCCCAGTAATGAGTGACGAGCACCAAGATCGCCCTTCTTCCGATAATGCTGAAAAGCCGCCAATAGACACTAGCCGTCGGCGTTTTCTGGGTGGTGCGGCGGTACTGGGGGTCGGAGCCACCCTGAGCGCCTGCGGCGGCACAGCTGAGCAGCCGGGCCCGCCGATCGACCGCGAACTGACTCCTGCAGAACTGGACAAGGCCCTGCACGACAACGTGAAAACCGTGGTGGTGATCTACGGCGAGAACCGCAGCTTCAACAATCTGTTTGCCGACTTCCCCGGCGTGGAGAGCCCGCTCTCCGCGCTCAAGCCCGCCGACTACCAGCAACACGACCGTGACGGCAGCCTGCTGGACACCTTGCCTGAGGTGTGGGGCGGCGTGACCCAGTTGGGCCCGCAGACCATCGACGGGGTGATCTACCCCAGCGCCACTCAATATCAGCAACACTTGCCCAATGCTCCCTTCGCGTTGAAAGGCCCGGACGGTGAAGACCTGCCGCTGGCCTTGATCACCCGTGACCTGTGGCACGTGTTCTATCAAAACCAGATGCAGATTAACGGCGGCAAGAACGACCGTTTCGTCGCCTGGGCCGACTCGGGCGCGCTGACCTTCGGCCATTACCCGCAAACCCGCTATTCCCTGCGCCTGTGGGACGTGGCCAGGGAATTTGTGCTGTGCGACAACTTCTTCCAGGGCGCCTTTGGCGGGTCGTACCTCAACCACCAGTACCTGATCAGCGCCCAGGTGCCGTTCTACCCGGACGCTGCCAATTCAGTGGCCAAGTCGCAGATCGCCACGTTGCAGAGCGACGACCCGACCGACACGCGCCTCAAGCCGCTGGACAAATCCCCCGCCAGCGCGATGACCGGCCCGCCGCAATTCGGTCCGAGCGCATTGACCCCGGATGGCTATGCGGTGAACACCATGGCGCCGCCCTACTGGCCCACCTGGATCCGCGACCCGGAACGCCCGGACTACGCCAAGCCGGACCTGCCCAGCGTATTGGTCCCACAGTCTCACGAGCATATCGGCGACAAGCTGTCGAAGAGAAACGTTGACTGGGCCTGGTACGGCGGCGCCTGGCAGGCGACGATTGATGAGCACAAGGATTCGGCAGCGATTCCGAAGATCCCGAGCTTTCAGTACCACCACCAGCCGTTCAACTACTTCAAGCAACAAGGCCCGGAAAACCCGACCGAGCGCAAGAAACGCCTGCGCGATGGCGGCCTGGGCGACGACCCGAGCACCAACCACTTCATGGCCGACGCCCAGGCCGGCACGCTGCCGGCGGTGAGTTTCTACAAGCCCCAGGGCAACCTGAACATGCACGCCGGTTACGCCGACGTGGCTTCGGGCGACCGGCATATCACCCGTACGTTGAAGATGCTGCAGGAAAGCCCGCAGTGGAAAAACATGGTGGTGATCATCACCGTCGACGAGAACGGCGGCTGGTGGGACCACGTGGCCCCGCCAAAAGGCGACCGCTGGGGCCCGGGCACGCGTATTCCGGCGCTGGTGATTTCACCGTTCGCGCGCAAGGGCACGGTGGATCACACGGTGTACGACACGGCGTCGATCCTGCGCCTGATCACCCGGGTGTTCCAGCTGGAGAAACTCGACGGCATCAAGCTGCGGGACGAATCGATGGTCGCACGCGGCCAGAAACCCATGGGTGACCTGACCAACGCGCTGCACTTCAAGGTGTAGACGCACTTGCTCAAAAGCGACAAGCGCGCAGTTTTTCTACGCGTTTTTCCCGGTCAACCGCTACTGTGTGAGGGTGGGCACTCACCCCGCGCAGACGGGCTTTCGCTGACAGGGAATCATCCATGTTTAAACTCTCCAGGTTGTCCTTCACCTTGGCCGCACTGACCTTGAGTGCGGTCGTACAGGCTGACATCACCGTACCGCTGGGTACCCCGCAACGGGTCACCCAGTTGTTCGCCTACCCGAACAATTGCAGCGTCATCTGCTTTCGTCCCTGGACGCTGGAGCAGACCGTCGAGCACTACCTGAACCAAAGCCTGCAACGTGACGGTTACAGCCGGGGCAAAGTCAGTGTAAAAACCGAGCATGACCAGGTGCTTGCCACCTTCAGCGGCGTGCCGGACGGTTATGGCCAGCCGCTGACCACCTTGCTCGACACCGCCGACCTGGCTTACCAGGGCGCCAGCAAACTCAATGGCGATGGCAAGTGGCAGTTCAACTGGTACCTGTTCCTGCCGCTGGGCATGGCCCTGGAAAACCGCAAGAGCATCGAGCTGCTGCACTTCCCGCCGGATTACTCCCTGACGCACTTCCAGGACTACCTGGAGTCAGCCACCACCGACCGCTGGGCGACCCTGCTCACGGCCAACGGCATCCCGGCAACCCAGACGCCGGAATACCAGACCATCATCGACATCGCCCCGATCGCCGCCCCCGCTACGGCGGGCAAGGACCTGGAAGGTGTGTACGGTTACTTCACCGACTACCAGGCCCGCATGGTCAAGGAGCTGAGCCTGCACGCGGGCGGCGCATTGCCGATGGTGGCTTTTGGGGCGCCAGTGCGCAGCTGGATCAAGCAGCAATACGGGCAAACCGTGGGGGTGTTGGGCTTGGCGCAGATCAGTCCGGCCGATGGCAGCAAAGTCGCCGTGCTGGGGGCCAACCATCCGAGCTACATCTGGTATGCCGCCAACCCCGACACCTATGACGGTGACGAGCAAAAGGCCGATGAGGCCGGTTTGAAGGTGATGGGCCAGGATCTGAGCGCCGCCTGCTGGCAGGCCTCGATGGGCCAGAAGCCCGCCAGCGATCCGAATGTGCAGCTCAAAGGCTGTATGAACACCTGGCAGGTGACCCGCAAGGAGCAGACCTGCGAACTGTTCTACACCTCGATCCGCGAACTGACGCCCGAACAAGCCAACACCAAGTGCGCCCAGCCCGCCATCAAGACTCAGCTACGGCAATTGAAAAGCGCAGTGCCGGCACCGGCGGTTGATGCACCGGCGCTTTGATGCTTGCTACCAGAGGGTCGTTTTCCTACATAAGAAATAGCCAATTTCTACTGTCAGATTTGACAGTAGAAATTGGTTCTTACTTCGGCGAGTCTTGAGCGGCGCCCATCCGCTGCAAGACTGGCAGTCCAGACACCACCGGCAGGTCGATGCAGCCCCATCCTGGAGAGCCATGAAAACTCAAGCCATGGATCAGGCTAAAACCGCTGCGAGTGACTGCCTTTACCCCTTCGCGACCGTGCTCACCGAACACGGCTACCCCCGCGCTTGCGACTATGAAGTGGTGCGTACCCGGGAGGGTTCAGGCGAAGGGATCAAGACGCGCGTCGCCTTCGATAGCCGCCTGCGCATCGCCAAGGTGTCCGGCTACGCGCTGAGTGAGCGGCGCCTGCATACGGTGCAGATGTCCTCGCGCATCCACTTGTACGACCCGTGGTTCAGCGGCTTGCTTTCGCACTCGTGCAACCCGAACGTATTTCTCGACATGACCTACCTGGAACTCTGGTCCGTTCAGCCGGTGCCCGCCGGCGCCCTGCTGACCATGGATTACGCCCACACCGAGGACGTGCTGTTCCGACAGTTTCGCTGCCAGTGTGGCGAGCTCAACTGTCGGGGCTGGATCACCGGCATGAAGGAGCCGTTGAATGCCGAAGGTCAACAGTTCATGGAGCAGTGGCGCAAACGCAAAAGCCCTTAGACCGCTCCCAGCGGACGCAGGCGGTATTGCGGCGGCAATTGCTCGAAGCCACTGATGGTGGTGTTCAGGCTTTTCCAGCGGCCATCCTTGATCCCGTAGATGCAGCCGTGAACCGACAGGCTCTGCCCACGGTGCCAGGCGTTTTGCACAATGCTGGTGTGCCCGACGTTGGCCACTTGCTGGATCACGTTCAGCTCGCACAGGCGGTCGACGCGTTCCTCTTCCGTGGGCAACTGGGCCAGCACGTCGCGGTTTTCGTAGTACAGGTCACGGATCGTGCGCAGCCAGCCGTCGATCAGGCCCAACTGGTTGTCCTGCATCGAGGCGCGTACACCGCCGCAGCCATAGTGGCCGGTGACCAGGATGTGTTTGACCTTGAGCACGTCAACCGCGTACTGGATCACCGACAGGCAATTGAGGTCGGTGTGCAGCACCACGTTAGCCACGTTGCGATGCACAAACAGGTCGCCCGGCAGCATGCCGACGATCTCGTTGGCCGGTACGCGGGCGTCGGAACAGCCGATCCACAGGTATTCCGGGGTTTGCTGGCGGGCGAGCTTGGCGAAGAATTCGGGATCTTCCTGTTTGATCGCATCCGCCCAGCGTTCGTTGTTATCAAGCAGGTCTTGTAGTTCGTTCATCAGGGAAAGCCTCAGGAATGATGCGCAGCTTTGACAGACGACCGCCCATCCGGGTCACGCCGAGAATAAAGATAGCCGGCTGGCAATTACTTGAATCTTGGGGAGCCATGCCTGTCCACACACTATAAGCCCCACAGTATGAGGAATCGCCATGACTGATTCACGACGTCCGTTCGGCGCCACCCAACCGGAGCCGATTGATGATAACGAAGACCGCATGGGCTCCATGCGGGAACTGGATTTTGACGAGGAAGAACCGACGGCGGAGATCGGCGACGAGATTCCACCTCGCGAACGCGAGCATCTGATGCCCGACGAACGGGTACGCGAGGCCGGGATGACCGGGGCTTCCACCGCTGATCATGAATCAACCGATGATGACATGAGCCCGGAAACCCTGATCCGCGAGGATGGTGCGCGGGATGCGCGGGAAGAAGGTGAAGATGGACAGGCCGATTGGGACCTGAGCATCGTCGACGAAGACGAAATTGGCGGCGGCAATGGCCTGGATGAAGCCGAACTGGCCGATATCGATCCAGTAGACGGCAACCGCTGACACGCTGCCGAACTAGATGTGGGAGCGGGCTTGCTCGCGAAGGCGGTGCGTCAGTCATTACATCTGGCGACTGGACCACCGTATTCGCGAGCAAGCCCGCTCCCACCAAGCCCGCTCCCACATTGGGCCCTGTGTTTAGTCGACCAGGGTGCAGGCCATCACGACCGCATCTTCGCGACCACCGACGGCGGGGTAATAATCCCGCCGGCGGCCAATTTCGTTGAAACCGTAACGCTCATACAGCCGGAACGCGCCGGTGTTGCTGTCGCGCACTTCCAAGAAACATTCCCGCGCTTTGGCCTCGTAGGCCCGGGACATCAGGTGCTCCAGCAGGCTTAAACCCAGGCCACGGCCCTGGTTTTCCGGCTTGACGGTGATGTTCAGCAAATGCGCTTCATCGAGGATGATCTGCACCACCCCGTGGCCCACCTGCTGCTCACCTTCGAACATCAGCCAGATCTGGTACTTGCCCAGCCCATCGAGAAAAATCCCGCGGGTCCAGGGGTGGCTGAACGCTGCGTATTCGATCTTCAGTACAGCGTCGAGGTCCGCCTCGGTCATCGGGCGGAAAGATAAAGCTTCACTCATCGGTACTTTTCCAGCGCGCCATCAGCCGGCGCATGGCTTGCCAGACATCAGCCTTACGCTGTGGCTCTTCCATTAATAGTTCCAGGCCCGGCAGGGCCCAGACAGAGCCCAGGCCTTCGACCTGCAGTTCGCGGTACCAGGCCTCGGCGTTGGCTTCGCCGGCAAAACGCACGGCGGGCAAGCCGATCAGCCACAGGCACACGCAGGGTTCGTCTTCCAGGCGCGCCGAGACAAAACCTTGCACAAAATCCCGCGCGGCTTCCGGCCCCTGGTCCATGGTGCCCCGGGCCAGCAGCGGCCAGCGCACCGGCTCGCCGACGATCTGCGGACTGTCGGGCAGACCGGCGGCACGCAACATGTCCTTGAGCAGCAGATAGGCCGGGTCGCGGGTCTGGAAGCGCTCGCCTGTCGGCAACTCCACCAGCAACAGGCATCGCCCGGCCCGCAGCAGTTGCAGGGCAAAGCGCGGCGGCGGCACGACCGGAGCCTTGACCACGGCAGGTGCCTCCTCGGCGACGACCGGCTTGGCCACCGGCGACGGGCGCGGCACTTCGACCTTTGGCCGGACCACCGGGGTTTCTGCCACGGGCTTGACCAGCGGCACCGGCGCAGCCGCCTCCTCACCCGAAGGCCCGAAAGCCTCGAACGGTTCCGAGGCCTCCAGCAGCTCGGGCCGCGAAGGGGCGGCGAACGGTAATTCAGTGCGCGGCAGCCAGTTGACCACCTGCATGGCGGTCAAGTAAGCGCGACGTCGGGACTCGATAAGCAAAGGTCGGCCACTTGTGGATAACTAAAGAACGGGGATTCTACCGCCCTTCGACGAAGATCGCCCGCAGTTGATCGCTCCGGTGAGCGCCTCACGACCGGCTGTGGATAAATCCCACCCCCGATGCAGTACAATCGCCGCTTTTAATCGCTAACCAGCCGGCCATTCCGATGATCGAACCCAAGCGCGTCTTGCGCGCCCTCGCCGAACACTGGGCCCTGCTTGAGCCACTGTGCGAACACTTCGACCAAGGCACCCTGAGCCTCAGCGAACTGCGCGCCCAACTGGCTGCCCAACAACTGGACAGCACGCCACAGGACATCACCAGCCTGCTGGATGTGTGGATTCGCCTGGATATCCTGGTGCCTGTCGCCAAGAGCCCGAACCGTTTCGAGCTCAATGCGCAGATCCACGACTTCCTGGCGTATCTTCGCAAGGAGCACCGGCTAGGCCTGTGCCTGGAGATCGAAGCCTACCTGCGCCACCTTGAGCGCCTGGCGGGCTATATCCAGGACGCCTTCGACATCCGTGACGGCCATGACCTGGCGCGCCAATTGCGCCTGCTGGACATGCGCGTGCGCGACGTGCTGAAAAAACTCGCCAACGACGAACAGGCCCTCGCGGCCGTGGCCGACCGCGCCAAGACCAGCGACCGGCAGATCCCGTTGCGTCAGCGTTACGCCGAAGTACTGGCGACCTGGGACGAATACGTCGAACCGATGATTCAGTTGGTCAACGCCGACGGCGCCTTCGAACAAGGCGTGCGCAAGGTCGAGAACGTGCTGTTGCGCATGCTTACCGAACAGCAGCGCCTCGGCCACCTGGTGGACGACGACATGCTGCTGCGCACCCACGCGCGCATCCTCGAAATGCAGACCAGCGCCCAGCTGACCTTGCGTCACGCCCGGGAACTGCTGCTGCCGCTGCGGGAAGAAGCGCGCCGGCACAACGCCGTGACCCGTGGAGCCGCGCTGGCCTTGTCGGCGATTCGCCGCAAGGGCCTGGACGCGGTGCCGCAAGCAGCGATGCCGATGTTCACCCGGCCGCAAAGCACCTTTCTTGGCAGTGCGAGCCAGGTTGAAGCCTATGTGTACGCCCTGGCCAACTTCGAACCGAAGCCGGCGCGTTTCCCCAAGGCGCACAAATCCCACAAGGGCGAAGCCCCTCGCGCGCCGCGCACGGTCAAGGAGATGCTCGAGCGCTGCGAAGACGCGCTGCCGATGCCCGACCTGATGACCTGGCTGCTGGAGCAGGAGCCGGACGGCGCAACCGACGAGTTGCTGTACTGGTTCTCACGCCTGTCGCGGGAGAAACGCTTCAAGCGCGAACGTCTGGAACGACGGGATTACCACACTCACGAGCACCAGGTCAGCCTGCGCTCATTCGCCCTGCTCCCGGCCACGCCTGACTCTGCCGAGAATTCTGCGAGCATTGCTTATGTAAGGACTTCGCATGCATCTTGATCTATCCGAACTGTCCCAGCTGGCGCCGATCTTTCGCGAGCTGTTCAAGGGTTACCACGTCAGCCGCCGCGACCCGGAGCTGTACGCCCAACTGTCGAACTTCCAGGACCAGTACCGCACGCTGTTCAAGGCCCTGGGCTTTGAGTTGGTGTGCGACACCCGAGGTTTCTACTACTTCGTACCGGACTCGGCCGTGGCCGCCGCGCAGGTCAACAAGACCGCCCAGCGCCTGGCGTTGTTCACCTTCATCATCGTCGAGCACCTGGCCGACCAGGGCCGCGACCCGATCGCCGTGCTTGACGGTGGGAGCCTGGGCCGCGATGAGTTGCCGTCGTTGCTGGAAAAGTACCGCGACCTGTTTATCCAGGCCGAAGTGCAGACCGTCGAGGAACTGGAAGAAAAAATCATGCGCCGCATGACCCAGCTGGGTTTTGCCGGTGAAGAGAACGGCATCTACCGCTTCCTGCCGCCGATGCACCGCTTCCTCGATGTGTGCCTCTCGGTCCAGCAGGACCGCGACCTCGCCGCGAGCATCCACAGCGTGTTGCCGTTGCCGGCCCCGGTGATCATCGACGAAGACAGCGATGAAAAACTGCTGAAGACCGATGACCCGCTGGACTTGAGTGACTTTGCGGACGAAAGCGAAGAAGACGCCCTGGCCCGTGCCATTGCCGAAGAACAGGAGACCGACGCATGAGCAAGGAACGCTACGGCATTCGCCGCTTCGCCCTTTTGAACACCGCCGGTTACAGCCTGGGTTTGTTCCCGCTGGAAGAGCCGTTGTCGGTGTATGGCGCGAACAACCTCGGCAAATCGGCTTCGATCAACGCCTTGCAGTTCCCGATTCTGGCACGCATGTCGGACATGAGTTTCGGCAAGTACACCCTGGAACAATCCCGGCGTTTCTACTTTGCTACCGACACCAGCTATATCCTGGTGGAAGTGGCCCTGCCCCACGGCCCGCACGTGATCGGCGTGGTCGGTCGCGGCCCGGGCGGTGGTTTCGGTCACCAGTTCTTCGCCTACGCCGGCAAACTGGATTTGGCGCACTACCAGAAGAACGACACCTGCCTGCGCCAGAAAGAGCTGTTCACCAACCTTGAGCGTGAAGGCCTGAAAGCCTACGAACTGAAGCCGGATGAACTGCGACGTTTGCTGGTGGGCGGCCACACGTCGATCCCGCTGGACCTGACCCTGATTCCGCTGCGCTCCACCAGCGAGCAAAGCCTGAAGACCTTCCGTGCGTTGTTTATCAACTTGCTGCACATGCGGGAAATTACCGCAGCCAAGTTGAAGCAACTGTTCCTGGATGCGTTCGAACACAGCCTGCGTTCCGGCAGTGTCGATTACATCGCCGCGTGTGAAGAAGCCTTCCGTGATGTACGACGCATGGAGCAGGACTACAACTCATTGGTAGCCGCCGGGCCGCTGGTGGAAGCGCTGTCCAATGGCGTGAAACAGCGGGAAATTCTGCGGGGCAAACTACATCGCCTGTCGCCGCTGCTGGATTCGTTACTGGGCACCTGGTCGGACTACGCCAGTGCGCGCAAGGAAGAGCTGACGATTCAGGCCGAGCATTACCGCAACGAGCAAGACGCACTGCAAAACGACCAGCGCGGCGGCACTCAGGAGCTGATGCGCCTGGAGCGGGAAATCAGCGGCATCCAGCGCTGGCTCGGTGAGCTGTCGGTGCTCAAGCATCGCTTCGCCCTGGTGGATGACGTCAAGGTGCTGGAGCAGCAGTTGCTGGCCGCCAAGGATGCTCACGATGAATTGGCCGGTGCCTTGGCGCAGTCACGCCAGTTCAGTGCCGAGGATCTGGACGAGCGTCTGCGGGACCTGGAAAAACGCCTGAAGTCGGTGAAACAGCAACTCGATCACGCCGACAACAACAGCTACGCCAAGCTGCGGGAAGAATTCTCGCAGCAGGATGTCGAGCGTCTGATGCGCTTATTCAACAGTTCGCTGTTCAGCTTGCCGCTGGGTGAGCATGGCATCACCCTGGATGAAGACGGCCTGTGGGTGAAATCCCTGGAGCAGATCCTCGATGGCTTCAAGGGTGAGCGTTTTGAAGTGCCGGGGTTGGCCATCGATATCTCGCATATCGAGCCGCCGGCATTGCAGGCATTGGCTGACCGCGCTGCGTTGCGCGACCAGAAAGAACGCCTGGAAAAAGAACTCAAGCAACTGAAAACCCAGCAAGCCGTGGCGTCTGACCGCGCGGCGAGCAAGACTCAGACTGAAGCGCTGTACCAACAGGTATTGGACGCACAGAAGGCGCTGGAAGATTTCCGCCGCTCGCAAACCCTGAGCGCAGAAGAAGGCGAGAAGCTGGAAAGCCTGGCGCAGATGGAGGCGGCCCAGGACGAATTGAAACGTTCCAGCGATGCGTTTACCGAACGCGTCCAGCAACTGTCGGCCAAGCTGCAACTGGTCGGCCGCCAGATTGGTGATATGGAAGCCAAGCAGCGCACGCTGGATGACGCGTTGCGTCGTCGCCAGTTGCTGCCGGCGGACTTGCCGTTTGGTACGCCGTTCATGGACCCGGTCGACGACTCCATGGAAAACCTGCTGCCGCTGCTCAATGACTATCAGGACAGCTGGCAGGGCTTGCTGCGCGCTGACGGCCAGATCGACGCGCTGTATGCACAGGTGCGCCTCAAGGGCGTGGCCAAGTTCGACAGTGAAGACGATATGGAGCGCCGCCTGCACCTGCTGATCAACGCTTACGCGCACCGTACCGATGAAGCCCTGACGCTGGGTAAGGCGCGGCGTGCGGCGGTCACCGATATCGCGCGCACCTTGCGCAATATCCGCAGCGACTACGACAGCCTTGAGCATCAGTTGGCGTTGTTCAACCGTGAGATCAACAAGCGCCAGGTGTCCAACCTGCAGAGCTTCCGCATCGTGCTCGCGCCGAACAAGGAAGCCCTGAAGCATATCGACCAGATCATCCACAGTGCCGGTCAGTATGAAGAGGGTGAAACCCTGTCGGTCTTCGACCTGAGCCAGAGCGCCGAGCAGGACAACAAGAACGAGGAAGCCAAGGAATACCTGGCGCGCCTGGTTGCGGCCAACCATAACCAGTTGGGCCTCAAGGACTTGTTCGAATTGGCGTTCGAGATCACCAAGGTCAACGGCCAGCCGATCATTCACACCGACATTGATGGCGCCGCCTCTAACGGCACCACCATGACCATCAAGGCGCTGACCAACATGTACTTGTTGCTGCACTTGATGGATCGCGACCAGGCCGGGCGCGTGCGCTTGCCGTACTACCTCGACGAGGCTGCGGATATCGATGAGAAGAACCAGGCGGCGTTGCTGGAAACCAGCTTGCAGCTGGGCTTCGTGCCGATTCTGGCCAGTGTGAAGCCGCAGGTCTCCGCCCAGGTGGCGATTGACCTGGAAGGCGGCAGCGGACCGAACGGGATCTACATTGATGAGGCGGACTGGAAATACATCCGTCGTCACGATGTGGTGAAGGCGACGGTGAATGTGCAGGCGGATGAGCCGGAGTTGGATGAGGTTTAATCAGCCGCGCTGAAATGCAAAAAGGCCGCGATCTTCTGGATCGCGGCCTTTTTTCTGGTGTTTTTGAGGACCTCTTCGCGAGCACGCCCGCTCCCACATTCAATCGGGTTCCTTCAGGGGAACTGGGTCAAATGTGGGAGCGGGCTTGCTCGCGAAGGCCGCGCCTCGGCCTATTTGCCGAGTGGGATTTTAGGCGCCCAGGTCAGCCATTCATCTTCAAACTTGTCGAACAGCGGGAAGGTCTGCTGGGGCCGTGCAGCGTTGCCCATGCGCTCGCCGTCCGGCGTGGCAAAGGCGATGCCGCCGGCGACCAGGGTTTCCAGGGATTCGGTGCGTACCGTCGCGCCCTTGAACAGGCCGAAGTCGAGACCAAAACCGCTGGTGTTCCAGAACCGGCTGCCACTGCGCACCAGAGGCGCGTACTTCGGCTCGATCAGGATGTGGACCAGCACGCGGTCGGCGGTCTGGCCCAGCTCGTAGCCGGTAACTTTGCCTACGGTGACTTCGCGGTAAGTGACCGGAACGCCTTCCTTCAACGAGCCACGTCGTGCGGCGCTGAGTACCAGGCTCAGGCCCTCCTCCTGGTGAACGGCTTCTGGCGGCTTGTCCAACGCGACGAAACTCTTCTGTGGGCCGTTGCTTTTGGTCGCCGGCTGTACTTCGATGTACTGGCCGGTCACCAGGGTTTCCAGGTTCGACGTTTTCATCAGCCCGAGTTCAGGCTTGACCACCCAGAACTGACTGCCGGCCCGGGCGATGCGATCGGCCACTTGGGTGATGCGCGCGCTGAGCAGGACCGATTGCATGTCGGCACTCAAGTCGACGCTTTCGATCTTGCCTACATCCAGGCCTTTGAAGCGTACCGGCGTACCTGGGCGCAGGCCGTCGGCGCGGTCGACCTTGATGGTCACCAGCGTACCGTGCTGGTTGGCGGCTTCGCGGTCCGGGAACAGACGGAAACGCGGGATGCGCTTTTTCAGCGGTACATTTGGCTCCGGGGTTTCGAAGGCGATACCGCCCGCCATCAGGCTGGCCAGGGATTCACTCTTCACCTGGATGCCGCCGGTAAGTCCGCCAGTCAGGGTCACGCCGCTGGCATTCCAGAATCGGGTCGAGCCGTTGACCAGGCCTTCGTACTCTTTCTCGATATGGACGCCGATCACCAATTGCTTGTTCTTGCGGGAGAACTGGTAGCTCTGTACGGAACCGACCTTGACCTGTTTGTAGAGGATCGGGCTGCCGACGTCCAGGGAACCGAGGTTGTCGGTGAACAACACCATGTGCAGGCCAGGGGAACGCAGGTCCAGTGGCGGCGCCTTGGCCCGGGCGACGTACTCCCGTTGTGGCGCGCTGCCCTTGTCGCCGGGACGGATCGCGATGTAGTTACCTTTGACCAACGCTTCCAGCCCGGTGATGCCGGCCAGGGAGATGGAGGGTTTGACCACCCAGAATTGGGTGTCCTGAACGAGGTAGTCTTCGGCCAGTGGGTCGAGGGTTAGTTCGGCATTGGCACTGGAAAGATCCGGGTCGATCTTCAGGGTCTTCAAGCTACCGACCTGGATGCCTTTGTACATCACCGGCGTGCGACCCGCCTGGAGACCTTCGAAGTCGGTGAGTTTGACTTTGACCTTGATGCCCGCAGCGGCTGCATCAAAGTCTTCGTACAGGCGGAACGGTAGGCTAGGGTCCGTCGGCGGGCTGTCCTTGCGGTTCTCCGGCGTGGCGAAGGCGATACCGCCGGCAACGATGCTGGCCAGGGATTCACTGCGCACTTTTACGCCGGAGAGGTTGGCGTCGATGCTGATGCCGCTGGCGTTCCAGAAACGCGTGTGTTTGCGCACCAGGCTGGCGTAGGTCGGCTCGATGTAGACCTTGATTTCAACGGTGGTCTGGTCTTCGGAGAGCAGGTAGCTTTTGACCTGGCCGACCTGGATTTGCTTATAGAACACCGGGCTGCCGCGGTTCAGCGAGCCGAGGCGATCAGCTTTGATCGTCAGGTGCAGGCCGGGCTTGGCGTCGGATAAGGGCGGTTCTTCGGACAGGGCCTTGAACTTGCGCGTCGGCTCGCCATCGCCCGGGCTGGCGGCGATGTAGTTACCCGAGACCAGGGTTTCCAGCCCAGTGATCCCGGCCAGGCTGACACTCGGCTTTACCAGCCAGAAGCGGGTGTTGGTCTTGAGGTATTGCTCCACATCCTTGTTCATCTCGATGGTAGCAATCACCCCACGATTGTTACCTTCGTCATCCAGGGCCAGGGTTTTGACCTTACCCACGGACATGCCTTTGTAGACCACTTCGGTCTTGTTGGCCTGGATGCCTTCGCCGCTTTCAAAGCGTACCTGAATCTCGATACCTTGCTGGTTGTATGCACGCCATCCCAACCAGCCACCGATGATCAGGGCAATCAGGGGCAGCACCCAAATGGCCGACCAGTTGGAAGCTGGGCGGGTTTTAGCCTTAGGCAAATCACTCATGGTCGTCGTCCGACTCCGTGTTATCCCAAATCAGTCGGGGATCGAAAGTTACTGCGGCAAGCATCGTCAAGATCACCACACTGGCGAACGCCACGGCACCGAGATTGGCCTCGACACTGGCAAGTCGCCCAAAGTTTACGACCGCCACCAGGATGGCAATCACGAAGATATCCAGCATGGACCAACGGCCAATGAACTCGATAAAGCGGTACATGATAATGCGTTGTTGCGCGGAAAGTGGTTGGTGACGTTGCACCGAGAACAGTAACAAGCCGATGCCCACCAGCTTGAAGGTGGGCACCAGAATGCTGGCGATGAACACTACAGCGGCGATCGGGAACATGCCGTGCTGCATCAACTGGATCACGCCGGACATGATGGTGCTCGGATCGCCTTGGCCCAGGGAGCTGACGGTCATGATCGGCAACAAATTGGCCGGGATGTACAAGATGGCTGCCGTGATCAGCAGCGCCCAGGTGCGCGTCAGGCTGTTCGGACGACGGGCGTGGACCAGCGCGCCGCAACGGGTGCAGGTTTGCTCGTCGGTGTCCGGGTCTTGTTTGTTCAGTTCGTGGCATTCGGTACAGATCAGAATGCCCGCATCAATCGCCCGCATGAGCATCCTCTCCTGACAGCGCTTCCCAGATCTGGTGAGGTGACATGACCACCTCCAGCAGTATCTGGACCATTAACAGACTTACGAAGCAGGCCAGGCCCAGCCCAACGGTGATGGTGGCCATGTCGGCCAGTTTTACGATCGCCACCAGCACGCCCATCAGGTAGACCTCGAGCATCCCCCAGTCTTTCAGATGATGGTAGATGCGATAAAACAGCAGACCGTAGCTGCGGCCGATGTTCCAGCGGATGCTCAGCAATACCGCCAGTTGGCACAGGAGCTTGAGCAATGGAATGCCCATGCTGCAGAGGAACACCACCACGGCGACGCCTTGCATACCAGTGTCGAACAGACCGACCACGCCGGTCCACACGGTGTCCTGCGAGGACTGCCCGAGTAGATTGAGCTGCATGATGGGTAAAAAGTTCGCGGGGACGTACAACAGCAGCGCGGCAATCACTAACGCCAGGCTTCGTTCAACGACGTTGTGGCGGTGAGCGTACAGCTCGTAGCCGCAGCGTGGGCATTGGGCCTTTTCACCGCGGGCAAGCTCCGGCTTGCGCATCAACAAGTCGCACTCATGGCATGCCACGAGTTCGTCCAGCGGTAAGTCTGACGCCTCAAGGGCATCAACCGGGTCGGGCATATAGGGCTCGGACTCTAAAAAAGGTTAGGTGCCTATTCTAGTGTTCTGGTTCAGAAATAACTGTGCAAATTTGTCGGGGTGCCGTTGTATATCGAGCATGTCGGTATAGTTTCCGACCGCCCAAAACAAAACCCCTGATTGCGTTAGCAATCAGGGGTTCTGGAATTTAATCTTGACGATGACCTACTCTCACATGGGGAAACCCCACACTACCATCGGCGATGCATCGTTTCACTGCTGAGTTCGGGATGGGATCAGGTGGTTCCAATGCTCTATGGTCGTCAAGAAATTCGGGTACTGAGTCGTGGCCAGATGGCCTCGCTTCAGCAAATTGGGTATGTGATAGCTTCGGTGTTTTGTGAGTATCTCGAACTTTCGGTTCGTTTCGTCTTCACACACCGCAATCTGGTCTCTTCGACGCAAATTGCTTGGGTGTTATATGGTCAAGCCTCACGGGCAATTAGTATTGGTTAGCTCAACGCCTCACAGCGCTTACACACCCAACCTATCAACGTCGTAGTCTTCGACGGCCCTTCAGGGAACTCAAGGTTCCAGTGAGATCTCATCTTGAGGCTAGTTTCCCGCTTAGATGCTTTCAGCGGTTATCTATTCCGAACATAGCTACCCGGCAATGCCACTGGCGTGACAACCGGAACACCAGAGGTTCGTCCACTCCGGTCCTCTCGTACTAGGAGCAGCCCCTCTCAAATCTCAAACGTCCACGGCAGATAGGGACCGAACTGTCTCACGACGTTCTAAACCCAGCTCGCGTACCACTTTAAATGGCGAACAGCCATACCCTTGGGACCGGCTTCAGCCCCAGGATGTGATGAGCCGACATCGAGGTGCCAAACACCGCCGTCGATATGAACTCTTGGGCGGTATCAGCCTGTTATCCCCGGAGTACCTTTTATCCGTTGAGCGATGGCCCTTCCATACAGAACCACCGGATCACTAAGACCTACTTTCGTACCTGCTCGACGTGTCTGTCTCGCAGTCAAGCGCGCTTTTGCCTTTATACTCTACGACCGATTTCCGACCGGTCTGAGCGCACCTTCGTACTCCTCCGTTACTCTTTAGGAGGAGACCGCCCCAGTCAAACTACCCACCATACACTGTCCTCGATCCGGATAACGGACCTGAGTTAGAACCTCAAAGTTGCCAGGGTGGTATTTCAAGGTTGGCTCCACGCGAACTGGCGTCCACGCTTCAAAGCCTCCCACCTATCCTACACAAGCAAATTCAAAGTCCAGTGCAAAGCTATAGTAAAGGTTCACGGGGTCTTTCCGTCTAGCCGCGGATACACTGCATCTTCACAGCGATTTCAATTTCACTGAGTCTCGGGTGGAGACAGCGCCGCCATCGTTACGCCATTCGTGCAGGTCGGAACTTACCCGACAAGGAATTTCGCTACCTTAGGACCGTTATAGTTACGGCCGCCGTTTACCGGGGCTTCGATCAAGAGCTTCGCGTTAGCTAACCCCATCAATTAACCTTCCGGCACCGGGCAGGCGTCACACCCTATACGTCCACTTTCGTGTTTGCAGAGTGCTGTGTTTTTAATAAACAGTCGCAGCGGCCTGGTATCTTCGACCGGCATGAGCTTACGGAGCAAGTCCTTCACCCTCACCGGCGCACCTTCTCCCGAAGTTACGGTGCCATTTTGCCTAGTTCCTTCACCCGAGTTCTCTCAAGCGCCTTGGTATTCTCTACCCAACCACCTGTGTCGGTTTGGGGTACGGTTCCTGGTTACCTGAAGCTTAGAAGCTTTTCTTGGAAGCATGGCATCAACCACTTCGTCATCTAAAAGATAACTCGTCATCAGCTCTCGGCCTTAGAATCCCGGATTTACCTAAGATTCCAGCCTACCACCTTAAACTTGGACAACCAACGCCAAGCTGGCCTAGCCTTCTCCGTCCCTCCATCGCAATAACCAGAAGTACAGGAATATTAACCTGTTTTCCATCGACTACGCTTTTCAGCCTCGCCTTAGGGACCGACTAACCCTGCGTCGATTAACGTTGCGCAGGAAACCTTGGTCTTTCGGCGTGGGTGTTTTTCACACCCATTATCGTTACTCATGTCAGCATTCGCACTTCTGATACCTCCAGCAAGCTTCTCAACTCACCTTCACAGGCTTACAGAACGCTCCTCTACCGCATCACCCGAAGGTGATACCCGTAGCTTCGGTGTATGGTTTGAGCCCCGTTACATCTTCCGCGCAGGCCGACTCGACTAGTGAGCTATTACGCTTTCTTTAAAGGGTGGCTGCTTCTAAG